>NZ_BMFQ01000001.1 GCF_014638915.1 Xanthomarina arctica | reverse complement strand
AACCAATCGAAATAGTTTTAATTAGGTACTCAAAATAATTTATTCTCTTTGTTTGATTTAACCGTTTCCAGCTAAATCTTACGCTGTCAATTCAATATGTCTATGAACTTTTTCTTACTTCCCTAGGGCGTTAATCTCCTAAGCGGGTGCAAATATAAAACCCTTTTTATTCTTACACAATGTTTTTTGAAAAAAAATTTGAAAAAGTTTTTTTAACCTTTTCCTAATCTTCAATTAACACTACTTTTTAAGAACTTCACTATAACAGATGTTGTTTTTAGCGAGTGCAAATATACAACCCTTTTTCTTTTACAAACAAACAATTCTTATAAAAAAAATAAGTTTTTTTTGAAGTAAGACTTAAACTCCTATTAACGAATACTTAGCAGTGAAAATTAATTAAGAAAATTGATTGGCTTGCAGTTTACCATATAAAGGAACCTCAAAATCTAGCAGTTTTTACAACTTATATTATAGGAAGAAATCCCAAACCAAACCAAAGCGTATTATAAAATCACGGTACGGATGGTTAGGAGCCGAAAAATAATCGTAGCCAGACCAGCCAGCATTAAAGTGTTCTGCCTTTATATAGATTCTTGCTTGTTGGATTTTAGCATTAACGAAAAAATCAAATCTTGGATATCCACCGTACTCTTGATCTGTTTGCACATAGAATTCTGCAAGTAACGGATCGTATCCATCCATATAATACTTAGAAAAGTAATTAAAGGTAATTCCCGTTTGAAGAAACAAGGCCTTCTTAAAAAGGTGATCTGAATAATATAGCGTGTTTCTAGTTACAAACTCAGGAACATTAAAAACCTGGTTATCGTCTTGAACGTTTTGATAGGATATGGTATTAGCTAAAGCAAATTTTCTGTATTTGAATTCTCTTTCTAACTTTATAGTTAAATAACTAATTGCATTATTAGTCTGATAAGGCATTACGGAGCCCGAATCTATTCCCTTTTCAAAATAAACATAATCATTAATGGTCGTGAAATCCACAGAAACATTTGCAATTTTATTGGAGGTTAATACAAACTCCAAACTCTGAGTCTTTATATTATTAAAGTTGTTTTGCCAATTATAGTTTTTATATACACTCTGATTCAACAGAAAGTTATAATTGGGCGCTTTTGAATTGTGACTGATTTTTGCGCTAAGGCCTAAATCGTCAGTTAATTGATAACTTGCACTACCCATTATGAAATTTCCTTGAAAATCTCCTGCCACATTTAACCCAAAGCTTCCGTCCAGGCTAAACTCTTTAATACTTTTAGAATATGCTCCTCCTATTGATATGATACTTCCTAATAACCTATTTGTAATTAATTCATTATCTATATAGGTTACATTATCATATCCATAATTATAATTATTATATGTTGTACTAAATTGTAGATCTCCAAGAATGTTATTACTATAATTAGCATAGACTTGGGCTTTAAAATCTTCAAGCGTTACTTTATCCCTAAGATTAGTTTGCTGGAATGCTTCCCCAAAATAATCATTTTCAGCTGTTTGATTGAACTCGTAATACTTATCTTCAAAAGAAAGGACATTTCCAATACTTAGTTTATTATTTGTTAGCGAATCCTTTTCCCTAATAATCTTGTAGCTATGATCTAGGTAAAACCGCTTTCCTTTTAACATATTATCGGCATCTGTAAAATAAACAGCTAATAATGATCTGTCTTTGAACTCCGGGTCTCCAGATTCAAAATAAGGAATATTACTGTTTTGAACACCTCCATTCTCGTCGTTATACAAATCTTGCATTACAATATGCCCATTTGCTACATATCTATTGTTTTTGGTTTTATAGCTAGATGTAAATCTAAAATTACCCGTACTGGTTAATGCATTTTGATATTTCCCTAAAGATCGCAAACCTTTATATGCTATTGAAAAATTAAATTGTTTAGAAGTGTTCGCTGTAAAAAAAGCATCTACGGACTGTCCTTGTGATAAAACAGATCTATACAAAAGCTCGGTAAAAGGCGTTGGCACATGATAATAGGAAATATCATCTACTTCCATATAATTAAAATGTCTTGCTCTAGCTCCAAAGGCAGGCATTAACTCCGTATTGTCAAAAGTATGTATTAAGGTGTTATAGGTTTGTCCAACATTTGAAAATGGCATTAAATTAAAATTATCCTTTCTCAAATAATTAAACTTATATTCCTTTTTTATAGTAAGTGACGTATCTACATAAGTGGTATCTCTCTGTTGAGAAATAATTAAATACTGCTCAATTTTAGCATCTTTGTTTTTAACATTCTTATTGCTTGTACTTTTTGTAGAACCTTGATAAGAATCATCGCTATTATTCCCATTTAGATTTTGATCTTCACTAATGGTAGGCAAAATTTGAGAAAACCCTAAATTAACAAAACCTATTAAAAAAAATGCTAAAAATATTTTCTTCATAATTATTTTTAAGACCTTGCAGGCACTTAAGGTTATTTTGAATTTGTATTATTTAATTTGAACAAATAATAAACTAATTTTCGTCAAAAATAGAAAATATCTTATTGGATTTTATTTATTCCACACAATATTACGATTAATAATAACGTCTTATTCTTAAGATTTATATAAATGCTAAAATTAAATCACTCCCATTTCACTCTAGAATGTGGCACAGACGAAGCTGGAAGAGGCTGTTTATCTGGACCTGTTACTGCAGCAGCTGTTATTCTTCCGAAAAATTTTAAGAATTCTATATTAAATGATTCGAAACAATTATCTGAAAAAAAAAGGGAGCTTTTAAGACCTTATATTGAAGAACATGCTCTAGCTTTTAGCGTTGCTCACGTATTTCCTGAGAAAATTGATGAGATAAATATTTTAAACGCATCCATTTTAGCAATGCATAAAGCCATTGAAAATTTAAAAATGAATCCCGAATTTATAATTGTTGACGGGAACAGATTTAAACCTTTTCTAAATATTCCGCATGAAACTATAATTAAAGGAGACTGCAAGTTTCTCTCCATTGCTGCGGCTTCCATCCTAGCTAAGACGTATCGAGACGATTATATGAAAGCCATTCATCAAGAATTCCCTATGTATAACTGGAAACAGAATAAAGGTTATCCAACAAAAGAGCATAGAAATGCCATTAGGGAATTCGGAATTACAGAATATCATAGAAAATCTTTTAGACTCTTGCCGGAACAATTTAAATTAGAACTTTAACTTATTATATTTGCATAAAACGCTCACACTAAATGAAAGGAATTTTTTATTTCGTCTTAATCACATTATTAGTTACAAGTTGTAATACGGATACCAAATTCAGCGATCCTGCAGATTATATTCCCGAAAATGCATCTTATGTTTTAAAAGCTTCGGATCTTGAAAGTTTAAAAAACAATATTACTAACAATAATTTTCTTGATGAACTTTCCAAATCCAAGACCTTTTCTTCGGTTTCTAAAAAAATAGATGCCTTAAAATATTTTAAAACCTCCAACGAACTACTTCTTTGTTTTAGTAAAGATAAAAATGATAGCCTTCAGTATTTAATTATTACAACATATAATAAGGACTTATTTCTTGTTGATTCTTTGCCAAACCATAAAATTGAAACAATTACAAATAAAGATTATTCTATAACTAAAACTTCGGTAGAAAACCAAGTGTTATTTAGCGTTATCAAGGATAGTTTATTTATTGGGTCTTCTAATATGGAATTGCTTACTAAATCTCTTGAAAAGAAAAACAAGCCTTCAGAATTAGTAGAATTATTAAACACGGCCAATAAAAACAGTCAATTATCTGTTTTAATTAATGAAAATCATAATTATTTTAATTCCTTTTTTCTGAATGATTCAATTAGCAAGCTTAAAATAGCCAATTATTTATTAATAGATATCGATTTAAAACAAGACGAAATTCTTATCAACGGAATCACTAAAGCTACAGATTCGTCAAAAAGTCTGATAGAAGTTTTTAAAAATACCATTCCCCAAGAAAATCAGTTAGCAAAAATCACACCTTCCAATAGCGATGGTTTTTTAAGTTTCACTTTTAAAAATTACAGTAATTTCAAACAAAACCTTGAAGCCTATCAAACGGTTGATTCCTTAACTTATGATACGACTTTATTTGATAATGTTGTAGAAGTAGGTGTTATTTTTGAAGGCGAGCAAGAGGCTGTTGTGCTAAATTCTCTAGATGACACATCAACCAACGATGCGCTTTTAAACGAGCAAGATATAGTTGAGACTTACAGACAAATAGATATTTTAAACTTTAGCAAGCCAGAATTATTTAAGCAAACCTTTTCACCTTTAGTTCAATTTAATAAGGCAACACATTACTGTGTATTGGATAATTTCTTTGTTTTTGCTAATTCCACTGAAATGCTTCAGAACATTATCGCGAATTATCAAAACAACACCACTTTTGAAGAAAGACCTTATTTTGAAACTATTAATGAGAACTTAAGTAACGAAGCTTCGCTGATGCTTGTTGTAAATCCTTCAAAATTAAACAACAAAATTGAGCAGTTTTTAGACGAAAATCTATCTCTAAATCTAGATAATTACAAAGCGTCTGCCATTCAATTTATTTACGACTCTAATTTTGCCCATGTAAATGCTGTCTTAAAGAAGAGCAAAACAAAGGCCTTAGAAAATTCGGTTACGGAAGAATTCAATATAAAAATTACCGAAGACATTTTAAACACACCTCAATTTGTTATAAATCACGAATCTGATCAAAAGGAAATCGTGCTTCAAGATGTAAAAAACAATCTCTATTTAATTTCAAATACCGGAAAACTGCTTTGGAAAAAACAACTTGATGGTCCTATTTTAGGCAAAGTAGAACAAATAGACATGTATAAAAATGGCCGACTGCAATTGGCTTTTGCAACACCAAACCGCGTTTATGTTTTAGATAGAGCCGGAAAAGATGTATCTCCTTTTCCTTTAAAATTCAACAGTAAAATTACGCAACCATTATCTGTTTTCGATTACGATAACAATAGAAACTACAGACTAGTAGTAACTCAAGGAAAAAACATACTTATGTACAGCCAACTTGGGAAAACTATTAGAGGCTTTAATTTTAAAAGTGCAGAAAGTGATTTAATCTATCAACCTCAACATATTAGAATTGCCAAGAAAGACTATCTAGTTTTTAAAACTGATAGCAAACTATATATATTAGATCGGGTTGGAAAAACGCGAGTGTCACCTAAAAACAGCTATAACTACTCAAATGAAGCTGTGTATTTGTACAATGACAAATTTACTACTACTACTAAAGATGGGAAATTGGTAAGCATTGATGAAAAAGGAAATTCCACAGAACAAAATATTCAGTTAACCGAAAGACATCATATAGAAGCTACCTCTAAAACACTTGTTGCACAATCTGAAAACAAGTTGACCATAAAAAATAAGACTTTGGAGATGGATTACGGAAACTATACTAAACCAGACATCTTTTACTTAAACGATAAAATCTATGTTTCCGTAACCGACTTACAATCTAAAAAAATATACCTGTTTGACAGCCAAGCTAAACCTATAGAGAACTTTCCTGTTTATGGAAACTCTAGGATTATCCTAGATAATATTGATAAAGACTCAAATCTGGAGTTTGTTACTAAAGGTGATAATAACTCGATACTTATTTATCAAATAAACTAACTATCAACATGTTAAATCAATAAATCTTGTTTTTTTTAACTAATAATTTAAAAAAGTGTTAACTTTAGGTTTCGTTTTTGCATTAAGTAACACATGAAAAACTATAAATTATTAATTATGAAAAAACAACCTCTAGTTCTATTAATCCTATCACTACTATTATTCACTAATTTGAGTTGTGAAGATAAAGACGATAACGTCCCCGTAGAGGAAGCACCTTTAACTGCAACCAACTACATTTATGAAGGTGATTTGCGTATTTATTATTTAGAAGCTGAAAACGTTAGGCTTAACGATAATATTGATGTTTGGGTTCAGGTTCCAGACAACGATCCTGGTTATAATGATGCTCAAGAAAATATAGCATTAGCATATGCAGAAATAGATGCAAACCAGTCTGAAATTTCTGCAATTCCAAGTCCGGCAGAAGCTTTCTTCATTATCAATCCTATTTTGCCTCCTATTCCACCATCACCTTCACCATGCTTATGTTTAGATGAATTTAATTCCATAAGAAACATTGTTTTTTTACCGGGAACAGATCAACTGAGTTTAACAATAAGAGACTTTAATACCGAGTCCGTACTAGTTGGCACCAACAACAATTCAACAGTAAACATGATCCCGAATACACAGAATACGGGTAGGTATCAACCTTTCGCGTTCGAGCAACCAGGTTTTACGGGACTAGCTACTTTAAACATTCAAAGTGATAGTAAGAACTATTCTATTTTGGTTAATTTTCAAAACTTACCTTAAAAAAGCAGTTTCATTAAAATATTTGTAAATTAGTCTTCAGCTATACTGAAGACTTTTTTTATATGAAACTTTGCTTGTTTTTATTATTTATAATCAGCTCTATAACTCAAGTTTTTACTCAAAACTCAAACGATTCTGTTTATAACCATACCATAACAATTCTATATAGCAAAGCATATGAGCATATGTATACGCAACAAGATTCGGCTTACTTCTATTTTGATAAAATTAATTCTGAAGCTAAAAATCATCAAGATTATTTAAGTTTAATAAGTAGTCTTAGTTCTTCGAACAAAACAGCGGCTCATTTTTATGATCTGGATAAAATCAAGGGTAATTTAAGACAGCTAGATTCTATTGTTTTAAAGAATGATGTAGAATTAAAACAAAATGAAAGCTACTTAATCTATATAAATTCCATTCTATTAGATAAAGGAATCTATTATTTTAGACTGAACGACTATGATAAATCTAGAAAAGCCTTTCAGTCCATAATTAATTCCGTAGAATCTCTTAAAGAAAGTCAACTGAATGTCTATTTAATTGATTTAATAACAAGCGCGTACAGTTTTATTGCAAAAATGTATGTCAACGATGGCAAATATAACTTGGCCAAAGACTACTATACTAAAAACATTCACTTTTTAGAATCTAAAAAAGCTGAGGATATTATTAAAATAAATAGAACCTATAGCTTATTAGCTGAAGTTTTAAAAAATCAAAAACAACTGGATTCGTCAAACACCTATTTTAATAAATCCTTACATTATAATATAGAGAATCAAGGAAGTCCAAGTAGTATTATTACCGAAGCCAACCATTTGCTGGAGAATTATTTGAGTCAATCGAAAACAGATAGTGCTTTTTATTATTTAAGTGTTATTAAAGAGCATCTTTCTGAAAATCATCCAAGATGGAACATCTATTATGAAGCCAAAGCAAAAATCCATGAAGCTGAAGGCAATTATGATTTAGCTGAAACGGAACTGCAAGAAGCTCTCAAATTGGTCAAGCAAAAATGGCAGAATAAACCCCATAACGATGTTGCTGAAATTTACAATACGTTAGGAAAACTGAATGAAAACTTTAACAAGCCGCAAAAAGCCTTAGAAAACTACAATTTGGCTATTAATCAGTTTTCCGAAGACAAAATAAATTCCACTATTAATGAAAACACGCTTTTACGAGTTTTAAGAAATAAGGCTTCCATTTTAAATACCATGTCTCAATTCTCTGAGAGTATGGTTTCAGTTAATGTAGCTTTAAAAACTTTAGACCAATTAAAACCTACTTTTAAAAGTAATGCGGATAAGTTGTTTTTAATGGACGAGGCGTTTCCTGTTTTCGAATCTGGTTTGGAGGCCACTTATAATTTATATCAAAAAACCAAACAAGACTCGCTTTTAGACACTGCTTTTTATTACTCCGAGAAAAGTAAAAGCGTCTTGCTTTTGGATGCTATTTTAAGCACTAAAGCGACTAAGTTTGCCAACATTCCTAAAGATATTATTGAAAAGGAATTGCTTTTAAAATCTCAGATCAATCATTTGGAGAAACAGCTTAATCAGTCTAAAAATAAAATTTTAGAAGATCAATTATTCGAGGTTAAAAACGAATACCGAGAACTTGTTAGTTCTATAGAAACCAATTATAAATCTTATTATAATTTAAAATATAATTCGGAAGTTGTTTCATTAAACGAGTTGCAAAATTTCTTAAATTCTGATGATGTTTTAGTTTCCTATTTTTATGGAAATCAAGCCATATACATCATAACCATTACAAAAAAATCAAAAGATATTCAACAATATCAAATAGACAGCAACTTGGAGAATGATATTGTTTCTATATATAGCATGCTAAATAACCCAAAGTCAAATCTTAAAGAATTAAATAACAAATCATTTAATTTATATAAAAAATTGCTTGTTCCAAGTATAGAAAAGCTGTCACAGAAAGATCTCATTATTGTAACAGACGGTTTATTGAATTATATTCCCTTTTCTAGTTTATCTACAAACGGAGAAAACCACTATTTAATAGAAGAGCACTCCATTAGTTATGTAAATTCTGCAACTTTATTAAAACAACTTTCAGAAAAAGAAAGCGTAAATAATGAAGTTTTAGCTTTTGCTCCAAGTTTTGAAGCCTCGTCTTACAATACCTTATTGCCTTTACCAAACAATCAAACTGAAGCTGATGACATTTTAAATTACTTTGGAGGAAAATCATTAAGAAATAACGAAGCAACGCTTCTAAATTTTAATTTAGAAAGTGAACATTATGGCTTATTACATTTTGCAACCCATGCCGTTTTAAATGATGAAACGCCAGAATATTCATATTTAGCATTTCAACCCAATGAAACAAATACCAATTTACTTTATGTAAGCGATTTGTACAATTTAAACCTCAACACCAATTTGGTAACATTAAGTGCCTGCGAAAGTGGGATTGGAAATTTAAAACGCGGAGAAGGTTTTATGAGTTTAGCCAGAGGATTTTACTTTAGTGGTGCCTCCAGTATTTCTAGTACCTTATGGAAAATCAATGATGCTTCTTCATTAAAAATTATGGATGTTTTTTATAAAAACCTTTCCGAAGGAAAAACTAAAAACCTTGCTTTACAAAAAGCACAAGTTTCATTTTTAAAAGATAACAAAGACAATGCCCTAAACCATCCATATTATTGGTCCGGATTTGTAATTTCAGGAAATACAACGGCAATTGCTAGCACTAACAATCTTTTATGGTATCTACTAATAGCTGTTACTTTTGTGGTAATTGGAGCGATTATTAGAAAACGCAGAAAATCTAATTAAGTTTATCTATAAGTTCTTGAGCTTTGTTTTTATTATAGTTGTAATTGGAAACTAAATTTTCAAGATATGCAATGGCTTGCGTTTTATCTTTTTCCTTGATTGCAATTAAAGCCAAATACCAGTTTGCTTCAGCTACAAAACTAGTATCTTCAGTTAAAATTTGTATAAATAAAGCTTTAGCATTATTAGTGTCTTCTAACCCTAAATAAGCTTGTGCTTTGTAGAAGTTTACATATTCTTGTTTATCACTTTCTGTAAGTGCGTCGAATTTTTCAATAGCTATTTGATAGTTTTTAGTTTCGTAAGCTACAAAGGCTTCGCGTTCTAAAGAATTACTATCGTCACTTCTTGTAATGGGATAAACCGTGTTCGGGTATTCGCTAAAATTGCTATCGTACAAACTATTATAATTGGTGCTAAAAAATGTATTATATCCAAACCAGCCCATTAATAACACAATAGAAGCTGCAATGGCAAAATTTCTATAATTAAAAATAGACTTGTCTTGTTTGTTTAGATTTTGTTCAACATCTTGAAGTTTGGATTTAAGTCTATCCGTTTCACTGCTTTTTATGGCTTTTTGTAAATTCTTCTCATATTCAAACTCCGCTTTAAATGCAACATCTGTTGCCAGTAAACTTTGAAATAAAGTTTCCTGTTCAGGTGTTAAGCTGTTAGAGAAATAGAGATATAATAATTCTTGATTGTTCATTGCTATTGTTGATTGCTATTAATACGTTCCTTTAAGGTTTTCATACATCTGGACTTGGCACTTTTAACTACATTCTCACTTGTATATTCGCTAGTTTCAATAATATCTTTAATTGTAAAACCTCTATAATAAAATAAGGTTAACAATTCTTGACATTTCTTTCCAAGAGTTCCAAAATGGGTTTTTAATAAAACCTGTTCAGTAGTTAAATCTTCTTGATCCAAATCGAAATTTTCATCGACAAGCTCTTCCTTTTCCCTAATAATAGACAAATCGAAATCTGGATTTATGGTCTTATTATTTTTTTTCATTTTATCGAAAATTAAATACTTTCCTATACTAAATAAGTAAGTAGAAATAGAACTAGTGAATTCTTCTATTTTGCCTTGCATCACATTGTTATAGAAAATAATATAGGCATCTTGATAGACATCTATAATATCGTCTTGAGGTAAGTTATACTTTTTAGCAAAATTTATGAACTTGTCTCTGTTCTCTTCATAAATTCTTTTAAAGAGTAAATCCGAGCCTTGTTTTAAATCTTCAATAGTTATGTTCTCTTGGACTCTTTGCATTTAATATCCTAAATTATAAAAGGTTAACACGTTACTGCTAAATTAACATTTTTTAGCATAAGCTATTATTTTTCTTACAGATTAATCCTAATCTCAAAAAAGATATATAAAAAGTTAACCTTTTTAGTATAACTCCATTAAAAAGAAAATATAAATAACTTAAAACATTTCAAAACATGAAATCACTAAATCTTCAATCGATTAAAAACAAAAAAACATTTTTAACTTATGCTGTTATCTTTTTCTTCAGCTTTCAAATTCAAGCACAAATAGCCATTGGTGGTGGTTTGGCTTATAACGAACAAGTCTCTGGTCCAGGTGTCACTTTAAAAGCAGAATTTAATATTACAGACAAGATTGCCATTGCTCCTGGAGGCACATACTTTTTTGGTAATAGTCTTTACGGTTTTAACCAAAACATTCTATCTGTAGATGTTAATGCCCATTACTTTTTTGATCTTATAGACAACAAGCTAAAACTCTATCCAATTCTTGGTGCTAATTATTCCAACTATAAAACAGGAGCCTCTTATTATGGATATTATTATGATACGTATGAAGTAAGCGATAGTGCCTTTGGAGTAAATATTGGAGCTGGTGGTAGATGGGCTTTTTCTGAAAAACTAAGCGTGTATCTAGAACCTAAATATATAATAAGCAATTACGAACAGTTTGTTCTTAATGCTGGAATTTTATTTCAACTATAAATTATTACATCTGCTATTTTAATCTATTTATTTTATTTGAATTAGTCTTCAAAGGAAAAAAGCCAAAAAAGGAAATTTTGGCTTTTTTTTCAGTTAGACGTTAACCTTTTAAAACCTACTCCATAAAATAACAAACCTTAAAAAACAAAAATTATGAATCTTTCTAGTAAAAACAAATGGAACAAAATATCATACAACTTGAGTTTCAAGTTTGTATTATGTATTATATTAATGGGTATCACTTACTTATCCTGTGACACCGACGACACAAACTCTAACGAAGAAAACAATCCACCTTCAACAGTAACTAATTTTTCGAACATTAAAAATGAGCAATGGCGAGAGCGCATAGGGCAAGAGTTTGAAGTAGAAGGTATTTTGGTTGAAGAAAATGGTGTTGCGAAATTATTAATAAACAAAAACGATTTTTATATAGATGGTTTAATTGAAGAACCAAAATACATTTATATAGATAACATTTCGAATTTGGACAATTCAATAAATTATACTGAGTACTATGGTAAGAAAGTAAAAATCACTGGTACTTGTGAAGAAAATGAAGATGAAACCATCCACATCTCTTCACTATTGATTGGAGACATTTCTTTGGCAACCATTGTTATCAATAACCCAAATAACATTCAACTTCTTAATCCTAATATTATTATTCAAAGACCGCCAATAATTTCCATCTGCCAGGTATATCCACAAATTTGTGAGTTTCCTATATTCCAAGAAAACAAAACAGCATTATTGTATAGTGGAGGCATTAATTCTGGTTACGCTTATTCCAGATATTGGAACGACCTTAAATTAATGTACACCATTTTACGCGACAAAGGTTATCCGGAAAACAAAATACGAGTGGTTTATAAAGATGGCTATGGCGAAGACAGTGAGATTCCCGTTCATTACGCGGCCAATCAAACGGGTCTGAATGAGGCATTCAGCTATTTGGATGAATATATGAACTCTAGCACCAAGTTCTTTTTAATGTTGAACAATCATGGAGGTGGTAAGGATAATTTTGGGCGCTTAAGTACGGGAGTGTTAGACACCAATGGAGATGATAACCGAGGAAGCATTTCAGATAATATAGACGAACAATACTTTTACTACAATTCCTCAACTGCGTTAACTGACGATTATTTAGCCTCTAAAATAAACAACCTTCAAATGGGGTCTATGATTGCTGTAATTAAGCCTTGTTATAGTGGTGGTGTGATATGGGATTTTAGAGGGCCAAATAGAGTCATCATGACATCAGGAACAGAATTTCAAGTAACTTATTCTCATTCTTCTGGACAATATGGAGAATTCACTTATCACTTTTTTGCGGCTGTTACTGGAGAAGATCCTCTTACAGGTTCAACAATCAATGCTGACATAAATAATGATGGACAGGTTTCCATGTATGAGGCGCAAAAGTATATTTTAGCCAATGATGCCAGGCCTGAACAACCACAATATGAAGATGACAACGATGGCATAGGCACCTCATCTCCTAGTGCCACAGGTTTTGGTGCAAACACCTTTTTATAATAGAAACAGATATCATAAGCTTAAAAAAATCCGAAAACTAAAACTTTTTCGGATTTTTTTCATGCCATCTGTTAACCTTTAAAGAAAAAAAACATAAATACCATATACGAATATATCAACAAAATTTAAAATCATGAAAAATTCAAAATTCCTATTTTTATTATTTCTAGCGGTAACATTTTCTTGCAGTTCCGATGATGATGTAAATTCAAACCCAGCTCCACCTCCACCAGACACCATTAATTTAGAGTTTGATTTAATTACGAATCAAGATCAGATGGGTAATTTTGCTAACAATGCCATGACCGTTTTTAATGGCAAGGTTTGGTCTTTTGGAGGATCTAATAGTTATGTTCCCGAAGGAGATTCCACAGACGAATTATGGCACAGTGATAATGGCAATAACTGGGCATCCACGGATACAGGTGGCACATTAACTGCTCTTGGTAGACACGAACACACACTGAGTGTTTTTAATGGAAGAATGTATTTAATTGGCGGAACTGACAATGACCATAATGTTTTAAGCGATATTTGGGTAACAGATGATGGTATTATATGGTCAAGGCTCTATGAAACCGCTCCATTTGGTTTAGTGTCTGGCCATGCCACAGCTGTACTTAACGGAAAAATGTATGTTATAGGGTTAAGTAGGGTTACTGGCCACACACAAAGCTGGTCTACTACTAATGGAACAAATTGGACAGAAGAAAATGCTAATGCATTTCCTGGATTGAAACGAAATAAAGCAATGGTTTTTAACAATGCTATTTACATTGTTGGAGGAGACAAAGCAACATCTGAACTTACCAATGAAATTTGGAGAAGTTCTAATGGTGCAGATTGGTCTTTAGTTACGCAAACAGGTACTACTTTACCAGCAATTAAAAGACACACTGTAACAACCTTTAATGATAAAGTATTTGTAATTGGTGGTTCTACTGCAACTGCCGAAAGCAATAATACCATTTACTATTCTACTGATATGCAAAATTGGACTCTTTATACAGATTCAAATCCTTTAGAAAACTTAAGTAGTCATGTTACAATTGCATATAATAGTGATCTATGGGTTTTTGGTGGTTCCAGAGGAGCAACTGGAAGAACTGGAAAAATTTGGCGAATCATGGAATTTTAACACCAATAAATTATCTGCTTATTTGAATTAGTCCTCAGACTGAATGGTATTACTCCAACTTTGGCACTTCTGTTTAACAGTTTGGCACATATGTTATATCAAAAAAAACAGCTTCCAAGTAAATTTGAACTGTAAATGTCATTCCCTAATATAATGAAGATTTTAAATCTAAAAATCAGGTATTCATATTACTCTTTAAATAATTAATAAATTTTAAATTATGAAAACAATTTCAAAAACAATTCAAAAAAGTTTTACAAAATCAAAGTATGTCTTATTGGCACTTTTAGTCGTCTTTAATATTTCTTGTTCGACAGAAGATGGAAATGATGGCCTTCAAGGACCAGCAGGAATAGATGGCACTAATGGTACTAATGGTACTAATGGTACTGATGGTACTGATGGTAATGATGGTAATGATGGTAATGATGGTAATGCGAATGTAATTTATTCAAATTGGTATGAACCTGTTGATCTAGATTTTTCAGTAAATAATGCGGACTATAAATCTTTACCAATGGAATTTCAAAATTATGATGATAATACTGATGCTTTTCTTGTTTATTATTATGACCAATTAGAAGACAATCCATCTTATGGTCATACATATTTACTTCCTCACTATAGTTTTGATACCAATGGTGAAGAATTAGTAAAATCTGTTGTTATTGACATAAGACCTCCTTTCTCAGTGGCATATGTTCAAATAGAGAGTTATAGTCGTAATTTATTGCCAAGAGAATATCTATGGGAACCAGACGCCTTAAACTTAGAAAATAAAGGAGTGCGTTTTCGTTATATGATTATAAAAGGAAATAATAATGCTACAAAATCGCATTCAAGCACAAGTTCTTTAAAACCACTGGAACGTTTAATAAAGGAACTTACCACGCAAGGTATCAACGTAAACGATTACTATGCGGTTTGCGATTATTATGGGATTAATTACTAACCAAAATTTAAAATTATGAAAACAATTTCAGAAACAATTCAAAGAAGCATTTCAAAATCAACGTATGTGTTTTTAGCCTTTTTAGTTGCTTTTAGTGTTTCCTGTTCAACAGAAGACGGAAATGATGGAGCTCAAGGACCTGCAGGAACAGATGGCAATGCCAATGTGTTTACCTCAGAATGGATTGAAGCAACTTATGTGGAGCAAGGCCCAATAAGAGACATCTTTGAGCTACCTGCTCCAGAAATAACTCAAGAAGTTACAGATAATGATATTATCCTAATTTACGGAAAATCTGGTGACCAATTTTGGGGTATCCCTGTGCAATTTCCTTTTTTAAATCAAAACTTTAGCTTTGTTTGGACACCAGCATTAAACTTTTTAGTGTTATGTGATTCTGCCGATGGCGCCCCCCTTGATGAATCTCCTTACTTAGATCATTTTAGATATGTAATTATTCCAACTAACAATTCTGGAAAAATGGAAAATGTAGACTTTTCAATAATGTCTTATGAAGAAGTAATGGATTATTTTAATCTAGACTACTAATTACAAAACTTACTTTTATTAAAATCTAAGCCAAAACCTTCTGTTTTTTTCTACTCACATGTTAACCTTTAAAAAAAAGAAACATAAATACATTTAACAATAAATCAATAAAAATTATGAAAACAATTCAAACAACAATTTCAAAATCAAAGTATGTCTTATTGGCGCTTTTAGTAGTATTTAGTTTTTCCTGTTCTACAGAAGATGGGGAACAAGGACCTATTGGACCCGCTGGCGTAGATGGAACGAATGGCGAGAATGGTAACGCTAACGTACAAAATTTTATGTTTAATTCTCCATCTTGGAATACAATTGGTTCTGGTCTATATATTGACTTAACTGGTATTATTACTGATGATATCCTGGAAAATGATGTTTTATTAACGTTTGTTAAATTTTCAGTTATAGATCTAGTATCTTCTATTCCTGGTAGTGTATATGTAAATGGCTATAGAAACTATCCTGTACTTTTTGGTAATTCAACTTCTACTGAACCAGGCCCTTATGTAATGGCTGTTATATCCATGGAAATGGATGGTTCGTTTACACCAAACGCAAATTTAGAACCTGTTGATTGGGTGAAATTAATCATAATAGAATCTTCCAACACAACTACTTCAAACGGAAATGGAAGAGTTATGAGTGGCAAAGAAACTGTATTGCAAGAATTAAAAGATGCAGGAGTTAATAAGGATAACTATGAAGAAGTTTGCGATTATTATGGAATTGCATATTAATCAAAACCTTTTTTACCAATTTAAAACCGAAGCTATACCTTCGGTTTTTTTATGAACATCGCTTAACTATTTCTCTTGAAATGCTTAGTATTGCAATCTCAATATTCAGACTATGATTTCACGTAAAAACGCTTCCATTTCAAAATGTATTATCCATAAAGTGGGTAATAAACACAACAACACAAAAAATGCATTGTCCGAAAAAGAAGTGCATTTTGATGAAGCTAGTTACGAGCTTATGTTACCATTTTTATTGAGACCTTTTGGTTCTGTAGTCCAGTCTTATCGTTTTAATCACCATGCAGATATTTCTTTAAATGAAATAAACACCTATAGTTCTCAAATGTTTAAGGAAGATGATGCCTTTATTGAAACTTCTAAACATATAGTTAAGCATTTGTTTGAGCAATCTAATTCGGCACAAATAAAAACGGGTGATGTGCTTATTGTTATGTTTGAAGGTATTGAATTCAATGAAATTACCACCAACGCTTTGGGCATTTTTAAAATTGAAAACAAGGTTAATTTCTTCCAAACCTATTTAGAAAATAATAGTTATGATGTGCTAGTGCAAAAAGGAATCAGTTCTAAAAAAGTGGATAAAGGGTGCTTGATTTTAAATCAATCAGATACGGAAGGCCCAATTATTTTAAGTGCAGATAATAACAATTACGATGCACAATACTGGACCAATCATTTCTTGAATATTAAATATGCAGACGATGCCAACAACCACACACAACAATATATCGAATTGTGTAAAGATTTTTCTGAAGACATTTTAAAAATATCTTATGGTAATCAAGAACAAAATACATTTTTAGCTAAAACCATCGATTTCTTTAAAGAGAACGAAACCATCAATGTAGAACGTTTTAAAGACGATATTTTTGAAGACGATAAACACAAATCCTTATTCGACGATTATAAGAAAAACTTTGAAGGAGAGAAAGATCTTGTGATTAGAAACCAATTCGATGTTGCTGAATCTGTTGTAAACAAAGAGAAAAAGAAAATTAAAACCGAAATCAAACTCGATACCAACATTCAAATTAAATTAGACATCGATGCTCCTGATGCCTCAGCTGAATATCTAGAACGTGGTTACGACGATGAGAAAAAAATGCACTATTACAAAGTGTTCTTTAACACGGAAGGGTAAAAAGATTGAGGATTTTTGATTAAAGAGCCGAACTTTAATCTTCTTAACTACTCTAATAATTAAATTTAAAGAAAAAGACCTTATTAAAGTTTTAAGAAAATAAGTTCTTCTGTTTTTGTATTTTGGTTGAAAATATACTTCATGATTCAATCTTACAAACAAAAACCACAATTACAGGACTCTTACGATACCATTATTATTGGATCTGGAATGGGTGGACTTGCAACTGCTGCTATTCTAGCTAAAGAAGGTCAGAAGGTTTTAGTTTTAGAAAGACACTATACAGCTGGTGGTTTTACACACATTTTTAAACGCAAAGGTTACGAATGGGATGTGGGAATTCATTATATAGGGGAAGTCCAAAGAGAGAACAGCATGTTAAAAAAACTGTTTGACTATGTAAGTGATGGGGAATTGAAATGGGCTGATATGGGAGAGGTATACGACCGAATCATTATTGGCGATAAACATTACGATTTTGTAAAAGGTGTTAAAAACTTCAAAGAGAAAATGATTGGTTATTTTCCTGAAGAAGAACAAGCCATAAATGCTTACATCGACCTGGTATTTAAAGCCGTTAAAACAAGCAAAAATTATTACATTAGTAAAGCTATTTCACCACTCAGGAGTTTCTTGGCTGGACCATTTCTAAAAAAACCATTTTATAATTATTCTGACAAAACTACTTACGAGGTCCTGAGTTCACTCACTAAAAATGAAGAATTAATAAAAGTCTTAACTGGCCAATATGGCGATTACGGCTTACCTCCAAAAGAAAGTAGTTTTTCTATGCATGCATCTGTAGCAAGACATTATTTTGATGGCGGTAATTTTCCAATTGGAGGCTCCTCTCAAATTGTTAAAACCATCGATCCAGTTATAGAATCTGCAGGAGGCACCATTCTTGTAAGCGCAGAAGTGGATCACGTTATTATTGAAAACAACAAAGCCATTGGTGTACAAATGAAGGATGGGAAAAAATTTCATGCTAAAAACATCGTTAGTAGCGCAGGAATAATCACTACTTACACAAAATTATTACCTTCAAGTATTGTTAAAAAACATAAGTTAGACGAACAATTGCAAAAAGTTAAACCTTCTGTAGCTCATGTAAGTTTATATATAGGACTAGAAGGAACTCCTGAAGAACTTCAAATTCCAAAAACAAATTATTGGATATATCCCGAAAAAGGCGATCATGACACCTGTGTAAAAAATTACTTGGAAGATTTATCACAACCATTTCCAGTGGTTTATATGTCTTTTCCATGTGCTAAAGATCCGGATTGGTCCAATCGTTATCCTGGAAAAAGCTCTATAGATATTATTACCTTGGTTCCTTATGAAACTTTTGAAAAATGGTCTGATACTTCATGGAAAAAGAGAGGCGATGATTATGAAGCAATTAAAGAAGGCATTGCCCAACGCTTACTAAAAGAATTATATAAGCAATTACCACAAGTAGAAGGAAAAATAGCTTGTCACGAATTATCTACGCCATTAACCACACAACATTTTGTTAATTACCATAAGGGGGAGGTTTACGGATTAGACCATAGTCCATCTAGATATAGACAAGCCTTTTTAAAACCAAGAACCCCTATTAAAAACTTTTATCTAACAGGTCAAGATATTGTAACAGCAGGTGTTGGGGGCGCTTTATTTTCCGGGGTGCTATCTGCCATGGCAATTACTGGAGAGAATATTATAAAAAAGGTTTAAGAAACGTTTTGTTATTTTCATAAACCCAAATATCTCAAGGAATTAAAAACAAGCCACTTCCAATTATATAATTGCATATTAATTGTCAAAATTGTAATTTAGGTTAAAATACAATGAGAACTAAATATGAAAAAAGCACTTCAAATCAGTAATGGAATAGCGCTAGTTTCTACCATTATTATAAATTACTTATCAAATACTGGAAAAATCAACAATACAACTATTGGAGAAGTTTCAAACCAAATAAATTCACTATTCACACCTGCAGGCTACGCGTTCTCTATTTGGGGATTGATCTATTTATTATTACTTGGGTTTATTGTTTATCAAGGGAGAAGTCTATTTGTTAAGATAAAGTCCAACAACGATTTTATTCTAAAAACAGGATGGTGGTTTGTAATTTCTTGTATTGCAAATAGTGCTTGGGTTTTTAGTTGGTTATATGGTTATACAGGACTTTCATGCATCTTTATATTCTTATTGCTTTTTGCACTTTTAAAAATTGTAATAAATAATTCCATGGAAGTTTGGGATGCACCTTTTCCAATCATATTATTCGTTTGGTGGCCTTTCACCATTTATAGTGGTTGGGTAACTGTTGCAAGTATTGCTAATACATCTACTTATTTAGTAAAAATTAATTGGGATGGTTTTGGGGTTTCAGAAGTTGGCTGGACCATCATTATGATTGTAATTGCGACCATCATTAACTTACTTGTAACATGGAAACGCAACATGAGAGAATTTGCCTTAGTTGGAGCTTGGGCATTAATTGCCATAGCAGTTGCAAATAAAGACAGCTACTCCCCTATTTTCTACACTGCCATTTTAGCCGCAAGTATATTAATAGTCAGTTCCTCAATTCATGCTTTTAAAAATAGAGCAACAAGCCCGCTTATAAAATACAGAGAGTATAGAAATAGTAGGTTATAGAAATGGAATTTCAATAAAGTTTTTCAAACTAATCTATAACTCTTATAATAGTTTACCGAACACTGCTCACCGAAAGCTTCATTTCAGCTTCAAACAAATCTATAAAATGTTTCAATAGTTTTACTTTCACTTCTGCTTCATCTACCTCCTTTTTCCCTAATTCTACATTTAAAGAAGTCACAGCTTTTCCACGAATGCCACAAGGAATCATATTATCAAAATAACCTAAGTTGGCATTCACATTCAAAGCAAAACCATGCATGGTTACCCAACGACTGGCACGCACACCCATAGCACAAATTTTTCTAGCAAACGGGGTTCCCACATCTAGCCAAACACCTGTTTCACCTTTGCTGCGTTCGGCTTTGAGGCCATATTCTGCAAGGGTAAGAATAATCATTTCTTCCAGTAATCGAAGATATTTATGAATGTCTGTAAAGAAGTTTTCTAAATCCAAAATAGGATAACCAACAATCTGTCCCGGACCATGATAGGTAATATCTCCTCCTCTATTTACTTTGTAAAAACTGGCTCCTTTGGCTTTTAATTGTTCTTCATTTATAAGCAGATTACTCATATCACCACTTTTTCCTAAAGTGTACACGTGTGGATGTTCTACAAATAGAAAATAATTAGACGTTTCAAGATTAGCATCTTCACGTTTATTTTTCACTTTAGTATCTATAATACTTTTAAATAAAGATTCCTGATAGTCCCAAGTATCTTTATAATCTTTTAAACCCAATTCTTGAATTTCAATTTTTTTATTCAAAGCAACCAATATTTAATCTTTTAGAATTACTTTTAAAGTCCCTTTTTCTGGCGATTTCATCATTTCCATAAAATTTAACTTAAGAGTAACCGTCTTCTTATCGGCACTAATTATAGCTTCTTTATTTGTTACCGATTTTATCGGTTTAGGAAAATGGTATATCAACGTATATGTCATATCGTCAAAGGTGTCTTTAGAATCATCACCCATTTGACTAATTTCCGAATTTAATACTTCTAGATCTTCAGGCGATCGCACAAAATCTTCTTTAAGAGTTCTTGAAAATGTTTTACCATCATAGCTATAATCAACATATTCAAACATATCCTTTGCAGAATTTGCTACAGCACTTTGATCCAATTTAGAAAATTGTGCGTCATCCTTAGAGTTAAACGCCTTGGCTTGTTCTATTTTTTCTAAAACTTCGGGTAGCTCATCCAGATTTTCAAAAGTAGAGCCAAATCCAAAATTAAATGCACCAGATTCTTCATCCACCTTTATGCGCATAACAATAGTTTCCAGAGCTTTTAATTTATTTTGTTCTTCTAGTGATAATGTAGAAATACTGTCTGCTTTTTCAACAAGGATATCCTTAAAGTAAATAACGCTATCTACTTTCTTTTCCTCTTTTTTCTCACTACTATCATTATCCCCTCCCATTTCTTCGAGTGTATTCAAGACCTCGCTCAAATCATAATTCATCATAAATTCGCCAGACCCATCGGGTTGAAATGTAATTTCTTCAGTAAAGTTACAGCTAGTTAATAAAAATGTGGAAAGACAAATTAGTAAAACAAAAAAACGTGACATAGGTATTCTTTTAAGTAAGTTATTTAGAATACAAAGATACTGTTTTTAAGACTTAGGGTTGTTTAAAATCACTAATGCCGCAATAACCCCTGGAACCCAACCACAAAGCCATAATAAAAAAACAATAATTATAGAACCACAACCTTTACCTATTACGGCTAAAGGGGGACAAAAAATACAAAGTAACACTCGCCAAAAACTCATTTGATTTATTTTAATTGATGAAATATGTCTATTAGTATATAATTACACCTATTTGTTACATAGAATTTCCAATATAATAAATTGATATCCTAACTTATAGTAATTATCTTTGTGGCTTCTAAAAAAATACAATTTCATTACATATGTCGCAATTATCAGAACAAGAATTAGTACGTAGAGAGAAACTTGCCAAATTACGCGAATTAGGCATCAATCCGTATCCAGCAGATTTATTTCCTTATAATCATACCTCAAAACAGGTGAAACAGGATTTTTCTGAAGGGAAGAAAGTGATTGTTGCCGGACGTTTAATGTCTCGTAGAATTCAAGGTAATGCTAGTTTTGCTGAGCTTCAAGATAGCGAAGGTAGAATACAAGTGTATTTTAATAGAGATGAAATTTGTTCTGGAGAGGACAAAACAAAATACAATACCGTTTATAAAAAACTTCTTGATATAGGTGATTTTATTGGTGTTGAAGGAGAATTATTCACAACCAAAGTAGGCGAAAAAACGGTTAAGGTAAAAGATTTTACAATTTTAAGTAAAGCACTTAGACCTTTGCCTCTACCAAGAACAGATGCTGAAGGTAATGTGCATGACGCTTTTACAGATCCAGAATTACGCTACAGACAACGTTATGCAGATTTAGTGGTAAATCCACATGTAAAAGAAATTTTTGTAAAGCGAACCAAGCTTTATACTGCCATGCGTAATTTCTTTAACGAATCTGGTTATTTTGAAGTTGAAACGCCTGTATTACAACCTATTCCAGGTGGTGCGGCTGCAAGACCATTTATGACACATCACAACAGTTTGGATATTCCTTTGTACATGCGAATAGCAAATGAGCTTTATTTAAAACGATTGATAGTTGGTGGTTTTGAAGGTGTTTATGAGTTTTCCAAAAACTTTAGAAACGAAGGCATGGACAAAACCCATAATCCAGAATTTACGGCAATGGAAATTTATGTAGCTTATAAGGACTACAATTGGATGATGGATTTCTGTGAACAATTATTGGAACACTGTGCTATAGCTGTTAACGGAACAACCCAAGCCACTTTTGGAAAACATGAAATAGATTTTAAAGCGCCTTATGCCAGAGTAACCATGGCAGATTCTATAAAACATTTTACAGGATTTGACATAACAGGTAAAACTGAAGCAGAAATAAGAGTCGCCGCCAGAAACTTAGGGATTGAAGTTGACGACACCATGGGGAAAGGCAAATTAATCGATGAAATTTTTGGTGAAAAATGTGAAGGTAATTACATCCAACCAACCTTTATTACAGATTACCCAAAAGAAATGAGTCCGTTGTGTAAGGAACACAGAGAAAATCCAGAATTAACAGAGCGTTTTGAATTAATGGTTTGTGGGAAAGAAATCGCTAATGCATATTCTGAATTGAACGATCCTATCGATCAACGAGAACGTTTTGAGCACCAATTAAAATTAGCTGCAAAAGGAGACGATGAAGCAACAGAGTTTATTGATGAAGACTTTTTACGTGCCTTGGAATACGGAATGCCACCAACTTCTGGAATGGGAATTGGAATGGACAGATTAATCATGTTTTTAACTAATAACCAATCCATTCAAGAGGTGTTGTTTTTCCCTCAAATGAGACCAGAGAAAAAACAAGTTGAAATGAGTGAAGATGAAAAAGCAGTTTTTAAAATACTTAAAACTACATCTCCAATCGAATTAACTGCTTTAAAGGAACAATCTGGGTTAAGCAATAAAAAATGGGATAAAACAATAAAGGGCTTAACCAAAAGTAAACTAGTGAAAGTTGACAAAACTGATGATGGTTTGTTTGTAGAAATGGTATAAACTTAACATTTTACGAAAATATAAGAAAGGAATTACAGAAATGTGGTTCCTTTTTTTTGTAAAAAAAAGGACTCTTTTAAGGAAAACCGTTATTTAAACTCGAAACTAATCTTTAACTTTATATATCACTTAAAATTAAAGTCAACGGATATTAAAATTCAAGGATGAAAACAGCTAAATACGTCTCTATCATAATTCTTTTAGGAATACTTGTAATAAGTTGCAAAAATCAAGATAGGTCAAGTATAGACAAATTAGCAATTTTAAATTTTAGCCCTCCTGAAGAAATTTGTGAAATAAATGACATTAAATTATATGGCAAAGTAAAATTTGTCACCAGTTTCCCTGATTTAAAAATTCAGTATGTCAGTAGCTTTCCAGATATTAAAGTCCAATTTGTTGAATCATTCCCAGAGGACTGTGGCCAATGGCATATAGTTGAATCATTTCCAGACTTCACAATCCAAGTAGTCGAATCCTTTCCAGACATAAAAGTTCAAGTAGTGAGTTCATTTCCCGGAATGAATTAGTCAAAATACAGGATTACTGTTTCAGAATAATTAGTTACCGATTTATATTTTATTAAGACTGATTATTCCCACATCTCTATATTCTAATACATATTTTTGTAACTTAATTGAAAAACATTAAATTAGAAGGTTGACAAAGTTGGATTTACTTTATTAGAATTCAGAATAATCTTTTATTATGAAAAACATTTTAGTAACTATAGATTTTACCTCAGGAGACCAAGAACTAATTGACAAAGCATTCTTATTTGCCGAAAAATTCCATTCGAAAATATGGCTTATCCATATTGCCGCTCCAGATCCCGACTTTGTTGGGTATGAAGTAGGTCCTCAATATATTAGAGATGACCGTGCTACTGAGCTCAGGAAAGAACATAAAATACTTCAAGATCATGCCAATTCACTTGGTGTTAAAGGTTTTGAAGCCGAAGGTTTACTAGTTCAAGGTGCAACCATAGAGATGATACTAGAAGAATCCAAAAAACTACAAATAGACCTCATTATTTCTGGACATCACGATCATGGTTTTTTCTATAATGCCTTTACAGGAAGTGTTTCCGGAAACTTAATTAAGAAATCTAAAATCCCAGTATTAATAGTTCCTCTAGGATAAAAGAGAAAACAAACTCCTATAAAAATATACAGTAGGTTTTAATCACTGAAATGTTACACCCCAAAAATGAAGTACAAATTAAAAACATTTATTAAAGTTGCTCAACATTTAAGCTTTACGGTAGCATCAAAAGAATTAAATCTATCCCAACCTGCGGTTTCAAAAACTATTTCCAAACTAGAAGAAGATTATAACACGGCGTTTTTTAACAGATCTAGAAATTCTATTTCATTAACAAACGAAGGAAAGATTTTTCTTGATTATGCTTATAAAATCACGAAGTTGTTCGAAGAACTTGAACACACGTTTCTTCTAAATCAAGAAAATGCATCATTGGAATTCAAATTGGGATTAAGCACAACAATTGCTACTTATGTCATGCCAAAAGTTTTGGCTAAAATTCAACAGAATGCTCCTCATTTAACTTTCAATGTTGCTAGTAGTAATACCAAAGAAATAGAACAGAAAATTTTAGATCAGGAATTAGAACATGGCATTGTTGAAGGGAAATCGACTAACCAGCTCTTAAAGTATTCCCCGTTTATTAAAGATGAAATTGTATTAGTTACAGGTGCTAACAACCAAAATAGTAAAGCTTCAGTAACAATAAAGGAATTATCCAAAATCCCTTTTGTTAGTAGAGAAATAGGCTCAGGTACCAGAGACATTATTGAAGACATTTTAAAAGTGAACAAGATCCAGAAACTAAATCATATTATTACTTTAAATAGTACAGAAGCCATCGAGCAATATTTAGAACATTCAAATGCCTATGCCCTATTGTCAATTCATGCCATTACCGAAAAGTTAATTCAAAATAAACTTAAAATCGTGGATATAAAAGGCGTTAATTTTGAACGTGACTTTTATTTTGTTTGTCGTACAGGTTTTCAATCTTCAAAAATGGATTTACTCATTAAATTAATCAAAACCAATTATAACTTTTAGTTATACCACATGCTATTAAAAATTGCTTAAAAGTTATTCGTTCTTATTAATTTTGTTCCATAATAAAACGGTCACATTATGAAACGGATTGCTCAAATAAGTATCTTTATTATTATCATTATTCTAGCAGCTTTAAAGTATATCTCAAGCCCGGTAGCACTTGTTTTAGGTTTTCTTTTCACATTTATTTTAGGTCATCCCTTTCCAAATCAGTCAAAAAATGCCATCCATGTACTTTTAAAAATTTCAGTTATTGGTCTGGGCTTTGGAATGTCTGTTACAGAAACTATCAAAGCCAGCAAAGATGGTTTTGTAATTACGGCTCTATCCATTTTTCTTACCATCAGTCTGGGACTATTACTTATAAAAGCCTTAAAAATTGATAAAAAACTGGGGTTTCTAATGATCTCTGGAACCGCTATTTGCGGAGGTAGTGCCATTGCAGCCATATCACCAGTTATAAAAGCAGATAATAAAACGATAAGTATGGCTATTGGAGTCGTTTTCTTATTAAACTCAATTGCCTTATTGATCTTCCCTTCACTTGGCCATCTATTTAATTTATCACAAACACAGTTTGGTACGTGGTGTGCTATTGCCATACATGATACAAGTTCTGTGGTTGGAGCGGCTTTAGAATATGGTGATGAAGCATTACAAATTGCGACAACCGTAAAATTGGCTCGAACCTTATGGATTATTCCTTTATCGTTTTTTGCTATGGCCTTATTTAAAAGTAAAAATCAAAAAATCAAAATTCCTTATTTTATTTTGGGCTTTATAGTAGCCATGCTCCTCAATAGTTATCAATTAATTCCAGAACTAGTTTCTGTTAGCATAGTTGATATTTCTAAAAGACTACTTGTAATTACCCTATTCTTGGTTGGAGCCAGTTTAAGTGTTTCCGATTTAAAAGAAAGTGGCTTTAAACCCATTGTATTCTCCACCATTTTATGGGTTTTCATCAGTATTTTTTCTTTGGTGTTTATTATGAACTTCTAACCTAAGTCCACTTTCATACACTTGTTAGAACCCTAATATTTAACGAAACTATAAGAATGGTTTTTGCTACTTGTGCTTCCTTTTATTTAACTTTATAGAAGTCAGACTTTTCAATATAAAAACACCACCATATGAAAACGCTATTTAGTATTATATTATTTGTATCCACTTTAGGAATTTCTTTATTTCAAAATCAAACCATAGACAAGAAAGCATCTCATGTTAGTTTCAAAATTAGCAATCTCGGGTTAAATACAGTTAAAGGCACTTTTCAAAATATGACTGGTACTTTTAATTTCAATCCAAACAATTTAGAGAATTCTAATTTTGATATTTGCATCGAAGCAACAACCATCAATACTGGAAACAATAAGCGTGATGAGCATTTAAAGTCCGCCGATTTTTTCAATGTAGAGAAATACCTAGAGATTTGTTTCAAATCAACTTCTGTTATTAAACATGATAACCATTACCTGACTAAAGGAAATCTTACCATCCTTGGTGTAACCAAAATGGTAGAAATTCCTTTTGAATTTGCAAACAACATTTTTACTGGTACTTTTGAATTGGAACGCCTAGATTATGGCATTGGCGAAGATACTGGAACTTTTATGGTTGGGAGCACTGCCAAAATCACCATAACTTCTGTGGTGAATTAACATTTGTTTTTTTTAATCTATTTTTCTACTACCTTAGCTCTCCCTAAAAACTATAAAATGAAGCATATTTACTTTGTGAAATTTTTTGTGGTTCTCATGTATTTTGTGAGTTCTATGACATATTCCCAAACCTACGATTCCTATTCTGGAAATCTTGTTAGCACTGTTTCTGCTACAAATATTTTAAATGATTTAACGGCCTTCGAAAACTTTGGAGTTAAAGAAGTTGGAACCCTAGCTTTAAGCAATGCTCAAAATTGGATTACAACACGCTATACCGATTTAGGGTATTCTAATATTGAGTTGCAACCCTTTACTTATTCTAAGGGAACAAGTAATAATATAATTATTACGAAAACTGGAACTACCTACCCCAACACTTTTTTAATTATTGATGGACACTACGACACAATAAATGGTCCAGGTACTAACGATAATGGTTCGGGTACAGTCCTAATTATGGAGATCGCCCGTTTACTTGCAGATGTACCTACAGAGTATTCGATTAAATTTATCCATTTTAGTGGTGAAGAAGATGGTTTAGTGGGTAGTAATTACTTTGTAAACAATACCGTAATTCCACAAAATCTAGACATAAAATTAGTTTTGAATATAGATGAAGTTGGTGGTGTTAGCGGGATGACAAATAACAGTATAGTTTGTGAAAGAGATGAGAGTAGTTCGCCTACAACAAATAACGTCGCTTCAAATACGGCTACCAATCAACTAGCAACATGCATAGAATTATATTCCAATTTAGACACCGAAATATCTTATGCTTACGCTTCAGATTATATGCCTTTTGAAGATAACAATGAAATTATTACTGGGCTATATGAATCTAATGAGACACCTTATGCTCATGGGCCGAACGATATTTTGGCAAATATGGATCCTACCTATTTATTTGAAGTAACCAAAGGAACTCTTGGCGCTGCTTTATTTTTTGCTGAAGTAGATTATAATGTTTTAAGCACAGAATCCTATGCTTTGGATGCTACAATAAGCATGTATCCAAATCCTGCAAGACAAAAACTAAACATTCAAATAGATTTAAAAAATGAGCCATTTGCTAATTTCAAATTGATCGATATATTAGGGAAAGAAGTATTCCAAAAAACATTGAAAAATTCATATTCAAAAATAGATGTAAGCCATTTAAATGCAGGTATCTATTTAGCTGTTTTTGAATTAGGCAAAAATAGGATTACTAAAAAATTAGTAATAAACTAACTTTTATTACTTGATACATTATAAAAAAAGGTCTTCAATTGAAGACCTTTTTAATTTCAATTATTTTAAATTTCATCTTTAATCTCTAATTAAAGGCAAAGTAGAACAGCGCAACAAACCTTCTTGTTTGGCTATTTCTGCATAAGGAACTTCTTCAACGGTAAATCCGTTATCTCTTAACCAACTATTTAATCTGGTAAAATTCTTTTCCGAAATAACCACATCTTCAGCAATAGAAAACACATTGCTATTCATGTTGTACATTTCATCTCTAGTTATATGAAACAGGTTTTCTTTTCCAAATAAATCTACTAAATACAGATAGTCACTTTCTTCCCTAAACCCGCTTTTATAAATAATCCCTTTGTTTTTGCCAATAGGTTGAAAACAACAGTCTAAATGCAAAGCATTGTCTTTAGCTTCAATTTTAGATTTTACTAAATCGAATTCCTTGACAATTTTATTTGGAAACAGATCCTTAATGTATTGAACACCTTCCATGTTGGTTCTGGCAGTAATATAATTTTTATAATCGCTTCCTTTATAAGTTCCAATAAAAATATGATCGTTCCAAAGCATAACATCTCCTCCCTCTATATGCACTTCCTCTGGAGGTCTTACAACTTTAACGGGATCTATTTGATCTATAACATATTGTATAGCTTCTAATTCTTCCTCTCGATTTGGGAGAATATTAGCCTTTACAAACACATTATCAATTACAAAAGCAATATCCCTTGTAAAGATTTGATTACAATCTTTAATTAATTCTGGTCTATAGACTTTTACGTTATATTTCTTGAATACTTCGGCCAATGCCTCCATTTCTCTAACCATATCAGCTTCTACTGGATAAGTTCCAGCTTTAATATGCTCTAAAGATTTTGGATCGTAAGCTTGGTCTTCAGTTGGTGTTGGGCCATTGCTAATTGCTGTACCTAATACAACTGCTCTTAATCTCGATGTCTCGTTAGTTACGTTTAATTTTATCATAGTATTACAAACCTAAAAAAAATATTATTTATTGATTGGTATCTTTTCAGAAATTAATTTGAAATCTTAATAAGCTTTTTATATAATGCTTCAAGATTCATTTACTAATAAATTTCCAAAACTTAAAATATAAAAAAAGCTTCATTAATAAAAATGAAGCTTTAATGTCTTATGAAAATATAATTATCGTTTATCAATAGACTTAAAAGGTCTTAACGTCTCGCCAACATAAATTTGACGTGGACGACCGATTGGCTCATTATTTAAACGCATTTCTCTCCATTGTGCAATCCAACCTGGCATACGACCTAGCGCAAACATAACCGTAAACATGTCTGTTGGAATTCCCATAGCTCTGTAAATAATCCCTGAATAGAAATCGACATTAGGATATAATTTTCTATCTACAAAATATGGATCTTGTAAAGCTTCTTTTTCTAAAGCCTTTGCAATATTTAAAATTGGATCTTCAACACCTAAATCATTTAAAATTTCGTCTGCTGCTTTCTTGATAATTTTAGCTCTAGGATCGAAATTTTTATAAACTCTGTGTCCAAAGCCCATTAATCTAAATGGATCTTCTTTATCTTTTGCTTTAGACATATACTTGTCCGTATCTCCACCATCTTCGTTAATTCCTTCAAGCATTTCTAAAACAGCTTGGTTTGCACCACCGTGTAATGGTCCCCAAAGGGCAGAAATACCTGTAGATAAAGAAGCAAATAAACCAACATGTGATGAACCTGCAATTCTTACCGTAGAAGTAGAACAGTTTTGTTCGTGATCTGCATGAAGAATTAATAATTTATCAAGAGCATTAGTTACAATTGGATTGAACTTGTATTCTTCGTTAGGTTGTTTAAACATCATTTTAAGAATGTTTTCTACATACCCTAAGTTTTTATCACCATAATCCAATGGTAAGCCATTTTTCTTTCTTAAAGTCCAAGCTACTAAAACAGGGAATTTACCCAATATTTTTACGATAGCTTTATACATATCTTCTTCAGAATTCACATTGACCGAAGAAGGATTAAAAGCAGTTAAAGCACTTGTAAGAGAAGCAATAACTCCCATTGGATGTGCCGATTTTGGAAATGCATCAACAATCTTACGGATATCTTCATCTACAACAGACTGTGCCTTAATATCAGAATGAAATTTTTCAAGTTGTTCTTTAGTTGGTAATTCACCAAAAATTAAAAGAAACGCAACTTCTAAGAAATCGGCTTTTTCTGCAAGTTCTTCAATAGAATACCCTCGATATCTTAAAATTCCCTTTTCACCATCTAAAAACGTAATAGCACTTTCACAAGATCCGGTGTTTTTATAACCTGGATCTATGGTGATAACACCTTCGGTGGAGCTTCTTAAGTTTTTAATATCTATAGCAATCTCATTTTCAGTTCCCTCAATTACTGGGAATTCATATTTTTTGCCTCTAATTTCAATTGTAGCTTTCTCTGACATATATTGTAAAAAATTATTATGTTTTAACGTGCGTTTTAACTTCACGAATTTACAAAATAAATAACGATTAATAAAGTACTTAACAAAGGTTTTACTAATTAAAACATTAGAAAAATTGATAGTAAAAAAGAAAGCGATTATCTGTTGACAGATAATCGCTTTCTAATTATAATATTCTAAACTTTTACTTAATCTTAAATGCCTTTTTTCCGGGAAAATAACCTACTTCCCCTAATTCTTCTTCAATACGTAATAACTGATTGTATTTAGACATTCTATCACTTCTTGACGCAGAACCTGTTTTTATTTGTCCGCAATTTAATGCAACGGCTAAATCGGCTATGGTATTATCTTCTGTTTCTCCAGAACGGTGTGACATCACTGAAGTATAACCTGCATTATGAGCCATATTGACTGCCGCAATGGTTTCAGTTAATGTACCAATTTGGTTTACTTTAATTAAAATGGAGTTGGCAATATTATTTTCAATTCCTCTAGACAAGCGTTCAACGTTTGTAACAAATAGGTCATCTCCTACTAGCTGAACAGAATCGCCAATTTTTTCGGTTAAATACTCCCAGCCTTCCCAGTCATTTTCATCCATCCCATCTTCAATAGAAATAATCGGATACTTAGAAGCCAAATCAGCTAAATAATCGGCTTGTTCCTTACTTGTTCTTATAAGACCTTTATCGCCTTCAAATTTGGTGTAATCGTACTTACCATTCACATAGAATTCTGCAGCAGCACAATCTAAAGCAATCATTATATCATCGCCTAAAGTGTAACCTGCGTTTTCAACCGCAATTTTAATAGTGTCTAGAGCATCTTCAGTACCTCCTGCTAGGTTTGGTGCAAAACCACCTTCATCTCCAACTGAAGTACTTAAACCTCTATCGTGTAATACATTTTTTAAATGGTGAAAAATTTCGGTCCCCATTTGCATGGCTTGAGTAAAATTTTTGGCTTTCACAGGCATAATCATAAATTCCTGAAAAGCGATAGGTGCATCACTATGTGACCCTCCATTTATAATATTCATCATTGGAACTGGAAGTGTGTTTGCACTTACGCCTCCAACATACCTATATAATGGCATGCCAAGTTCGTTAGCTGCCGCCTTTGCTGCTGCCAAGGAAACTCCCAAAATAGCATTAGCTCCTAATTTAGATTTGTTTTTGGTACCATCTAAATCAATCATCGTTTTATCGATTAGATTTTGTTCAAAAACAGAAGTTCCAAGTAGCTCTTGAGCTATAATTAAATTAATATTTTCAACGGCTTTTAAAACACCTTTACCCATATAGGCTTTTCCTCCATCACGTAACTCTACAGCTTCGTGTTCTCCAGTAGAAGCTCCTGACGGAACAGCGGCTCTTCCCATAATGCCATTTTCTGTAACCACATCTACTTCTACAGTAGGATTACCTCTTGAATCGAATATTTGTCTAGCGCGTATATTAATAATAATGCTCATGATGAATAATTTAAATTTTATTAAACAATATTTTACTTACTTAAAAACCTCAATGAAGTAAGACTGCATTGAGGTTTTTAATTACTTATTTTTTATATTTTCTATAAACTGATCAAACAAATACGAAGAATCGTGTGGCCCAGGGCTTGCTTCAGGGTGATATTGAACTGAAAAACAATTCTTATTTTTCATTCGAATTCCAGCAACTGTATGGTCGTTTAAATGTACATGTGTAATTTCTATATCTGGATGATTTTCCGCTTCTTCTCTATTAATAGCAAAACCATGATTTTGTGACGTAATCTCCCCTTTTCCTGTAACTAAGTTTTTTACTGGATGATTAATGCCTCTATGTCCATGGTGCATCTTATAAGTAGAAATTCCGTTGGCCAAAGCAATTACTTGATGTCCTAAACAAATTCCAAATAAAGGTAGATTTTTTTCAATAATTTCTTTAGCAAGTTTTTGCGCCTCTACTAAAGGCTCAGGATCTCCAGGTCCATTAGATAAAAAATAGCCATCTGGATTGAATGCCTCCATTTCGTTGAAGGTAGCATTGTATGGAAACACTTTAATATAAGCGTCTCTTTTTGCTAAATTTCTAAGAATGTTGGTTTTAATTCCAATATCTAAAGCTGCAATTTTATATGTGGCGTTTTCATCACCAAAAAAATAAGGCTCGTTTGTAGAAACTTTTGAGGCCAGCTCTAATCCATTCATATCTGGCACTTCTGATAACTGTTTTTTTAAATCTTCAATATTATCAACTTCAGTAGAAATAACGGCATTCATGGCGCCATGTTCCCTAATATAACTAACCAGGGCTCTAGTATCAACATCAGATATACCAAACAAATTGTTTTTGTTCAAAAAATCTTCTAAAGAACCATCTGCTGCATCTCGCGAATAATCGAAGCTGAAATTTTTACAGATTAACCCTGAAATTTTTATAGATTGAGATTCTACCTCGTCAACATTAGTACCATAATTACCTATATGAGCATTGGTAGTGACCATTAATTGACCAAAATAGGAAGGATCTGTAAATATTTCTTGATAGCCAGTCATTCCTGTATTAAAACAGACCTCGCCAAAAGCTGTGCCACTTTTCCCTATGGTTTTCCCATGAAAAATGGTTCCGTCTGCTAATAAAACTATGGCTTTCTCTCTTTTGTTGTATTTCATGATTTAAAAAGTTTTGCAAAATTGCATAAAAAAAAGGATAAACTAAAATGTTTATCCTCTTTTATGATTTATTTATTATGAATCCTCATTAAAATAGCGAATTATAAAATGTAGTTAATTCAATCAAATCTAAAAACATTTAATACTTAAAGTGTATTATAATATTCTAGTATTTTTTTAAGCTCATTAATTTCCTTGAAACTTAATTTGTTTTCCTTAGCATATTCTTTAACAAGGTCTCTTTTATCCGCATCTAAGGTTTTTAAGATAGATGACTTTTTAAGTTGAATAAATTTAAGATTCTCACCATCTGTAGTGTAGTAATACTTTTCCTTAACTATCATCTCATCATCAGTTGTTTTCTGGTGAGTTAATGGATTGACTACGCCTTCCTTAATACCAATTTCAAACTTTCTTAAAATGATAACAGAATTAGTAACTACTAATTCTTCGAAATAAGAATTTCTTTGAAATTCATTATCTAAATAACGTTTAAACGTTCTATTATGAATAACAATTTTATCAATATTCTTAGGATTAAAAGCAAGAATAGAGTCTTCAGAAAATTTAGCTTCAAAACGTTCTAATCTGACATTGTAATTTAAATTGTTGAATTTATAAGCTCTATTGTCTGCACTATAAATTAACGCACTACTAGATGTCCATGAATCAAATAAATAAGGAGATCCTTTTAAATTAGTATTCGCTTCAGAATTTTTAACCCAGATTCCATTACCGGTGAATGAACTAGAATTTCCATAACTACCTCCAGAGATGTTACTACCTGCTTGGGAGAAGGTGAAATTAACAGTTAAGGCGAATAATATTACTAAATATTTGTTCATAGTTTCCAATTTTTAAGTTGCAAATATAAAAAAAGGATGGACTTAATAAGACCATCCTTTGTATATTAACATAAATTAACAAAAACTTTAACTATTCCTCTTCGTTAGTAGTTTTAGTTTCTGTTGCAGGAGCAGTTGTTTCAGTAGTTTTAGAACCACCTCTTCTACTTCTTCTAGTTGTTTTCTTAGGCGATTTATCAGCATTGTAAATTTCATTGTAATCTACAAGTTCAATCATTGCCATATCAGCGTTATCACCTAAACGATTTCCAAGTTTAATAATTCTTGTATATCCACCTGGTCTATCACCTATTTTAGCAGCAACATCTCTAAATAATTCTGCAACAGCCTCTTTTTGTCTTAAACGAGCCATAACAATACGTCTGTTATGAGTAGTGTCTAGCTTAGATTTAGTTATTAAAGGCTCAATGAATTGTTTTAAAGCTTTTGCTTTAGCTACAGTTGTGTTAATACGTTTGTGCTCTATTAAAGAACAACCCATATTAGCTAACATTGATTTTCTGTGAGCTGTTTTTCTACCTAAGTGGTTAATTTTTTTTCCGTGTCTCATGACATTTTAAATTTGGACTTCATCTTGCTACCAGATCCATCAGGAGAGCAAATTATGAGTCGTTAATAATTATTTATTTTGAAAAATACTATAAAATTCGAAATCGTAAATAAAAAATCTACAACTTAAAATCCCTTAGTCTTTATCTAATTTATATTTTGAAAGATCCATTCCAAAGTTCAAACCTTTAACATTAACAAGCTCTTCTAGCTCAGTTAAAGATTTTTTACCGAAGTTACGGAACTTCATTAAATCGTTTTTATTAAAAGAAACTAGATCACCTAATGTATCTACTTCCGCTGCTTTTAAACAGTTAAGAGCACGAACAGATAGATCCATATCAACTAATTTAGTTTTCAATAGTTGTCTCATATGAAGAGATTCTTCATCATAAGTTTCTGTTTGAGCAATCTCATCAGCTTCTAAAGTAATTCTCTCATCTGAGAACAACATGAAGTGGTGAATTAATGTTTTAGCTGCTTCAGTTAAAGCATCTTGTGGAGAAATTGATCCATCTGTAATGATTTCGAAAACTAATTTTTCATAATCAGTTTTTTGTTCAACACGATAGTTTTCAATACTATACTTCACATTTTTAATAGGTGTGTAAATTGAATCTGTAAAGATAGTTCCTATTGGTGCTGAAGCTTTTTTATTTTCTTCTGCTGGAACATAACCTCTACCTTTTTCAATTGTAATTTCCATATTAACATTCACTTTAGGATCTAAATTACAGATTACTAATTCTGAATTTAATACTTGGAATCCTGAAATAAATTTTTGAAAATCACCAGCTGTAATTTGATTTTGTCCTGAAATAGATATTGAAACAGACTCGCTGTCAACATCTTCTATTTGTCTTTTAAAACGTACTTGTTTTAAATTTAAAATAATTTCAGTAACATCTTCAACTACTCCCGGAATAGTGGAAAATTCGTGATCTACACCTTCAATTCTTACTGAAGTTACTGCAAATCCTTCTAAAGAAGAAAGTAAAACTCTTCTTAGTGCATTTCCAACTGTTAAACCATAACCAGGTTCTAAAGGACGAAATTCAAATTTCCCTTCAAAATCGGTTGAATCGATCATGATTACTTTATCGGGCTTTTGAAAATTAAATACTGCCATATTTTCTTCGTTTTAATTGTTATTTAGTTGCGCGATTTAAAAGTTTGAAGAAGTCTAATAAACCCTTTGGCCAAATACCAATATGATTATTTATTATTTAGAATATAATTCTACGATGAATTGTTCGTTAATGTTTTCTGGAATTTGAAGTCTAGCAGGAACAGAAACATAAGTTCCTTGCTTTAATTCTGTATTCCAAGTAATCCATTCGAAAACTTGACTTGAATTTGATAAAGATCTATCAATAGCATCAAGTGATTTAGATTTTTCTCTTACAGCAACAACATCACCAGCTTTTAACTGATAAGAAGGAATATTTACTAATTCTCCGTTTACTGTAATGTGTCTGTGAGAAACTAATTGTCTTGCGCCACTTCTAGAAGGAGAAACTCCCATTCTATAAACAACGTTGTCTAATCTAGACTCACAAAGTTGTAACAACACTTCCCCTGTAATTCCAGGAGCAGCAGTTGCTTTCTTAAACATGTTTCTGAATTGTTTTTCTAATACACCATAAGTATATTTTGCTTTTTGCTTTTCCATTAACTGGATAGCATATTCAGATTTCTTTCCACGACGCTTGTTTGCACCATGTTGACCTGGAGGGTAGTTTCTTTTTTCAAAAGATTTGTCTTCTCCGTAGATAGCTTCGCCAAATTTACGAGCTATTTTAGTTTTAGGACCAGTATATCTTGCCATTTTAAATTTTGTTATGAGAGTGATTATGAATTAAGGTCTTAATCTTATCCTTCGATAACCGTTAATCTCTCGTTGATACTTGTTTATAATTTTTCAGTTTGCAAATTTACGCATAAAAAATTAATATCAACCATTAAAAACAGTTGATATTAATTTGATATTAAGAATAAATTATACTCTTCTACGTTTTGGAGGACGACATCCATTATGTGGTAATGGTGTAACATCGATAATCTCTGTTACTTCAATTCCAGCATTGTGGATAGAACGGATAGCAGATTCTCTACCATTTCCCGGACCTTTAACGTAAACTTTCACTTTCTTTAAACCTGCTTCTTGAGCAACACCAGCTGCATCTTCAGCTGCTAATTGTGCTGCATAAGGGGTGTTCTTTTTAGAACCTCTAAATCCCATTTTACCAGCAGAAGACCATGAAATAACGTCTCCTTTTTTGTTTGTAAGCGAAATAATAATGTTATTAAAAGATGCTGTTACGTGAGCTTCACCAACTGCATCAACAATAACTTTACGCTTTTTAGTACTTGACTTTGCCATAAAATTTTAGTTTCTAGTAATAGTTTAAAGTCGCTAGAATCCTAAACCGTTAAATTTCAAACAGATTCTTTCCAACGTCTAAAGACTAAAGACTAATTGTTATTTAGTTGCCATTTTTTTGTTAGCAACAGTTTTTCTTCTACCTTTTCTAGTTCTAGAGTTGTTCTTAGTACGTTGTCCTCTTAAAGGAAGACCTGATCTATGACGAATACCTCTGTAACATCCAATATCCATTAATCGCTTAATGTTTAATTGAATTTCAGAACGTAGTTCACCTTCAATAGTAAAAGAACCAACAGCTTCACGAATATTACTTATTTCGTCGTCTGTCCAGTCTTGAACTTTTGTACTTTCATCTACTTTAGCTTCTGCTAAAATCTCTTTTGATCTACTTTTACCTATTCCATAGATATAAGTTAAGGAGATTACTCCTCTCTTGTTTTTTGGTATGTCTACACCTGCAATTCTTGCCATAACTACCCTTGTCTTTGTTTGAATCTAGGATTCTTTTTGTTAATTACGTAAAGTCTACCTTTTCTACGCACGATTTTACAATCTGCACTTCTCTTTTTAACTGATGCTCTTACTTTCATCGTATTAGTATCTATAAGTTATTCTAGCCTTAGTTAAATCATAAGGACTCATTTCTAATTTTACTTTGTCTCCTGGTAATAATTTTATGTAATGCATACGCATTTTACCAGATATATGCGCTGTCACAATGTGACCATTTTCTAGTTCAACACGGAACATAGCATTAGATAATGCTTCAATAATTGTTCCATCTTGTTCTATTGCTGCTTGTTTTGCCATAGTTATAATATTAAGCTATTGCTTTTCTATTTTTACCAGTTTTCATCAAGCCATCGTAATGTCTATTTAACAAGTAAGAATTTACTTGTTGCATAGTATCTATTGCAACTCCAACCATAATTAATAGTGAAGTTCCACCAAAAAACAATGCCCATCCTGTTTGCACATTCATTAGCTTTACTATAATGGCTGGGAACACAGCTATTAATGCTAAGAATATAGATCCTGGCAATGTAATTTGCGACATAATTTTATCTAGATATTCTGAAGTTTCAGAACCTGGACGAATTCCAGGAATAAAACCACCACTACGTTTTAGATCGTCTGCCATTTTATTTGTTGGTACTGTAATTGCCGTATAAAAGTATGTGAATACAATAATTAGCAAAGCAAAAGTAACATTATACCAAAAACCAAACATATCTGAATAGTTTGTTTGCATCCATGCACCTGCACTAGTATCCTTCAATAAATTACTTCCTATTAAACTTGGAACAAACATAATTGCTTGTGCAAAGATAATTGGCATTACACCAGAAGCATTTAACTTTAATGGTAAAAACTGTCTAGATCCCATTACGTTTTTCTCGTAACCTCCAGAAGCAGTTCTTCTTGCATATTGCACAGCAATTTTTCTAACTCCCATTACTAACATAATTGAAGCAAAAATAATTACTAACCAAATTACTAATTCAAAAAGAATTAACATCACGTTATTCCCTTCTAATCTAGATGAGGCATTTTGCAAGAATGCCTTTGGCAATGTTGCAATAATTCCAACCATAATCAATATAGAGATTCCGTTACCAATACCTTTATCGGTAATTTTTTCTCCTAACCACATGGCAAAAATAGTACCTGTAACTAAAATAACAATAGATGAGAAATAGAATACACCACCAGTACCTAATAAAAAGGCACTTTGTGGAATACCAAATGCAGTAGGTAAACTAGCTAAATATCCTGGTGCTTGCACCAAACAGATAGCAATGGTTAACCAACGTGTAATTTGTGTAATCTTCTTTTGTCCACTAGCTCCTTCTTTCTGCAATTTCTGTAAATAAGGAATTGCTATTCCCATTAACTGAACCACAATAGAGGCAGAGATATAAGGCATAATTCCTAAAGCAAAAACAGAAGCATTGGCAAAAGCCCCTCCAGTAAATGCATTTAATAAACCTAATAACCCACCTTCTGTGTTGCTTTGTAAATTCTCTAGTTGACTAGCGTCAATTCCTGGTAAAACCACTTGTGCGCCAAAACGATAAACCAATAACAGACCAAGTGTTAAAATGATCCTGTTTCTTAATTCCTCTATTTTCCAAACATTCTTTAGTGTCTCTATAAATTTCATGCGCTTGTTTGTGATTATAAAGTTACAGTTTCTCCTCCTGCAGCTTCAATCGCAGCTTTTGCTGAAGCGGTAAACTTATGAGCAGATACTTTTAGTTTAGATTTTAATTCTCCTCTTCCTAAAATTTTAACTAGTTCATTCTTTCTAGCTAATCTTAAAGAAACAAGTGTTTCAAAATCTAAAGTATCCTTAATTTTCTTTTCGTCTACTAATTTTTGTAAAGTATCAAGGTTAATTCCTTGGTGCTCTATTCTATTAATATTAGTAAAGCCAAACTTAGGTACACGTCTTTGAAGAGGCATTTGCCCACCTTCAAATCCAAGTTTCTTAGAATAACCAGAACGAGATTTTTGTCCGTTATGACCTCTAGATGCAGTACCACCTTTTCCAGAACCTTGACCACGCCCTAAACGTTTTCCTTGACTTTTAACTGAACCTTCTGCAGGTTTTAAATTACTTAAATCCATTTTTCAGTGTTATATTTTAAGCTTCTTCAACAGAAACTAAATGTGAAACTTTAGCAACCATACCAAGAATACTTGGAGTGGCATCGTGCTCTATTACTTGCCCAATCTTTTTAAGACCAAGAGCTTCAAGAGTTCTTTTTTGTCTTAAAGTACGATTGATTGCGCTTTTAACTTTTTTTACTTTTATTTTTGCCATCGTTTTCTTGTATTATCCTTTAAAAACTTTATCTAACGATATACCTCTTTCACGTGCAATTGTACCTGCATTTCTTAGTTGCAATAAAGCATCAAAAGTAGCTTTTACTACGTTATGAGGATTTGAAGAACCTTGTGATTTAGATAATACATCGTGAATTCCAACTGCTTCCAATACTGTTCTCACAGCACCACCAGCAATAACACCGGTACCTGGAGCTGCAGGAATAATATTTACTCTTGCTCCACCAAATTTACCTTTTTGTTCGTGCGGTAAAGATCTTTTTACTAAAGGAATACGTACTAAATTTTTCTTAGCATCTTCAATAGCTTTCGCTATTGCACTTGCAACGTCTTTAGACTTCCCTAAACCGTGACCTACAACACCTGCTTCGTCTCCAACAACAACAATTGCTGAAAAACCAAATGCTCTACCACCTTTAGTTACTTTTGTAACTCTCTGTACACCAACTAAACGATCTTTAAGATCTAATCCACTTGGTTTTACTAACTCTGCGCTTTTGTATTTCTGATACATAATTTCTTAGAATTTAAGTCCTGCTTCTCTAGCTCCTTCGGCTAATGATTTTACTCTTCCGTGGTATTGGTATCCACCTCTATCAAAAGAGATAGTATCTACACCTGCCTTAAGGGCTTTTTCAGCTACTGCTTTCCCAACTAAACCAGCTATTTCTGATTTAGTTCCTTTTGCAGAACTAATGTCTTTATCTCTAGAAGATGCTGCACTGATAGTTTTACCAGATACGTCATCTATAACTTGAGCATATATTTCGTTATTACTTCTAAAAACAGATAATCTTGGTCTAGCTTCAGTACCTGAAACTGTTTTACGAATTCTGCTTTTAATTCTTAATCGTTTTTCGTTCTTTGTTAATGCCATAACTTAATTATTAAGCTGATTTACCTGCTTTTCTTCTTAATACTTCTCCTACAAATTTAACCCCTTTACCTTTATAAGGCTCTGGTGGTCTAAATCCACGGATCTTAGCAGCTACTTGACCAACTAATTGTTTGTCTTTTGAAGTTAATTTTATAATTGGATTTTTTCCTTTATCAGAAACTGTCTCCACTGTTACTTCAGAAGCAATATCTAAAACTATGTTGTGAGAAAATCCTAACGCTAATTCTAATTTTTGTCCTTGGTTTGATGCTCTATAACCAACACCTACCAATTCTAATTGTTTTGTCCATCCTGTAGATACACCTTTAATCATATTATTGATTAGGGATCTATAAAGTCCATGTTTTGCTTTGTGAACTTTAGTGTCTGAAGGACGCTCAACAAATACATTTCCGTCTTCAACTTTAACTGTTACATCAGAAAATTCTTGGGTTAATTCACCTAGGTTTCCTTTTACTGTAATTATGTTATCGTTAATATCAACTGTAATTCCTGCTGGAATTTCTACTGGGTTATTACCTATTCTTGACATTTCTTATTCGCTTTTAATTAGTAAACGTAACAAAGTACTTCGCCACCTATATTTGCTCTTTGTGCTTGCTTTCCTGTCATTACTCCGTGAGAAGTAGAAACGATTGCAATACCAAGACCATTTAAAATTCTAGGTAGTTCTTTTGAACTTGCATACTTACGTAAACCTGGTTTACTTATTCTTTGGATTTTTTTAATTACAGGCTCTTTGGTCTCTTTATTGTACTTAAGGGCAATTTTGATTGTTCCTTGTACTGAGTCATCCTCGAATTTGTAGCTTAAAATATATCCTTGTTCGAATAATATTTTAGTAATTTCCTTTTTCAAATTAGAAGCTGGAATTTCAACCACTCTGTGATTTGCTCTTACAGCATTTCTAACTCTAGTTAGATAATCCGCAATTGGATCTGTATTCATAGTTATTAAATTTCGGAATTGGTTTTTAACATTATTGTTAAACCTAATTCCAGTTTATAATTAATTTTTAATATTACCAGCTAGCTTTTCTAACTCCTGGTATTAAACCTTGGTTAGCCATTTCTCTGAACATAACACGAGAAAGACCAAAAGTTCTCATATACCCTTTAGGTCTACCTGTTAGTTTACAACGGTTGTGCATACGTACAGGAGAAGCATTTTTAGGTAACTTTTGTAATCCTTCGAAATCTCCAGCTTCTTTTAAAGCTTTACGTTTCTCAGCATACTTTGCTACTGTTTTTGCTCTCTTTACCTCACGGGCTTTCATTGATTCTTTAGCCATATCTTAATTCTTTTGAAAAGGTAATCCTAATTCTGTTAATAATGATTTTGCTTCCTTATCAGTTGCAGCTGTAGTTACAAATGTAATATCCATTCCTGAAATTTTGTTTACCTTATCGATATCAATTTCTGGAAAGATAATTTGCTCAGTAATTCCTAAGTTGTAATTTCCTCTACCATCAAAACCAGTTGCTTTAATTCCATTAAAGTCTCTAACTCGAGGTAATGCTGAAGTAATTAAACGGTCTAAAAATTCGTACATTCTTTCTCCACGTAAAGTTACTTTAGCGCCAATTGGCATTCCTTTACGTAATTTGAATGATGCAACATCTTTCTTAGAGATAGTTGCAATTGTTTTCTGTCCAGTTATAGTTGTTAATTCTTCCACTGCGTGGTCGATTAACTTTTTATCAGCAACTGCTGCTCCAACTCCTTTAGATAATACTATCTTTTGAAGTTTAGGCACCATCATGATGTTTTTATAACCAAATTCGTCTGTAAGAGCAGCAGTTACTCTGCTTTTGTACTCTTCTTTAAGTCTAGGTGTATATGCCATAACTATATTACTTCATTAGATTTTTTTGAAAATCTTACTTTTTTATCGCCTTCCATTCTATAACCAACTCTTGTAGTTTCTCCTTTTGAAGTTACTAATGATAAGTTAGAAATTTGAATAGCAGCTTCTTTTTCTACGATTCCACCTTGAGGATTCTGTGCACTTGGTTTAGTATGTTTCTTCACCATGTTTACAGCCTCAACGATCGCTTTGTTCTTATCTGTTAATACTCTAAGTACTTTACCTTCTGAACCTTTATGGTCTCCAGCTATTACTTTTACGGTATCTCCTGATTTAATTTTAAGCTTTGTCATTTTATTTTGCATTAAAGCACTTCAGGTGCTAATGATACAATTTTCATGAATTGTTTATCACGAAGTTCTCTTGCAACAGGACCAAATACACGTGTTCCTCTCATTTCACCCGTTGGGTTTAATAAAACACATGCGTTGTCGTCAAATCTAATATAAGATCCGTCTGGTCTTCTTACTTCTTTTCTTGTACGTACTACAACTGCAGTAGAAACAGCACCTTTTTTAATGTTTCCATTAGGTGTTGCATCTTTAACTGTAACAACAATTTTGTCTCCTACAGATGCGTATCTTCTTTTGGTACCACCTAGAACACGTATGGTTAATACTTCTTTTGCTCCAGTGTTATCAGCTACTTTTAATCTTGATTCTGTTTGTATCATAATTATTTAGCTCTTTCAATTATTTCAACTAATCTCCAACATTTAGATTTACTCATAGGTCTTGTTTCCATGATCTTTACAGTATCTCCAATGTTACAATCGTTTGTTTCGTCGTGTGCAACGTATTTCTTCGTTTTCAACACGAACTTTCCATACATAGGGTGTTTTACTTTTTTAACTTCTGCAACAACTATTGATTTTTGCATTTTGTTACTAGTAACTATTCCTATACGTTCTTTTCTTAAATTTCTTGTTTCCATCTTTTCGGCAGAATTATTGTAAATCTCTTTTTGTTAATTCAGTCGCAATTCTAGCTACGTCTCTTCTTACGTTACGTAACTGGATTGGGTTCTCTAAAGGAGACATAGTATGAGTCATTTTTAAATCTAAATAACTCTTTTTAGTTTCACTAAGCTTATCTTGTAACTCAGCTACAGATAATTCTTTAATTTCTGATTGTTTCATAATATCAAATAAATTATGCTTCGTAATCTCGAGCAATTATAAACTTAGTTTTAACTGGTAGTTTTTGTGCTGCTAAACGTAATGCTTCTTTTGCAACGTCTAAAGGCACTCCACCTACTTCAAATAATATTCTACCTGGTAGTACGGTTGCTACCCAGTATTCAACGGCACCTTTACCTTTACCCATACGTACTTCAAGAGGCTTTTTTGTAATAGGCTTGTCTGGAAAAATTTTAATCCAGATAGATCCTTCTCTTTTCATGAAACGTGTAGCGGCAATACGTGCTGCTTCTATTTGACGAGCTGTAACAAAGCTTGTGTCTAACGATTTTATCCCAAAAGTTCCACTTGATAAAAGATGACCCCTTCCGGCGTTACCTTTCATACGTCCCTTTTGTTGTTTACGAAATTTTGTTTTTTTAGGCTGTAACATTTTTCTTGTTCTTTAAAAAATTACTTTCTGCGACGAGGTTTATTATCTCTATTTCCGCCACGTCCTGGGGCTCCACCTTTTCCTTGCTTCTTAGATAATCCAACAAGAGGAGAAAGTTCTCTTTTACCGTATACTTCACCTTTCATGATCCATACTTTTATACCCAATCTACCATAAGTAGTGTGAGCCTCAACTAAAGCATAATCAATATCGGCTCTGAATGTAGATAATGGAATACGTCCGTCTTTATAATGTTCGCTACGTGCCATTTCAGCACCATTTAAACGACCACTAATTTGGATCTTGATTCCTTCTGCATTCATACGCATAGTTGCAGCGATAGCCATTTTTATTGCACGTCTGTATGAAATTCTATTTTCAATTTGACGAGCAACACTTGATGCTACTAATTGTGCATCAAGTTCCGGTCTTTTGATTTCAAATATATTTATTTGAACCTCTTTACCAGTAATTTTCTTAAGTTCTTCTTTTAACTTGTCTACTTCTTGGCCACCTTTCCCAATAATAATACCAGGTCTAGCAGTAGTTATAGTAACGGTTACAAGTTTAAGAGTTCTTTCGATAATTACTCTTGAAACACTAGCTTTAGATAGACGTGCATGCACGTAATTTCTGATCTTATGGTCTTCGGCAAGTTTATCACCATAATCGTTTCCTCCGTACCAGTTAGATTCCCATCCTCTGATAATTCCTAAACGATTTCCGATTGGATTTGTTTTTTGTCCCATATCTCTATTTAAGCTTGTGTGTTATTAATAGCTCCAACCACAACTGTTACGTGGTTTGAACGTTTTCTAATTCTGTGTGCGCGACCTTGAGGTGCTGGACGTAATCTTTTTAACATTGATCCGCCATCAACTCTAATCTCTTTTATAAACAATTCAGCTTCTTCAATACTTGCATCTTCGTTTTTAGCTTGCCAGTTTGCAACTGCAGACAATAACAAAGTTTCTAAACGGTTTGATGCTTCTTTTTGGCTAAATTTTAAAATATTAAGCGCCTTCTCTACTTTTTCGCCTCTTACTAAATCGGCTACTAAACGCATTTTTCTTGGTGATGTAGGACAGTTATTAAGTTTAGCAAAAGCGATGTGCTTTTTCCCTTCCTTAATTGCGTCTGCCATTTGTTTTTTACGACTTCCCATAGCTTACTACTTTTTACCTTTGTTTTTAGCACCTGCATGACCTCTAAAAGATCTTGTTGGTGAAAATTCTCCTAATTTATGTCCTACCATGTTCTCAGTTACATATACCGGTACAAATTGACGACCGTTATGTACTGCTATAGTTTGTCCAACGAAGTCTGGTGTAATCATACTAGCTCTAGACCAGGTTTTGATTACCGTTTTCTTTCCAGATTCAACGTTGTCTTGAACTTTCTTATCTAATTTATAATGAACGTAAGGTCCTTTTTTTAATGATCTTGACATGACTTATTATTTCTTTCTACGTTCTACAATATATTTATTACTCGCTTTCGTTTTAGAACGGGTTCTATAACCTTTAGCAGGTATACCGTTTCTAGAACGTGGATGTCCACCTGATGATTTTCCTTCACCACCACCCATTGGGTGATCGACTGGATTCATTACAACTGGTCTCGTACGAGGTCTTCTACCTAACCATCTTGTTCTACCTGCTTTACCAGATACTAACAATTGATGATCTGAGTTAGAGATGACACCTATTGTAGCCATACATGTTACTAACACTAAACGAATTTCCCCTGAAGGAAGTTTAATTGTTGCAAACTTACCGTCTCTTGCCATTAATTGTGCAAAAGTACCAGCACTACGAGCCATAACAGCTCCTTGTCCTGGACGTAATTCGATACAAGAAATAATAGTCCCTAATGGAATTTTTGCTAATGACATAGCATTACCAATTTCCGTAGGAGCCGTATCTCCGGATACAACTGTTTGACCAACTTGTAATCCGTTTTGTGCAATAATGTATGCTTTCTCACCGTCTTGATAATTCAATAAAGCAATAAAAGCTGTTCTGTTTGGATCGTACTCGATAGACTTAACTTCTGCTGGAATTCCAGTTTTGTTACGTTTAAAATCGATAATACGATACTTTCTCTTATGACCTCCACCTATATAGCGCATGGTCATTTTTCCTTGACTGTTTCTACCACCAGACCTTTTGTTCGGAACGAGTAAACTCTTTTCCGGCTTATCAGTAGTTATGGCGTCAAATCCATTTACTACTCTAAATCGCTGTCCTGGTGTGATTGGTTTTAATTTTCTTACTGACATTTGTCTTTAATTACATGTTACTGTATAAATCAATCATTTCACCTTCCGCCAGTTGTACAATTGCTTTCTTAATTGCATTTGTTTTACCATGTTGAACACCAGTTTTTGTAAACTTAGTTTTTCTATCTGGACGGACATTAATAGTACGAACTTTTTCAACAGAAACGCCATAAGCAGCTTCCACCGCTTTTTTAATTTCTACCTTGTTCGCCTTGGTATTCACCGAGAACGTATAGCAGTTTCTTAACTCGCTATCCGCTGTCGCTTTTTCTGTGATTATAGGTTTAATTAAGATATTCATTTGTTTCTTATTTACTTAAGTTCGATTCAATTTCTTCTAAAGAACTCTCTAAAAGCACCACGTGATTCGCATTAAGAATCTTGTAAGTACTTAATTCAGAGTTAGTTATAACTTCAGAGCCTTTTAAATTGCGTGACGACAAATATACATTATTATTTGACGCACCCAACACAAATAGGGATTTTTTGTTTTCTAAACCTAAAGCCTTTAAAACTGCTGTAAAGTTTTTTGTCTTTGGAGACTCAAAATTAAAGTCTTCTAAAACAACAATTGACTTCTCGCTTGCTTTAATACTAAAGGCCGATTTTCTTGCTAAACGCTTTAAACCTTTGTTTAATTTAAAACTATAGTTTCTTGGTCTAGGACCAAACATACGTCCACCACCTCTAAAAACACCAGACTTAATAGATCCAGCTCTAGCTGTACCTGTTCCTTTTTGTTTTTTAATCTTACGTGTACTTCCAGAAATCTCAGCTCTCTCTTTCGATTTGTGAGTTCCTTGTCTTTGGTTTGCTAAATATTGTTTAACATCCAAGTATACAGCATGATTGTTAGGCTCAATAGCAAAAACTGCGTCAGAAAGGTCTGCCTTTCTTCCAGTTTCTTTTCCGTTTATATCTAAAACTGCTACTTTCATTATTTCTGAATAATTACATAAGAGTTATTATGACCAGGTACACAACCTTTAACCACAAGTAAGTTCTTTTCTGGAACTACTTTTAAAACTCTTAAATTTTCAACATTCACTCTATCGCCACCCATTCTTCCGGCCATCTTCATTCCTTTAAATACTCTCGCAGGATAAGAAGCTGCTCCAATAGAACCTGGTGCTCTTAAACGGTTATGTTGACCGTGAGTCGCTTGACCCACACCAGCAAAACCATGACGTTTTACTACACCTTGGAAACCTTTTCCTTTTGATGTTCCTGCGATATCTACGAATTCACCTTCTATAAAGTGCTCAACAGTTATTGCATCTCCTAATTTGTACTCCTTATCAAAACCTTTGAATTCAACGATTTTGCGTTTTACAGAAGTTCCTGCTTTTTTAGCGTGACCTAAGTCAGCTTTAGTAGCACTCTTTTCTGTCGCGTCATCGAAACCAAGTTGGATAGCTTCATAACCATCAACTTCTTCAGTTCTGACTTGGGTAACGATACATGGCCCAGCTTCGATTACTGTACATGGAATGTTCTTTCCATTTTCGTCGAAGATGCTGGTCATACCGATTTTCTTTCCTATTAACCCAGACATAATTATTAATTATTAATTGTTTATTATTCAAATTTTGCATGGACAAGTTTTAACTTATCCCTACTATACTATAAAATTCAAGGCTGAAAAATACGTTTCAGCCTTGAATTGTATTTTTCCGTTTTTCCCTAACCATCGTTAAGGACATTTATACTTCCTGCGAAAGCAGGAATCTCTTTTATGAGTTCCCGAAATAAATTCGGGATGTAAATTAAAGTTTATACTTAAACTTTAATTTCTACTTCAACACCACTTGGTAATTCAAGTTTCATCAAGGCATCAATAGTTTTTGACGAAGAGCTATAGATATCTAATAATCTCTTGTAAGAACTTAATTGAAATTGCTCTCTACTTTTCTTGTTTACGTGAGGTGAACGTAATACAGTGAAAATTTTCTTATGAGTTGGTAATGGAATTGGTCCAGTTACAACAGCTCCAGTACTTTTTACTGTTTTAACGATCTTGTCAGCAGACTTGTCTACCAAATTGTGATCGTAAGACTTTAATTTTATTCTAATTTTTTGACTCATTTTCTTTAGATTTAAGCTTCAATGCCTTTAGCAGCTTTAATTACTTCTTCAGATATATTTGAAGGAGTTTCAGCATAGTGTGAAAATTCCATTGTTGATGTTGCACGACCTGATGATAATGTTCTTAATGTAGTAACATATCCAAACATTTCTGATAATGGTACAGTAGCTTTTACAGTTTTTGCACCTGCTCTGTCTCCCATATCACTCATTTGACCACGTCGACGATTTAAATCACCTACGATGTCACCCATGTTTTCTTCAGGAGTAATTACTTCAATTTTCATTATAGGCTCCATAATCACCGCTTTAGCAGCTTTAGCACAATTCTTGAATCCTAACTTTGCAGCTAGTTCAAAAGATAATGCATCAGAATCTACATCGTGAAATGATCCATCTCTTAAAGTTACCTTCATAGAATCAATTTCATATCCTGCTAATGGTCCATTTATCATGGCCATTTTAAATCCTTTTTCAATAGAAGGGATAAACTCTTTAGGAACGTTACCACCTTTAATTACTGAAACAAATTCAAGACCTGTCTTACCTTCATCTGCTGGTTCAACCGTAAATACGATATCAGCAAACTTACCACGACCACCAGATTGTTTCTTATAGATTTCTCTATGATCTGCAGCTTGAGTAATAGCTTCTTTATATTCAACTTGAGGTTGCCCTTGATTTACTTCAACTTTAAACTCACGTCTTAAACGATCTACAATAATATCTAAGTGAAGTTCACCCATTCCAGAAATAATAGTCTGTCCTGAAGCTTCGTCACTTCTTACTGTAAATGTTGGATCTTCTTCAGCTAATTTAGATAAAGCCATACCCATTTTATCAACATCTGCTTTAGTCTTAGGTTCTACCGCGATACCAATAACTGGATCAGGGAAGTTCATAGATTCTAAAACGATAGGATGCTTTTCGTCTGAAAGTGTATCTCCTGTTTTGATAGATTTAAATCCAACAGCAGCTCCAATATCTCCAGCTTCGATAAAATCGATAGCATTTTGCTTGTTAGCATGCATTTGGTAGATACGTGAAATTCTTTCTTTTTTACCAGAACGATTATTCAATACGTAAGAACCAGCGTCTAATCTTCCAGAATAAGCACGGAAGAATGCTAAACGACCAACAAAAGGATCTGTAGCAATCTTAAATGCTAAAGCAGCGAAAGGCTCATTAACATCTGGTCTACGTCTTTCTTCTTTTTCTGTATCTGGATTCACACCAATAACACTTTCTCTATCCATTGGAGAAGGTAAATAACGACATACAGCATCTAATAAGAACTGAACCCCTTTATTTTTAAATGAAGAACCACACACCATAGGTATAATAGCCATATCCATTACAGCAGCTCTAAGTGCAGCATGCACTTCTTCTTCTGTTATAGAATTTTCATCTTCCATGAATTTCTCAAGTAAGTTCTCATCATAAGATGCAACTTCCTCAATAAGTAATGCTCTATATTTTTTAGCTTCAGCTTTTAGTTCTTCTGGAATTTCAATAACATCAAAAGTTGCCCCTTGTGTATCATCATGCCAAACTATAGCTCTGTTTTTAACTAAATCTACGATACCTTTAAAATCTTCTTCATCACCAATATTTAATACAATTGGCACTGCGTTAGACTTCAACATATCTTTTACTTGTTGACAAACACCTAAAAAGTCAGATCCTTGACGGTCCATTTTATTAACGAAACCAATTCTAGGCACTTTATAGTTATCAGCTAATCTCCAGTTAGTTTCAGATTGTGGTTCAACACCATCCACTGCACTAAATAAGAAAACCAAACCATCTAACACACGTAATGAACGGTTTACTTCAACCGTAAAATCAACGTGGCCAGGTGTGTCAATAATATTAAAATGGTATTCACTTGAATCATCAGTTGGCTCACCATTTACTCTTGGAAATACCCACTCACAAGTTGTAGCAGCAGATGTGATAGTAATACCACGCTCTTGCTCTTGCTCCATCCAGTCCATTGTTGCAGCACCATCGTGTACTTCTCCAATTTTATGAGATACTCCTGTATAATAAAGAATTCGCTCCGTTGTTGTTGTTTTACCAGCATCAATGTGAGCAGCAATTCCAATGTTTCTTGTTAATGTTAAATCTCTTGCCATTTTATTTAAAATCTAAAGTGTGAGAATGCTTTATTTGCTTCTGCCATTTTATGAGTATCAACTCTTTTCTTAACGGCAGCTCCTTCTTCTTTAGCCGCAGCTAAAATTTCTGATGCTAAACGTTGCGCCATAGATTTTTCGTTTCTTTTACGTGAATAGCTAATAAGCCATTTCATTGCAGTTGAAACTTTTCTGTCTGGACGTATTTGCATTGGAATTTGAAATGTTGCACCACCAACTCTACGACTACGTACTTCTACGTGAGGCATAACGTTAGATAAAGCATCTTTCCATAATTCTAAAGCTGTTTTTTCTTCGTCTGTTTTCTTTGTTTCTACGATATCAATTGCATCGTAAAACACTTTAAAAGCTACTGACTTCTTACCATCCCACATCATCATGTTTACGAATCTAGTTACTAACTGATCGTTAAAACGTGGATCTGGTAAAAGCGGTCTCTTTTTTGCTGCTCTTTTTCTCATGTCTTCTTCTTAAGTTTACTTAAATTAACTCTTAGGGCGTTTTGCACCGTATTTAGATCTACGTTGTGTTCTACCTGCAACACCTGCTGTGTCTAAGGCTCCACGAACGATATGATATCTAACTCCTGGCAAATCTTTTACCCTTCCACCTCTAACCAATACTATCGAGTGCTCTTGTAAATTGTGTCCTTCTCCGGGAATGTAAGCGTTCACTTCCTTACCATTTGTTAACCTTACCCTTGCTACTTTACGCATTGCAGAGTTAGGTTTTTTAGGTGTAGTTGTGTAAACACGAGTACAAACTCCACGTCTTTGTGGACACGAATCTAAAGCTACCGATTTACTCTTCTTGGTTATTTTGGCTCTTCCTTTTCGTACTAATTGTGAAATTGTTGGCATATGTTTTATAATATAATTTACTATTACCTCATATTAGAGGGCTGCAAAGGTAGAAATATATTTTAAATTTTCAAACCTTAATAGATTAATTTTCACAACTTAGGGCATATTTTTTTTGAAAAAGCCAATTTAAGCACTATTTCCTCTAAATTAGAAGCATTTAATTTTTTATATTTATAATTCCCCTAGTACCAAGAATTAAGAATATTTATGAAAATAAAATCCTCCAAAAACAACAATAATTTCAGTTCAATTCAAAAATTAGACATTTTGATATATAATAAAACTTCTTTTTGCGTTAGTTTTACAAAACTTATAGTTTAACGAAGACGTGCTAAAAAATCCATACCTAATTATCCTTGTTTGTTCTCTTTTTTCTTTAAATGCAATTTGTCAAGAATTGCAGTTAAAGATTATAGGAAAAGACAGCATGGAAACAAAAACAATAGATTCCATTAGGTATGCAAAATTTCATAAGGATTTTGAATCCGTAAGCAAGGAGCTTCTTATTTTTAACAACAAGCTAAATACGATTGGATTTATAGAAAGTAACATGCTACCCATAATAAGAGAGGACTCCTTACTTATTGTTCCTTTTAACCTAAATAAAAAATTTAATAGCGTTACGATACATTATAATGACAGCATCATCCCTAGAAAAGTAATTGATTTAGTCTCTAACAAAACATCCAACACCTATTTTACAATTCCAATTGAAGACACAGAAAAGGCACTTAGTACCATAAATTTAAAATTGGCAGAGTTAGGCGATCCATTTAGCACTTTACAGCTTTCTGAAATAACGATAAATGAAAATTCTGAAATTGAGGGCACTTTAATAAGTTCAGAGAAATTACGCGACAGGAGAATTGATAAAATCATTATTAAGGGTTATGAGAAATTCCCTAAATCGTATTTGAAATATTATTTAAAAATAAAAGAAGGAAATGTTTTTAACTTAACAAAAATTAAAAAACAAATTCAAAACTTAAACGAACTTCCTTTTGCGAGCCAAATTAAAGACCCAGAAATTCTTTTCACAAAAGACTCAACCACGCTCTATATTTTTCTAGACAAAGTAAAAAGTAATAATTTTGATGGCTTTATAGGTTTTGGCTCCAATGAAGAAACAAACAAAATCGAATTTAGTGGCTATTTAAATTTAGAATTGAATAATAATTTAAATTATGGTGAATCTTTTAGATTGGTTTACAAAAGCGACGAAAACGAACAAAAAACTTTCCAGGTTAATTTAAACTTACCTTATTTATTTGGTTCGCCTATTGGAACCGAACTGGAGTTGCATCTATTAAAGAAAGACTCTTCCTTTTCTACAGCAAGCCAAAACGCAAAAATATTTTATCAGTTAAATCCTAAAAACAAAGTATTTGCCGGAATAAGATCTGTACAATCAAATAATTTATTAGATTCCTTATATAGCAACCCTACCATAAAGGATTATTCTACTTTATTTTTTACCGCAAGTTATCAATACAAAAGCAGGCAAAAAGAAAACATTTTATTCAATGTCAACAGATTATTCGATATTCAATTGGAAACCGGAAACCGGACGTACGAAAACACATCTACAAAGCAATACCAAGTTCTGTTAGATGCTTTCAATATTTTCAATTTAAATCTAAAAAACAGCATCTATATTAGGGTCAATGGTTTTGGATTATTTTCTGACAACTATTTTGATAACGAATTGGGTTGGTTTGGAGGTATTAATTCCATTCGCGGGTTTGAAGAGAATAGTTTAGCTGCCACTTTATTTGGGGTTTTAAATACAGAGTATAGATATGTCTTCAATAATAGTATTTATGTTCATACAATTATAGATTTTGCCTATTTGGAAAACAAACTAATAGATCAAAAGGAAAAACTCTACAGTTTTGGCTTTGGTTTTGGCTTAATTACTAAAGCTGGACTCTTAAAATTCAACTTTGCTAATGGTAAAAGTGAAAATCAAAGCTTTAAATTCTCAAATTCGCAGGTTCATCTAAGCCTAACCGCCTTTTTTTAAGGCTATTTTAACGCGAAAACGACCTATTTTCAAAAAAAATCAAAATTTTAACCCTTAAATATTGTTTAATTAACTTTTTATTATGATTTTTGGCATAGACTAATTCAAATAAAATATAAAATGAAAACAAAGTTTAGTGGAATTTTAACGCTATTCCTAGCGTTTGTTGTGCAATTTACGTTTGCACAAGAAAAAACAATTTCAGGAACTGTGTCCGATGAAAACGGGTTACCCCTTCCTGGAGTTAATATTATTGTAAAAGGTACGACAAATGGTACACAAACAGATTTTGATGGAAATTACTCCATATCTGCGAGTGCTGGCGATGTCTTATCATACTCTTTCGTGGGGTATACTAATAAAGACATGACTGTTGGCAGTGCCAGCAACATGATTAGCTTTAGTATGATTCCAGATGTAACTGCAATCGACGAGGTAGTTGTTACGGCTCTTGGTATTAAAAAAGAAGAGAGAAGTATTGGGTATTCTTCCCAAAACCTTAAATCTAACGATTTAAACGAGATTCCTGTAACAAACGTTGTAGATGCATTAACTGGAAAGATAGCTGGTGTGAATATCACTAAATCTTCTGGAGATGTAGGTGCTTCTACTCGTATTGTAATTAGAGGTATTTCTACTATTTACGGTAGTGCACAACCTTTAATCGTTGTTGATGGTGTAGTTATGAATAACTCATCATTTGCTGAAACAAACACTGGAACAGATTTGCCTAATGGACTTGCGGATATTAATCCTGAAGACATTGCAGATTTAAACGTTCTTAAAGGTGGTGCTGCAACATCTCTATATGGTATGAGAGGTACCAATGGGGTAATTGTAATTACTACAAAAACTGGAACAAAAAAGGAGAGTTTAGGAATTTCTATTAATAGTAATGTAAGTTTCTCAAACCCTTACATCTTTCCAGATTACCAAAACTCTTATGGTCAAGGTCACTCTAGCAGTTATTTTGAGTATATCGATGGTTTTGGTTATGATGGTGGTGCTGTTTCTGGAGATGGTGGAACTGACGAAAGTTGGGGTCCTGCTTTAGATGCTGGTTACAATTTTATTCAATATCAATCTTTAATTGATAATCCAAATAATCCACAACCACTTCCTTGGGTTTCTAATCCTGATAGTGTAGTAGATGATTTTTACAATACTGGATTAACAACTACTAATACAGTAGCTTTAAATGGTTCTTCAGATAAGGCAACTTATAGACTTTCTATGGGTTTAACAGATGCTGAAGGTATTATTTATAATACTGATCTTAAAAAGTACAACTTTTCTGGAAATGTAAATTTCGATTTAAGTGACAAATGGAGTGCTGGAATTACAGCAATGTATATCAAAAGTACCTCTGAAAACAGAAATGCTACTGGTTACGGAGATGTAGATAACCAAATTGGACAATTAGTTTGGGGAGCAAGACAAGTTGATTGGGGTGCTTTAAGAGACTGGCAAAGTCTTCCTTTAATAGAAACTAACAATCCTGGTATCTATACACCTTTAAACTGGAATTTAAGTTTTAACAACAACCCTTTCTGGGCACTTGATAATAACTTACACCCTTGGGAAAGAAATAGATGGGTAGGTTCTGTAAACCTTGGATATGAAATAACTGATAAGTTAACAGTTTCTGCTTCTACTGGTATTGATTATTTCGATGATTCAAGAGAAACTCAACGTGCTTTTGGAACTGTAGATTTCCGTAATGGATTTTATCAAACCGTAAGTAGAAACAATTATGAGGTTAACTCTCAAGCTATTCTTGCTTACAACACTAAATTAGGATCTAGCGAAGATTTTGGTCTTAGTTTAAGCGTTGGTGGTAACATCATGAGAACTAAGTACAATTTAATGGCAGGTACTGCTGAACAGTTAGTACTTAATGGTTTATATAATTTATCAAATTCTGCATCAGCTCCAATAATTCAAGAATTTCATTCTGAAGAAGCTATTAACAGTTTATTTGGTACAGGTCAATTAAGTTATAAAAACTTTGTTTATTTAGATTTTAGTGGTAGAAATGACTGGGCTTCAGTATTGCCTTTAGATAATAACAGTTTCTTTTATCCAGCTGTATCTTTAAGTCTTGTAGCTAGTGATATGTTAAACTTAGATAAAGAAGTAGTTTCTTTCTTAAAAGTAAGAGGTGCATGGGCAATTACTGGTAGTGCAGGTCCTTTAGCTCCTTATAACGTAGCTCCTTCTTACAACTTATCATCTTCTCCTTTAAATGGAACTGATCCAACTGCTTTAATTAGTACTACTTTGTGGAATGAAAATATTAAGCCACAAAATGAGACTGAATTTGAGGTAGGACTTGATGCTAGATTCTTTTCAAATAGATTAAGATTAGATTTCTCTTATTATAATAAAGAAGCTACAGATGTAATATTACCTGTTGATGTTTCAGCTGCTTCTGGATTTATTAGTGTTTGGGATAATGCTGCAACAATTACCAATAAAGGTATTGAATTAGTACTTGGTGCTGACATTATTAGAAGTACAGAATCTGATGGATTTAATTTAGGAGTTAATGTGAATTTTGGTAAAAACGATAACATGGTTAGCGATATAGCTGGAGATGCTGTTAATTTACAGAATGGTGATTTATGGAACGTTAACACACAAGCTAGAAATGGTTACCCAATTGGAGTAATATACGGACCTGCTTTTGCACGTTCTGATAGTGGTGAAATTATTTATGACAATGGTTTACCAGTTGTCTCTAGCCAATATGAGGTTTTAGGAAACTCTCAAGCTGACTGGACAGGTGGTGTAGGAATCAATATGTCTTATAAAGGATTCAGTTTTAGCTCTCTTATCGATACAAAAGTTGGTGGTGAAGTTTATTCACAAACCAATACTTGGGGAATGTTATCTGGAGTACTTGCAGAAACTCTTCCTGGTAGAGAAACTGGTGTAATTGGAAATGGTGTTATGTCTGATGGTAATGGGGGTTATGTACCAAACAATGTGATACAAACCGCTCAAAGTTACTATTCAACTGCATTTAGCCAAAACGTTGCAGAATCTTCAGTATTTGATGCTACTTTTGTAAAATGGAGAGAACTTGCTATAGGTTATACTATACCTTCTAAACATTTCAACAACATGCCAATCCAATCTATTGCTTTTGGATTAAATGTTAGAAACTTAGCTTTATTGTATTCAGCAGCTCCGAATATTGATCCGGAAACTGCATTTGGTACAGGTACTGGACAACAAGGTTTAGAATATGCACAAACACCTTCAGCAAGAACCATTGGTTTTAGCGTAAATGTTAAATTTTAATCAAAAAAAGAAAATGAAAAAATATAATAAAATATCTTTATTATTGTCCATGTTCCTAGTATTAGGTTTTACTAGCTGTGATAAAGATTTCGAGGAGATTAATACGGATCCGAATAAGCCTACAACGATTATTGTAGATTTAGAATTAGGTTTTATACAAAGAACTTTAGTTAACGAAATAAATAATTATTTCTTAACTGGAGAAGCGGCAGATGCATGGGTACAACATTTATCCAAACCTGTATATAATGATGCTGATAGATATTTCCCTAGAGTAGGATCTATAAATAATTTATGGGTTGCCTTATATACAAGTGTAGTTAATGAAGCACAAGACATGTATGAGTTGGCCGATGAGGCAGATAATAATGCAGTAAAAGGAGTATCTTTAGTATTGCAAGCTATTGCTTTTCAAACTTTAGCAGATGCTTATGGAGACATTCCAGTATCTGAAGCTAATCAAGGTGGTGCAAATCCATTTCCAGCTTATGATACACAAGCATCAGCATACTCTCAGATTTTAGGTATGCTTACAAATGCTGACGCATTATTAGACGGTTCTGGAACTATTAGTGCAGGACAAGATTTAATGTATGGCGGAGATATTTCTAAATGGAAAAAATTAGCTGCATCAGTTAAATTTAGAGCTATGATGAGAATTTCTGAAACAGCACAATTTGATTCTAGTGTATTGCAAGATTTAGCTAGTTCAGGTAATTTAATTGTTACTAATGATAATAATGCTTTTATATCTTATACTACAGAAAACGCTCCTAATACAAATCCTTTTTACGGTATCGTTCAAGGTGGTAGATCTGGAGAATGGTGTATGGGTGAGCAATTAGTAAATCAAATGCTTTCTGATAGCGATCCAAGATTAACGGTATATGCTAATGTAAATGATGATGGTATCTATAGAGGAAAACCTGCTGGTTATATAAACCCAGGTCTTTCAGGATATGCTCCTGGAACTGTTTCTGAAATTGGAGATGCTTACATGGCTGCAGAAGCACCTGTTTATATCTTAGCTGCATCTCAAATTAACTTATTGTTAGCAGAAGCTGTTGACAAAGGTTGGGTTACTGGAAATGCTGGTTCATTTTTCCAAGCAGGAATTGATGAGTCTTTAATGATGAACGGCTTACCGGCAGGTTCTTATGTTCCTTTCTACGGTGGATACACTTCAATTGCTGAGCAATTATGGATCTCTACTTACATGCAAGGTATCGAAGCTTGGAATGAGTGGAGAAGATCAGATATTCCTTCTACTTTACCTTTAGCTGTAGATCCAGCACCTGGTGTTAATTCAATACCTGTTAGATATACATACCCTACTAGTGAGCAATCAGTAAATGCTGCAAACTTAGCAGCGGCTATTGCTAATCAAGGGCCAGATCTATTAACTACCAAAGTAGATTGGGACAAAAATTAATTAAAAAAAGAGAAAAAATGAAAAAAATGAAAAAAAATAATTTAGCAAAATTTATGATTTTTGCTCTTATCGTATCCATATTTTCTTGTGATGCTGATGATCAAGCAGAAGTTCTAAATGATAGAGATACCGCAGGTGCTTTAGTTGTTGTTAATGCAACTACTAATAGTTCTATATTAGGAAATCCAGAACCTGGAGTTGATTTAGCTGATGCAGAGGTTTCAATAACAAATGCTTATTTAAATATGACTGTTAAACTTACTTCTGGTAGTTTAGCCGACATTGCAAATGTTCAAATTGTAAAATCTTATAACGGTGGTCAAGAATCAGTAGCTGCAGAAAGTACAACCTTACCTCTATCGCTTGTAATAGATAATATAGATGACCTATTAGCAGGAACAGGAGTTACGGAATCTGATTTGAGAATTGGTGGTGTTTTAGCACTAAGAACAAAAATCACGCAAACTGATGGTAATGTGTATTACTACAACAATTCTATGGGGAATTACAATTTAATTGTTAATTGTTCATCTGACCTTGCTGGTAATTATTCTAACCCTAACATGCCTTTCGTTTGTGGAGTGGGTACTGATCCTGTTGTAGTTACACAAGAATCTCCAGGAAGATATTTAGTTTCAAGTATGCCAACATATAGTTTTGGAGCTGGTAACTGTATTTCTTGGTATATGATTGATACTTGTGGTACATTAACTTACGACGGTGGTGATTTAGAAGACAACAATTACTCTGGAGCTGGTGGAACTGGAATAGTGAATGCAGATGGAAGTTTTACTTTCACCAACTTCTTAATTGATGCTGGTTCTGGTTTAAACTACTCTATAGAAACTACTTATACACCAGTACCTTAATACATAATATAAAAAATAAATATAATGAAAAAACATATAAAAACTATTGCATTAATTGCTTTCACCGGCATTCTGTTTACTGCTTGTAGTGATGATGATGATAATACTGGTGCATCTGGAATTAATTATACATCTCAAAATGTAACTTTAGCATCGCCGTCTCCAACGGAATTTTGGGAGACTGCAATTGACCCTGCTGATCCTAGTACCAATAAAGTGGTAATCATAGCTTCTATTCCAGAAATAACTACTGCTGACGCAGTAATAGATTTAAATTTTTCTGGGTCTGCTGTAATGGACGATGATTATGAAGTGAGCAATTCCATGATAATCATTCCTGCTGGTTCTACTAGTAGTAGTGCTACTATTACTATTCTGAGTACTGGTGACATAGAAGGTGATGAGACTATTATTGTAACTGCATCGGCTAATGATGGTAATTTTACACTTACCCCTTTTACTGAAACTTTTACTATTCTGGGAGCTGGCGATTACATCAATGATGTATTAAACATGGAGTTTGATTGGGAAGGTGAAGTTACTTTCGAAGATGATTTCTCTTCAGGTGTTTACAATTTCTGTGGAATGGATTTTGACATTTTAGTCTTTGATGCTGCTTTCGTGGATACAGGAAACATAGATGCTCAAACAGGAGATTGTCCTGAGTATTTAGATTTTGATGCTACAACGCCTGATGGAGAATATATACTTGTTGCTCTTCTATATGAAAATCCATATGCGGACTTAACTTTAGCTGCAGAAGTACCTATGTCTGTAAACTACGATCAAGAATTTTTCACTACAAGTGGAACTATAGAGGTTGCTGGTTTTACAACTGATTCACCTGATGGAACTCAAATTGCTCTTGCAACTGTTACTAAAGATGGATTTAACTATACTGTTACTCCTTTCTAAAAAGTAATCATATTATAATTCTAAAAACCATCTCTTTTGAGATGGTTTTTTTTATACCTTTGTTTTATGGAAAAAAGCACACAAATATTTGGTTTAAGAGCCATCATTGAAGCCATTAATTCTGGAGAAACAATTGAAAAAGTATTTCTTCAAAAAGGTCTAAAAGGCGAATTATTCAATGAGTTGGAGACATCTATACGTAAAGCAAACGTTAATAGCTCCTATGTTCCTGTAGAAAAATTAAACAGACTAACAGATAAAAACCATCAAGGTGCTGTAGCGCAAATTTCGCCAATTACTTTCCATGATATGGAGGAACTTGTAATGTCTGTAATAGAATCTGGAAAAACACCTTTATTTATACTGCTTGATCAAATAAGTGATGTCAGAAATTTTGGTGCCATAATTAGAACTGCAGAATGTACAGGAGTTCATGGTATTATTATACAAAAAAAAGGTGGTGCTCCCGTAAATGGTGATACTATTAAAACTAGTGCTGGTGCCGTATTTAAAGTACCTATTTGTAAAGTGGATCATATCAAAGATGCCATGTTCTTTTTGCAAGCTTCTGGAATAAAAGTAATTGCAGCAACAGAGAAAACAGACAACACGCTTTATGATGTGTCTTTTAAAGAACCTTGCGCAATAATTATGGGTTCTGAAGGTAGAGGGATTAATCCTTCCGTCTTAAAATTGGTCGATGATAAAGCTAAATTACCATTATTAGGAGAAATAGAATCTCTTAACGTTTCTGTAGCTTGTGGTGTCTTTTTATATGAAGTAATAAGACAGAGACTTTAGATTTACGATTGTAGATTTTTGATTTTTGAGCCGCCGGAACGTATTCTGTAAAGGTAAGTGGTTGATTGGAATTTGGAATTTAGTTTTTGAAACTTAGTCCTTATTAGGTTTAAAAGTATAATGAATTGTAGCCCGTCCCTCCTGCTCTCTTGTCATACTATAATCCACATTTAATACATCTTCAGTTGTAGCTTCTAGTTCTGTTTCCATATCAGGTAGTTCTATAAAATTCCCATTTTCATCAAAATGTTTCAAAAATGGATCTTCTTCTTCATTAAAGCTTTCCTCTTCCCATGCAAACTTCTTAGGTTTGGCTATTTCCTTCCTAAATATAAGAGCGAATATTAGCCCTGTTAATAATCCCGCTGTATGTCCTTCCCAAGAAACGCCTGCTTCAATAGGAAATACATACCATATCATACCTCCATATAAAAAAATAACTAATAAAGACAGAGCAATCAAGCGATAATATTTTGCGAAAATGCCTTTAAAAAAGGTAAAGCTTACCAATACATAGATCAACCCACTAGCTCCAATATGGTAAGACGGTCTTCCAATACTCCACGTTATAAACCCAGAGAGCAAAATACCATATATAATAACTTTCCAAGCAATGGGTCTATAGAAATAGAACAAAGCAGTAGTTAAAACAAAAAGAGGAATGGTATTATGATATAAATGTGAAATACCCGAATGTATAAAAGGGCTGAATAAAACACCTCTCAATCCTTTTAAAGTTTGTGGATAAATACCATATTCTGTGAAATTGATACCAAACCGAATTTCCAATGAAAAGATCAGCCAAATAAGAAGCACAAAAAAAACGGGATATAAAATCACACCTTTTGAAAACTGAAACTGATCTTTAGAATTCATCTTTAAATTTAAACTATTAATTACAAATACATAACCACAATTGATTTTCGTGTTAAATTGTCAGATTACACTAAAACATAGAACTTCTAAACAATTATAATAAAAAATTGATAATGAGATTCCTGTCCTCGCAGGAATGTAGTAATTTTACAATATGAATGAACCTTTAGCCGAAAGATTACGTCCTAAAACCCTAGACGACTACATTAGTCAAACACATCTAATTGGAGAACAAGGTGCTTTAACGAAACAGATCAAACAAGGATTAATTCCTTCTATGATTTTTTGGGGACCTCCAGGTATAGGCAAAACTACCTTGGCAAATATTATAGCTTCAGAATCTGGCAGGCCTTTTTACACGTTGAGTGCCATTAGTTCTGGAGTAAAAGATGTACGCGATATTATTGAAAAAGCAAAAACGAGTGGTGGTTTATTTACTACTAAAAATCCCATTTTATTTATAGACGAAATCCATAGATTTAGCAAATCGCAACAAGATTCTTTATTACAAGCTGTAGAAAAAGGTTGGGTTACTTTAATAGGTGCTACAACCGAAAATCCTAGTTTCGAGGTTATTCCTGCACTTTTATCTCGCTGTCAGGTCTATGTTTTAAATTCTTTTAGCAAAAGCGATTTAGAAGCGCTTTTAAAGCGAGCAATAGAAAAAGATGAGTACATCTCTAAAAAAAGTATCAAATTAAAAGAAACAGAAGCCTTATTGCGTCTTTCTGGTGGTGATGCTAGAAAATTATTAAATATTTTTGAATTGATAGTCAATTCTGAAACATCAGATAAAATGACTATTACAAATGAATCTGTTTTACAGAAGGTTCAAAATAACACAGTTCGTTACGATAAAACTGGTGAACAACATTACGACATAATTTCTGCCTTTATAAAATCCATAAGAGGTAGTGATCCTAATGCGGCAGTTTACTGGTTGGCTAGAATGATTGAAGGTGGGGAAGATGTGAAATTTATTGCTAGAAGGTTACTTATTTTAGCCAGTGAAGATATTGGTAATGCCAATCCTACAGCACTAATTATGGCTAACAATACCTTTCAGGCAGTTTCAATTATAGGCTACCCGGAATCTAGAATTATTTTAAGCCAGTGCGCTTCTTATTTAGCTTGCTCTCCAAAAAGCAATGCCGCCTACGAAGCTATAAATGTAGCTCAACAATTGGTTAAAAATACGGGAGACCTTTCAGTACCTTTAGGTATTAGAAATGCCCCAACAAAACTGATGAAAGAATTAGGCTATGGCGAAGATTATAAATATGCTCATGGTTACGAAAATAACTTTGCTACACAAGAATTTTTACCTGATGAAATAAAGAACACCACACTTTACAATCCAGGACAAAACAGTAGAGAAAATGCTCATAGAGATTTTTTAAAACAACGTTGGAAAGATAAGTACAACTATTAAAATTTGATATTTAATAGGGTGTCTTTTACTTGTGTTCCATCATTTTCAGATAGAAACCAAGAACCACCTTCTTTAAAAACCATAGCATTTTTACCTTGAACCATAAAAACCTCTGGATTTTTTGTGTTCAATAATATCATAACCACTTTTGTTGCACTGTTTACAAGCTGGTAGCCATTATCTGTTTTGTTAGCATATAAAATGGTTTCTTTTTTTTCAACAGTATCTTCTTCCTTAGTACTTGTTACTATTTCTTTGGTAGAAACAGGAGCAACAGCAACCACTTCTATAGGAGTTTGCACCACTTTTTTCTGTTTTAAAGTAGCTATTTCTTCTTTAAGTTGTTTAATTTCTTTACTTGACTCTTTATCACTAGAATTCCCTAAAGCCAAGATTTCCTGATTAGGGCTATAGTTATAATTAAGAGCATTTACATAAATAAAAGCTTCCCTTAAAGCTTTATTATAAGCCACGGAGTATTCTTTATCGTAACTCTCTCCTGTTTCTGAAAGAAAGATTGTTTCGTTTTTACAATTTATTAATTTAATTTTTAATTTGGTTTTAAAAGTACCAGAATCACTTATAACGTCTGCTTTCAAAGCTAAACATGGATTGTTAATCAAGTCATTAGGGAATAGTTCAAACTCTTTAAGAGCTATAAAACCATATTTATTAAAAAGAAAATGAGAAATTGAATTAAGTTGAAATTCATCCTCTTCATCTAAAAAATTATATTCATTTGGAACAATAACATATTTATAATCATTGACACTATTCTGGGAAAAACCTGAAATTGAAGAGATAAAAACAATGGCAATTAATAAAAATTTCTTAAACATTTTTTGACTTTTAAATTCTTGTAAAGATAATTAAGATTTATAAAAATAATTTTAATTCATTTAAATTATTTATTTGTTTGATTTTATGGTCTGCACAGACCTTAAGATAATTAAAATAAATAGCTTCCATTCCAATATGTAATGCCCCCAAAATATCGGCTTCTATATTATCTCCTATCATGATGCTGGTTTCTGGTTTGGCATTCACTTTATTTAAAGCATGATGAAATATTATAGGGTTTGGTTTTTTAACTCCAACCTCTTCCGAGTCTGTAACCGATTGAAAAAAATGATGAATGTTTGAATTTCTTAATTTACTGTCCTGAGCTTCTTGAAATCCGTTGGTAATAATATGCAATTGATATTTAGGTTTTAAATAATTTAAAATATCTAAGGTGTCATCAAATAAATGATTAAACGACGATAAATAAGTTATATAATCTATAGATAATTTGTTGATTAACTTACTATCTGCCTGATAAGAAATTTTTTTAAAGGTATCATTTAAACGATTATACCTCAAAGATTCCTTGTCTATTTTTTCTTCTCTATACAGTTTCCAATAGTCCAAGTTGATGGGTTCGTAATGACTTAAAAATTCATTTAAATCCACAGCCACATCATGCATCTTAAATATTTTATTAAAAGTTAATGCCGAGTTTTTATCAAAATCCCAAAGGGTATGATCTAGATCGAAAAAAACATCTTTAATTCCTTCAATCTTCATGAGCCGATTCTAAAATAATATTAAACAATTCTTTATATCCTTTCCACCTGTCCACGTCGCTAAAGGTGTAATTATGAAATACGGGAACAAATTCACCTTGAACTTGCTTAACTTCCTTTATTAACTCGTTTAAAGCTTTTTTCTTATCTAAAAGGGAGTTTATTTTTAAAAGTGAATAATCAAGCAAATGATAAGAATGTATCTTTAACGGCGTTTGAATCTCATAATCTAAATCGTAAAAGAAAAAAGGCGTGCAAGTTCCTGCTCTAAATCCAGGATGATTAACATAACCCATAGTATAATCTTCAAATATTTCCAATTCTACCAAATTTCTATAAGATTCTGGTAAATTCAATTTTGAAAACGAATGTCTTGATGCCGTTAAAGACGAATTTAATATGGATTCCATGCGTAGTTTTTCTTTCTTCAAAATAGTAATATCCTCAAGAGCAAAATAGGATGCCTTTAATCCAACCTGACAATAATCTGCCACTTGTTTAATAAGTGCAATAAATTTTCTTTTTTGCGCATCAATTCCCTTATCGTAAGTAGAATAATCTCCAATTAAAAAGAAAAACAAGAATTTAAACTCACTGTGTTTCTGCTTGTTTATAATATATTTAAAGGTGTCGAAAGTATCACGTTTCAAACCAAAGAGAACCATATATCTATAATACAATTTCTTAAAATTAAAACTAACAATATCTTTTGCCGTTCCTCCCAAGGTTCTCATAATCCCTTTTAATTTGAAATTATAGGCAGAAGGCACATCAATAATCGGTTTTATAGAATAACTTCTTTCTGGAAACTTAAAGTCTGGATAATTTTTTTCAAGGATTTTTCTAAATTTATAAGCCCAAATATCTACAACAGGTTGATGTAAGAAATGATGTTTAAAAGCAAGGCTTTCCTTAGCTGTAAAACGTCCATATTCGTCCTTTACATGTGGCAAATATTCTTCAAATCTACTTAGTAAATAAAATGAAGCAGAAAATATATCAAAAGGAATAGCACTTTTTTCTCCACTTGAAAAAAAGCATTTTGTTTCTTCCCAATCTTGAATGCTTATCTCGACATCGGAAATACCTTGATCGAATAAAATATCATGACTTTTTACAAATATTTCATGACTTAACGGTTGTCTTGTGTAAGATATTTTTAAGCTATCGTGTGCAATAAATTCTTCAATAGTAGTCGTGAAATCTACAGGAATACCTAATATTCTTGTAAAAATATGCTTAAAAGAATATTTTAATCGAGGTGTTATTTTGTGAGTATATACTAATAACATAGTTTTATAAAATTCCCTGTTTAGTCACTAGGCTGGCAATTTCCAAAAGTACCAAATTCCATTTGCAAACCATTTTTTTATGATTGGTATTTAGAGATTGCTTTTCAGAATTTCAGATGAGTGATTCATCAGCGAAGCTAAAGTAGGCATTTTCTGTAACGATAACGTGGTCCAAAACTTTAATATCTAAGCTTTCTCCTGCCAATTTTAGTTTTTGGGTAATTTGCTTGTCGGCTTCACTAGGTTTTAAAGTTCCTGAAGGATGGTTGTGTACTAAAATAAGTCCAGTTGCGCCAACTTCCAAAGCGTTTTTAAGTACCAAACGTACATCGACCAAAGTTCCAGTAATACCACCTTTACTCAATTGGTTTTTTTGAATGACTTTATTGGAATTATTTAAATATAGAATCCAGAATTCTTCGTGTGGCAATTCTCCAAGAATGGGTTGCATGATTTGAAAAACCGACTGACTAGAAGTGATTTTCTTTTTCTCAATAACCTCCTCGCCTCCTCTTCTTTTACCTAGTTCCAAAGCAGCCGTAATGCTTATGGCTTTTGCTTCTCCAATGCCTTTAAAAGTCATTAATTGTTTTAAAGAAAGTTTTCCTAATGCGTTCAGATTATTATCCACACTTGCCAGAATACGCTTGCTTAAATCTACAGCACTTTCATTTCTGTTACCAGAGCCAATAAGAATGGCAACCAATTCAGCATCACTTAGTGTGGCTTTGCCTTTATCGCGAAGCTTTTCTCGTGGCTGATCATTTTGATTCCAATTCTTGATAGAAAACGATGGTATTTTATCCTGCATCTAGTAAATATAAAAATTGTATTTTTATAAATCAAAAAACGTTTATCTAAATTCTAGTAATTATTTGAACTATCCACCTAAACATCACCAAGATAACGAGAAACTTCATATGCTTGAAGTAATCAAAACGTATCCATTAGCTACGGTTATTTCCATAAAGGATAATCAACCATTTATAACGCATTTACCTTTAATATATCAAGAGGGAAAACTTATTGGCCATTTAGATAAAAATAATCCTCAAGCCCAGTTACTAAAAAACGGGAATCTGGTAACCCTAATTTTTTCTGGGCCACAATGCTATATCTCACCAAGTATTTATACCACGCCGCAATTACCAACATGGAACTATATTAAAGTCCATCTTACAGGAATTGCTACGGAAATCACCAATCCTGAAACCGTAAAGCAGTCTATGGTAAGCATGACAGAGATTTTGGAAGCTCCAGAACACAATTACGTATTGGATAAACAGGATAAAAAGATGGAACAATTTATAAACTATGTGGTAGGTTTTGAAATTGAAATCCAGTCTTGGGAAGGAAAGTTTAAACTCTCTCAGGACAAAAAAACTGAAGATTTTGATAATGCTCATCTAGAACTTATTACTCAAAACAAAAAAAGCATAGAACCCTTTTTAAACCGCTTATTATAGTTATTTATAAGAAGTACACAAAAAAGCTTATTTTTACCTGATTTTATTTAAATATGACAAGAAACTACTTTTCTTTTTTTAAACCATTTTTCACCATTCTCTTTGTATTTGGTTTTGTTTTTGGTTTTTCGCAAAATAAGGAACCAATTATAACGAAGGATTCAACTAAAACCAATGTACCTACTAAAATACACGTAGTAGATGTTATTGATCAATTAGAACTTACTACAAATGACATAAAAGAAATAAATAAAAAGATTGCTCCTGACCCTTCCATTTCAAAAATTGATTCGCTTTTCCCTAGTTATCAAAAGCAACTTAATATAAAGTTAAGGAATTCCGAATATTTTATATCTGCTAATCCGAATAGACAAAAAATAAATAACTTATTAAATAAATGGTATATCTCTCGTGATTATTTAAAAGATTCGGAAAACACCATTAATGATGTTATTTTAAAGAATTCCAAAGTTCTAATTGATGTTTCATTTAAGGAGAAAGTTTGGCAATTGACTTATGAAAATGCCATAGAAAAAGATGTTCCTAGAGAAATTACCGATAGGTTAAATAAAGTTACAAATGATCTTCATGATATCAAACTCTTAATTGTAAAAAGAAACAATGATTATTTGTTATTGGAGTCTAAAATAAACATCCAATTAACTTCGGTAAATAATCAGATTCAGAGATTGCAGGGAATGAAGAGCTCTCAAGTTTACGACTTATTGTATTTGAGACATCCACCAATTTGGAAAACATCTTTTAAAAAATCGAATACTAAAAACACCATAACTGAAGGGGATACTATTCCTGGAGATTTTAAAAGCACAGTCGAGTTTTTTAAAACATTTGAAAATAAAATCTATCTATTTTTTATAATTGCTGTTTGTATTTTTCTGTTTTTTAGATATTTAAAAAATGGTTTTGAGCTTCATGATATAAAGAACGAAAACCTAGATATCTCAAAGGATATTATTTCAAAAAAATATGTGATAACCAGTTTGTTTGCCTGTTTTTTAATTGCTAAATTATATTTCATTAATGCTCCCATTTTATTCGATAACATATTAGTAATTGGTACTTTAATTACATCCTTACCAATTGCATACAATAGTCTCAATAAAAAATTTCAGAATATTGTTTATGTTATTATACTTTTTAATATTTTAGAAATGTTAAAAACCTATGTTTGGTTTGAAACATACCAATACAGGTTTTATTTACTATTTGAAGCTTTTATAGTAATTGCAAGTTTATATTATTTTACACATCCTTACTTTCAAACAAGAAAGTTAAACTTATCAAAGTTTAGTGTGTTTATAATAAAACTAACCCCTATTATTTATTTTCTAGCAATTGTTTCAATTGTATCCAATATTCTTGGCTATACAAATCTAACGGATATTACATTAAAAATATGTACACAAGGGAGTGTTCTCTCAATCATGTTTTATGCTATATTATTGGCTTCTAAAGCTATTTTAATAGCCATGATGCATAGACATTATGCTAGGAAGCCAGTTTATAGTTTTCAGAAACGTGAAGCGATTGAAAAAAAATTAATTAAAGTTATTCATTTTGTCGTCTTAATTTTATGGGTATTATTCTTTTTAAATATTATTGATCAATTAAATCCTTTAACTAATTTAATCGATGGAGCCCTTAGCGAATCATACACTTTCGGAACAATAACCTTAACTATTGCTAGTCTACTTTCTTTTTTATCTATTATTATCATATCCTTTTTAATAACAAGTTTTATTTCATTTATTTTTGATGATGGACAAGGAGGATTAAAATTCTTGAATCTACCAAAGGGAGTTCCTGCTGCTATATCTTTAGTTATTCGTTATATTATTATTGCTTTTGGTATTGTGTTTGCACTCTCCTCTTTAGGTATTGATTTAGGTAAATTCAACCTAATGGCTGGCGCTTTAGGACTTGGTATTGGTTTTGGTTTACAAAATGTTATTTCTAATTTTGTTGCTGGCCTTATTTTAGTTTTTGAACGCCCAATCCTTCCTGGAGATACTGTAGAGGTGAATAATTTAATGGGAATTGTAAAAAAAATAGGGGTACGTTCTTCTAAAGTAAGCACTTTTGATGGTGCAGATGTAATTGTTCCAAATACCAATTTAATTTCCAATGACTTAATAAACTGGACGCTTTCTGATAATATAAAACGTGTTGAAATTTTAATAGGAACCTCGTATGATTCTGATCCAAACCAAATTCTCGAATTATTAACGGAATGTGCCAATAGCTACATCAATGTTATAAAAGAACCCATTCCTGTCGCTCTTTTTAGTGACTTTGGAGATAGTTCCTTAAATTTTAAATTACGCTTTTGGGTGCATTTTGAAATAGGATTACAGGCAAAAAGTGATGTCTCTATTGCTATTTATAACAAGTTTAAGGAACTAGGAATAGAAATTCCATTTCCTCAACAAGATGTTCATATAAAAGATTTGCCAGAACGAAAAAAAGATATCGATTTACAATAATACCTTTAAAACTTAAAAATAGGAATCTTCATTATCTGGACACAAAAATTGTATTCAGATAATGAAGATTCCGCTAAAAGTCATTGGATATGTATTAATACATAACTTTAAAAAACTCAAACTTCTACTGAACTAGATAGGAACTTAACCTTCTAACTATAAATGGCTTATCTTGAGACACAAACGACATCGAGTCAGAAATTAATCCAATACCTTCTGAGTAATAAATATGATCTAAGGCAGGAAATAAATCTCCTTCAGGCGATTTCGCATAACGCTCTTTATCATAACTTTGAAATGTCCCAGCTGGAACTTCAACTGTTGCCAAATCTGTAGCTAGTTTATCATACACAATTCCCCAACTGGTTTCATAAACAATTTGCTCTGTATAATCTGTAGATGTGAAAACAATGTCATTAGTCTCATTAACTAAATCCCCTTCAAGTTCTCTTAAATATTCAAACTTAATTCCGTTAGGATTAGATACAGGATTTTCAGGATCGTTATTTCCAGTTGTTTCTGTTCTAAAAACAAAATAAGTATTTCCTGAAATTTCTTCTTTGCCTGTTATGGAAACAGCATCCTGAATATCCGTTTCATAATACGCATCTTCAGTTAAATTATATTGAAAACTTTTATAAGTCCAAGAATTTCCTACTTCCAAAGCATAAAACCCTGGGCTTTCTTCTTCTTGTTGGTTTTGATCTTGATTTTGAGAGTCGTCATCCGAATTACAAGATAGTAAAAAGGTAATAAAGCAAATAGATAAACAAATACGTTTCATAATTAAGGTTGGTTTTAAATTAAAAAAGTAATGTTGCTTTATATAATTGACGTTTTGTTATTTATGTTAATTTTAACGTGTAAAAGTTTACTTTATTATAATTACAAGTAAACGAAAACTAAAATTCCTTCTATTGCAGGAAGTCTAATTATTACTTAATCAACTTTTTAACCTCATCAAAATCCAAGCCTCCATAATTGTCAGAACTCATAAGTAACAAATCTTTATTCTCGAAATCTTGAGAAAAGAGAAAGTTTTTAAAATCGTCTGGATTGGTATGAATGATTAAGTCGTCGCGTTGAAAGGAAATCCGTTTAGAGTAAATTAATTAATTATCTCTATGAGCCTGAAGGGAAATTCATTCCTTAATCGTTGTTGGTCTTTCAAAAACTGTTCTTTGTTTTTATATTTAAACTTTTTGTTATCCCATTCTAAATCGACCTTTCGGTTATTATATCGTTTAATTTCTATGGCTTTTAAATGTGAAGAAAGAACCGTGATATAATCTTGATATATTGTTTCCATTGAAATTTGATACTCAAAAACTGTATCTTGATTTATGTGCTGTGAAATTATATCAATCAACTTATCTGGTTGAACCAATGAACCATCTATAAATACTCTTTTATTGATTTTAACTGCTATAGTGTCTTTAGGATTAAAATCTTTCTCTACATTAAAATGCTCTCTAATAAAGAAAATTTGGGATAACTTATCATTCTCAAAATACCTATTATCTACAATTTTAAGTTTTATACCTTCAGAAGAGAACCTTCTAGCTAATTCATCTGGATCAAGTATTGCATAAATAATATTATTTATTTGCGCTTTTACTATTTGTTTTCTAACAGAAATTATAGTTTCCATTTTTGTATCAGAATTAGCTATTAGTCTTATAGATAATAAACTGGAATCATGAACTCTCGATACTTTGTAGTCTAAGAAATCTAAATAGGATTCGTTAATATCATTTTCATAATATTCAAACAGGAGTTTATTACTCTCTTCCTTATCTAAAGTCACATTTAAGAACCTTTCAAAATATGTTATATTTGAGAATTTTGAGATTGGCAGGTCAACTATTGGATGATATTTTAGCTGATTATTGTCTATCGATTTATAATTAATAAAATCAATTTTTGATAAACCAAATGATAATATAATTAATAATATAAAATGAATTAACATCCATTTAAATCTATTCTTTATACGATATAAACTTATAGTTTTCCATGTTTCTAAATACAAAACAAGAACTAATAGAATTATGGGTATTGTAAAATCTGGAAGGAAATTAAAATCTGAAATTCCCATTGAAAAAATAGCCAATACATAACCTATTTTTGCAAACCAAAAAGCAAAGGAAAGATTTAAAACTGTTTGATTATTTATAACTCTTCTATTCTGATAATTTCTTTCCCCAAAACCATGTGAAGAACCACTAAAAAGAATACTAAAAGTCATTGAATTCCCAAATATTAATGCAAGGGAAGCAAAAAACCAATTGTAAATATTTCTTTCGGATTCACTTAAAATATTTGGTAAATATCCAAAACTAAATGACATCAAACGGAACGTTTCCCGTAATAAATATACAAATCCATATATAGCAAATGCCATTATCAATCCTATTAAAACACCAAGAACTAAACGTTTCTTAGAAAATTTCATCAAATCGAATGACGAATCAAAAAAACGTCTTTTAAACTTCATTGTAAATGAATATATAGCGCTAAGCAAAATATAGATTTCTGCCTTCCTGTATGCCGAAAGGTAAAAGAAACCATCACAACTATTATTAAATCAACCCTTTCACCTCATCAAAATCCAAGCCTCCATAGTTCCCAGAACTCATAAGCAATAACGCTTTATTCTTAAAATCTTGTGAAAAAAGAAAGTTTTTAAAATCTTCAGGATTTGTATAAATAATTAAATCGTCTCGTTGAAAGGCGTTTGCAATTTGTTCTTGAGTAACTTCTTTTAGCTTTTTAATTTCTACTGCATGAGGGGAATAAAAAACTACCGCTACATCTGCAGAGTCTAAAGCGCCTTTATATTCCTTTAGAAATTCAGCATTTAAACTACTATAGGTGTGTAATTCCAAACAGGCAACCAGAGTTCTATCTTGGTATTGCTCTTTTACAGCATTAGTTGTTGCTTCTACTTTAGAAGGTGAATGTGCAAAATCTTTATAAGCAACACTATTTTTACTTTCGGCAATTTTCTCTAAACGTTTACTAGCTCCTTTAAAGGTGGCAATGGCTTCGTAGAAATCGTCTTCATCAATTCCCATATGCTGGCAAATCCACTTGGCTCCAGCTAAATTGTTTAAATTGTGTTTTCCAAAGACTTCAATTGGCAAAGGACCTTCAGGAGTTTCCAGCAGAGTTTGTCCGTTCTCAACGGTGTATTCTGGTGTATGGTAAGGCAGTTTTCTAATGGTATTTTGACTTGCTTCCACTACTTTTACAACTTCTGAATCTTCTTCATTGTACGTAATACTTCCTCCTTTAACAATACTATCTACAAAGATGCTAAACTGCTCCAAGTAGTTTTCATAAGTTGGAAAGACGTTAATATGGTCCCAAGCAATACCACTTAATAAAGCAATATTAGGTTTGTAAAGATGAAATTTTGGTCGCATGTCTATAGGAGAACTCAAATACTCGTCGCCTTCCAAGACCATAAAATCGTTGTCTTCGGTTAGTTTTACCATGACATCAAAACCTTCCAATTGAGCTCCAACCATATAATCCACATCTCGATTGTGATAATGCATGACGTGAAGAATCATAGAAGTTATGGTTGTTTTTCCATGGCTTCCACCAATAACTACTCTGGTTTTGTTTTTAGATTGTTCGTACAAAAACTCTGGATAGCTATATATTTTAAGTCCTAATTCCTGAGCTTTTAAAAGTTCTGGGTTGTCTGCCTTGGCATGCATCCCTAGAACAATAGCATCTAGCTTGGTTGTTATTTTTTCTGGAAACCAACCATAGGCTTCAGGCAATAATCCTTTGGCTTCTAATCTGGATTTTGAAGGTTCAAAAATGGTGTCGTCACTTCCTGTTACCTGATATCCTTTATTGTGTAAGGCTAATGCCAAATTGTGCATGGCAGAACCACCAATAGCTATAAAATGTACGTTCATAAAACAAATATCAAATTACAAAAGTCAAATTCCAAATTATTGTTAGTAATTCATTAATATATTTGCTGTTTAGATGTTAGTTGTGGAGTTGTTTGATGTTTAGTTGTTATAAAAAAGGTATATCGTAGAGACTCTCAGAAAACCACAGATTTTTAAAGAGTAGGATCTGAAACTAAAATTGCTACTGATTATTAATAATCGCTTTCCTTTCTTCTTGAAAGACTTTAATGCCTGGAAGTTCACCAATAGCAAGATCAATATATTTCAAAGCTTCTTTTTTATTGCCTTTATATTTGTAAATCTGAGCCAATCTATAATTTGCCCAAGCTACTGGAACACCATCCTCTGGCGAATAATTCTTGATGTAATTTTTTAAGCAAGTTTCCCCTTTTGCAAGTTGCACATTATATTCGGCAGACACCTTTCCTATTTGGTAATGCAAGGCATTGCGTTGTAATTTCTCTTGTGCTTTTTCTATATTGGAAATGGCATTTTCTGGCTGATTTTGCTTTTCGTAAAAATCAGTCAACTTAGTATAACAATTTAAAGATCCTCCTACTTCAATCGCTTTCTTATAATATTTTTCCGCAAGTTCTGGCTCGTCATCATATTCATAAATATAACCTTTGGCTAGATACCCATCTACTTTGGAAAGTTGCTCTAATTCTTCAGCATATTTTAAAGAAGTACTTTTACTTCCTCCAACAATTCCTGGAAGTTGCATATACAATTCTACCAAAGCCCAACGCGCTTCAATATGATTTTTGTCTAATGAGGCAGCCGTTTGGAATGCTTCTTTTAAATCGCTCAAATACATAACCGCTGAAACTTTGTTAACCGAAAGTGCTTTCATTCCTAAAGCGCCACCATATTTATAATGATAGTTTGCCTCCTTCGGATTTAAGTCTACCAACTTTTCGTACTCTATCATGGCTTCATCCCATTTTTCTTGATATCCATAGGCATCCCCCAATAGTTCAATAGCTTTTAAATCGGAAGGGTTTTTGGCAACTAAAGGAATAGCCAATTGTTGTGCTTTCACATAGTCTTTTTGATCCAATAATAACTCAAGATCTGTGTAGGAGGTTTGCGAAAAACCCCAAAGTGGAAACAGTAAAAATAATACGAGGTTTTTCATAACTTAATCGTCGGAATAACAAAAGTAAACTTTCTAAATGATTTAAAAAATGTCTATTTTCACACAACTGAAAGTTGTTTATATTCAATTATTATTTTTTTGGAACGCCTTTTGATTTGCTACTGATATAAAATCTTACAAATGAAATACTACGTCACAATATTAATGGTTTTAATGTTTTCAAATTTTTCTGAAGCTCAAAACAATAATTATAATAGCCTTTGGAAACAAGTTGAAGCTTTTGAAAGTGAAGGTTTACCAAAATCAGCCTTGGAAATTGTAGAACAAATTGAAGTTCTAGCCATTAAAGACCAGAATAAACCACAGCAAATAAAGGTCTTGCTTTTTAAAAGTAAGTTTGCTTTGATTTTGGAAGAAGACGCACAACTAAAAATTATAAACGATTTTAAAACGGCCATTTCATCAAGTAAAGCTCCCATAAAAAATGTGTTAGAAAATATGCTGGCAACCATTTACTGGCAATACTTTCAGCAAAATAGATATCAGTTTTACAATAGAACGAAACTAGAAGATAAAAAGGTTGCAACCGATTTTAGAACTTGGGATTTACAAACTCTTTTCAACGAGATCCAACTTCATTACAACAATTCATTAAAAGATGTCACTTTACTGCAACAAGAAGATTTAACTGCGTATTCTAGTATCCTCAACGAGCAAAAAGGATCCAAAATATACAGACCTACTCTGTATGATTTGCTATCTCATAACGCCTTGGAGTTTTATCAAACAACAGAAAACAGCATTACAAAACCTGCTTACAAGTTTGAAATAGACAATGAAGCCTATTTAAGTGATTCTAAAAGTTTTTCCAATTTAAATATCGAATCACAAGATTCCACGTCTCTCGAATTACAAGCTTTAAAACTATATCAAGATTTAATTCGGTTTCATTTAAAAGATCCCAAACCAGATGCTTTAACTGATGTCAATATTTTACGTTACAATTTTGTAAAAGCACACGCAACGTTTCAAAATAAAGACAGTTTATTGATTCAATCCTATAAAACCGAAGCAGAACTTATAAAAACATACGAAGCTTCTGGATTATACACCTTTGAAATTGCAACAATCTATGTTGATAAAGGTCAAGATTATCAGCCAGAAACGAATGAAGCCAATCGTTGGAAAATTAAAGGTGCAGAAAAACTTTGTAATGCTATTATCAAACAATTCCCTTATAGTCCCGCTTCAGTTAAAAGTACTATTTTATTAGAACAGATCCTTGATGAATCTTTAAATATTCTCTCTGAAAATTATTTACCTATTCAGCAAGACACAAAAATTTTGGTGACTTACAAAAATTTAGATTCTCTAGATTTTAGTATTTATAATTTATCTGAAAATCAATTTAAAACGTTTAGTAAAACTTATAAAACAGAAGAGAAAATTGACTTTATTAATAAATTAAAAGCGGCTAAATCTTGGAAAAGTGAACTAAAAAATGAATTAGATTTTCAGCAACATAGCATAGAAATTGAACTGCCGAAATTAAGTTTTGGACGTTATTTAATTGTAGCAAAAACCAATAATAAAGAAAATACGATTGCTTATAATACCATTCAAGTCACCAATATTGCTGTAGTTGAAAAAACTGAACAGGATAAACAAGTCTATCAGTTTATTGATAGAAATAATGGAAAACCTTTAAATGGACTTCAAATAAAACTTACTTATTATAAAAACTATAGAGAAAGCCAAAGCAGTAAATACTATACCAGCAATGCCTTAGGCGAAATTGAAATCCCTAAAAGCAATAAAAATTGGTCCAACATAAATTTGGAAGTTACAGGCGCCAAAGACAAAGCTTTTTTTGGTGATTATTATTTGAATAGAAAATATGAGCCATATGAATATAACGAACATTATAAAGGCTTTTTATTCACCGACAGAAGTATTTATAGACCTGGACAAACTGTTTATTTTAAAGGAATTGCCATCCTTTATGATGAGGATCAGAAAACAACGACTATTTCAGATATCCCATTAAATGCGATTCTCTATAATGTAAACCATGAAGAAATAAAAAAATTAGAATTGGTTACAAACGAATTTGGTTCCATTTCGGGAGAATTCATCATACCTAACACTGGGTTATCTGGGCGCCATTATATTAAGTTGAGTTCTAATTCAAACAACATTACTTTAAATGCATCCATGAGTTTTTCGGTTGAAGAATACAAACGCCCAAAATTTGAAACCCAATTTAAACCAGTTACAGAAACTTATAAAATTAACGATTCGGTTACTGTAAAAGGAAATGCTTTGGCTTATGCAGGAAGTAACATTACAGATGCTAAAGTGGTTTACAGAGTGCATAGAAAAGTACAATATCCTCGTTGGTATTATTGGAGCAGACCTTCTTATAATAGCGATGCACAAGAAATAACCCATGGTGAAACTACTACAAACGCTAAAGGTGAATTTGAAATCACCTTCAAAGCTTTGCCAGACACTAGCGTAAACCAAAGTAACCTTCCTATTTTTAATTATGAAATAACAGCAGATGTTACCGATTTAAATGGGGAAACACGCTCTGCAACAACCACAGTTCGAGTTGGATATCATGCATTGATTGCCACTATAAATGTGAATGCTGATTTGGATAAACTGAAAAAAGACAACCAACTTTCTATAGACACAAAAAACCTAAATGGCGAATTTGTTCCAGCTCAAGGAACTATAAAAATATACAAGCTTCAAGGACCTGATTATGTTTTACGTCCGCGACCATGGAAAGCGCCAGATTATCAAATGCTTTCTAAAACTGAATTTAAAAATAAGTTTCCATATGAAGCTTATACAGATGAAGACAATCCTAACGATTGGAAAAAAGGGAAGCTTGTCTTTGAAAAAACCTTCAATACCGAAAAATCTAAAGAACTAGAATTAGGAAACATTAAGAAATGGGAATCTGGACAATATGTTATTGAATTAGAAAGCAAAGACAGATTTGGACAAGAAGTAAAAGATGAAGTTAGAACTACCTTGTTCAGCGTCACAGACAAAACACTTGCAGACAAGGAGCTTTTCAGTATTTCTACTAATAAAGAAACTTATCAAATTAACGAAACAGTGGAATTGACTCTGGGTTCTTCAGCAGAAAATATTTTAGTAACTGTTGAAATTGAAAAGAACAAACAAACTGTAAACACTTTCATGGTGCAGTTAAGTAATAATAAGAAAACCTTAAGTATTCCCGTAAACAAAGAAGATTTAGGCGGTTTTGCGGTCCATTACAGTTTTGCTTATGCCAATAGTTTTGAATCTGGCACCAGAGCTATTTCTGTGCCTTATCCAAAAACCGATTTAGAAATTGAAACCACCACGTTTAGAGACAAATTACAACCAGGACAAGATGAAACTTGGAGTTTTAAAATTAAAGGTCCAAAAGGAGAACAGGTGTCTGCTGAAATATTAGCAAGCATGTACGACGTTTCTCTGGACCAATTTAAAGGACATAATTGGAATTTTAACCCAATTAATCTTCCTACTTATCGTTCATATCATAATAGAACAGCTAGAGTTAGTTTTTCAACCGAAGGTTTTAGTATTCTAAGCTTATATTGGGATTACCTTAATTATGTTCAAAATGATTATGATCAATTAGATTGGTTTGGGTTTAGTTTTGGCTACAATTCTACTTTAATAATTAGAGGTATGTCTACTATTTCTCCGGAAGAAAATTATATGGAAGAAGTTGTTGTTACAGCTATGGGAATAAGAAAAGAGAAAAAGTCTATTGGTTATGCTGTTTCAAAATCAGAATCTGAAAGTATTGCAATGGATGGCTTGAATAACGATGAAGTTATTATCCCAGAGGACGAACTTACTAATCCTAAAAAAGAAGATTTTTCCCAAGTTCAAATTAGAAAAAACCTTCAAGAAACGGTTTTTTTCTTCCCTCAATTACAAACAGACGAAAAAGGCAATATCAGTTTTAGTTTCACCACCCCAGAAGCTTTAACCAAATGGAAATTGCAATTACTAGCTCATACCAAAACTTTAGAATCTGCTACAACTAGTTTGGAAACTGTGACACAAAAAGAATTGATGGTTATTCCAAATGTGCCACGCTTTTTACGTCAGGGAGATCAAATTACCATCAGTACTAAAATTTCAAATTTATCTAAAGAAGAACTTTCAGGACAAGCGGTTTTACAACTTTTTGATGGAATTACAGGAAATGAAATTACTATTGAACTAATGGACGTTGAGCGTAGTCGAAACGACCACACTTCGACTACGCTCAGTGTCCAAGATTTTACAGTTTTAGAAAATGGAAATACCGAAGTATCTTGGAGTTTAACCATTCCTGATAATGTGGATGCTATTCAATACAAAATAATTGCTAAAGCAGGCGATTTTAGTGATGGAGAACAAAATGCGCTTCCTGTACTTTCTAATAGAATGTTGGTTACCGAAACCTTACCTATGTGGATACGTTCTAACGAAACCAAAACCTTTACTTTAGATAAGCTAAAAAATGTGACTTCGACTACGCTCAGTCACCATAGGTTGACATTAGAGATAACGTCTAATCCAGCTTGGTATGCGGTGCAATCGCTTCCTTATTTAATGGAATATCCTTATGAATGTAATGAACAGATATTTAGTAGGTTTTATGCAAATTCCTTAGCAAGTCATATAGCAAATTCGAATCCTAGAATTCAGGAAGTTTTTAATCAGTGGAGAAACACAGATGCACTTCTTTCAAATTTAGAAAAGAACCAAGAACTGAAATCGATTCTAATTGAAGAAACACCTTGGTTGCGAGATGCAGAAAGTGAAACCGAACAAAAGAAACGTATTGCTTTGCTTTTCGATTTAAACAAAATGACTAATGAATTAGAGGCGAACATTAAAAAATTAAAACAGAATCAAAAATCAAATGGATCTTGGGCTTGGTTTAATGGAGGCAAGCCAAATAGATATATTACACAACATATTATTACTGGATTTGGGCATTTGAATAAGCTCACTTCGACTACGCTCAGTGACCAAGATAATATGATTGAGAAAGCCATTAACTATTTAGACAAAGAGTTTGTTGAAGAATATAAAGACATTACCAAATACAATTCTAAAGCAGATTTAAACTTAGACCATTTAAGTTACACGCAATTACATTATGTTTATATGCGAAGCTTTTTTCCAGAGATAAAAAAATCCAAAGAAGTTGAAAGTATTATAGCTTATTATCAGACACAAATTCAGAAATATTGGAAAACACGTAGCATTTATTCCAAAGGATTAATGGCTTTAGTATCTCATAGAGCAGGAGATGAAATTACAGCTTCAAAAATCTTAAAATCATTAAAAGAAAACAGTGTTACTAGCGACGAATTAGGCATGTACTGGAAAGAAAATAAAGCTTCATGGTATTGGTATCAAGCTCCAATAGAAACTCAAGCCTTGATGATTGAGGCTTTTGCAGAAGTAGGTTCTGTCATTCAGAGTGAGTCAAAGAATCTCAATGATATAGACAATCTAAAAATCTGGCTCTTAAAAAACAAGCAAACTAACAGCTGGAAAACTACGAAGGCTACAACCGAAGCTGTTTATGCTCTATTGCTTCAAGGTAGCGATTGGTTGTCCGTTACAGATATGGTGGATGTTGTTATAGGAGGAAATAAAATAGATCCTTCAAAATTAGAAGACGTTAAAGTTGAAGCTGGAACAGGATATTATAAAACATCTTGGACAGGTTCCGAAATTAAACCAGAAATGGCAGAAGTAACCTTGACTAAAAAAGGTGAAGGTATTGCTTGGGGAAGTTTATACTGGCAATATTTTGAAGATTTAGATAAAATTACTTCAGCGGAAACGCCATTAAGTTTAAAGAAAAAACTCTTCCTAAAAACAAATACCGATTTAGGGGAATCCATTTCAGAAATCACGACAGAAACACCATTAGAAATTGGCGATTTAGTTCGTGTTCGCATAGAGTTAACAAGTGATAGAGATATGGAATTCTTGCATATGAAAGACATGAGAGCAAGTGGTTTAGAGCCTATTAATGTTTTATCTCAATACAAATGGCAAGATAATTTAGGGTATTATGAAAGCACGAAAGATGCGGCAACCAACTTCTTTTTCGACTATTTACCAAAAGGAGTTTATGTTTTTGAATACGATTTACGTGTAACAAATGCTGGAAATATGAGTAATGGCATTACAACCATACAAAGTATGTATGCTCCAGAATTTAGCAGTCATAGTGAAGGTGTTAGAATATCTGTAGAACCTTAATTGAAGTAAATAAAAAAGAAGGTCGACCCCCTCTTTTTTACTCATAACGAACACTTTAATTACTACCTTTGCAACTTACTAATCTATTTGAAAATCTAATTTGAAGCATTCCTTGAAATTTTTAATTATTTTATTTTTAATTCATTCTTGTGCCAATACTAAGAATCAAAAGGATGAGAAGGAAGAACCAGCTAAAATTGTGTTCTTAACTTATAGTATTCAAAAGAATCCTGAGACGCAGATTACCTTTCTAAAGCAAAAACTTGTAGTAGGAAAAATTAAAGGCTATGCGAATAATGATAAATTTCAATCTGAAGGAGATTTAGAATGCACCTTTTTAGATGCCAAAAAGAATGTTTTACAAGTAGTAAATATTGAAAACCCATTAAGGAAAATTGTTGAATACGTAAATGATTCCGATAATCTAGAAAAACGTATCATCGAACTGGATAGTACCCAATTTATTATTAGAGCTCCTTACATAGAAAACACAAAGTATCTTGAAATAAGCGAATTTTCTAAAGATAAACAAACTAAAAAACTGCTTACCACCAAACTTTAATTATATGAAACACACTTTACTCTTTATTCTTACTCTGCTAACAATTCATACATCTTTTTCTCAGGAGTTTGAAGTTCAAATTATTAAAAATTCTGGAGATATGGAAAACCGTATCAATATTGTTATTATGGGTGATGGTTATCAAGCAAGTGAGTTTGATAAATTTGAGACTGATGCTACTAACTTTGTAAACGACATGTTCAGTCAATCTCCTTTTGCTGAATACAGTAATTATTTTAATGTCTATATTATAAAAGTCCCATCAAACGAAAGTGGAGCGAGTCATCCTGGAACGGCTTCAGATGAAGGAGGCTATAATGTTCCTGTTTCTACCGTAGACAACTACTTTGGGACTAGCTACGATAGTTATGGCACACACCGATTATTATATACTGAGAATTCTGCTACCATTATGAGTGTTTTGGCAGATAATTTCCCTCTTTACGATCAAGGACTTATCTTGGTAAATTCTCCTTATTATGGTGGAAGTGGAGGAACTTTTCCTATAGCTTCAACAGGTACAAGTGCTAGCGAAATTGCTATTCATGAAATGGGTCACTCACTAATCGACCTAAAAGACGAATATTATCCTGGAGACATCTTGGCTGAGGAAGGCATAAACATGACGCAACAAACAGATCCTACTTTAGTAAAATGGTCTAATTGGATGAATACTAACGGCATTGGAATTTATGCTTATTGCACTTCAGGAAATTGCGCCACTTGGTTTAGACCACATCAATCTTGTAAAATGCGCTATTTAGGTTATGCTTTTTGCTCTGTTTGTAAGCAAGGTATTATTGAAAAAGTACACGATTTAGTTTCTCCAATAGATTCTTATCTTCCAACCTCGAATACCATTGAAGACCCAAGTTTCCCTATTGAATTTAGCTTATCTCTAGTGCAACCTTTACCTAATACCCTAGTAAATACTTGGACACTTAATTCCACGGAACTGGCTTCAGACGTTGATAATTTGAGTGTTTTAGAAACTAGTTTAAACCAAGGTTCAAACAATTTAACGGTTGTGGTAACAGATAATACAACCCTAGTAAGAGTCGATAACCATGAAACTATTCATGCTTACACAGTAAATTGGAGCATCACCATGTCTACCATTGGGATTGAAGAAATTACTAGCGAAGAAAACAATCTTAGCATTAACATGTTTCCAAATCCATCTCAAGATCTATTGAATTTTTCATTTAAAAACACTTTAGGTTCTAGCTTAACAATTGATATTGTTAGCCTAGATGGCAAAAAAATAATGACTACCAATCTTTCTAATAATGAGAGATCTACTATAGATATTAGCAGTTTTAGTGCAGGTATTTATTTGGTTAATTTTTATTCTAACAACGTGTTAATTGCTAATAAAAAATTGGTTAAGAATTAATTGAATTTCTTGTCTAGTTGCAGGAAAGCAAATTACATTTTATCAAAAAAGAGGCCTCTTTATAGAAGCCTCTTTTTTGTTTTATTGGTATAAAGTTTATTGTTTTGGAAGTCGTTTTTTAATCAATAAAATCTGACCTAAATGACTTGATTGATGTTCCATAACATGAAACCAAGCCCAATAATTATTCATATTATAACCTTCTGGAATACTTGCTAACCATTCGTCGTCCTTCTCCTTCATTAAATCCAAGGTTTTCTGTCTAACTGTTTTAAAAATATCTAAATAGTAGCTTACATCGTGACCTTGGTATTCTTTACGCGCCTTATCTCCTAGATTCATAGCATCTTCCCATTGCTTTTTTTCTGCCTTATTAAACTCTCGATGTTCAAAAGTATACACCTGGTAAAAAGCTTCTGTTGCTGCCAAGTGCATAATTAAAGAACCTATCCTATTCGCTTGATCGTCCATTAAAAAATCTAATTGTTCGGTATCTAAATCTTTAACGGTATAATCAACTCTATCGCTCAAATCGTTAAGCATGGAAACTAAAGTTCCTACTTCAGGTGAATATCCTGGTTGTGGTCCAATTATGTTTTGTGCTTGAGTAGTAATAGAGATAATAAATAAGGCAAGTAGTTTTCCTAAGGTGTTCATATTAAGTTGGTTTTAGTTTATACCAAAATAAAGAAAAGGAAACCAATTCCCATTTCTATTTAACAGAGACTTAACGCATTAAAGGAAATCAATAGGATGTTATTATTTTTTAGGCGGGTAACCTTCTAATACTTTATTTACTAAAACCTTAAACTTTTCTTCTCGATCATTAGGATTGTTTGTTGGAACATTTGTTTCACTAGTAATGGCTAGCCAAAATAATTGATTGGTTTCGGCATCAACAAATTCGAATTTAATTTGTCTGGACATATTTGGCTGTCCAATAGGAATTCCTACGGAAACACCTCCTCCAAAATTACCTCCACCTCCACCCATACCAACACCAACGGACGAATTATTTTGTGTTTCTTGAAAAGTAGAACTTTGAATGTTAATGATAAAATCGGATTCTTCTGAAAGTGTCATTCCTTTTAAAGTCATAGCTTGATTCATGGCTTCAAATAAACGAGCAGCATCCAATTCGCTTAAACCGGTATTCATGTTCGAGAAATAACTGTAAGTTTTGTACTTTGAAAAGTCTGCGGTTTTTTCGTAATCATAATTAACTGTAACACCGCAGGATAAACAAAATAACAGAAAAGATATTGAGGCTAGCTTTTTCATTTTTATTTTAAATATATGAAATAAGTAGTAATAATACCTTAGAATAATGATACTGTTTACTTTTTATCAACAGATCTTGTCAGGGCTGCAGTTATAATTCCTGTAGGAATAGCCACAATTCCTAGTCCAATTAACAAGATAAAAAAGGTGAACACTTTTCCACCAACTGTTATAGGATAAACATCTCCATAACCTACAGTTGTTAGTGTAACAATCGCCCACCATAAACTATCAAAAATTGAGGCAAAATTTTCTGGTTGTGCTTTATTTTCGAAGTAATAAATACCAACTGCTGCGAAATAAATCAATATCACAGTAATAAAAAGAAACAAGAATATTTCTTCTTTGGCCGATTTTATAGCAGAAGCAAAATGATTCATAGCACGATTGTAACGTACTAATTTTAAAATTCTGAAAAGTCTTAAAAAACGTAAGGCTCTTAAAGATCGTAAATCGACACCAAAGCTTAAGTAAAAAGGCAAAAATGCTAATAAATCTATAATTCCATAAAAACTAAATATAAATTTTAGTTTCTTATCCGTGACATAAATACGTAAGAGGTATTCAATGGTAAAAACAATAACACTAAAAACTTCAATAATATATAATATTGAACGTGTTTCTGGTTTTAAATTAGGGAGCGTTTCTATAGTGAATGTTACAATAGAAATTAAGATCAAAACTTGAATAAAAATACCAAATATTTTACTCGCCTTATTATCGTTTATTTCAACAATACTCCTAATACGTTCCCTCATAAAGATTTACGAATTCAACATCACCCAAAGTTTGTCTTTCAATTCTGTAAGACCTTGCTGTGCTACAGAAGAAATAAACATATAACTAACTGGAAGTGTTTTGTCAAGCTCTACTTTAAGCTCTGCTTTTAACTCATCATCTAACATATCACTTTTAGAAATTGCTATAAAACGCTCTTTATCAAGAATTTCTGGATTGTATCGTTTTAATTCATCTAAAAGAATATCGTATTGTTTTCTAATATCGGCAGCATCTGCAGGAATTAAAAATAACAATACGGAGTTACGTTCAATATGTCTCAAAAAGTAATGTCCAAGTCCTTTTCCTTCAGCAGCTCCTTCAATAATCCCAGGGATATCTGCCATGACAAAACTTTTAAACTCGCGATATTCTACGATGCCTAAATTGGGTTTCAAAGTGGTAAACTCGTAATCGGCAATTTTAGGTTTTGCCGAACTAACTACAGAAAGCAAAGTAGATTTTCCTGCATTAGGGAATCCTACCAAACCAACATCAGCTAATACTTTTAATTCTAAAATAATATCTAATTCTTCACCTAACGTTCCTGGTTGCGCATATCTAGGTGTTTGATTTGTTGGCGTTTTAAAGTGCCAGTTACCACGACCACCCATGCCACCTTTAGCAACAATAACTTCTTCTCCCTCTTCAGTGATTTCGAAGATAATTTCGTTGGTTTCTCTGTCTCTAACTATAGTTCCTAAAGGAACATCCATAAACACATCGGCACCATCAGCTCCAGTACTTCTACTTTTACTTCCGTGCTCTCCATGTTCTGCTCTAAAGTGTCTTTTAAATTTATAATTAAAGAGTGTCCACAAATTAGAATTCCCTCTCATAATTACATGACCGCCACGACCACCATCTCCACCATCTGGGCCACCTTTTTCAATAAATTTCTCGCGATGTAAGTGCATAGAACCCTTACCTCCTTTTCCGGAAGACACATGTAATTTTACGTAGTCAACGAAATTTCCTTCTGTCATAAGTATTTTCCACAAAAAGTGGAAATCATTTTAATTGTAATTATTTTTTGGGACGATCCCTGTAAACAATCTAAAGCTTATAATTTATCAATTATAGCACTCAATCGAACTGTAATATCTTCAATACTTCCAACCCCATCGGCTCCAAAATATTTATTTTGAGCAGAATAGTAATCCTTTAAGATCGCTGTTTTATTGTAGTATTCTTTAATTCTATTTCTAATAATACTCTCGTCTGCATCATCTACACGACCGCTAGTTTTACCTCTTTCTAATAAACGTCCCACTAGAACTTCATCTGCAACTTCAAGCGCAACCATAGCATCGATTTGAGAATCTTTACTATCCATTAATTTATCTAAAGCATCTGCTTGTGCATTTGTTCGTGGAAAACCATCGAATATAAAACCATTAGCATCTGCATTTTTCTCAACTTCTGCACTTAACATATCTATGGTTACTTGGTCTGGAACCAATTCACCTTTATCCATGTAAGATTTTGCAATCATTCCAAGAGCTGTTTCGTTTTTTATATTAAAACGAAACACATCTCCTGTTGAGATATGAATTAAGCTGTATTTTTCCTTTAAAAAGTTCGCTTGAGTTCCTTTGCCTGCACCTGGAGGGCCAAATAGCACGATGTTAGTCATGTGTTGAGTCGTTTTTAGTTGGTATATTGCAGGTAAATCTCTACCTAAATTATTATAGTCTAAACCATAGCCTACAATAAATTTATTTGGTATTTCAATCCCTACATAATGTAGTTTAAAATCTTTTTTATAAGCTGTAGGCTTGTAAAACAAAGTGGCAATAATAAGCTGTTTTACATTTTCGCTTTTAAATATTCTATGTACTTCTTCAAGGGTATTTCCAGAATCGATAATATCTTCTAGAATCACAACTGTTCTACCACTTAAATCTTGTGTCAATCCAATTAACCTTTGAATATCTTCAGTAGATTTTACACCTTCATAAGACGCCAGTTTTATAAAAGTAACCTCGCAAGGTTTGGGATACTTTTTAACAAAATCGCTAACAAACATAAAGGAACCATTCAAAATCCCTATAAACACAGGAACTTCATCCTTAAGGTCTTCTGCTATTTCTTTTGCCATTCGTTGCACTGTCTGTTGTATTTCCTCTTCGGAAATAAATGGCTTGAATTGTAAATCGTGAAGCTGAACCACTTGTTTTAATTTTTTTAGAAATGCAAAGATAATCATTTGATTAACGTTTTACGAATTCTAATTTAGATAGTTTAGGATTTAGTTTTTTCAAAGACATTTGATTTGTACTTTTGTGGAAAATCAAATCAATGAATTTTTTCTCTTCAACTTTTAAACTTGGAATTTTAGGTGGTGGACAATTAGGTAAAATGCTACTTTACGACACCCGGAAATTTGATATCTACACAAGTGTTTTAGATTCCAGTAACGAAGCTCCAAGTAAAGTTGCGTGTAACGAATTTCATCTAGGAGATTTAATGGATTATGATGCTGTTTATAATTTTGGCAAACAAGTAGACGTGCTTACGTTTGAAATTGAAAACGTCAATGTTAATGCACTTGAAGCTTTAGAAAAAGAAGGCGTAAAAGTATACCCTTCCTCTAAAACTTTAAAAACGATTCAAAACAAAGGCAAACAAAAATTATTTTATAGAGATCATGATATTCCAACGGCAGAATTTTCAAGATTCGCCTATGCCTCCGAAATTCTAGACGCCATAAACAATGGTGGTTTAAAATTCCCTTTTGTTTGGAAGAGCGCACAATTTGGTTATGATGGGAATGGTGTGAAAATTATTAGAACAGAATCTGATTTAAAAGACCTTCCAAATGTGGAGTGTATTACAGAAGAAATGATTCCTTTTAAAAATGAATTAGCAGTAATTGTTGCTAGAAATTCTAATGGAGAAGTTGCTACTTATCCAGTGGTTGAAATGGAGTTTCATCCAGAAGCCAACCAAGTAGAGTACGTTATCTGTCCTGCAAGAATAGACAAAAAAGTGGCTGAAAAAGCTACTGGAATTGCTTTAAAAGTTTCTCAAGCTTTTAATCATGTAGGCTTATTAGCTGTTGAAATGTTTCAGACAAAAGATGATGAGATTCTTGTAAACGAAGTTGCTCCAAGACCTCATAATTCAGGACATCACACCATAGAATCAAGTTACACTTCGCAATTTGAACAACATTTAAGAGCTATTTTAAATTTACCTTTAGGAAAAACCGATAGTAAAGTTGGAGGAATTATGGTAAATTTGGTTGGAGCTGAAGGTTACACAGGAAACGTGGTTTACAAAAACATTGAAGACATTATGAAAATGCCTGGTGTAACACCACATATTTATGGTAAAAAACAAACCAGACCTTTCAGAAAAATGGGACATGTTACCATAGTAAATGAGGACCTAAATGAAGCAAGAAGAATTGCTGAAGAAGTTAAAAATACCATTAAAGTAATTTGTGAATAAATAAGAATAAGGAAATTCTAATAATTTGGAATTTGCCTGCCTGTCGGCTAGACAGGAAATTTGAAATTTAGAATTTATTATGAAAGTAGGAATTATTATGGGAAGCAAAAGCGATCTTCCTGTTATGCAAGAAGCCATAGATATTTTAAAAAGTTTCAATATTGAAGTGGAAGTGGATATTGTTTCGGCACATAGAACACCAGAAAAATTATTCGATTATGGTAAAAACGCACACACACGTGGCTTTTCAGTAATTATTGCTGGAGCTGGTGGCGCAGCACATCTACCTGGAATGATAGCCTCTTTATCTCCTCTTCCAATTATTGGAGTTCCAGTAAAAAGCAGTAATTCTATTGATGGTTGGGATTCAATTTTATCCATTTTGCAAATGCCTGGAGGAGTTCCTGTAGCAACTGTAGCTCTAAACGGTGCTAAAAATGCAGGTATTTTAGCTGCCCAAATTATTGGAAGTTCAAATCCTCTAGTTTTAGATAAAATAATACAATACAAAGAAGAATTAAAAGCTAAAGTTATAGCCTCTTCAAAAGATTTGAAATAAAAAAAACCTCGACTTTTGGTCGAGGTTTTAATCGCTATTAATCAACTATTTAAAAGAGTCACTTAAAACTCTCATGAAAAATCTGATGCAAAAGTAGCACTTATATTCAAAAATAAATCATAATAAAAAGTTAATAATCAGAAAATCAACTTCTTAGTAGGAAAATTAAGACATTGATTTTCAAATAGACTCATTCAAAAATGAATATTCTCAATAAACCATTTGACACAGAGTTTCATACAGCTCCTTTTTCGAAAATAGAAAACAAACATTTTTTACCTGCTTTTGAAAAAGCCATTGAAAAAGCTAAAAAAGAAATTGACGAAATAGCAAATAACCCAGAGAAACCAAGCTTTAAAAATACGATTGAAGCTTTAGATTTTTCAGGTGAACAATTAGATAGAATTTCAAGCATCTTTTTTAATTTAAATTCTGCTGAAACTAATGACGATATTCAAAAAATTGCTCAAGAGGTTTCTCCGTTATTATCTGAATTCAGTAACGATATTACTTTAAACGAAACCTTGTTTAAACGTGTTAAAACAGTTTACAACGAGAAAGATAGCTTAGATTTATCCACAGAACAAAAAACACTTTTAGATAAAAAATACAAAGGTTTCTCTAGAAATGGTGCTAATTTACCAGAAGGTAAAAAACAACAACTAAGGGATATCGACAAAGCTTTAAGCAAATTAAAACTGACGTTTGGCGAAAATGTATTAGCAGAAACAAATAAGTTTGAAATGCTAATTACAAATGAAGAAGATCTGTCTGGTTTACCAGAAGGAGCAAAAGAAGCGGCACAACAATTAGCAGAATCTAAAGACAAGGAAGGCTGGTTAATCACCTTAGATTATCCTAGTTACATTCCGTTTATGACTTATGCTGATAATCGCGAACTGCGTAAAAAACTAGCCATTGCTTCTGGTGCAAAAGCATTTCATAACGATGCTTTGGACAATCAAGATAATGTCTTACAAATTGTAAAACTTCGTTATCAAAGAGCTAAATTACTAGGTTATAAAACACATGCACATTTTGTTCTTGAAGAACGCATGGCTAAAACACCAGAAAAAGTTAATTCTTTTTTAAATGAACTTTTAGAGAAAGCCAAACCTGCAGCTTTAAATGAGTTTAACGAATTGGAAGCCTTTGCAAAAGGATTAGATAACATCGACCAATTACAGAAATGGGACGGTTCTTATTATGCTGAAAAATTAAAGCAAAAGCGTTTCAATTTAGACGACGAAAAATTAAAACCTTATTTTAAACTTGAAAATGTGATTCAAGGTGTTTTCACTATTTCAGAAAAATTATATGGTTTACATTTTGAAGAAATTTCAACCATAGACAAATATCACGAAGATGTTTTAACCTATAAAGTAACTAACGATAAAGGGGATTTAGTCTCCATTTTCTATGCCGATTTCTTTCCAAGACCTGGAAAACGAAATGGGGCTTGGATGACTTCTTACAAGCCACAATATGTAAAAAACGACGAAAATTCACGTCCTCACATCTCCATAGTTTGCAACTTTACAAAACCAACAAAAAGCAAACCTTCATTATTAACTTTTAATGAAGTAACAACTTTGTTTCATGAATTTGGTCATGCTTTACATGGCATGCTGGCCAACACAACCTATCCTAGTATCTCAGGAACCAGTGTCTTTTGGGATTTTGTAGAATTACCAAGTCAAGTATTGGAAAACTGGTGTTATGAGAAAGAAGCCTTAGAGTTATTTGCCACGCATTATGAAACAGGCGAAGTTATTCCTATGGATTTAATTGAAAAAATCAAAGCCTCTTCAACTTTTCATGAAGGGATGCAAACCTTACGTCAAATTAGTTTTGGACTACTTGATATGAGTTGGCATGCAACAGCTTCCCCAGAATCTATTACATCTGTAAAGGCACATGAATTGGAAGCTTTTGAAAACACAAAATTATATCCAGATGTGGCTGAGAATTGCATGAGTACAGCATTCTCACATATTTTTCAAGGAGGATATAGTTCTGGGTATTACAGCTATAAATGGGCAGAAGTTTTAGATGCTGATGCTTTTGAATTTTTTCAAGAAAAAGGAATTTTTAATATAGAAGTCGCAACTAAATTTAAAGAACATGTACTTTCTCAGGGAGGAACGGAAGATCCAATGATTCTTTATAAACGTTTTAGAGGACAAGAACCTAAACCAGATGCCTTATTAAAGCGTGCTGGATTGATTGAGAAGTAGAATATTTATTCTATTTTTGATAAAACTGTTTAAAAATAAATATGCCTAAACACACAATAGATCCTAACCAATGGATCGACCTGTATTCCGATTACCTTTTCAATTTTACTGTTTCTCGCGTTAATGATAGAGAAAAAGCAAAAGATCTGGTTCAGGATACGTTTTTTGCTGGCTTAAAATCTATGAAGAATTTCAAAGGTGAAGCAAGTGAACGTACATGGCTCATATCAATTTTAAAACGAAAAATAATTGACCATTACCGAAAAATAAATTCAAATAAAGGTAAAGCTGAAATTCGTGTAGAATTTAATTCTGAAGATGACGAAGGAAGCTGGTTGGAAAAAAGAGTAGCAGATCCAGATTATAAAACAGCTGAAGACACCATTATTAATGAAGAACTGGGGGATGCCATTTACAATTGTTTAAACAAATTACCGCAAAAACAGGCTACCGTTTTTAGAATGAAAACTATAGAAGGATTAGAAACTGATACTATTTGTAATGAACTGAACATCACTCCGTCTAATCTGTGGGTAATAATCCATAGAGCAAGAATAACAATGGCAGAGTGTATGGAAAAAAATTGGTTTTAAGAAAGATGAAAAATAAATCCTTTTTATTTATATCGTGTGAAGAAGCACAGATTATTTGTGATAAATCTCAGTACAAAGAAGCTACTTTGTGGGAAAAATTTAAGCTGAGCCTTCGTTTTTTATGGTGTAGAATTACTAGAACTTATGTTAGTAAAAATAAAAAACTAACCCAATCATTGAAACAATCAAAAGTGACTTGTTTAAAACAATCTGAAAAAGAAAATTTAAAAGAAACACTTCAGAAGGAATTAAAAAAACAAGAGCATTAATAACAACCAATAAATTGGGATACCTTCAACCCAAAACGAACAGTAGTATATTTTTTGATTTCTATTTGTAAATATTAGAAACATTAGAGTTATAAGGATAATCACAAGCAGAATTATCAGATTATACTCACTAATCTCATCTTTAAACAATTCCAAAAAGAAAAACAACATTAATAAGAGAACTCCAATAATCTTCGTGTTTTTTATCCCTATCTGTTGCGGAATAGTGGCAAGTTTCAAACTATCATAATTTAAATCCCTAATCTCAAAAGGGAACATTAAAACCGTTACAAAAACAAACCTTTGAATAACGGTAATTACCACATCTGCATTTAAGTGTACATTATTATTTATTAAAGGTAATACAACCGTTACTCCTGCCCAAACCAAAGCAATAATATACACTTTTAAACCACTAATATTTCTGAGGTTTTTCTGACTATCATAAATTATTTTATTTGGCAAAAATGGTATGGCGTATAAAAAAGTTACCACTCCAAAAACAAGAATAATTATAAGAGTTTTAAGTTCTAACTGCCATGCATAATAGCACATAAGCAGAAAACACACTAAAGAAAATATTTGAATTAACTTTAGCCAGCTTGTTAAACTTCTATGATGGAATCGCGCTAAACCAAAGTATTTCACAAAATTATAACCAGAAACTGAAGCAAAAAATATAAAGTATAGCACCGCTCCATCATAAGGAACTTGAAACTCTAAAAGCGTGATCCATGACAGAGCCATTACAGCTAAAGCCACATGAATACTACTATCGATATAAAAATTAAATATTTGCTTTAACAAACGCATAAAACAAATGTACGTAAAGTGTTAATAACCTTTTTAATTGGTTAAAAACTTTAGTTTTCATTAACAAAAAAGAGTGAATTATTCCGTAATTTTGCGCTTGAAAAAAAGCGCTATATTTTTTATTATCATAGCAACATTAAAACAGTATTTTCGAGAAACCGTATTCTTAACACAACTAATTTTTAATGAACACAACTAATTTCGCACTTCGCCACATTGGTTCTAGAGAAGAAGACCAAAACCTAATGTTAAAAACCATTGGTGTGGACTCTTTAGATCAACTTATTTTTGAAACACTTCCTGATGGTATTCGATTAAAAAAACCATTAGATTTGGACGAACCTATGAGTGAGTATGAATATCTTACTCATATTCATGATCTTTCTAAACTAAATAAAACATACAAAACCTATATTGGACTTGGATATCATCCAACCATATTACCTCCGGTAATTCAAAGAAACATTCTTGAGAACCCGGGTTGGTATACTGCTTACACACCTTACCAAGCAGAAATAGCTCAAGGTCGTTTAGAGGCTTTATTAAATTTCCAAACCATGGTTACAGACCTTACGGGAATGGAATTAGCAAATGCCTCACTTCTAGATGAGAGTACAGCTGCTGCAGAAGCTATGAGTTTATTGTTTTCCGTTAGAGAGCGCGATCAGAAAAAAGCTGGTGTGAATAAATTCTTTGTTTCCGAAAACATTTTACCACAAACGCTATCATTACTTCAAACAAGAGCAACTCCAATTGGAATTGAATTGGAGATAGGAAATGAAGATACATTTAATTTTTCTTCAGAATTTTTTGGAGCAATCCTTCAATATCCTGGAAAAAATGGACAGGTAACTGATATTAAATCGTTTATTGAAAAAGCAAATAAAGCACAAATAAAAGTTGCAGTAGCTGCAGATATTTTAAGCCTGGTTATGTTAGAAGCTCCAGGTAAATTTGGTGCAGACGTTGTAGTTGGAACAACCCAACGTTTTGGAATCCCAATGGGTTATGGTGGACCTCACGCGGCGTTTTTTGCTACAAAAGATGCTTATAAAAGAGATATTCCTGGACGTATTATTGGTGTTACCAAAGACGTAAATGGTAATAGAGCTTTACGTATGGCTTTACAAACTAGAGAACAGCACATTAAACGCGACAAAGCAACTTCTAATATTTGTACCGCTCAAGTATTACTAGCTGTGATGGCCGGAATGTATGCTGTATATCATGGTCCAAAAGGCTTACAATTTATAGCTAATAAAGTCCACAATACAGCAACAACCATTTCCAATGCCATTGAAAAGTTAGGTTTTAAACAAACTAACACTTCTTATTTTGATACGTTAAGCATACAAGCTGATGCTTCAAAAATAAAAGCGCTTGCTGAAAAAAATGAAGTAAATTTCTTTTATCCTGATGCGAATACGGTTACTATTTCAATTAATGAAACAACAAACCTAAAAAATGCCAACCAAATTGTTGCCATTTTTGCTGAAGCAACAGGAAAAGACACTCTTAAAATGACCTCGCTTTCAGAAAACAATTATATTTCTGAAAACCTTCAAAGAAAATCCGAGTTTTTAACATTAGACGTCTTTAATTCTCATCATTCTGAAACGGAATTGATGCGTTACATCAAAATGTTAGAACGAAAAGATTTATCCTTAAATCATTCTATGATTGCTTTAGGCTCTTGTACCATGAAATTAAATGCCGCTGCCGAAATGTTGCCTTTAAGTTCACCTAACTGGGGAAGCATTCACCCTTTCGTTCCAGTGGAACAAGCACAAGGATACCAAACAATTTTAAAAGAGCTTGAAGACCAATTAACAGAAATTACTGGTTTTGCAGCTACCTCTTTACAACCTAATTCTGGTGCACAAGGCGAATATGCAGGTTTAATGGTTATTAAAGCCTATCATGAGTCACGTGGAGATCATCATAGAAACATCTGTTTAATTCCTTCTTCCGCACACGGAACTAATCCTGCAAGTGCAGTGATGGCTGGAATGAAAGTAGTTGTTACAAAATCTACCGAGAAAGGAAATATAGACGTTGAAGATCTACGTGAAAAGGCAGAGTTACATAAAGATAATCTTTCTTGCATTATGGTTACTTACCCATCAACGCATGGTGTTTACGAATCAGCTATCAAAGAAATCACGCAAATAATTCATGATAATGGAGGGCAAGTATACATGGATGGAGCAAATATGAATGCCCAAGTAGGATTAACAAATCCAGGAAATATTGGTGCAGATGTTTGTCATTTAAACTTACATAAAACCTTTGCAATTCCTCATGGAGGTGGAGGTCCTGGAGTTGGCCCAATTTGTGTTGCAAAACAATTGGCACCATTTTTACCAGGAAACCCAATTATTAAAACTGGAGGAGAAAAAGCGATTACTGCTATTTCAGCAGCACCTTATGGATCTTCCTTGGTTTGCTTAATATCATATGCTTATATTAAGATGTTAGGCGCAGAAGGGTTAACACACTCTACTAAATCTGCCATTTTAAATGCTAATTACATCAAACATCGTTTACAAGGTCAGTTCGACACGTTGTATTCTGGAGAATGTGGTCGTGCAGCTCACGAAATGATTGTTGATTGCAGACCTTTTAAAGCTAATGGTATTGAGGTAACAGACATCGCAAAACGTTTAATGGATTATGGTTTCCATGCGCCAACTGTTTCATTCCCTGTAGCTGGAACTTTAATGATCGAACCTACTGAAAGCGAAAGTAAAGCTGAAATGGATCGCTTTTGTGATGCATTGATTTCTATTAAAAAAGAAATTGATATGGCTTCAAAAGACGATGACAACAATGTTCTTAAAAATGCACCTCACACACTAGAAATGCTAACGTCTTCTGACTGGTCAATGCCTTATTCAAGAGAGACTGCTGCTTTTCCATTAGATTATATTAGAGATAATAAATTCTGGCCAAGCGTAAGACGTGTAGACGATGCTTATGGGGATAGAAACCTTATTTGTACCTGTGCACCCATTGAAGCATACATGGAAGCATAATTGCATAAGTAATTATTTAAAAGCTCTCTTTTCGAGAGCTTTTTTGCTGAATACAAAATAATATTGCTTCTTTTTTAAGAATTTCATAAATATTAAATAATTATTAACAAATGAATATGCTAACCATTTATTATTGATTAATTTAGCATAAGAATAACAGATTAATAGCAACATGATGTCAACAAAAATCACAGGAACTGGCAGCTACATTCCAAACAACATTGAAAGAAATGAAGCTTTTAATAAGCATGAATTTCATAATGAAGATGGTTCTTCTATAAAACATCATAATGAAGTCATTATTGAAAAATTCAAAGCAATTACTGGAATTGGCGAACGCCGATATGCGGAAGATCATCTAACAACTTCAGATCTTGCTTTTTTTGCTGCTCAAAAAGCAATTGAAGATTCAAAAATAAATCAAGAAGAACTCGACTACATCATTGTAGGTCATAACTATGGAGATGTAAAACACTTAGCAGAACAAAGTGATACAGTTCCTAGCATAGCCTCTAGAGTAAAGCATCTTCTTGGAATTAAAAATCCTAAATGTGTAGCTTACGACCTCCTTTTTGGATGCCCAGGCTGGAATGAAGGACTGATTCAAGCCAATGCCTTTATAAAGTCAGGAATTGCAAAAAAATGTTTAGTTATTGGTGCCGAAACATTATCTCGTGTCATTGATAAACACGACAGAGATTCCATGATTTATAGCGATGGAGCTGGAGCCGTTATCCTTGAAGAAACAGATGAAGAAGGTGGTATTATTACTCATGAAAGTGCAACCTATGCTGTTGACGAAGCGCATTTTATTTATTTTGGTGAAACCAACCATCCAGAAATCACAGACAAACGTCGTTATATAAAAATGTATGGCAGAAAGATTTATGAATTTGCCTTAAATCATGTTCCTGCCGCTATGAAATCTTGTTTAGATAGAAGTGGTTATAACATAGGTGATTTAAAGAAAATCCTCATTCATCAAGCTAACGAAAAAATGGATGAAGCCATTGTGCAACGCTTTTATAAACTTTATAACATGGACATGCCAAAAGGTATTATGCCAATGACTATAAACAAGTTAGGGAATTCAAGCGTAGCTACTATTCCTACTTTATACGATTTGATTTTAAAAGGTCAATTGGAAGGTCAAGAAATTAATAAAGGAGATGTTATTATGTTCGCAAGTGTTGGCGCAGGAATGAACATCAACGCAATCGTGTATAAATATTAACTCAAAATGATTTCCGTTTTCTCGGAAACTTAAGATGTACGAAAATACTTTTCCAAATAAACGCTTTAAACATACAGCTGAATTTTTAACGAAACATATTTCAACCGATTCTGATATTTTAGATTTAGGTGTTGAAAATCCGTTTACAGAAATCATGAAACAACATGGTTTTAAAGTTGAAAATACGCAAGGCGAAGATTTAGACATAGATACATCTACTATTGAAAATTCAAATGCTGACGTTGTAACTGCTTTTGAAATTTTCGAACATTTACTCTCTCCTTTTACTGTTTTGAAATCTATAAAAACTGATAAACTCGTAGCTAGTATTCCATTAAAATTATGGTTTTCTTCAGCATATAGAAGTAAAACGGATATGTTAGATAGACATTATCACGAATTTGAAGATTGGCAGTTTGACTGGCTTTTAGAAAAAGCAGGTTGGAAAATTATAGACAGACAGAAATGGACCAATCCAACCAAAAAAATTGGAATACGCCCTATTTTACGTTGGTTTACTCCAAGGTATTATATTGTATATGCTGAAAGAATTGCACAAATTCCAAAAAGCTAAAAACCAAATTCCAAAAAGACATAAATTAAGATTAACTTTGAATCTTAAACTTCAAATCTTGAATTTCTACATTGTTATTCCTGCTCATAACGAAGAAGCTTGCATCAAGCAAACTTTAGATTCCTTGGTTGCACAAACCCTCTTACCAAAAAAGGTTGTAATTGTAAATGATCATTCCACAGACAATACACAACAAATTGTAGAAACATTCGCTTCAAAATACAACTGGATTTCTTTAGTAAACACAATTTCTTCAGACAAACATTTACCCGGTTCCAAAATCATTAATGCCTTTTATAAAGGCTATGAAACTTTAGATGAAGATTTTGATGTGATCTGTAAATTTGATGCCGATTTAATTTTTCCGAAGAACTATTTAAAGCAATTAGCTTTTCATTTTAACGCAAATAAGAAACTTGGAATGGCATCTGGGTTTTGTTATATTGAAAAAAACAACTCTTGGATTTTAGAAAACCTAACAAGAAAAGATCATATTCGAGGGGCTTTAAAAGCTTACAGAAAAACGTGCTTTGAGGAAATTGGAAAACTAAAACCATCTATGGGTTGGGATACCGTTGACGAGCTACTTGCAAAATTCTATGGTTGGGAATTACTAACTGACGAAACACTTCATGTAAAACATTTAAAACCTACAGGAATTAGTTATAACAAAGCATCTAAGCACTTGCAAGGGGAAGCCATGTACAAAATGCGATATGGATTTGTTATTACGCTTATTTCAGCTTTAAAATTGGCATACAAAAAAGGGAGTTTCAATTTATTTAAAGACTATATGGCTGGTTTTTTTAAAGCTAAGAAAGAAAAACTTTCATTTTTAGTTTCTGAAGAACAAGGGGCTTTTATTAGAAATCTTCGTTGGAAAGGCATATTAAGTAAGTTCAAATAAGATGTCATTCTGAACACTATTGAAATCAAAATATATTTTGATTGAAAGTATTTTACGAAGAAAACAAGAATCTTATTAAGAAATGAGATATTTCAGTTTCGCTCTGCATGACAGGAAGGTGTCAATTAAAACTCCAATTTTTATAACTAGTTGAAGATTCTAGCTCATTTTCTAAAGCATCATCCAATTCCGGAAAGAAATCAATTCCAGTGAGAGATTCGATAGAATCTACAGACACAACAAATTTGTACAGAGGAAGATTAGAATTCTCATGAGGCATTAAAAAAGCAATCATCTTCGTTTTACCAGAATTGGTATCAATCAGTATTTTATAAAACTGATTTGGAACTGAAACTCTTTCATCTCCTATTGTCCTTAAATTCTCTTCTAAAACACCTCCAGTAATAACAAATACACCATTGTATTTACCTGCCCAATATCTCACTTTCTGTTCTAAAGTATTCCAAATTCCAGAATTAAATTCATGGTTCTGCGGACTTATATTGCTTGTTAAAAAAGTTTCATTATAGGCTTCTTGACTGTAGGCTTTATCTCCTGCTGGACATAAATGACCTCTATCAAATCCCGACTTTTTATAATTTCTCCAATCTGCTGCTCCAGTTTTCACGGCTGGATCTATTTCAAAATAAGGTCTTTTAAAATTGGTATTAGAAAGGTGTTCTTTCTTTAACTCGTAAGCAACCCATTCAGCTTGTTCATGAGGTTCGCTATAAGACAACGAATACCCATTGTGATGAATTATTTGTCCTGTAGTACTTGTGGGTAGAAAGAATTCGTTGGTATTATTTTTTACTGTTTTACCGGAATCAACTATAACCTGTTGCTCCTTCTGTTCCAGATAAAACTCAAAATAATAAACACCACATAAGAGTAAAATAGCAACTATGGAATATGTGGTTCTTTTTGTCATTTAATAAAACCTACAAGGTTTTTGAAACCTTGCAGGTAAATTGATTTTTATTTTAGAGATGCCAAACTAGCTTTCAAGGTTTCAATCTTAGCTAAAGCATCTGCTTCTTTGTTACGCTCGTTAGTAATAACTTGTTCTGGAGCTCCAGCCACAAAACGTTCGTTTGATAATTTCTTTTGAACAGATTTCAAAAACCCTTCTGTATATTTTAATTCTTCAGAAAGTTTAATGATTTCTGCTTCTACATCAATCGCACCTTCCATAGGAATGAAATACTCGTTAGATTTTACTCTAAAAGTTAAAGCACCTTCAACAGGTTCTGAAACATATTCGATAGCCTCTAGATTTCCTAATTTTGAAATAACGGCATCGAAAGCTGTATTTGCATTTTCATTATTAATAGCAGAAAAACCAATCGCATCTTTAAACGCAATGTTCTTTTCTTTACGTACTGTTCTAATTCCTGAAATCACTTCAGAAGCAAATTCAAACTGAGAAATTAAATCTTTATTTATAGGTTTCGCTTCTGGCCATTTTGCAACAATTAATGCTTCTTCTGGAGTACGTTCAGCAATATATTGCCAAATATCTTCAGTTAAAAATGGCATAAACGGATGAAGAATTTTTAAATTATCTTCGAAACAAGCTATCACACTATGGTATGTTTTAGCATCGATTGGCTGTTGGTAAGCTGGTTTCACAATTTCTAATAACCACCCACAGAAATCATCATAAATCAATTTATAGATGCTCATTAAGGCATCGCTTAAACGGTATTTACTAAAATGATCATCTATTTCTACTAAAGCTTCTTGAAACTTAGCTTCATACCATTCTAAGGCTATTTTACTAGACTGTGGTTGCTCGATAGTATCACTAACTTCCCATAAGTTGGTTAAATTGAAAGCATTCCAAATTTTGTTTCCAAAACCTTTTCCTTGCTGACAAAGTGATTCATCGAACATCAAATCGTTTCCGGCGGCACTACTTAAAAGTAAGCCCACACGAACCCCATCTGCACTATAATCGTTTATAAGTTTTAAAGCGTCTGGTGAGTTCCCTAAAGATTTACTCATTTTACGACGTTGCTTATCACGAACCAAACCAGTTAAATATACATTGTTAAAAGGTTTTTCTCCTTTGTATTCGTAACCAGCAATAATCATACGTGCTACCCAAAAGAATAAAATATCCGGACCTGTCACTAAGTCGTTTGTTGGATAGTAATACTTGATGTCTTCGTTTTCAGGATTACGAATACCATCGAAAACACTCATTGGCCATAACCAAGATGAAAACCAAGTATCCAGTGCGTCGGTATCTTGACGTAAATTTTCTTTAGTTACACTTCGACTACGCTCAGTGTCCAAACTTAGTTTTTGATTCGCAAGAATAACAGCCTCTTCGATGTTTTCTGCAACTACAAAATCTTCTTTCCCATCTCCATAGAAGTAAGCTGGAATTTGTTGCCCCCAAAGTAATTGTCTAGAGATATTCCAATCGCGAATATTTTCCATCCAATGTCTATAGGTATTCTCGAACTTTTTAGGAAACAACTTAATTTCTGCATCTTCACCTAAAACCGCTTCTATTGCAGGCTTTACTAAGTCTTCCATTTTTAAGAACCATTGGTCACTTAATCTTGGTTCGATTACGGCTTTGGTACGTTCGCTAGTTCCTACTTTATTGATATGTGTTTCAGTTTTAATTAAAACACCAGTTTCTTCTAATTCTGTAGCTACATTTTTTCTAGCAACAAAACGATCTTGTCCTTGGTAATGTAATCCGAAGCTATTTAATGAAGCATCTTCATTGAAAATATCAATCACTTCTAAATTGTGCTTATCTCCTAAATTCTTATCGTTTTCATCATGAGCAGGGGTCACTTTTAAACACCCTGTTCCAAATTCAACATCTACATAGTCATCTTCAATAATTGGAATGACACGGTTACAAATAGGCACGATAGCTTTTTTTCCACGTAAATGTGCAAAACGTTCGTCATTTGGATTAATACAAATAGCTGTATCTCCAAAAATTGTTTCAGGACGTGTTGTAGCAATAGTTAAGGTATCATCACTTCCTTCAATTTTATAATTGATATAATATAGATTCCCTTGACGTTCTTCATGGATCACCTCCTCGTCAGACAAGGTTGTTTTTGCTTCAGGATCCCAGTTTACCATTCGGTAACCACGATAAATTAAGCCTTTATTATGTAAATCGACAAAAACCTTTATTACAGCTTCAGACATATCGTCATCCATGGTGAATTTGGTTCTGTCCCAATCGCAAGAACATCCTAATTTCTTAAGTTGTTCAAGGATAACGCCACCATATTCTTCAGTCCATTCCCAAGCATGTGCTAAAAATTCTTCGCGAGTTAAATCGTTTTTATCTATTCCTTGCTCTTTTAATCTGGCAACTACTTTCGCTTCAGTAGCAATAGAGGCATGATCTGTTCCAGGAACCCAACACGCATTTTTACCCAATAAACGAGCACGACGTATTAAAACATCTTGAATGGTATTGTTAAGCATATGTCCCATATGTAATATTCCCGTTACGTTTGGCGGAGGTATTACAATGGTATATGGCTCTCTTTCGTCTGGAGTAGAATGAAAATAATTGTGTTTCATCCAGTAGTCGTACCATTTACTTTCTACTTGACTGGCATCATATTTTGATGGAATTTGCATACTTTGGAATAGTTTTTGAAATATAACATGCAAAAGTACTTATATTTATTTTTTTGATAAAACTTTATGGATGCATAATGTCCTTTTATATTTGTTTAATATGAATATAAGTGTGTCGTACGTCTAAAAATTTTGCAAAATGATTAAAAAGGTACTAAGTTTACAATCTTATAAATTATAAAATTATGAAACATTTATTAACAGTATTGTTTATTGGTTTAATTAGTTTTTCAGTTTCAGCTCAAGCAAAAATTGTGTTTAAAACAGATACTATTGACTATGGTACAATTGACAAAGGATCTAATGGTGTTCGCGTATTCGAATTTACAAATACAGGTGACCAACCCTTAATTATTTCAAAAGTAAATTCTAGTTGTGGATGTACCGTTCCAAAAAAACCGGAAGGACCTATTCAACCAGGTGCAACAGGAGAAATTGAGGTTAAGTACGATACAAATAGAGTAAACCCTATTAGAAAGACCATAACAGTAATCTCTAATGCAGAGACTCCAACTGTAGCTTTAAAAATTAAAGGTGAAGTTATTGACCCAAGTAAAACAAGCGTTCTTGAAAAAAAGAATGAAAGTGTTATGCAACAATAATTACATTTTATTATACAATTTAAAAAGCCTTGAGAGTTAATTCTTAAGGCTTTTTTTATTGTTCAAAAACATCTTCTAAATAAAACACGAATGTTAACTCTACCCCATTTCTTTCAACTTCCAGTTTAATTCGCTCTCCTTGTTTTTCATAAAACATATGTGAAATTTCTTGAAGATCATATTTATCTGTGGATTTTCCATTAATAGTTAAAATAACATCTCCAACCATGAGTCCTACGTTATCTGCCGGTGAATCTTTTCTTAATTCTACAATTGAATAAACAGGCTTTAGTTCCATTTTATACTTGGTACCTAATACAACCGTTGTTTTCGACCCTTGATGATATTCTCCTAAAAAATCATCTGTATTTTTATAATCATAATCCTTTTGTTTAACAAGTCTTAAACCGTCTTGTTCCAACTCAATCCCACTTTTGTTATAACTAAATGGATCATAAAAATGTCTGTTTTTCTTAAATGTAATAGTTCCATCTGGGTAGTTAATTATTAAATTAAACCTCTTTAAAATGTTACCAGCAATACTTCCATTCCGTTCTTTATGTTGTCTCACATAGATTAGCGATTCAGGATGAGGAAATGACACATTAACCATATTAAAATTGAAATGATTTATCGAAAAACCTTTTATTTTACTACGTTTACCATAAACACTTCCCGTCAAACCATGACCCAAAAAATCTTCGAAATAGAGGTTACCAGGATGAATCCCTAAACTATCTTCTTCAAAAAGCCACAAGGAATCACTTCCTCCTGAATCTATTAATAATTTTACAGGAATCTGTTTCTCTTTAATTACAATATTAGAATAAATATAAGGCTTGTTTTTATAAAATTCCATCTCTAAAGTTTCGCAGGAATTACAATTTTTGTAAGTATAAGAACTAGGATTTGTAAGTCGTATATATTTAGATGTATAATTTATTTCAACTACAAAATCTTTAAACAAATCGTAACCTATTATGCCATTTAATGGAATCCCAAGTCTTGGAGCAAAATTGAGATTTGGATTATAAACAGCAAATAATTCCTGATCGACATTAATAGCATCACCTATTTTTAAGATATTGCCTTTCGATTTTAAGGCTTTAATAGCTTCACCTTCACCCAAACCTCTTAAAAAAAATGTCTCTGTATTTTTTATTTGAAGACTATCCGAAATATTTAAAAAATTAAAAATGATTGACTTATTAACGCCTGTATCAACTAAAAAAGACAATTCGATGCCATTAATTTCAACAGGAATGATAATGATATTATTAATTAATTTGAAAGGAATCTTAACCGTTTCCTTTTTATTCTGAATAACAAACTTACTTTGAGAGAACCCTAGATTATTGAAAAAAAACATCAATGAGATGACCAAGATAATTTTTTTCATAAATATTTAGAATAGAGTTTCCTTTTAAATTTACGAAACTTTCGGCTTAAATTTTTTATTTAGTATGTTTTTTTAAAAAATCTTCAAGATAAATTTCGGAACTTTGCTTACTTAATTCAATTGTATCATGCCAAGTATATCAAAAAAAGGGCAACACATGCCACAATCGCCAATTAGAAAACTAGTTCCTTATGCGGAAGCTGCTTATAAACAAGGAAAAACGGTTTATCATTTAAATATTGGACAACCAGATATTAAAACTCCAGAAATAGCCTTAGATGCTGTAAAAGTCCATTCATTGGAAATCTTAGCCTATACAAGATCTGAAGGTTCTGATGAATATAGAAATAAAATCGCTGCTTACTACGGCCAACACGATATCCACCTAACCAAAGAAAATATTATTGTAACTACAGGCGGAAGTGAAGCTTTATTATTTGCTTTTGGAAGTATTATGGATACGGATGACGAAATTATCATTCCAGAACCTTTTTACGCGAATTATAATGGCTTTTCTACAGCTTCAGGAGTAAATATTATTCCTGTAATTTCTAAAATTGAAGATAATTTTGCCTTACCTCCTATTGAAGAGTTTGAAAAATTGATCACACCAAAAACAAAAGCTATTTTAATTTGCAATCCTGGAAATCCAACTGGATATTTATATTCTAAGGAAGAAATTAAAAAATTAGCGGCCATAGTAAAAAAGCATGATTTGTTTTTAATTTCGGACGAAGTTTATAGAGAGTTTGTTTATGATGGAGCGACTCATTATTCCATCATGCAAGAAGAAAGCATTGCCGAAAACGCCATTATGATAGATTCTGTATCTAAACGATACAGTATGTGTGGGGCTAGAATTGGATGCTTAGTATCAAAAAACAAAGAAGTTATTGCCACAGCCTTAAAATTTGCTCAAGCCAGATTAAGTCCTCCAACATTAGCCCAAATTGCTAGTGAAGCTGCTTTACAAACTCCACAAAGTTATTTTGATGATGTTATTGAAGAATATGTTGCTAGAAGAAACACGTTAATTTCTGAACTTGAAAAAATTGAAGGAGTTAAAGTAGCAAAACCAAAAGGTGCTTTTTATTGCATTGTGGAACTACCTATTAAAAATTCAGATGCTTTTGCTCAATGGCTTTTAGAAAGTTTTGATGTAAATGGAGAAACTATAATGGTTGCCCCAGCGGCTGGATTTTATTCCACTCCTGGAGTTGGATTAAACCAAATTAGAATTGCTTATGTATTAAACCAAGAAAGTCTTAAAAAAGCAGTCCATATTTTAAAAGAAGCTCTAAAAGTGTATAAAGATTAGTGAATATTCAACACAACATATCTTTAAAACCTTATAACACTTTTGGTATAGACGCTTTGGCAAAGCACTTTATAACCATACATAGTATCGACGAGTTAAAGCACGCACTTTCGTTAGAAAATTATCCAGACATTTTTGTATTGGGAGGCGGCAGTAATATGCTTTTAACCAAAAACATGGATGCCCTTGTGTTACATTTAAACATTAAGGGCATTTCTATTATTTCGGAAGATGAAAATTTCGCAATTGTTCAAGCTAATGCAGGTGAAAATTGGCATGAATTTGTACTTTGGTGTTTAGACAAGAATTTTGGCGGCCTAGAAAACCTATCCTTAATTCCAGGAAATGTAGGCTCTGCTCCTATTCAAAATATTGGCGCTTATGGCATCGAATTAAAAGATGCCTTTGTTTCTTGCCAAGTCCTAGACAAAAAAACAAAAACATTAAAAACTTACACCAAGGAAGAATGTCAATTCGACTATAGAAATTCCATTTTCAAACAAGAAGAAAAAGGAAAATCTATCATTTGTAATGTGACATTTAAACTTTCAAAAAACAATCACACTCTTCATACTTCTTATGGCTCCATTTCAAACCAATTAGCTGAAATGGATATTATTAATCCAACCATTCAAGATGTATCACAAGCGGTAATAATAATTAGACAGAGTAAACTTCCAGATCCTAAAAAAATTGGTAACAGTGGTAGTTTCTTTAAAAACCCGGTTATTTCAAAAGAAAATTATGCCATTTTAAAAGAAAATTTTCAAGATATTCCAGGTTATCCAGTTTCAGAAACTGAAATCAAGGTTCCTGCGGGTTGGTTAATTGAAAAAGCAGGCTTTAAAGGAAAACAATTTGGAGATTATGGCGTTCATAAGGAGCAAGCCTTAGTTTTAGTTAATTATGGCAATGCTAGTGGCCAAGAAATTTTAGAATTAGCAAAATTAATCCAGACAACTGTTAAGCAACTTTTTAACATCACAATTGAAGCAGAGGTAAATATTATTTAAATTAAAAAGAAAACTCTAACTTTGAAATAACCATTAATTAGACCAACCTTGAGCACACCCATCGAAATAGAAATAGTAGGCTTACTCCAAAAGGGAGACAAAAAAGCCGTTACATTGCTATATGAAAATTATGCAGATGCTCTGTATGGTGTTATTTTAAAGGTATTAAACGACGATGATCTAGCAAAAGATGCATTACAAGAAACTTTTATTAAAGTATGGAAAAATGCAAAGTCATACAATTCAAAAAAAGCCAAATTATTCACTTGGTTATATCGTATTGCCTACAATACTGCTATAGATAAAGTGAGATCTCATACAAATAAAACGAATAAGGAAATCCAAATAGACGCTTCTAACGTATATATGTTAACATCTGAGAGTTTGAATCATGATGTTATGGATATTAAAACCCATCTAAAATCTATAGATGAAAAATATCAAATAGTTATAAATGCACTCTTTTTTGAGGGTATGACGCAACAAGAAGCAAGTGATGAATTGGCTATTCCACTTGGTACAATAAAATCAAGATTAAAAATTGGATTACGTGAACTGAAAAAAATTTACGATCCAGAACAAAACGAGTCATGAATGATAAAATAACTACATTTTTAAATTCTGACCTATTAGAAAAATATCTTTTAGGTGACACTACTACTGCCGAAACAGAAAAAGTTGAAACATACCTTTCCAATTACCCAGAAGTACAGAATGCATACAACACACTACAAACTAATTTAGAAATAGTTTCAAAAAGTCGTGGGGTTGAAGCTCCAAAACATATTTTAAATTCAATTTTAAGTGAGTTAGATAATTCTCCTGTAATCGCTTTAAAGCCTACAAGAAAATATAGAAAATGGTACCATTTAAGTATCGCTGCAAGTTTTGCAACCTTAATTTTCGCAGGAAGTTCTTTCGTGTTTTATACTCAAAACATGAATTTAAAAACTGAAAATCAGAAAATTGTTGATGAAATCTACGATTTAAGAAATGATATAAGCTTAAACAACAGCAGGCTTACAGATATTATGCTACAATTTAAACAGCTTAACAATCCTGAAACAGAAAAGTACATTATTAAAGGAAACAGCAGAGCAAAAAATCTTAAAACAGTCGCTTATATTAACCCAAAAGATAAAACATCTATGATAGATGTGGTTTCTTTACCGCAACTTCCAGAAGATCAATCTTATCAAATCTGGGCAGAAGTTCAAGACAAAATGGTTAATTTAGGTATATTAAGTGAAACTGATAGAGAATTAAAGCAAATTCCATATACTGAAAATGCTCTAGGATTAAGCATAACCATTGAATCTAAAGGAGGTAATAACACAGGATCGAAAGAAAATTCTGTGGCAGAAATATCACTTCAAAAACACAATTAAAAAGCACCCTCAGCTTTTTAAAATAAAGCCTCACTTTAAAATTTTAAAGTGAGGCTTTATTATTCTATATTCTCACTAAAAATATTTAAATTTGCATAATATTTAAAAGGTTCAAATAACCGAGCCTGATTACTTGGAAAATAAGTAAATTATGAAATTATTATTTATAACTTTAGTATTATTAAGTCTAGCCGTAGCAGGAATTGCCATTAAAATTTGGGCAAAAAAAGATGGAAAATTTGCTGGTACTTGTGCTAGTCAAAATCCAATGCTTAACAAAAGTGGGGAGTCTTGTGGTTTTTGCGGAAAAACTCCTGAACAATATAGCGATTGCAACGAACCTAAACACATCTCATAATACATGATGCTATTTGATGTTTTGCTCTACATTTTTGTAGTGGCAGTTGTCATACAAATTATATACTTTTTTATTTTATTTGGAAAATTCGCCTTTTTAAAAGAGCAAAAACAAAGCCCCCAAAACTTACCAATTTCCGTTATTATCTGTGCTAAAAACGAAGCTAAAAACTTAAAAAAGTTTCTACCTTCAGTCTTAGAACAAGACTATCCAAATTTTCAAATTGTACTTATCAACGATGCATCATATGACGACACTTTTGAGGTCATGGAAGAGTTTGCGAATATACATGACAATATCAAACTAGTTAATGTAGTTAACACCGAAGCATTTTGGGCGAATAAAAAATACGCTCTAACTCTTGGAATAAAGGCGGCAAAATACAATCATTTACTTTTTACAGATGCCGATTGCAAACCTCTTTCCAAAAACTGGATCACGGAAATGAGTTCATGTTTTTCTGATACTAAATCCATTGTGTTAGGCTATGGTAGTTATACGAAAATTAAAAATTCATTTCTTAATAAACTGATTCGTTTTGAAACGCTTTTAACTGCCATTCAATATTTTTCTTTTGCTAAACTTGGAATGCCATACATGGGAGTTGGAAGAAACTTAGCTTATAAAAGAGAAGATTTTTTTAATGCGAATGGTTTTATGAGTCATATGTATATTCGTTCTGGAGATGACGATTTGTTTATAAACCAAATAGCAACGGCGCAAAACACCGAAATTTGTTTTTCAGAAGAAAGCTTTACGGAGTCAACTCCCAAAACCACTTACAAAGACTGGATAATCCAAAAAAGAAGACATATAACTACGGCAAAACATTATAAGACAAAGCATAAAATTTTGTTAGCCCTGTTTTATATATCACAATTGGTTTTTTGGACCTTGGCAATCGTTTTGTTAATTCCTCTATTTCATTGGCAAATTGTACTTATTTTAATCTTCCTTAGAAACCTTGCGCAGTTTATAGTTTATAATAAAGCTGCAAAAAAATTAAACGAAGGTGATTTATTAATTTACATTCCTTTGTTAGAACTTTTTTTAATTGGTTTTCAATTAAGTATCTTTATCAATAATCTGATCTCTAAACCAAAACATTGGAAATAAAAGAAGCCATAGAAAAGGCGAAACAAAACAATCAAAAAGCATTCAACTTCCTATTTGACAAATATTGGGATTATGTTTATGGATTTCAATTAAAACGCATTGAGAATGAAAACGATGCTGAAGACATTACGATTCAAACTTTCTCAAAAGCCTTTGATAAAATAAACACCTTCGACGATAAATACACTTTTAAGACCTGGTTAATTACCATTTCAAAAAATATTCATATTGATTTATTGAGAAAAGAAAAAAGACAACCTTTAAACACCATCTTAAACGATACTAAAGATTCTTTTTATGATATTTTAGATGAATCACCTTCGGCTGAAGACAAGTTAATTACAGAACAAAACCTAGCCAAATTATTACGCGACATTAAAAAACTGAAACCTCATTATCAGGAAATCATTAATTTAAGGTACTTTCAAGAGTTAAGTTACAAAGATATTTCAGAAGAACTTAACGAACCAATCAATAACATAAAGGTGAAATTATTACGTGCAAAGAAACTTCTTGCCGAAATAATTAAGAACAAATAGGTTTAAGTATCTCATTTAAGACGCCTTATTTTGACTTCCAATTTTAACATCGTTAAGCAATAGTTACACCTTACTTTTGTATATTTGTGCCACAAAAAATAACAGTAAATGAACTCTGAAACAGCTTCAAACATTTTACCTACAAGGGTAGCGAAACCCAAATGGTTACGCGTAAAATTACCTACTGGTAAAAAATACACCGAACTAAGAAGTCTTGTTGACAAGTACAAATTAAACACCATTTGTACTTCTGGAAGCTGTCCAAATATGGGAGAATGCTGGGGAGAAGGTACTGCTACCTTTATGATTTTGGGAAATATCTGTACTCGTTCTTGTGGTTTTTGTGGCGTGCAAACTGGAAGACCAGAAACTCTTGATTGGGATGAACCTGAAAAGGTAGCACGCTCCATCAAATTGATGAAAATTAAACATGCTGTTTTAACAAGTGTAGACAGAGACGATATAAAAGATATGGGAAGCATTATGTGGGCGGAAACTGTGAAATCTGTTCGTAGAATGAATCCTGAAACTACCTTAGAAACTCTTATTCCAGATTTTCAAGGCATAGAACAACATATCGATCGAATTATAGACGTAGCTCCTGAAGTGGTCTCGCATAACATTGAAACGGTTAGACGTTTAACCAGAGAGGTTAGAATTCAAGCTAAATACGATAGAAGCCTTGGCGTTTTAAAATATTTAAAAGATCAAGGTCAACGCAGAACAAAATCAGGTATCATGCTTGGACTTGGAGAAACTCGTGAAGAAGTGATTACAACGCTTCATGATCTTAGAGATAATAATGTGGATGTGGTTACTATTGGACAATATTTACAACCAAGCAAAAAACATCTACCGGTGAAACAGTTTATTTTACCAGAACAATTTGACGAATACAGACAAATTGGATTGGATCTAGGTTTCAGACATGTTGAAAGTAGCGCCTTGGTGAGATCTTCGTATAAAGCACAAAAACACATTAATTAATGATACATGTTGGAATAAACGGTTTTGGTCGCATTGGTAGACGCGTTTTTAGATTATTGCAAGACAACAAAAACATAGAAGTAGTAGCAGTAAACGATTTAGCAGACACTAGAACACTTAGTCATTTATTAAAGTACGATAGTATTCATGGCGTTTTTAAAGAAGATGTTTCTTTTGATGAAAATCATGTAATTGTTAACAATAAAAAGATTCCTTTTTCAAATGCGAGCCATCCAAAAGACATCAATTGGAAACCTTACGACGTCGATTTTGTGATAGAAGCAACTGGGAAATTTAAAACTAAGGAAGAATTAGAACTTCATATTTTAAATGGAGCAAAAAAGGTTATCCTAAGTGTTCCTCCTTTAGAAGACGATATTGAAACGATTGTTTTAGGAGTTAATAACAACATTCTTACAGGAGATGAAACGATAGTCTCTAACGCATCTTGCACTACAAACAATGCGGCTCCAATGATAGATATTATCAACAAGTTATGTGGTGTAAAGCAAGCCTATATCACTACCATTCACTCTTACACATCCGACCAAAGTTTACACGACCAACCACATAAAGATTTACGTCGTGCAAGAGCTGCTGGACAATCCATAATTCCAACAACAACGGGAGCTGCAAAAGCTTTAACTAAAATATTTCCAGAGCTTTCTAACGTTATTGGTGGCTGTGGCATAAGAGTTCCAGTAGCTAATGGCTCACTGACTGATATTACTTTTAATGTAGAAAAAACCGTCACGATAGACGAAATTAATAATGCTTTCAAATTTGCTTCAGAAAACAGCTATAAAGGTATTTTAGAATATACTGAAGACCCGATTGTTTCTATTGACATAGTTGGAAACACGCATTCTTGTATTTTCGATTCTCAAATGACATCAGTTATAGGCAATATGGTTAAAATAATTGGCTGGTATGATAATGAAACAGGATATTCCAGTAGACTCATTGATTTAATTTGCAATTTATCGATGAAAAAGTAACTTTAATCGAATAAATATTTATATTTGTTTTACTAGTTACCAAAAAAATGTCTCGATTCAACAATTACATATGTGCTATTATACTGTTGTTGAGTTTCAGTGTATCATCTCAATCAACTATAGATGAAGACAGTGAAACCATACAAAACACTATTGACTATCGTATAGATCAAGCACAAAAAGATATTCGAAAAAACGCCTATTTTGAAGCTCAAGAAAAATATGATGAGGCTTTAAAACTTGCTATTAAAATAGATAACCAGAAAAGTATTGGCATCATTTACTCTAAAATTGGAAAACTTCAATACATTATTGAAGAACCTGATGAAGCCATCAAATCACTGATTAAAGCAAACGAAGTACAACGTTTTGCCAAAGACGATATCAATCTTGCTGAAACATACAAAACTCTTGGAAATGTTTATACTAGCAAAAAGCAATACCAACAAGCCTTAGATTATTATAAATCTGCAAAAACACTTTTTGAACAAGAAGATTTAACCAATTTTGTTGCCGAAGTACTTTTAAACGAAGGGATAACTTACATCAATTTAAAAGATTACCCGAACGCTCAGGCACATTTATTAAAATCGGCAGTACTAGCGAAAAGATACGATTTAGACAAAATAGTTAGTAGCTCAAAAATAAATCTAGGAATAGCACTTATAAATTTAGGAGAAACTGAAGATGCTTTAAAACAAGCCAACGAAGGTGTAAACATTGCTATAAAAAATAATTTCAATAATGTTTTAAATGATGGTTATTTAGTTTTAAGCGACCTTAACCAAGAAACGGGAAATTATAAATTAGCTAACGAATATTTAAGAAAGCACATGACTCTTAACGATTCGTTATTATCCATTAAAAGAAATAGTTCTTCTCAGGAAAAGCGCATGCAGTTGTTAATTGACAACCAAACCGAGTATCAAAAAAAGCAATTGGCAGATTTAGAAGAGCAAAAGGCTGCCAATAATTTAAACAAGTTAACTACTATTTTAAGTATTGCATTAATTACAATTTTGTCCCTTTTAACCTTATCACTTTACAAAAACAATAACATCCGTTTAAAGACTAACAACATGCTGCATAAAAAAAATGCAGAGTTAATTGTTTCAAAAGAAAAGGCTGAACTTGCATCTAAAACTAAAGCAAACTTCTTATCCACGGTAACTCACGAGTTAAGAACACCACTTTATGCCGTTACAGGATTAACTAACATGCTTTTAGAAGAAGACCCTAAACCTAATCAGATTCAGCATTTAAAATCTCTTAAATTTTCTGGAGAATACCTTTTAACTTTTATTAACGACATCCTTCAAATTAATAAAATTGAAGCCAACAAAGTCGATATCGAACCAGAAGCTTTTAGTCTAAAAAAGAAAATGACCAACATTATTGCAGCATTAAATAATTCTGCGAACGACAATAATGTTAAAATTCATTTGGAATACGACCAAAATTTGCCTGAAAATTTTATGGCAGATCAAATTAAGATTTCTCAAATTTTAATAAACTTAGTAGGAAATGCTATCAAATTCACCAAAGATGGAGACATTTGGGTAAGAGCTATTAGAACAGAAGAAACAGACAAAATTTTTAATGTAAGATTCGAAATCGAAGACAACGGAATTGGTATTAGTGAAGAAAAACAAAATCAACTTTTTGAAAGTTTCTCACAAGGGTCTATTCAAATTAATAGAAAATATGGAGGAACCGGCTTAGGTCTTTCAATAGTAAAAGGCTTGATTCAAATATTAAAAGGAACTATTTCATTGCAAAGTGAACTTGGAAAAGGCTCTAAATTCATCTTTGAAATTCCTTTAAAATATGCTGAAAAAGTTGAAAAACAAGTAGTAAGAAACTACTTTAAGGATATTAATGAAATAGACTTAAAAGACATTAATATTTTAGTTGTTGAGGATAATAAAATTAACCAGATGATTACAAAGAAAATCCTTAGCAAAATGAAACTAAGTTGCGATGTGGTTGATAATGGTGAAGATGCTGTAAACATGGTTAAGGACAAAGAATACCACGTTATTTTAATGGATATTCACATGCCTGGAATAAGTGGTCTAGAAGCTACCAGATTGATACGAACTTTTAATAAAGAAATTACCATTTTTGCGCTTACAGCCGTGACTCTTGAAGATAAAATGCACGAGTTTGACGAAGCTGGATTCGATGACATTATCTCGAAACCATTTAAACAAGAGGATTTTGAGAAAAAACTTTATGAAGCTTTAATTCAACCAAATTCAGAAACTGCTTAAGAACTTACAAAACTTAAAATCTGGTTATTAAATACGTCTGCTTGATCTATAGAAACTTCAATTGGCAAATAGTATAATTTTTCCTGCAATTTTGTTTCATCCTTTAAACGCATATAATCCTTTTCGGTAGTAAGAATACAATCTAATTGAGCTAATTCATCAATCTCCTTGTTTGAAAAACTATGATGATCTTTAAAATTTAGATGCTCAAACTCTAAATTATTGGACTTTAAATATTGAATTAATGGATTTGGATTTGCAATACCTGTGACTAGCGTAAAGGGTTTTAAATGGTTTAACCCAATTTGTTTGGTTTTAGAAAACACATTTTTAGAATAATTTATAGAACTAAAAACCACCATCTGATAAATTTCAGGATTCAATTGCTTTTTAATCTGTGCCTTTTCCTCATCGGAAAGATTTTCTGGACATTTGGTAACTACAATAATATTTGCACGTTTCGCTCCACTTTTCGGCTCTCTCAAATTCCCTGTTGGCAAAACAAAATCCTTACAATATAAATCGTTGTAAGTTGAAAGTAAGATATTAAATCCCGCTTTTACTTTTCTATGTTGGAATGCATCGTCAAGCAAAACAACCTCAGGTTTATTGCCTAAATTTCTTAATTTTTCAATGCCATTCTGTCTATCCGCATCTACTGCAACTAGAATATCACTTCCAAATTTATTGTAAAATTGAAAAGGTTCGTCTCCAAGAGTTTTTGCAGTATCGGAAACATTCGCTAATTTAAACCCATTAGTTTCTCGTTTATAGCCTCTACTTAAAGTGGCTATCTTATAATCGGCTTTTAATAAACGTATTAAATATTCAATCATGGGAGATTTTCCAGTACCTCCTACACTTAAATTACCAACACAGATTAGTGGAAAGTTGTAAGATTCACTTTTCTTCCAACCAAAATCATACAATTTATTTCTAGTCCAAGTCACTAAATAGTAAATTGGAACAACAGGAAATAATATGTAGCGCAAGAATTTCATTAAAGCGAAATTAAAAATTTTATCTTTGTTTGAAACTTAATAACATAAAATTATGATAGTTCAAGACGTCATAAATCATATTGAAGCACTTTCACCATTAGCATATGCTGAAGATTTTGACAATGTTGGTTTGCTTGTAGGAGATAAAAACAATAATTTAACGGGTGTTTTAGTAACCTTAGACACCTTGGAAGCTGTTATAGATGAGGCTATTGAAAGCAATTGCAACCTAATTGTTAGTTTTCATCCCATTATTTTTCAAGGCTTAAAAAAGCTTACTGGAAAAACTTATGTGGAACGCGTAGTCATGAAAGCTTTAAAACATGACATTGCCATTTATGCCATGCACACCGCTTTAGATAATTCCATTTTAGGCGTTAATAATATGATTTGTGAAAAATTAGGTCTAAAAAACCGAAATATATTAATTCCGCAAGCTAGTACCATCAAAAAACTTATCACTTATGCTCCTAAAAATGAAGCAGAACATCTAAGGAATGCTTTATTTGAAGTTGGTGCTGGAAATATAGGAAATTACGATCATTGTAGTTTTAATACAGATGGTATTGGCACCTATAAAGGCAATGAAAACTCTAATCCTACTATTGGTAAAAAAGGGATCATCCATCAAGAAGCTGAAATTCAAATTTCTGTAACATTTCCAAAGCATTTGGAGTCACAAATATTAAAAACACTTTTCAAAACCCATTCTTATGAGGAAGTAGCTTATGAAGTAACTACTCTTGAAAACAAAAATCAGAATATAGGTATGGGAATGATTGGAGAGTTAGAACATGAGATGACTGAAAAAGATTTTTTGATTTTTCTAAAAACGAACATGAAAACAGAAGCCATCAGACATTCCAAATTTAGAAACAAACCCATTAAAAAAGTAGCTGTTCTGGGTGGCTCAGGGAGTTTTGCAATTGGAGCCGCAAAAGCATCAGAAGCAGACATTTTTATAACCGCAGATTTAAAGTATCACGACTTTTTTACTGCTGAAAACCAGATTGTTTTGGCAGATATTGGTCATTATGAAAGTGAACAATTCACAAAAAACCTTTTAGTTGCATATCTTATGAAAAAAATCACTAATTTTGCAATCGTTTTATCAAAGACAAACACCAATCCTGTTAAGTATTTTTAAACTATGGCAAAAAAGAAAGAAGCAACTGTAGAAGAGCGTTTAAGAGATTTATACGACTTACAACTAATCGATTCTCGAATCGATGAAATTAGAAATGTTCGTGGAGAACTTCCTTTAGAAGTTCGTGATTTAGAAGATGAAGTTGCTGGACTAAACACTAGATTAGAGAAATTAGAGTCTAGCTTAGAGTCTATAGACAATCAAATTAACGATAAAAAGAATCAAATTGAGGAATCTAAAGCGTTAATAAAAAAATACAGCGAACAACAAAAAAATGTTAGAAATAACAGAGAATACAATTCTATTACTAAGGAAATTGAATTCCAAGAATTAGAAATTGAACTTGCTGATAAAAACATCAAAGAATTTAAGGTTCAAATAGATCAGAAAAAAGTAGTTATTACTGAAACCAAAGAACGCGGAAAAGCACGTCAAACTCACTTAAAGCATAAAAAGAGTGAATTAGATGCTATTTTAGCTGAAACTGAAAAAGAAGAAACAGCTTTAATTAAAAAATCTGATGAATATAAAGAAAACATCGAAGAGCGTTTAGTAAAAGCTTATGCACGTATCAGAACCAATGTAAAAAACGGTCTTGCTGTTGTTGCCATTGAAAGAGGTGCCTCTGGAGGTTCTTTCTTTACTATTCCACCACAAGTACAAATGGAAATTGCTGCTCGTAAAAAAATTATTACAGATGAGCACAGTGGTCGTATTCTTGTAGATGCAGCTTTGGCTGAAGAACAAAAAGTAAAAATGGACAAACTGTTTTCTAAACTGTAATCCTTTTTAAACATATACATTTTAAAGCCTTCATTTTATGAAGGCTTTTTTTATTCTAAAAATTCTATTTATATTTTATAAGTTTTCCACTTCTTTTCCGACAAAATATAAAAAAGGAAAACACGATGTTTCACATAAAATCTATATTACCTACATTTTTAATAGCCTTATTGTTTAGTTGTAATAACATGGCACAACAAAAATCAGATCAGCAAGCTGTTATAAACTCCGAACCTATTGAAGTCCCTTTACATAATGGCGAAGCGCGAGCCTATTTTGCTAGCGGTTGTTTTTGGTGTGTAGAAGCTATTTATGAAAGCGTAAATGGTGTGGAAGAAGTAATTTCTGGCTATGCTGGCGGACATACTAAAAACCCAACATATGCATCTAGTAATACAGGGCAAACAGGACATGCCGAGGCTGTTGAAGTTATTTACAATCCAAAAATTGTTAGTTTCGCTACTTTAGTAGATGTGTATTTTGGATCTCAAAATCCCATTCAGGTAAATGGTCAAGGCCCAGATAAAGGCTCTCAATATCGCTCCATTATTTTTTATCAAAATGTTGAGCAAAAACAAATTATAGATTCTAAAAAGAATGCCCTAGCAAAAGAGCTAAATGCTCCTGTTGCAGCGGAAGTGTATCCTTTTCAAAAATTCTGGAAGGCTGAAGATTATCATCAAAACTATGAAAAGCTTCATCCAGAAAACCCATATATTCAGAATGTATCTATTCCAAGATTGAATAAATTTAAAGCTAAGTTTCCAGAGTTATTGGGAGAAAAGAATAATCATTAAAGAGGCTTCGACAGGCTCAGCATGACAAACAAATTATTTAGTCTTTTTATGATTTAAAAACTTCAAAGGTCTATTTTTTAGTCGCTTTTATCTCAAAGATTAAAGGATATAATTTGTCTTTAGTTACAAACATACCAGATTCATTTTCAACTAAATCAGGCAAGACGTTATACGGACTTTCATCATATTCATTTAAATAGTCTATATGTAAACCTGCTTCGGTTAAAGCATTTATTACTTCACTTAACCCATGGTTCCAACCGTACTCTTTGCTTATCATTTTAGATTCTGTATTGGCATAAGTGCCTTCATATTCTTCATAAATCACTTCGTCTTGCATGTACCCGTATTTCATAACTGGTTTCTTTTCTAAATAATCGAACATCCAAACTATTGGGTGAAATTCCACCATGTAAAAGGTCCCACCTTTATTTAAACGTTCAGCAATCATTTTTCCCCAAGGTTTTAAATCTGGCAACCAGCCAATCACTCCATAACTGGTGAAAACAATATCAAATGTTTCTGAAATATGTTTAGACGTATCCAATACATTGCAACAAACAAATTTGGCGTGTAACTGAAGTTCTTCGTTCAGCGCTTCTGCTAATTTAATCCCTTCATCACTTAAATCAACGCCAACACTAGTTGCTCCCATCCGACACCAACTTAAAGTGTCTTGTCCAAAATGACATTGCAAATGCAACAGGCTTTTGCCTTTAACATCTCCCAGAGCTTCTATTTCATATAGCATTAACGAAGATTTTCCATTTTTAAAATCTTCGAGTTGGTACATAGTGCTTTTTGAATGAATTTTTACTTTTTCATTCCAAGTAGCTTTATTTGCATTAAAATAAGAATCGTTTTTACTCATTGTCATATAGTTGAAGAAACTAAGATATCATATAATTTTTAAAGGTGTTTTATAGTGATCTGTTTTTATTATCTTAGCTAATAAAGATTATGAAAAACCTGAGCTATATTATTTGTATTCTATTCCTCTTTTCATCTTGTAAATCGGATAAAAAAGAACACGTTTCAGAACCAGAAAAGACGCTCACTGAAGCTGAAAAAATTACCTTTGCCTATGGAATTGATCATTGGAACAAGGTTGAAGAGATTGCTTTCACTTTTAATGTAGATAAAGACAGTTCCCATTTTGAACGTTCTTGGATTTGGCAACCAAAAAATAACCAAGTCACTTTAATTTCAAAAAAGGACACCATTCATTACAATAGAACGAAACTGGATAGTACGAATATGGCTTCTGACAAGGCTTTTATAAATGACAAGTATTGGTTACTCGCGCCTTTTAATTTGATTTGGGACGAAGGAACTAGTATTTCCAGTCCGATAATGGAGATAAGTCCAATAAGCAAAAAAGAACTCAATAAAATAACCCTTACTTATTCTAATGAAGGAGGTTACACCCCAGGTGATGCTTACGATTTTTATTATAACAACGATTATATTATTGAAGAATGGACTTATAGAAAAGAAAATTCCAAAGAACCAACTATGACAACCACTTGGGAGAATAACACCAATTTCAAAAACATTTTAATTTCCCAAAAACATGCAAAAGAAGATGGCAATTGGGAATTATTTTTCACCAATGTATCTATTGAATTAGAATAGAAACATCCAAAATAATAAAACAAACGTATATATAGTGTAAATATCCCGCAATATGCGTCTATATATATTCAAAGTGCTTCAACTAACAAGTTGAAGCACTTTCTCTTTTACCCAATAAAGTTTTCTTTTACATGGGTTCCATCACAAAAGGGTTTGTTATTAGACGAACCACATCTACAAAAAGCAGTTGTTTTATCCTTAACTTCTTTGCTCCCATCTTTGTAGGTAACCTTCAAAGTGCCATAAACCAATAAAGGTCCATTTTCCAAAACTTCAACTTTTGTTTCTAAAGTTTCTGCTGTTTTGTCTCCTTCAGAATTCATAAAAAAACTCAATGCTCCAGAAGGACATGCTTTTACTTGTCTTATCAATTCGTCCGTACTAGCAGCCTCAATTTTAATCCATGGTTTTTCTTTAGGCTTAAAAACATTTCCTAAACCTCTCACACAAATCCCCGAATGAATGCATTTTTCTGGTTCCCAAACAATAGTAACTTCTTCGTTTGTATAATTTTTAGTTTTACCCATAACCTGATATTTTATTAAATATACAAAAAATACAGATTTAAATTATCTCATCCTTAAGGCTTCCTTCCTAAAATTATAATTCTTATTTTTGTTGGAAACCGAAAAACAGTTCACTTTGTCCAACTACAAATTAGGTCTTGAATACGCAAGAGAACAAGACAAAAACGATCCATTATCCACTTTTAGAGATCAATTTCACATTCCAAAAAATAAGGAAGGAAATGATTGGTTATACTTTACCGGAAACTCTCTTGGTTTACAGCCAAAAAGCACCCAAAAATACATTCAACAAGAATTAGACGATTGGGCAAATTTTGGAGTAGAAGGACATTTTGAAGCTAAAAACCCTTGGATGCCATACCATGAATTCTTAACAGAGGCCATGGCTAAAGTTGTTGGCGCAAAACCTATTGAGGTCGTTATCATGAATACCTTAACTACCAATCTTCATTTGTTAATGGTTTCGTTTTACCAACCTACCAAAACAAAATATAAAATTGTTATTGAAAGTGATGCCTTTCCTTCAGACAGATATGCGGTTCAAACTCAATTAGAATTTCATGGGTATGATGCTAAAGATGGAGTGATTGAATGGAAACCAAGACAAGGTGAAGAACTTTTAAATATTGAAGATTTAGAAACCATACTTGAAGAACAAGGAGATGAAATTGCGTTACTACTAATTGGAGGTGTTAATTATTACACAGGACAATATTTAGACATTAAGAAAATAGCAGAATTAGGTCATGCAAAAAACTGTATGGTTGGAATAGATTTAGCACATGGCGTGGGAAATATCAAACCAGAACTTCATGATTCTGGAGTAGATTTCGCCGCTTGGTGTACTTATAAATATTTAAATTCCGGTCCGGGAAGTTTAGGTGGTTTATTTGTTCATGAAAAACATGCACATAATAAAAAACTAAAACGTTTTGCTGGCTGGTGGAGTCATAATAAATCGACTCGCTTTAATATGCGTCAACCCTTGGATGTTATTCCAGGAGCGGAAGGATGGCAACTTAGTAATCCCCCAATTTTGTCTATGGCTGCCATTAAAGCATCTTTAGATATGTTTAATGAAGTGGGCATGGATGCCATTCGAGAAAAATCTGAAAAACTAACTGGTTATTTTGAGTTTTTAATCAACGAATTAAATAACGATAAGATTAAAATCATTACGCCTTCAAATCCTAAAGAAAGAGGTTGTCAGCTTTCTATTCAAGTTAAAGATGCTGATAAAAATTTACATAAAAAATTAACTGAAGCCAACATAATTACCGATTGGAGAGAACCAGACGTGATACGTTGTGCTCCTATTCCTCTATATAACACGTTTGAAGATGTGTATAGAATGACTGAAACTCTTAGAACACTTTTGTAAAAGGCATGTATTAAAACAGAAATAAAAATGGTAAAAAAATTCATCTTACTTGTTGCTTCTCTGTTTTTATTATGGCAATCCATTAGTTTACTAAATTATATAATCCACATAGAGTTAAAAACTTGGTTGTCTATTGGCTTAGTGGCTTTTTTAGTTAATTTATTTATCACCGGTGTTTTCGCTTTTTTAGGATTTGCTTTACCAACACAAAACTTAATCCCTTCCTCATATTATAAGGTTACAAACACCAAAAAATTGAAAAAAGTATTTGCTTTGATGAAAGTAGATTATTTTCGAGATTTTTTATTAGCCACTTTTTGGAGAAATAAGAATCAAAGAAAAAGATATTTTGATGGCACCTTGGAAGGCATTAAAACATTAGATATTCAATCCAAGAAATCTGAATTCGGGCATTTAATTCCATTTGTAATTATTACTGCAGTCTGTATTTATTTCATTATTTTAGGCTTAATTAAATTAGCGATACTTACTTTATTAATAAATATATTAGGAAATTTATATCCAATAATTTTACAGAGACACCACAGAATGAGAATACAAATTTTAAGAAAAAGAATGCATGCATAAACAACAAAATATACTCATTATTGGCGCTGGACTTTGCGGAAGCTTATTGGCTTTACGCTTAGGTCAAAGAGGTTATAACGTAACGGTTATGGAAATGCGTCCCGATTTACGAAAAGTAGACATTTCTGCTGGTCGTTCCATAAATCTAGCATTTTCAGATCGTGGTATCAAAGCAATAAAATTAGTTGGACTTGAAGAATTGGTGAAACCTTTGTGTATTCCAATGAATGGACGCATGCTTCACGATCTAGAAGGTAATACCATGTTAGCCCCATACAGCGGACGAGAACATGAATATATTAACTCCATTTCTCGGGGTCAATTAAATGCTTTATTATTGGATGAAGCCGAAAAACATGAAAATGTAAAAATTCATTTTAATCAAAAATGTAAATCGGTTGATTTTGAAAATACCACAGCACTTTTTAAAGATTACATCACTAGTGCAGAATTTGTAGAAGATGCCGATGCTATTTTCGCAACTGATGGTGCAGGTTCGGCCATGCGACAAAGTTATTATCTGGGTAAAAAATTCTTATTCAGTTTTTCTCAAAATTATCTAACTCATGGCTACAAAGAATTAAGTATCCTTCCAGCTGAAAATGGCGGTTATAAAACTTACAAAAACGCATTACACATTTGGGGAAGAGAAGCCTTTATGCTTATAGCCCTCCCAAATTTAGACGGCAGTTTTACGGTAACTTTATTTTTAAGTTTTGATGAAGGGGAATATAATTTCAATAACCTAACGACTAAAGAACGCGTTCTAGAATTCTTTTCAAAAAACTTTAAAGACGCGCTAGAACTGATGCCAAATCTAGTCGATGACTTTTTTGAAAACCCTACATCACCTTTAGGAACTGTAAAATGTTCTCCTTGGCATTATAAAGGAAACACCCTTTTAATGGGAGATGCAGCACATGCTATTGTTCCTTTTTACGGACAAGGAATGAACGCTTCTTTTGAAGATGTTACGGAATTTGATAAAGTTTTAGACCAAGGACATCCAGATTGGGAAACCATCTTTGAAGTTTATGAAAAATCTCGCAAAAAAGATACAGACGCTATTGCAGACCTTGCTATTGATAATTTTCATGAAATGAAAGGACATGTCAATCATGCGAATTTCAGAGAAAAACGAAGTTTAGAAATGGCTTTTGAAAAGACCTTTCCAAATGATTATTCCTCAAAATATTCTTTGGTTACCTTCAATGAAAATATTGGATATAGAGAAGCTATGCTAAGAGGTCGTGCACAAGACAAGGCTATTTTAAATATGTTAGCAGATGGCGATATTTCATCTGTGAACGATATGACAAATGAAACTTTAAAAAACACTTTAGAAAAAGTAAAAACAGCAACGGAAGCCATTTTAGAAGACGATCAAATTGCTGGATTAAAAAAATAATAAATATGAACAAAGATAAAGAAGAAAGTGCTGCTTCGGCTGGAACTAATGTAACCCCAAGAGGAGCTTATCCACACGTAAAACAAGTGGGCGATTTCATTTTTGTTTCAGGAACAAGTTCTCGAAGAGCAGACAATACCATTGCTGGAGTAGATATTATTGACGAGATGGGAACAAAACATTTAAACGCAGAAGTACAAACTCGTGAGGTTTTAAAAAACATAGACACGAACCTTAAAAAGGTTGGTGCAAGTATAAAAGATGTCGTAGATGTTACTTCCTTTTTAGTAAACATGAATGATTTTGCAGGTTATAACAAAGCCTATGCTGAGTTTTTTGACAAGGAAACTGGACCAACTAGAACAACTGTTGCAGTACATCAATTACCTCATCCAGATTTGGTTGTGGAGATTAAGGTGATGGCTTTTAAGAAACAAGATTAAAGAATCAAGACTCAAGAAGCTTCTTTCTTATGTCTATTATTTATAAATAGAAATGACTATTAAAAACTACATAAACGGACAATTTTCAAATCCCATTTCTAATGAATGGATTGATAATTATTGCCCGGCAACTGGAGAGGTTTACGGACAAATTCCAAACTCCACTAAAGAAGATGTAGAAAATGCATACACTGCCGCAAAGACAGCTTTCCCAAGTTGGTCCCAAACCACTTTGGAAGAACGAAGCAGAATTCTAATAAAGATTTCTGAATTATTAGAAACCAACTTACAACGTTTTGCAGAAGCTGAAAGTAAGGACAATGGCAAACCAATTTCCTTAGCCAAAGCTGTCGATATTCCAAGAGCAGCAAGCAACTTTCGTTTCTTTGGAAATGCTATTACGCAATTCTCTAGCGAAAGTCATGAGAGTATTGGTCAAAACGCTATTAATTATACCTTGCGTCAACCTATTGGAGTTGTTGGTTGCATTTCACCATGGAACCTTCCTCTTTACTTATTTACTTGGAAAATAGCTCCAGCTCTTGCTGCCGGAAATTGTGTGGTTGCTAAACCTAGTGAAGTCACACCTATGACGGCTTATTTATTAGGCGACATTTGCAACCAAGCAGGTTTACCTAAAGGTGTCTTAAATATCGTTCATGGATTAGGAACCTCAACAGGACAAGCCATTATTGAGCATCCAGACATTAAAGCCATTTCCTTTACCGGAGGGACTGCCACAGGAGCACATATTGCAAGAGTAGCAGCACCTATGTTTAAAAAATTATCATTGGAATTGGGCGGGAAAAATCCAAACATCATTTTTGCAGATTGTGATTATGATGATATGCTAGAAACTACTGTCCGTTCATCGTTTGCTAATCAAGGTCAGATTTGTTTATGTGGAAGTCGCATTTTTGTAGAAGCTTCCATTTATGAAAAATTCAAAAAAGATTTCGTTGCAAAAATAAAAGCACTCAAAGTTGGACACCCTTCGGAAGCCTCAACAAACATTGGAGCTTTAGTATCAAAACCACATTTGGAAAAAGTGATGGAATACATCAACATTGCAAAAGAAGAAAACGGAATTATTTTATGCGGTGGAAATAAAGTCGTTGTTAAAGGTTTTGAAAACGGTTATTATTTGGAGCCAACGGTTATTGAAGTTCCAAATGATAATTGTCGCGTCAATCAAGAAGAAATTTTTGGACCTGTTGTAACCATCATGCCTTTTAATAATGAAGATGAAGTATTAGAAATGGCAAACAAAGTAAAATACGGTCTATCGGCAACACTTTGGACAAACAACTTAAAACGCACCATGAGGATGAGCAACCAATTACAAGCTGGAATAGTTTGGGTAAACACCTGGATGATGCGAGATTTAAGAACACCTTTTGGAGGCGTAAAAGCTTCAGGTGTTGGACGTGAAGGTGGTTTTGAAGCCTTACGCTTTTTTACGGAAGCTAAGAATGTTTGTATAAAATACTGACAACCCGTTGTCATGCTGAACTAGTTTCAGCATCTCATTTTAAATTGAAACGAAATATTAATCATATGATATACAAGCTTATTTCCGTATCTCATTAAAAAGATCCCTGCCTTCGCAGGGAATATTATGAATTTAAACTTAAACAACAAATACGCATTAGTCTGTGGTAGTACAGCAGGAATAGGAAAAGCAACAGCCATGTCTTTAGCGACTGAAGGAGCAACTATTACTTTAATAGCTAGAAACGAAGACAAACTAAAAGCTGTTTTAGCAGAATTACCTCAACAAAGAAACCATGATTATATTGTGGCTGATTTTTCAAATCCTGAAGAATTAAAAACAAAAGTTTCAGATTATATTTCAAAAAATCATGGCTTTCATATTTTAGTAAATAATACTGGAGGGCCAAAAGGTGGACCTGTTTTTTCAGCAGGATTGGATGAATTTGAAAGTGCTTTTACGCAACATTTAAAATGTAATCATGTATTAGCCCAAACCGTTGTTCCTTTCATGAAAGAGGCAAGTTATGGACGTATTATCAATATTATTTCAACCTCAGTAAAACAACCCTTAGATGGATTAGGAGTTAGTAACACTATTCGCGGAGCTGTAGCTAGTTGGAGTAAAACATTGGCTAATGAGCTTGGTCAATTTGGAATTACAGTAAACAACGTCCTTCCAGGAGCCACTGGAACAGAACGTTTAACTGAAATTATTAAAAACAAATCGGCTAAAACTGGGAATACAGAAGAAGAAGCTGCCAATGCAATGAAAAATGCGGTACCAGCAAAACGTTTTGCAAAACCTGAAGAATTAGCTTATGCCGTAACTTTTTTGGCTAGTGAATGCGCTAGCTATATTAACGGAATTAACCTTCCTGTTGATGGTGGACGAACAAAATCTTTGTAACTTTATATCATTATTTAATTAAAATCAGATAATCATGAGCAAACTTGTATCCCCTTTAAATTTCAAAGCTTGGATTGAAGAAAACAGACATCTTTTAAAACCACCAGTTGGGAATAAAGTTGTCTGGAAAGATGGCGGTTTTATTGTCATGGTTGTTGGTGGACCAAATAGTAGAAAAGATTATCACTATAACGAAACCCCTGAATTCTTCTATCAAATTGAAGGCGATATGGTTTTAAAAGTGATTGAGGAAGGCAAACCTAAAGACATTCATATTAAAGAAGGAGATATTTTTTTACTACCTCCTAAAGTACCGCATTCTCCACAACGAGAAGCGAATACCGTAGGGTTAGTTATAGAATATCCAAGAGAAAAAGGAGTTCAAGACGCGCTTCTTTGGTTTTGCGAAAATTGTACAACCAAATTGTATGAAGAAGATTTTACGGTTGAAAATATTGAAACTGATATGCCAAAGATTTTCGACAAGTATTATGGAGATCAAGACAAACGAAGCTGTCCAAATTGTGGTGAAATCATGCAACCTCCAGAAAAAGTTCAAATAGAAAACTAAACCGCACATTGTCCTACGGACATTTCCAAAAATGGGAGAAACAGATTGAATAAAAAATAATGAGACACTTCGACTAGCTCAGCAGGACATATGAAAACAACACGCAAATTAAGAATTAACGGCCATTCACACCTACTTCCCTACCCTGAGGAAATCCCTCAGTTTATGAAAGACAAAGAGATTTTTTGGGTTGATAAAGACAGAAAATTCATGCTTCAAAAAGATTGGAATCGACCAATAACGGATTCTAGTTTCTTCCTTGATGAAAAATTAGCATGGATGGAACGTTTCAACATAGATCATGCTGTTGTTTTAAACCTATCTCAACTTTATGGAAATGGTTTGCGTGTGGAAGAAATGAAACAAGCGCTTCGTTTTCAAAACGATTTTAATGCAAAAGTGCAACGTGAAAATCCGAGTAAATTCACCTGTGGCTTTGTAGTACATCCAGGGTTTGTTCAAGGAGCCTGCTGGGAAATAAAAAGATGTGTGGAAGAATTAGGGATGCAACTTCTTTGCTTACCAACTCATTACATGGATACTATTGGAACGTGGCGTTGTATTTTTGATGAAGAAAATGAGCCTATTTTTGAATTGGCAAACAAATATAATCTGGCTGTAGAAATTCATCCTTATGATGGTGAAAAATTCATCAAACTTGAAAACACCTCTTGGCGTTTTCACTTAATTTGGATGTTAGCTCAATGTGCGGATGCTTATCATTTTTTAACTTTAAATGGCTATCAAGACAAATATCCGAACATGAGAACTTGTTTTGCTCATGGAGGACAATTAGCTCAAATTAATTTAGGACGACGTATTCAAGGTTTTGATGGGAGACCCGATTTATTTGAAGGCAAAAGTCACCCAAGAAAAGCCGTTGGACATAAAAATATCTTTTTTGACACCTTAGTTCATGATACTGGAGGTTTGGAATTATTAATTAGAAATCAAGGTTCTAAACAAGTATTAATGGGACTAGACGATCCTTATCCTTTAGGTGAAATGGAAAGCGAAAAACAATCATCGTATCCTGGTAAGATTTTAGACTTAGCCGTAGAACGTAAAATTATAAATGAAACTGAACGAGATGCTATTTGGGAAGACAACGTTATTAAATGGTTATGCGGAGATGATGAAGAGGCAAAACAAAAATTAGTTAATAGAATTTTACCCTAGGTCAAAAAAGACCTTTCATGTTTATAAAACCTGAAAGGTCTACTAAATAATTATGTACTTCCTCCCAGAAAAATTAGATAACTATGTGGTTGCTCATTCTGAAAAAGAGCCAGAATTATTACAGCAATTAACACGCGAAACTTATCAAAAAATATTACAACCCATCATGCTTAGCGGACCTTATCAAGGGCGTGTTTTAAGCATGATTTCTAAGTTAATTAGGCCTAATACCATTTTAGAATTAGGAACCTTTACAGGCTATGCTACTTTATGTTTAGCTGAAGGTCTTCAAGCGTCAGGAGAAGTACATACGATTGATGTGAATGAAGAATTGGTAGATTTTCAACGTAAGTATTTTGATAAATCTAATTATGGTAAACAAATTCACCAACATTTAGGAAATGCTTTAGACATCATTCCTACTTTAGATAAAACCTTCGATTTGGTTTTCATAGATGCTGACAAACCCAACTACTCAAATTATTTTCACGCTATTATAGATAAGCTAAATCCTGGAGGTATCATTATATCAGATAATGTGCTTTGGCACGGGAAAGTGGTTGAAAAACTAGATCCTAAGGATGTTTCAACCAAAGCTGTTTTGGAGTTTAATACCCTTTTAAAAACGGATGTACGAATTGAAACTGTTATGTTACCCATCAGAGACGGCTTGACTATTAGTAGGAAGAAATAAAATTCCTGCGCAGGCAGGAAATCGACGATTCAGCAAAGCTAATCTGTTTATAAAAAATTTTGAGATAATATTTAATCCTATTTATTGTAGATTTATAGAATGAATAGAATTTTTAAATCTTTATTAATCTTTAGTTGTTCGATCACTTTTTCTCAAACTGGTTCTATTGAAGGCAAATCAGTTTTTAAAAAAGATAATTCTATTCTTCCTGGAACCATTGTTACTCTTTCCAATACAACCTATGGAACTATATCTGATATTGAGGGAAATTTCAAATTTTCCGAACTACCAATAGGCAAATATGATTTATTGTTTGAATTTCTTGGATATGGAAAAGATACTTTGAGCAATATAGAAGTTAAGGAAAATGAGCTTACTAAATTAATCATAGCATTACCGCCTGGAGAGTGTTTTGAAAAGGAGATTCCAAATTTGTGTCCCATTGATTCAAAGTCAAAATCAGTTATTCCCATAGTTTATGGTTTGCCAAACGCCAAAACGATGGCAAAAAAGAAAAAGGGTAAAGTAAAACTAGGAGGATGTGAAATTACAGGTTGTGAACCTTATTGGTTTTGTAAGGAACATGAGATTGAATTTTAATCATTAGATATTCAAAAACCTTACATTAGAATCTCCATTACTATTAATCTTTCCACACTCATTCTCAATAGGAAAATTATAAGTATCTTTAAAAATGGAAGAGCTTAAACCACACGAAACATCCGAAAAAAGTAAAAAAATTATAAGGATTGTTTTAATAGGTATTTCTACCTTAACTATAATAAGCGCTATTTCCATGCCTTGGGATGTTTGGACTTCCAAAGAGACAGTAATAGCAATGTTAAGTTTGCTTTTTATCAATGGCTTTTTGTTATGGACTTACCACATTCTATTTGTTTGGAAACAAAAGATATTGGAATATTTGGAGAGAAAACATAAAGTGACAATTGTTACTAACACCTCCGGTTCTTTTAATATTGAGGGAGAGGTCAGCCTCATTACCAAGCTCTTTATCCACATACAAATACTTTTCTACTATATATTGGGAATGGTTGGACCATTAGCCTTGTTTATAAGTGCTTTAATATGGTATAGATAATTAAACTGTGAGTATATAAATAGAAGAGACTAAATTAAGAGAATAGAAAAATTAAATAGATACCTGTTTTTCAACTAGACTACAGTTTCGTTAAACTAAGAGATTCCTGCTTTCGTAGGAATGTGTTACATCTTCCGTCTTACAGAACCCGTAAAATCCTCTAATTCGTCTTTTACTTTTTTGAGTTCATCTTGAACATCTTTGGTAATGCTTGTATCCAGGCCATTTTTTTCGGCACTTTTAGATATTTCAGACTTGACATCGTTGGTCGCATCTCTAAGCATGCGCATGCCCTTCCCCATACCTTTGGCTATATCAGGAATTTTGTCCGCACCAAACACCATGATTACTATAAATAGTATAAACATGATTTCGGTAGTACCGATAAATAAAAAAATACTTGCTTGTATCACGATGCAAATATAGTGAGTTGTTTATTGAGAATAAAAAAAGCCGACTCATTTTTATGGTCGGCTTTTAAATATTTAACTTTTTGTATTAATCTTTAGAGTCTTCTTTAAACTTATCGAAGTCACTTTGTTGTACTTCTCTAGGCCAAGAATTGTTAGATGTATCCACATCTGCCGTTTCTAAATCAGGATCTACTGTAATTTTTACAATCTCCTTATCTGAAGCAACTGATTTACTAACCTCTTTATCATTTAATCTCCAAATTTGCGCAGGATATTTTTCAGTTTTAGAAGTTCCATCAGCATAAGTATATTCTACGATAATTGGCATAACCAATCCTCCTGGTTTCTCGAAAGTAACACTATAGAAATATTTAGGCTCCTTTAAAGCTTTACGTTCTGCCTCGGTAAAATTATCCATCACATACTCATTAAGTGGCGTTGAGTTTTCTAATAGAGTTCCATTCTTCATGTCTTCATTAAACTCAGCACTACCTTCTTCGACCATATATACTAAAGGTGGTAATTCAGATAACTCCATTCCATAACGTTTTGCCATCATTTTAGCATATTCGTTAGGCTCTGAGGTTACATAATATTTTTTCACACCTTTCACTCCCATATCTACATAATCTGTAGTGTAAAACCAGCCTCTCCAAAACCAGTCTAAATCGAACGCTGAAGCATCTTCCATGGTTCTAAAAAAGTCTTCAGGAGTTGGGTGTTTAAACATCCAGCGGTTTGAATATTCTTTAAAAGCATAATCAAATAATTCAGGTCCCATAACAGATTGACGCAAAATATTAAGTGCAGTTCCTGGTTTTCCGTAAGCATTGTTACCAAACTGGTATGTATTCAAACCTTTAGTCATTATAGGTGCAATAAAATCTTGATCACCTCCCATATAAGGAACAATGTTAGCTGCTGGACCACGACTTGAAGGATATGTGTCATGCCCTGCAGATAAAGCTGCTGGATACCATTCGCCAAAATCTTGCTCCGCTACGTATTGCACAAAAGTATTTAAACCTTCGTCCATCCATGTCCATTGACGCTCATCACTATTTACAATCATTGGAAAATAGTTATGTCCAACTTCGTGAATAATAACACTTATCATCCCATATTTAATGCGGTCTGTATATTTTCCATCTTTATCCGGACGTCCATAGTTGAAACAAATCATTGGATATTCCATCCCTTGTTGTTTGGCATGAACTGAAACTGCCTTAGGGTAAGGGTAGTCAAAAGTCATTCTTGAATACGACTTTAAGGTACTTGCTACAGCATAAGTAGACCATTCTTCCCATAAAGGATTTCCTTCTTTAGGGTACAAAGATACTGCCATGGCGTCTTTATCGCCAATTTTAACAGCCATCATATCCCAAATATATTTTCTTGAAGTTGCAAAGCCAAAATCACGTACATTTTCTGCATGAAACTTCCATGTTTTAGTACCTTTAGCATGCCCTTTCTCTGCTAGTTCAGCTTCTTCTTGTGTTACAATTACTACAGGCTTATCGTAAGATTTTTTAGCCAGTTCATAACGTTTCATCATTTCTTTAGAGAAGATTTCTTTACGGTTAACTAATTCTCCGGTAGCTTCCATAATATGATCTGCTGGTACTGTAATATTCACATCATAATTTCCGAATGGTAATGCAAATTCATCACGACCCCAGAACTGAGAGTTTTGCCATCCTTCCACATCGCTATAAACAGCCATTCTTGGAAAAAACTGTGCAATAATATAATTTCTATTTCCATCTTCAGGAAAGTACTCATACCCTGAACGACCACCTAAGTTAACATAATCGTTTATGTTATACCACCATTTAATAGTGAATGAAAAAACTTCACCAGGTTTTAAAACTTTAGGTAAATCAACACGCATCATGGTTTGATTAATCATGTGAGGTAAATCTGTACCATTTACTTCCTTTACAGCTTGTATTTTAAAACCTCCATCAAAACCTTCTGTCATGTAAGCGGCAGTAAAAGCACCTGCTTGTTGTGCTTCTGCTACTCCTCCACCTTCAATTAAAGGCGTTTGTGAGCCTAAGGCACGCATGTTTTGATCTAATTGAACCCAAAGGTAATTTAACGGATCGGGTGAATTGTTATGATAAGTAATGGTTTCAAAACCAGAAATTGTAGCTTTTTCATCATCTAAAATAAGATCCATTTTATAATCGGCTTGTTGCTGATAATAAGCAGGTCCTGGAGCTCCAGATGCTGTACGAAACATGTTCGGAGTCGAAAACTCGTCGTAAAGTTGCTTGAATTTGTTGGTGTTGGTGTGTCCCGGTTTACGAACTGGTTGGTCTTGTTCTTGAGCAAAAGTACTAGCTGAAATGAACAAAACAGAAAGAATAAAATACTTTAATGTTTTCATCGTTAAAATTTAGTTACAAAAAATCGTAAGTAAATTAACGAAATTTTAAGAATTCGACCTGCTTTTATTTAAAGTTTAACAAACCTTTATCATTTGATTTTGTTAAGATGAAGCTCTTATTTTTGGAATTTATTTTAGTCCTAACAATATTCTGTTGTTCTTCATGTAGATCGAAAAGCACTGTGTTTTGTATTCGAAAAGTTTTTATTTCTGTTACGTCTTCAATTTCAAGGTAACATATCACAATGTCGTTATCATATTCTTTTCCAATATATTTTAAGGATTTTTCTTCCCCATTAATACGAATAACTAATTTGGTTTTTAAGTATTTTTCAAGGTTGAAATTGATATCGCCCGCTTCAGATTGCGGATCTAAAATCAAATTTTTGTCGTATCTCAATTGAAGGACATCTTCTAAATCGTCCAGAAAAATTCGTGTTGTTATTTGAACCGATTGCTTCTCCTTTATATAATCTATTTGTGTGACACTTACATAATATTTATGAATGGTAGTGAAGGCCATTAAAGGCAACAGTAGAACGAGTAAAGATTTTTTAATAAACAACATACGTTTGAGTTAATGAAGCAAAGCTACTGATTTGATTTTTCAAAAAGTATTTCACAACCTATTAATTAGTTTCAATTTTTAAATTGGCTTTATATTCTATTAGTTTTTCTTTTAAAAATTCTATTATTTCAATGTCGCTTCTTCCTTTACACCTATATACAAAGTTGCTATCTTCGGAACAGAAATAAAAATAATCCGTTCTGGATGTTTCTGGGAGGGTTTCATCTAAAAATAAAAGCTTTTCGGTTCTTCTTCTCACATCGTATAGCAAATCGTCTTGTCTCTCTAATTTTATCTGATTTTTTAATTCCTTAGTTCGTCCAGAAATAGCATTCAAAATGGGATTTAATGGAATAAACCCTCCTCCTGTTGTAGCTTCGTTCAATTTTCTCTCACTTTGAGTTTTTAGTTTTCCTTGATAACTAGGAATACCCAATTGATTTGCTGTTACCAGGTTACCTTCTACGTTATTAAGGTCTTTCATCAAATCACCAGAAAGCATACGCCCAACCACAACTTCGTCTAACGAATAGGTAAGTTCTTCCAAATGGACATCTAATTGTTTTTCAACAAGAATGTTGGCGTCTACAACAACTTCTTTAAGCTTGTGCTGAATGGATGTAAACTGTAAAGTATCGTTTAGTTTAGCTGAAATTTTAAATCCTCCAAAGGCATTCGTCGTTGTAAAAACTTGAGCTGTTTTATTTATGACATGAATATTTTCGACATCTAAAGTGGTCGTAACTTTTCCGGTAATTTCAACTGTTTGTGAAAAGACCGTTTCAAAGCAAATGATTAAAAACAAGAATAGAAACAGGTTAATCTTTTTCATTTTCCAGTTTTAGATTTGCCTTATACGGTACTAATTTTTCTTTTAAAAATTCTATAATTTCAATGTCGCTCTTTCCTTTACAACGGGCTACAAAATCATTGTCTTCAGAACAGAAATAAAAAAAATCAGTTCTAGATGCTTCGGGAAGTGTTTCATCTAAAAACAATAAAGTTTCTGTTCTTTGTCTTACATCGTACAGTAAATTGTCTTGATTCTCTAATTTTATGTGGTTTTTTAATTCTTTAGTTCTTCCTGAAATAGTATTTATGAGTGAATTTAAAGGCCCTCCAGTTGTAGCTTCATTTAGTCGTCTTTCACTTTGAGTTTTTAGCTTACCTTGGTAACTTGGAATCCCTAACATTTTAGCCGTAATAGGACTTCCTGTTACATTACCAACATCCTCCATTAAATCGCCAGAAAGCATTCGTCCCACCACAACTTCGTCTAGCGAATAGGTAAGTTCTTCCAAATGGACGTCTAATTGTTTTTCAACCAGAATGTTGGCATTTACAACCACTTCCTTTAATTTATGTTGAATGGATGTAAACTGTAAGGTATCGTTTAATTTTGCAGAAATTTTAAAGCCTCCAAAGGTATTGGTAGTTGTAAATACTTGTGCTGTTTTATTAATTACGTGAATATTTTCGGCATCCAAGGCAGTAGAAACTTGTCCGGAAATTTCGACTGTTTGAGAAAATGCTGTTTGAAAACTCGCAATTACTAACAAGATTAGAATGCTTTTAATTCCTTTCATCATCTTGCTTTTTAAATTCTAAACTTTGTTTCTGAAGAAATTCTAAAAACATAAATTCTTGATCATTATGTAACAGATTTTTTGTCAATCCATTTAAAACAACAAACCTGATAAAAGCTTCAACCTGATTTAGAGGAATCTGAAAATTATTATTAAAAAATTCAGGCGTATATTTTTCAGCTAAGACTTTTTCAAGTTTTACTTCTTCTACAGGTAGTGATCGCTTTTTAATAGGTCTGTTAATTAATTTATTAAGACCAAAAACAGAGGCCACATTCAAGCCATTATTGAGCTGTCCTTGTTTTACTAATTCATTATCTACTTTTGTAAATTCATCTTCAGGAAATTCTAAATCGCTTAAATTTCCGAAGTTCATTTCCATTTTTTTTTGGGCTACAACATTATCAATATCTGCCAGTAGATTTCCCGAAAGACTAGATGATAATAAGAGAACTTCTTTTAAAGCATTTACTTTGTCTACTAAAAAAAGACGTAATTGTTTTGAAGATATGACTTCTTGATTTACGCTCACAGTCTTTGCTTCGTATTGTAAGGCTGAAATTTCTAAAACATCGTTTAGTGCTACTTCAAGAATAAAATAACCTTGACTGTCTGCAACAGTTCCTTTATTTGAAGAGGTATTAAAAATGGTGACACCTTCCGCATCATCAGTTCCAATTAATTTACCTGAAACCTCAATCCGTGTAACCTCTTGTGCATATAAACAGGAAGTAACAAGACAAAAAGTAATAGCTAAATAATGTTGTTTCAAATGGTTTGGTTTAGTCATGCTAAAGAAACCATTTCAAATCTTAAAATAAATACAACAAGGAATTAAACTTATGTTAAAACCTGAAGCCCTTTAAATGCAAACCAATAGAAAAAAATTAATTCTTTTTGGATTTAGTATCTAAAAACAAATGGCTTTGGCTTACCAAGTATTCGATTAATTCAATTTCTTTTCCATTATCATATAAGGATGGATCTGCATTGTTAACTTCAGCGAAAGCTATAAAATCTATAACTTGATCTTCAGGAATATTAAAGTTTGTACTAATAAAATCCGTGGTATACGTATTTCTTAACGTATCAAAATTTGAATTCTCTGTATTCTTATCAACTCTAGACGTATTAGAGGCAAACATAGGTTTTACCAACCAATTCGTTAATTTTACAAAATCGACACCATTATAAAACTTGCCTCGATTCATAATCGTGTTTTCAACTTTTTGATAATATATTTCAGCATTAGGAGCATCTTCCCAATCAAAATCCCCAAAATACATAGACTCGAATTCTGGATTAAAGGTTCTCACATTCGTTAAATCTGTTTCCAAATCGCCAGTTAAACTGAAAGGCAAAATAACGACTTCGTCTAAAGTTGTTAATCTTTCATCAAGAAAAACAGTAATTTGTTTAGAATCTAGAATGTCTTGAGTAACGATAATTAAGATGGTATCTAATTGTAAAGCAGATATTTTAATTTGATCATTTAATGCCACATAAATATTAAAATTACCATTCAAGTCTGTAACTGCAATTCTATTTGATGTTAAATTATTAACGGTAAGTCCTTCTACATCGTTAGAATCCACAATAACTTTTCCAGAAATTTCAATTCTATCACTATTTTGAGCCACAGCAATGGAAAAACTCATAAAAAAGACAATTAAAGGTAAAATGTTTCTCATAATTTAAATTTTTGAAGGTTAGCAATTTAAAATACAAAACCATTTAACTATTGTTCTGGTATGTATTTACTTAAATTTACAACAAATTACTGTAAATGAAAAACTTAATTATAGCAAGTACTTCAACCCTTCATGGAAGTGGTTATTTAGAATATTTATTAGATGAATTATCGCTGTTCTTTGAAGATGTAGAAACCATTGTTTTCATACCTTATGCAAGACCTAGTGGCATTTCGCATGAAGATTATACGGCTAAAGTTAAAGATGCTTTTAAGAAGATCAATAAAAACGTGAAAGGCATCCATGAATTTGATAATCCTGCGGAAGCCATTGAAAACGCCGAAGCTATTTTTACAGGAGGTGGCAATACCTTTGTCCTATTGTATCAATTATATAAAAACCAGTTAATAGAACCATTAAAAAAGGCGATTCGAAAAGGAACTCCTTATTTAGGGACAAGCGCTGGAAGCAATATTTGTGGCCTAACTATAAACACCACTAATGATATGCCCATTGTGTATCCGCCAAGTTTTAAAGCTTTAGGTTTTGTACCTTTCAATATCAATCCGCATTATCTAGATCCTATTAAAAATAATACACACATGGGTGAAACTAGAGAGACAAGAATTAATGAGTTTCATGCGTTCTACTCACAACCTGTAATTGGACTGAGAGAAGGCAGTTGGTTGAGAGTTAAAGGAAAATCAATTGTTTTAAAAGGGACGCTATCAGCAAGGATTTTTGAATACAAGAAAGTCGCTTTTGAAATTGAGGTCAATACAGAGCTAAACCATTTGAAATAAAAAAAGCCTCATCGATTAGATAAGGCTTTAGAGCGAGAGACCGGGTTTACTTCGACGAAGCTCAGCATAAACTTCTCACCCTAAATTTTGCAGATTAAGGTAATTAGGATCCCATAAAAAAAGCCTCATCGATTTGATGAGGCTTTAGAGCGAGAGACCGGGTTTACTTCGACGAAACTCAGCATAAACTTCTCACCCTAAATTTTGCAGATTAAGGTAATTAGGATCCCATAAAAAAAGCCTCATCGATTTGATGAGGCTTTAGAGCGAGAGACCGGGTTCGAACCGGCGACATTCAGCTTGGAAGGCTGACGCTCTACCAACTGAGCTACTCTCGCATTTCCGGTGCAAATATATATAAGTATTTCATCTAATAAAAGAAAAAAATTATAAGTTTATAGATTGCTAGACACTTTTAAAACTAACAACCTCAAAGTGAGCTAGTTTTTTAAATAAAAACATATTAAATTTTTATCAAAATTGAATTCAAACAAAGAAAAATGTATCAAGTAACACAAGTTTCACATACAGAGACCTATCGTGTTAGACAACCTATTTTACGTGAAGGAAAACCCATTGAAACTTGCGTATTTGAAGGAGATACAGACAAAGACACTTTTCATTTAGGTCTGTTTTCTAAAAAACAATTAATTGGTGTAGCATCTTTTATGAAAAATAAATCTCTATTATTTTCTGAAGAAAAGCAATACCAACTCCGAGGTATGGCTATATTAAAAGAATTTCAACATCAAGGTTTAGGAGCACAACTGATCGAAGCAGGCGAATGCATTTTAAATCAGGAAGAAGTAAATGTACTCTGGTTTAATGCGCGTGAAATAGCCGTTAAATTTTATAAAAACCATGGTTTTAAAATAATTGGAGATACTTTTAATATCCCAAATATTGGAATCCATCATGTTATGTTTAAAAAATTAAATTAAAGATTTTTTCCAAACAATTCAAATTTACGACGACTGCCTTAACTTTTTTATTCATTATAAAGCTAAAGAGTTTTAAACTTTTATCTTTGACATATAATGCCAAAACCATGAATAAGAAAGTTATTTTAATGATACTTGACGGTTGGGGGAAATCTCCAGACCCAAAAGTATCTGCCATAGACAATGCCTATACTCCTTTTATAGATTCACTTTATTCCAAATATCCAAATGCCAGTTTAAGAACAGATGGTTTACATGTAGGCTTACCAGAAGGACAAATGGGAAATAGCGAAGTTGGACACATGAATTTAGGTGCTGGCCGCATAGTCTATCAAGATTTAGTTAGGATAAATCTTGCTGTAAAGAATAACACCTTAGCTCAAGAACCTGCTTTAATTGCCGCTTTTAATTATGCGAAAATCAATAATAAGCCCATTCATTTTTTAGGTTTACTAAGCGATGGTGGGGTACATTCTCACATCAATCATTTAAAAGGGTTAATTTCTGCTGCAGAAACATCAGGTGTCGAAGAATCTTATATTCATGCATTTACAGATGGTCGCGATGTAGACCCAAAATCAGGTTACGGTTTTGTTTCACATTTGGAAGAATTTATAATTAACTCTCCAACAAAATTAGCCACAATTACTGGGCGTTATTACGCCATGGATAGAGACAAACGTTGGGAACGCATAAAATTAACCTATGATGCTTTGGTACATGGTACTGGAGCGCATTCTAAAAATGCTTTAAAATCTATTCAAGATAGTTACGACAATGAGGTTACGGACGAATTTATCAAACCAATTATTATGGTTGATGATAATAATCAACCTGTAGCAAAAATAAAAGATGGTGACGTCGTAATCTTTTTCAACTTTAGAACAGATCGAGGCAGACAACTTACAGAAGCCTTGACCCAGCAAGATTTTCATGAACAAAATATGCACAAATTAAGTTTATATTATGTAACCTTGACTAATTACGATGAAACCTATAACAACATACACGTTGTTTATAATAAAGACAACCTTACCGATACCTTAGGTGAAGTTCTAGAAAAACATCATAAAACGCAAATCAGAATTGCAGAAACAGAAAAATATCCACATGTTACTTTTTTCTTTTCTGGAGGAAGAGAAGCTGCTTTTAATGGGGAAACACGTCTATTACGTCATTCACCAAAAGTAGCTACTTACGATTTAAAACCAGAAATGAGTGCTTTTGAATTAACAGATGCTTTAATCCCGGAACTTAAAAAAGGGCAGGTAGATTTTGTATGTTTAAACTTTGCTAATGGTGACATGGTTGGACATACAGGTGTTATGAGTGCTGCCATAAAAGCTTGTGAAGCAGTAGATATTTGTGTAAAAAATGTGGTGACAACTGCCTTGGAAAATAATTATACAACTATTTTAATTGCAGATCACGGTAATTGCGAAACCATGATAAATCCAGATGGCTCGCCAAATACAGCACATACCACGAATCCAGTTCCAGTTATTTTAATCGATAAGGATTTAAAGGCTATAAAAGATGGTGTTTTAGGTGATATTGCGCCAACTATTTTAAAACTTATGGGAATTGAGCAACCAGAAAAAATGACACAACATTCGTTAGTCTAAAACTATAAATTACGTATTTTTGACACCAACTTTAAGGTATGAATTTTAACGATAAACTTATTCTTGCTATAGATTTTGATGGAACCATCGTTGATGATGCTTACCCGAAAATTGGCAGACCTAAACTTTTTGCTTTCGAAACTTTAAAACGCTTACAACAAGATGGTCATCGATTAATTCTATGGACTTACAGAAGTGATGTTAGGCTCCAAGAAGCTGTTGACTTTTGCCAAGACAATGGATTAAATTTTTATGCCGTAAATAGAAGTTTTCCCGAAGAAGAATTTGATTCTTCAAAAAGTAGAAAAATCCATGCCGATTTATTTATAGACGATCGAAATATTGGTGGTTTTATTGGTTGGGGAGAAGTATACCAAATATTGTCTAATCCAAACTACAACCCTCTTAAACTAGAAAAAAAGAAAGGTTTCTTTTATTTTTTTAGAAGATAAAATATAAAAAGCCACGAATTCATCGTTTTAAAAAAAGTGAATTCGTGGCTTATTTTTTTACAATAAATTAATACCCTATTAATTCAAAATAGGTTCTATCGATCGATTCTCGATGATCTGGATGAGCAATATTAACTAAGGATTTTACTCGCTCTTTGATTGTTTTCCCATACAGATTTGCAATACCATATTCCGTAACCACATAGTGAACATGCGATCGAGTTGTAACAACGCCAGCTCCAGGTTTTAATGTTGGAACAATTCTACTAATTCCAGATTTTGTTGTAGAAGGCAAAGCTATAATTGCTTTCCCTCCATCACTTAACGAGGCACCACGAATAAAATCTATTTGTCCCCCAACACCAGAATACATGTGTGCTCCAATAGAATCTGCACAAACCTGTCCGGTAACATCCACTTCAATAGCAGAATTTATAGCCACCATTTTAGGGTTTTGCTTAATTATAGACACATTATTTGTATAATTTGAAGCTCTCATTTCAATAAATGGGTTATCATCTACATAATCATATAAACGTTTTGTACCCATTAAAAATGTGGTTAAAGCTCTACCTCTATTGATGCCTTTATAATTCCCATTAATAACATTATTTAAAATTAAATCGATTACCCCATCGGAAAACATTTCTGTATGCAGTCCTAGATCTTTGTGATTAATTAGTCGGGATAAAACGGCATTTGGAATATTTCCAATCCCCATTTGCAACGTACTTCTGTCTTCAATTAAACCAGCTACCAGATTCCCTATTTTACTTTCTATCTCTGTTGGCTCGCACATTGCGTGAATTGGCAAAGGTTCATCGCATTCAACAAATGAATTAATTTCTGAAACATGAATAATTCCAGCTCCATGCGTTCTTGGCATTTGCTTGTTTACTTGAGCAATTACAAAATCGGCATTATCAATTGCTGCCAATGTAGCTTCTACCGAAACTCCCAATGAGCAATATCCATGTCTATCTGGAACTGATACATGTATCAAAGCTACCTGTAAATCGATTATATTTCTCTTAAAAAGAAGAGGTAATTCACTTAAAAAAACGGGCGTATAAGAACCGTTTCCAGCTTTAAGCGTGTGTCTCACATTTTTTCCTATAAAAAAAGAATTCACATGAAAACTATCTTTAAATTCTGGATTGGCATAAGGTGCGTCTCCTTCGGTATGTAACTGGCATATTTCGACATTTCGCAATTCTTCGTGTCTTGCTGTCAAGGCTCGAATTAAAACTTGTGGTACTGCAGCAGCAGCTTGAATATATACTTTACTATCTGACTTTATAACTTTTACGGCATCTTCTGCGCTTATAGAATTGTACATCATGTTTATTTAGAGTACAAAAATATTATATAAATATCACCTAAAGACTGTCAAAAGTCATGTTTCAGAAAAAAGAATTCCATTTAATTTTAAGTATCTTTGCACATATTTTTTTAAGAATGATTATAGTTAAAACAAAAGAAGAAATTGAATTAATGCGTGAAAGCGCCTTAGTTGTTTCAAGAACTTTAGGGATGCTTGCCAAAGAGGTGAAACCTGGTGTTACCACTTTACAGTTGGATAAATTAGCCGAAGAATATATTAGAGAGCAAGGAGCTATTCCTGGTTTTTTGGGTTTATATGATTTCCCAAATACACTTTGTATGAGTCCAAATTCTCAAATAGTTCATGGATTTCCAACAAACGAACCTTTAAAAGAGGGAGATATTATTTCCATTGATTGTGGTGCGATTAAGAACGAGTATTATGGCGATCATGCTTATACTTTTGCTGTAGGTGAAATTGCTCCTGAAATCCAAAAATTATTAGACGTAACTAAAGAATCTTTATATTTAGGAATTCGCGAACTTAAAGTTGGCAACCGTGTTGGAGATGTTGGTTATGCTATTCAGAAGTTTTGTGAAGATCATGGTTACGGAGTTGTTAGAGAACTTGTTGGACATGGTTTAGGAAAGAAAATGCATGAAGATCCAGAGATGCCAAACTATGGTAAGCGTGGTCGTGGTAAAAAGTTTATAGACGGAATGGTTGTTGCCATCGAACCTATGATAAATATGGGAACGCATAGAATTAAGCAACATAGAGATGGTTGGACAATTACGACTTTAGATAATAAACCAAGTGCACATTTTGAACATGATGTAGCGATATTAGATGGTAAACCAGAATTACTTTCAACCTTTGCTTACGTTTATGAGGCTTTAGGGATAGTATCTAATGAGGAAGATGAGTTTCGTCAGAAGGCTTTAGTGCTTTAAAAAATTACGCTGAGATTCACTAATTAAAACTGAATACATTATTCCTTTTTTTTGACACGAATTCCACTAATTATGACTTCATTAATATATAAAGAAGAAGCTTACAAAATAATTGGGATATGTATGGAAGTCCATAATCAATTAGGAAAAGGTTTTAATGAAATTGTTTATGCCGATGCTTTAGAAATTGAATTTATGGACCATAATATTTTATATTCACGTGAAAAAAAATATGGAATTGTTACAAAGGAAATTTACTTCCACATAAATACAAAGCAGACTTTATTATTGATGATAAAATAGTCCTGGAATTAAAAGCAATTGAATGTTTAAATTCATCACATGTAAAACAAACTTTAAATTATTTAGCTGTATCAAAATTAAAGCTTGGTCTCCTTATTAATTTTGGAGAAGAAAGTTTAAAATATAAACGAATCGTTCTTTAAATGATTCGTGATAATTCGTGAAATTCGTGTCAAAAAAACTTTTCAAAAAAATCCTAAACACAGTCCCAAGACCCTTACTTATTAGATTAAGCTATGTGGCAAGCCCTATATTAACTTTATTTTTAAGAGGAAATACATTTACAGACCCTATTGACGGAAAAGGATTTAAAAGTTTTTTACCTTATGGTTATGGCAATCAACGAAACAACGTGCTTTCTCCTTCTACGTTAAGTTTAGAAAGACATCGCTTGTTATGGTTATATCTTAATAATGAAACTAATTTCTTTTCTGAAAAATTAAAAGTTTTACATTTTGCTCCTGAACAATGCTTTTTAAAACGCTTCAGAAAGCTTAAAAACTTAGAATATACCACTACCGATTTACTTTCACCAATTGCTGATGTAAAAGCAGATATTTGCGACCTTCCTTTTGAAGACAATAGCTATGATGTGATACTCTGCAACCATGTATTAGAACACATTCCTGATGATACTAAGGCAATGCAAGAATTATACAGAGTGATGAAACCTGGTGGTTATGGTATTTTTCAGATTCCCCAAGATTTGAAACGCGCTGAAACTTTTGAAGACGATTCTATTACAGATAGAGAGAAACGTGCTAAGATTTTTGGTCAATATGATCACGTTAGAATCTACGGTCGTGATTATTTTGATAAACTGCGAAGTATAGGTTTTAAAGTGGATGAAGTAGATTATACTGCTAAACTTCCAAAAGAAGATATTGAAAAATACTGTTTAGCTAAAGGTGAAATTATACCCGTAGTTTATAAATAAACCTCTATGGATTTAAAATTTATAGGATTAGACATTAGAATGTAATTCTATTCTGGGAATAGATTGTCATTCTGAATGAGGCACGAAGAGGAATCTCAATATTATAAGATTTCTCGTCTCTCGTACCTCATTCTGTTGAAATTACAAGGTTTCAACCTTAAATTTTAAAGTAAAAAAAATAGATTCTATGATACAACAACACATAATTATAACAGGTGCTATTTTCGGCATGTTATCTGTAATATTTGGCGCTTTTGGAGCGCATGCATTAAAGAAAATTTTATCTACAGATCAATTACATAGTTTTGAAACTGGTGTAAAGTATCAGATGTATCATGCTATTTTATTAGTTGCTTTGGGTTTCAATGCTGAAAGCATCTCCTCAGCAATATATTGGTGTTTTACTATTGGAATTGTATTATTTTCTTTTAGTATTTATGGTTTGGTAATATCTGATGCTAAAGGCAAGAAACTTCGATTTTTAGGACCTATCACGCCAATAGGTGGATTACTTTTAGTAATAGGATGGTTGTTGTTATTGATTCATGCTTTTTAGAAGGAAACTTCCGCCAAAAATTTATTGCTTCACTATTTTATGAGTAAATACGCTTCCATTACTAAATACTTTTACTAAATACAAACCATCAGTTAAACTGGAAACATGAAGCGTTGTTGCATTGCTTACCATAACCTGTTGCCCTAATAAGTTATAAACTTCAACTTTTTCAATTGTAAAATTAGTTTGAATGTGTAACTCATTTTGCACTGGATTAGGGTATAGACTTACTAAATCACGTTGAAATTCTGGTGTTGACAAAGCACCATCTTGAACGGTAAGATCAAACCATGAAGAACCTCCTCTATTAGCAGGATCATCGTTCCATACTTGGATATAGTAAAACATATTTGGTGTCACAGGAATATCGTTTAGTTGTGTACCACATGCGTTTTCCACTAGATTTAGATTGTCACAATCAGCAAATGCACTATTAGAATCCCATAATTGCGCATAAAAACCTGCTTGTATAATAACATCAATAGTTGTATTACTTTCCGAATTAAAAGCAAACCAAACATCTTTTCTATTATCGATATCATCACAACTAGGTGTTTGTAAAGAGGTCGTAGCAAATTCATTATTTGCTGTTATTAGCTCTCCTAAGGTTAAAAAGTTAATAGTGTATCCGCAATCATCATTTGAATTAACTCCACAAAAATTTTCCACTTCAAAATTACTATTACAGCCAGGGGCATTATTTTCAAAAATTCCTGGCAACATAACACCCTCTTCTATATTACTATCTATAAAAAAACAGACTGAATCTGTACTACAAATTGATAAATTTGGATTGTTCCTTATTATTAAACCATCATCATTATAACTCCCAGCAAAGATGGCGCTTATATCGGTTAAGTTTTGATTGCCTTCTATATATAAATAATCATCAAAGCCACTATTAAAAAGACCATTTAAACTTGCAAGATTATCATTGTTAGAAATACGAACTGTTTCACCATAAATTTCGTCAAGACCTGTTAAATCAATAAGACTATCATTATTAGAAATGCTAGTATATTCTCCTGCAGCATAATTTTCTAATCCATATAAATTTAAAAGTGCATCATTGTTTTCAATATAAAAATAAGTAAGAGGAGAAAATATATTTGGAGCACCTTCAACACTAAGCAACATTGGATTATTACTAATACTAAAGGAACTTTCAAAACCTGATTGGCTGTTCAAATTTTCTAATCCATCTAAAGTTAATAAGGACCCATTGTTAGTTATGCTAAATGAAGTTCCTGTCCCTTCAACATAGCGGATCAGGATATTAGAATTTAAACCCATTGTATTTTGTAATACTAAGGTAGGACCAATCCCAAAACTAGTACATGATACTAATTGATTAAGTCCACTTAAATCGGTTATATCATCTCCAGAAATTGAAAAAGCATTAACTTCTGTACAATTTGGGTAATCTATAGACAGAGCGTCTATTTCCGACTGAGAAGTAAATATCCCTCCTGTTGGAGGACACTGACTAAAACCTACTATTGGGAGTATTAAAATGAAAAGTAATAATTGTTTCATAACATGCATTTGCAACAAATTACACAAAATATCTCAATTATCTATAAAACAACGCGATCCAAAAATCTAAATAGAATCTATTTGGTTTTTGAAACTCTAAAAGCAACCTTAAAAAGGCTTAAAAATTACTGTATTAAACTTCTAACTTTCAGGAAACCCATTTAAGGAAACGGTTTCAAATTCATTGTTTTCATTTTCATAAATTAAAAACACTTTAAGTTCTGGATGTGTTTTTAAAAACTCTTTTACTGTTTCCACGCCCATGGCTTTAAAGGCCGTTGCATAGGCATCTGCAGTCATACAATCTTTGGCTAGAACAGAAATACTCAACAAATTAGTTTTACTAGGATAACCTGTTTTTGTATCGATAATGTGAGAATATTTATTTCCGTTTTCATCAGTTTTATACTTTCTATATGTACCGGAAGTTGCCATGGCTTCGTCATGTAAAGAAATCGCCTTTAAAATGGATTGCGTACCATCAAAATGTGGTTCCTCAACACCAACTTTCCATGCAGATTTCTTCTCTATATTCTTTCCTCTAGCTCTAATTTCGCCACCAATTTCAACTAAATAATTATGAATGTTTTTACTCTCCAGAAATAAGCCAATAACATCTACGCCATAACCTTTGGCAATGGCATTAAAATCTATAAATGTATTTGGGTTTTGCTTTTGAATAGTAAGATTTGTTCTACTTAATTTATCCAGTCCAACACTAAGCATCAAACTATCTATTTTAAGGTTATCTAAGCTCTCTATTTTTCCTTCGGGACCAAAATCCCATGCATTAACCACAGCTCCAATAGTAGGATCGAAAACACCTTGAGTTTCTTTATAAATATCTTTAGAAGCATCGAAAACAGTTACAAAATGTGAATCTATGTTAAAAGCCAGATTTCTATTTATTTTTGAAATATCAGAATCTGGTTGATAAGTTGACATGGATAAATTAATAACATGAAACAAGCTATCAAATTGCTTTTGGTAATTTATTTCAGAATCATAAATCACGGAAAAGCCTGTCCCAAAAACTTCTCCTGATAATTTGGTGTTTTTGGGTTCTTGTTCGCAGGAAAAAAATAGAAAAAACACAAGTATTAATAATGTGAAATATTGAGATTTCTCGCTAAACTCGAAATGACAAACATTCTTTTTTCTTTTATCTTTCATCTATATTCTAATTCAAATTAGTTTCAAGAACCTGAATCCCGTTATATTCAATTAAATATTCTTCGTTTAAATAAATGGGTAACTCCTCACCTTCTGGATTGCCTAAGCCAACTCCGGCGTACAACACTTTAGCATCTTTATCTGTGGCGTGTTTTTTAAAAGATTCCATCCAAACGATATCGTAATTATTTGGATTTTCTGGAAGAATCACAGCTTTAACAATAACAAAAAAGTATTGTTTTGTTTTGTCCATGCATACAAACTGTGGATGCCTTTTTAATTTACTATTGACTGCTATAAACTCGAACCCACGTTTTTCTAAATCTTTGCCTACATGGTTCATAGCTAGATTATGTAATTCTTGCTCTGAAAGTGCTTTTTTCATATTGCAAAATTACTAAATTATTGGTAAGCCTTGTCCATCTAGATTGGTATTACTTAAAAATTAGCCATTATTTTTAATTTTTTTAAGTGATGAACAAAAAAAAACCCAACACATGCGTGTTGGGTTTTTTTATTAAAATTAGAGTAGTTTATTGCTTAACTATCTTTTTAGTCATTTTCTTAGAACCACTTTGAATTTCTAATAAATACATCCCTGAAGTTACTGCTTCAAGATTAATTGTTTTAGTAAATACAGATGCATTATTGGTGTAAGCTTGTGTAAATATAATACGCCCTCTTACATCGTATAATGTTAAATTAACATTATTGTTAGAACTTAACTGAATAGTTATTTCACTTGTCGCCGGATTAGGATATAGGCTAAATGATTCAAACTCATTTTCAGTAATGCTTAATGAAGCATTTAAAGGTCCAAAGTAGAAATCACCATTAACACCATTAAAGTTAGCTTGTAAAGTGACATTTGCACCAAATGCACCAACAATTGCTCCAGAGATTTCAACTACTGTACCAGCTACTTCTCTAATAATATATAGGTCAGCTCTTACTTTGCCTGTAGCAGCTTCCCATCCTGCAATTTCTGCTTCAGTAAAGTAGAAAGTCCCAGACACATCTCCAGACACATTTGCATTGTCTGTCGTTATTCTAAACGCTTTATCCATAACATACTCTGCTGGCTGTGGGTTTTCAAATAATTGAGCTCCCGTTCCTGCGCGCATTACAGAAATATCTGTACATCCATAATCAAAAGTATCATTATTTTGCACACTTGCCATAATGTTACCATTTGCACTGTCATAAGCATAAGCAGTACCCATACCATTTAAACTCATTTGCGCTGAAGTTCCAGTATTTACTGCTGTTTGTATCGTGACGCTCATTACAGAACTAACTTCTACATCATCAATAGACAACCAGTCTTGATCTGAACAATCCCAATGTCTAAACGCTATATAAACAGTTGATTCCCCTGCAAAAGAAGATAAATCTAATGTTCTATTATATGACGATCCAGTATCAGTAGGATCATTATATGTTTCCGTAAATGAGATTGGAGAAGCTAATAAAGCAGCTTGTGTATTGGTAGTAGCTGCATAAACTGAATACTTCTCTAAATCCCAAGCTGCTGCTGCTGCTTGAACTTTCCAAGAAAGTGTTACTGTACCTGTTGCATCTCCTAAATTAACGGCTGGTGTTATTGCCCAATTATCTGGAAATAAAGGATTAACTGTCCAAGATCTAGAAATCATAGACACCGGAGAAACTGCAGTACCTCCAGCATTAGTAACTTGAAATATATCTCCCCAATTACTTGAATCTCCATCTGCATCAATAAGTGTCCAATCGGATATGTCTTGATCATTAAAATCATCACTAAAATAAACAACATTAGAACTTGTACCAACTGCCACATTATCATCTATTAAAGTAATAGAAATAGCATTTGCTCCTGGGTTTAATTGTGCATCACTGCTTCCAGAAAGTGCCATAGAAATATTTATAGTTTCATCACCTTCAACAAAACCATCGTTATATACACGTAAAGTTAAATCTTGTGAAGCAGTTGCGCCATTTGCAAAAGTAACACTAGAGTTTACTAGTTCGTAATCGAACATATTAGTTGCAGAGCCACCGTCTACATTAAATGTAATTGTAGCTGTTCCAGTAGGAGCTTCTGTAATATTAATAGCAAAATTATAATCTGTAAAATCACAGCCAGTAGCTTCGTACATATTACTATTTACACTTCCAAAACCAATAAATGGTGCAGCAGTTTGACAACCAACAGAAGCGTTTAGTTCCATACGTCTAGGAGAATTTTCCATAACGGTTACCATTCTTGCTTTTTGATCGGCAGTAAACGTATCCATACAATAATCATAAGAATAATCCATATAATTTTGATATTGATCTGCTGAACTACAATGTGTTACAGCTACGCAATTATAATTTGCAGTATTAGAATCTGGAGTATCATCACAATAATCACCATTTCCACCACAAGAGGAAGTATCACCCCAAATATGACGTAAGCCTAACCAGTGACCTACTTCGTGGGTCATTGTTCTTCCTAAATTATAACTTCCGTTTATAACAAAACTTCCATCATTAGCCTCAATAGTTCCAAAGGCATCATAGCCGGCAACTACACCATCTGTAGCAGCCGCTCCACCTGAAAGACCACCTAAACCAGATCCAGAAGGAAATTGCGCATAACCTAATAAACCACTTAATCCTGGATCTATAGGGTCATTTAAAGAATTCCCACCTGGTTTAATAGACCACATATTCATATACTTAGTAGGATCCCATTGGGTTGCTGCTTTCATTTGCTGTACATCCGTTCTAATTTCCCAATCATCCGTAACACTTGGTGTTTGGTTGTTCGAATAAGGACTAATGTTATGGCGTACTATCCCTGAAGTAAAATTCCCATCAGGATCTTGTTGTGCTAAACAGAAATTAATTTCAACATCTACAGCTACACCAGTGGTATTTTCACCACCATTGGTTCCTGCCATTCTACGATAATCTTCATTCAATACGGCAATTTGAGATATAGCTTGAGCATCTGATATGTTTTCACTATAGGATCCATTTGTATTAATAGCTTTACCATCATGAATAACATGCACTACTACAGGTATATTATACACAACCTGTGTGCTTCTTCCGGCAGCTTTATCTGCTCTCATTTTTAAAATTTTTGGTGCTATCCACTGTTCAAATTGCTCTGCAGTTAATCTAGTTGGGTCGTTCGCAAGAAGGATTTCTTCATTTTCAACAGTTAAACATCTTGCATAACCTGTTTCTTCCATTCCCTTTTGAGTTTCAGGAGTTACCTGAAAATCTGCTCGTTGGCTACTTGCTAAACTTAATGTCTTTGCAGTAGTATTAATACCTTTTTTATTAGGCTGTTGCGCTTGAATTCCGTTAGAGGAAATAAATGCTATCCCCAGACATAATAAAGCTTTAAAGTAATTCTTTTTCATGTTTATCTATTTTTATTTAAGGTTCCGAATATAATTCATTTTTGGTAAAAATTAAACACCAAAAATGTTAAACCTCTTATAAATTATCCATAATTTATCAGTATTAATTCAGGTAAAACAAAAAATGCTCCTATGGTTATAGGAGCATTTTTTATTAAAAGACTAATTATTATACCATTAGCCTCCAAAGTCATCAAATCTAATATGCTCATCTGGAATTCCAAAGTCTTCACCCATTTTTTGAACTGCTTTATTCATTAAAGGAGGTCCACAGAAATATAATTCTATATCTTCTGGTGTTTCATGCAGATTTAAATAGTTGTCGATAACACAATTGTGAATAAACCCTACAAATCCATCTCCAGGAGCATCAATATTCTCTTTTACTTTCCAATTATCTTCAGGAGCAGGCTCCGATAAAGCTAAGTAGAATTTAAAGTTAGGGAAGTCTTTTTCTAATTCACGGAAATGCTCTAAGTAAAACAACTCACGCTTAGAACGACCACCATACCAATAAGTTACTTTTCTTCCTGTTTTTAAGGTTCTGAATAAGTGATATAAGTGTGAACGCATTGGTGCCATTCCTGCACCTCCACCAACATATAACATCTCACTTTCTGATTCATTAATGAAGAATTCTCCATAAGGTCCAGAAATTATTACTTTGTCACCTTTTTTCTGATTGAAAATATAAGATGATGCGATACCTGGATTCAAATCTGCCCAACCACCTTTAGCGCGATCAAAAGGAGGAGTTGCAATACGTACATTTAACATAATTTCACGTCCTTCTGCAGGATAAGAAGCCATAGAATAAGCACGCTCAACAACTTCTGTATTCTTCATTACTAAAGGCCAAAGTTTAAACTTGTCCCATTCTGCTTGAAATTTATCAGGTGTTTCGTGTTCTTCTGGATGTGCTGTTATGTCCATATCTTCGAACTTTACAGTACACTCAGGAATTTCTATTTGAATATAACCTCCAGCTTTGTAACCCATATCTTCAGGTATCTCTACAACAAATTCCTTAATAAATGAGGCAACATTATAATTTCTTACAACAGTTGCTTCCCATTTTTTAATTCCGAAAACTTCTTCTGGAATGGTTATTTCCATGTCTTGTTTTACTTTTACCTGACAAGATAAACGTGCACCATGTTGTAATTCTTTACGTGTAAAGTGAGGCGTTTCTGTAGGAAGTGCTTCACCTCCACCAGATAATACATGACATTCACATTGGATACATGTTCCACCACCACCACAAGCCGATGGTAAAAATATTTTTTCTGAACTCAAGGTGGATAATAAACTTCCACCAGATGATACCTCTATTGTCTTTTCTCCATTGATAGTAATTTTTACTGGACCAGATGGGGATAATTTTTGTTTTACCACTAATAACAACGCAACTAATAACAATGTAATTATTAAGAAAGCGACTACTGTTATTATGATTGTTCCTAAGGTACCTGCTGCTAATACTATCATGTTACTCTTTTATTGTGTTGTTAGCTAATGTTTTGTCTTCGTTAATAGACATGTCATTTTCGTCTTCAATATTATCATCTTCAACTAGTGTTTCTACATTAGTTTCTGATTGTTCAATAACCTCCACAGTTTCGATTTCAGCAGAAACTTCATCATCTCCTCCAGTTAGCATACCACCAAAACTCATAAAACCAATAGCCATTAAACCTGTAATAATAAATGTAATTCCTAAGCCTCTTAAAGGAGCAGGAACATTTGAATATCTAATTTTCTCGCGAATAGCCGCAATTGCAAGAATGGCTAAAAACCATCCAATACCAGAACCAATTCCGTAAGTTGTTGCTAAACCTAAAGTAGCAATTTCTCGAGATTGCATAAATAATGATCCTCCTAAGATGGCACAGTTTACAGCAATAAGCGGTAAGAAAATACCAAGTGAATTATATAATGACGGTGAAAACTTCTCAACAATTATTTCTACTAACTGTACCATAGTTGCAATGGTAGCAATAAACATAATAAAAGATAAGAAACTTAAATCGTAATCTGCATACTCAGGTCCTAGCCATACTAAAGCTCCTGGTTGCAATAAATACTGATCTAACAACCAGTTTAAAGGTACTGTTATAGCTAATACAAAAATAACTGCAGCACCTAGACCTACAGCTGTTTTTACTTTTTTAGATACAGCAAGGTAAGAACACATTCCCAGGAATACTGAAAATACCATGTTATCTATAAATATCGATTTGAAAAATAATTCTATATGTTCCATATTCTTTTAGTTTTCAGTCGCAGTCTCAGTTAACAGTATATACTGTAATTTGTGACTGAACACTGTTTACTTATTAGTCTTCTATTAATGCTTTATTTCTACTACGTTGTACCCAAATAATAATACCTACAACTATTAACGCCATTGGTGGCATAATCATAAATCCATTATTTTCGTAACCAGTTGAGTACAATCCAGTTTTTGCTATTGGGTCTCCTAATACAGGAAATCCAAATAAGGTTCCAGAACCTAATAATTCTCTAAAGAATCCAACAATAATTAAAATAACACCATATCCTAAAGCGTTTCCTATTCCATCAAGAAAAGAACGCCAAGGACCATTTCCTAAAGCAAAAGCTTCAAAACGTCCCATAATGATACAGTTAGTAATAATTAATCCCACAAATACAGAAAGTGTTTTACTTAGTTCGTAAGCAAAAGCTTTTAGCACTAAATCTACTATAATTACTAAAGTAGCAACTACAATAAGTTGTACGATAATTCTAATTTTAGAAGGAATAATATTTCGCATTAATGAAATAACTACGTTACCCATTCCAAGAACAAATATTACTGAGATGGCCATAACTAATGACGCTTTTAGTTCTGCAGTAATTGCTAAAGCGGAACAAATACCAAGAACTTGAATAGTAATTGGGTTATCGTCTGCTAAAGGATCTATTATTAATTTGGCATCTTTTTTTGATAAAAGTCCCATAGTTTAATTATTTTTTAAGTTTTTAAAATAAGGCACGTATAGTTTCAGTTCGCTTTTTAGCATGGCAGAAACACCATCACCAGTAATAGTAGCACCTGCAATGGCATCTACTTCATTATCAGTTTTGTCTATATTTAAAGGATCTGCATTACCTTTTGCAACAGCAATCCCTTTAAATTTCCCATCATGCATTAAGTCTTCTCCAATAAAATCGTCCATAAAGAAACGTTTATTGATGTTTGCTCCAAGACCAGCAGTTTCTCCTTTATGATCGAAAAACACACCTTGTACAACCAAATTGTCATCCAAAGCTACGTAAGCCCAAATAGCATCCCAAAGACCTTTACCTCTTATTGGAACAATATAGAACGTCTGTCCTTCTTTTTCTCCAATAAATAAAGGCAATCTTCTTTCTTCGCCAGCTTTTGCTCTTGTTTGCTCTTTTTTAACATCTATTAAATAAGCTTTATTATCTTCAGTAACATTATCACCTTGAATAACTAATTGCTCTGTTATATACTCTGAAAATAATTTTGGTGCTTCTTGGGTAGATACAAAAATAGCATTGCTATCGTCATTTTCATTAACTCCCATAGCATACAAAATATTTTGTTGCATTTCCAATTCTCTATTAGTAGTAATTCTATCCTTTAAAGATGAAGAAGCATAAGCTAATAAGGAACCAACTACTAATACCATTCCTATGGCAAAAATAATGGTGTATGAATTTTTATCTGTTCTCTTTTCCATAGTTAGGCATTTTTAACTTTAAGACGTTTCATTCTTTGTTTCACATTTCCTTGAACCACATAATGATCGATAGTTGGTGCAAATACGTTCATTAACAGAATAGCTAACATAACACCTTCTGGATAGGCTGGATTAAAGACACGAATCATGATAGACAAAAATCCTATTAAGAAACCATAAATCCATTTTCCTTTATTTGTTTGAGATGCTGTAACTGGATCTGTTGCCATAAAAACAGTTCCAAAAGCAAAACCACCAATAATTAGATGTTGCCAAAAAGGTGTACTCATTAATCCGAAAAACTTACTTCCTTCCGTTATAACCTCAGCATTGACAAGACCATTAAAAATAAGTCCCATAGTGATAGCTCCAACTACTGAAGATAGCATGATTCTCCAGCTTCCTATTTTAGTAAAGATCAAGAATAACCCACCTAATATGATGAGTATGGTTGATGTTTCTCCAATAGAACCAGGAATAAACCCTAAGAACATATCCATAATATCGTGGCCAACTGCTTTGCCTTGTGCTAAAGTCCCTAGAATAGTTTCTCCTGAAACAGCATCTAATTTTTCACCTGCGGCAATTAATTGATCTCTTTCAACAGCTCCTTCAATCCAAACTTTATCTCCAGACATCCAAGTTGGATAAGCAAAGAATAAAAAGGCTCTAATAGTTAAAGCCGGATTTAAGATATTCATTCCAGTACCACCAAATACTTCTTTTCCAATAACAACACCAAATGCAACTGCAACAGCTAACATCCAAAGTGGTGTATCTATAGGAACAATAAGAGGCACTAACATACCGGTTACTAAATATCCTTCTTCTACTTCGTGTTTTTTAACGATAGCGAATAAAAATTCGATCCCTAAACCTACTCCGTAAGAAACAATTAGTAGAGGTAATATTTTTATTATCCCAATGTAAAAAGCGTCCCACGATAAAAATTCCACTGGCGTACCGAAAGCTTCAAAATGCTGATACCCTGCATTGAATATTCCAAATATCAAACATGGAACCATAGCCATAATAACTATGTTCATGGTACGTTTTAAATCGTCTGCTACTTTAATATGAGTTCCATTATGTGTGGTCTCATTTGGCAAGTATAAAAAAGTATGTAGAGCGTTAAACGCTGGAGCCATCTTGGTTCCTTTATACTTTTCTTTTAAATTATGTAATGTGTTTTTTAAACCCATGGTTATATAATTATCCTATTTCTTTAATCATTACGTCTAAACCTCTTCTAATAATATCTTGATGTGGTTGCTTAGACACACAAACAAATTCTGTTAGAGCAAAATCCTCAGGTGCAACCTCGTACATCCCTAAAGCTTCCATTTCGTCTAAATCGCTATACATGCAAGCTTTTAGTATTTGTAACGGATAAATATCTAAAGGAAATACTTGTTCGTAATTACCTGTTAACACAAAATTTCTATGTTCCCCATTTGTGTTGGTATCTAATTCGAATTTCTTATTTGGTGTTAACCAAGAAAAAGTTAGTGCTCTTGAGGTCGATATTTTATTAAATACAGGTTTGTTCCATCCAAACAATTCATAATCGTCTCCTTCTGGAATTACTGTAATAATATTGCTGTAATAATCTAAATTACCATCTGGTTTTATTTGTTTTCCACTTAAAACATTTCCAGAGATAATACGATCGTTACTATCTTTTTCTATCCCGTTATCGTAAACCATGGTTGCAATTTCGCTACCAATTTTGGTTTTAAAATATCTTGGTTTTTTTATTGAAGAACCAGCCATTGCAACAATACGTTCTGCATTGAATTTACCGGTTAACAGTAATTCTCCAATAATAACTAGATCTTGAGCGCTTATTGTCCAAACAACTTCGCCTTTATTTACAGGATCTATTTTGTTAATCTGTGTTCCAACATTCCCAGAAGGATGTGGACCAGAAACTTTATGTAAAGTAATTCCTGATAAACCAGCTAATGGTGAAGAACCATCTTTAGCTACAGACACATGTACTTGACCTTCGGTTAATTTACCTAATGCTAAAACGGCTGCCTGAAGTTCTGCTTCTTTTCCTTTTAAAGTATAATCTAAATCTGCAGCTAAAGGAGCTGATGCATAAGCCGAAATAAAAATAGCCTTTGGTGCTTTGTTTGGATTTGCAATAACATCATAAGGACGTTGCTTTACAAATGGCCAACAACCAGCTTCTAATAAACGGGCTTTAATAGCTTCAGCATTCGCAGAATTTACATCAAGTTTTCCAAAATCTTGAAAAACCTGCTCTTTATCTGCCTGAATTCTAATAGCTAATAATTTTCTTTTCTCACCACGCAAGACCTCTAAAACTTCGCCAGAAACAGGAGAAGCAAATTTTACAGCTTCATTGGATTTATCATAAAAAACAGCTTCTCCTGCTTTTACTTTAGCTCCAACTTTTACTAACAATTTAGGATTAACTCCATGGAAATCTTCTGGCCTTAAGGTACAGTAGTTACTGATTATCGCGTTTTCAGTTGATTTTTCAGCTTCACCTTTAAGTTTAATATCCAGACCTTTTTTAATCTTAATGTCGTTTGACATATTTATAAATCTATTTGTTAATAGTAAGTGTGATTCAGATTTTCAATGTTATTAAAAATCGGTGCAAATCTACGAAATTAAACATCATTTAATAGTACACTTTACTGAACTTTGCTATTTATATTTATTCTAAATAAAAAATATTTAGACAATAAATCATACACGAATTTATGCTAATGTTCTTTTTAATTAGCCCTGTAAAACAACAAAGCTCTCATCAAAAATAAATTTTGATGAGAGCTTTTAGAAATTAAAAGAATTAATAATTTTTAACCCTTTAGATATTGTGTGATTAGTTAATCAACTTTTTGGTAACAACTACACCATTCGTCATTTTAATAGTTGTAAGGTAAATACCTCTAGAAAAATTAAATGGAGCTGTAAAACGTGTGTCATTTCCATCTGCTGAATAAACAGTAATTTGTTTTCCTGTTATATCATAAACTTCAATCGATTTGATATTAGTTGAAGATTTAACAAACAACTCATTGTTTTTAACAAAGACAAACGTATCAGCAAGGTCATAAGCTTCTACAGAAAGTGGTGCAGTATATTTCAATATAAAGCGATCTAAAGTTGTACCAGCTGTTCCTGTAAAGCTATATGGTTGCATTCTTAAATCGTGAGTAACATCAAGAACAGTATCTTCAAGATAGATTCCTACTTCTTGAGTAACAAAAACATCACCATTTAAATGATCGATACCAATTGAGTACACACCATTTTCTGGAATATCAACTCCTAATGAAACCGTATCAGCTTCATCAAACGGTAATGAACGCCCTTGAATAGCCATCTTAGAATTTGATACATTTGAATAGATACTTAATTCATTACCATCTGCTAAGGCGTCATATAAACGATCTACACCATTTGTAGCACCAGACACATAACCAACTAAAGCTACTGAAGACGTGTTACTTGCATCTACTAAACTTAACCAAACTAAATCTTTGTTTGCATTATCTACTGTTGACGTTTCATCAGTACTCAAGAAGTTAGAATTGCTGTATGCATTTCCTGCATCATCAAATCTTAAACTGTTTTGAAAATTCACAGTAGAAGATACAGGCGAAGCTTCGCTTACTTGAACAAAGAATCCTTGACCAGAAGCTATATTCCCACCAAAAACGTTTGGAGTTGAACCAGTACGGTTATAAGTTACGTATTGATCTCCATAATTATATTCTACACCTGTATAAAAAGGACTAGAAGAGATGTTTGTATTTGGAATTCCTTGAGACCAAAGTCTAACATTACCATCCAATTCCATATTGTTAGCTAAAAACTCATCTACATTTATAGCAGAAGGGTAAGGATTTCCTATTAAGTTCCAATGTCTGCTTTCTTCTTCAGGTTGCGTTGCTGTAGGAGATTTAAAAACAGCTACATCAATCGCACCATTTCTAGGTGTTCCTTGAAAAGTTGCTGTAAATCCTGAAGTTACATACTCACTAGGTACTTGAACACTATATCCTTCACCTATAACCATGTTACCTGAAGCGGCAACCCAATTTCCAGCTGTACCATCAGTATTAATATCGTTTATATCATATTGAAAAACTGAAGTTGTATAAGGATTTGTAATTCCGGCAACATCAAAAGTATTAACAGGTGAAGACCAAACAATAAAATCGTCTGCATGTAAACCTGTTGTTTCGCGCTCAACTCTTATTGAACCAACATTTGCATTTACTGAAACATTTTCCGTTTGAATTAGACTTGCATCATCTTTTATTGTTAAGGTTCCTCCAGACTCTACAACAACATTTTTTAAAAGCTTAAGCGTAGTTCCTGAAGGGATAGTAACATTACTTCCAGAAGGAACTAAACAATCACATCCTTCTAAATCTTCAGATTGATTATAATTCTCTGAAAAGACCAAATTTCTATCTTGATCATCAACTGTTATTCCAGCTGCTATGTAACTTGGAGGCAATTGCCAAGTTGACCCATCCCAGAAAGTTGGCGTACCACCTTGAACTAAACCAGCCGAAGCAACAACAGATCCAAAAGCATTTGTAATTCTAACCTTATAAGTTGCTAAATCTGCTTGCTCAATATCGTCTGTAAGTGTATAAGTGCTATTAGTAGCACCAGGAATCAAAGTATTATATTTATACCACTGATAAGTTAAAGTTTCCTGTGGATCTCCTGTAGCTCCGCCAGAAACAATTCCAGTAGCTGTAAATGTAATATCTGAAGTGCTTGGAATACTACATACAAATCTTGAAACAGGGAATTGCTCAAACACAGGTGTTTTAATATCAAACGAACCTCTATTATAAGCTAAAAAAGCAAGATCGGCTGTTCCACCAGCTACCATATTCACATTATTAATATCTGCTACATTGCTAGCTGTAATTTCAAATTCATCCATACGAAATGCTACCATACGTAAAGGACGCGTTTCATTTGCTGAGAAAGCTCTTGATGTAGGAGTTGCTAAACCATAATTAATTCCATTTCGGAAATTATATAAATCTAAACGCCATTTAGCAATTAATGCATCTCCTTGAAGATCTGCTTCTTCTGAAATGGTAATTTTAATAGGTCTTCCTACGACGTTACCTGCTGCATCTGCATAAAAATACACATCTGTACTTCCAGCCATAGCAATTTGTGATATTAAAAAATCTGGCATGTCATCATCAACTGCACCAATTTGACCTCCAGCACTAAAAAACTGAACATCTGATGTTTGATTAAAATTAGTAACACCAGTTCCTATATTTAATCCGTTAACTCCATCTGTAATAGCATCGTAAATAGTTGTACCAGCAATTTCCGGTGAAGTAATAGCTGTCCCTTCATTTACTTGTCCATCTATCAAATCTGCCATTGCTAAATAATTGCTAGGCTGTGTTGTACCATCTACACCATTTGTAGTGTAAGCATAGAATAATTGAGAATCAAATGTTACACCATTAGCAGTTAAGACAGCATCATCTACTCCAGTAGAATAAGTAATACCATTATAGGTAAATGCTAAAACGTCATGTCCTGTATTAGGCCATAAACTCATATCACTTGGATCTGCTTTCCATTGTGAAGATCTCCAAAATCCATTATATGTGGTAAAGAGTTCAGTAATTTTAGTCACATTACTAGTTGGACCATTTTTCAAAGTTTTTAATGTTGGAGCAACATAATCAATTGTTAATCCAGTTGCAACACCTCCAACAGTTAAATTTCCAGTTACATCCGTAGTTCCTGAATGAGATACTTTAAAAGACATCTCTGTAGGACTAATATAAGTAACACTTCCCCCTGTAAGAGATATTCCACTAACAGAAATAGTTGTACTAGGTGTGAAACCGCTACCAATAATAGACACCGTTGCTCTGGTGGTTATTCTAGAAGGAAACACATCTGTTGTAACTTGGGCATAAAAATTCCCAGTTATAAATAATAAAACCAGAACCATGAATGGTTTAACCGATTTAATATTAAGGATTGATTTAAAAGTAATTTTTCTTTTCATAGGTTAAGGCTTCATCTTCACTAATCTTGATTGATTAGCAGTTATAGTTATTAATAGCTTATTTTACGGGTGCAATATTCTGAACAATTTTCTATTAAATAAAAAATTTTGGTCGTTCAGCAGATAAACAAAGTTGAAATGCACTTTCAAGCATATTTACCTCCTTAAACCCAAAAAACAACTAGTTTTATTGGCATCAAGCCATACGTCATAATTTTAACAATTATCTCATTCATAACGAATTGATAACTGAAAAAGAATGAATTTTCATAGGTTTTTTTGTAAAAAAAATTGATTTTATTGAATTAATTATAAGTTGGCATTGTTAATTTCATGAAACTTCAAGAAAAACACCAACACAAGGAAGAATCATCTTACAAAAAGAGCAAAAAGGAAATAATAACAGTATGCTTTTGACAAACCTTCCTATTCCTAAATTGAATTTAAAGTCAGAAATAAATTCCTAGTTTTATGAAGCACGGAAGTTTGTTATTTGAGTAAAAACAAAAGCCCCATAAAAAGCATGTTTTTATGGGGCTTGAAGAGAACACTATGTATTCCTCTTTATTATATAATGTTATGACTAAAACTTAGTTTATTAATTTCTTAGTCATAACCACATTATCGTCTAATTTAATAACCGCAATATACACACCTCTTGGGTATTGAAATGGTGCATTGAATGTGTTAGAATTAGAACTTACTTTGTATGCCGGTAATTGTTTTCCTGTAACATCGTATAGGTCTATAGATTTAATATTTTTAGTGGATTTTAAATAGAACTGTTGATCTTTAATATACACAAAAGTGTCATTTGTTTCATGAACACCTACATTAAGTCTTTCTGCTGTATAGCGTAGGATAAATCTATCAACCGTACTACCTACCACTCCAGCAAAACTGTATGGTGAATCTCTTAAGTCGTGAATTACGTTTGTATAAGTATCTTCAAGGAAGATAGCCTGGTTATCATCTAAAAATAAAGCACCTTGAACGTTATCAATACCTAATCTATATATTCCGTTTTCCGGAATATCAATACCTAATTGTACGGTGTCTGTTTCTTCAAAAGGAAATGAACGGCCTTGGATAACCATTTTTGAATCATCCAATACAGAGTACATACTCATACCTTCTCCATTAAAAACGGCATCATAAATCCTATCTCTATCATTAGTAGCCCCCTCAACATAACCCACCAAAGCCACAGAAGAAGTATTTGCTTCATTAGTTAAGTTCAACCAAACTAATTCTTTTTGAACTTCAGTTACAGAGGTTGGAGACTCTGTCATTCTGAAAAACTCATCATTGTCATAAGCATTTCCACTATCGTTTATTCTCATTGAATTAGTAAAATTAACTTGCGAATCACCATTCACTTTCACAAAAAAGCCTTGTCCAGAAGCAATATTTCCGTTAAATGCAGGTATTGGAGGTGTTGATCCACTTCCATTATGTGTAATATACTGATCGCCATAATTAAGAGGATAGCTACCATAATATGGATTGTTTCCTGCTGAAGGCGCAGTCGTTTGATTCCATAAATAAATGGCTCCTACAAGATTTGTATTGGAAGTCAATAATTTTTCAGCATTTATTGATGATGGATACGGATTTCCAACAAGATTCCAGTTCCTATCATCAGTAGAAGGCACTGGACTATCTGACTCAAAAACATCTATAGATATTGGTCCATTATTAGGCTTACCACTGAATGTTGTAGTAATTAAAGGCGTTGCAGATGGCACTCTTTTTATGTAACCTTTCCCAGGAGCCATCGCACCTGAATAAAACAACCAATCCCCAGTTGTACCATTCGAGTTAGAAGCCGTAGGGTCCCAAACATATGTGTTATTTGTAGAACCTGGAATAGCTGAGATAAGATTGCCAACTACAGGAGAGGACCAATAGATGTAATCGTAAGTTTGAATATCACTTGCTATTCTTTTTACATTAATAGCACCACTATTTTCATTACCAATAAGGCTAACGTCTTTCGTTTGTATTAAACTGGCATTATTTTCTAGGGTAAAAGTTCCGGCAGGTATATGCGACACAACAACAACTGTTTCGCCATCAATCACTTCGGTCACTTCTAATACTTCAGGATCTACTGTAATAGAACCATATAATTTCATATTTTTTCCATCTGGAATAACCACATCTACACCTGAAGCTACTTGACAATCGCAACCTACTAAATCAACATTTTCATCGAGATTTAATAAATCATCATTATAATCAGATGTAAAAACTAATCCTCGTTCTTCTGAGTTTACGCTACCGTAAGGCGAGTTCCAAGAAGATCCATTCCATAAGTAAGGCGTTCCTCCTTGAGATAAATCTACAGGCATAATAATTGTGCCTTTACTATTGTGAATTTTAACTTTATAGGTTGCCAAATCCGTCGGAATAACGTTACTAATAGTTAAATTTGGGCCATTTTGTGCAGGAGATATTGGTACATTATACTTAAACCACTCGTATGTTAAGGCTAAAGGATCTCCAGGACTAGGTGTTATTATATTACCACTAGCATCTTCTACTCCTGCATCTGTAACAAATACTACAGAAGAATTTCCATCAGTTCTACATACGTATTTTGGTAAAAGAGGATTCGAAATAGGAACTTTAATATCAAAAGCTGCTTTATTATAGGCCATAAAAGCAATATCTGCAGTACCTCCGGCAGCCATATTTATATTTTCTATAGAACCTACGTTTTTAAAAGGCACAGAATTATCTATCCCAAAATCTTCCAACTTAAAGGCAGCCATTCTTATAGATCGCTCTTGATTCACATTACTAGTTAAACCTCGTTTAGTTGGGTTAGCTATTGAAAAATCTTGATTGTTCGGAAAGCTATATAAATCTAATCTCCATCTTGATAACTGTGTACTTCCGCTATATGATATATATAATTTCACTGGCCACCCCACTACATTCCCATCATTATCTGCATAATAATAAATATCAGTACCTCCTGGATCGGCTATTTGACTAATTAATAAATCTGGAGCACCATCATCTCCAATCGCACCTGGCTGTCCATCTCCACTATAAAAACGTACATCTGTACTATTATTAAAATTGGAAATACCTGTACTTAATTCTAATCCATTTATCCCATCAATAATGACATCAAAAATAGTAAGGTTATTAATTTCCGTAAGACTAGACAGATTGTTATTCGTACTGTTTTCAGCAGATCCTGTTAGATTGTTATCCATCAAATCACCAGCTAAAATAAAATTAGAACCGTTGGTTTTACCTTGAACTCCATTTGTAGAATAGGCTTTAAAAACTTTTTTTCTATAATTTGGAGAATTTGAACTATTCCCATTATCGATATCAGTTTGACTTAAAACTCCCAATGAATACAGTCTGGCCTCCAAAAGAGAATCGTTTACTCCCGTAGAATAAATAATATTATTAGACATCCTGTAACCTAGCAATTCTTGAGAATCATTAGGGTATGTATGCTCTTGTTGATAAACATATTCAGTGGACCTCCAAAACCCAGCTCCATTATTATCCCAATTGGTATAAATTTCTTTTACAAAAAAAGAAGAACTTGTTTCTAAGGAGTTAGATTTTGGTGCAATATAATAAAGGCCTTGAGTAGCATTATTAGTCCCACCAATATTTAAGACTAGTCCGGAATCCAAAGGATCCAAAGGTACATTAGCACTATCAGCATAGGTAATAATAAAACTCATTTCTGTAGCACTTACAAGGGTTCTAGTAGAGATAAAAGTATTACCTGTATAACCAACAATATTAATGGCATTAGCTGTCGCAACCGTAAAATCAGTTCCTATAATAGTCACTTTAGACGTTGTTGTAATTCTATGTGGAAAAACATTAGTTATTGTTTGAGCATAGTTCAAGGCCGTCAGCAAGAAAATCCCTAATAACAATAAGTGGCGAATAATTTTTATCATAGCTTATCAATCAATTAATCTACACCTCTATTAAACCGTTAGGTGTTAGAATTATATAATCTTCAAGACACAAAATTCCGAACAAAAACTCATTAAATAAAAAATCTTAGCCCACTAGCAAAAAAACAAAGTTGAAATGCAGTTCATCGGATTTTTTCCTGGCTAAAAGCTCTAAATCAACCTTGTAAAATGACACTTCGCAAATATTCTAAAAAACAAAAGCCCATAAAAAGCATGCTTTTTATGGGCTTCAAGAGAACACTATGTATTCCTCTTTATTTTACAATGATATGACTATAAACTTAGTTTATTAGTTTTTTAGTAATAACCACATTATCGTCTAATTTAATAACCGCAATATACACACCTCTTGGATATTGAAATGGTGCATTAAACGTATTAGAATTAGCACTTACTTTGTATGCAGGTAATTGTTTTCCTGTAACATCGTATAGGTCTATAGATTTAATGTTTTTTGTTGATTTCAAATAAAACTGTTGATCTTTTAAATATACAAAAGTACTATTTGATTCATATCCTTCAACTGAAAGTTGAGAAGCCGTGTAACGTAATACAAATCTATCAATAGTACTTCCTACCACTCCAGCAAAACTGTATGGTGAATCTCTTAAGTCGTGAATTACGTTTGTATACGTATCTTCAAGGTAGATAGCCTGCCCGTTAGTTAAGAAAACATCTCCTTTTAATTGCTCTATACCTATTCTATAAATTCCATTTGCCGGAATATCTATACCTAATTGTACGGTGTCTGTTTCTTCAAAAGGAAAAGAACGGCCTTGGATAACCATTTTTGAATCATCCAATACAGAGTACATGCTCATGCCTTCTCCATTAAAAATAGCATCATACATACGGTCTGCACCATTTGTAGCGCCATCCACATAACCGACTAAAGCTACGGAAGAGCTATTTGCCTCATTCACTAAATTTAACCATACTAATTCTTTTTGAACTTCAGCTTCAGAAGTATTGGTTTCACTCGTTCTGTAAAATTGAGAATTTCCATAGGCCTCTTCACTACCATCGTATCTCATTTCATTTGTATATGAAAGTGATGATGTCTCTGGCGAACCATCAAGTACTTGCACAAAAAACCCTTGTCCAGAAGCAATATTTCCATCATACCCTGTATCTGGAGTAGATCCGACTCCATTATAGGTCAAATACTGATCACTATAATTTAAAGGAGAACCTCCATAAAAGGGATCACTTATTGATCCTGCTGGCGCGGCATCATGTTTCCATAAATATACAGCTCCTTTAATATTTGTATTTACATCAAGAAAATCGTTTGCATTAATCGATGATGGATATGGGTTCCCAACAAGATTCCAATGCCTGTTAGCCGCTACGTTATCTCCAGAAGAAGGTGTTTTATAAACATCCAAAGATACATTTCCATTATTAGGCTTTCCTGTAAATGTAGTAGTAAAGTCTAAAGAAGAAGGTACTCTTTTAATGTATCCACTTCCGACAGTCATAGTCATGCCAGAAGAAACAGAAGCCCAATTACCATAAGAACCATTAGTATTATCATAACCTACATTCCAACTATATCCAGCAGATCCAGGTATATTAGACAATTTAAAGTCTACTACAGGAGATGACCAATAGATGTAATCGTAAGTTTGAATATCACTTGCTATTCTTTTTACATTAATAGATCCACTATTTTCATTAGATGTAACCGGTTTAATTTGTATTAAACTGGCATTATTTTCTAGGGTGAAAGTTCCGGCAGGTGTATAAGGAATAACAACATTATCATCTACATCTAATACTTCTGCTATTTCTGATTCAACAGTAATAGTACTATACAATTTTAAAGTCTTCCCGGCAGGAATAGTTACTGTCTTACCTGCAGGAACTCTACAATCACAACCTTCCAAATTAATATTCTCTGCATAATTTTCACTAAAAATTAAGTTCCTATCAGCACCACTTACAGTAACACCAGCCGCAGATAATGCTGCAGGAAGCTCCCAACTAGATCCATTCCAATAGGTTGGCGTGCCTCCTTCTGATAAACTTACAGGTAAATCAATAGCACCAAAATCATTATAAACCCTTACTTTGTATGTAATTAAATCTGCCAAAGTAACACTTGGCAAAGTATATGTATTTGATGTTGCTCCTGGAATTTTTGCAAAATTTCTATACCATTGATATTCTAAAGCTTCTCCAGTTGCTCCAGTTCCTCCCCCATCTATATCCGCTTCTGTGTTAAAAGTAACGCCAGTGCTATTAGGGACCTTACATACATTTCTAGACACAGGAAATTGCACAATTGTAGGTGATTTAATATCAAATGCCGCTTTATTATATGCCATAAAAGCAATATCTGCAGAACCACCAGCAAGCATATTAATGTTATTGATTTCTCCAATATTAGTAGAATCAATACCAAATTCATCTAACTCAAACGCTATCATTCTAAAAGGTCGATCATCATTATTATTAAAAGATTCAACTACCGGAAGAGATAAATCATAAGGTACGCTAAGATCCATTCTGTATAAATCTAAATACCATTGATATAATTTAGGCGCAGAGTTAGAAATCGACAATTTAAGTGGATGCCCAAGAACATTCCCATCAATATCGGCATAATAATAAATATCAGACCCACCAGGATCTGCTATTTGAGTTAGCAACAAATCCGGAACTCCATCACCAACTGCTCCAACTGCTCCATTTCCACTAAAAAAACGAATACTTGCTTCTTTATTAAAATTCGTAATACCAGTACCCAAATCTAAACCTTGACCATTTTTACCATCAATAAGTACATCATATACGGTAGCACGCACATTATCATTTAATTTACGTAAATCCTCATGACCATCGATCAAATCTGCCATAGCCAAGTAATTAGAGCTATGTGGAGTCCCTGTAATCCCGTTAGTAGAATACGCCTTATAGTCTTGAGCAATATAAATAAGACCATCTATAGTATCAAGCAACGCATCATTAACACCTGTTGAGTATGTATACGTTCCAGGGAATGAACTAGATGAATCGAGAGTAATAGTGTAAGCTAATAAATCATGACTAGCGTCGGGCCATGTAGCCTTATTACTATAGGAATACCATGAAGATCTATAATATCCATTACCGTTGTAATCCCAATCAGTAAAAATTTCTGTCACTCCATAATTACGATCTTCGGAATAAGATCTAGAACTAGGCTTAACATAGCTAATTTTAACTAGGCTATCTGTATGGAACGAATTCCTATAAACAGGTAAATTATCGATCTTAAGTAGTTTATCAGTTTGACTGTTTCCGGTTGTAGTTATTGGAAAACTTAATTGAGTTCCAACATTACCTGGCACTTCAGTACCGGTGGCAATATCACTAATAGACACAACCGTAGAATTAGTGAAGCCTGAACCTCCAATAACTGTAATTTCAGTTCCTGTTGTTACTCTAGTAGGAAATACATCTTCTACAAGATAATATGTTGGCGAACCTACTGGTAAAGCCTGAGCAAAGCTCATAGTCGAAATCAAGAAAATCCCTAAAAATAATAAGTTTTGTGTAATTTTAGTTTTCATAAGTACTATTTGGTAATAATAGATGCGGACACTTTTAAATGAAGTGCGGACACATGAGGTTAAATAAATATCTCTGAGGGATGACAAATTTCCGAACTAGAAAGGACATAAATAAATATATTAGTCATTCTGTAAATTAAATCCGACAAAAGGTTATTCCTGTAATTTAAAGGGTTGAAAACTAGAAAAAAGAGCCTAAAACTGACGTTTTAAAGCTTTCTAACAGTTTATTGCAATATGGAAACTTTAAACAATTATAATGCCATATTGAGAATAGGCACAAAATTTGATTATATTTATTGCTAAATTAAATACGTATGCTTTTTAGGTTTTTTATCACGCTTTCTGCTATCATTATTTCAATACCTTCTTTTGCTCAAGTTACTGAGGAAATGACACCTCCAGTAGACATAAAAACAATTATATTTACTGGAGACACACAGCAAAGTCAATTGCCAATTATTAAATTGGGAGATCGGATTGTTCTGGAGTTTGATGCTTTAAATGCCAATGAAGACGATTACTATTATAAGATAGAACATTTTGATTACGATTGGACGCCCTCAAACCTCAGCAAAGCTGAATATATGAGTGGTTACGACAACCAAAGATTAAGAACCTACGAAAACTCTTTCAATACCTTTCAAATATATTCTCATTACAACTTAACTATTCCTAATGAGTATACTCGCGGTTTAATAAAGTCTGGAAATTATATGCTCCAAATTTTCAATGATTATGACGAGATGGTTTTTTCAAGAAAATTTATGATTTTTGAAACCAATGCCAGTGTTGGTGTTTTTATAAGAACATCAAGAGATGTAAAGTATTTATATGAAAAACAAACCGTTGATATAAACATAAGCTCCAGCAGCATTCAATTTAATAACCCTGCCGAAACAGTTAAAACTTTAATTGTTCAAAACAACAATCTAAATACAGCTATTTCTAATGTAAAACCACAATACACCTTAGGTAATGAACTTGTTTACAAATACACCACTGAAACCAGTTTTTGGGGCGGCAATGAATTTTTAAATTTCGAAAACAAAGACATTAAAGGTTCTAACTCGGCCATCCAATTTATTGAACTAAACGAATTATATAATAATTTCCTGTTCACAAATTATGTAAGAGGAAACAACCCTTATACCTACAATCCAGATATTGATGGAAACTTTGTAATTACAGCTTTAGACACCGAAAGACCATGGATAGAAGCTGACTATGCATGGATTCATTTCTCCTTATTGCCAGACGCGAACTTAATGAACAAAAACATTTACGTTTATGGGAATTTCAATAATTATGAAACAAACGAAGAAAACAAAATGATCTTTAATGAATCCCGAGGAGTTTATGAAGCTCAACTTCTATTAAAACAAGGGTTTTACAATTATAAATATGTATTAGTTGACGACAATGACGAAATACAGGAAGGTGCCATAAGCGGGAATTACAACCAAACAGATAACAATTATAAAGTACTAGTTTATTACAGAGATTTAGGAGCTAGATATGATAGATTGGTTGGTGTAGGAGAATCCAACTCTGTTAATATTACCAATTAAAACGCGATAAACGTGCATATCGTCTAATATTTTACTATATTAATATTTTTATTTTATAATTTTGCCTAACCTAATTAATAGACACCCAAATTAAAATGGTTCAACAAGTAACAAAAGGGATTAAAATTTCGGTAGAAACACACTTTGAAGGTTCTTTTTATAAAGAATATAGAATTCAATATGCTTTTGGTTATAAAGTAACTATTGAAAACAGAAGCAAAGAATCTGTGCAGCTACAAGCTAGAGAATGGACCATCCTTGATGCTCTTAACAATATAGAAACAGTAATTGGTGAAGGTGTTATTGGCAAAAAACCTGTTTTAAAGCCTGGAGAATCTCATACTTATACCTCTGGAGCGTTATTATCATCACCTTTTGGTGCTATGCATGGTTTTTATAATATGGTCAATTTATCTACATCCAAAAAGTTTGATGTAGCCATTCCTAGTTTCAAATTGAGTGCGCCTTACGCCTTAAATTAATTTCTACTTTTTTACCTAAAATTCTATATTCTATTAAATATGTAGGTTTTTTCATCTTGTTTAATATGAAGAGATTTACAGGTAGAGTTATGCATAAATGTGAAACCATCTCCAAAAGCGAAAGATGTATCATTAACAGCAAAAATAGCGTGAATATCTACGTTTCCATATGGCGAAATGCGCCTAAAAACATATTCGTGAAGAATTTCTGTTTCATGTAATTCAAACCAAGCTCCAGATCCAATCCCTGGCAACCACTGAGCAAATTCATGAACATGATCTAAGGCCTTAGGGAGTAAGGTTCCTTCAAAATCAGGTTTGTGATTCACTAATTTATCCAAAAAACAAGTTTTATTAATAGCTCTAATAGATAGTTTATTATCTAAAAACTTACCTGTTTCATCTACCTGATAAACTTTGGAATTTAATGCCGCTATCAACACATTACCAACTGTACTTGGTGTGAACCGCTTAGAGCGACGCAATCTTTTTTTAATGCTGTTATTTGTCACTGAAGCAATTAAAGCATCGGTTACAAAACGAGCACAATTACTAGCGCCTGTAATAAAAGCACTATAGCGAACTTGTTGTTTGTCTTGAAGTTCTAAGATGTATTTTTTCGCCTCGAAATAATTAATTTCATTATTAACAGAAGCGTACATGGTTCCTTTACCATGCGTTAATTCTGGATTAGTCGACAAAAACTCTAGAATATCATTTAAATTTAAAATGTTCTCATTACCTATTTTGGCTACCATAGGAAACTCTAATTCACAATCGGTATCTTTACTTCTTACACGTCCATTTGAACTGGATGTTATGTAACGACCAAAATCATAATATTCTAAAAACCCTGTCTTTTTATCTATTAAAACCAATGCAGCATGTCCAGCTCTAACATAATTTTTGGTACCTATTCCCAAATAATGGAGATAGTTTACATACCATTCATCAGAAATCATAACAACAGTTTCAGGATACCCTAAAGTGATAATGATTCCTGAATTATCCATGGGTATTTTCTTCAAAAATAAATGTCGTATTTGATTTTGTGTTTTTCTGAAGATTAAAAAATTGCAAGTCAATTTCTTCATCTTGTTTTATAACTTGGGTAATGCTTGTTGTTTTAACAAAACCTCTATCCATGACAACTCCAAAATCCGAATTACCCTTTCCTGCAGAATTATGAAATTCGAGCATATTTTCGGGTATTAATTCTTTATTGGCTTTAAAGCCTTTAAACCAATCTAATCGGGAATCTTTCATCGGCTTTGTATACAAACTTGAAGAAGACCATATTCTAGGTTCCAAAGGTAATTTAGTAAGATGTTTGGCAATCCCATCCCAAACAAGTTCATAAAAATGTAATTCATCAACCCAATCCACTAACACAATGGTAAACGGCTCGATATTAAAAAAATCATAGGCTTCAATGGTTTTAAAAAGATGGTTTGTAGTTAACAATTCCTTAACCACTACGCCTCTACTCATTCTGTACTTTTCTTGTCTTTTATGTTCTGTAAAACCACCGTTTAACAAACAAATAAGTCGTTTTTTACTACTTACACCAATCCATGTCCCACCTGCTACCTTGTCTTTGGGATACAAAAGTTTCACATGCGCTTCCATATAAAATTCTGGATCTAAAGTTTCTCTGTCTGGCGCTTCGTCTCTATTAGAAGTTAATACAAAATTGGTTTTCCCCAAAGGAATAAGAGTTACGGTACACATAAAATAATTGTCTAAAAACGGTTTAGCAACTTACAAAAAAACTTAGAATTTAACTTGCCTTTAGGATAACAATGAAATGTTAATCGGTAAAAAATTTGTAACTTTGCACCTGAATTTTTTACAAATTACAAAATATAAACAAACATGGGAAAAGGATTTTTTAATGTACCAATAGCTGTAAACGAACCTGTTATGAGTTATGCTCCAGGATCTCCGGAAAGAGAAGCCGTTTTAAAAGCTTATAAAGAAATGTACAATAGTCAAGTTGATGTACCAATGTATATTAACGGAAAAGATGTTACAACTGGTAACACCAGAACCATGTCTCCACCTCACGACCATAAGCATGTAGTTGGGACGTACCATTTAGCTGAAAAATCTCATGTAGAAGAAGCTATTGCAACAGCTTTAGAAGCTAGAAAATCTTGGTCTCAAATGCCTTGGGAACAACGTGCTGGTATCTTTTTAAAAGCAGCTGAATTAATTGCTGGACCATATAGAGCAAAAATAAATGCCGCAACTATGATTGCGCAATCTAAAACAGTACATCAAGCTGAAATTGATGCAGCTTGTGAGCTGATTGATTTCTTACGTTTTAATGTTCAGTTCATGACAGACATTTACATGGAACAACCAGAAAGCACAAGTGATGCCTGGAACAGAGTAGAATACAGACCTCTTGAAGGATTTACTTATGCGGTAACACCTTTTAACTTTACTGCTATTGCTGGAAACTTACCTTCTTGTATGGCTTTAATGGGGAACGTTGTTGTATGGAAACCAAGTAACAACCAAATATATTCAGCAAAAGTTATTATGGATATCTTTAAGGAAGCTGGGGTTCCAGATGGTGTTATAAATGTTGTTTTTGGAGATCCAGGAATGATTACAGATACCGTTATGGCTAATCCTCATTTTGCAGGATTACATTACACAGGTTCTACACCTGTTTTCCAAAGTTTATGGAAACAAATTGGTAATAATATTGAAAACTATAAAACCTATCCAAAAATTGTAGGTGAAACTGGTGGAAAAGATTTTATTGTGGCTCACAAATCGGCTGTAGCTAAACAAGTAGCTACTGCTATTTCTAGAGGTGCATTCGAATTCCAAGGACAAAAATGTAGCGCAGCATCAAGAGCATATATTCCTTCTAACTTATGGGAAGATGTTAAAAAATATGTGATTGCAGATGTAAAATCATTCAAAATGGGATCACCTGAAGATCCAAGCAATTTTGTTACTGCCGTTATAAATGAAGGTTCTTTCGATAAATTAGCTAAATATATTGACCAAGCTAAAGCAGCAACTGACGCTGAGGTCATCGTTGGAGGTGGATACGATAAATCTAAAGGTTACTTTATTGAACCAACAGTTATTGTTACTACCAACCCTAAATACGATACCATGTGTACCGAATTATTCGGTCCTGTTATGACTATTTATGTTTATGAAGAAAACAAATTTTCTGAAACATTGAAATTAGTTGATGAAACTAGTGAATATGCATTAACTGGAGCTATATTATCTACGTGTCGTTATGCCATTGTTGAAGCAACTGAAACTTTACAAAATAGTGCTGGAAACTTCTACATTAACGACAAACCAACTGGTGCCGTTGTAGGACAGCAACCTTTTGGTGGCGCAAGAGCTTCTGGAACAAATGATAAAGCAGGATCTGCACAAAATTTAATGCGATGGATTTCTCCTAGAATGATAAAAGAAACATTTGTAACCCCTGTAGATTACAGATACCCTTTCTTAGGTTAAAAACATAACACATCAAATATTTTAACCCTTAAGTTTTACTACTTAAGGGTTTTTTTATACCTTTTTTCCTATAAATCAGTAATTTGCCCCAAAACTTAGTATATTTAAAAGGTAATCAAATGACCATTAAGATGAAAAAAAACTACTTTCTATTTTTAATCCTTCTAACAGTTAGCGTCTTCTCTCAAGATAAAAAGAACGCATTTGAAAAATTTGATGTTTCAGATATGGAAACTTCTGTTTTAATTCCAAATTCTCCAATAACGGACCTTGAAACCTACAATGAAAGGACCGTTAATAATTATAACTTCTATCAAGCATACAAAGCTATAGTGCAAGGAGACTTGGAAAAACGCTACCTTCCTTTAGAAAACTTAAAAGAACAAAGCAAGCAAAGTTATTTTACTAAGATTATTCCTCTTGCCATAATCCACAGTGATTATGAGTCTTTTCAAGATCAAGCTTTACAAAATAATGCCGTAAGAAAAGATGCAGAAGGCTACCTGGTAAGAACCCGTAATACTCCAGTTTTTGAAAAAAAACACATCACACTAGCTTCGCCACTACGAAACAATCACAAAGGTTTGCAAACTACGTTTAACTTAGCCGCTTCAAATATTTTCAATACCACAAATCAGGTTATTGAAAACATTCAAATAGATTTTAATGATGACTCTGGTTATAAAGTTGTTAGCTTAAACCAGAATATGGTAGTTACTTACACCGAAGCCGGTAAAAAAACAATCACCTTCAAATTAACTCTTGCAAATGGCGATATTATCACACGTCAGGCCCACATGGAAATCCAATATTCGAATGAGGATTTATATTCCAATTCCAATCGTGTTATCACAACCTTTAATTCTACTATTACTCCAGATTTGTCCCCTTATGGCGAAACTGTTTCTTATCCAGGGACAGGAGAATATGAAACCTATTTAAGTGCGGATAATATTCTTGACAAACCTATTATTCTTGTAGATGGTTTTGATCCTGGAGACGGAAGAGACGTTACTGGAATATATGAACTTTTAAATTTCAACGATGGTGGCACCACTTCAAATCTAGGCGATTTAGTTAGAGATGAAGGTTTCGATGTTATTATTCTTAATTTCCCTATCTACACAAGAACTGCAGATAATACAGTTATTGATGGTGGTGTCGATTTTATTGAAAGAAATGCCATGTTGCTGGTAGAACTTATAAACACCATAAATGCTGAAAAAGTGGGCATCGCAGAAAACGTTATTATTGGCCCGAGTATGGGAGGCCTCATATCTAGATATGCTATGAATTATATGGAAAATCAAAATATGAATCATGACACACGCCTTTGGATCTCATTTGATGCACCTCATCATGGAGCCAATGTTCCAATTGGGTTTCAACATCAATTTAATTTTTTAGCTTTTGGGTTAGATGATTTTTGGGTTTTAGGAAATCAAAATGTGGAGGAATTACAACCAATTATTGATGGCATGTTAAGATCTTCAGCCGCTAGACAAATGCTTACAGATCAATTTGAACCTCATATCACCAATAGTGATAACGTGACTTTTAACAGCTCGTTGTCTTTACCAAGAGCACACCCTTTTAAAGCTGTTTTTGATGGAAGAATGAATAATTTAACAACGACAGGCTTTCCAGAATTATCGCGTAATGTATCTATAATAAACGGAAGTGGCATTAATAGTCGTTACCCTGACAATACAACCGCTGCCAATAATTTAAACCCTGGAAGCCGTATTTTAAATGCAAATATCGATATCATGACTGGAGCCGAGATGAAGATTGAAACTTATTTTACTCCAAGCGCAAGCACACAAATTCAAACTAGTAAAGTACATCTAGATTTTGCTTGGTGGTTTCCTTTAGCGAACGATAGAATTAATAATGCAGACTCTAGAGCATTTTCATACTCTAATGGTGTTGATGCGGCATCTGGTGGCTTATTTGATATTTTAAATTTAACTGAAGATTTATCAACGGATGGGCTTGTTGGAGAATTTTTAGCTTCATTAAGTACAGATTATTTTAATTTTATTCCAAGCGTAAGTTCTATGGCTTTTGAGGTTACTAACAACGAAATTGACTGGTTCCACACACCAACTGGTGTTACAACTGCCAGAGCAACCACCAATATCACACCTTTTGATGCTTGGTATATGCCGGAAATTAACGAACCTCATGTTACCTTAACTCAAGGAAATGTAGCTTTTGCTTTATTTGAAATCTTGCAACAAACCTTATCTACAGAAACATACTTGGATAATGTCATCAAACTCAAACAAAATCCAATTACAAATAATCTAACTTTAATTAGTTCTAAAGACTACCCAAATGCCAACATTTCAATTGTTGATATTACAGGAAAAGTAGTTTATAGTGCAATGACAAATTTATCTGGTCAATCAACAATCCCATTGAATCTTGCATCAGGCATGTACATTCTAAATGTAGATACACAAACAACTCAGAGTTTAAAAACAAAGCTTATCGTGAAATAGAAAAATCCTAAAAAACAAGCAAAAAAGAAAGCCTTTCCATATGGGAAGGCTTTCTTTTTATATGAAATAAATTATTTAACCTTTATACTTCAAAGGCAGATGCACCACTTTTTTAGTTTCGAAAAAGTCTTCATTAAAAAAATCAGTAATATCGTAAATGGTTGCAGTTTTATAATTTTGAAGCTCTTCGCCTAAATCTCCACCTTTAAGATATATTATACCATTTTTTAATTCATGATTTTGCTTTTTAGCAATTTTACCTTTTACCCAATGCACAAAAGTTGGCATAGCGGCAACGGCTCTACTTACAATAAAATCGTAAGTACCTTTAGTTTCCTCAACACGTTTATTGGTGGTTTTTACATTTTCTAAACCTAAACCTTCAACAACCTCGTCGACAACCTTTAATTTTTTAGCAATGCTATCCACAAGATGAAACGAGCATTCAGGATACATAATGGCTAAGGGAATTCCAGGAAATCCGCCTCCTGTTCCAACATCTAAAATTTTAGTTCCAGGTTTAAAGTCTACAATTTTGGCTATGGCTAAAGAATGCAGGACATGTCTTAAATAAAGTTCGTCTATATCCTTTCTTGATACCACATTTATCTTTAGATTCCAATCTTGATATAAAGCCTCTAGCTTTGTAAATTTATCGATTTGATCCTCAGTGAGGTTAGGGAAATATTTAAGAAGTAACTGCATATCTTTTAATTTTGCACAAAAGTAGCTAAATTAATGTGCTTTTTTATGAAAAATTTATTAAGATGCACGTCATATTTATTTATCTTTGGCGTCATATTTGATAGTTATTTATATAAGATTATCAGATTGTAAAAACAATAGCATGACAAAACAAGCATTATCATTCTCAAGAATAGACTCTGCGAAATTCTTCAAAACACTGAACAAACGTGTTAACAATTATTTTAAAGAAAATGACATAAAAAAAACAGGAAACTGGAAACTATATATTAAAGCCATCATAATGTTTACATTATTACTTGGCCCTCTAGTTTTATTATTAACAGTTGATTTACCAACATGGTTACTTATTGTATCCGTGATGGTTATTGGAATTGGAATGGCTGGCGTAGGCATGAATGTGATGCACGATGCAAACCATGGTTCTTTTTCAAGCAAAAAATGGGTTAATAAATTAATGGGAAGTAGTATTCATATCCTTGCTGGAAACGATTACAACTGGAAGGTACAACACAATGTTTTACATCATACTTACACCAATATTCAAGGTCATGATGAAGATATCGATGCCGGAAGAATCATTCGTTTTTCGAAGCATTCTAAATGGTTGAAAATTCACCAATATCAAAAATATTATGCCTTTTTGCTATATGGTTTATTAACTGTTAATTGGGCTATTACTACAGATTTTAAACAGACATATATCTATTTAAAAAGAAAATTATCTTATGGCGATTTCCCTAATCCTGCAACTCAATGGACGAAGTTAATTATTGGTAAAATATTATATTATTCTATTTGGGTGGTATTACCTTTAGTTTTAGGTTATGCTTGGTGGCAAGTATTAATTGGTTTCTTAATCATGCATTATACGGCTGGAATTATCTTAAGTGTTGTGTTCCAATTGGCGCATGTTATGCCAAATACGGATATGCCTATGCCAGATGAAAATGGAAACATGAAAAATACTTGGGCAATCCATCAGTTATTTACAACCTCTAATTTTTCACCAAAAAGCTGGATGGTAGAATTTTATACTGGCGGATTAAACAGACAGGTTGAGCACCATTTATTTGCTAATATCAGCCATGTTCATTATAAAGACATAGCCAAAATAGTTAAGGATACTGCACATGAATTTAGCTTACCTTACAATGAATATAATTCTATTTGGACTGCCATTGGAGAACATTACAACCAATTAAAAGTACTAGGTAAAAACCCTAGTTTGGCTTAATTTATTTTCGCACTACTAAACACTATTTAACAATGAGCTTACTTTCAGAGAGAGTTTTAAACATGTCCACTTCTGCCACTTTAGCTATGGCAGCAAAAACAAGAGAACTTAAGGCACAAGGAAAAGATATAATTGGATTAAGTCTTGGCGAGCCAGATTTTAACACGCCAGATTATATTAAAGATGCAGCCATTCAAGCTATAAATGAAAACTATAATTCTTATTCTCCTGTTGACGGTTATGTAGAGCTAAAAGAAGCCATCATTACTAAATTTAAACGCGATAATAATTTAACATATAAATTACCTCAAATTGTCGTGTCTACTGGCGCAAAACAATCTTTAGCAAACGTGGCTTCGGTCATGATCAATAAAGGAGATGAAGTTATCTTACCATGTCCATATTGGGTGAGTTATGCAGATATTGTAGAACTTTTTGAGGGCGTTCCTGTAGAAGTAAGAACATCTATTGACAACGATTTTAAAATGACTCCGGAACAACTGGAAGCAGCTATTACACCAAAGACAAAAATGATTTGGTATAGCTCGCCATGTAATCCAAGTGGGTCTTTATATAGTACCGAAGAATTACGTGCCTTGGCAGATGTACTTCAAAAATATCCAAATATTTATGTGGTTTCAGATGAAATCTACGAACACATAAACTTCACATCAGAAGGTCATGCAAGCATGGCTCAATTTGATGATATGTTCGATAGAACAGTTACTGTAAATGGTGTTTCTAAAGCCTTTGCAATGACGGGTTGGAGAATTGGATACATTGGAGCTCCAGAAGCAATTGCTCGTGCTTGTAACAAAATGCAAGGCCAAATTACTAGTGGTGCCAATTGTATTGCACAACGTGCTACCATAACGGCTTTAAATGAATCTCCTACACGTGTAAAATACATGATAGACGAATTTAAAATTCGTAGGGATTTGGTATTAGATTTACTTTCAGGAGTTGAAGGTTTTAAAACCAACACCCCAGAAGGTGCTTTTTATGTGTTTCCTAATATTTCTTATTACTTCGGAAAAACCTTAAAAGGAAAAAAGATCAATAACGCGACAGATTTTTCATTATATCTTTTAGAAGAAGCTTTAGTAGCAACTGTTACAGGTGAAGCCTTTGGAAACCCCGATTGTATTCGTATTAGTTATGCAGCGAGCCAAGAGCAAATTATTGAAGCTATAAAACGTATCAAAGAAGCTGTTAGTTAATTTTTTCGGCTTAAAGAACATATTCCAGACCCTTCAAGTTTTAAAAACCTGAAGGGTCTTTTATTTAAAAGAAATAAGCAATCACTGTGATTAATAAGAGCATAAAAATGCTAAAAATAATTAAGGTTTTTAACCGTCTTTCCTTTCTCTCTTTTTGAAGTCTTAGTCTTAATTCATTTAATTTTTCAGGTGAAGCCTTATGTTCAAATACGATTGACTCCGCACCCTCCATTTTTACTAAACCATTTTTTAGTTTCTTTCTTTTAGATACAAGATTTCGATTGTTTTTTAACGAAGAAATAGCAGATTGTACAGCACCGAAACTCATTAATTGTGATGTTTTTAAATTGGATTAAACTAAATATAAGAAGATTTTTTAAAGTAAATCTTCTAAAGCAGCATTCGCAAATATGGATTTTTTAGAAGCCTTTATTATACTATGATTTGCTAAACGTAAATAATTAAAACTCAATAATCCCTGAGAAGCAAAATAAGGATTATTTTTTAATTAATTTCAGATTATAAATGTTGCTTCATATTAATTTTCATAATCTTAAATTTTAGAGTGTAACGAATTTTAGGTATTTGAAAACATGAAAGTATTGATCAAAACCTAATTTTATACAGAATATGGTGTGGATTTCAACAAAAAAAAGAAGTGAATAGTACTATTTATTGGCAAATATCTATGAATTAGGTTAAATATAAATCTGGAACGATTTGAAACTTACCTATTTCTCCAGAAAAAAGGCGTCAATAAAATAAGCACCGTAAATAATTCTAAACGTCCAATAAGCATTAAAAAGGAAGCCCACCACTTACCCAATGCAGGCAAGGCTGCATAATTATTTACAGGACCAAAATTACCAAGAGCTGGACCAACGTTCCCTAAACTAGAAGCCGATAATCCAATGGCTGACATAAAATCTATGTCAAACATAGAAAAAACCAATGCTCCCACAATAAAAGACAGCATATAAAGAATAAAAAAGGCTAGGATATTAAATACAATATCTCCCGTGACACCCTTCCCATTATATCTAACAGGTAAAATAGCATTGGGATGTAAAGCTCGTTTAAACTCTAAAAATCCATTTTTAATTAAAAGCAAGTGTCTTACCACCTTAACTCCCCCAGCAGTACTACCTGCCGAGCCCCCAAGAAACATCAAACCAAAAAAGAAAACCATTAAAAACGGAGTCCATAAGGTATAATCTGCCGTAATAAAACCAGTGGTGGTAATAACGGATATCACCTGGAACAAACCATGTCTAAAGGAACTCTCTGCTTTCCCCCAAACCATAGGATGCTCAATGGTTGAGACAGTCAAATCTGCTCTAAAATAAATAATTAAAGATGCTATAATGGTGAAGATTACAATAAATTTAAAATAAAGCTTAAGCTCTTCGTCTTTAATAATTTTTTGAACTTTCCCTTTAAAAGCAAAATAACTTAATACAAAATTAGTCCCTGCCAAAAACATAAAAGCAATAATAATATATTGAATAATGGGCTGTCCATTCCAGTAAGCCACACTCGCATTTTTAGTTGAAAACCCACCAGTAGATAAGGTACACATAGAATGATTAATGGCATCGAAAAAAGACATCCCTGCTACCTTTAATAAAATAGTTTCTGCAACTGTGTATCCAAAATATATAAGCCATAAGCGTTTAGCTGTATCTGTAATACGAGGATGCAATTTATCGGCACTTGGACCAGGAGCTTCGGCGGCAAACATTTGCATCCCTCCTATTCCAAGTAAAGGCAATATGGCCACAGCTAATACTATAATTCCCATCCCACCAATCCAATGAGTTAAACTTCTCCAAAATAAAACCCCTTTTGGAACAATTTCAATATCGTTTAATATAGTAGCACCCGTAGTGGTATAACCTGACATGGTTTCGAAAAAGGCATCGGTAAAATTAGTAATGCTTCCTGTCAAAATATAAGGAATTGCGCCAGACAATGTCATTACCAACCAACCAAAGGCTACGACTATGTAGCCTTCACGTTTATTCATTTCTTTAGTATGATCTTTAGTAAAAAACATAACTAAAAGACCAACTAAAATAGTAACGCCACCAGATATAAATAGCTCTAGAGTAACGCCATCCTTATAAATTAAACTTACTAGAGATGAAAGCAACATGAAACCCCCATTAAATAATAGTAGAAGTCCTAAAAAATGAAAAATAATTTTATAGTTAAGTTTCACAGATATTAAATTATAGGAATAATTTTTCAACTAGTTTGATTGACCTTGGTAAACAACAAACCACAACTTTATCATCTACACTAATTCTAAAATCTCCTAGAGCAGTATGTCCTTTGCCATTTCTAATAATCCCACCAATAATAGCAGATCTTGGAAAATCGACATCTTTAATTAGTTTATTACAGATCTTAGATGTGGACTTCACATTAAATTCTAATAATTCTGCATTCATATTATTTAGCTTCGTCATGGCTATAACTTCACCTTTTCTAATGTATCTAAAAATATTGTTTGCGGCCAAAAGTTTTTTATTAATCAAGGTATCAATTCCTATAGAATGTGAAAGCTCAAAATAATCCATGTTTTCTACTAAAGCAATGGTTTTTTTAACGCCTTTGGATTTAGCAACCAAACAAGACATGATGTTGGTTTCAGAATTACCAGTAACAGCAATAAAGGCATCCATATCCTTTAGGTTTTCTTCATCTAAAAGATCAACATTTCTACCATCGCCATTAATAACTAGAACATCAGCTAACTCGTCGGCTAAATCGAAAGCACGATCTTTATCTTTCTCAATTAACTTTACATTTGCGTAATCCTTGCATAAATCTCTTGCCGTTTTGTAGCCAATTTTACTACCACCAAGAATCATGACGTTTCTAATTTCTGTATTTATTTTACCTGTAAGCTCACATAATTCCTGGCCACCACCTTCCGAAGTAATAAAAACAACATTATCACCTTCTTTAAATTGGGTATCTCCGCGAGGAATAATGGTATATTGCGTTCCAAAACGTTGAATTGCTATTGGAATAAAGTGTATTTCTGGATATATTCTTGCCGCTTCCTGAACAGTTTTCCCAACAAAGAGAGCTGTTCTAGAAAGATTTAAACCCACCATTGTTAAAGCTCCTTCATCAAATTGATAACTATCGTTAAAGGCAGATTGACTTAATAGCAGTTCTATCTCTGAGGCAGCTAAAGATTCTGGCGAAATTAACTCGTCTATTCCTAATTTATCAAAGCCAATCTCATCTTTATGGTTGATAAATTCGGTATTAGAAATCCTTGCAATGGTTCTTTTAGCTCCAAGTTGTTTTGCAAAAACACAAACGGTTATATTGGTAGTCTCTGAAGAGGTTACCGCAATTAATAAGTCGCTAGATTCAATTTTAGCATCTTTTAAAATGGCTATTGAAGTAGCATCGCCTTTAATAACTTTAATATCTAAATGATTGTCTGCATAAGTAAGACTCTCTTTATTGGTGTCTATTAGGGTAATTTCTTGAGACTCGTAGGATAATAATTTTGCTAAATGAAATCCTACTTCACCAGCTCCAGCAATAATTATTTTCATGTGTTAAATAATAATAAAAGTGTCACAAATATACTGCTAAATTGATACATTAAAGGACAATTAAAGATATAATTATTTGATTTAAAGTTGGTAAAACCTCCTTTAAATGTTTATTTTTCAATGAAACTGTTTATTTTAATAAAATGATGAAATCATCCTATTAATATGAAATTTGAGTTTCATTGAACAATTCAAATTGAAAATAAATATGTAGGTTTGTGCAAAAAAAATAACACATTGACAAAAGTTAAGCCATATAAGGACAGTGAAGTAGGCAAAAAGGAACAGGTAACCAAGATGTTTGATACTATTTCCAAGGAATACGATGGATTAAATCGTGTAATTTCTTTTGGAATAGACATTAAATGGCGAAAAAACGTAGTGAATCTGGTTGCACAAACAAATCCGAACATCATATTGGATATTGCCACAGGAACAGGAGATTTAGCAATTAATTTAGCTGAAACGAAAGCTGAAAAAATTATAGGTTTGGATATTAGCCAAGGCATGCTTGAAGTTGGAAAAAAGAAAATATTAAATAAAAATTTACAGGATAGAATAGAAATGGTAGTTGGCGATTCTGAAAACTTGCCTTTTGAAGAAAATACTTTCGATGCTATTACTGTAGGATTTGGTGTTAGAAATTTTGAAAATTTAGAAAAAGGTCTCTCCGAAATTCATCGTGTTTTAAAACCTGGTGGTATTTTTGTTATTTTAGAAACATCTGTTCCTACAAAAACACCTTTTAAACAAGGCTACAACTTATACACAAAAAACATCATGCCACTTATTGGAAGACTCTTTTCTAAAGACCAAAGTGCCTATAAATATTTAAGCGATTCTGCATCTGTTTTTCCTTTTGGTGAAGTTTTAAACAATATTTTGCGTGAAAGTGGGTTTATAAATGTTGTAAACAAACCACAAACCTTTGGAGTGGCAACCATATATACATCATCAAAAAAATAATATGAAAAACATCATTTTTCTGTTCGCTTTTTTATTCATTATTCAGTCGGCTTCTGCTCAACTGTTTACTAAAGAAAAAATACTAAATGATGAAAATGTTGACAAAGCTTTTTTAAGCTATGGTTATTTTCTTGGATTTAATAGTTATGATTTTAATTTCGATTATATATACAACGAACCAGACATTCAAACAAAAAAATCAACTGGTTTTAATGTAGGATTAGTTGGAAACATGAGGATAAATAGCTTTTTAGATTTAAGATTAGAACCGGGATTAAGTATTACTACTCGAGTTCTAGAATATCCAGAGAGTTATTTTGATGGTGTAGAATTCACTTCTTCAGATTTAGAAAGAGAAATAAAATCCACTTACATACATGTCCCATTATTACTTAAGGTTTCTACAAAGCGCTTAAACAATTTTAAACCTTTTATAATTGGTGGTGTATCTACCTCATTAAATCTTTCTAGTAATCAAGATAACCCAGACGACAATAGTGCTGGAAAATTTAGAACGACTAAAAACATGTATTATTACGAGCTAGGTTTTGGTATCGATTTTTATTTATTCTACTTCAAATTCACACCTTCTATTCGTGGAATTTTCGCAATTAACGACGAGTTAGTTAGAGACGAAGATATAAATAGCCCTTGGACTGGAAATATTGACAAAATGCAAACTCGTGGCGTGTTTATTAACTTTACGTTCCAGTAGGTGTTTGTTGTAAAGTTGTAAAAAGTATATTGGTTATAATCGGCTCAACAACTAACAGCTCTACAACTAACCTCTTCTAAATTCACTCAATATAACAGCAGTAGCAGTAGCCACATTTAAACTTTCGGTAGATTGCAAATCGCCAAATCTAGGGATGGTAATTTTAGACGAAATAAGACTTTCAATATCTTTAGAAATACCATTCGCCTCGTTTCCAAGTACTAAAACCCCTTTTCCAGTCAATTTTTTCTTATAAATATTATCACCATCCATAAAAGCGCCAAAAACCTCTAAATCTGTTTGTTTTAAAAATTCAGGCAAGTCCAAGTAGGTTATATTAACCCTTGTTATAGAACCCATAGTAGCCTGTATAACTTTTGGATTAAAACAATCTACTGTTTCTAAATTACAAACCAAATCTGTAATCCCAAACCAATCGCAAAGTCTAATGATGGTTCCTAAATTTCCAGGATCTCGAACATTATCCAAGGCAACAATTAATTTATCTGTATGAACCTGTTTTACTTCAGGAATTTTAAAAACTGCCAATGCCGTATTAGGCGTGTTTAGAAAGCTTATTTTTTTTAATTCAGATTCAGAAATAAGCGTTTCAAGATTGGCATCAATTTTGAATGAATCTACAGTATATAACTGTTGTAATTTAAAATGAGAGCCTATTAATTCGTTAATAGTTTTAACACCTTCAGCAACAAATAAACCCTGCTGAAGCCTGAATTTTTTTTGATTTAAACTCGTTATTAATTTTATTTGGTTTTTAGATAACATTCAAACTTATTTAAATATATTTTTCGATTGAAATAATGTATTTTTGAGTTAAATTGAAGTAATATATATTACTCCTAAAAACAGCAACTCTTTTATTACTAGCTAATTTAATTTGTATTTGAAACTACATTTCTCAAAAATAGTATTATTTATTGTATTTACTGGCTTTTTGTATTCCTGTAATTCAGTAAAAAGAGTACCTGAAGACAAACTTTTACTTGTTGAAAATTCTATTTATGTAAATGGTAAAAAGGATAATTCAGAGCGTGTTAATAATTTACTGTTTCAACAAAGCAACAAAAAAATTATCAATACTCCTTTAAGACTTTATATTTACAACGCTGCTAGGCCTAATATAGATTCCATCATTAACGTTAAAATAGACTCTAAACCTAAAAAACGAAAACACTTAGAAAATTTTCTTTCTAAAAAACAATTAGAAAGATATATAGAAGCCCGAATTGGTTTTAACGATTGGCTAAAAAAAACAGGCGAAGCACCAGTATTTGTTAATCATGATAAAACAAAACGATCTGAAAAACAATTAGAAGCATACTATTTTAATAATGGTTGGTTTAATGTGGATGCTACTTCTACTACAGATAGCTTAGAAAGCAAAAAAGCCTCTATCAATTATTCAATAAAAACTGGAGAACCTTATATTGTAGATTCCCTTTCAAGAAGCATTGCTTCTCCAGTAGTTGATTCTCTTTACAACTCAACTAAGGAAAATTCCTTTATTAAAAAAAATAAACAATATAGAACGGCCACTTTTGCTAGCGAGAAAGCTAGAATTAATCAAGAAATGAGAAACTCTGGAGTCTATCATTTTAGTCAGGATTATGTGTATTTTGATATGGATACCATTAACACCAACAACAAAGTAAATGTGGATTTGCAGATTTTAAATAGATCTATTACTACCCAAGATACAGTCTACAAAGAACCTTTTAGTATTTATAAAATTAAAGAAGTTAATATTTATACTGATTACTCGTACGAGAATAAAGATTTAGCAATTCAAGATTCAATCACATTTAAAAAATTCAATCTGTACAGTTATGGAAAGATGCGTTTTAAACCAAAAGCCATAACGGACGCTATATTTATTACTCCTGGTGATGTTTTTAGAGATAAAGATAGATCTAACACTTATAGACACATTAATAATTTACAGACTTTTAAACACCCTAGCATCGATTATATAGAAAATCCGGATACTACTTTAACAGCAAATATTCTACTGACACCGTATAAAAAATTCGGCTTAAATTTTAGTGCTGAAGTTTCTCAAAGTAATATTCAATCTGTTGGCCTAGCCTTCAACCCTAGTTTGTTAATGCGTAATATTTTTAGAGGTGCAGAAACATTAGAACTTTCAGCTTTTGGCTCCATTGGAGCATCCAAGGATGGAGCTGATGCAAGCGATCCCTTTTTTGATATTACTGAAATAGGTGTCGATTTAAAACTAACCATTCCAAGATTGTTTTTTCCGTTCAATACAGCACGGATTATCCCAAAAACCATGTTTCCAACCACTAGGATTTCCATTTCAACCTCTAGTCAGACCAATGTTGGGTTAGACAAGCAAACGGTTTCTGGTATTTTTAACTATAAATGGTACGCTTCAAACTTAGTAACCAATAGGCTGGATTTATTTAACATCCAATATGTAAGAAACTTAAATCCAGATAATTATTTTGGAGTTTATCAAAACTCATACGACGAATTAAATGCCATATCTAACAGCATCGATTATAATAATGGGAACAATTTAACCTATCCAGGTCAAACCGATATGTTTATAAATGAAGTGTTATCAGGAGACACTTCCTTGCAACCAGGAGAGGCTGAATACGACGACGTATATTCCATTAACGAAAGAAAAATAAGGCTTACCGAAGATAATTTAATTTTTGCCTCTAATTTTAATTTCACAAGAGATAATAGGGAGAATTTATATGATGAGACTTTTTCTATCTTCAGATTAAAATTAGAGCTTGCTGGAAACTTATTTGGTGCTATTTCAAAACTTGGAAATTTAAAGAAAAATGATGCAGGACAATATGAAATGTTCAATGTAGCCTATTCACAATATGTAAAAACGGAATTCGACTATATAAAGCATTGGGATTTAGGCAAAAAAAATGTCCTTGCCATTAGAAGCTTTGCTGGAATTGCCATTCCTTATGGAAACTCTACAAACATTCCTTTCTCTAAGAGTTTCTTTGCTGGAGGAACTAACGATAACCGTGCTTGGGTTGCCTACAGTCTTGGCCCTGGAAGCTTAGATAGTAATGACGAGTTTAATGAAGCAAACCTAAAGTTAGCTTTTAATATTGAACATCGATTTAATCTTTTTGATAGCTTCAATGGCGCCTTTTTTATCGATACTGGAAATATTTGGAATGTATTAGATGATGTTACAGACCCACAAGCAACCTTTAACAATTTTTCTTCCTTAAAGGATATTGCCATTGGTTCTGGTTTTGGATTAAGATACGATTTTGGCTTTGCAGTTTTCCGCTTTGACATAGGTTTTAAAACCTATGATCCATCATATCCTGAAAATGATAGATGGTTTAAAGATTACAATTTTTCAAATGCTGTTTATAACATAGGTATCAATTACCCTTTCTAAGCTATTTAATTTTCTTATTTTTGTATTTCAAACTTTTTAATTTAACAATTATGGCACATAACATTAAACCTGGAGTTGCAACAGGGCAAGAAGTTCAAAATATTTTCAAACTAGCTAAAGAAAAAGGATTCGCCTTACCTGCTGTAAACGTAGTTGGCTCAAGTACCATCAATGGTGTTTTGGAAACTGCAAGAGATTTAAACGCTCCTGTAATTATTCAATTTTCTAATGGTGGAGGTGTTTTTAATGCTGGAAAAGGATTAAGTAACGAGAACCAAAAAGCAGCCATCGCAGGTTGTATTGCCGGCGCAAAGCATGTGCATTTAATGGCCGAAGCTTATGGTATCCCTGTTATCTTACACACAGACCATTGTGCTAAAAAATTATTGCCATGGATTGATGGTTTATTAGATGCTAGTGAGCAACATTTTAAAGAAACAGGAAAACCCTTATATAGTTCTCACATGATTGATTTAAGTGAAGAACCTATTGAAGAAAATATAGAGATTTGTAAAGCATACCTAACTAGAATGAGTAAAATGGGTATGACTTTAGAAATTGAACTTGGTATTACAGGGGGTGAAGAAGATGGTGTTGATAATACAGACGTAGACGATTCTAAATTATACACTCAGCCAGAAGAAGTAGCTTATGCTTACGAAGAATTAAGCAAAATAAGCAACCAATTTACTATTGCAGCAGCCTTTGGAAACGTTCATGGCGTATATAAACCTGGAAATGTGAAGCTAACTCCAAAAATCCTTAAAAACTCTCAGGAATATATTTCTAAGAAATTTGGTGTAGAACACAATCATATCGATTTTGTTTTTCACGGTGGTTCAGGCTCAACGGTAGAAGAAATTCGCGAAGCTATTGGTTATGGTGTTATAAAAATGAATATCGATACAGACATGCAATATGCATTTACTGAAGGCGTTCGTGATTACATTCTTGAAAACCAAGATTATTTGAAATCACAAATTGGAAATCCTGAGGGTTCAGATATTCCAAATAAAAAATATTACGACCCAAGAGTTTGGTTACGTAAAGGAGAAATAACCTTTGTAGAACGCTTAAAAAAGGCTTTCGAAGATTTGAATAATGTAAATACATTATAAAATATATAAAAGTGAAATGCTCAATTCAAATGAAACGTTTAATTTTGCTTCTATAACTAACAAGGAAACTAACGATTTTAAAATTCTAAAATCGTAAATCATAATTCTAAAATCGTTAATCATTATGTCTTGGTTTAAAAGAAAAGAAAAAGGAATTCAAACCACTACCGACCAAAAAAAGGATACTCCTAAAGGTTTGTGGTATAAATCTCCTACTGGAAAGATAGTAGATACCAAAGAATTAGAACAAAATTTCTATGTGAGCCCAGAAGATGGTTACCATGTAAGAATAGGAAGTAAAGAGTATTTCGAAATATTATTCGACGACAATAAATTTAAAGAATTCGACACTAAATTAGAGTCAAAAGATCCCTTAAAATTCGAAGACACTAAAAAATATCCAGACCGTTTAAAAGCAGCCCAAGAAAAAACTAATTTAAAAGATGCTGTTCGTACTGCTGTAGGTAAATCTAATGGAAAAGATTTAGTAATTGCTTGTATGGATTTCGCTTTTATTGGTGGTTCTATGGGTTCTGTAGTAGGCGAAAAAATTGCTCGTGCCGCAGATTATTCCTTAAAAAAGAAAATCCCTTTTATGATTATCTCCAAATCTGGAGGAGCAAGAATGATGGAAGCAGCTCTATCTTTAATGCAGTTAGCCAAAACTTCGGTTAAATTAGCACAACTGGCAGACGCTGGAATACCATATATTTCTTTATGTACAGATCCAACAACAGGAGGAACAACAGCATCCTTCGCCATGTTAGGAGATATTACCATTGCTGAGCCTGGAGCTTTAATTGGTTTCGCCGGACCACGTGTTGTAAAAGACACCACTGGGCAAGAGTTACCTGAAGGCTTTCAAACATCAGAGTTTTTATTAGAACATGGTTTTTTAGACTTTATTACTCATAGAAAAAATCTAAAAAATAAAGTTAATTTATATATCGATTTAATTACAAATCAACCTTTAAGAGTCTAGTTTTTCATTGTTGAATCAAATAATATTTTTACAAAAGATTACAATTGGCGAAAAAGTATTATATTTGCAGCTTGAAAGAAAAACTTTCATGTACATAAAAATCATTTAAAATAATATTGGAATGTATTTAGATCAAAAAGAAAAAGAAGCCATCTTTACAAAACATGGCAAAAATGCAAAAGATACTGGTACTGCAGAAGGACAGATTGCATTATTCACTTACAGAATTGAGCATTTAACAACGCACTTAAAGAAAAATCGTAAAGATTACAATACAGAGCGTTCTTTAGTAATGTTAGTAGGTAAAAGAAGAAGCTTACTTGATTACTTAATTAAGAAAGATGTCTTAAGATATCGTGCAATTGTAAAAGAATTAGGATTAAGAAAATAATCACATAATTAAGAGGCTTCGCGCCTCTTTTTTTGTATTATAATAACTCAATCGTAAGAGTTAAAAATTCGTAAAATAAGAAGCTAGATCCCGAATCGAGTTCGGGACTAACGGTTTTTCATTGGTCACAACAACTACTACTACAACACAACTACCAATGTTTAATTAGAATTAAAAAAATTATGATTCCAAAAGTTTTTAAAGAGGTCATAGACCTAGGAGACGGTAGAGAAATTACTATCGAAACCGGAAAATTAGCAAAACAGGCACATGGTTCTGTTGTTGTTCAGTCAGGAAAATGTATGTTATTATGTACAGTTGTTTCCAACTACGAACAAAAAGATTTAGATTTCTTACCATTAACAGTAGATTACAGAGAAAAATTTGCTGCTGCTGGTCGTTATCCAGGTGGTTTCTTTAAGAGAGAAGCGAGACCTAGTGACGGTGAAGTTTTAACTATGCGTTTAGTGGATCGCGTATTACGTCCATTATTCCCTAAAGATTACCATTCTGAAACTCAGGTGATGATTCAATTAATGTCTCACGATCCAGAAGTTATGCCAGATGCAATGGCAGGATTAGCCGCTTCTGCAGCGATTCAATTATCAGATTTCCCTTTTGAATGTGCAATTTCTGAAGCTAGAGTTGCTCGTGTAAATGGTGAATTTATTATCAACCCTTCATTTGCACAATTAGCAGAATCTGACATCGATATGATGATTGGTGCTTCTGCAGATTCAGTAATGATGGTAGAAGGTGAAATGCATGAAATTTCTGAAGAAGAAATGGCAGACGCTATTAAGTTTGCTCACGAGCATATTAAAATACAATGTGCTGCTCAAATAAGATTAGCAGAAGCATTTGGGAAGAAAGCAACTCGTGAATACCAACCAGAAAGAAAAGACGAAGCATTAGAGAAGAAGGTACATGACATGGCTTACGATAAAGTGTATGCTATTGCAAAAGCTGGATCTGCTAAGCACGAAAGAAGTGCTGCTTTTCAACAAATAAAAGAAGATATCAAAGCTACTTTTTCTGAAGAAGAGTTAGCAGATTACGGAGGTTTAGTTTCTGACTATTACCGTAAAGCTGAAAAAGCTGCTATTAGAGATTTAACCTTAGATGAAGGGTTGCGTTTAGATGGTCGTAAGACTGACGAGATTAGACCAATTTGGTGTGAAGTAGATTATTTACCATCAACACATGGTTCTGCAATCTTTACACGTGGGGAAACTCAAGCATTAGCAACTGTAACTTTAGGTACTTCTAGAGATGCTAACCAAATAGATATGCCATCTCAAGAAGGTGAAGAGCGTTTCTATTTACATTATAACTTCCCTCCTTTTTGTACAGGTGAAGCAAGACCAATCCGTGGAACATCTCGTAGAGAAGTTGGTCATGGTAACTTAGCACAACGTGCTTTGAAAAATATGATTCCTGCAGATTGTCCTTATACAGTACGTATTGTTTCTGAAGTTTTAGAATCTAATGGTTCTTCATCTATGGCAACAGTTTGTTCTGGTACAATGGCGCTTATGGATGCTGGGGTTCAAATGAAAAAACCAGTTTCTGGTATTGCAATGGGATTAATTTCTGATGCAACTTCTGGAAAATACGCTGTATTATCTGATATTTTAGGTGATGAAGATCACTTAGGAGATATGGACTTTAAAGTGACTGGTACTGCAGATGGTATTACCGCTTGTCAGATGGATATTAAAGTAAAAGGATTATCATACGAGATTTTAGTGGCAGCACTACAACAAGCTCGTAATGGTCGTTTACATATTTTAGATAAACTAGTTGAAACTATTGCTAAACCTAATGCGGATGTTAAAGAACATGCGCCTACAATGGTTACAAGACGTGTTCCTAATGAATTTATCGGAGCCTTAATTGGACCTGGTGGAAAAGTGATTCAGGAAATGCAAAAAGAAACAGATACTACTATCGTAATTAACGAAGATCCAGTAACTGAAGAAGGTATTGTTGAAATCTTAGGTGTAGGACGTAAAGGTATTGATGCTGTAATGGCTAGAATAGATTCTATCTTATTCAAACCAACAGTTGGTAGCATTTACGAAGTAAAAGTTATTAAAATGCTTGATTTTGGTGCCGTTGTAGAATATATGGATGCGCCAGGAAACGAAGTGTTATTACACGTAAGTGAATTAGCATGGGAACGTACTGAAAATGTTGCCGATGTTGTAAACATGGGAGATGTTTTTGATGTGAAGTATTTTGGTCAAGATCCAAGAACTCGTAAAGAAAAAGTTTCTAGAAAAGCTATTTTACCTAAACCAGAAGGTTTTAAAGAAAGACCTCCTAGAGAGGATAGCAGATCTGGTGGACGTGATAATCGTGGTTCTCGTGACAATAAAGGTCGTGATAATCGTCGTGATGACAGAAAACCAAGAGAAGATAAACAAGACTAATTATTAGTTTTATAATCTATAGTAGAAAGCCTATTCATTTATTTGAATAGGCTTTTTTTTATTCCTCTAAGACAGTTAAATTCTTAGAAAGTATCCAAAATCAAAAAAATGTAGCTTTATTCTCTTAAAAAAATATTAAAGAAAGTCCAAACATGAATTATCATCGTACATCTAACAAAGACAAAATAAACGATAGACACATTTATGGCTCCAAAAATAACTCCCTCAGAAGAATCAACAATAAAATCTAACCTTCAAAAAATTAAAGAATACTTTGGATTCACAATAGATGATAACGGAGATACTGATGTTTCTTATAATAGAATAACTCTTATAAGCACCATTGCTTTAATCATCATTGGAATTTTTCTATTTAATAAATTCCATGGCGATTTTGCGCAATTTAATGAAGATCGAAAAAGCTCAACATTTGGTTTTGCATTCTTAATCCTTGCCGGAATACTCTTTTTCTTTAAAGCATTTTACTTTATTTATATAGCTTATAGATATTTTAAATATAAAGCTATTGAATCTGTTTCAAACGAAGAATTACCAACTTGTACAATTATCGTTCCTGCATATAACGAAGGAAAACAAGTTTGGGATACGCTAATGAGTCTAGCTGAAAGTGACTATCCAATTGAAAAGATGCAAATACTTGCAATAGACGACGGTAGCTTAGATGATACTTGGGATTGGATGGTTGATGCTAAAAAACGCCTTGGAGATCGTTTAGAAATCCTTAAACAACCTGAAAACAAAGGAAAACGTCATGCCTTATATCGTGGCTTTAATTTAGGAACAGGAGATGTTTTTGTTACTGTTGATAGTGACTCCATAGTTAAAGAAGATACCTTAAGAAATTTAGTAAGTCCGTTTGTAGCGGATAAAGAATGTGGTGCCGTTGCAGGAAACATCAGAGTTCTAAACAATAAAAAAGAAATGCTTCCAAAAATGTTGGATGTAAGCTTTGTAATGAGCTTTGAATTTGTACGTTCTGCAGAAAGCACATTGAACTCCGTATTATGTACTCCTGGGGCTTTAGCAGCTTACCGAAGTTCGGCTGTTTATGCTTGTTTACCAGAATGGATCAACCAAACTTTTATGGGACAACCATCAGATATTGGAGAAGATCGAGCCATGACAAACATGATTCTAAAACAAGGAAAGCATGTGCTGTTTCAAAAAAACGCTGTAGCTTATACAAATGTGCCAGAAGAATACACTGGACTTTACAAAATGTTTATTAGATGGGGAAGAAGTAATGTAAGAGAAAACATTGCCATGTCAAAATATGTTTTCACCAACTTTAAAGAAGGTAGTAAATTTGGTAGTCGTTTACTTTTTATAAGTCAATCAACAAGAATTATAATGAGCTACCCTTTTGTGCTTTTTATGTTGTTTTTTGTTCTAACTCACCCATTTTTATTTCTAGGATCCACCTTATTAAGCATTCTAGTAACTTCAACATTCTCAGTTCTCTTTTATTCGCATCACTATGAAACAAAAGAGTCCATTTGGGCATATTCCTATAGTATTCTGTACACTTTTGGATTATTTTGGATTACACCATATGCCATAGCAACCGCTAGCAGAAGAGGTTGGTTAACCCGTGGTTTAGCAGAAAAAAGATAGAAAAATCCCCGTTTTTAGATAACAATAAAGAAGTCTTACAAGAAATTGTAAGGCTTTTTTTTATGGCACAGCAATTCGTTATTTCCAGTGTGGGCCTTTTTATTCCCGACAAGCTGTCACCTTTTGTCAATATCAACAATAGCTCTAATTGTAAATTTGGCAACGAACAGACCTAATATTAAGAATACACTAACCATTCCCCCTACTTTCTAACTATATGGGATTTCTTGAAATTAATTATTTTTTTCGGGTCTTCCGTACAGTCCTTGCACTCTTTATAGAAATTAATATTGATAATCAATACATTATAAAACATGAGAGTATTAGTAATTGGAGCTGGAAACATGGGATTAACGTATTCCGAAGGAATGGCAAAATCGCCTTTATTAGGAAAACACAACCTGAATATATATGATACAGATCCTAAAAAAATTACAACATTAAGCAAAGAAGCTCATTTCGATGTTTACGATAATTTAGAAGATTGCTTACCAAAAGCAGATATCGTCTTTCTTGCCGTAAAACCATACCATATTGAAGACTTATTTAAAAGTATGACAAAATACATTAACAAGCAGCAACTATTTGTATCGTTAATGGCCGGAGTAACAATAGACACAATAAAAGAACAATTAGGCATTAAAAAAGTGGTTAGAGCCATGCCCAATTTACCTGCAAAAGTGGGTAAAGGGGTTACCTCCTATACCGAATCATCAGATGTTTCAAAAGTAGAACTCATTATGGTTAGAAACTTATTGGATACTACTGGAACTTCAATTCATGTGGATACCGAAAAATTCATTGATGCCTCAACTGGTATTTCAGGAAGTGGACCAGCTTATGTATTCTATTTTATGCAGTCCATGTTGGAAGCCGCTTTAAAAATGGGCTTTTCAGATTATGATTCAAAAATATTAGTCAGTAATACCTTTGAAGGAGCCATTGAGCTTTTTAATCAATCGGATATTTCTCCGGAAGCTTGGATTGATCGCGTGTCTTCTAAAGGAGGCACCACGCAGGCGGCTATAGATTCTATGGAAGACAATAATGTAAAACAACTTATTCAAGATGCCGCTTATGCCGCATTTAATAGGGCAATAGAATTAGGACAAGAAAAATAATATGGACGACGACATTAAACGTATCGTAGTAAAAGTAGGAACAAACGTATTAACTAATAGAGATAACCGTATTCTTGGCCCTGTTCTAAAAGAGCTTGTACGTCAAATTTCCGTGCTTTATGAGCGCGAAATTATGGTGGTTTTAGTATCCTCGGGTTCAGCAGTTGCTGGAATGGAGGTATTAGGAAACACGAATATCACCGATAAATCAATAAGACGTCAGGTATATTCCTCCGTAGGTCAACCAAGGATGATGCGTCATTACTACAGTTTGTTTCACGATTACGGCATGCGTTGCGGGCAAGTTTTAGCCACGAAACGAGATTTTGATTATGGAAAACATCGTGAGAATATGATTAACTGTTATGAAGGATTATTGTCTGAAGGTGTAATCCCCATTGCCAATGAAGATGATGCCGTTTCTTTAACAATGTCTATGTTTTCTGATAATGACGAGTTAGCCAGTTTGATTGCAGAATTGATAGATGCGGACCGTTTAATTATATTATCAGATACCGATGGTCTTTTTACAGGACATCCAGATGACGAAGACTCTGAAAGAATTCATAAAGTTACAGGTAATCAAAACGTGGAACAATATGTAAAAGCTTCGGATAAAAAAGAAGGCGAAGGTCGTGGAGGTATGGCTTCAAAATTACGTGTTGCCAAAAGCACAGCCAAAATGAATATTCCAACTTACATAGCCAATGGCAAACGTGAAAATGTAATTATTGATATTATCGATAACAAGGAAGTAGGAACTAAATTTATTCACTAAAAAACACTTATGGAATTATTACATACATATAAAAAAAATGACGTTTTAAATTCAATGATTCAAATTATTGATAGAGAACGCAACAACATTATAAAAGCAAACAAAAAAGATCTAGAAGCATTTAATAAAGAGGATCAAGCTTTGTATGACCGTTTGGTCGTAAATACATCTAAAGTAGATGCTATGATTCAAGCTATAAAAGAAGTAGGAGAACAGGAAGATCCTGTAAATATGATAATTTCAGATTTAACTCTGGATAGCGGGTTACAGATTACTAATAAAACAGCTCCCTTTGGAACAATCATGATTATTTATGAATCACGGCCAGATGTAACAGTTGAAGCCGCAGTAGTGGCTTTTAAAGCGAACAATAAAATTTTATTAAAAGGTGGAAAGGAAGCCATAAATAGCAATCTAATTTTAGAAAAGTGCTGGCATGAAGCTCTTGAAGAAAATGGCTTATCTAAAGACTGGATTAAGTTACTACATTTAAAACGTGAAGAAACACAGGAATTCTTAAAAAATCCTACGGAGAAAATCGATTTAATCGTCCCGCGTGGTGGGGAACGCTTAATTAAGTTTGTTAAGGATCACGCAACATGTGCCGTTTTAATTTCCGGCCGTGGAAATAACTTTTTATATGTTTCTAAAAATGCCGATTGGAAAAAAGCAGTGAAAGTAATTATTAATGCCAAAACAGATAAAATTTCAGGTTGCAATGCGCTAGACAAAGTACTTATTGATAGAAACATTCCGGATTATCAAGAGAAAGTTCAAGAGTTGCAAAAAACACTGGATCATGTTGATGTGGAGTTGGTAGTTGATAAAAAAATAGGTGAGATTTTATTCGATGAAACTCAAATTTCAAATGAGAATACTTGGTATGAAGAATTTCTAGCCATGAAATTATTAATTGGAGAAGTAGACGGATTAGATCAAGCTATTGCAATAATTAACAAATATTCTGGTGGACATTCTTCGGTTATAATAACGGAAGATAAAAACGAAGCAGCAACTTTTATGCAACAAATAGACAGTGCTGCAGTATACCATAATGCCTCTACCCGATTTACAGATGGTGGACAAATGGGTGTTGGTGCAGAGTTAGCAATTAGCACAGACAAATTACATCATCGTGGACCTCTAGGCTTAAAACAACTGGTTACCAATAAATATTATGTATTTGGAGATGGCCAGATACGGGAATAAAAACGGATTCAGGTGTCGCCTCAATTGGTTTTAATGAAAACTAAAAACCTCACAAAATTATAAATTTTGTGAGGTTTTTGTATTTTAGAAAGCAATTCCTAAACTAGTTTGAAAGGGCTTTCTATATTCTTATCTATTGTTTATCTTGGTATATAAGATTTCATGGTTTCCATTTGTTTTTTATCTAAAACAGAACCCATTTCCTTTTGAAACCCTTCGTCTCCTAATAAAGCAGATTGAATTTTATCAGTTTGTTCCGCTGTATTATCAGAGGTATTACTTGAACCCATTAATTTATCAGCTCCTAAACTTCCTAAAAGTTTTTGGAATTTTTCACTTTTTAGTTGGCTAACTACCAATCCGGAAACTAGTTGTTGTTGACTTTCACTTAAATTTAATTTCTTTGTTAAATTCTTTACTTGATCAGACGCTAAGTTTTCAATCATAGATCCACTTGATGCAGAAGAAGCAATTGACGATAAATTTTGTGCCGAAACTTGCATCATAGCAAATGCAAAAAATAAAAATACTAATTTTTTCATGTTATAAGTTTTGTTTTAAACTAAGGCTAAGTTACTAAATTTCAATTTGTTTTTGACCAAAAAATTAATTTTCAAAAAATAAACACCATTTTATGTAACAAAAATTGCTCTTTAAACGTATAACCATAACATAAAGTAACAACTTAACTTATTTATAGGCTTACAATTAGATGAGACAACTTAAAATTACCAAGCAGGTTACCAATAGAGAAACCGCTTCTTTAGACAAATATCTTCAAGAAATTGGAAAAGTTGACTTAATTACAGCAGACGAGGAAGTAGAATTAGCGCAACGTATTAAAGCAGGAGATCAACTTGCTTTAGAGAAGTTGACAAAAGCTAACTTACGTTTCGTAGTTTCTGTAGCTAAGCAATACCAAAACCAAGGGTTAACCTTACCAGATTTAATTAATGAAGGAAATCTAGGACTTATTAAAGCAGCACAACGTTTCGATGAAACTCGTGGTTTTAAATTTATTTCCTATGCTGTTTGGTGGATTAGACAATCCATTTTACAAGCCTTGGCAGAACAATCTCGTATTGTACGTTTGCCTTTAAACAAAATTGGTTCTATTAATAAGATTAATAAAACATTTGCATTTTTAGAGCAAGCTCACGAACGTCCACCAAGTGCTGAAGAAATTGCAAAAGAATTAGACATGACCATTAACGATGTTAAAGAGTCTATGAAAAATTCTGGTCGTCACGTAAGTATGGATGCACCTTTAGTTGAAGGTGAAGATTCTAACCTTTACGACGTATTAAATTCTGGCGAATCTCCGAATCCAGATAGAGAATTATTACAAGAATCTTTACGTACAGAAATTGAAAGAGCGCTTGAAACATTAACACCTCGTGAAGCAGATGTTATTCGTTTATACTTTGGTTTAGGAAATCAACACCCAATGACTTTAGAAGAAATTGGCGAAACTTTCGACCTGACTAGAGAACGTGTAAGACAAATTAAAGAAAAAGCTATTCGTAGATTAAAACATACGTCTAGAAGTAAAATATTAAAAACTTACCTAGGGTAAGTTTTAAATTCCAAAAACAAAAATCCAAATACCAAGAGGTTGGAATTTGGATTTTGGATTTTGAAGCTTGGAATTTTATCTCAACAAACAGTATAAGATTCCCACTTCGGTGAGAATAAAACTGTTCGTTTTTTGATTGATGAAAGAAGCCAGAGCTGATTACTCTGGCTTCATTCATTTACATACTTTTCTAATTAATTTTTCAAACCCTCTACACGAAATAGATTTAACTTTCAGAAATTTTATATTATCTTTAAACATGTTAAAAACAATATGTTATAAAAGTAAAGCGAAGTTAAATATTAATATTATGGGTTTCGAAGCAATATTTAATGAAACTCAAACTAAGAATGACAGTAAAAATATTACTGGAGTTTTAGTTAAGAGAGGTCAGGTGTTTTTTCAAATATTAGAAGGAGAATCTGTGATTATAGATGCCCTTTATCTAAAAATAAAAAAAGACTCTAGACATACCGATATAATAGAATTATTAAACAAATCCATTTCACAATTAAGCTTTAAGGGTTTTGACACAGGCTATAGTGTTATAGAACATATGGATGCTTTATATGGTTTACAAAATTATGTTATTAATTTAGAGAAAAAAGACACTGAAAATAGCACGCTCTTTTTACAAATTATTGAAGACCTACTAACTACCTAAAAATAAAAATCCTTAGCTTTGTGCAAACAAAATAACTACACAACAATGAACTCAAAACTAATAGCACCTTCCATGTTAGCCGCCGATTTTGGTAACATGCAACGCGATGTAGAAATGGTTAACAATAGTGACGCCGATTGGTTTCATATAGATGTTATGGATGGGCATTTTGTTCCGAACATATCTTACGGGATGCCAGTAATTCAAGCTATAAAAAAGCATGCTACTAAGCCATTAGACGTGCATTTAATGATAGAAAAGCCAGAACGCTATATTGAAGAGTTTGCCAAAGTTGGAGCAGATATAATTACTGTGCATTACGAATCCACTGTGCATTTACACAGAACACTCTCACAAATTGAAGATGCTGGTTGCAAAGCAGGAGTCGTTTTAAACTTAACAACACCCGTGTCTGTTTTAGAAGACATTTTACCAAAATGTTACATGGTATTACTTATGTCTATTAATCCTGGTTTTGGAGGTCAGAAATTTGAAGAAATGACCTATAATAAAATTAAGAAACTTAGACGCATGATTGACGAACAAGGCTTAAATACGCTAATCGAAATTGATGGCGGTGTTACAGACAAAAACATAAAACAGCTTGTAGAAGCTGGAGCTGATGCCTTTGTTGCAGGAAGCCATGTTTTTAAAAGCAAAAATCCAACACAAACCATAAAGGAATTAAAACAACTTGCCAACTCATAAAAAAAGCTCCTAAATGGAGCTTTTTTTTAGTTTGAATTATTAACTAACTGTTTAGAATTGTTCAATTAAGTAGTTTATCAAATCTGTAGTGGTAACAATACCAACTAACTTTTTGTTATCAACAACTGGTAGTGCATGAAACTCTTTTTTAGCTAGTATTTCAGCAACTTCCTTAATGGTTGTAGATGAGTTTACACTTGTTAAGTTTTTAGCCATTACCTGCTCTATAGTAAACATATTATAAACTACAGTGTCCACATTATCTTCTTCTTCATCAATAGCATCAGCAAAACTAATTCTCAATAAATCAGTATAGCTTAACATGCCAATAATTTTTTCGCCACTAACTACAGGAATGTGTCTAATCTTTTTGCTTTTAAATAAATGTTCTGCTGTTTCTAAATCGTCTGTATGATTTAAAGTAATGACATCTTTAGTCATAATGTCTGAAATTGGTGCTCTTTTTTTCATGTGTTATCGTTTTAAATTCTATACTAAAGATACCTACACTATACATAAAAAAGAATGACAAATGTCATGTAAACAGACTAATACCCAGAAAAATTAAAATTTAACATTTGCTTTGTCTTAGCATAAATATCCGGAAATTGCGATTTAAATTGTTGCGGTGTTTCTATAAATGTTTCAATAATAACTGCTATAAATTCAAATTGATTGGTTAAGGCATATTCTCTAAAATAACCAGAAGTTATCATACGTTCTCGTAAGGTTTCTTGGCTGGCCAACATATGGTTTAATTCGTAAAAGGTATCAGTGAAAATAGTAGCACCCACATGTTTTTCCTTCATACTATTTAAATGAATGGCATGTGCAAATTCATGGATACCTAAATTAAGGTTATCATTTTCTATATCATAACCTTCCAAGAAATCAGCCCAAGACAGCACCAAGGCTTTAAATCTGAAATTATACTCACCTTTATGATACGTTTCATTGGTTTCAGAATAGAATTCGGTAGGGTAGATAAAAATCATTTTAACGGATCGAATATAAAAATTTCTGAAGCCAAAAGTGAGCATAACTGCTGTAGCAGAAATTAAAACTTTCATTTCTTCTGAAACAATAATTCCATTTCGACCTACAAATTCCTTGTTTGCAATAAATAGAGCCAAGCGATGTTCGAAAAACCGTTTCTCCTTATCTGAAAGTCGCTTGTAAAAAGTAAACTGTCTCTCTAAAATAGCCTTTTGATCTTTGGGTATTTTTTTTAACCAAATAGAAGCATGTCGATAAAGTGGTTTTCTAAAAATCATGACATATACCATTTCGACCATATTAACTAAGGCATAAAGCATTAAACCAGTTAATACAGTAACCAAAAACCCAAAGAGGATTAGGTATTCAATTGGTAATTCAGGTAGGTTAATCATAAAATACAATTTGGAGTAATATTTTGATAAATCTAGTAAATTAAAAATATAATTCAGTGAAAAACTATATATCGGAATTCTGAAATATATCAATTTGAGTGCTTACAGCTAATAAGCTATATCTTTAAACAAAAAAAACAAGCTAGATTACTTGCTTGTTTTTAGTTTTTATAGTGACCTCGAAGGGATTCGAACCCCCAACCATCAGAGCCGAAATCTGATATTCTATCCAGTTGAACTACGAGGCCAATTATGATTTTATGTTACTCTTTAAAAATTCTCTTCCTATTCCTGTTTTAAAATACTTTTCTCGAAGCATCGCTTCTTCTTTTGTCTTTTCTGCTAAAAATTTCGATAAACCTCTCAGGTTTTTAAAACCTGAAAGATTTTGTTGGTTTAAGCCAACTTAGCTCTTACTATATTTGAAATAGTCTTCCCATCTGCTTTTCCAGCTAATTCCTGACTTACTATTCCCATAACTTTTCCCATATCTTTCATGCCTTCTGCTCCAACGCTTTCAATAGTCATAACAACTACTTTTTCTATTTCTTCATCGGTTAGTGCTTCTGGTAAAAATTGAGAGATTACTTCTGCTTCAGCTAATTCTGGAGCCGCTAAATCTTCGCGACTTTGCTCCAAATAAATTGCAGCGCTATCCTTGCGTTGCTTTACTTGCTTTTGAAGTATTTTAAGCTCTTGCTCTTCGGTTAATTCTAATTTAGCTCCACTTTCTGTTTGCGCTAAAAGTATGGCCGATTTAACAGCTCTTAAAGCCGTTAAAGCCATTTGATCTTTACTTTTCATGGCCGTTTTCATGGCTGTCATGATATCTTCTTGTAAACTCATGTTTTTTGTTTTATTGCAAGCCACGAAGGTACTAAGAAAATAAGTTTTCTTCTTAAATGAATTTAAAAATTTAAAGTCTATGTGATTTTTAAAAAACCACCATTGATAAAATCACTGAAAAATATAAAACCCGAAAGATCAATTAGATCATTCGGGTTTTAAAGAAGCACTATCACTAAATTTAATCACTAAAACTTAATCTACATTATCGTGTAGAAAAGAATTATTGCTTCTAAATTGAATATCGTCGTTATCATCAATACTAACACTAGTACCAGACATATTAGATTCTGACGAGTGTTTTGATAAATCTAAATCGATTCCACGACGTTTGTATGCTGGAATTTTTTCAATTTCATCAATTTTAGATGTATTAAATTTATAATTAAAATCTTTCATTTTACGTCTACGCTCTTCAGCACGTTCTTTTAACAATTCTGAAATTGGCGTATTCATAGGATCAATTTCGTCTATAGAAGTTTCTGTTTCTTCCGATTTAATTGTTTTCTTTTCGAAAACAATTTCTTTATCGTATTCTTCAGCGATCTCCATGACCTTTTCCTGCTTTTGGTTTTTATTGATTCCAGACTCAATTTCCATATAATCGTCTAAAACATATCTTGTTTCGCCATGTTTATTAGTTTCTGTAACAGGAATTAATTCTACATAATCGTTAACAGGAATTTTTTTAATATTCTCATCCAATTTGTGCACCACAAAGTCCTCATCTTTACTTATTACAGGCGAATTGCTAATTGGCATATCGAAGGTTAGCGTAATTTGCTGTTCATCTTCAATTTCTTCTTCTTCCTGTTCTGCTTGATTTTGAACATCTGTAATAATAAAATCTTCCTCTTCAAACTTCGCTAGAACATCCTGGTAAACAACATCTATATTTCTAATAGCTCCAGTAGTTTGAATAAGGTCATTTATAGTTGTAACATTTTTTGGTTTTCCAAACGTATCTAATTCGTCTAAATCTAAAGTGTGCTTAACAACTGTTGGTTCTTTTTTTTCTAACTCAATATTAGGAGTTATAATGGCTGGAGCTTGTTCTTTTTTTATTAAATCATGTTCAAAAGGTTTATCTTCTTCTAAAGCATGAATAACTTTCTTAGTTTCTGTATTAGAAATTTCGTCTTGTTGATCGATATCAAAACCCGTTGCAATAATGGTAACAGCGATAGATTCGTCTAAAGATTCGTCTTCACCTACACCCATGATAATATTTGCACCATGACCAGCTTCGTTTTGAATATGGTCGTTAATTTCACCTATTTCATCAATAGTAATTTCTTGTGCACCAGAAACGATAAGCAACAATACGTTTTTAGCTCCAGTAATTTTATTATCGTTTAATAAAGGTGAATCCAGCGCCTTACTAATAGCGTCATGTGCTCTATTTTGACCAGAAGATGTAGCAGAACCCATAATAGCAGTTCCACTATTGCTTAATACTGTTTTAGCATCGCGTAAATCAATATTTTGCGTGTAGTGATGTGTTATTACCTCTGCAATACCACGTGCGGCAGTAGAAAGCACTTCGTCTGCTTTAGAGAACCCAGCTTTAAAGCCTAAATTTCCATATACTTCACGAAGTTTATTGTTGTTAATTACCACTAACGAATCGACCACATTACGTAAGTTCTCTATACCAATTTGCGCTTGTTCGTTACGCATTTTTCCTTCAAACTGAAAAGGCATGGTTACAATCCCAACTGTTAAAATATCTAAATCTTTAGCCATTTTAGCAATTATTGGTGCGGCTCCTGTTCCGGTTCCACCACCCATACCAGCGGTTATGAATATCATTTTAGTATTGGTATCCAACATGCGCTGTAAGTCTTCAAAACTTTCTATTGCAGATTTCTCTCCAACATCTGGATTTGCTCCAGCACCTAATCCTTCGGTTAAATTTAAACCTAATTGGATTTTGTTTGGAACTCCACTGTTTTGTAGCGCTTGTGCATCTGTATTACAAATTACAAAATCGACACCTTTTATACCTTGTTGGAACATGTGGTTGATAGCATTGCTACCTCCACCACCAACACCTATGACTTTTATAACATTTGATTGATTTTTAGGGAGATCAAATGAAATATTACCTTCGAATTCTTTGTTGCTGCTCATGAATTTCGTTTTAATTATTCTATTACTTTTTGCGATATTTAAAATATCTATGGATTAATCTTTACTTCTTTTTAAAAATTCACTCGGCATTATCGAGAAAATCTTTTACTCGTTCTGTTAACTTGTCTAAAAATGAACGTCTTTCTGGTTTTATTATTGGTTGCGGTTCTTCAATTTCTGTTTCAACTTCTGTTAAATCTTCGACTTCTTGAACCTCTTCAATAATTATTTCGGCCTTTTTTCTTTCTTGTCTTTTTAGACCATCCATTACCAAACCAACTGCTGTTGCGTATAATGGGCTTGTTATTTCTTCGTCACTATCTCCTGCCAAATGCTCGTTTGGAAAACCAATTCTGGTATCCATTCCAGTGATATATTCTACCAATTGCTTTAAGTGTTTTAATTGTGCGCCACCTCCTGTTAAAACAATTCCTGCAATAAGTTTCTTTTTCTGTTCTTCGTGACCGTAATTTTTTATTTCGGCATAAACCTGTTCTATAATTTCCACAACTCGTGCGTGAATAATTTTTGAAAGATTTTTTAATGTGATTTCTTTTGGATCTCTTCCTCTTAAACCAGGAATAGATACAATCTCATTCTCTTTATTTTCTCCTGGCCATGCAGAACCAAATTTAATTTTTAATAATTCGGCTTGCTTTTCTATAATGGAACAGCCTTCTTTGATGTCTTCTGTAATAACGTTTCCTCCAAAAGGAATAACGGCTGTATGACGAATGATACCATCTCTAAAAATGGCTAAATCTGTAGTTCCACCACCTATATCGATTAAAGCAACACCTGCTTCTTTTTCTTCCTGACTTAAAACGGCATTTGCCGATGCTAAAGGCTCCAGAGTAATCCCTTCTAAATTTAAACCTGCACTTTTAATACAACGACCTACATTTCTAATAGAAGAAACCTGACCTACAACTACATGGAAATTTGCTTCTAATCTACCTCCATACATTCCAACAGGCTCCTTAATTTCTGCTTGCCCATCTACTTTATATTCCTGTGGTAACACATGGATAATTTCTTCTCCTGGAAGCATGACTAACTTATGAACCTGATTTATTAAGCGTTCAATATCATCTTCATCTATAACTAATTCAGAATTTGCTCTGGTAATATAATCGCTGTGTTGCAAACTTCTAATATGTTGACCTGCAATCCCAACCGTTACATTTTCAATTTTAAACTCTGATGCTGCTTCTGCTTCTTGAACCGCAAGTTGGATAGATTTAATGGTTTGTGTAATATTATTTACCACCCCACGATGTACACCTAGGCTTTTGGATCTTCCAATACCTAAAATCTCCACCTTCCCATAATCGTTTTTACGACCAATCATGGCCACAATTTTTGTGGTTCCTATGTCTAATCCTACTGCTATATTGTTTTCCATAGTTTATATTTTAGTACAAACAACTTGACTTTCAAACTCCAAATTAACCGTCTTATACGTGTCAAGTGAATTTTCTTTTAAAGCTTTGTTATAGAATGCTTTTAAATTCATGATTTTTTTATCTAAATTCTTCAACGTTCCCAGCTGAATGGTAAAATTATTTTGTCTAAACTTTAAAGCAATTGTATTCTTTTCTGCTTGACGAATCTCTATCACATGTTTTCTTAAAAAATCGTCCTCATTTACCTTTTGGGCAATTTTAAATACATTGGATAGGTTGTTTTTTTCAACATTTCCAGTCACAAGAGGAACTCTTGCAGTATAATTAGATGACAAAGGCATGTAACTTCCCTGATCATCTATGTAATAAGATGCATTTGTTTGAACTCTTGCTATAGGTTTTTTTTGCTCAATATCCACCATAAATAAGCCGTTTACAGACATATACACTTGTGCGGACTTGACCATTTGATTAGAATTCAGGGCAGATTCTAAAACATTCAAATCTAAAGTTTCTTTAGGCTTATTTTTTATACTCTCGTTTTTTTGTATTAACAATTTACTAACATTCTCATGTGTTAGAAAAAGGTTGTGATCTCCTTTAAATTTTATGATTGGATCTGACACTTTTCTTAAGGCATTTTTTTCTGAAGAAAACGCATAAAGAAACACTACTAAGAATAGTAGAAGTATCATTTTTATATAGTTCCAATTAATTTTCAACGCTTAAACTTTTTTTAATATGTTTCACTTCTTCCCCAATATCTCCTGCTCCAATTGTTAATATAATGGAAGCTTGACTTTCTTTTATTTTTGAAATAATTTCTGTTTTATCTATTAACTGTTTGTTTGGGTTTTCAATTTTATCCAACAACCATTTTGATGTAATTCCTTCTATGGGTAATTCTCTTGCAGGATAGATATCTAACAACAATACCTCATCGAATTGAGAAAGACTTTTAGCGAAATCGTCTGCAAAATCTCTAGTTCTGCTGAATAAATGTGGTTGAAAAATGGCTAACACTTTTTTTCCTGGATACATTTCACGAACCGCTTGATATACCGCATTTATTTCCTCTGGATGATGTGCATAGTCGTCTATGTAAACCAAATCCTCCGTTTTAATATGATATGAAAATCTACGTTTAACTCCTTTGTAAGATGCTAATGCTTTGGCGAGCTGCTGGTGAGGGCAACCGTATTCTACAGCCATCGCCAAGGCTATTAATGCATTAGACAAATTATGTCTACCGGGTAGGTTAAATTGTATATTTTTAAGTGTTGTTTCTGGCATTTTTGCATCAAAAACATAGACACCATTTTCTATTTTTATATTTTGAACGGAATAGTCTGAATTATCTTCAATTCCATAAGTTATTCCTTTAAGTGGCAAACCATTCTTAACAAATAGCTTTCCATTTTCTTTCACTCTTTTTGAAAAATCTTCAAAAGATTTTATTAGTTCTGATGCATCTCCATAAATATCCAAATGATCGGCATCCATAGATGTAATACAAGCAATATCTGGAGAAAGCGTTAAGAAAGATCTATCAAACTCATCTGCTTCCACAACCGAAACATCGGTTCCATTAAGTATCAGATTAGAATTATAATTCTCACTTATGCCACCAAGAAAAGCTGTAACAGGAACATCACATTCCTTTAACAAATGTCCTAAAATACTTGTTGTTGTTGTTTTTCCATGTGTTCCAGCTACTGCAAGACAGAAGGTGTTTTCAGTTATGATACCTAAAATTTGAGAACGTTTTAAAACGGTAAAACTAGGTTCATTTTTAAAATAAACCAATTCCATATTTGCTTTAGGAATGGCTGGCGTATAAACAACTAAAGTAGTATCATAATTAAAAAATGGATTAGGAATGTTTGAAACCGAATCGTTAAAATGAACTTTGATACCCAAGGCTTCCAAACTATCTGTGATCTCTGTTTGGGTTTTATCATATCCTGCAACACGTTTGTTTTTGGCATGGAAATATCTGGCCAAGGCACTCATGCCAATACCACCAATTCCAATAAAATAAACGTTATCTATGTTGTCTAAATTCATATAAAACCTACTTTTTTAATAGTTTTTCTACTTCGTCTGCAATTTGTTTTGTTGCATTTACTAATGCCAATTTTTTTATGTTTTGGCTAAGCTCATTTTGCTTTTCAGCAGAAGCCATTAATTGCCCAAAATTATTTTCAAAATCCACTTCCAAATCAGATTCATGAATTAATAATGCCGCTTTTTCATTAACAATAGCCATAGCATTTTTTGTCTGATGATCTTCAGCCACATTAGGTGAAGGAATAAATATGACAGGTTTCCCTACAATACATAATTCAGAAACCGAACTTGCTCCAGCTCTTGATATAACAATATCGGAAGCCGCATAGGCATAATCCATATTATTTACAAATGCATGTACTTGCACGTGTTTGGTGTTGTTATAAATCTTGTATTGATCAAAATACAATTTGCCACATTGCCAAATAATCTGCATGTTATGACCTATGATGAAATCCAACTCTTTTTCAATTAACTCATTAATCCGTCTGGCACCTAAACTTCCACCCAAGACAAAAAGTGTCTTTTTATCTTTATCCAATTCAAAAAACGTTTGAGCTTGCGTTCTTTTCGTATCAATGTCTAACAACCCTTGTCTAACAGGATTTCCTGTTTTTATAATTTTATTCTCAGGAAAAAAACGTTCCAAGCCATCATATGCCACACAAATTTTATTGGCTTTTTTGGAAAGTAACTTATTAGTGATTCCCGGATATGAGTTTTGTTCTTGGATTAAACTAGGGATTCCTTTTGACGTTGCTACTTGCAATAAAGGACCACTTGCAAAACCTCCAGTTCCTATAACCACATCTGGTTTAAACCTATTAATTATCTTTCTGGCATTAAACAAACTGCTTATTAATTTAAAAGGAAAACTCAAGTTTTTTAATGTAAGTTCTCTTTGAATTCCTGAAATCCAAAGCCCTTCAATCTCATAACCAGCTTGAGGCACTTTATCCATCTCCATGCGATCTTTTGCACCTACAAATAAAAATTTAGCATCAGGAAAACGTTGCTTTAATTCGTTTGCAATAGCAATTGCAGGGTAGATATGTCCACCTGTTCCGCCTCCTGATAAAATAATTCTATATGTTTTTGTTGTTGACACTATCTATTTTCTTTATTCTTTATTCTATGTTCTCTTTAAATAGCTTCTGAAAGAACAGCCAATGGGTTATCCTCCTTATCTTCCTGTTCTTTTAATTCTTCTCTTTTAGCACTCACACTTAAAATAATTCCAAGAGCTAGGCACGTCATCCAGATAGAAGTTCCTCCACTACTAATTAATGGTAACGTCTGTCCGGTAACTGGAAACAATTCTACTGCAACTGCCATATTTATTAAAGCTTGAAACACGATGGGTAAACCGACGCCAAGCACTATTAATTTTCCGAAAATGGTATCAGCTTTTTGCGAAACAATGACGATTCTAAATAAAAGCCACAGATAGAATATCATTAATACAAAACCTCCAATCAATCCATATTCTTCAACAATTATAGCATAAATAAAATCTGAAGATGATTGAGGTAAAAAATTCTTTTGAATACTTTTTCCCGGTCCAACTCCTTGAATACCTCCAGTAGCTATAGCTATTTTTGCCTTTTCAATTTGATAATCGGCTTCGGTATCTCCTTCATCTGAAAAACTTTCAACACGACTCATCCAAGTATCAACCCTATTTGGCATAGCATCTGGAAAAGCTTTTGCTATTAGAACAAAAAATGATAAGGCTAGAATACCAGTTCCAACAATTACAAATAAATATTTAATAGGATACCCTCCTAAAAACACTAACATCAAAACCATAACAAACATAATGGCTGCCGTTGAAAAGTTGGCAGGCAAAATAAGTATTAACACTAGAAAAACAGGTATCCATAGCGGTAATATGGATTCTTTAAAAGTGATGGTTTGATCTTTAATCTTTGACATATATCGCGCCACAAACACCATTAAGACTACAAAAGCAAAGGTGGAGGTTTGAAAAGACATGTTAACCAATGGAATTTGAATCCACCTACTTGCATTAGCGCCATCAATGGTAGTACCTTGAAGCATTGTTATAACAAGCAATACCAGAACAACAGGGAACAAAACAATAGATAAACCCCTGAAATAACGATATGGAATTTTATGAACGGCATACATAATAGTAAAACCCAAAAACAAGTGCATTAAATGTTTCAGGAAAAAAGTAAAGGTATTTGAACTTTCTCCAACATAAGCTAGATTGCTCGCTGCGCTATACACAGGAAGGAATGAGAAAATTGCTAGCAAAGCCGCAATTGCCCAGATTAATCGATCTCCTTTTATGTTTTTAAATATGTTCATTTTTTATTCCTGCGTAGGCAGGAATCTCTTTTTTAATTTATCCCAATTATCTTATAGTAACGCATATAATATTATTAACCACCATCTTTTTTAGATTCCTGCTTTCCTACCTGCCGACAGGCATGCGCAGGAATTTATTATAAATTTCTTACTGCAGTTTTAAATTGTCTTCCTCTATCTTCATAGTTTTCAAACAAATCAAAACTTGCACAAGCTGGCGACAATAAAACATTATCTCCTGCTTCGGCTATCTTGTAAGCTATTTTAACAGCCTCATTCATAAACTGAGTTTCTACAATAACATCCACCATGGAACCAAAGTTTTCCAATAGCTTTTCGTTATCAACACCCAAGCAGATAATGGCTTTTACTTTTTCGTTTACAAATGGATATAATTCTTTATAATTATTCCCTTTATCTTGACCTCCAACAATCCATACTGTTGGCGCATCCATGCTTTCTAATGCATAATAGGTTGCATTTACATTGGTTGCCTTAGAGTCGTTTATATACTGAACTTTGTTAATTTTCAAAACACTTTCCAATCTGTGTTCCACGCCATGAAAATTCTCTAAACTTTCTCTAATGGTTTGTTTTCTAATTCTTAATAATTGAGCTACTGTTGAAGCAGCCATGGCGTTCTTAATATTGTGTTTTCCTTCTAATGCTAAGTCTTTTGCTGACATGTCTATTTGGGTGTTATCTATTGTTATAATTATCTTTTCATTTTCTAAATACGCACCATTTTCAATTTTTTTCACTAGAGAAAATGGTAATAATGTGGATTGAACTGGATGCTTTTCTAACCAATCCAGAATAACAGGATCATCGGCATCATAAATCAAATAATCTTCTTTTGTTTGGTTTAGAGCAATTCTAAATTTTGAAGCGATATAATTATCAAATTCATAATTATATCTATCCAAATGATCTGGAGTGATATTAGTTATTACAGCTATATGTGGCTTAAAATCTATAATATCATCTAACTGAAAACTACTAATCTCTAACACATAGTTTGGATAATCGTTCTCCAAAACTTGTTTCGCAAAACTGTCACCTATATTTCCTGCCAAGCCCACTTCTAGTTCTTGCTTGATAATATGATGCGCTAACGAAGCCGTTGTTGTTTTGCCATTACTTCCGGTAATACCAACAATAATGGCATTTGTATATCTGGCAGCAAACTCAATTTCTGAAACCACTTGGATCCCTTTTTTACGAATTTGTTTTACCAAAGGCGCTTTATCAGGAATTCCAGGGCTTTTCATTACCAAATCCGCATTTAGAATTTTTGACTCTGTATGGGTTTCTTCTTCCCATTCAATCTCATTATGTATAAGAACTTGTTTATATTTTTCTTTAATCTTTCCTTTATCTGAAACAAAAACCTCAAAGCCTTTTGCCTTTCCTAAAAGAGCCGTTCCAACGCCACTTTCTCCTCCGCCTAATATGACTAATCTTTGTTTTGCCATTCTATTATATCTTGAGATACTTCACTTCGACTGCGCTCAGTACAGGCTAGTTCAGCATAACAAATTTGTTATCTAATTTTCAATGTTACAATGGATATAATAGCCAACAAGATTCCAACAATCCAGAATCTGGTAACTATTTTACTTTCATGATATCCTGATTTCTGATAGTGATGATGTAAAGGCGACATTTTAAAAATACGCCTACCCTCTCCATATTTCTTCTTGGTATATTTAAACCAGCTAACCTGCATGACTACGGATAAGTTTTCAGCTAAGAAAATACCGCACAACACAGGTATTAACCATTCTTTTCTTACGGCAATTGCAATTACAGCTATAATACCACCAATGGTTAAACTTCCGGTATCTCCCATAAATACTTGAGCCGGATAAGTATTATACCATAAAAACCCAATTAGAGCCCCAACAAAGGCCGCGATATATATAGTAATTTCCTCGACTCTTGGGATATACATGATGTTGAGATAATCTGAAAAAACAATATTTCCAGACACAAAAGCAAAGATTCCCAGAGTAAGCACAATAATGGCGGATGTTCCTGCTGCTAAGCCGTCAATTCCATCTGTTAAATTGGCACCATTTGAAACAGCTGTGATAATAAAAATAACAATTGGAATAAAAATAATCCAAGCGTATTTTGCCCAATCTGAATTTACCCAAGCAATAATATCAGCATAATCAAACTCATTCGCTTTTACAAACGGAATGGTAGTTTTAGTTGAACGCTCTTCGTCTTGAAACAACTTAGCTGACTCCACTTTAGGGTTTGCCGCTAAAATTTCTTGTTGTTGCGCGATTGGTAATTTTTCCTTTAAAGTAACATCTGGATGAAAATACAGGGTAGTTCCAACAATGATTCCTAAACCAACTTGGCCAAGTACTTTAAACTTTCCTTTTAGTCCTTCTTTATCTTTTTTGAATTTTTTAATATAATCGTCTATAAAACCAATGGTTCCCATCCAAAGTGTTGTAATAATAAGAAGGATGATGTATATGTTTTCCAATTTCGCTAAAAGCAAAACAGGAATAAGCGTGGCTAGAATAATGATAATTCCACCCATAGTTGGAGTTCCAGCTTTTTCAACCTGCCCTTCTAGACCTAAATCTCTAATAGTTTCTCCTACTTGCTGTTTTTGTAAATATCTAATAATACGTCTTCCGAATATGGTAGAAATTAACAACGACAAAATAATAGCCATAGCCGCTCTAAAGGTGATATAACCAAAAAGTCTAGCTCCAGGAATTTGGAAATGCGTGTCTAAATATTCGAACAGGTAATACAGCATACTATTTTTCTAATTGTTTTAATAATTCTTTTACTATTTTATAATCGTCGAAGTCAAATCTTTCACCTTTAATCTCTTGATAAGTTTCATGACCTTTTCCTGCTATTAAAATAATATCGTTGGGTTTGGCTAAATGACAAGCTGTTTTAATTGCTTGCTTTCTATCTGAAATCGAAACTATTTTTTTAAAATTTTGAGGCTCTATACCTTTTTCAATTTCTTCTATAATAGTCTCTGGAACTTCATTTCTTGGGTTATCGCTTGTTATAATAACTTTAGTACTTAAAGCAGAAGCGATATGTCCCATTTTAGGACGCTTTGTTTTATCTCTATTGCCACCACAACCAAAAACGGTAATTAACTCTTCGTTTTTAGTTCGGATGCTATTAATGGTTTCTAAAACATTTTTCAAAGCATCAGGTGTGTGTGCATAATCTATAATGGCTGTTATTTTTCCATTGGAAATTAGGTATTGAAACCTTCCAGCTACACTCTCTAATTCACTTATTATTCTTAGAGTTTCTACTTTTTCAAGACCTAATAATTCGGCAGTGGCATAAATTGCTAAGACATTATACGCGTTAAAATTCCCTATTAATTTTGTCCAAACTTCACTTTCATTAATTTTAAGCAAAAGTCCGTTTAATTGATTTTCTAAAATTTGAGCTCTATAATCTGCATATCCCTTTAATGCATAGGTATGTTTCTTTGCCTTGGTGTTTTGTAACATCACCAAACCATTCTTATCGTCTACATTTACTAAAGCAAAAGCGGATGCAGGAAGTTTATCAAAAAATGATTTTTTCACATCTCTATATTCAGCAAATGTGTCGTGATAATCCAAATGATCGTGAGATAGATTTGAAAAAATACCTCCTTCAAAATGCAAACCTTCAGTTCTATTTTGATGAATGCCATGAGAACTCACTTCCATAAAACAAAAAGCTACCCCTTCATCACTCATTTCCTTTAAATACTTATTAATAGTTAAAGAATCTGGGGTGGTATGTGAGGTTTTATACTCTTTATTATCTACCATGATTTTCACGGTTGACAATAAGCCCACTTTGAATCCTGCTTTTTTAAATAATTGATACAATAAAGAAGCAATTGTAGTTTTACCATTGGTTCCGGTTACACCAACAAGTCTTAGATTATCAGATGGATTCTGATAAAAATTAGAAGCCATAATAGCCAAAGCTCTTGAGGAACTTTCCACTTGAACATAAGTAATACCTTCTACTAATACTGCAGGTAATTCTTCGCAAATAATAGCAATAGCTCCTTGTTTAACGGCTGTATCTATATATTCATGTCCATTGGAAACTGTCCCTATTATGGCAACAAAAACATCATTCTTAGAAATGTTTCTAGAATCGAAATCGATGTTATTAATCGACACACTCGTGTTCCCTACAACAGCGTTTAGGGTTACCTTATATAATATGTCTTTTAAAGTCATCATGAGGCTTGAATAACAATTACCTGATTCTTTTTTATTTTAATTCCTTGTACTAGAGATTGCGATTTCACTACACCAACACCTTCTATTTTTACATCTAATCCCATATTCTCTAACAGAGCAAGAGCATCCATTAAAGGCAAACCAACCACATTTGGCATAATGGTTAAATAGGTTTGCGCTGTTTTATAATAACTGTCAAACTCCTTTTCAACAGGAACATCTATTACTTCTAAAGTTTCAACTACGTCTATAATGGGTGTGTCTGTAAAGACTTTTTGAGCGATTCGTTTAAAAACTGGCCCAGAAACATCTGCTCCATAATACCCTTTTTTGATACTAGGCTTATGAATGATTACAATGCATGAATATTTTGGATTTTCAGCTGGAAAATATCCTGCAAAAGAGGATACGTATCTCGGGTTTTCTTCCCAATCCTCCATCCAGTATTCCGTTTGTGCTGTTCCCGTTTTTCCTGCCATAGAGAAATAAGGCGAATACAACGATTTCCCTGTACCCCGAACCACAACGTTTTTAAGCATTTCCTGCATTTCACCAATAGTTTTATCTGAACATATTTTATTGTTGATAACAGTTATTTTGAAAGTCTCTATTTGTTTATTTAACTCACGTACTTCCTTAATAAAAGTAGGCTTCACCATAACACCATTATTTGCAATTGCATTATAGAATGTTAAGGTTTGCAAGGGCGTTAATTTTAAATTATAGCCATAAGACATAGAAGGCAAAGCATTTTTACTCCATTTAGCATGACCTGGCTCCGGAATAAATGGTGTTCCTTCACCCAAAATTGGTAAACCAATAGGCGTATCTAACGACCAGCTTTTTAAACGATTGATAAATTTTTCTGGATTTTTAGAATAGGCTTCATCTATAATGGTCGCAATACCAATATTTGAAGATACTTCTAAGGCTCTTGCAGCAGATATTTTTCCATAACCTCCATGTTTAGAATCCTTTATTCTTCTACCGTAGAAGGTTTTAACACCTTGCATAGCATCCACAACCGTTGACGTATCTACTAGCTTATCTTCTAAAGCAGCCATTAAAGCCATAACTTTAAAAGTAGAACCAGGCTCATGAGCCTCTCCAACAGCATAATTTAATTTTTCGTAATAAGAGCCAGTTTTAGTTCTTCCTAAATTTGAAATAGCTCTAATTTCACCAGTTGCCACCTCCATAACCACCACACAACCATGTTCCGCTTCATAATATTCTAACTGTTGCAATAAAGCGTTATGGGCAATATCTTGAATATTAACACTGATGGTAGTATATAAATCGTAGCCATCTTTTGGCTCTATTTGATTATAATCTGCAATAGGTTTCCATTGACCTTTTCCTATTTTTTGTTTCAACCTTAAGCCATCAGTTCCACGCAGATATTTAATTCCATAGGCTCCATCAATCCCTGGTCTAGTAACATTTCCTTTGTCATCAAAACGCTCATAACCTATGGTTCTTTCTGCGACACCACCCATTGGATGCTCTCGCTTTGTAGTTTGTTCTACTATTAAACCACCCTTATAAGCACCTAAGCTTAACAAGGGAAAATTCCTTACTCTTAAATACTCTGAATACCCAATATCTCTAGCCAAGAGATAATATCTATTTTTATTAGCTCTGGCTTTTCTAATTTCCTTTTGATAATAAGATGAAGGTTTACCTGAGTATTTTGAAAGCGAATCTGATAAGGGTTTTAAATATTTTTCAAAAGTAGCTGACGAGGGCGTCAGGGCATCTATTCTAATATCGTACTTAGGAATAGACGTAGCTAATAAATTTCCGTTTACAGAATAAACATTTCCTCTATTTGCAGGAATCACAACATTTTTGATTGTTCGCTCTTCAGCTAAGCTTCTGTATTTATCACCTTGTACAAATTGAATACTCAAAAGTTTAAACACCACTGCTAGAGCGAAGATGAACATACATCCTGCTACAAAATACAATCGGTTTAATATGTTCTTCTCGTTTGTTGCCAAGCTGAACTAGTTTTGAGATTTAACTTTAATTTTTGTTGGTGGAATCTCCGAAATGGCTAAGCCTTTTTCTTTCATTTTCAGTTCTACAACTGACTCTTTCTTGAGTTCCATGAGTTTTTTCCTGCCATCCACAAATGCCGAACGCAATTCTTTTGCTTCATTATTAATTCTGGCTATTTTATGTACTTTATTATCTGCACTATGAGAACTAGCTATCATAACAAATGCTAATGATGAAATAAAAAGAATCATTCTCCAGTTTTTAAACGCATCGTCGTTTACTAGAAAAGTTCCTTTTAAAATATTTGAAATACTCTTTTTCATCCCATCTATCGCTTTGCGACAACTAACTACATGCGTTAATCTTATTTTTTTTGTTGAATCTATAATTTTCCCAAAGGGGAGAAATATTCAATTATAGTTTGCCTGCTATTCTAAGTTTGGCACTTCTTGATCTATTGTTTATTTTTACTTCTTCTTTAGTTGGAACAATAAGTCCGCCCACTTTTTTTAATGGCACTTCAAAATTTCCAAAAACATCTTTTTCTGGTTCTCCTTCAAACATGCCGTTTCTAATAAATCGTTTCACCAATCTATCCTCCAAGGAGTGATATGAAATAACACTTAACCTGCCTCCTTTTTTCAATAAATCTGGGGTCTGCAACAAAAACTCCTTTAGGGCTTCAATTTCTTGATTCACTTCAATTCTGATAGCCTGGTAGATTTGGGCCAAAACTTTATTTTCGTGTTTAGGAGGTAAAAACTTCTTTAAAACTCCTTTTAATTGCTCACTGGTTTTAATTGGCTCAACCACTCTACTTGCCACAATAACACTTGCCATTGCTGGAGCAGACCTTAATTCGCCATACTGCAAAAGCACGTCTTTAATCTGTTCTTCTGTGTATTCATTCACTACATGAAATGCCGATAATTTGTTTTGCTGATTCATTCGCATATCTAAATCTGCTTCAAATCTGGTTGAGAAACCACGTTCTGCAACATCAAATTGATGAGAGGATACACCAAAATCCGCTAAAATACCATCCACCTTTTTCACGCCATAAAATCTAAGGAACCTTTTAATGAACCTAAAATTCTCATGAATTAAGACAAACCTGTCATCTTCTAATGTATTCTCAAGAGCATCAGCATCTTGATCGAATGCAAATAACTTCCCTTTATCTCCAAGCCTTTTTAGAATTTCTCTGCTGTGCCCACCACCTCCAAAAGTGACATCTACGTAAACGCCACCTTCCTTGATGTTTAAACCATCTACGGTTTCTTTTAATAAAACAGGGTTATGATATTCCATCTTCATCATCGTCTTGTCCCATAACATCTTCAGCTAAATCTGCAAAATCTACAGTAGCATCGTCTATGGCTTGTTCATACTTCTCTTTATCCCAAATTTCTATAATATTAACAGCGGCAGATAACACAATTTCTTTAGAGATATCGGCAAAAAGCACCAAATCTTTCGGAATTAACAATCGTCCTGTTGCATCAATTTCAATCACTTTTACACCAGCCGTAAAACGTCTGATAAAATCGTTGTTCTTTTTCTTGAAACGGTTTAGCTTGTTTATGCGTTGCATTAAAGCTTCCCATTCAGACATAGGATACAACTCCAGACAAGATTGAAAAACGGCCCTTTTTAGAACAAAGCCATTTTGTAAAACAGGCGACAACTGCTTTTTCAGCGCAACAGGAAGCATAAGCCTTCCTTTTGCATCTACTTTACATTCGTATGTTCCTATTAATGAGTTCAAAGCGTCTGATTCTTGAATTTGGGTTTAAGTTCCAAATATATCGAAAAATATACCACTTTTTACCACATTTTACCACTTTGTTGATAAATTTTCGACTAACTGCATGTTTAATCCGAAATCTCACTTACCTAAACCATCCTAAACACTCAATTTCAGCAGATTACAAGTCGTCTTATTTCAATCGCATTTCTTATTAACATCTCTTTTACAGAGTGACTGCATGAGAATGAATTATTATGAAAATAATTTGAATGATTTAACTATATTTGTTTTCAATGAAAAGACTTACGGCTTAATGGGGTATCGATTAAAAAAAGAAAAAGAATATAGATATATAGAAGTTGGAGAAGGAATTCCAATTATTGTACTTCATGGATTGATGGGTGGATTGAGTAATTTTGAGTCAGTCACACAATATTTTAGTGCCATTGGCTATAAAGTTGTTATTCCAGAATTGCCTATCTATACCATGTCTTTATTAAAAACGAACGTAAAAAGTTTTGCTAAATATTTACATGACTTTATTGAGTATAAAGGATTTGACGAAGTTATTTTACTAGGAAATTCTTTAGGCGGACATATTGGACTTTACCATACAAAACTATATCCTAAAAAGGTTAAAGCCTTAATTATTACTGGAAGTTCTGGGTTGTACGAAAGTGCCATGGGAGGTGGTTATACCAAACGAAGTGATTATGAAGTAATAAAAAAGAAAGCTCAAGATGTTTTTTATGATCCTGAGGTTGCTACTAAAGAAATTGTAGATGAAGTTTATGAAACCGTAAACGACAGAAACAAATTAATAAAAACTTTAGCCATAGCAAAAAGCGCTATTAGACACAACATGGCAAAAGATTTGCCTAAAATGAAAGTGCCAACCTGTATTATTTGGGGGAAAAACGATACCGTAACTCCTCCAGAAGTAGCAGTAGAGTTTAATGAACTTTTACCAGATTCTGAGCTATTTTGGATTGATAAATGTGGCCATGCCGCTATGATGGAACGTCCTGACCAATTTAACGACATTCTTAATAATTGGCTTAAAAAAAGAAATTTCTAAAAAGCCAAACCCTAATTAAATCTTACTGTTTAAGCCTGTTTTAAACAACACAAAAAGTAAAAACGATATATGGAAATTAAATCGGCAGAATTTATAATGAGTAATTCTGATGTTGAAAAATGTCCGAAAAACGCCATTCCAGAATATGCCTTTATTGGTAGAAGTAATGTTGGAAAATCATCTCTTATCAACATGCTTACTAGCAGAAAAAGTCTTGCAAAAACCTCTGGAAGACCAGGAAAAACCCAACTTATAAATCATTTTATTATCAATAAAAGTTGGTATTTAGTCGATTTGCCAGGATACGGTTACGCCAAAGTTTCAAAGAGTGCTAAAAAGACTTTCCAAAAGTTTATTACACAATATTTCAGAATGCGTGAGCAAATGGTTTCTGCTTTTGTTTTGGTAGATATAAGACATAAACCGCAACCTATAGATTTAGATTTCATGCAATGGCTAGGCGAAAATGGCATTCCATTTTCCATTATTTTCACTAAAGCAGATAAGTTAAAACCTAAGGCTATTGACAACCATGTTGAAATATATAAAAACATCATGCTAGAGACTTGGGAAGAGTTCCCTAATTATTTTATCACATCGTCTTCTAAAGATATTGGTAAGGAAGAAGTTTTAGCCTATATAGACTCCCTAAATAATAACATGCAGTTGGAATAATGTTAGTTGTAAAATTGCTTTCCTTTAGTCACACAGGTTTGTTCTAGAATCATGTACCAACTTTAAGCACTTTAGACACTTCTAATCAATTTTTTACATCCAAAGCATCTCGCAAGGCATTTCCTATTAGCATAAATGCCATCACCAAACTCATAATACACAATCCAGGGATTAATGCTAAATAAGGTTTTCCTAAAATAATGTAATTATAGTGATCTTTTATCATCGCTCCCCAGCTTGCCATGGGTGGCTGCGCTCCTATCCCTAGAAAACTCAAACCACTTTCTATTAATATGGCTGCCGCAAAATTAGCAGCAGAAATTACAATAACTGGCGCCATGATGTTTGGCAAAATATGTCTCGTTATAATTCGGAAATCCTTAAAACCAAGCGCTCTTGCTGCCGTTACATATGGTAATTCCTTCGCGCTTATAATCTGCCCACGAACAACTCTTGCCACTTCAACCCACATGGTTAAACCTACTGCAATAAACACTTGCCAAAACCCTTTTCCTAAAGCCAAAGTAATAGCAATTACCAAAAGCAAGGTTGGAATAGACCAAGTTACATTTATAATCCACATGATAAAGGCATCAATTTTACCTCCAAAATATCCTGCCATGCTCCCCATAAATATGCCAATAATCAAAGAGATGAAAACAGCAACAAAACCTATAAAAAATGAGATTCTAGCGCCAACAAGAATGCGACTTAATAAATCACGACCGTATTTATCTGTTCCAAACAAAAAAGTACGTTCTTTAATTAGAGAAGCAACTTGAGTTTTAGAAAATGAAGTTAAGTCAAGTTCTTTTTCGGCTCCTTCAAGTCCATCAGAAGCGTATTCGGTATAAAATAAGATATGATCTTTTATATATGAAGCCGTAATTGGAATTTCGGTTTCTGTATTTTTTTTTCCAAAAAACAGTTTATCTACAACCGATTGGTTGTTTTCTATGGAAGATGGTATCGTTAGCATCTGCACTTTAAAACCAGGTCTTTTAGAATGAATAGATAAATGCATCTGATTGGCATGTTGCGAATTATCTGGCGCAAAAGCATATGCGAAAACTGAAATAATTCCTACCAAAACAATAAACCAAAAGCTAAAAACGCCCCAAAAATTATGTTTGAATTTTTGGAGCGCTAATTTGCTTAATGAGCCAGTAATATCACTCATTATTATTAATCTTTAACAGTAGAAGCCACTTTTTTAATAGAGTAAGTTGTATTTAAATCTTCAAGGACATTTATAGCTTCTTCAACATATACATCCTGACTTAAACTCTTGTGCCAGCGATCTCTTTTTTCCTTTAAAATAGTATCTGTAACAAACATTTCTTGTTCGTATGGTAGGGACTCGAAGGTTAGATTTGTTTGGTATTTAGAAATTTTTTCAAAACGCTTTGCTTCTTCTTCATTTAATTCTAATTGCGCTTTATACGTAGTGTAATTTAAAGAATGAATGTTTTCGTCCATTCTGGTTTTAATCCATTTAGCATTTTCACCAATTAGTCGAAGCTGTTCGTTATTATCCATTCTCAAAGTACTTTTCTGAATGGTTTCAGTATAATCAACATTCCCATCCCAAATATCATAATCTACAGCTTCAATTTTATCCCAAGGCAATGGATTTTTCTGGTCCTTTTCACCTATATCAATAAAACTATATCTATCTACAACAACTACATCACTTTTAACACCTTCAAGTTGCGTTGAACCTCCATTAATTCTATAGAATTTTTGGGTCGTTAACTTTAAGGCACCTAAATCGCCATTTTTATTATTACGCACCATGTTATTCAAGTCCATAAAGTTTTGAACAGTTCCTTTACCATAAGTTTGTTTGCTTCCAATAACAATAGCACGTTTATAATCTTGCATCGCTGCAGCCAAAATCTCTGAAGCTGATGCAGATAACTCGTTTACCATAATAACTAATGGACCATCCCAAACAATAGATTTGTCTTTATCTTCTAAAACTTCTTTAGGCTCACCAGTAGCTCTAACTTGCACAACTGGACCATCTTTTATAAACATACCAGCTATATCAACAACCACAGGAAGCGAACCCCCTCCGTTATTTCTTAAATCAAGCACAAGACCTTCCATGCCTTCTTCTTTTAGGCGCTCTATTTCTTTTTTAATATCTGAGGCCGCATTTCTACTCTTATAATCTTCAAAATCTACATAAAATTTAGGAAGATTAATCACCCCAAAACGTTTACCGTCTTTAACAACAATAGAAGTCTTAGCATATGTTTCTTCAATTTCTATGACATCCCTAGTAATGTTAATATCTTTTATAGTACCATCTACCTTTTTAACTGTTAAAACAACCGTAGTTCCTTTTGGGCCTTTAATTAATTTGATAGCATTGTCTAGACGCATACCAACTATATTTACTGGCTCTACCTCTTTTTCCTGACGTACTTTCAATATAATATCTCCAACTTCTAGTTCATTTCCTCTCCAAGCTGGACCTCCAGAAATAAGTTCCATAATTTTAACATTATCCATACGTTTTGATAAACGCGCTCCAATACCTTCTAATTTTCCTGAAATCTGCTCGCGGAAATTTTCCTGCTCTTCTGGAGCATAATAATTTGTGTGAGGATCAAATTTTGTTACTATAGCATTAATATAAATGGTAAACCAATCGCTTCTAATCAGTTCGTCTATATAATCGTTATAATATAAATCAATAGATTTTAAAGTTTCAGCACGAGCTTCTTCTTCAATTTGGGTTGGTGTTTTCTTAACAAATTTAGTTTCATTCTCAGCAGTTAAATCCTCAGATTCTTTTACTTCAATTTCACCATCTTCATCTTCTACTTTTACAACTTTTTTAACTCCTCCCGTTTCTTGTTCAATCATTAGTTCGTCGTAATTCACCAAATTAGAAAACTTAAGTTGTTGTCTCCAACGATCTTTCATTTGCTTTTTGTTCTTTACGTATCCAATACTTTCGTAGTCTGAATTAAATTCTTCGTCAACAGAATAATCAAATGGACTTTCTAAAACTTCTTTATAAATAGATTTAGATTCTTCAATACGTTCCGCTAGTCTATCAAAGGTTAAATTGAAAAAGGAAATATCATATTCTTTTAATTGATCATCTAAAAGAAATTCATATTCCGAAAATTCTTCTATATCCGATTTATAGAAATATCGTTTTAATGGATCTAGTTGATCCAAATAATCTGCATAAACCTCTGCTGAAAACTCATCGTTTATTTCTTTTGGATCAAAATGACCTCGTTGAAGCACATAAGTAATTACTTGTATAAGTAGCTTGTCATTATCAGGATCTTCAAACGTTTTTGTAGTAAAACTACATGACGCAAATGCCAATAAAAGCACCAATACTAAAACCTTATAATTCCTTTTCATAAATCTTATCATATTAATTTAATAATAACGCTTAGAATTTAAATTTGTGGGCAATATAAAACGGTAAAACGCTTAAACAATTCTAAAAGTATCTTTTTATTTTACTAATTTAAAGAAAAAACTATGCCAACATAGACATTTGGTAATAATTTTTTGTTAAACCAGAAAAAATCAGGTCATACGTAGGAAATTATGTATTTTAGCAATGTTAATTTGAAATAAAAATGACAAAAAGACCACTTATTTTAGTCACTAATGATGATGGTATTACAGCTCCGGGTATCAGAGCATTAATTGATGTCATGAAAGAACTTGGCGAGGTTGTAGTTGTTGCTCCAGATAGTCCGCAAAGCGGTATGGGACATGCCATCACAATTGATTCTATGCTACATTTAGAACGTGTTTATATTGATGACGGCGAGCAAGAGGAATACAGTTGCTCTGGCACACCAGCCGATTGTGTCAAACTAGCCGTTAAAGAAATTTTAGATCGACGCCCAGATTTATGTGTATCTGGAATTAATCATGGCTCCAATTCTTCTATTAATGTTATCTATTCTGGCACGATGAGTGCTGCTTTAGAAGCTGGAATTGAAGGAATTCCTGCCATTGGTTTTTCGTTATTAGACTATAATTACAATGCCAATTTTGAAACAGCCAAAAAATACGTAAAAACTATTGCTAAAAATGCGTTGGAAAATGGCATACCAGATCAGGTGGTTTTAAATGTTAATTTCCCTAATTTACCTGAGAAAGACATTAAAGGGATCAAGGTGTGCAGACAAGCTAAAGCCAATTGGGAAGAGGAATTTGACAAAAGACAATCGCCTCAAGGAAAAGATTATTATTGGCTTACTGGAAAATTTGTAAATTTGGATCCTGGTGAAGATACAGACGAATGGGCCTTAGAAAATGGCTACATTTCAGTAGTTCCTGTCCAATTTGATTTAACAGCACATCATACCATTTCAACCTTAAATACATGGAAATTTAATGATTAAGAAAGAAGTTATTATTGGTTTATTAGTAGGTCTAATTGCAAACGTTATGGGACTCTATTTCGCCTCTTTAATTTTTGGAGAGGGTAAAGATTTTTTTACCGTTTTAAGCACTGCTTCTAACGAAGGTATTTTAGGGAAGCTAATTAGTTTGGGAGCCATTTTAAATTTGATAGCTTTTTTCGTTTTTATAAAAAAGAAACAGGATTATCGTGCTAGAGGTGTCTTATTAATGACAATTATTATTGCTGTTTCAACTTTTGTTTTTAAATTTATATAAATAAAAAACATCTGTGCGATTAATAAAAAAGAAGCAACATAAACAAATGAAATACTATATTATTGCTGGAGAAGCCTCAGGAGATCTACATGGCTCTAACCTAATGAAAGCGTTGCAAAAAGAAGATGTGCATGCTAATTTTAGGTTTTGGGGTGGCGATCTAATGAGTGAAACCAGTGGTACCTTAGTAAAACATTATCGCGATTTGGCATTTATGGGTTTTGCCGAAGTGCTTATGAACCTAAGAACCATATTCAGCAATCTCTCTTTTTGCAAAAAGGATATTGAAGAATTTAATCCAGATGTTATTATATTTATTGATTATCCTGGATTTAATTTACGAATTGCCAAATGGGCAAAACTAAAGGGCTTTAAAACATTTTATTACATTTCACCCCAAATTTGGGCTTGGAAAGAAAGCCGAATAAAAGAAATAAAGAGAGACGTAGACGAAATGTATGTGATTCTACCTTTCGAAAAGGATTTTTACGAAACCAAACATAAATATCCAGTTCATTTTGTTGGGCATCCAACTATTGATGCCATTGCCAATAGAACACAAGTAAATGAATATACGTTTCGGGCAGATCATGAACTAAATGAAAAACCGATTATTGCAATTTTACCAGGAAGCAGAAAGCAAGAAATAAAAAAAATGCTTTCAGTAATGCTCTCCGTTATAAAAGATTATCCAAATTACCAATTTGTAATTGCTGGAGCTCCAAGTCAAGATTATAGCTTTTACGAACCTTTTATTAAGAATACCAAGGTTGGCTTTATATCTAATAAAACTTACGATTTACTTTCGGTCTCCTCAGCCGCTTTAGTAACTTCAGGAACGGCTACCTTAGAAACTGCCTTGTTTAAAGTGCCACAGGTAGTTTGTTACAAAGGCAACTGGATTTCGTACCAAATTGGAAAACGACTAATTAATTTAGAATATATTTCTTTAGTAAATTTAATAATGGATAAAAAGGTGGTTACGGAATTAATTCAAAACGATTTCAACACAAAAACTTTAAAAAAAGAGCTTGATATTATACTCGATCCTTATAATAGAGCTATTTCTTTTTTAGAATATTACGAACTTGAAAAGAAACTAGGTGGAAAAGGAGCTAGCGAAAAAACTGCCAAATTAATTTATAACGCTATAAAAAATTAACATGAGAAAAATAACCTACTTATTACTTCTTCTTTTAACCATTTCGGCATGTAAATCTACTAAAAGTACAAGCAGTTCAAGTAAAAAGTCTCCTAAAACAACAACTGTTTCAAAAATTAATAAGACTGATGCTCCTGAAAGCGCTAGCATAAAAAACATTATTAAAACGGCAGAGAAATATAATGGTGTTCGTTACAAATATGGTGGCACTTCCAAAAGTGGCATGGATTGTTCTGGCTTAATTACTACGGCTTACAATAGTGAAAACATTGCTTTACCAAGAACTACAGGAGGTTTAGCTACAACTGGAGACTGGGTAGATGTCAAGGAAGTGCAGAAAGGTGATTTACTGTTTTTTGCTACCAAAAAAAACAGCAGACATATTAATCATGTAGGCATGGTTACTGAATCTAGACCAGGTTATGTTGAATTTATCCATGCTTCTACAAGTAAAGGTGTTATGACATCCGAATTATCCGAAAAGTATTGGTATTTTGCTTTTGTCCAAGCACGTCGGATATTGTAAGATTTTAAGTATCTTACTTATGTGAAACTCTTTGATTTCGTTATCATTAAGTTAACCATTTTTCTGGTTACAGGTATTTTATTGTCTCATTTTAGCGATATTCCACTAAGGTCTGCAAGCATCGCATTTGGCGTTCTTCTAGTATTACTTGCTGTAATCTATTTTATCTCAAAACCATTACATTCTAAGAACATCTGGTTTGGGTGTGTCTCCTATTTATGTATGATTTCTTTGGGTGTCTTAGTTGAAAACCTTCATAATCAAAGACATTATAAAAACCACTATACATCTAGTAGGCCATATCAAACAGAAGCCACTTCTTTAATAAGCTTAAAGATTTCCAGCATTTTAAAACCCAATAGCTACAACGACAGGTATGTTGTGAAATTAATTAAATTAGACAGCAATTCGGTTAACGGCTTGGCTTTACTAAATATTAGAAAAGACTCTCTTACAAAGCCCTTTTCAGTAGATGATGTTCTGGTGTTAAAATCCGAATTAATACCAACAGAAAACCCATTAAACCCAAATCAGTTTAACTACAAACAATTCTTGGAGAACAAATACATCTACGCCCAAATGTATTCTGATTATAAAACTATTTTAATAGAAAGTACCAATAAAAACAGTTTGAGTGGCTATGCAGATGCCATAAGAACACATATTAATAAAAAGCTAAAGGAACATCCTTTTAAACCCAATGAACTAGCCATTATAAACGCGCTTTTACTAGGGCAAAGACAGGACCTTTCCCAAGATGTTTACAACGATTATAAAAATGCAGGAGCCTTGCATATTTTGGCTGTTTCAGGCTTGCATGTTGGAATTATACTCTTGCTTTTAAACTTTGTATTTAAACCCTTAGAATACTTAAAACGAGGGCATGTTTACAAGATCATTCTGTTGATTATTTGTCTTTGGAGTTTTGCAGTAATAGCGGGTTTATCTGCTTCCGTTTTACGTGCCTCTCTGATGTTTAGTTTGATAGCAATAACAATGAATTTAAAGCGACCAAAAAACACCCTAAACATTTTAATTTCCTCAGCATTTATTCTGTTACTTTTTAATCCGAATTTAATTTTTGATGTCGGGTTTCAATTAAGTTATCTTGCTGTAATTGCTATTGTTACTGTTTTCCCACTATTATATGGTTATAGGAAATCTAAATATTGGTTGGTAGATAAATTATGGCAAGTTGTTGCAGTATCTATTGCCGCACAAATTGGGGTTTTACCTATTAGTCTTTTTTATTTCCATCAAATTCCAGGGCTTTTTCTACTTTCTAATGTGGTAGTCATACCATTTTTAGGCATTATACTAGGTTATGGCATTGTTGTAATAATTTTGGCAAACATCAACTTCCTGCCAGATTTTGTCGCCACTATTTACGGGCATATTATTGGTGGGATGAATTGGTTCTTTAAATGGGTTTCCCAGCATGAAAAATTTATAATTAAAGACATCTCTTTTAATTGGATGCAAGTAATTGCCAGCTACCTTGTTATAATCAGTTTATATCATTTTTATAAAGCTAAAAACTTTAAAAACACCATCATATTTCTGCTCACCATCATAATATGTCAAACCACATATATGTATACAAAATACATGAATGAAACAAAAAACAACTTTATAGTTTTTCATAAAAGCAGGTATAGTATTCTTGGTATTCAGAAAGGAAACACACTGGAATTATATCACAATTTAGATAGCACTACCAATGTAATGGAAACCATGATAAACAGCTTTACAACCTATCATGATATTTCTAAAATAAAAGAAGATACCTTAAGGCCTATTTATCCTATAAACAATAATTGGCTGTTAGTTATTGATAGCTTGGGGATATATAAAACAATCTCCTTTAAGCCTGACTTTGTTTTACTTAGAAATTCGCCTAAAATCAATTTAAATCGACTCATCGATTCCTTGCAACCAAAATATATTATTGCAGACGGCAGTAATTATAAGTCTTATGTAAAACGTTGGAAAGAAACTTGTGAAAAACAAAAAATCCCTTTTCACCAAACAGGTGAAAAGGGAGCTTTTATCACTAATTTATCTAGTGATTAATTTGAAAATTCTGGCTTAAAAGTACTGTAGTAAGCAGAAAAATCTTCTTGTGTTTTCATATTAAGATGTTCGTTATCATTAAACATTTTTAAGTACACTTCTAATTGTTGCGGTGTTTTATAGCCAATAACAGGGCTTAAAAAATCAGATTTTTCATCTAGAAACAAAATAGTTGGATAAGACCTTACGCTAAAATAAGCTGCTAATTCGTGAGGTGAATTTCGTCTATTTGCATTTGCAGGATTATAACTAGGATTATCAAACATATTGCCATTAAAATTAATAACTTCATTCCCTTCAGCATTAAATTTAACCGCGTAATAATACTTATTTACATAGGCAGCTACATCTTTATTCTGAAAGGTGTTTTTATCTAACATCTTACATGGGCCACACCAATTGGTATAGGCATCGATCATGATCTTTTTAGGATTTTTCTTTTGAAGAGCAACGGCTTCCTCCAAACTTACCCAATTAATTTCCTGTGCAGATATATTGACAACAACAAGCAAAATAGATAATACTGATAGTAATTTTTTCATAATAATTTATAATTTCAAACTTAACAATTAAGTTTTGTAGGTTTCAAAAACTGTTCCTAAAATAATAAAAACACTCCAAAACAGAAGTGTTTTTTATTGTTTTTAACTAAATATTCGATTAACGAACACCGTGCATTAACTTTTTTAGTAATGGATTTAAGAAAAAAGATATTAAACCAACACCTATAGGAATTAGAGTAAATATTAAAAAGAAGGTTCCCAAAGAATATTGTTCAGATATTTTATCAATCATGCCTCCCATGGTATTTGCAGCTTTTTGGCCTACAGCGATAGCCAGATACCAAACTCCAAACATAAAACCAATCATTCTTGCTGGCACCAATTTACTAAGATAGGAAAGTCCTAATGGTGATAAGCACAATTCTCCCATGGTATGGAGTAAATATGCTAGAATCAAAAATATCATACTTACAGATGCTGTTTGAGCTCCTGGAGGGATATCTGCGGACCCATAAGACAAAATACCGAAACCAAGTCCTAAAAGCACCAATCCAATTCCATATTTCATGGCAGCACTTGGATTGTATTTACTTTCCCACCATTTTGAAAATAAAGGCGCCAAAGTAATTATAAAGAATGAGTTAAGAATTCCAAACCATGTCGCATCAACCGTCATTTCTGTTTGGCTAAACTTATCGTACAAACGGAATATTACCAATCCCCATACGCCAATAAATGCAATGGCGAGGATAATGTTTGAAGCTCCAATTTTTGTGAATGTTTTCTTGAATATAAGTGTAATAACATAGGTTATTATAATTAAAGGAATTGTGGTTAATAAGGCATCTACTATTTTAAAAATAGTTGCTGAATTTCCGCTCAAATTCCTATCGGTGTAATCACTAGCAAATAAAGTCATTGATCCTAAAGATTGTTCAAAAAAGGCGAAGAAAAACACCGTAAAAAGAGCAAATATGGTCACGGCAATCAGTCTATCTCTTACTATAGGTAAATATCGGGCAATACGTGTTATCAATAAAACTAAAAACATCGCCAAGGCTGCTAAAACTACAATATTAGTACCACTCATTCCGGCAATTTCAAAAGGGAGCAAAGATTTGGAATAAATAGTCTCCAATGGATCATTAAAAAGATAAAGCAAACCACCCACAGACGATAAGATTATTAATAAGTAATCAAATTTCGTAAATGGATTATGTTTTATCTCAGCTTTCAATTCTTCTTCCACCGCTTCAGGATTCGTAGAATCTACATTATCCGATAACACAACTTCTCCCTTTTTAACTGGTTTACCACCTATTTTTCCAAAGATTTTATGAGCTAAGATAAATTGAAGCATTCCTAATAGCATAAATACGCCTGCCAATCCAAAGCCCCAATGCCATCCGTAATTTTCAGCTAGATATCCGCAAAGCATCATTCCGAAGAAAGCACCTGCGTTTACACCCATGTAAAAGATAGTATAAGCCCCATCTTTTTTGGATTCTCTAGTTTTATACATTTCAGAGATGATAGAGGTGATATTCGGTTTAAAAAAACCAGTTCCAATTACTAGTAAGGCTAGACCCAAATAAAAGGTAAGCGTGGTTTCCATTGCCATTGCTGCGTGACCTAGGGTCATGACCAAACATCCAATAATTACAGCAATACGATATCCAGTAATTTTATCGGCAATCCAACCTCCTACAATTGGAGTTAGATATAGTAAAGAGGCATAGGTTCCAATTAATGATAATGCATGTTCACGTGGCCAATCCCATCCTGGATTGTCACTCATCATTGGTGCAGTTAAAAATAAAATAAGAAGAATACGCATTCCATAGAAAGAAAAACGTTCCCACATTTCTGTGAAAAACAGGATAAATAATCCGACTGGATGCCCGAGAACGGTGTCTTTAAATAGATTTTCAATATCTGTATTCATGTATAATTTTTTTAAGCTAGTTAGTAATTAATTTAAAATATTAATAACGCCCTAAAATATAAAAAACACGCTAATTATAGCGTGTTTTTTATATCTTTTAATGCAATATTTAAGTGCATCCGTATTTTTATTGAATACCGTGCATTTTTCTTTTAAGCATCGGATTTAACAGCATCATTATCACTGCCGCCACAATTGGAATGATGGTAAACATTAAAAAGAAAGTGGATAATCCGTATTCCTCCGAAATAGAGTCGATATAACTCCCTGTGAAACCTCCTAAAAGATTCGCAAAGAAATTAGCGGTAAACCAAATTCCAAACATTAAACTTACAAATTTAATAGGAGCCAACTTACTAACATAAGATAGACCTACTGGAGATACACAAAGTTCTCCTAAAGTATGTAAAAAATAGGCACCAACTAAGAACATTAAACTTACAGATGCCGTTTGGGCTCCATCTGGAATGGTAGATGCTCCATAAGCTAAGACTCCAAAGCCTAATCCTACTAACAACAAACCAATGGCAAATTTAATAGGTCCTGAAGGATTCAATTTACTTTCCCATATTTTAGAGAAAACAGGAGCAAATAATATAATAAATAAGGAGTTTAAAACTGAGAACCAAGATGCTGGAACTTCTGTTGTATCTGATTGAAATTCTCTATTTAACATCCAAATTACGATTCCCCAAATAATAACAAAACTCAAGCCTAATAAGATATTAGCTAAAGAATATGAGCTATAAGTCTGTTTAAATAACATGGCCAATACCCAAGTAATAACTAACATAGGCACTACTGTTATAATTGTGTTTACAATTTTAAACGTCATTGCTGCACTACCAACTAAGGCTCTATCTGTATAATCTGCCGCAAAAACCGTCATAGAACCCCCAGCTTGCTCGAAAGCCCACCAAAAGAATACTACAAATAATGAGAATACACCAATAACAAACATTCTATCTCTTACTACTTTAGGGCTTTCGGCAACATCGGCAACAGCTTTAACATTATCTTCTAATGTTTCCATACTATTTTCAAAGTTCTTCTCAAAATCTTCAGTTTGGTTAGGAGATAATCCAATTTTACCAAAGATCTTTTGAGTAAAATAAAATTGCAACATTCCTAAAAACATAAAGATTCCAGCAAGTCCAAAACCAAAATGCCATCCAATGTTTTCACCTATATAACCACACAATAAGATTCCTAAAAAGGCACCTGCGTTGATTCCCATATAAAAAATGGTATATCCACCATCTTTTTCTTTTCCTTGCGATTTATACAATTGCCCAACCATAGAAGAAATGTTTGGCTTAAAAAAACCATTTCCTATAATTAAAAAGGACAATCCTACGTAAAAGAAAATAGAAGTCATTCCTTCTAAAGCCATAGAAGCATGCCCTAAAGTCATAATAAAAGCTCCTAAAATAATCGCTTTTCTATAACCCATAAATTTATCGGCAATAAAACCTCCAATTATTGGCGTTAAATACACTAATCCTGTGTACCAACCATAAAGTACCAAAGCATCTGATCTAGTCCATTCCCAGCCTCCATCTATTAGCGTTGATACTAAAAACAACACAAGCAAAGCCCGCATACCATAGTACGAAAATCGTTCCCACATTTCTGTGAAGAAAAGCACAAACAACCCTGAAGGATGCCCTAATACCGTTTTTTGGTTCTCAATAGAACCTCCAAATTTATATTCCATTTTTTTTATTATTAGTTAGTCAGTTTATTATCCTTTAATCTTTACTTTCTCTACTTTATTATCTTCAGAAACATCTCTTTTATCACCTAATGTATCATCTATAAAATCTGACATTTTAGTATATAAATGCAAACGAGTGTTGCCACCATAAATACCGTGATTTTTATCTGGATAAATCATCCATTCAAATTGTTTGTTGGCCTGAACCAAAGCTTCAACCATACGCATGGTGTTTTGCACATGCACATTATCGTCTCCTGTTCCATGAATCAATAAAAAATCACCTTCTAATCCATCAACATGGTTTATAGGCGAATTATCATCATAACCACTTGCATTCTCTTGTGGTGTAGTCATGTATCGTTCCGTATAAACAGAATCGTAAAAACGCCAGCTAGTAACAGGTGCTACTGCTATAGCCATAGAAAAAACATCATTTCCTTTAAAAAGAGCATTACTACTCATAAAGCCTCCATAGCTCCAACCCCAAATTCCAATTCTAGAGGCATCAATATATGGTAATTTCCCTAATTGTTTGGCCGCATCTATTTGGTCTTCTACCTCATATTTACCCAATTCATTTTGAGTGACTTTTTTAAAATCTGCGCCTTTAAAACCAGTTCCTCTTCCATCCACACAAGCTACAATATAGCCTTTTTGTGCAAGGTATTGGTACCAATAATCATTTGCGCTATTCCAGGTATTAGAAACACTTTGAGAACCTGGCCCTGAATATTGAAACATAAATAACGGATATTCCTTAGAAGCATCAAAATCTGCGGGTTTAACCATCCACATGTTCAAATCGTTGCCATTAATTTGGATTGTACTAAATTCTTTTTTAGACATTTTGTAATCTAAAAGTTTCTTAGAAAGCTTGTCGTTATCTTTTATAACCTTTATTAAGTCTCCTGATTTAGCATCGTTTAAAGTATATTCCGGAGGTGTAGATGCACTTGAAAAGGAATTGATAAAATAAGAAAAATCAGCACTAAAAGAAGCTCTATTATTACCTTCACTATTAGTTAAACGTTCTTTATTTCTTCCATTAAGTTTTATAGAATATACATCTCTGTTGATTGAACCAATTTCTGTAGATTGAAAAAATATTTTATCGTGTTTCTCGTCGTAACCATAATAACTAGTAACTTCCCAATTACCTTTGGTTATCTGATTTATTAGTTCTCCATCTTTAGAATAGTGATAAATGTGATTATAACCATCTTTCTCACTGGTCCAGATAAAACTATTATCTTCTAAAAAGGTTAAGTTATCTGTTACATCCACATAAGCTTTATCTCTTTCTTCCAAAACCAATTGAGAGGTGTTTTTTTCGGCATCAATTAACCATAAATCCAATTCATTTTGATGTCTATTCAAGTAATGAGCACTTAACACATCTGGATTGTTCGTCCATTTTATTCTTGGAATATAAAAATCTTTATACGCTTTCTTTACTTTTACTTCTGAAGCCTTATCGGTTTTTAAATTATATAAATGAAGAGATACAATAGCATTGGCCTCACCAGCTTTAGGATATTTAAAAACGTCTTGTGTAGGATACAATGCCGAACCATAAACATCCATGGAAAATTCTGGTACATTGGTTTCATCAAAACGAATAAAGGCAATTTTATTACTATCTGCATTCCATTCAAAAGCTCTTACAAAACCAAATTCTTCTTCGTAAACCCAGTCTGTAATACCATTGATTATTTTATTTTTTTCACCATCAAAGGTAATTTGGGTAGTTTTTCCAGAACTTAAATCCTTAACAAAAAGATTGTTACTATAGCCATAAGCTATTTTAGTCCCATCTGGCGAAAAGGTTGGTTCTTGTATTTTTTCTTCAGCAACTATAGTTACTTGCTTGGTTTTAGTATCGAAAATATAATATTTCCCTAAGGAAGAGCGTCTAAAAATTTGCTCTACATCTGTAGCAAGAAGAATTTGACTTTCATTATCGCTAAAGGTATAATCGGTGAAATACGTAATCGGTTCAATTTCATTTGAATTAATTAATGTATTTACTTTTTTTAAAGTTTTGTAGTCGTAAACATCTATTGAGGTCGATCCAGCTACTCTATCAAAATTAAGAACAGAATATTGCTGTCCATTTTTCATAGAATGTAAAGCGTCCATGCCTTCGGTTCTAAAGGTTCCAGACCAAATGTCTTCAAGGGATATTTCCTGATTCTGTGCTGATGTTAAGAAAGTTGCAAAAATGCAAAGTATGAGAAGATGTTTAGTAAATTTCATTTAAATGTTTCTTAGGAATAAAATAATGCCAAGTTTACTAAAAAATATGCAAAAAACCGTCAATATTAACAGTTAAATAGCCTTTTAAAACACAACTAATATAAAAATAGTTACAAGAACAGTATCTTTGTGTTTTCAATATAATTTCCATGAACAAATCTATTTCTGGCTTTTCAAAACTTTCCAAATCGCATAAAATCGATTGGATTGTAGCTACTTACTTCAATAATAAGGATGAAGCAAAACATATTATCAAGCAATATTGGAATTCCAACATCAAGCTACAGCAATTACACGACGAGTTTATAGAAAACACCATTACCAATTATTATTTACCATTTGGCGTAGCACCCAATTTTTTAATCAATGGTAAAATGCATGCTATTCCCATGGCCATTGAAGAAAGTTCTGTGGTTGCGGCGGCGAGTAAAGCTGCTAAATTCTGGTTAGAAAGAGGTGGTTTTAAAGCCGAAGTCCTATCTACAACCAAAATCGGACAAGTTCATTTTATGTTTTATGGATCGTTTGATGCTTTAAACAAGTTCTTTAAAACTGTAAAACCAAAACTTATAGCGGCTACAAAAGCCATTACCAAAAACATGGAAAAACGTGGTGGTGGTATTTTAGATATTGAACTTCGTGATAAAACCGAAAGCATAGAAGGCTACTTCCAATTACATGCCACATTTGAAACCTTGGATGCCATGGGAGCCAATTTTATCAATTCGTGTTTGGAGCAATTTGCTATAACCTTTCGGGAAGAGGCAGTTGAATACGCTTCCTTTTCTGAAAAAGAAAAGAGCATTGACATTATTATGAGCATCCTTTCTAATTATGTTCCTAATTGCCTTGTACGAGCAGAAGTGAGCTGTCCCGTAAAAGATCTAACTGAAAATCCGTCAATAAATTCTGAAGAATTTGCTAAAAAATTCATTCAAGCAGTTAAAATTGCCGAAGTGGAACCTTTTAGAGCTGTTACCCACAACAAAGGTATTATGAATGGGATTGATGCCGTAGTTTTAGCTACGGGTAACGACTTTAGAGCTGTAGAAGCAGGTGTTCATGCCTATGCTTCCAGAAATGGGAGTTACAGCAGTCTGACTCATGCAAAATTAGAAAACGACATCTTTACCTTTTGGATTGAAATACCTCTTGCTTTAGGAACTGTTGGTGGCCTAACCAGTTTGCATCCGCTTGTAAAGTTGGCCTTGGAGTTATTACATGAACCTACTGCAAAAGAACTCATGCAAATTGTAGCAGTTGCTGGGTTAGCACAGAATTTTGGTGCCATCCGCTCTTTAACTACCACAGGAATTCAGGAAGGTCATATGAAAATGCATCTCATGAATATATTGAATCAGTTTGAAGCAACTGAAGAAGAAAAAGCCACATTAACAAACTATTTTAAAACACATACAGCAACGCATAGTGCTGTTGTTGAAGCCATCCATAATTTACGAAAAAAATAATTTTCAACATTAAAACTGGTGATTGGGTTTAGTCGAGTTCGGTGGCTGAGCGTAGTCGAAGCCACAAAATAAAAAATAATGCAAAAAGGATTTGTTTATATACTAGAATGTTCTGATGGTTCCTATTATACAGGAAGTACTATTGATATTGAAAAAAGAATAGCTCAACATCAAAATGGACAAGGAGCAAATCACACTAGAAAAAGATTACCCGTAAATCTAATTTACCTTGAAGAGTTTCAACGTATAGATGATGCTTTCTATAGAGAAAAACAAATTCAAGGTTGGAGTAGAAACAAAAAAACAGCTTTGATAGAAGAAAATTTTCAAAAGCTATCTGAATATGCAGAATGCATGAATGATAGTCACTATAAAGAGTGGCTTCGACTACGCTCGGCCTCCAAAAGCAGAACAAAATCTGAGATTGAAACCCATTATAGCAACGGAAAATTACTCATCACAGGAGAATATGTGGTTCTTGATGGGGCTTTGTCTTTGGCCATTCCTACTAAATTTGGACAGTCTCTAGAAGTTACGCCTTGCGACGAACATAAAGTAACTTGGAAGAGTTTCGATTCTGAAAATAAGATTTGGTTTGAAACCGTCTTTGAAATTAATCCAAATGACATTTCTCTACAAATTCCAAATAACAGCGAGAAACAAACCCGCTTATTAAACATTCTTCAAGCAGTCAAAAAACTAAACCCAGAGTTTTTAACTTCTGGTTGTCATGTAGAAACAAAACTCACTTTTCCTCAAGATTGGGGTTTAGGAACTTCTTCAACATTAATAAACAACATAGCCAGTTGGGCAAAAGTAGACGCATACAAATTATTAGAACTAACTTTTGGTGGTTCAGGTTACGATATTGCTTGTGCACAGAACAACCATCCTATTTCCTATCAAATAGGCAACAATAATCAAAACCTTATTACAGAAGTTGACTTTAATCCATCTTTTAAAGAAGCCCTCTATTTTGTCTACCTAAACAAAAAACAAAACAGTCGGGATGGGATTGCGCAATACAAAGCAAGTACAGCAGATAAAACACAAGTGATTAAGGAAATAAGTAAAATTACTTTAAAACTAATCTCTAGTTCCAATTTAAAGGACTTTAACACCCTTTTAAACAGCCACGAACAGCTTATCTCAAGTATCCTCCAACAAGTTTCTGTTAAAGAAAAGCTATTTCCAGATTTTAAGGGTTCTATAAAAAGTCTTGGAGCTTGGGGTGGCGATTTTGTATTGGTAACTTCTGAAGAAAATCCTACACCCTATTTCAGAAATAAAGGATATCATACGATTGTACCTTATTCTGAAATGATTAAATAAAGGCCATAAAAAAAGCTCCACATGTTTGTGAAGCTTTTAATAACTTATATAAGTGTATTCTTATTGAACTGTATTTGCTCTATTATCTTCAATATCTGAAGCATCTTTTAAAGCATTATATAGTTGGGTATTTACATTACTCATTTTAGAAGCACCAACTTGGTTAGCAAACCCTTGGTAGTTATCCAATTCTGTAGCAGGTGTCTTTTTGGTAACTTCAATCATATAAACTCCTTTTTCTCCTTTTATTAATTTAGATGTTGCACCTTCTTTAAGTCCAAAAGCTGTTCCTACAACAATACCTTCTTTTCCAGCACCTGAAATAGTTGGGTTTTTCATGGTGATTGCTAAAGCTGTTTTAACCGTTTCGTTTTGAGAAGTTGCTACTTCTTCAACAGTAGTTGCAGAAATATCATCCATTATTATTTTGGCTTTCTTTTCTTTTCTAATAGCTGGCAAAGCAGTTACAGACGCTTGTTCAGTATTCATTAAACCTTTTGCATTAGAAGCCGTTATTTGTACAATAGCATAACCTCCATTTAAGTTAAAACGTTTAGTAGATCCTACTTCTTTTCCTTCTTCAAAAGCCCAACGAACTAAAGCTCTTTGGTTTCCTAATCCAGGTATGTTTTCATCCAAATTCTTAATCCCATTTACTGGACGTACAGCTAAATCTTTTTCTTTAGCAATAGCATCAAAATCACCATCTTGGATAGCAATTTCGAAGTTAGAAGCATCGTTGAATATTTGATTGATAGTAGCATCAGATGGCTCTATAATTCTAGCAATAGTTGCTACTTTAATAGCACGTTGTTTATTTTTCTGACCTTCAACTTCAATAATATGGTAACCGAAAACCGTTTTCACAACTTCGATATCTCCTTCGTTATTTTCAAAAACAAAATCTCTAAACTCTTCAACCATGGTGTTGTAAGTGAAGTAATCATAACTTCCTCCATTAGCCAAACTTCCTTGATCTGAAGAATATGTTGTTACAAATTCACCAAATTTAGAATTGTCCTTTTTTAAGATAGTCAATAAACTATCTGCCGTTTTCTTAGCTTGAACTTCTGTTTGTACAACTTCTGGTTGTGCACTTGCAGCTCCAACAAAAGGAATTAAAATATGTCTTGCCTTTACTGAATCTGGCATTTGTGTTGCTGCAACTACTTTAGTTAATTTAAAATAGTTAGCGTCTTTATAAGGACCATAAACACTACCTACATTCATATTGAAAATAGTATCTGCAACAGATGTTGGTAATTCTGATTTTAATATAAAACGGTCTTCAAATTTAATATCTGAATAAGAGTTTACAAACACTTTATTATTTGCTACTTGAGCAAAACCTCTAATAGTATCGTTAACCTTTGTATCTTCATTATAGATTACTTGGTCTTTTAATAGACTAGTTAAATCTTCTTTAACAGCGTTTTCATCTGAAACAGTAGCAACTTCTTTAAATTCCACATAACGAATATCTCTAGTAGCATCTACTTCATATTGTTTTTTGTGTTTGTTAATATAAGAAGTAATTTCAGATTTAGAAACTGAAATAGCGCTATCCGAGATAGATGTGTAAGGAATTTGCACGTATTTAATGTCCACTGTTTGGCTTTCTAAAATATGCTCTAGTTTTCCTTCAGCAACTGTACCAGTCATTCCTGCTTTAACTAAGTTAAAATAATCTTGTTGTAATGCACTTACACCAATACTATTTTCATAATCAATCCATTGTTGATAAGCAACAGTAGAGGTTGCTTTTAAATTAGCAATGTATTCGTTTAACTTGTTTTCGTCAAATAAACCAGCTTCATTTTGAAATTCAGGACTGTTTGCTAAATTTGTTCTTAACAAATCTCTCATTTGATCTTGTTCAACAGATAAACCTAATTCTTGAAATTGTGTTTCTAAAACAGCTTGTCTTACTTCCTGTTCCCAAACTCTATTCATTGCTTGTGTATTGGTTCCATTAGGACCAAGTTGTCTTTGAGCAACTTCAACTTTTTGCATAAACGCTTCACGGGTAATATCTTTCCCGTTAATGGTTGCTACAATGTTTGAAGATTTATCGGTAAAGCTTGCTGTTCCATCAAAAAGTCCACTTAAAATAAAAGCGAATAATGCTAAAGCTATTACCAATATTAAAACGAATGAGTTTTTTCTAATTTTATTTAAAACTGCCATTTTGTATTTCTATATTGATTATAAATGTGTATAAATTATCGTGCGCGAAAATACCATTTTCTATTTAATAATAAAATAGAATGCTATATTAATTCTTTAAACCTGAGTTTAATGTGAATTTTATCATGGTAGAAGCCAAAAAAACCTAAATAAAACGCTTTTTAAGGATAGAAATTTAGTCGGTGTCCAATATTTTTAGTTCTACCAAATCGATTTTTGTGCTGGAAACTTCTAGGATAGTAAATTGAAATCTATCAATTTTAACTATTTCGTTTTGCTGTGGTATTTCCTCCGTATAGTCCACAATTAAACCTCCTAGAGTCTCGTAATTCTCGCTATCAGGTAGGTTGATCTTATAGGTTTCATTAAGGTAGTCAACTTCCAGTCTTGCCGAAAACTTATATAAATCGTCTCCTAGTTTTTCTTCAATTAACACGACTGTATCATGTTCATCTTCAATTTCCCCAAAAAGCTCTTCTACAATATCTTCTACAGTTATAATACCAGAAGTTCCACCATATTCGTCTAAAACGATAGAAATACTCTTTCGTTTTTTAATAAGAACACTTAAAATATCTTTAATTAACATAGTTTCGGGAACGAATTCTACAGGAACTAAAATAGATTTCAAGTTTTTAGGCTTTTTAAATAATTCGAAAGAATGAACATATCCCAAAATATCGTCAATGGTATCTTTATATACTAATATTTTAGAATAACCAGTTTCCGTAAAAAGTATGTTGAGATTTTTTGAATTCTCGGTCACATCCACAGCAGTAATTTCTGTTCTGGGAATCATGACTTCTCTAGCTTTTACTTCGGAAAATTCTAAGGCATTCTGAAATATTTGTATTTCGGTATCTATATTATCGCTTTCTTCAGCAGATTCCATTTGCTCGCTAATATAATTACCTAATTCCACCTTGGTAAATGCTAATTGAACTTGATCTCCTTCGGTTTTAAAGAATTTTTTTAATACCAAATCTGAAATCCAAATTACAAAATTAGAGATGTAACCAAACAGAACATAAAAAACATAAGCAGGAACTGCTAAAAGTTTCAGGAATGAATTGGCATAGATTTGAAAAAACACTTTAGGTAAAAATTCCGCAGTAATTAGAATAATCAGTGTGGAGATAATGGTTTGCGTAAGTAAACTAAAATCTACTAAAAGAAAATTTACAACATTAGAACTTGATGGCAAAAAAGAAACAAACCAAGCTACCAATAAATCGCCCATAAAAAACCCATAAATTACCAAGGCAATATTATTACCAATAAGCATGGTTGCGATAAACTTGGAAGGTCTAGCAGTTAATTTAGTAAGAATTTTTGCTAAAACACCCTGTTGCTTTTTTTCAATTTCTATATGAATTTTGTTTGAAGACACGTAAGCAATCTCCATTCCTGAGAAAAATGCAGAAAGAATTAAGGAAGCAATAATAATTATAACATCTGGGTTCATGTTTTAATTATCGCCTTTATTTTCGAATTTCTTATTAAATCTTTTTCTGAAGAAAAACATAAAAACGGCTGCAGCAGCCAATAATAATGAGGTGTAAGCTATGACTCCAGTTTCCATATATTCATCTACGGCATCATAAATAAATATGACAGCAAAGAACAAATAAGCATATTGAAAAAACTTGAATATTTTCATTGGGTATGTATTAAAATAGTTGGGTAAAGATACAGAATTATTCGTCAAGTGTTATAATCCCATCAATTTCTAAAACTTGGGCTTTGGTAAACTTAACATCGGAATCGAAACCTTTACCATTAATAACATCTCTCCCTGTTCTAAAAGTAACAGGCCTGTTGGTAAAGAGCCATTCTCGCTTTTGATCGAAATAAAGTTGTTCGGCAAATAAGGTGTCCTTACTAGTTGAAGACAGCACTACATTACCTTGTAAATCGATGATTCCAGTTTTATCGTACACAATAGCATAATCTGCAATCACGTTGCTTCTCTGGTTTTCCTCATCAAATAAATCTAAGTCAATGCCATCTGGAAATTCGTTAAAAACAAATATTCTGTTGGAATAATCCAACATCTTCGGACTTCTTAAATTTACAGTTACTCGACCAGAATCCGTATATTTTAAATTGAGTCCTTCTGCAATACCAATAGGTGCGTTTTCCGAAACACCAATTTTTTTAACCTCATCGAAGTTATTTTTACATGAAATGAGCGTCATTAAAATGACACTACAAACTAAAAATATTCTATGCGATTTATATATGTCCATTTTAAAAGAATAAATAAATACTATATAAAAAAAACATAGTCACAGCAAAAGCTGTGACTATGTAATTAGTTTTATGTAAAACTGTGTTAATCATTATATACTTGGTACGGTAACACTCGCTCCAATCCAGCAACCAATATTAATTTTTTGGCCTGCATTTCCTGCGCTAAAAATCTCAGCTTTTTGAGGTGCTTTCGATTCATAACTTGCAGCGGCTTGAGCAGCGGCACTTTTTAATGTTGGATCCACACGACCAGCTTTTTGAGCTTCATCTGCAGCTAACCAGAACACAGCACGCTTGTTAAAGTTAGTATCTCCACAATTATTGGCGCTTCTGTTATACATGTCCGCAATTTTTAAATACGGTCTTCCGTTAGAAGGATTGTGCTTTAAAGCATTTCTAAAATAGTTTCTTGCAGAACCATAATCTCCTTTAGCTTTTAATTTGTCTCCAATTTTCTCGTAAAGTTTTGCTTTCTTAAATGAGTCTGTTTGTAAACTAATAGCTTGTTCGTAGAACTTAATAGCTTCTGAAGTTTTACCTTCTTTGTCTTTTAAGATCCCTAAGTAATAAGCAGAGTTAGCTGAAGGACTTAATTTATGATACGCATTTACTAATTTAAAGAATAATGGATCGTCTGTACAATCTTTAGACGACATGTTTCCTGCCGCTCTTTGTAACCAAACAGCATTAGTTTTGTTTGCTTCAAAATCTTTAGTATAAAGTGGCACCAAGTTTTCACAGTTGGCTCTAGTTCCCAATTTACTATTAATACTAGTTGAAATTTGATCGTAAGCTCTTAAATAACTTTCATAAGAATTTTTGTATCTTTCTTCTTTACTAGTTAAAGCAGTTCCAGCTTCTTCTTTTTCAATAAGAACATTTAAACTTTCAGAATAGTTTTCTATTTCTTGATCAACTTTTTCAACAATATCATCGTATTTATTAAATAACTCTGAAGCTGTTTTATCTCCAGAATCATACAAATCAACCATTAATGAAAAATAAGTATAAAGTGATTTCGGATTTGTAAACGTAGCGGCATCTAAATTATAGGCAGCATCAAAACAAGAATATAAATCTGCATTGCTTTTATTTAACACCTCTCTATAATCATACATTAACTGACATGCTTTAGCAGCATATTCACCTTTTGGTGTTTTACTAGCAAAGTATTGCTCTCTTTCACCCCAAAGACCTACCAAATCGTTTATGTATGCAACTTGTTCAGTACCTGTAGAATTCTCAATCTTATAATCTAGAATATTTTCACCATACACATAAATGGCTCTACTGTAATTAGGGTTGCTTTTTCTTAATTCCATAAATGGCTTATAAGCAGCTTCGTAATTTTTAGCTTTTGCATATTCAGACATGATAGACAATGTACTTGAATCATCATCTTGAGCAGACACATAGCTTAATCCTAAAAATAAAAAGGACAACATTAATGTAATTTTGGCTTTCATAACTTTTATTTTATTCTTTAATTATACTTTCTTTTTTCGAACCATCTGTCGTTAAACGATAAGCTCATGAAGACGTTAACAAAATTCTCTTGAATTAAATTACTACTCGTGGTTCCTTTTTTTCCAAACTCAACTCCAAAGTTGGCATTCGAGAAAGAGTTCCCCATTGGTAATCCTACTCCAAAAGATATGCCAAACTCATTTATAGCCTCCTCATTAATATTTAAACCGGTTTCTTCAAACCTAACTCCACCTCTGTAAACTATTCTTTTTAAGTAACTTGAGAACGCCCTGTAATCTGGAATAAAAAATCCTCCAACAGATACAGAAGAAGCATTCGAATAGGTTACGTTCCCTGCCGAATTACTATTTGCATATAATTCGTTTTCAAATTTCTTAGAGTTTAAATAACCATAATCCGCACCTACAAACCAAATTCTAGGCTGGCCAATTCCAACTCCAACAGATAATTTTGTTGGCACAATTAAACTGGTATCCTTAAGCCCTTGTAAATTAGCTTCAATAGAGTTTATTACAGTCTCTTGATCGGTAAAAGGGTTTATACTAACGGTATTATAAGTACGAGAATTTAGGGATCTTAATTTAGCCGTAGGTCTATAAGTAAAACTAGTGGTAAGCTCAAACTCGTCATTAATCATTTTAGAATAAATCAAGCCTAAATTCATACTAACCCCACCTACGTCAGAATTATTATCTTCCCTAGTTTGATATTGAGTTAAATCACCTTCATTATCATAAACATATTCAATGGTGTTATTTTTAATGTTCCCAAAATTATAGCCAAGATCAACACCTACACTAAAACCATCTGATATTAAATATCCTACGGACGCGTAAACATTATAAATACCTCCATCTCCTCTAAACTTACTTGAAAGCTCGTTGCTTGCGTTTAAAGTTTCTAATTTATATCCAACAGACGTGTAAGGAATTAAACCCATTCCCACGCCAAACTTCCCAACAGGAAAAGACATAGCAAAATAATCGAAGGTAGTAGAATTGACTTCATCTGAAGCCGTATCACTTTTAAGTTTTGAATTATTGTGATTACCCCCTACTGTGAATTTTACAGGTCTACTTTCGTAATCGTAACGTTCTAGATTTTTGGACGCATAGGAAGCTGGGTTTCTAAGATTTAGGTGGATACTGTCTGAATAAACACTTAACCCTCCCATACTTCTGTTTTCGGTAGTTCCTTTAAATTTTAAGCTACCCAAACCATAAAAAGAATATGGAGAGGCTGTGCCTTCTTGAGCGTAACTTTGAATTGCAAATAATGCAATAAAAACTAATAACAGTTTTTTAATCATTCGGTTGAATTAAATTGTAAAATATGGTTCAATCCCTTTACAAGGAAATTTGAGTTGGCAAATATGCTATTTTTTAATTGTTTTGACAAGAAATTAGCGTCACCTCCTGTTAAAATAACTGTTAAATCTAGATATTTATCTTTATAACGGCTAATAATGCCATCAATTTCATTTAAAACACCAAAAACCACACCGGAGTGAATAGCGTTATCTGTTGTGTTTCCAATTAAGTGTTCTGGCATCTGTGTAGTTAATAACGGCAAATTGGCCGTTAAATTATTCAAAGATTTGTAACGCATTCTAATTCCGGGTGAAATGGCACCACCCATATAAACATTTTCACTAGAAATAAAGTCGTAAGTAATACATGTTCCTGCATCAATTACAAGCGCATTTACTCCCGGAAATTGTTTTACTGCACCACTAACCAATGCTAATCTATCTCTTCCTAGAGTTTTTGGAGTGGCATATTGATTACTAAAAGGTAATTTAGTTTCTGAATCTAAAACAAGGACTTTTAGGTTATGTTTTAGGTGTTTTAAAGCTTCTTCATTAAGTTTTCCAACCGAAGAAATGATACATTTATCAATTTCTGGATGATTTTTTAAAATAATTTCAAAGTTTTTTTCAAAAGAAAATTCTTCAACGGAAGACTGAAAAACAATCTCATCTCCCTGAAAAACAGCAAATTTCACAAAAGTATTTCCTACGTCAATAATTAAATTCATATCATAAATCAAGTTTGTAAAATTACAAAACGATTTTTTATTTACTTTCATTTGGCGAATAATAAAATAGAATATATATTTGCAACCGCAATTACGCGATTGGTGCCTTAGCTCAGTTGGTAGAGCAATGGACTGAAAATCCATGTGTCCCTGGTTCGATTCCTGGAGGCACCACCAAAAAACCCCATAAACTTCAGTGTTTATGGGGTTTTTGCTTTTTACGGGGACAACATAAGGGACAACATGTTTGTTTCTGCTTAGTAAAAATTCCATCTCATTTTTTTTAGAACCATTTATTGATCTATACAAAAGAGACAACTAACCCCATCCAAACTTTCATTAGCTCTTCAGATTGACTACTATTATTTAGAAAAAATATGTATTCTCCTTGAAATATAACCCAATTTTTTCATTTACAAATAAGCTCAACCACTTCAAAATTTAAAGCCGTAAAGGGAAATGTAAAGACGAAGAGAATTACCAAATCTACGACCAACGGGCTCAACAAGCTATAGATTTTTTTAAAGTGACATTCTAAAGATATAGTCTTAAAACAATAAGGCTGTTACTTACTCTGAATTATGAATCCACCAAACCTAAAGTATATGCTAAATTTTGTTTCAAATAAAATCGTTTTCACTTCCGTATTCATTTTACAATTATCATGTAAAAAAATAAAATCATGAAAAAACATAATCATTTCTGATTATTCTTGTTTAGTAGCCCAAACTGGAACCGAACCAGTAACTTTAGAGGGATGAGTTTGAGAAAAACCCGATTTTACGTTATTTTTCTGCTTATTTTAACTAAATCATGTACCTGATCGTGTACTCTGATTTATAATTATTTTCTAATCAAATATACATATAAAATTAAATACCTCCATTCTAATTTTTGAAGCTTTTTAAATTAAATAATTTTGACATAAAATGGTTGACAAATAATATTCCAACAAAATTTACTCAAAGGAAAATTTAAAAAAAACATTTATATTAGTCCAATTATTAAGAATTACCCTCAATTAAACCCTACTTATATGAAAAATTTATTAGCAATTTTTACATTAATCTTATTAACTATAGGTTGCTCAAGTGATGATAATTCAGAAAATGGAGATGAAGTTACTGACACAAGATACAAGCTGATTTTTGAAACAGATGGCTCTGGAGCTATTATTGGAGATGATTCTAATATGGTTATAAAACGTTTATTTAAATATGGCTATCATGTTACGTTCAATTTTTATTTCAATGAAACCACTAACAATTTTTACTTTTCTTCTTTAAGTGATACTTCAAATGATTTAGTATTCCATAAGGCAAATGTATTAGATATCTTAAACAGTGATGAGTATCATTATCCTACGCAAGAAATACCAATTTTAATCTCAGACCAAGAACATTTAGAAAAAGCAGTAATTGACAATAATGAAAATATCTATTTGGTCTTGGAAGACAATCAAAGTTCTCATATCTATTTTAGAAAGATAATTTCAAATCAGATTGTTGAAAATATCAATTTATCTGCTATTTATGGATTTAATGGTTATTTAGATATTTTTTATTTAGATAAACTAAATCAGTTGGTAATATTAGATGAAGAAACTAATCAAATTAATGGAGTAATCATAGATTTAGATACAAACGCAATGACCCAAATATCTTTGCCAAGCAACTTGAATATATTTAATATTATTAGCTCTAATTCTGAAATTTATATCATAAGTAGAAGAGAGATTAATTTTGAAGTTTTTGAATATCTTTATGACATTCATGGAAATCAAATTAGTACGTTATCCGATTTTATTGGTGGTTCTGCCATAGGATATGATTCAGAAGATTCCCGATTCGAATATATTTATAGAGGCGATGGTAGAAATGAAGCAGGAATAATTAATATACAGACTGGTGAATTAGATAAATCAAGCATAAATGGAGAGCCTGGGTTTCATAGTTCAAATTTATTCTTCTTTAATAATTAACAACTGATAACATTCACATTAGTAAGCCTATAAACCCAAATCTTATGAAAAAATTGAAATTATTATTACCTCTTATTTTATTAAACCTAATCCTATTTTCTTGCGGATCTGATGATGACAATGCTGATATTGAAAATGAAGGTTGTGAAACAACATATGTTGGATCTATAGAACTAAATACTCAAAATGAAGTTGATGATTTTACAAATAATTGTTATACTGAAATCACCTATGCATTAAAAATTTCTGGAGAAGATATTACTAATTTAGATGGTTTACAGAACCTCACCTATGTAGGAAGTTTAGTTCTAATGGATAATGATTCATTAATAAATATAGATGGCATCCAAAATATTACATCTATGGAATCAATAAGTATAATAAATAATGTTTCATTATTAAGTTTAGGTAGTTTAGAAAACCTAACATCTTTAAAAAGTGGAATGCGTGTAATTGGCAACAATTCTATAATAAATTTAATTGGATTACAAAATGTAACATCTTTTAATGGTTTAATTCAAATCAGTGATAATAACTCTTTAATAAATATGGAAGGGCTAGAAAATATCACTTCTATTAAAAATTTACATATAAGAAATAATGATGCCTTAATAAGTTTAGAAGGTCTTCAAAATCTTACACATGTTGATACTAATTTATATATTTCTTTGAATGATGCTTTGATTAATTTAGATGGGCTTCTTAACCTGACAAGTGTTAATCATTTATCTATTGATGAAAATAGTGTCTTAATAAGCTTAAGTGGTTTACAAAACGTCGATATAAGAATGCAAGAGGAATTATATATAGGCTATAATTATTCACTTCCTAATTTAGATGGTTTACAGAACATCAAATCTGTGGGTAGATATTTGAAAATTGAGGGAAATAGTATCTTAACTAATTTAGATGGTTTAGAAAATATCTCATCTGTAGGCTATAGTCTGGAAATTAAAAATAATGATATGTTAACAGACATATCTGGTTTAAATAACATTAGACAAGTAGGCACCAACTTGGTTATAAATAACAATCCTGTTTTAACAAATTTAAATGGCCTACAGAATATTGGATCCTTACGTATGTCCTTAAATATTATAAATAATAGTATTCTAACAGATTTATGTGGCATCCAACCTATATGTAATATTTTTACGGGAGAATTTCTTACCGAATCTAATGCATACAATCCGTCTCAACAAGATATTATTGATGGGAATTGTAGTCAATAATTAGACTATTAACCAAAACTAAAGCGTTTCCTTAAACTTAAACAATTCAAATATGAAAAAAAAGGTCTTTTTTTTATTATTATCAGCAATAATTTTAAGCTGTTCTAATGATGACGATTCAAGTAATATACAAAATGGATTTTCAGTTAATGGAAGCGATTACTATACTAACTATGCTTATAATAGAGCAGACTTACGTTCAATTATTTTTTCCTCAGCTGACAAGACTTTAGATTCATACACTGAAGTAAGAGGTCGCTTTGAAATTGATAATTCAGATGGTAATTTAGTACCAGGGATTTATTCAACTAATAATGGATTGATTCATGGGGTGGTTCAGTTTGATAAAAATATTATTAAAGAAGATGGAGATTTTGTTTCTTTTGGAGACACCCTTGGATTTACCTGTTGTGCAGAGACAAATTCTAATAATTTTCAATCTGGTTCAGCTACTATAAATTCAATTGAATATAATAGTGATGGAAGATTTACGTATATTAATATTGATTACACTTTTAATTGGGACGGTATAGAAATTAATGGAAATTATAATGGAGAAGTTGATTACATGCCCTAACAAAAAACTATTTCCTTCAATAAAATTCAAATAAAAGATTAAACTTTAAATATAACCTTAAAGAAGTATTTTTTTTACCAAAATCGACTTTTAGACTCCAAAGTATCCCTATCCACATTCTCAAATAACTCATCCTCTTTTTCAATTAATGGATCATACCAATCTGCTTTATCATTTATCCATTCTAACCAGTCTTTAAGCTCTTGAGTAAGTTTATTATTCTTGATAGCATTGGATTCTACAGTTTGAATATAATTACGTAAATCCATAGCTTTCTGCCAACGACTTGAATGATTTATCACCGATTTAAAATCTTTTAATTCCTGATTTCTTTTGGCTTTTAACTCCTCTTCAATTTTCTTTTTTCTTTCATATTCTTTGTGCCAAATTTCTCTCTCTATTCGTTCTTTTTTTATTCTTTTTGCTCGAATTTCAAAAAAGGCCAATATATCTGGTAGCCTATCTTCTACGAATTTAGTTTCAGTATCACCCCATGTTTTACCATAAATTCGTCTATCATAATTAAGTGTCAGCTTACCAGATGGATAATACTTTGCCTGCATCCAATCATACGTATCATGTTTTTCCATAACCCTATTATCTGGTTCTCGTATCCGAATATTAAAATACTCACCAAATATTATCAGTTTTGTACCATTATAATTATGGTATTTATGATTAGTTACTACAGCCACATCATGTCCTCTTGCTCGAACTAACTTTATCAAGGTATCGGCAAACAAATATGCCCTTCTTTCAAGTAATTTTGAAACAGAGATATAAAACACACCTTCTTTAGGCTCTTCAATGGTTTTAGGGTATTTAATTTTTGCTGATTCGCTGAAATACTTCTTTGTTCTAACTATTATCTTATCCGTTTTAGTGAAATTCTCAGGAACCTTTAAAGGTAAAGACTTGTCATTTTTTATTTCTCTAATTAATAAATTCAATTCTGACAATCCTTTTAATTTCTCCGACAAAGAAATGTCAATATTCTCTTTGTCGGATTTTGGCAAAGGAATTATATCAACTTCTTTATTAAACCTTATTTTAGACCAATATCCATTTTTTGGAAGAGGAATAACGTTATCCTCACAAAGCTTTTTAAAAGTTGTAATTTTTATGGGATACTGCTTAAGAATTTGAGATACTGGTTTAGACCAAACTAAATTATACAATTCATTCCTTGTCATAAGGCAAAAAGTTTAGAATAATTAAACTACAAAATATCTTTAACTTTTATATTTTAACTCATTCTTTTTTAATAAATCAATAATTTCCTTTTTGTTATAATATCGTCGATACCCAATACCACAGGATTTTATATAGCCTTTGTTTGTCCACCGATTTAATGTTGAAAAGTTGATCTTTAAAAAATCAACCGTTTCTTCTCTTGTTAAATAAACATCAATTCCATTAATACTTAACTGATCTAAATAATCTTCCTTTTTTAATAAAAGTTTATCAGGCACTTTATCAGCTAATTCATCAACAGTAATTTCTTGAATTTGAATTGTTTTAGTTATCATGATTTTATTTATGTTTAACCCTAATCTATTGACTATCTAAAAATAAAGGATATTAAACAGGTCTTATTTAATTCTTTTAAATCCATCAAATACAGAAGGATCCATAGTTTTTAAATAAGCTAATACACGATTACTATTAGGGGTTGCTGCCAAATTGAATTTTTTTTTAATCTCCTCTTTATTTAGAAAATATAAAAGAAATTCTTCATCATCTTTTTTAGATTTTTCTTTTTTAGCAAGTTTTTTTAGTTCCTTTTGACTTTTACTTTGATTAAGAAGCTCATTAACATTCGGCGCTTGAACCTTAATAGTTCTATCTTCCAAAAGATCTAATAGTTTTAATTGTGCTTCTTCAATTTTTACTATTTTATTTAATACTTCTTTAAGCATAGCTTTCATAATTCACATTTTAAAATTATTAGTTAATTATTAAAACACGAATGAAAAACAAAATAGAAAAGTAAAAAATCAATTGAAATAATTGCTTTATCTGCTACTATTCCTCTTAAAATTCTCTGCTTGTTCAAAAATATCTTTATAAACTTCATCACGTTCTACTGGTGGATAACCAAACTCATCCAGCAATAGAATTAAACCTACTTTTAAAGCGGCTTTTATATCGTCTCGTTTGCTCCAATCTGGATATCTGGCTTGTGAGTCGACTAACTCTTTTACGGCTTTAGAAAGCTCTATTAACCTGTTATCTGGATATGAGAAATCATATTTTGCACAAAGCTCTTTTAAAATATCATAAAAGGCTTTTTCTTCGAAAGAAATACCCAATTCATCTCCTGCCGAAAACTCATCACGAACTTGCATAATCAGGTCTGTTAACTGATCTGCAATTTCCTCATAAACTTCACTTCTAAAGCTATCATCTTTTCTGGTATTATAACGCTCCACTAAAGCCTGCATCTTTTTAGAAAAATCAATGCCTTTTACTTTATTGCGTTTGCTTATTTCACCAATGGCTTTTGCCAAGAGCATTTGAAGGAGTTTAATTTTAGTATTTGGCAACTTAATTTTATCTATTCTTGCCAAATAAGCTTCATCAAAAATATCTTGCTCTGTCTGAGTTTCCTCTCCTATTTTAAATATTTCTTCTACACCTTCGCTTTTTAAAGCTTCTTTTATCATCTCCCTAACTTTGGCATTCATTTGAGCAGTGTCTGGGGCCTCTCCTTTTGTTAGCTTAAAAACAATACTTCTTACTGCTAAATAAAAATGTATCTGGTCTTTTTCAAATTGAATTAATTCTTCACCTCCTGAACATATATCATAAGCTGCTTTCAATCGCTTTACCATTCCCATAAATCGATTCTCAAACTCTTTGGTTTGTTGGGCAAATTCGGCCGCCTTATTTAATGTGTGCAATTGTTGTAATGGAGATCCTCCAAAATAATCAGCACTATCAAATTTGTGAAATAATTTTGCTAATAAATCTAAGTGATTTCTTACTATAACCACCGATTGCTTGACATCTTCAAAATTATCTTTATCTCCTTTACCATATTGAGCTAAAGCCAAATTCATTTGTTTCTTTATACCAATATAATCTATAACCAAACCTTTATTTTTTCCTTTGAAAGTCCTATTTACTCTCGATATGGTTTGAATTAAATTATGTTGTTGTAACGGTTTATCTATGTAAATACTATCTAAAAATGGCACATCGAATCCTGTTAGCCACATGTCCACAACTATCGCAATTTTAAAGTTAGATTTCTCATTCTTAAACTGCCTATCCAATTCTTTACGATGGTCTTTTGTTCCTAATAAGTGGTATAATTCTTTCTGATCATCCTTATCTCGCGTCATGATCATTTTAATGCGCTCCATAGGTTTGATTTCTTCCTTTTCTTTTTCAGTTAAATCAACACCTTCTTCTGCTATCATTAGTTCTGCCCATTCTGGACGTAGAGCAATAATATTTTTATATAGATTGTAAGCTATCTCACGACTACTGCAAACAAATAAGGCTTTCCCTTTTACAGTAGCTCCTTCGTGGATTCTATTTTCATAATGTTTCACAAAATCTTCAGCAATAGCTTGTAATCGGTCTGGATCTCCAAGAATCGCATACATACTTGCCGATTGTTTCTTACTCTTTTCTATCTGATACTCATTTGCACCGCTTTCTGCAACTTGATTATAGTATTCTTCTATTTTTTGAAGTTCTTTACTTTCCAATGCTACTTTAGCTGCACGGCCTTCATAAACGATCCTTACTGTTATTTCATCAATAACAGATTCTGTCATGGTATAAGCATCCACTACTTTTCCAAACACATCTAAAGTGGCATCAATAGGCGTTCCAGTAAAACCAACGTAGGTTGCATTAGGCAAAGAATCATGCAAGTATTTTGCAAAACCGTAAGATTTCTTAACGCCTTCATCGGTTATCTTTATGGTCTGATCCAGATTCACCTGACTTCGGTGAGCTTCATCCGAAATACAAATAACATTAGTTCTATTAGTAAGTAATTCTGTATCCTCCGTAAACTTGTGAATGGTTGTCAAAAACACACCACCACTTTCACGTCCTTGTAGAAGCTCTCGTAATTCTTTACGACTTTCAACACTAAGTACATTATTATCTCCAATATAGCCTTTGGCATTTGTAAACTGTTTGGACAATTGGTCATCCAAATCTGTTCTATCTGTAATCAACACAATAGTCGGACTTGAAAAATCGACACTTTTCATTAAAAGTCGTGTTAAGAACAACATGGTAAAACTTTTACCACAACCAGTTGCTCCAAAATAAGTACCACCTTTTCCATCACCTTCTGGTTTCTGGTGCTTAATGATATTTTTAAATAATTTATTGGCAGCGTAATATTGTGGATAACGACATACTATTTTTTCATCTTTCTTTGATGAATCAGGCACAAAAATAAAGTTTCTTACAAGGTCTCTAAATCGGTTGTGGTTAAACATACCCTGAATTAAAGTGTACATAGAATCTATACCATCTACTTCCTTTTTCAGTCCTTCAATTTTTCGCCATGCATAATAAAACTCATAAGGCGCAAAAAACGAACCTGCTTTATTATTTACACCATCACTAATAACACAAAACGCATTGTATTTAAACAGCTCTGGAATATCACGTTCATATCTAACAGTTAGCTGTTTGTATGCATCATGAATCGTAGCATCTTCGACAATTGCCGACTTAAATTCAAAAACAACTAATGGTAAACCGTTAACATAGACAATACCATCTGGAATACGATGTGGTGGTTCTGTACCATGAATTTCTAATTGATTGACAAACTTGTAGATGTTTTTGTTCTTCTTAGAATAATCAATAAGGTAGATCCAAATGTCTTTTTGGTTTCTATCCTCACGTTTAAAAGCAAAGCCATCAGATAGCTTTTTCATAAACGTCTTGTTACTCTCGTATAAATCTGAAGCTGGAAGTAATAGTAGTTCTTGGACTATTTGTCCGACTTCAGTATCTGTAATTTTATCAGCTCTATATTGCTCTTGTAGAAAGGCTTTCAAATCTGCTTTTATAACCACTTCGTCAGGCGCTCTCGATATAGTTTTACCAGACACATAGGTATAATCTTCTTGACCCAAAAGTTCTATAAATGCTTCTTCTAATTTTGCTTCGGTGAATTTTTTACTCATCACTTTTTAAATTTACTTTCCAATATCCTCTTGTACCTCCTTCTCGCTCAATATATGTTAAATCTTCTATATGTTTATTTATTTGACCACTGATTTGACCACCTATTTGACCACTTGTAAACGTTCTATTCGATTTTTTTCTGTCATTTACTCAAATTTACAGATTTTGTACCAACTTCTTTAAGCAAAGCCCACTCGCCAAAAGCCCTATAACTGCTTGCTCTAATTTAGCTTCGGTAAATTTCATTCTTTAATTTTTAAATTCCATTCCACATCTTGCAATCGTTTTCTAACTCTTTTTAATGTCTCTAAAACCTCGCTATCTTCAGGTAATTCTCCGTAAACTAAATCTTTAAAAGCGTTATTATAAGTCTCTTTTAGTTCTTTATCCCAAATGGTTTCTGCATCATTAAACAACAAAGCATCCTTTGGATGATTTTCCAACCATTCATTTCCAGATTTGAAACTTAATACATCATCTTTCCCTACCGTTAGCAACATGTCATCAAATTCAGATGAATTGAAAAACTTCCTAATATCATCTTGTTTTAATAGTTGATGAATGTCGTACGTATGACGAATTTTATTTCTTAAATCAGTAAATGGATCTTCGCCATAAGAAAAACGAACCAAACTCATTATTTTTTCACAAATGGTTCTTTTTACATCTAAAACTTGAACTTCAAAAGGTTGCATGTCATACTTTTCAGCTATTTCAAGCTGCTTATTATTCTTCATCATGTCAAAGATGTAAGAACTTATGTGCTGTTTATGATAAGGTTCAAATCGTCCTAACCAAGTAGCTTCAACAACAATAACATCTCTAACTTGACCAAAATTCCCTTCAAACATTTTTGGGTAGTTATAAGCTACTTTTCGAATCATTCCAAACTTATTAGTAATGCCTTCAATCTCTACTTCTTCTATTTTTGTAGCTACAGCTTTCGTTATTTTTTTAAGCCTATTTTTTAATTGATTCCCAGAATCATTTTCATGATGCAATACCACTAAATCAATATCTTCAGAAAAACGTTCTATAAAACCAAAACATTTTGACAAGGCTGTTCCTCCTTTAAAAACGGTTTCTTCTCCAACTGGATTATTAAATATAGTATGCAAAGCCAGTGTTACCCAATAGTCTTTTTCTACATGAATTTCTGCTATGCCTAATTGTTGTGCCGTAATTTTAACGGCATCTTCAAAAACTTTTATGTCATCGTGTAGTTTCATATTAGATTCCAATTTTTAGCTGTTGGAAGTTCCTTGCTTATAACGACTTTGTATTCCGAAAAAGGATTCAAACTGTCTTTAAGCTTTCCTATAGATTCATTCTTCCCCATATTTTCAAGTAATGCACCCAATAAGGCTCTTGCTCTTGGTGGATAAGCCATAGCATATTTTATAGTTTCTTTCAATGTCTTATCTGACATTTCCTTTAATATGTTGCTCAATATAATAACACCCGATTTCGGGTTTAAATCCGAAACTCTATTAATATCCTTTAAAGCATCTAAAAAGCCTAATTGTATATAATTATCATTAGTGACTTCTACATAACTTTTTGCTGGAGTTGCTTTAATATTTCCTGCTTGCACATATATTCGCCTTCCCCTACTGGCTATCTTAATTCTGGCAGCCACTTGTGTTGTTAAACCCATTCCATTGTATAACGAGGCTCCTGTAATATATGCTATACGCTTATTTCCCTCAAAAAGATATGGTTTTAACAGCTCGTACTCGCTGGGTCTTAATTCTCCAAAAATGGTTTCTTCTGGTTTATAAAACTTGCCATTTGCCACTTTTTTAATAACACCTTTTTTCTGTAAACGCTCCAAGGCTTTTGCTGCCGTTACATATTGGTCTTTGGTGATGTTTAAATCTTTATACCCAAAGCTTTTACCAAACGGAAAGCGTTTTATCTGACTTGCTATTTTACGTGCTATATTCATTTACAACAAAGATACAAATAAATATTAAATGTCAAGTTTTTTGTTCTGAATACTTGACATTTTTAAAAAAACCTATAAAACCACTTCGTCATCCTAAAACATAGATTTACTCAATACAATAATGCATTCAAATAGCTCAATAAGACCTAAAAAAACTTGTTGCAATTTTGCTCAAATAAATTTCATTCTTCTAATTGATATTTTATCAAACCTTTGTAATCAATAGAGTTATCATAATCAAGAACTATAGCAACACTAAATTTAGCCCTGGTTAATCCAACATAAAATTTAGCTTTAGCCCCATCCGATAATTTTAATTTATTGTCAATTATCCAATTACTCATATCTTCAGTAGGATAAATTAATACTCTTTCGAATGTCGCCCCTTTTGATTCTCCAAAATTCATGGCATAATAATCTAAATTTATTTTTGCACGCTTATCCCATCTTAACTGAATTGGATTGTATTTCTCTAAATAATTATTCAAATGCTCTGGTTTCACTAAAAAAACACCTTCATGAATATTGGGTACTATATTGCAACATCCACATGAGGTAGTAGGTTCAAATTCTAAATATAGTCTTGATGCATAATCACAAATACTTGGAGGACACCTATGAGAATCCTTCAAGGTTAACTCGTCAATTCCATCCTTAATTAAATTTTTACATTTATCTTTTAAAAACTCTGCAATCTTACCTTTTCTGTAAGGTTTATGTTTAGCTTCTATATGAGTTAGATATGTTACTTGTCTTGGATCACCTACCATTGTTACTCCAGAACAATTCTTCATTAACAACTTAATAATTTCTAAATCATTTCCTGCAAGATCTTGAACTTCATCAATCATTATATGGTCAAAAACTCTTGAAATTCGGTTGAATGTACTCCCTTTATCTATAGATGACAAATTAACAATGAACTTCGAGATTTTATCGGAATATATACGCCTCTCCTTACTGAAATAATGCTTATCAAAATTATCCTCCTCTTTAAAAGAGACAGAAAATCCCTTCCCTGAAATAAATTTTATGCCAGATGCTTTACTAACAAGTAGCATGCCTCTAATATCCTTCTCAAATAAATCCTCATTCATTAAGCCTTGAAAAGGTTTAATACCATGACTAATTAAGAATGAAAACCAAGTTTGTAATGTGACATTAGTTGGAATAAATCCTATTTCATCAATAAATTTTCTTTCAATTTCCTTTTCATTCGCTTCTGTATATGTTGTTATTAAAATTTTTTTATCTTTCAATTTAAGCGCCTCTCTTACCAGAAATGTAGTTTTACCAGAACCTGCTGATGATATGATTAATTTGTGCCTACTCATTACACCATTTGATAAGTCTATTAATGTAATCTGGAAATTCTAATTGCTCACTTGAATTGAATACTCTTAAAGCCCAAGTAGTCTTCATCTTTTGCATTTTTTTTGAAATCAACTCTTCACTGTTATATTTTTCAAAATCAAGCTCAATAACCTCACATAATTTCTTTAATTGATGTTTATTAGCCTCTACAAATTGAGGCTCAAGCGTATTCAATTCAGTTCTCTTGTCTGCAAAAATTTGGATACTTGAAACTTCTTTAAATTCCTTGTATTTTTTCTTTATGTTTCTCTTATAATTTTTATCATTATCTGTAACAACAGCAACAGGTAATTCTAATTGTTCTGCTATATATAAAAACCGTTTGAATGTCAGTTTTACCGAAATTACATCAATGCCATCTTCAATTGGAAGTTTTCCATCATTAGACTTCATATAAGCCTTTTGAACAATCAATTCATCTGAATCTCCTTCAACTAAAACTGCTTTTTCGGCAAGTAACATTCTCAAGGTTTGGTAACCTGGTAATTTTTGAAAAAACTCTTGTGTTTCCTCTTTCAAATCACCAATAGTCATTACTTTTTGTTTATGTAACAAAATCAGATTATTTAACCCTAATTTATTTGCCACAAAATTATCATGAGTTGTAATAATGACCTGTTTTGTTTTGGATTTGTTTGTAATTCCCTTTATAAATTGGTTTAGCTTTGTATGAGACAGATGGTTTTCAGGCTCCTCAATAAGTATAACACCTGCGTTTTTTGAAGCTTTATTCCCTAATGAAAGATTTGTTTTAACTATACATTGTTCACCCTTTCCAACATTTTGAAATGGCACATCATTTAAAAATGTTGTTAAACCAAATTCCCAAGCGTCTTTAGTTGCTAAATTGACACCAATTTTAACTTCTTTATCTGAAATATCAGCAATAGAAGTTATCATTTCATTAATCTCCAAAATAGAAGGAGTTTCTTTAAATTGCTCTTTTAGACTTCTATAGGCTTGAGAAATTTCTACTTTTTGCTTTTCATCCAATTCATTTCTTACAATTCTTGAAATATAAATATCAGAGCCATTTTGAAATCGAGTTGCTGTGGAATCAATAATTGCTGATTTAAAAGGAATAGCTTGGGATGTTAGACCATCTCTTGCAAATGATCTCCATGTAATTTTATAATACTCTATTGGGATACTTTTTATTTCTTCATCCGACTTTAATAATTCCTCATATTGAAGTTGATATTCACTATCAAACTCAATTTTGAGTGATATTCCAGAAGCTTTGGCTTTATCCAAATTATTATTCCCTTCAAAAAGGGCAGGACCATCTTCTAAATATACCTCAATCGTAATCCTTGGTGGAGCTATCTTTTCATCGGACATTAAACTATCGAGGTAATTTTTCTCAACTATATTATTAAACAAATATTGAGACAAGTGATTTCTTAAATGCCTACCGTTTAATAAACCTGACAAACATATATGGATCGCCTCTATAATGGTTGATTTACCAGCCTCATTATTTCCAACTATAATATTTACATCGTTGGACAATGGAAGATCAAACCTACCCTCAAAACATTTGTAATTTTCTATTAATACTTTACTTACATGCATAAATCTTGTTTTAAGCTTATTCCAGTAATACTTCCTCTTTTGACATTCTGGAGAGAATTAATTGTTCAAATAACAATAATCTATTATTCTGTTTATGTAGATTATATTTTTGTTCAATTATTACATCGATCGGTTTTATAATTATTTCTAAATATCTTTTAGGAGGTAATATTATTTTCATATTTCCTATCATTGATAAATTCAGATTTGCTTGTACTGCTTCTTGAGTATTCTCTAATAAAAAATCTTTATGCCAGTTTCCCATTAATAAAAAAACAATAAAACGAGGATGAATCCTTTTTTCCTTAAACCTTATAATGGCTACATTTTGATTTGTATTAGCTTCCTTTATTTCTTTATCAACTAAAGCAAATTCACCTAATGTGCCTGTAATAGTAAATAGTAAATCATCTTCTATTATTATAGATCTTTTCAATTCTTTCCTGTGATCATCAACATCAATAAAATCAGTTTTCAACGGATTAATAAAATGATTTGAACCAATTGATTGTGCTTTTATATATGGAATTTTCCCTTTTATAAAATTAGAATACATCTTTCGTGGAGTAGTACCTTTTGTTATTAGTTTTGAAAGATCGCTTAAATTTCTAACCTCCCATCCCAAAGGAATCTCCCCATCCAATTCCTCATTATAAACCATCTCTCCACCAGAAGATTTATAGCCTTTAGAATAATCTGTGTTAATGTGAGATTCTTCGCTGCGCTCTGAATGACAATGAATAGGAAACTCAAAATCCACAAACCAATGTTTGTATAAAGCTTGAGCTGTTTCTTCCAGTTTTTGATTGAGTTGTTCGTTTAAGGTAATACGGTTGGTTATGGTATTGTATTCGGCAACAATTTCTCGTTGTTCTTCCATGCTTGGGATTGGGAGTTCGGTATCGCAAAGTTCATTCCAGTCGAAGGTTTCTCGTGCGCTTCCATAAGATTTAAAACGTGCATATCTATCAAATTCTGGTCTTCTAAACCACATCATAGCATATTCAGGTAATAATTGAGTTTCATCAATCACTTCAAAAACTACATAGGCTTGCGATATAATGGCTTCATCAAAATCTTCTAATAAGGCAATTGAAATTTTATCACCATTTCGGGACGTTACTGGACCATAAGCAAACTGGTTACGCTTAATAATTTTGTAGGTTTTCATATCAGTTCCTATAGTATTTGCTATGGAAGGCATCAACACTTTTCTAATACTTACACCTAAAAGTCTTTCAACTCCTAAATCCTTATTTCGAATATTTACCTCCTGAATAAACTGTCCTAATTTTTTATAACTCGATCTCAAATCCTAATTCTTTAAAAACGTTTAATAAATCGGCTTTAGATTGGGTTTCGGCTTTTAATAGTTCAGACATTTCAGTTTGAAGGCTTGCCATTTTTGTGTCGAAATCTATATTTTCATCTCTATTTACAAACTCAATGTATTTACTTGGCACTAAGGAGTAATCTTTTTTAGCAATGTCTTCTTTGGTTACCGAAGCACAGTATTCTGGAATGTTCTCATACTCATTATCTAATTGTTGCCAGTTATGATAGGTTAAAGCCACTTCTTGAATATGTTGTTCGCTAAACTGAATGTATTTTTTCTCGAAAGGCTCACCGATTTGTCGTAAGTCCATAAACAAGACTTCGTCTTCTCTATCACGATAAACGCGTTCTTGATCTCCAACAGTCTTAATATGATGCGTTTTATTTTTATTTAGAATCCAAAGGGTGACACTAATATCAGTAGTATAAAACATACTACGTGGTAAAATAACAATGGCTTCAACCAAGTTATTTTCAATAAGTGTTTTCCGTATTTTGTATTCTTCGCCACCACCAGAGAGTGCGCCATTGGCTAACAAAAAACCTGCGACACCATTTTCAGATAATTTGGAAACAATGTTTAATATCCATCCATAATTGGCATTGCTTTTTGGTGGCACATCATAACCACGCCATCTTGGGTCGTCCAGTAATTCGTTTTCCGCTCGCCAATCTTTTTGGTTAAAGGGTGGATTAGCCATAATATAATCAGCTTTCAAATCTTTATGTTGGTCGTCCGCAAATGTATTGGCTGCTTTTTCGCCTAAATTCCCTGAAATACCACGAATGGCAAGATTCATTTTAGCCAGTTTGTATGTGGTATTGGTATATTCTTGTCCGTAAATAGAAATTTCTTTGGTGTTACCATGATGCGCTTCGATAAACTTCATGGACTGCACAAACATACCACCAGAACCACAAGCAGGATCGTAAATAATACCTTTGTATGGTTCTATCATTTCTGCAATTAGGTTTACAATGGTTTTAGGCGTATAAAACTCTCCTTTCCCTTTGCCTTCGGCTATTGCGAATTTGGATAAAAAGTATTCATAGACACGTCCAACAATGTCTTGATCTTTATCTTTTTGAGTATCAATATTATTGATAGTATCAAGCAAAGCGCCCAACTTGCTTTTATCTAATCCTAATCTTGAAAAGTAGTTATCTGGTAAAGCTCCTTTTAAGGCTGGATTATTTTTTTCTATGGTGTGAAGTGCCGTATCAATTTTAAGCGCAATATCATCTTGCTTGGCTTGTTGCATGATGTAAGACCAACGAGAATGTTCAGGAAGAAAGAACACATTTTTCATGTTATAAAATTCCTTCATTTCTAAGAACTTGTCTTGTCCTTCGGCAATAAGCTCTTCTCGACGAGTTTCAAACTTATCGCTGGCAAACTTTAGGAAGATAAGTCCTAAAACAACGTGTTTATATTCTGAAGGCTCTACTGAACCTCTTAATTTGTTGGCGGAATCCCATAAGGTTTCCTCCATTGATTTTTCTTTTTTAGTGGACTTTTTGGCCATAAATAGTTTATTTCAATGTTTTATAAACACAAAATTAGATGTGTTTAAAATAATAAATTGCTATGATTAATTAATTCTTATTAGGGATTGAAAGATAGTAAAAAAGAAAAACATTTAATTATGGTATTCCGTATTATGCTGTTTTTATATGGATATAAAAATTTTAAATACAGAGCCCTATTATTTCTACTACTTTTAGTGAGGTAAGACCTTACCAAAAGTAAGGTCTGGGTATAAAAAAAGTAAGGCACAACATTACTTCTTTAATTATTTGACTGTTGCAACACCGTTGCTCCACCGTTGGTAGACTGTTGATGACCGTTGCATCACTGTTGCTGACTGTTGCTGACTGTTGCTGACTGTTGCACCACTGTTGCTACAGGTTACATCTGTACCCTATTTGGGGCATTATGTGACCATGAGAATACAATTTACTAAATAATAAAGATAATTAATGAAAGGAAGATTGAGTGTTACTAATAATTTATAAGGCACAAATAATTAATCTATAATAATTGAATTATGATAATGGAATAAAAAAAGTAAGGAATGACCTTACCAAAAGTAGTGTTACACCTTACTTTTTTTATTAATTGAATATAATAAGCCCCTTATTTAAATATTAGACTACAGTTGGTTAACTGTTAGTTTTGACTACAATTGAGTTCAATTTGATACAGGCTTAATCAAAATGGACACCATTTCTAATCCTAATTAGCACTCTTAGCTCTTAATAAAAACTTCAAATTTTGAATCTCAAGCTTCAAAGCTTCAACATCTCCTTTTGTGGCAGGTAGTGTTTTAGGTGCGAAAATTGCCTTTGCGACATAAATAGCTCCATCAGCAGTTGCAGTTCCAATTGCTGCGTTTGACATGGACGTTTTATTTAGTTCTGGCAACTTATTTATGTTTTCAATTTTAGCTTCCAATGCTTTTATGGAATCTAAAACCACATTAGATGTAGGTAGCTAATTTTCTGGCACACCTGGAGGCACCACCACTAAAAACCCGAACTTATGTTCGGGTTTTTTGGTTATTAACATAATATATTTTGTTCATTTCTTAAAATGCTTCCATAGTTTCTCTGAATACAGGTACGGAATACGACCTAAAACATTTTAGCACTACAAATAGCCGCTTTTCTATTTTCAAAAAGACAATTTAAGTCATAATATCTTTAAACTTTTAGAGAACACAGTTTACGTAAATAATTATTTTGCACTGCTAACTAAAATGAATATTCTCTTTCTATTTGCTAACTGAAGTTTTAGCCGATTTAGTTCCAGTTAAAGCATTGGTCATAAAAGTTAAGTTAATCTGATAGAAATTTTGTTTTAAACGTTGTTGGCTCACATAAGCAGAACTGTATTTACCAATAGCTTGTAGTAAATTCTCCCAGAGCCAATATCCTATTTGTCCTCCTACAATACCATTTTTATCTTTAATTGATTTTATTCCATAAAAAAGTACGGAGCACCTTTTTCAAGCCAATCCGTACTTTAAATAAATTAAGAATATAAATTTCTATTATTAGTTAACCTTTTTGATTCCTGGAGTTTTCCAACTTCCATCAATCATAGATTCTTTAGGCCAGTAAACTCTAAGAGTAACACTAAATGTTCCAGCAGCGGCAGGTAACCAGTTAGACTCTTTTGCTTTTCCTGGAGACTCTTTCTGGATGTAAACATCTAGTGATCCGTCGTCATTGTATTTTAATGGCATCCAACCAGCGATGTTGTAGCGATTAATCGGGTTTTCAACAAAGAAAGATTCTGCATTGTACATAGTCAAAGACCAGAAACTATTTGTAGGTGGTGTTTCTCCTTTGTCAAAATGAAGCACGTAATTATTAGCTCCATTCAGTTTGTTTCCATCTGCATCTTCAAAAGCGTTCGGATAAATAGCGTCAGCAGTAATGTTTGCACCAAGGCCAATCATTGCAACTACAGCACGTAAACCATAATCAGTACCAGCATCTGCAACTTTAGCAGGAGGGACTTCCCAACCGTCAACCGGTGCAGCAAGAGGAGCTGTTTTTAGTTTACCTAAAGCCATTGGAACCACGTTCTCAAGTGCTTTGGCAACAGCTGGATCTAGTTTAGAAAGGTCGAATTCCTTCCCAGGAACAACACCAATCAAGGAAAGTTTTTCTAAGGCTGGTGCATCTTCAGCATAAGCAGGATTTTTAACCATAAGTTCCGTAAGCGCGTTAAAGAACTCAGTTGTATTCATAGCTTCCAATTGCTTTATTGGAGGATCCATGTTTATATCAGCATTGACAACGCCAGCAGGCGCTGTGTAATCTGTTCCCCAAGCACTAAGCGGTGTAATTTTGTAACCATCCTGAATTTTGTGAACTGCAGGATAATCTTTTGGTCCATTAGCTTGAGTTCTACCAAGGGTCCAAACCATACTGGTTGGAGATTCGTAAACTTTCATACCTTCAGGGATATCACCTTTCCAACCTGGACCGGTAATAACAAAATTTCCAGCTTTAGTTCCAGTACGTTTACCTGGAGAAGCAAATACATTTGTCCATGCATCAACCAATGGCATTAAGTAGTATCTATCGCCAGTATCTGGAATGGTTACAACTACTGGTCCATCAGATAGGTCAAGCCATCCCCAAGAATACAGTGTGTCCACATTCATTCTTACAACGCTGTGGTCTGACGCCGGCGGATAAGCGGCCATATTACCAAATTGATTGATTGGAGCATGTGCGTCTGGTTCTGGGCCAGCTACATTTGTAGAGACGTTTTTAGTTAGATTCATAATAACTAGAGGCATCCCGTAGACCACGCCTTCAACACCTATTTTTGTTGCTTCTTCAGGACTAAGAGTCGCTACTTCAGGTTTCGTTTCTTCTGCCTTCTTATCGGCTTGCTTACAACCAAGCATCAGTGTCAAGCCACTGAAAATGGTTATAGCAATAATTTTAAATGATTGTTTTTTCATGAGATTCGTGTTTCTAAAATTAAATAATACAATTTAGTATTCTTATGCAAGGTAATAATTTATTAAAATAAAACAATTTAGAAGTTAAAGTTGTTATATACATAGGTTCCCATTCTTAGTGAATAAATCGATCTTGGATGTTACTGTCTTCCAATTTTAAAACTCTAATAATTTTATAAAAAAATACGGATTAACTCTTTCAAGCTAAACCGTACTTTAAATAAATTACTTCTAAATATTATTTTACCATTTCAATATTACCTGGTATCCAACTTTTATCTATCCATGCTTCAAGTGGTCCGTACAAACGTAAAATACTAAACCAACTTTTACCTGGCACAGTTTCTAACCAGTTGCTTTCATGCCCTTTTGGAGCTTTTGGTGCAAAATAAAGGTCGTAAGATCCATCTTCATTTTTAACAAAACCATCAGTTTGACTACCTACCGTAGGGAATAATTGACTTGTTTGCAACATACAACGTGTCTGCGTATCATAAAGCGTCACTGCCCAAAAATCGTTTACTGGTACGTTTGGAGGCAAATGTAATTTGTAGGTTTTAGAACCATCAAAAGGCTTAGAATCACTATCCAACATACCTAAGGCATAATCAGAACCAGCTCCTGCATGTGTTACTGCCATTGCTGGGGTTACACCACCTGCATTAAAGTAGAAAAATACTCTAGCATCTAAATCCATAATACCGTCTGCTTCAAACGACGTGTTTTTACTAGCATAAGCCATATCCCAGTTGTGTTTTGTTCCTGGATAAATCTCTACACCAGGAATACGAGGTGCATATGTAATGGCACGACCAGCCGCATTACCTAAAGTTGCCGCTTCGGTAAGAAGTTTAGTCATTCGCGCATCTGGTGCAAATGGTTTTCCATTTACAATTCCAATAGCCGCTAATTCACCACGAACTTCTGCATCGATAGCATCATCTGGCTCACCTTGAACAATAGCGTTCAACATTTCGAAATATTCTATAGTATTCGGGAAAATAGTTTGGAAAGAACGTCCAGACATGTTTACCAATTCGGTAGGTGCTGGGTTGGCTTTATCTTTTAAAGGATAAATTTTCAGGCCTTGTTTGAAGTTCTCCGTGGCAGCTTCTAAGCCTTTAGCAATTGAACCTCTCAAGAAAATAAAGTTTCTAAATGTTGGTGGTTTTAAAATAAAATAACCTTCAGGGATTTCACCAGTATATCCCGGAGGGATTACAAGGTATTTTCCTCCTTTACCTTTATCTGGGCCTACTACACCCATATTGCCAACATAACGTTGCCAAGCATCGTCCATGAAACCAAGCATTCCTGGTGGAATCTGAATAACCGTTGGGCCGTCTTTTGCTAAGTCGGTCCAAAAATACGCATACATGGTAGAGGTGTTAGCGGTAATCACAGGCGTACGAGAATCCATTAACTGCTCCCAAATAGCTACTTTATTAGGTGCATCTGCGCCTTGAGCAGCTACAGCAACCTGAAGACTGTAAATAGATATTGGCCCAACATTATCAAGAAAAACGTCTACACCTCTAGCACGGTCAAGATAATCATATACTAATTCGCTTGTATTACCTGTTGGTACACCATCAAAAAATGTAAGCTCTCCTGCTACAGTTTGTACCTTGTCTGGTATGGAAGCTGCTTTTGTTTTCTTTTCTTCAGGTGTAAGACCTTCGTCAGAAGTTACTACTTCTTTCGTTACAACAGGCTCAGCATCTGCCGTTTTCTTCTCTGCTTGCTCGCAACTTGTCATTAATGCAAAGGCACTAAAAGCTGTTAATGCAATACTATTTAAGGATTGTTTTTTCATGTTAAATGAATTTCTAATATTTGGTTTTAATTTAAGTATAAAATTAATCAAAATAATTGGTTACCACTATAGGTCAATACTTTATTCCATAGTGATCTATATAATTGTTATTTCGTAGTAACAAATGGCATTACACTTAATTTTTGAATTGCTTCGCGATATCCCAATTCGAAGAGGGTATCTATGTGAGCTTTTGAAAACACTTCATATTGGCCAATGTCGTTTGGTGAAATAAGGACATCACAGTCTTGAAATTTCGCTTTCGTCTCCCTAACTCTAGCAATTTTATAACTTCGATCCAAGACAGATTTCGTTGTCTTTAGGTCTTCCTTTGTAATTTCTTCAAGCGAATTGAGATAAACTCCTATAATTTTATCACAATATACTAGTAATGGTTCAATCGGGAAATTATTTGTAACACCACCATCACATAATAGGTAGTTATTAAATTCTACCGGCGAAAAAACCCCTGGAACGGAAGCAGATGCTATCATGGGAATCACAATCTTTCCATTATAAAAAAACTGTGTTTTTCCTTCTAGCAAATCTGTGGTAGCAATAAACATCGGTATGTTTAAACTCTCGAAACTATCTTCTTTAAAAAAGGAACTTATTTGATTTGCAAGTTTCTTCCCATCAAATAAACCGGGTTTGTGCATCGCAAAATGATGGATTGAAAACAACTCAATATTAGTAAACAATTTCAAAATTTCTTTCCAAGAATGCCCAGCAGCATAAAGTGCTCCTACTACGGCGCCTGCGCTTGTACCAGAAATGTAATCTGGTTTAATATCCAGTTCCTCCATGGCTTTTAAAACACCTATATGAGCGATTCCTCTATAACCTCCTCCTGATAATACAAGTCCAATTTTTTTTGATGATTTCATGATGTTTTTCTATAATATGTGTCAGCTGTAAATAGGAAATTATTCTTCCTTGATAAATATACATGAAACTCTTCAAAAATTTCAGAATATAACAATTGTTCTTTTGTGAATATCGTTAGAAGTATGCGAAAATAATATTTGATAAAAAAAAGATATCCAACTGATCATAATTATAAACCAACAGTATAAATTATTTCCATTCATTCTATTTATCAGAAAATTGAATAAATCTGTGCAGTTATTTTAGGACGGGTCAGACTCCGTACTAACTCCGTAGTGAATCCGTAGTGAATCCGTAGTGAATCCGGGTGAAATAAATTAAAAAAACAAAGTTGGTCTTATTTTGTCTAGCTCCCCCAATTTATTGATCGAACTCTTCAAGCACAAAAAGTATAGTCAAATAGCCTATCTTTTCGAAGGGACGAGTAGAAGCCATTAAAATTCCCTACCAGATAATCTGCTTTGTGAAAGAAAAAATAAAATAGGGCATCACAAATTACTACTAGTTAATGTATCTCCTATCTAAAATTAAGTCCACAAATAAACTAAAAGCACAAGGGGACGCCCTAAAAAAACTGAAGCTCACACCCTAATATAAACAGGTGGAGCTTCAGAAATATATTGAAATGTATTTAAGGTCTATTGTACAGTATACCCTTTACCTTGCATACAAGCAGTAAAGGCTTTTTTATAATCGCCCATTTGTTGTTGATCACTAGCAGTTGCTGCCTGATTATTAGCAGCTTGTTGTTGTTCTTTTGCAGCCATAGAAGCTCTTTTTCTACGTAAGCCACCAAGAACAGCTCCAATAGCAGCACCTTCTCCCGCGTCACCAGCTATGGCTCCAACAGCAGCACCAGCAGCAGCACCTCCAGCACCTCCAATTAGTAAAGAACCATCTGGTCCTTTCTCAACTTGAGCAGCTGTAGCTTTTGGTGGATTCATTGGGTCAACTCCTGTTTGTTGTTTTGCCCATGTATAGCAATCCATTTGATCTGTTGATTGCTGATCCGCACTTTGATTCTTTGTAGGAAAAACATACAATCCTAAACTCTTTGCTATTCCAGGATTGTTGTCTTGAGCATTTGAGACTTGGTAACTCATAGACATAAAGACTACTAAAAAGGTACTTAATATTTGTTTATTTAACATCGTTCTGATTATTATAGATTATTAACATTGATAAAAACATATCCTAATTGTTCTAAAGCATCTGCTTCATTATAAAAAGTGTAGCTCTCAACAATTTTATCGTTTTCAATTTTATAGATGGTATTGGCCAATAAATCAACAGATCCTTTATCACCTTGATAAGTAATCGCTACTTCTGCCCAGTTTGAAACCCAATTCCCTGGCTGATCTCCATCAGTAACTGATACCGAAAAAGTACGAGATTTCTTGTATTTAATACTTTGGTATAAAGTTGTTGCATTCTTTTCCCAGTTAATTAAAGCATTACTTTTATTAATAGAATCTCCTATAGAAGGTCCTATTCCTATATAATTCTCATCTAACAAAGACCCCATGCCTTCATAATCTAAAGCTTCTACTGCCTGAACATATTTATTAACTAGATCTATATTCTTTTGAGAGTCTGAAGAAGTTTTCCCTTCAGAACATCCTAAAAATAATATGGATATTAAAAATAAACATAAAGGTGAAAAGCGAAATTTTAAGTGTTTCATAATAAACGTAATGTTTTAGTTGAACTTGAGTTAGTGTTTTTTAAGCTTGTTAAAAGTTAATAGTAAAATGGAACTTCATACTTTTTCTATGGAAAGCAGAGCCCAAAAAATTTATTGCTTGCTCTATTTTTTTATAAGAAAGAGAACCTCTCTTCCTTCAAAAAAACAGTCCTCAAATCTAACTATTTTTTATTATTTTAACAAAAAGCAAATCATTTAAATTTGCAATCAGGCATAATGAGTGAACTACCTGTGTCCCAATTAATTTACCCAAAATATTTTAAAGAAATAAAAGCTAATATGCAAGTAAATTTGATAGCATTCTCCTACTTTTCTACAAATACACGCCATACCTTAGAAGTAGGACATTAAAAGTAGTTTTACAATTTTATGTAAACTTTAATAACTAGCTCCGACTTATATAAGTAAATTCATCTTTTAAATCAATCAAAAGAAACATGCAAAAAACGTATTACGACCCGGCCGACTTAAAGAAATTTGGTAAAATATCTGAATGGAATGAAGAATTAGGCTCCAAATTCTTCGATTATTACAACAGTGTTTTTAAAGAAGGAGCTCTTTCTGAAAGAGAAAAATCCCTAATTGCTTTAGCCGTATCACATACCATTCAATGCCCATATTGTATTGATGCCTATACTGGAGACAGCTTGAAACGCGGTATTACCAAAGAAGAAATGATGGAAGCCTTACACGTTGCTTCTGCCATTCGTGGTGGTGCAACTTTAGTGCATGGAGTACAAATGATGAATAAAGTAAATAAATTAGACGGTTAGTAATAAAACCTTTCCTTCATTTATTTCGTAAGAATTGTAAATAAGAAACCCAATTAATGGCAACAAAATCCCTACAAAAACTAGGAAGTGATTTAGCGCAAAGCAATAAACAACTAAAAATACTCTCAAATGGTATTTTTAAAAATGGTGAATTACCAACGTTTAAAGATAAAATATCAGAAACGAATCAATTTCCTCTTAAAGCAAAAAAACTAGAGATCTTGCAAATTAATGTTGGATACATGTGTAACCAAGTTTGCGATCATTGCCATGTAGATGCTGGGCCAGACAGGAAAGAAATTATGACTAGAGACACCATGAAACAGTGTCTTGAGGTTATTAAAAAATCTGGCGCTCACACTTTAGATTTAACTGGTGGTGCTCCAGAAATGAATCCAGACTTTAGATGGTTTGTGGAAGAGGCCGCCAAAGTTGGAATCAAAGATTTTATTGTACGTTCCAACTTAACCATTATTAGAGCAAACAAAAAATATTACGATTTACCGGAGTTCTTTAAAAAACACAATGTTCACGTAGTATCTTCCATGCCACACTGGACCAAAGGAAAAACGGATAAACAAAGAGGTGATGGTGTTTTTGATAAATCAATTAAAGCTCTGCAAGAGCTAAATGCTATTGGTTATGGCATGCCTGGAAGTAATCTGAAATTAGATTTAGTTTACAATCCATCTGGTGCCTTTTTACCAGGAGATCAAGCCGCCATGCAAAAAGACTTTAAGAAAGCCTTGATGGACGATTTTGGCATTGAATTCCACAATCTCTTTGCAATTACTAATTTACCCATTGCACGTTTTTTAGATTATCTAATTGCAAGTGAAAATTACGAAGATTATATGTATTCTTTAGTTGAAGCTTATAATCCTGCAGCTGTTTCAAATGTTATGTGCACAAACACCTTGTCTATAAGTTGGGATGGTTATTTATTTGATTGCGACTTCAACCAAATGTTAGAACTCCCCGTAAATAGTAAATCGAGGCATATTTCAGATTTTAATGAAGAACTATTAGAAGGACGAGACATTGTTATTTCACAACATTGTTATGGATGTACAGCTGGAGCAGGCAGTAGTTGTCAAGGAAATGTAACTTAATAATTGAATGAGCGTTCTCAATTATCAATGGGCATTAATCATCTTATCGAGCTTCATATTGTTTTTCCTATCTCCCTTAGCAAAAACAACGGACCAATTTTTTAAAGCCGTTAGGAAACATAAAGCCCCCAACACCTTTATTCTTACTGGTAGTTTAATAATTTCATGGATTTTCGCCAAAAGTATTACCAACGCAGCAAATCTAGGGATGGATTTTGGCATTGTTGGAGGTCTCGCTTATGCAGGTTATTATTTATCCTTTGCCGTCGCAGGTTTGCTAATTTACAAGATTAGAACTCAAGGAGGCTTTGAGAGCATCCATCAGTTCTTAACCACAAAATTTGGGAAAGGAGCTATGGCATTATTCTCAATTCTAATTGCTATTAGGCTTTTCAACGAAGTTTGGAGTAACACCATGGTTATTGGTAGTTACTTTGGCGAAATGGGTAGTGCAAACTATTATTGGGCAATTATTGTTTTTACACTCTTGACCTTGGCATATGCTATTAAAGGCGGATTGAGTAGCTCTATTTTTACAGATGTTATACAAATGGGCTTATTCTCAGTGCTATTAATTGTTATTCTATGGAATGTCCTATCGGTTGATAATTTCACCACAAAAGATATTATAACCTCTGGAACTTGGAGCTTTGAGCTTGGCCTTAATCTGTTTTTCGCCGCCATTATTCAATCTTTTAGTTACCCGTTTCACGATCCTGTTTTAACAGATAGAGCCTTTATAAGTTCGCCAAAAGTAACGCGTAAAAGTTTTCTATGGGCAAGTGTTTTAGGCGCACTTTGTATTATTTTATTTAGCATTATTGGGGTGTACGCACATACACAGGGCATGAAAGGTCAGGCTGCTGTAGAAGTTGGAAAAGCCTTTGGTATTGTTGTTTTATTAGTTATTAATTTTATCATGATAACCTCGGCTGCTTCCACATTGGATTCTACCTTTTCATCTTTTTCAAAACTCTTGGCCATAGATTTAAACTTGAATAAAAGCCTTACTTTTGGACGTATTTCTATGGCTTTAATTGCTGTATTGGGCACCATTCCTGTATTTTTAAATGCTGAAATTTTATCTGCAACCACAGTTTCAGGCACCATGGTTATTGGATTAACCCCCGTTTTTATGTTTTGGAATATGAAAGTCCCAAAAATTAGTTTTTACTTGAGTGTTATTTGTGGCTTGATATTTGGATTTATTCTAGTGTTCGAAATTTTCCCAAAGTCACTTATTTTTACTGAAGGAAAATATGCCGAATTACTCTGGGTTAATATTTGGGGAATTACAAGTTGCATAATTTTATATATGATTCCAAAATGGATAAAAAAATAGAGAATTTAGAAATACTATCTGGTAAAGTACTGCTCTTTGGTGGTGTGTACAGTAATCTTCAAGCCCTTGAAGCGTTAATAGCTGTGGCTAAAGCTGAGGGAATTCCTCCTGAAAATTGCATTTGTACTGGGGATATTGTTGGCTATTGTGCTCAACCTGAAGAAACCATTCAAACCTTTAAAAAATGGAAAGCCCAAAGCATTGTTGGCAATGTAGAAATACAATTGCGGGAAGAAGCTACAGATTGTGGTTGCGATTTTAAAAAAGGCTCTACATGCGATGGATATTCGCAACTCTGGTATCCTTATGCTCAAAGTAAACTATCAAAATCTTCTTTGGAATTTATTGCAACCTTACCAGACCATATTCAATTTAATTATGCAGGAAAGAAAGTCACCGTGTTACATGGCTCCTATTTTAATGTTTCGGAATTTATTTTTAAATCAACACCTTGGGGACGTAAGCAATCTAATTTTGAAGCGACCAAAAGTGAGGTTATAATTGCAGGACATTGCGGTTTGCCTTTCCAAGATGAAAAAGACACTAAATTATGGCTAAATCCAGGCGTTATTGGAATGCCTGCTAACGATGGCAAACCTACTGTTTGGTATGCGATTTTGGACGATAAAAATAATGAGTTAACCTTTAAACATCATACACTAAACTACAATTACAAGTTAGCAAATTCTTTGATGATAAACGGCATACTACCTGAAGCTTATGCGAATACCATAATTTCAGGTATTTGGGACAATACCGAGATCCTACCAGCTTTTGAAAGTAGTTTGCAAGGTTTAGATCTTATATTATAAAACACATGAAACTGACATTCCTTTTTTTATTCACATTTGCATCCTTTTCGCTTTCAGCACAAGAAACTCTGGAAGATTTGCTTCAAAAATACAACACCAAAAATGTCGCCTATATTTCCGTGCAAGAATTAGCCATGCCAAAAACTCAAGCTATCATTTTGGATGCTCGCGAATTCAATGAGTACCAGGTGAGTCACCTAAAAAATGCCATTCCTGTTGGCTATAATGAATTTGATTTACAAGAAACAACCTTACAATTAAACAACAAACAGCAACTAATAGTCGTTTATTGTTCTTTAGGAATTCGCTCTGAAAATATTGCTAAAAAACTCACAAAAGCGGGTTACACCAATGTTCTTAACCTATATGGTGGTATTTTTGAATGGAAGAACAACGGATTTGAAGTTTACGACAGTACCGAAACGCTAACTGAAAAAATTCATACGTTTTCACCAGAATGGAGCAAATGGCTAACTTCAGGAGAAAAAGTTTTCAACTAATTATTTTTTTCAACCCATGGGAATATTAAGCACAAAAGACACGAATAGTGACAATGAAATGAATTTCGATTTTCATTTTCCAACCTCAAAAAAAGCCCTGATTATCTTTACCAGAAATCCGGAACTAGGAACATGTAAAACGCGTTTAGCAAAAACTATTGGTGATGAAGCCGCTCTAAAAATCTACAAACATTTATTGCAACATACAGTTGATATTACTGAAAAAGTAAAGGCTGACAAAGTGGTTTTTTACTCTGAACATATTCATAAAAATGATATTTGGAATGATGACACCTTTATAAAAAAACTCCAACAAGGAAACGATTTAGGTATTAAAATGAAAAATGCCTTTACCGATCTCTTTACTTCAGGTTATGAAAAAATAATGATAGTTGGCAGTGATATTTTAGACTTAAAGACAGAACATATTACAGATGCTTTTCTTAAATTAGATTCTCACGATGTTGTTTTAGGCCCTGCTTTGGATGGTGGCTATTATTTATTAGGCATGAAACAACTGCATCTTAACATATTTGAAAACAAAGTTTGGGGAACCGAAACCGTTTTAGAAAGCACGTTAAAAGATTTAGAACATTTAAACGTTTTTCAATTAGAGACTTTAAATGACATAGATACTTTTGAAGACATGAAAGACAATATAACACTTAATGAATTAATTACAGATGATAAAATACATTAAAGAAACAGCAGAATATTTACAAGAAAAAGGATTTATAAATCCTGAAATTGGCATTATTCTAGGAACAGGATTAGAAAAATTAATTGACGATATAGAAATTCTTGCCGAAGTTAGTTACAATCACATTCCTAATTTTCCAACGGCAACCGTCGAGTTTCACAAAGGAAAACTTATCTACGGAAATTTAGAAGGAAAAAAAGTAATTGTCATGCAAGGCCGATTTCATATTTATGAAGGGTATTCGTTGCAAGACGTAACCTATCCAGTTCGTGTTATGGAAAAATTAGGTATAAAAACGCTTTTGGTTTCTAATGCTTCTGGGGCTATCAACAAAAACTTCAAAAAGGGAGAACTGATGTTAATAGACGACCACATCAATCTTCAAGGAAGTTCTCCTCTTGCGTTTAGAGGCGTAGAACTTTTAGGGGAACGTTTTACAGACATGAGCGCACCATATAACCTTGACTTAAATAAGACGTTTAAAGAAATTGCAAAATCAAACAACATAACACTTCATGAAGGTGTTTATGCCAGTGTTGTTGGACCTCAACTAGAAACTAGAGCTGAGTACAGAATGCTTAAAATTATTGGCGCAGATGCCGTTGGAATGAGTACCGTTCCAGAAATTATTGTTGCCAATCATTTAAATTTAAAAACGGCAGCGGTTTCAGTTTTAACGGATGAATGCGACCCAGAAAACCTTAAACCCGTAAATATCAATGAAATAATTGCCATGGCTGGAAAAGCTGAACCAGAAATGATTATCTTGTTTAGGGAATTGATTAAAACACTTTAGCATAGACCTTTCAGGTTTCATCTTATCCTGCAAGGTTTTTAAAACCTTGTAGGTATCAAAAAAAAGCTTGTTGTTTAATCACATTCAGATTTCAAAACATAAATGGAAAAATACTTAGAACTAATACAAAACTCCTATTCTGGATATTGGAATTATCTCAAAACCGAGATGTTTTCAATAACCCATTGGGACAACTATTTTTACGGTTTAATCCTTATATCGTTAGCTGTTTGGATTCTCGAAATTGCCTTTCCATGGAGAGAAGAACAATCTATTTTTAGAAAAGATTTCTGGCTGGACACCTTTTATATGTTCTTTAATTTCTTTTTATTAAACCTTATTGTTCTTATTGCCTTATCAAACACTGTTGCAGAATTCTTTAATGACATTCTAGGATTAGTTGGTTTATCTCTTAGTAGCTTTCAGTTAATAGCTATCAACGAGCTTCCAAAAGCTTTAGGTTTATTTATCTTCTTTATTGTAGCAGATTTTGTGCAATGGAATACGCATCGCTTATTACATCGCGTGCCGTTTCTATGGAATTTCCACAAGGTGCATCATTCAGTGAAAGAAATGGGTTTCGCGGCTCATCTACGTTATCATTGGATGGAACCTGTGGTTTACAAGTCACTTTTATATATTCCGTTAGCAATCATCGGTGGCTTTGATGCTTTAGATGTCGCTATTATTCATTTTTTCAATATCACGATTGGTCATTTAAACCACGCTAATTTGGGTTGGGATTATGGCAAATTAAAATACATCTTTAACAATCCTAAAATGCATATTTGGCACCATGCCAAAGAGCTTCCTAAACACACCAAGTACGGCGTTAATTATGGCATTACTCTAAGTCTTTGGGATTATCTTTTTAAAACGGACTACATTCCAGAGAATGGCAGAGATATTGAATTGGGTTTTTCTGATGATGACATATTTCCTAAAGATTTTGTAAATCAAGAATTATACCCGCTCAAATTCAAACATAAAGATGAAAAATAAAACTCTTTTGATAATTTTATTTGTTTTAGCAACAGTTTTTCAAACAGCAAAAGCTCAAACAATGAAATACAATTCTTTGGATAAATTGCTTCAAAAACATGTGAATAGTTTGGGTGAAGTGAATTATAAAACCATCTTAACCGATAAACAATTATTACAATCCAGTTTAGATGAATTCACCAAAAATCAACCAAAAGATTCCTGGTCTAAAAACGAAACCCTAAGCTATTGGATTAATGCCTACAATGCATTTACCATAAAACTTATTATCGATAATTATCCAGTTAAAAGCATTAAAGACATTAAAAACCCATGGGATCAAGAATTTATTCCAATTGGTAAAAACCCTATGTCTCTATCAGAAATTGAGCATGAAATCTTAAGAAAAATGAATGAGCCTAGAATTCATTTTGCTATTGTTTGTGCTTCTGTTTCTTGTCCAAAATTATTAAACGAAGCTTATGTGCCTTCAAAACTAGATTTGCAATTAACGGTTGCTACTGAAGAATTTTTGGCTGATAAAAACCGTAATGAGATCTCTCAAAACAACATAGAAATCTCTAAAATATTTAGCTGGTTTTCTAAAGATTTCACACAAAACGGGACTCTCATCGATTTTCTAAATGACTATTCGGAAATTGAAATTTCACCAAACGCAAAAAAGAGCTACAAGGATTATAATTGGGATTTGAATGAATAAAATTAGCATCATTATTCCTATTTTAAATGAAGCTGAAACTATTGAACATCTACTAATTTATTTATTAGAAAACTCTTCAGAAGAAAATATAGCAGAAATCCTTGTTGTGGATGGAGGCAGTACGGATGGCACTCAAAACATAGCCACCTCCTTTTTTCAAAAAAAATCTAATCCTAAATTATGTTTTATTGAAAGTCCTAAAGGAAGAGCAAAACAAATGAACTCCGGATCTGAGATTGCTACAGGCAATATTTTATATTTTTTACATGCAGATTCTTATCCTCCTAAAAACTTTGACCAACATATTATTAATGAATTTGAAAAAGGTCATTTAGCTGGATGTTTTAGATTACAATTTAACGACAAGCATTGGTGGTTACGTTTAGCAAGCTGGCTAACCCAATTTCAATGGAGAGTTTCTAGAGGTGGAGATCAAAGCCAGTTTATTACCAAAAAATTGTTCCAAGATATTGGTGGTTTTGATGAAAATTATATCATTTATGAAGACAACATTCTTATTAACGAGCTTTATAAACGCAAACAATTTAAAGTCATCAATAAAAAATTAATAACCTCATCCAGGCGTTATGAAAAACATGGCATTTGGAAATTACAATACCATTTCTGGACTATCTATGTCAAAAAATGGTTTGGGGCTTCGCCAGAAGAACTTCACAGATATTATAAAAAAAATATTGCTTAAAACTTATTAATAAGCTGTAACTTTCTGATTGAATAATTTTTGATAAATTAATCGGCGTTTGCTACATTTGTAGCGAACATTCGCTAAATTTCCAATAAACACACAACTAGAAAATGAAAATCAAAAAAGTACTTGTAGCCAACAGAGGAGAAATTGCCATTAGAATTTTTAGAGCCTGCACAGAAATCAATGTCAAAACTGTTGGTATTTACACCTTTGAAGATAGATATTCATTACATCGATACAAAGCTGACGAATCTTACCAAATTGGTGAAGATAACGATCCGTTAAAACCTTATTTAAACATAGACGAACTTATTAGAGTAGCCTTGGAATGTGGTGCAGATGCTATTCATCCTGGTTATGGTTTTCTTTCTGAAAATGCCATGTTTGCTCAAAAATGTGAAGAGAACGGCATCATTTTCGTAGGCCCAAAAGTGTCTGTTCTTAAATCACTTGGAGATAAAATTACCGCTAAAGAAGTAGCTGTAGCTAACAACATTCCAATTATTCGTAGCAACGTAAAACCTTTAATTGATATTGAAACGGCCTTAAGCGAAGCCGAAATTATTGGTTATCCGGTCATGCTTAAAGCCGCTTCTGGTGGTGGTGGTCGTGGGATGCGAGTCATTAGAGAAGCTTCAGAATTAAAAGGAGCTTTCAACGAAAGTAAACGTGAAGCCTTAAATGCTTTTGGTGATGACACCGTTTTTCTTGAAAAATTTGTTGAGAATCCAAAACATATAGAAATTCAAATTGTTGCAGATAATTATGGAAACACCGTGCATTTATTTGAGCGCGATTGTTCTGTACAAAGACGCTACCAAAAAGTAATTGAGTTTGCGCCTTCTTACGATTTAAAACAAGAAACTAAAGATGCACTTTACAAGTATGCTATTAAAATTTGTAAAGCTGTAGATTATAATAACATTGGAACAGTTGAATTTTTAGTCGATGACGACGATTCAATTTATTTCATAGAAGTGAACCCTCGTATTCAGGTTGAACATACCGTTACGGAAGTGGTTACAAATATCGATTTAGTTAAAACACAATTATTTATTGCTGGAGGTTATAAATTAGCCGATCAACAAATAAAAATACCAAATCAGGAATCGGTAAAGGTTACTGGATACGCGCTTCAATGTAGAATTACTACTGAAGATCCTCAAAACGATTTCAAACCTGATTATGGAGAAATTACTACTTACAGAAGTGCTTCTGGTTTCGGAATACGTTTAGATGCTGGATCTGTTTACCAAGGAGCAATTGTTTCTCCTTTTTTCGATTCCATGCTTGTAAAGGTTACTGCTAACAGTAGAACTTTAGATGGCGCTTGTAGAAAAGTACGTCGTGCGTTAGCCGAATTTAGAATAAGAGGTGTCAAAACAAACATGTCTTTTCTAGACAATATTTTACAGCATGAAACCTTTAGAAAAGGAAATGTAACTGTTAATTTTATCAAGCAAAATCCAGATTTATTTATTTTTAAAGCTCCTAGAAATAGAGCTACCAAATTAGTAACTTATTTAGGAGATGTTATTGTTAACGGTAATCCTGATGTTAAAAAAATAGATCCAACTAAAACATTTGTAAAACCTATTGTTCCAAAGTTTAATCCAAATGCTAGTTACCCAGAAGGGACTAAAGATTTGCTTACCAAATTAGGTCCAGATAAATTTTCGCAATGGCTTAAAGATGAAAAGAAAATTCATTTTACGGATACAACCATGCGCGATGCGCACCAAAGTTTATTAGCCACCAGAATGCGTACTTTCGATATGATGAAAGTAGCTGAAGGTTATGCAAAAAACAACCCGAACATCTTTAGTATGGAAGTTTGGGGTGGAGCTACTTTTGATGTATGCTTGCGTTTTTTACAAGAAAACCCTTGGGAAAGACTACAATTATTGAGAAAGGCTATACCTAATGTGTTACTTCAAATGTTAATTAGAGGCTCCAATGGCGTTGGTTACACAGCATATCCTGACAATCTTATTGAAAAATTTGTAGAACAATCTTGGGAAAACGGTGTTGATATTTTCAGAATTTTCGATTCCCTAAATTGGATGAAATCCATTGCTCCTTGTATTGAACATGTTAGAACCAAAACTCAAGGTTTGGCCGAAGGCTCTATCTGCTACACAGGAGATATTTTAAATCCTGAAAACAAAAAATACAATCTAAAATATTATACCACTTTAGCTAAAGATATTGAAAATGCTGGGGCACATATTCTTGCTATCAAAGATATGGCCGGTTTACTTAAACCTTATGCTGCTTTCGAATTAATTTCAGCTTTAAAGCAAGAAATAAATATTCCTATTCATTTACATACCCATGATACCTCGTCCATTCAATCTGCTACTTATTTAAAAGCTATTGAAGCTGGAGTAGATGTTGTGGATGTTGCTCTTGGTGGTTTATCTGGATTAACTTCGCAACCAAATTTTAACTCGGTTGTTGAAATGATGAAGTTTCAAGACAGGGAAAGTCATTTAAATATCGATTCTTTAAACGATTATTCCAACTATTGGGAAACGGTTAGAGATTATTATTACCCATTTGAATCTGGTTTAAAATCCGGATCTGGAGAAGTTTTTAAACATGAAATTCCAGGAGGACAGTATTCAAATTTAAAACCTCAAGCACAAGCACTTGGTTTGGAAGATAGATTCCATGAAATTACAGCCATGTATGCCGATGTCAACATGTTATTTGGAGATATTATAAAAGTAACACCAAGCTCGAAAGTGGTTGGAGATATGGCTCAATATTTAGTAAGTAATAACTTAACAGTTCAGGACGTGTTAGAGAGAGGAGATACCATTTCATTTCCACAATCTGTAGTCAGCTTATTTAAAGGTGATCTTGGTCAACCGGTTGGAGGTTTTCCAAAAGAACTTCAGAAACTCATCTTAAAAGACGAAAAACCTTATACAGACAGACCAAATGCTCATATGGCTCCTTTAGATTTCGATGCCGAATATGAAGACTTCAAAAAAATATTTGAAAAAGATTTAAGTAGACCAATTAAAATAACCGATTTCCTATCTTATAAACTCTATCCAAAAGTTTTTACGGACTCATATAACAAGCATTTGAAATATGACAACTTAATGAATTTACCGACCAAAAATTTCTTCTATGGCATGGAGATTGGCGAAGAAATTATTGTAGAATTAGACAAAGGAAAAACACTACTTATCAATCTGGAATCTGTTGGGGATGCTAACAATGACGGAATGGTAACTGTTTATTTTAAAGTGAATGGCCAAGGTCGCTCTGTTCAAATAAAGAATGAATCGATTAAAGTTAATAAAATTGAAAATGTAAAAGCAGACAAATCCAATTCAAAAGAAATTGGAGCTCCTTTACAAGGTTTACTTTCTACCATTTTGGTTAAGAAAGGTGAAAAAGTAACTAAAAATCAACCGTTGTTTATAATTGAAGCCATGAAAATGGAAACGACTATTACAGCAAATGAAGACGCAATTATTAGTAAATTGGTACTTAAGGCTGGGGTTATGGTTAACTCTGAAGATTTAGTAATTATGTTAGATTAAGAAACATTCAAAACCTTATTAAAACGTTTTATATTGTTTTTGTATTAATAATTCCACAGGCTTATTCTGTGGCGTAAATTGGTTATTAGTTTCACCTCCACTTTTTTCATGGTCGTGAAACCATTTCCAAACAAAACCACCTGCAAACCAATCTTCCTGCCAAAATGTTTCAAATAGCGCTTGGGTTGTATTTACTTGAGCTTCTAAATTTGCAACTTGGTTATTTCTATCATAATCCCATGGTTTTTTTCCAGAAAAATCAACACTCCTATACCCAAATTCTGTAAACAAAACAGGTTTAGAATACTGCTCTGAAAGCATTTCTATAATAACCTTATGTTCCAGCCATCCTTCTAAACATTCTTCAACCGTTGGCGTTTGTGAGTTACTTATTGGAAAATAGGCATCCACGCCAATATAATCTAATTGACTCCAAAACGGGACGCTTTTAAATTCATCCCAATTAGCCGCATAAGTAAGTTTTCCATCATACACACTTCTAATCTTCCCAATTAAATCTTTCCAGAATTGGGGTCTATGGACTATAAATTGTTCCAGCTCGGTTCCAATACACAAAATTTCAACTTTCATCTCTTGGGCTAACTGTGCATAGTCTAATATAAATTTTGAGTAAGACGTTTCTAAACTTGACCAATTTTCTTCAGAATCCATTTTTATATTTCCAGTATATTCACCACGCCAAACCCATATTTGTGGCTTTAACATAACGCTCAAACCTTCCTTATTAAATTCATCAATGTATTGTTTGACGCCATCATTAGTTTCACCAAACCACTGCCTACCGGTATTATAAACAATCTCCGGATGCTGCAACTCTTTAATAAAGCCAAAAGGCATAACTGCCACATAGTTAGCATTTAAACTAACCACTGGCTTAATATGTTTGTTCGAAATGGAATCTCTTGATGCCACAAAACTCACCCCATTAATTTTCGCGGGCTTATAGTCCATCATGCTACATGAACTCAAAAGAAATATCAAACAAAACTGGAAAACGACCTTCATATCTGTTAATTAATCTCTAAATTTAAACAAAGTGAAATTATTTGGTTAAGGTTTTAACATACCTTTCGACAAACCATCAAACTAAACCACATTCATGGAACACATAGTTATTATTGGAAACGGAATTTCTGGGGTTACAGTTGCAAGACATATCCGAAAAGCTTCCGATAAGCAAATCACCATTGTTTCGGCAGAATCAGACTACTTCTTTTCTCGTACTGCATTAATGTACGTCTACATGGGTCATATGAAATTTGAGCACACAAAACCTTATGAAGACTGGTTTTGGAAAAAAAATCGTATCGACTTAAAAACGGGGTACGTTGAACATATCGATACAGATACTAGCTCTCTTCTTTTTGCCGATGGCACCAACTTATCTTACGACAAACTTATTATTGCTACTGGCAGTAAGACCAATAAATTTGGATGGCCTGGACAAGATTTAAAAGGAGTTCAAGGTTTATACAGCAAACAAGATTTAGAAAATTTAGAGGTATATGCTCCAAATAACCAAGCATGCAAACGTGCTGTAATTGTTGGTGGTGGCTTAATAGGCATTGAATTAGCAGAAATGTTGCATTCCCGACATATTCCTGTAACATTCTTAGTTCGTGAATCCAGTTTTTGGAATGGTGTTCTTCCTAAAGAAGAAAGCGAAATGATAAACAAGGAAATACTGAATAATGGTATTGATTTACGTTTATCTTCTAGTCTAAAAGAAGTTATTTCAGATGAAAGCGGACAAGTAAAATCTATAATCATTGAAGGAACAGGCGAGGAAATTCCATGTAATCTTGTTGGACTTACCGCTGGGGTTTCACCTAATATTGATGTTGCAAAAAATTCTAATATTGAAACAGGACGAGGCATCAAAGTCAATCGTTTTTTAGAAACAAATATTCCTAACATTTATGCCATTGGCGATTGTGCTGAACAACACGAAGCCATTGGAAATAGACGGCCTATTGAAGCTGTTTGGTACACAGGACGTATGATGGGAGAAGTTTTAGCACAAACTATTTGTGGCAACAGAATGGCATACAAACCTGGACATTGGTTTAATTCTGCCAAGTTTATTGATATAGAATACCAGACCTATGGTTGGGTTTGGGCGCAACCTAAAGAAAATGAAGCACGTTTTTATTGGGAACACGAAAGTGGAAAAAGATGCATTCATATAAATTATGATAAAAATACCCGCGAATTTTTAGGTATTAATAATTTCGGAATACGCATGCGCCATGAGTTTTTTGATAAAGTATTGACTGAAAAAAAATCCGTCGAATACGTCTTAGAACATTTAGCGGACGCTAATTTTGACCCAGAATTTTACAAACTTCATGAAAAAGAAATCGTAGCAAAATTCAATATTGAAAATAATACAAACATTCAATTGAAAAAGAAAAGCTGGAAACGAATCTTTCAAACCAATTAAATAAATGAAAACAATCCAAAATATAGGACTTACTTTATTCTTAGCAGGTCTCACCGTGTTTATCTCATTAATTTTCATTGGAAAATATGAAGTCACACCCCAAATACTGGATGAGTTAGTAAGTAATAAAGGTATAAAAAGTGAGCTGTTCATTAATGACATGAAAGCCCATGTTGTTGGGAAAGAATTTTCTAATCCATTTTCATTTTCATCTGAAATCACTTCAGCATTAGAGACTGCAAATGAAACTTACAAACAAAATAGTGAATGGGGCAAAGTTATTTGGGACAAACCACATAGCTTAAGTTATGAAATAGCAAAAAAATCTGGAACAGGAATTGTAAAGGAAAACAAAAGCCTTTTTTGGTGGTTAACTTTTGGCTTGGGTATACTTGGCGCATTAATGTACATCATTCCAAACGTCGTTATTTTAGGTCGTCCAGGTATCAAGAACAATGGCATCTGGTTTGATGCTTCCATGAATCGAGGTTGGATTGGCTGGTTTGCATTTGTGTTTTTGGTTAGCTTTTACTTGCTCCTTTATTTTAGGCCCGATTTTATTGTCAACTGGACTTACGTGGTGGATCCCATTAGCGAAAATTTAAGCGGCAACCTAGCCAGTCAATGGTTCTTATATGGGTTTTTATATTGTACGGTTATGACGGTTATGGCTGTGAGAATGTACATCAAATATCGTCATAACAAATACCAAATATTACGCACAACCTCTGTACTTTTCTTTCAAATTGTATTCGCCTTTCTTATTCCTGAAATTCTAGTACGTTTTGAAAAACCTTGGTACGATTTTAAAAATGCCTTCCCTTTAGATTACGATTTCTTTTTTAGTTGGAATCTAAACGAACTTATGGCTAGTGGTGGTTTGGGATTATTTATTTTAGTTTGGGGTGTTGTCCTTACACTAGTAATTGTTCCTGTCATGGTTTATTTCTTCGGAAAAAGATGGTACTGTTCATGGGTTTGTGGCTGTGGAGGTTTGGCAGAAACTTTAGGCGATCCTTACAGACAATTATCTGACAAATCTTTAATAGCATGGAAATTTGAAAGATGGATTGTTCATGGGGTTTTGGTATTTGCTATCGTGATGACTGGTTTTACACTTTACACTTATTTTTCAGGAACCGAAGCTGTTTTAGGCATTAAAACACAAACCATTCAAGATATTTATGGATTCTTAATAGGAGCTATTTTTGCCGGAGTAATTGGTACAGGCTTCTACCCTATTTTTGGAAATCGTGTGTGGTGCCGATTTGGTTGTCCTTTAGCCGCCTATTTAGGAATAGTACAACGTTTTAAATCTCGTTTCAGAATTACAACCAATGGCGGACAATGTATTTCTTGTGGAAACTGCTCCACCTATTGCGAACAAGGAATTGATGTAAGAGCTTATGCACAAAAAGGCGAAAATATTGTTCGTTCTAGTTGTGTAGGTTGTGGTATTTGTTCTGCTGTTTGCCCAAGAGGTGTTCTAAAATTAGAAAATGGCCCAGAAGATGGACGTATTAATCCAACTGAAATCCTTTTAGGAAACGATGTTGATTTAATGGATTTACTAAAACAGAAATAACAATAAAACTATTGTACTTTTGCACCGTTTTTAAAGCACTAAATGAACCAAATTAAAGTTATTATTCCAGCTTACAACGAAGCCGATTCTATTGCTCATGTAATTAAGGATATTCCTGAAATTGTTGATGAAATTATTGTAATCAGTAATAATTCAACCGACAAGACAGAAGAGAATGCTAGAAATGCTGGAGCTACCGTTTTAAAAGAATCAAACAAAGGTTACGGTTATGCATGTTTAAAAGGCATGGATTATATTTCAAAGTTAGACTCGAAACCAGATATCATTGTATTCCTGGATGGCGATTATAGTGATTATCCAGAAGAATTAACCAAACTTATTCAACCTATTGTTGAAGACAACATTGATTTTGTAATTGGAGCTCGTGTTAAACAACTTAGAGAAACTGGATCTATGACCAAACCACAAATTTTCGGGAATTGGTTAGCTACTTTTTTAATGAGCCTCTTTTTTAAATCAACCTTCACAGATTTAGGGCCATTTAGAGCTATTAAATATGATAAGTTACTAGCACTTAACATGGAAGACAAAACCTATGGTTGGACCGTAGAAATGCAATTAAAAGTATTAAAACAAAAAATGAGTTATATTGAAATTCCTGTGAATTATAGAAACAGAATTGGTATTTCTAAAGTATCAGGAACTATAGAAGGTGCTGTTATGGCAGGTATTAAAATATTAAGTTGGATTTTTAAATACAGTTTTAAATGATGTATCTAGTCAGTCTTATTATTGTAGTTTACACCATTGCTTTGCTACTTATTTTCATGTATGCTTTGGCACAACTAAACCTGCTATCAAATTATCTATCGGCTCAAAAAAAGAAAGACAAATCGCCTAAATTTAATTTCTCAAACCCATCTGAAGTACCATTAGTAACCATACAACTTCCAGTGTATAATGAAATGTATGTTATGGATCGTTTGTTGGATAACATATCCAAAATAGATTACCCAAAAGACAAATTGGAAATTCAGGTATTAGATGATTCTACAGACGAAACTTTAAAAACGACACAAAAACATATTGAAGCTTTAAAAAGCACCGGTTTGGATATTGTTCACATTTGCAGAACAGATAGAACTGGGTTTAAAGCTGGAGCATTAAAAGAAGGTTTAAAAGTTGCAAAAGGAGAATTCATAGCCATCTTTGATGCCGATTTTCTTCCAGAGCCTAATTGGCTAAAGAAAACCATTCCGTATTTTAAAAACTCGAATATAGGTGTCGTCCAAACACGTTGGAGTCATTTAAACAGAGAATACTCCGTATTAACAAAAATTCAAGCCTTTGCTCTTGATGCACATTTTACTTTAGAGCAGGTAGGCAGGAACTCCAAAGGGCATTTTATTAATTTTAATGGTACAGCCGGCGTTTGGCGAAAAGCTTGTATTCTGGATGCTGGAAACTGGGAAGGAGATACCCTAACCGAAGATTTAGATTTAAGTTACAGAGCCCAGCTTAAAAATTGGGAATTTAAATATTTGGAAGATGTTGAAACTCCTGCCGAACTTCCAATAGTTATTAGCGCAGCACGTTCACAACAATTTAGATGGAACAAAGGTGGTGCTGAGAATTTCAGAAAAATGTCATGGAAAGTTATTTCTAACAAACAACTTTCAAAGAAAAGAAAAGTTCATGGACTCTTGCACTTATTAAATTCTACCATGTTTTTAAATGTATTAATAGTCGCTGTATTGAGCATTCCTATGCTGTACATAAAAAACGAATACGCGCATTTAAAACCGTACTTCTACATGATGAGTTTCTTTGTAGTAAGCTCTGTTATTTTCTTTGTGTGCTATTGGTTTATGTACAAGAAAATTTACGGTAATAGTTTCAAGGATTTTGTACAATATATTGTTATGTTCTTTACTTTCTTCTCTATCGCCATGGGTTTCTCTTTACATAATTCTATTGCGGTAATGGAAGGTCATTTAGGAAAACGAAGCGATTTTATTAGAACACCAAAATTTAATATCAATGCCTTATCCGATAATTGGAAAAGCAATAAATACATTAATAAAAACATTCCTATCTATGTTTTTTTTGAAGGCTTACTAGCTCTCTATTTTGGCTTCGGAATGTATTCTGCTTTTATTGTAGGCGATCAAGGAGGCGATTTTGGTTTATTCCCATTTCACCTAATGCTATTCCTTGGTTTTGGATTTGTATTTTTTAAATCTATAACTTCTAGAGCTTAAAGTTTACTAACATCTATTTTATAAAGATCGGCTGCATTTTTCCAAAGAATCCGCTCCTTTTTTTCGTCATCTAATTCTAATTGATCCATAAACTTTAAATAGGATTTCATATTTGAAATTGGCCAATCTGTTCCGTATAACAAATAATTTGGATCTCCTGCATAAGTAATCATTTCTTCGATTTCCTTTTTCATGAAGCGTTCAAACTTTTCAGAAAAATCACCTAGAACAAGACCTGAAATATCCGCATAGACATTTTGATTTTTATAAACCACTTCCATACAGTCTCTAATCCACGGATTTCCAACGTGACAAATAACTATTTTTAAATCTGGATAATCGACTGCTAAATCGTCTATATGAAGTGGATGAGAATATTTCACTTTTCCAGTTGGCGCATAGGTATCTCCCGAATGAAACATGACAGGGACATCATATTCTATTGCCATTTCATACCATACTTTTAGTCGGGAATCATTCGGATAAAATGGTTCATAACCTGGATAAAATTTTAAGGCCTTAATAAGTCCTCTTTCAAGATAATCACTAATTTCAATGATGTCTTTATAATTATAATTCAGGTAACTAATTCCAGAAACAACACCTAAATTATCCCGTCCTTTAATAGCCTCAACCACTTGCTTAGTGCTTGGCCTGTGTTCATTGACCTTGTAAGAAGTTAAAACTAAAGAATAATCAACTTTGTTTTCTACCATCGTTTCGGTTAGCAGATTTAAACAATCTTCAAGAGAAACTACGCGATCTTCATGGTAGTTATTTATATGGGTGTGTACATCTATAATCATTTTCAATCTTTTTTTTCCTAAGCAATTAAATTTCTCTTTTTTCTAAATTCTATTCAACAATAATTTCAACATCTTCAATGTTTTCCACTTCTTGAAAAGGTAAAGCAATGGCTCTAAAAAGTGCTAAATGTGAAAAGGAAGTACTTGGAACATTCGTTTTATCGTTATATTTTGGATTTGCAGAAAGCTGTACAATAACCGTATTGGTTGTTGGGTTCACATATATATATTGTCCGTAAACTCCCATTGCCATGTATTCTCCTTGATTGCTTTCTGGAATCCACCATTGATATCCATAACCCAGTGAATCATCACTAGGTTGCACGTGTGTGCCATCTGGAATAGTTGAATCCTCAATCCAAGTTTCTGGCACTATTTGTTTCCCATTAAAAACACCTTTATTTAAAAATAAGGTACCAGCTTTTGCATAATCTCTCAAGGTTAAATTTAAACCTCCAAGAACCATTTCCATATTTGATCCGTCTAGCAACCAATAGCCATCATACTCCATCCCTAATGGATTGTATAGCTTTTCTTGCATATATTCTGTAATGGGTTTTCCGGTGGCTCTTTTTAGAATCATACCCAAAACATGTGTATTGATACTCACGTAATGATTTACAGTTCCTGGTTCTAATTCACGTTCTAAACTAGCTGCGAATTCATCTTGAGAACCTCCCATAGCAAATCCTCTTCCCCAACGATTAATGTCGCTAGAGAAATCGCCATAATCTTCATTAAAAGCAACTCCTGTCGACATTTGTAGCACATCTTTAATACGAACACCTTCATAAGCCGATCCTTTTAATTCTGGCACATAGACTTCTACATTTTCTTCAATACTTTTAATATCTCCTTCTTCAACAGCAATTCCTATTAAGGCTGATATGAAGGATTTTGCCATAGACCAAGATATGTTTCTGGTAGACTCCGTATTTCCTAAATAATAGTTTTCATAAACTAAACTATCATTTTGAATAACTAGTAAGCCTGTTGTCCAAGCATCTTCTATATATTTCTGAGTATTGTAATCCGTACCGTCATATTGAAAATCTTCAGGCAATTCTAAAGGAGTTCCTTTTGGATAAACAAACTTGTTGTCTGGAGCTTCCATAATTGCAACTGGCCAAACTGTTTCAAAAGATCTAAAATTGTGTACAATTTGATCTTCTTCAAAAAGATGCATGGTTAGATTTAGCATTTTGTATTTTGGGTAAAACCAAATTCCAAAAATAATAAGTATAACCAAAAGTACCAATCCAATTTTTTTCCAAGTTTTCATAAGGTGAATTTGATATTTTTAAACAGCTTGTAAGATAACATCTATTAAGTATTTTACTATATGAATTGCATATTTTCTTCATAAATAGGTTCTTCATTATAAAACTTGAAAAGCAAATAATATCTATCTTTGGTTGATGTTTCTTAATACCACCAATTTAAAACTTTATAAAATTCCCATACTATTGTCTATATCTAGTATGCTTTTCTATTTTAGTTTTGCTTACAATTTACAAAGAACAGATGCCATCAAGCTAATAACCTTGTATGCCGCTCTATTCTTTCTCTTCTATAAATTAATACAAATCAATAAAAGCAATTTTAAGTTTTTAGCAATTTTAGCCTTTGCGTTTCGGGCGGTTTTTATTTTAGCCATTCCAAATCTTTCTCAAGATTTTTATCGTTTTATTTGGGATGGACGTATGATTTTAGAAGGCCTGAATCCATACCTATTTACACCAGAATCTTTTATTTCAAAAGGAGAATACCCCATAAATCAGGCCCAAGAATTATTTGATGGCATGGGAAGTTTGAGCGCTAGTCATTTTACGAATTATCCACCTTTAAATCAGCTGTGCTTTGTTGTTGCTAATCTATTTCCAGGACAGTCTATTTTAAGTTCTGTTATTGGACTTCGTCTTATTATTATTGCAGCAGATTTTGGAACTTTAGTCTTCGGAAGAAAACTCCTTAAAAAGCTTAAACTTCCTGAATATCATATTTTTTGGTTTATTTTAAATCCGTTTATTATCATCGAACTTACTGGAAACCTACATTTTGAAGGCGTCATGATCTTTTTTCTGGTATGGAGTTTCTATTTATTGCAAATAAATAAATGGAAACTGGCAGCCATAATTTTCGCTTGTTCCGTATCCATAAAACTTATTCCTCTTATATTTCTGCCCTTACTTTTTTCTAAATTGGGTTGGAAGAAAAGCTTTATATTTTATACAATTGTTGGATTGGTTACCATCTTACTTTTCGCGCCTTTTTATTCGCAACAATTTATTACCAACTATGCCGAAACAGTAGGTTTATGGTTTCAAAATTTTGAATTTAATGCCAGTTTATATTATTTAGCCAGAGAAATTGGATATGTATTTACAGGTTATAACCAAATAGCTTTTATTGGAACAATTTCTGCCGTATTGGTTTTTCTATTTGTGATTTCTCTAAGCTTCTTTAGAAAAAACTTATCTGTAAAACAGCTTATTACCTTTATGCTTTTTGCTTTATCCTTCTATTATTTTACAGCCACGACAGTTCATCCTTGGTACATTGCAACGCTATTAATTTTAAGCGTGTTTACCAATTATAAATTTCCACTGGTTTGGAGTTTTGTTATTATTCTAAGTTATTTGGCTTATACCAATACTAGCAACTCCGAAAATTTATGGATTATTGGTTTGGAATATATTATAGTTTATAGTGTACTTTTATATGAAATATTAAGAAAGAAACCCCTTGAAAATAAATTTTCCTAAAATACTTAGACGCCTAGCCAGAATTGTGGCATCGCTTTTTATACTCTATATACTTTCCCTAGTTTTTGTATATTTTAAACAGGAACGCTTTTTTTTCAATCCGAAATTATTAGCAAAAGAGTATCCATTTGAATTCGAAGAAAACTTTGAAGAGATCAACATTCCTGTTGCCGAAAAAATAAATCTCAATGCCGTTTTATTTAAAGCAGAAAATCCGAAAGGAGTCATTTTGTATTTGCATGGTAATGCAGGCGCAATTCATGATTGGGGAAAACGCGCCAATTTATACCTAGAAAATAATTACGACATTCTATTTGTTGATTATAGAAGTTATGGAAAAAGTGATGGATACTATTCTAATGCTGATGAGTTATTTAGTGACATGCAAAAGGTTTACGATTTCACTAAAACCCGTTACAGCGAAGATGAGATAGTAATACTAGGGTTTTCTTTAGGCTCTGGACTCGCAAGCTATTTAGCATCTAAGAATAAGCCCAAAATGCTTATTTTAAATGCGCCTTATTATTCTTGGAAAACCTTGATTTCTGAAGAAATTGCGCCTCCAATTCCAGATTTTATAATTAAATACGACATTCCAACCTATCTATTCTTAAAGGATGTAACCTGTCCGATTAAGATTTTTTATGGCACTCGCGACTTTTTGATTCATCCAGAAACAAATGCTAAAAAACTTCAAGCTATCCAACCAAATAACATCACACTATTTCCTATTATAGATGCGGGACATAATGGCTTACATATTACCCGACAGTATTACCAAGATCTTAAAATAATTCTTTAAAAACACTATCAGAGCCAGGAATCCTGACTACAAATTTGTTTTAGATAACATCTACAAAAAAATATTGTTTTGGGCAAGCCAATAATTGAAGAAGTATAAAAACCAATATTATCTTGAAACAACAACTGCAACTGCAATTGTTGTTTCAAGTTTTTCTTGGCCTAGAATTATTTTTATCAAGAAAAAATATTTTCTAGGTTTTAAATATGTTTTGAGAATCTTTAAAGCATTTAAATTCCAACATATAATCGTTTGGATCTTTAACAAAGAAAGAAGCATGTTCTCCCGCTTTTCCGTTTAAAAACATGGTTTTTTCAACAATCTCTAGATTTTGCTTTTTAAGCTTTAAATAGATGTCGTTCCATGTTTTTTCGTCTATTATAATTCCAAAATGGAAGGAAGGTAAAATCTTACCTTCAAACACATAATTAGGACTATTAAAATGAAATTTTTCGGCTTTGATAAAAGTTAGTTGGTGACCAAATAAATTTATATCTACCCAATTTTGAGTGTGCCTGCCAGTGGTTGCGCCAATACTGTTTTCATAAAAGCTTTTCGTTGCTTTTACACTTAAACATGGTAATGACATGTGAAATGACGTGTTCATAAATTTACAAATTAAAGTTGTTTTAAACTTTCTACTCTGTAAATTACAAAATCTTCATCATTCTTTTGAGAAACTTCGACAAAAGTTATTTTAAAAGATTTATTGATAAAACTTTCATCATGCTTTAAGTCAAATTGTTTCAAAACCCTAGGGTGAACTTCGTCGAAAACCAATTCTTCTCCATTTTCAAATAAGAAGGTATAAAAACCATCTTCAAAGGATAAAAATTCAGCTACTCTCATCATTTTATTTAATTAATCCTCGTCTTCGTCTTCATCCACATCGTCGACAACGTCTTCCACATGGTCAACTTCATCTACGTCGTCTTCTGCGTCGTCGTCGTCAAAATCTAGATCTTTTCCAGCTTCTTCGTCAACAACAACTTCGTCCTCATCAACCTCATTATCATCTTCAGAATAATTCTCCATGGCTTGAACAAGTCTAACCCCAACTTTAACCAAGTAAATGGTGTCTTCGGTTTTAACTTCAACAGCTTCTACAATTTCATTTTTAATGTTTCTGAAGGAAATGATATCATCATCATCATAACCGTCAGGGAATTTTTCAACTAGAAGATCTAAAATATCTTCGTTCAATTTCTGATAATCAACTATTACTCGTTTCATTTTAAATAGGTTACATGTCTAATAAATAAGCAAATATTAACGGGGCAACAATGGTTGCATCACTTTCAATTATAAATTTGGGAGTATCGATATCCAATTTACCCCAAGTAATTTTTTCGTTAGGAACAGCTCCCGAATAGGATCCGTAGCTAGTTGTAGAATCACTAATCTGACAGAAATAACTCCAAAAAGGCGTTTCTGGTCTTTCCATATCTTGATACAACATTGGTACCACACATATTGGGAAATCTCCTGCAATTCCACCACCTATTTGAAAGAATCCAATACCGTTTTTAGAATTTTCTGTGTACCAATCTGCTAAGAATGTCATATATTCTATTCCAGATTTCATGGTACTAGCTTTTAGTTCTCCTTTAAGCACATAGCTTGCAAAGATATTTCCCATAGTACTATCTTCCCAACCTGGGCAAATAATTGGTAAATTTTTCTCTGCTGCCGCGTACATCCAAGAATCTTTTAAATCTATTTCGTAGTACTCTTCAAGGACTCCAGAAAGTAACATTTTGTACATATACTCATGCGGTAAATAACGTTCTCCTTTAGCTTCGGCATCTTTCCAGATTTTTACAATGTGTTTTTGTAAGCGTCTAAAAGCTTCTTCTTCAGGAATACAGGTATCCGTTACTCTGTTAAGTCCTTTTTCTAACAAGTCCCACTCATCTTGAGGTGTTAAATCTCTGTAGTTTGGTACTCTTTTATAATGTGAATGTGCCACCAAATTCATGATATCTTCTTCAAGATTCGCTCCTGTGCAAGAAATAATCTGTACTTTATCTTGACGAATCATTTCAGCGAAAATCTTCCCTATTTCGGCAGTACTCATAGCACCTGCAAGAGATACTAACATTTTAGCACCAGAATTTAATTGGTCTTCGTATCCTTTTGCTGCATCAACCAAAGCTGCTGCATTAAAGTGTAAATAATATTTTTCTATAAAATTAGAAATTGCTCCTTTAGTACTCATCTTCTTCATTGAATTTAGAATTGTTATTTTTATTTACGTGTGAATTATCAAAAGAGTTGTCATATTCATCGTCCACACCTTCATTTTGAAATTTATAGCTAAGCATTTTGTAATATAGTTTTGCAGCTAAGAAATCTGAAGATTTTTCATTTTTATTTGGACATAACTCAACTATATCGAATCCAACAACGTTCTTTTCGGTGAAAATTTGTTTTAAAAACTCTAAAGTTTCATACCATAAAAGACCTCCAGGTTCTGGTGTTCCAGTACTTGGCATGATGGAAGGATCGAAGGCATCTAAATCTATAGTGATAAACACATTCTCCGTCATTTGATGAATTGCAGAATCCATCCATGTATCGTCCACAGCCATTTCATGAGCAAAATAGGTTTTCTCTGTATCCATGACAGTTGTTTCAAGAACGTCCATAGAACGAATACCTACTTGAATTAGGTTTGTGTTTTGGCTAGCTTCGTATAAAGCACAGGCATGGTTACATTTTGAACCATGATATTCTTTACGTAAATCGGCATGAGCATCTAATTGTACCACAGTTAAATTGTCGAAACATTCGTTAAAAGCTCTAATAGTACCAATAGAAATAGAATGTTCTCCGCCGAAAGCAGTAACAAATTTATTTCTTTTAATATACTTTTTTGTCGCTTTATGTACAGCATCCACCATGGCTTCTGGTGATGAATTCTCGGTAACAGCATCTGCTAAATAAACACCTTGCAGATACACTTCAGTACCTGTTTCAATATCGTAAAGCTCCATGTTTTCTGAAGCATTTAAAAAAGCTTCTGGACCTTTATCAGCTCCTTTTTGCCAAGTACTTGTACCATCATAAGGCACAGGTATTAAAACAATTTTTGCACTGTCTAATTTCGAATATTCTTCTTCTATTCCAGCATACGTTTTATTCTCCATGGTAACCTAAAATTTTAAGTAAGTCTTCACTTTTTTGTTGTTCACTAAATAATTTTGTTGTGAAGTTTCCATCTTCATCTTTATCAATTAAAATATGTTTTGGCGAAGGTATTAAGCAATGCTGCAAGCCTCCAAATCCACCAATAGATTCTTGGTAAGCTCCTGTGTTAAAGAAACCAAGATACAACGGTTTTTCTTTATTATATTTTGGTAAATATATAGCATTCATGTGTTGTTCGCTATTGTAATAATCGTCGCTATCGCAGGTTAAACCTCCTAACAATACACGTTCATAACTGTCGTTCCATCTATTAATTGGCAACATAATAAAACGTTTATTAATAGCCCAAGTATCAGGTAAGGTTGTAATAAAAGACGAATTTATCATGTTCCATTTCTCACGATCGTTTTGCTGTTTTTGGTAAAGCACTTCGTAAATAGCTCCTCCACTTTCCCCTACTGTAAAGCTACCAAATTCCGTAAAAATATTTGGTACAGGAACACCTTCTTGGTCACAGAATAATTGAATTTGATTGATAATTTCATCTACCAAATATTCGTAATCAAAATCAAAACCTAATGAATTTTTTATTGGAAATCCTCCTCCAATATTTAAACTATCTAAGGAAGGACAAATTTGTTTTAAACTTGTATAAACCTTTAAACATTTAGAAAGTTCATTCCAGTAATAGGCATTATCTCGAATTCCTGTATTGATAAAAAAGTGAAGCATTTTTAACTTAACCTTTTTATTATCTTTTATCTGTCTGTTATAAAAAGGAACTATATTTTTATATCCAATTCCTAAACGAGAGGTATAAAACTCAAACTTCGGTTCTTCTTCTGATGCGATACGAATTCCAATATTATATTTCCCCTTAATTTCTTGAGACAGCAAATCAATTTCTTCGTAATTATCAATAATCGGTATACAATTTTTTTGTCCACCGTTAATTAATCGAGCGATATTGGTTACATATTGAGCACGTTTAAACCCATTACTAATCACGTAAGTTTTATCTGTAATTTTACCTTCGGCTTTTAAATTTTCTACAATATCAATATCGAAAGCAGAAGATGTTTCAATATGAATGTCATTCTTTAAAGCTTCATTTAAAACATGTTTAAAATGCGAACTTTTAGTACAATAACAATAATTGTATTTTCCTTTATACTTATGATTTTTAATAGCTTTAGCAAACCATCCTTTTGCACGGCCAATATTAGTAGAGATTTGTGGTAAATAGGTGAATTTTAATGGCGTACCATATTCTTCAACTAAACCCATTAAGTCTATATTGTGAAATTGAAGATGTTTATCTTCTAGTTTGAATTCTTCTTGTGGAAAATAAAAAGTTTGATTGATTAAATCAATATATTTTGTATTCATTATATGTTGTTAAAATGTAAATATTCTAATTTTTAAAAACTAAACGTTTAAAAGTAAACAATAATGAGTACAAATCAAACTTGAATTTGATTTTGTGTTGTAGGCATAAAGCCATTGTTATGCTGGCTAGCATAAATTGGTAAAGTGAAAGTAAGCTTTAAAATTCGGTTACTTAATCTGAAAGCTGCTTTTGAGAATAACTTCCCTATTTTCAAAAGCCCGAACATAGAAACATGATTCAATTTGTTCAGCTAAATTTGGTGCAAAAGAAATACTTTTTTTTATAAAACTAACTTATTTTAAATGTTTTTTCACTACCTTAAATAGAATTTATAACTTAACTCTCTCAAAAGAGGTTTGCACTAAAAAAATACACATGAAAACTTGAAAACGTAAAATAAAAATTTGATAAAACTCTATTATTATGAAAACACACTTCACAAGTACACACGACAGATTTAGCTTGAAAAAGCTAGCGAAAACAACTGGTCTATTTGGCATCTTTATGATAGCTTTACTAGTTTCAAATCCTATATACGCACAAACAGATAAGGCTTCAACCAATGAAGAGATTACTGTAAAAGGTGTGGTGAAGGATGAATTTAGCCAACCTTTGGAGGCGAATATTACCTTAAAAGGAACCACAGTAGGAACATCTACTGATAAAGATGGGACATTTACCTTTCCAAAGGAATTAAAAAAGAATGATATATTAATTTTTACTCATTTGGGCTTTAACACGACCGAAATAAAAATTAATGAAAAGCATACTTTTCTAGAAGTTACCATGGGAACTGAAGTAGTTGAAATGTTAGGGGCTCCAGAAGTGGATAAACCTTATAAATCTAAACGTAATAAGTAACTCTCTATTTCCAGATGAAAAACCTCTGGTTTTTAATAGTATTCCTTTTTGTATTTAAAGTTTATCCGCAACAATCTGATTTTAGTCATATTGATTTTAGCAAAGCGGATAGGAATGTCTTGGCATGCAAAAATGAAAATTTAAATAATTTACCTCAGCTCGTTGATAAGCTAACTGCAGGATTACCAACCGATGTAGAACGTTTCAAAGCCATATATTTATGGGTTTGCACAAATATTTCTAACGATTATAATTTGTTTTTAAGAAATGAACGCAAACGAAATAAATTTCAAAATGATAGTCTCAAACTAAGTAATTGGAACTCTCAATTTAATAAGACCATATTCCGTGAGCTTTTAAAGAACAAAAAAACAATTTGTACTGGCTATGCTTATTTAGTAAAGAAAATGGCTGGTTTGGCCAATTTGAACTGTGAGGTTGTCCATGGCTACGGCAGAACAAGCACTACAAATATTGATAAATTAGAAGCTCCAAACCACTCATGGAATGCTATTGAGTTAAATGGTAAATGGTACTTATGTGATCCAACTTGGGCAAGTGGCTTACAAAATGCCGAAACTTTTGAGTTTAACTTTCAATACAACGAGGGATTCTTTTTATCTGAACCTGAATTATTTGCTATAAATCACTTTCCAATTGAAGAAAAATGGTTTCTTGAGAACACAACTACATTTGATGCTTTTTTAGAAGCACCCGTTATTTATGGTAAAGCTTATAAAAATTTATTAGCTCACACCACACCAAAAAAGATGCATCAATCTATAACTAAGCATGATAAGCTAACCTTTGAGTATGTTCTTCTAAAACCAGTTACACAAAAAGAAATCCATTTATTAATAGATAATGGGCATCACTCTAAAAAAGTCAAACCCACTTCCTATTTATTAAAAGGCTCTTCCTTAACTCTAGAACACCAATTTAATTCGAAAGGATTTTATGATGTGCATGTGTATTTTGGAGAAGATTTAATATCAACGTATACAGTAATGGTTAAGAGTTGATTTAAAAATTACAACATCTTTAAGGTATTCAATTCTTGTTCTGTAAGGTGTTTCCAGTGCCCTCTAGGAATATCTTTTTTTGTAAGGTGTCCAATAGCAACACAATCCAAACTTACAATTTCGTATTTTAATTCGTCGAAAATAGTTCTTATAATCGTATTACCAGTGTTTTTAATTTTAAGGCCTATATCTTTTTTTGAAGCACCATCTATATAGCTAATCTCTTCAACAGCAATAAGTTTACCTTCAACTTTAAAACCTTCTCTTATTTTTTTAAGATCTTCTAATTTTAGATTTTTATCCAATTCAACTTGAAATAAACGTGCTACACCATTTTTAGAATTGGTGAATTTTTCAGCAATACTTTCATCATTAGTAAACAATAGAAGCCCTTTAGAGTTTCTTCCTAAACGTCCAATAGGTTTAATTCTTGAAGAAGTAGCATTTGCTACTAAATCCATAACTGTTCTACCTTTTCCTTCGGCAGTAGTTGTAGCAAAGCCTTTTGGCTTATTTAGTAAAACGTAAGCTTTCTTTTCTGGGTTAATACGTCTTCCATCATAACGAACTTCGTCTTCCAGCTTTACTTTGTAACCCATTTCTATAACAACCTTTCCGTTTACAGACACTAAACCAATAGCAATATGAGCATCGGCTTCTCTACGTGAGCAAATTCCAGAATTAGCAATGTATTTATTTAAACGCATCTCATCTGGATTCGATTTTTTTGGCGCTGATTTTTTCTCAGGTTTAGGTTTAGCATTAGAAAATTGCGTCTTTTTTATTGGAGAATTACCTCTAGCATAACTCTTACCCTTATCAGAACTACTACCCCCACGACTAGTTTGACTAGCTCCTTCATTCTTCTGCCCTCTTGCTGTAGATTTTCCTTTACTTCCGCTACCTTGATTTCTGCTCATGATTACTAATTTTTTGCAAAGATACAGAAAGACAGATTGCTTTCAACCAACTAAATAACAAATCTTAAATTCTATTAAGTAGTAAGTTGATATTTATGAGCATAATGCTAAAAACCCCTGCCACTATAATAAATTTCAAAATATTATGTAATACCAAATAATGCGTTTTTGTTTTTGAAGCCCAAAGGAGTACGATAAAAATGAATAGTAAAATAACACTTAGATAAAAGAAATAGGCCATTTGACTTACCTGGTACCTGAATAATAAAAAATACGCTGGAATAGTTGTTAAAAAAGCAAGTACCGTTAACATAACCTTTGAAACGTTTTCACCATAAACAATAGGAATGGTTTGATAATTTTGAACCAAATCGCCTTTGATGTTCTCTAAATCTTTTGTCAATTCCCTCATTGAAATTATTAGAAACAAAAAAGCGGCATGTACAAAAATTACATGTTCGAAATTTTTATAATACATAAAAATGGCAAAAAATGGGGTAATGGTTAAAATTGCTGATGTTAGATTACCAATAAATGGCATCTTTTTTAGCTTATGCGAATAAAACCAAATAGCAAAAATATAAATGGAAAAGAAAATTACTGCATTAAAAGACACATAGCTTGCCATAACTACTGCCAGAAAATTAAGCACAAAATACAAGGATAATTTGGTATTCTGACTGACTAACCTGTCCAACATCGATTTGTTTGGACGGTTAATTAAATCCTTTTCAGAATCGTAAAAATTATTGATAATATAACCTGATGCAATTGTAGCCGCCGAGGCCAAAACCAACATCAATAAATTGACATCAAAAAACACTTCACGTAAGGATTTTTCTGGTGCTAAAATATAAATAGCTGATAAGTATTGCGCAATAATAACAATAAGGATGTTGTAACCCCTAACGACAGAAAACATGCTAAAAAACTTTAGTAGGATATGTTTTTGTTTTCTATTGATCTTCATTTATACGACTATTTGTTGCTTCAATATTTTTTATAAAGTTAGCTACTTTTTCTGAAACCATCATGGCAGATTCCTTAGTTAAGTGATGCCCATCTGTAAATTGGTATAAGCCATCTTCATTATAGAGGTTTATGTATTTAACCGAAGTGATTTCTGATAACTTATTAATTCGTGCATCAAAATCAGGCATGATTTGATACTCAATAGCTTTCATTTTTTCATGAATGGGTAATCTTACCAAATAAACCTCTCCAAATGGTTTTAAAAACAAGATGGTTTGTTTTAAATAATCGAGTCTTAATTCTGAAAACTGATAAGTTTCAAGCTTTTGGGTATAATTATCTATGGAACTGCTCAAATTCTTTTCTAATTGAAGAGAATCCTGCTTGATACTCACTTCTAACCAACCATCATCATGTAAAAGAAAATTAGAATTATTAATAAGTACTTTTACATATAAATCAGTAAAACCATTTACGAAATAAGACAAGTTTGGGTTAGAATTTACAGATGTTACTTTTCCTAAAAAGTTTTCAGATTCGTCAAATTGTAAGGCATTTTCCGGATCCAAACCATCGCTTACAAGTACCCAAGGATCGACAGAAATTATAAAAATATTGTTCGTCGACTCTTCATTAAATTTATTTTTGATACTATTTAAATAGGTAGGACCAAAAGGACTAGTGTTGAATGTAAAAGAATAATTATAAAAGCCATCCTTGTTTAACTCTTCATTAAAAACAGAAGGCACCAAGCCCTGAGCCGCTCTTGACGACCCCAAAATTAGTGAACTTTGTTTAGAGGACGTAAACCGTTTATAAAAAGGATCGAAACGTCCATCGGCTTTAGAAAAAACAAACCCAATAGAAATGGCAATTACCACTGAAAATATAAAAAGTTTAATTAAATATTGTTTCATTAAAATTGAAAATAAATAAACTGTTCCTGCTTGCTTCCAAAAAGAAAGATAATCATTACCAATCCGTAATAAAAACCATATCTCACATACTTTGGAAATTGGATTCCAAAACGCTCTAAGGCGTGATTATTAAATCTTCCTTGCCATTCAATAAACATTTGAAAGGCAATAAAGAACAAGACAATCCAAAGTTTTTCTTCAGCTATAAATTGTGGCAAAGTAAATAGCGACTTCGAAAAAATACCATTTATATAGGCAAATGCGTCTTTAATACTATCTGCCCTAAAAAATATCCAAGCAAAGGTTACTAAACTAAAAGTAAACAACATTTTAATACCTGAGTTCAGGTGAGATAAAGTAGAATTTACCGTGTTATTTTTAAGAGATATTTTGTTTTTATTCAACTGGATGGTTGGCACATAATATAAAAAATGCAAAAGACCCCAAACAATAAATGTCCAATTGGCGCCATGCCAAAAACCACTAATAATAAATACAATAAATATATTTCGATATGTTTTTAGGTTGCTTACGCGACTTCCTCCTAAAGGAATATAGAGATAATCTCTAAACCAAGTTGTTAAGGAAATGTGCCAACGTCTCCAAAAATCTGCAATGTTTTTAGAGAAATAAGGGAAGGCAAAATTTTGTTTAAACTCGAAACCAAAAAGCTTTGCTGTACCAATGGCAATATCTGAATATCCCGAAAAATCGCCATAAATTTGAAACGCAAATAATACAGCTCCTAAAACCAGAGTACTTCCAGAGTGTTCATTTGCATCATTAAAAATAGCCGAAACATAATAAGCACAATTATCAGCGATGACTATTTTTTTGAAAAAGCCCCATAACATCTGTCGGGAACCATCAACAGCCTTTTCATAGTTAAATGATCGTTTCTTAAAAAATTGAGGTAATAAATTAGAAGCTCTTTCAATTGGTCCAGCAACTAATTGCGGAAAAAAGCTAACAAAACAGAAAAAAGCTAGAATATTATTTGTCGAATCAATTTTCTTCCGATACACATCAATCGTATAACTTAAGGTTTGAAACGTATAGAAACTAATTCCAATTGGAAGGATTAATTGTAAGTAATCTGGATTGATGTTTTGGCCAAAAAAGCTAAATGCTGTTGAAAAACTATCAATAAAAAAATTGTAATATTTAAAAATACCCAACAAGCCTAAATTGGCAATAATACTTAAACTTAAAAATAGTTTTCGGTGTTGAATTTTGCTCGTCTTGGAAATAGCCTTAGCCAAATAAAAATCTAAAAAGGAACTAAAAACTATTAGGAATAAGAATTTCCAGTTCCACCAGCCATAAAAAAAGTAGCTAGAAGCTAGAATTAAAATATTTTGATAGGAAATTTTTCTTGAGGCAACAAACCAATAAAGCAGAAAAACTATTGGCAGAAAAATTGCAAATTCAAGTGAATTAAACAGCATATAAGTGGTTAATTTTTAAGGTTTCAAAAACAAAAAGAAACCATTTTTATGCTTTAAAAATTATAAACCACTTCTAAGTTATAATTTTTAAGGGATTGTTTTGCTTTGTCGATATCTTCAGTAAAACCTAAAATATATCCACCGCCACCAGAACCACAAAGTTTTAGGTAGTACTCATTAGTTTCAATACCTTTTTTCCAAAGCTCGTGGAACTCTAGAGGAATCATTGGCTTAAAATGATTTAAAACCACTTTAGACAACTTCTTAGTGTTTCCAAATAAAGATTTAATATCTCCATTTAAAAAATCATCAACGCAAGCATCTGTATGTTTTATAAATTGAGTTTTAATCATTTTTCTAAACCCTTCCTGTTTCATGTTTTCCATGAAAATACTAACCATTGGCGCTGTTTCACCAATAATACCACTATCCAATAAAAACACAGCGTTTTTACCTTCGGAGTTTTGTGAAGGAATTCCAGTGGCTTCAATATTATCTTTAGAATTGATAAGAATTGGAATACTCAAATAACTATTTAAAGGATCTAAACCTGAAGATTTTCCGTGAAAAAAAGATTCCATTGCAGAAAACACACCTTTCAACTTTAAAAGCTTTTCTCTGGTTAAATTCTCTAAAACAGTAATTTTATCAAAAGCATATTTATCGTAGATCGCGGCGACTAAAGCACCACTACTACCAACACCATAACCTTGAGGAATTGAAGAATCAAAATACATTCCTGCCTCAACATCTTTCTTAAGATTATCAAAATCGAAAGAAACTAAAGATGAATCAATTGTTTGAAGAAAATCTACGTAACGTTTTAAACTTTCGTTTGATTTTACTGCAATTTCAGAAGCATCATTATTCATCTTTAAAGCACCATTATAAAAATTATAAGGTATGGATAAGCCTTTAGAATCTTTAATAATTCCGTATTCTCCGAAGAGTAATATTTTTGAGTAAAAAAGGGGTCCTTTCATTTTTTTAATGAAAAATTAATAATGCAAAGTTAACAATTAATCTTTAGATGATTTAACAATACTAACTAATAATCGCAACATTTCCTGCGATTTAGGCTTAAATTTCTCAAATTCATCTGCATTTAAAAAATTGGTAGCATGAAGCAAATCAAGCCAATAGTCAGTTTCATTAGCTTCTTTAAGGCTAATTGACATTTTATTTATGAAATCGGGTTTACTTTGTGCAAACTCCGCTTCTCTAACATTTGCACCAATAGAAGTCCCTGATTTTAAGAGTTGCCTTGACATAACATACTCTTTTTTATTATAGGCTAAATCTTTATAAAGATTAACGATATCTACGGCAAAATCGAAGCTTTTTTCCTTAATAATATTTGGTTTCATAATGACTTACTTTTTATTAAACTACTTAAAGTTAATCATTTATAATTATTAATTATTCCTTTTTAATTATTAATTAATTTGGCGCCAAATCCAATTTGGTCACAAATATATTGTTCGTTTTGACAATATGCAACTAATTCATCCTTAATGAACTCTAAGATTACCTTAGCTTCCTTTTTTGGATACAACACATGTACATTCGCTCCGGCATCTAATGTAAAACCAACATGTAATCCGGTATCTTTTCTAAAATCCCAGATTTTATTGATAATTTCAAGCGTGTTTGGCTTCATTAATATAAAATACGGCATACTTGTCATCATCATGGCATGAAGCGTTAAGGCTTCACTCTCAATTAATGCAATAAATTTATCTAAATCGCCAGATTCTAATATTAGTTTCAAGGCATTCAAGTTGTCATGAGCTTGTTGAAATCTATTTTGTGCATACGGGTGGTTATGCATTAAATTATGACCAACCGTACTGCTTACTTGCTTTTCACCTTTGTCGACTAGAAGAATAGTATCTTGATAATCTTTAAATTTTTCGTGTACTTGATAGGGATATTTTGTGGCTAATAAATTGCTACTTCCTTCTATAACATCTGTTTTGCCCCAAACAATTAGATCGCCTTCAATACTTCTACTTGCAGATCCAGACCCTAAACGCGCCAAGAAGGATGCTTTTTGATTGAAGTATTCGTCTGTCACTTCGACTACGCTCAGTGACCGTTCTAAACTCATTAAACACAAAGCCAAGGCACTCATTCCTGAGGCTGAAGAAGCTATTCCAGAACTATGTGGAAACGTATTCGACGTTTCTATTTGAAAATGAAAGTCCTTTAAAAAAGGCAAATAAACCTCAACTCTTTTGAAGAATGTTTCGATTTTTGGTTTAAAATCGTCCTTTTTCTCTTCATCTAAGAAGATTTCGAATGAAAAATCATTGTCACGCTCCTTCTGTGTAAAAGTTAGATTTGTAATTGTTTTACAGATATTTAATGTAAAACTGATGGATGGATTTTCCGGAATTTGATCCTTCTTCTTTCCCCAATATTTTACCAGAGCAATATTACTTGGCGATTCCCAAGTAACGGTTCCGTTTTCAATTGATTGTGAATATGCTTTAGGAATAAAGTCTTTCTCTGTCATTTACTATTTTTCTTCGGACAAAGACTGTCTAAAGACAGGTTTTTAATTTGTTCGTTTATTGTATGCAAAAATAGTAAATATCTAAGGTTCTTTTTCATTTTCTAATGACATTGCAATTAATTTTACCATGGTGTTATAATTTCTGGCTGTTGCAAATGTGTTTAGTTTCCTTTCAAAAATGGTTGCATTGAATTTAGCCTTCCCAAATCCTTTCTCACAATAAAAATAAATGCAATCGTTGATAATTTGATATTCTTCGCCTTCATATACTTTTTCTGAAGCTACTTTCACCAAATCTCCAGTTGAAGTTTCGTGCAACATCATAAAATAACTAGCCTTCTTTTTTTCTTCTGAAAATGGACTATCATTAAATATCCGTTCCAAATCCTGCCTTTTTTTTACCTGAACAAACACTTCAAATCCAAATTGCGCTAAAATGGCTTTCTGAATTTTATTTTCGATTGTATTGGCTTTTTCTGATGATTGAAAAATCACATTCCCACTTTGAATATAAGTTTGCACCTTTTCAAAACCTGCTTTCTCTAGTAATTGACGCAAGTCTGCCATTGGGACTTTTTTGTGTCCACCAACATTGATTCCTTTTAAAAGTGCGATGTGTGTTTTCATTTTAGAAATCTTGATTTTGATTTATAATTCTTAAAATAATTATCTTGTCTTTAAAAATCGAGTAATGAATAGAATAATGGAACTTTTCCAAATTTACAATTCGCACTTTTTTATACCTTACCTGAAATGCTTTTGGCATTGAACAAATAACCCTCAGTTGGTCAAGCAAATCATCTTTAAATTCATCTTCCTTATCAAATAATTTCAAATAACAAAGAGCCTTATGCAACTCTAAATCAGCTTCGTTAGAAATTTCATAATTCACGACCATAACGTTTTAGAACTTCTGAAAGTGGTGTAGTTTTTAGTGTTCCATTTTCCATCCTCTCCAGCATATCGTCCATCATCGCTTTATACTCTTCGGATGGTTCACTATAACGCAAAGCTGTATCTTCTAACATGTATTCAAGATAATTTTTTAGGGAACGCTTTTGAAGTTTTGCTTGCTTTTCAAGAATTTCAATGGCCTTATTGTCTAACTCGATTAATTTTTTTGTTTTTCCCATGATATATAGATTGTATATAGTAAATATATATATTATATATAATATTCGCAAGTAAGTTGTAAAATAAAACCAACTAGGTTTTTGAAAATCAGTAGATTAAAAACCGAAATTAGTACGTTACAAAGAAATATTCTTAGCCACAATAAAGGCGCCTGTCCATGCATTTTGAAAGTTAAATCCTCCAGTTATCGCGTCTACATTGATTACTTCTCCAGCAAAATATAAGTTCTTATGAATTTTACTCTCAAACGTTTTAAAGTTAATTTCTTTTAAATCGATTCCTCCAGCGGTAACGAATTCTTCTTTGAAAGTGCTTTTCCCATCAACTTCAAAAACTGCTCGGGTAAGTTGAGAAGCTAATCCTTCTAACTGATTTTTATTTAAATCGGCCCAGCGGCTTTCTTGGTCCATACCCGATGCGAAAACCAATTTATGCCATAAGCGTTTAGGCAAATCAAATTGGGTAGACTTATAAACTGTTTTTTTAGCTAATTGCTGTTTTAATTCTTTTAAATGGTCTAAACAGTCTTCAAAAGATTGCTTGATAAAATTAATTTCAACCTCAAATTTATAATCGCGTTCGGCCAATTCAATAGCTCCAAAAGCTGATAATTTCAAAATTGCTGGCGCACTCATTCCAACATGAGTTATTAGTAAAGGACCTTCAGAACACAAGTTGGTTCCAACGACCTTAATCTCTACATTTTGAGCTACAACTCCAGGAATATCATTAATTCTTTCATCTTTTATGTTGAAAGTAAATAACGAAGGAACAGGTTGCGAAATGCTATGTCCCAAGTCTTCAAGTAAATTCCAGATCTTCGGATTACTACCTGTTGCAATAATTAATTTTTCTGATAAAAATTCACCTTGAGATGTTTCAACAACCCAAAGATTATCATCTACATGAATCGATTTTACCGCATGGTTATATAATATCTCAACTTGATGTTTTTCAGCTTCATTTAAAAAACAATCAATAATAGTTTGTGAAGAATTTGACTCCGGAAACATCCTACCATCTTCTTCTATTTTTAAAGGAACTCCTCGCTTTTCAAACCATTCGATCGTATCTCCTGTCATAAATTGATGAAAAGGACCTAATAATTCTTTTTCGCCTCTAGGATAATTTAATACAAGTTCTTGAGGAATAAATTCAGCATGAGTCACGTTGCACCTTCCTCCTCCAGAAATTCTAACTTTTTGAAGGCCTTCTTTTCCTCTTTCAAGAATGGCAACACTTAAGTTTGGGTTTTGTTCAGCAATATTTATGGCCGCAAAAAATCCTGCAGCTCCACCCCCAACGATAATAATATCTTTTTTTATCATAGTCTATCTGGAAAATCAGAAATTATTCCGTCTACGTTATAACTTTTCATTCTTTCAATGGTTTGCTCTTCATTTACTGTCCACGTGTACACTTTAAAACCCTTAGTCTGAGCACGAATTACGTTTTCAGAAGTTAATAAAGCAAAATTAGGATGAATTGCACATGCTTTTACTGTTTCGGCAAATTCAATAGCTTCCGCGACGCTTGCTTTTGTTAAAATACCTAATGGCATCTGTTTGTCAATATTAAAAACATCTTGAAGTTCGCGATGTTGAAAACTAGACACAATAAAATCGGAGTATTTCCAAGCTTTTTCTTTGATGTATTTCTGAAGGACCTCACATGTTTTTGAGGCTGTATGCCTTCCTTTTAATTCAACATTCAAAAGACATTTTTTATCAATGACATCTAAAACTCCTTCTAAAGTTGAAATGGTGTATTGACTATTTACTTTCAATTGTTTTAATTCCTGAAGCGACATTTTTCCAATTTCGCCAGTACCATTAGTCATTCTATCTAAGGTGAAATCATGAAATACCACTAATTCTCCAGAGGCACACAAATGCACATCTATTTCAATACCATCTACACCAAAGTCTAGTGCTTTTTGAATGGATTCTAATGTGTTTTCAGCAACATAGCCTTTAACTCCACGATGTCCTATTTTTAAACAAGCATGTGACATTTTATTTGATTATTGGACGCATTAAACCTTCTTGAGCAATAGAAGCAACAAGTTTCCCATCTCTAGTAAAAATATTTCCTTTGGCAAAACCTCTAGCATTCGACGTACTTGGAGATTCCAAAGAAAAAAGCATCCAATCGTCCAAATCGAAATCTCTAAAATACCACATGGAATGATCTAAACTTGCTGTTTGCAAATTCCCCCAATGTGCTTTACTAGCATGAGGTTGTATGGCAACCGATAAAATATTATAATCTGAAATATAGGTTAGCAACTTTTGTTTTGTAGCTAAATCTAATTTAGATGTATCTCCTTTTAATTTAAACCAGATGTCTGCATAAGGAGGCAGGTTTTTCTTTTCAAAAGGATTTGGAATTACCGTAGGTTTGAATTCTATTGGTCTTGGAATTTCTAAAAAAGCTTTGGTTTTTTGTGGTAACATGTCTCCAAATTGTTCTAATATATCAGTCCAACTCATTAAATCTTCAGGTTGGACAATATTTGGATCCATTTTTATTTGATGATCATAGCCTTTTTCTTCCTTATGAAAGGATGCAGAAAGAATAAAAATAGCTATTCCTTTCTGACTAGCAGTAACGCGTCTCACTGAAAAACTTCCGCCATCTCTCATAATACTAACTTGATACTCAATAGATACATTCAAATTACCTGCTTCAAGAAAATAAGCATGCATCGAGTTCAGTACTCGACCGTTGTTTATGGTTCTGTAAGCCGCATTTATGGCCTGAGCAAGCACTTGTCCGCCAAATACATTGGGACTTCCAACTGGTTCACTTTTCCCTTCGAAGTTATTCTCCGAAAGTTGATCTAAAATTAAAATATCTAATAAGTCTTTTACAGATGTCATAAAAAGGGAGTTAAATGCTATATTTTATCAAAACTATTAAATTCATTTTTGGGTTGGTCTCATTTTTATAATTAGTTTTGAAAAAATCCTATTTTATTTGCCTTAATGATCCGTAACCAATTCTATATTATATTTTTAACTCTTCTACTATCATCGTGTAGTAAAGGGCGTTTAAATAAAACAGCGAGTTTCCCTTTATCCTTGAAAGAAGCTTCCGCCGCTGAAAAAGTAGTAGGTTCCCCACTTATTTGGACTATTGAAGATTCGAAAAATTCCAATTCCTTATTTGGTGTTGACACAAATGGGAATCTTGTAAGAGAAATAGAAATCAGCAACGCTAAAAATATTGATTGGGAGGAATTAACTAGCGATAGTCTAGGCAATATTTATATTGGAGACTTTGGAAATAATAAAAAAGAAAGGGATCACTTCACCATTTACAAAGTACCAAACCCTGAAGGTATTGCACATAAAACTTTTGCCGATCTTATAACTTTTAAACTACCCAAAAACGTCAAACCTCTCAATTTTGAAGCCTTTTTTATATATAAAAATCATTTCTATATTCTAAATAAGAAAAAGAAGGAAACCATGTTATTTAAAGTCCCAAATACTATTGGAAACCATACTGCAGAATATGTTTGCTCTTTTAATTTAGAAAATGGTGGCAAAATTACATCTGCCGACATAAGTAAAGATCAAAAAACGATTGTCTTCCTAAATAAAAATACGATTTGGAAAATAACCAATTTCGACACTGATGATTTTTGTAATGCGACAATAGAACCCATATCATTAAACCATATTTCACAAAAAGAAGGTGTTTGTTTTAAAGACAATAGCACAATTTATATTACAGACGAACGTATTTGGTTTATAGGTGGCAATATTTATACCTTAAAAATAAGTGATTAATCTAGGAGCTCGGTTTCAATAACAATTTCACTTTGAAGAGTTTTATGCACTGGACATTTAGAAGCTATTTCTTTTAACCTTTGCTTTTGAGCCTCATCTAAATTTCCAATAAATTTCAATCTCTTTTGAAGATGATCTATTCGCATAGGCTTCTCAACATCAAGCATTAAATCGTCACTATGTTTTTTAGAGTAGGTTATATATGCGAAAACTTCCTGTAAATCCCATTTCTTGCGTTCTGCATAAAGTTTCAAGGTCATGACTGTGCAAGCAGCAAGTCCTGCACTTAAAAAATCATATGGCGATGGCCCAAAATCGTCACCACCTACACTTTCAGGTTCATCAGCAAGAAAATGATGCTTTTGAGTTTGAATTGAGGTAGTAAAGTTGTCTTCTCTTAAATTTAAATGCGCTACTAATTGTTCCCCTTCGGTAGATAACATGTCATTATCTTTAGGTTCAAAATAGCGTTCTACCCAAGTGCCAATCATATTTCCAACATACAAACTATCACGTTTATTTGAAAGTAAATGATCTGCCTGATCTAGACTTATAAAACTTTTTGGATGATGTGCATCGTGATACAATTTATTCGCATTTTCAATACCAACGATAGTATCAAAAGGCGCATGCATAATCAATAACGGTTTGCGTAAGTTTTTTGTGATTTCTGGTAAATTTGTTTTGCTAAAATCTTCAACAAATTCTTGATTTATTTTAAACGGTCTGCCTCCAATATTAATTTCCACTTCACCTTTTTCTTTAACATCCTCAATACCATGCGAAAACAAATGTGTAACATGCTCTATTGTTGCTGGCGCTCCTATGGTTGCAACAGCCTTAACATTATCAAGTTTAGAAGCCGCAACAATAACAGCTGCACCACCTAAAGAATGCCCAACTAGCAAACCTGGAGCTTGGTAATTCTCTTTTAGAAAATCGCTTACGGCTAACAAATCATCAACATTTGCAGAAAAGTAACTTTCAGAAAATTCGCCTTCACTTTTTCCTAATCCTGTAAAATCAAAACGCACGACACCAAACCCATGACTTGTAAGTGATCTACTAATGTTTTTTACAGCGTTAAAATTACTATTGCAAGTAAAACAATGTGCAAAAATGGCAAAATGATTGGGCTTTTGGTTGGCAGGCAATTCCAAATAGGCTTGCAATTGATGTCCTTTTTTGTTCTGAATATTGAGTTTCGTAGTATGCATCTTTTAGGTGTTTTATTTTTGTATTAGGCCGTTTTCAATTTATCAGCATGAAGTTTACGTAGCTTAGCTAGTTTTGGAGTAATTACAAAACTGCAATAGCCTTGTTCTTGGTTATTCTTGTAAAAATCTTGATGTTCCATTTCGGCTTCATAGAATATCCCCAATTTACTTATTTCAGTTACAATTGGATTTTCATAATATGAAGAAACTGCACTTACAACTGCTTCAGAAATTTCCTTTTGCATTTCGTTATGGTAATAAATTACCGAACGATATTGTGTCCCTCTATCTGCACCTTGACGATTTAAAGTAGTAGGATCATGTGTGGTCATAAAAATGACTAAAATGTCTTCATAAGAAATAACATTCGCATCAAAAGTTACTTGAACAACCTCTGCATGACCTGTTAAGCCTGAACCTATTTCTCTATAGGTTGGTTTTCCCGGAACAGTTCCACCTGTATATCCAGAAACTACTTTTTCAACTCCTTTTACCTCCTCAAAAACAGCTTCTGTACACCAAAAACAACCACCACCTAAAGTAGCTCGTTGTATATTTTTATTATTCATTTGTATCTCTTTCTAATTGAATGGATTCTGAATTTACACAATATCTCAATCCGCTAGGCTCTGGACCATCTGGGAATACATGTCCTAAATGTGCATCACAAGAATTACACATGACTTCTACGCGAACCATTCCAAACGCCATATCTTTTTCATATTTAATAGCATTAGGTTTTATAGGTTGTGTAAAACTTGGCCAACCTGAAGTTGAATCAAATTTTATAGTTGAATCAAACATTGGTGTATTACAACATAAACAATTATATATTCCGGCTTCATGGGCACTGCAAAGTGCACCACTATTTGGATGCTCGGTCCCTTTTTGTCTTGTAATTCTAAATTGCTCTGAAGTTAATTGTGCTTTCCACTCAGCTTCAGATTTTTCAACACGCTTATCTGGTATTGGATTTCCATTGACAGAATAATTAATAACATCTTTCCAAGTTAGCATAATGATCTTTCTAATTTAATTAATATTTGAATGCTTTTAGCTCATATTGGTCGACAGATAACCCGTAACCTTACAATACAAAAGTACAGAAAACAAAAAGCTTCAACATGATGTTGAAGCTTTTACTTATTTGGTGGAACCGAGAATGTATATAGAGTAATACCTGTTAAGACCTGCAGATAATATATGTATTCATGAAAATACAAATCTTTTCAGTTTCCAAAGTTTATTTTTTTTCTAAGAGAACGATATCAAATTCAGACTCTATAATTACTTTTCCATTTTCGACTGTGAATTCTTGACCTGAATAGGCATCATGTAAAAGATCTCCATCAGCAAATACTGAAGACACATCCATTGTTTTTGTTCCGCTATTTAGGTCTAAACCAATAATGACTTCGTCTGAAAACCCATTATTGTTATAGCTCCTTTGAAACACATAAGGTTCTTGGGAAATCATCTCGTGAATTCCGGCACCAACAGCTGGATGATTGGCTCTAAACTTACCTAATTTTTGCCAGTGATTTAAAACGGTTTTGGTTTCATCATTATTTTGAATGGCTTCCCAATTCATATTTGATCGTAATGTTGCATCACCATCCGTACCATCTATAATAAGACTTCTAGCTGATTCATCTCCATAATAAACCTGTGAAGCTCCTGGTGTTAGTAAAAGCATGTTAGCGGTTTCAAAAGTTTTTTCTCTAGATGGATCGAAAGGCTGACTGTCATCATGCGAGCTTAAATAATTAAGAACATTGGAACCTTTCAAACTGGTCTGCAAAGAATCTGAATAACTTTTAAAAACTGCTTCTTTAGATTGTTGAGCAACATTCCATTTTAGTTCGAAATTTATTAGAGCATCAAAGGCACCATCAAAATAATTAACTTTTTTATCTCCAAAATCAAAGGCCTTCCCAGCCGAGATTCCATAATTATAAACTTCACCTACCATATAAAAATCGTTATCGTCCAAAACCTTCTCTGGATTTTCTGTTTTATAGGTTTCAAATGCCGAGTCGCAGACGTCTCTAAATTCTTGCCAAACATAAGCTTCAGTATGTTTCACTGTATCTACCCGGTAGCCATCGATTCCATAATCCGTAATATAATCTGACAACCATTTCATGATATAAAAACGTGGTGCTCTTGGGTATCCTGTTCTCTCAAAAAAGGCATCTAACTGAGCTACTTCCTCTTCGTATCGACCTTCAGCTTTCCATTTCTCTACTAATTGAGGAGGTAAATCTACTTCTTCATTACTTTCAGTTTTAATATCTGGCAAATTCTTTACTAAGGTACACGTAACCGTATTTTCGTAATTATCATATTTACACTGTGGTTCTGTACGTACCCAACCGCTTGGCCAAACGGGATCTTTATCTGTTACTGGTCCGGTATGGTTTATAACAGCATCTAAAAGAACTCTTATGCCATGCTTATGAGCCGACTCTACTAATTCCTCTAGATCTTCTTTTGTACCGAAATTCGGATCGATAGCAGACCAGTCTTTTGTCCAATAACCATGATAACCATAGGTAGTTCCCGTTCCTTCGTCTGTTCCTCCGTGAATTTGTTCCACAATAGGTGTCATCCAAATGGCATTAATTCCTAAATCGTTGAAATAACCTTCATTGATTTTCTGTGTGATGCCTTTTAAATCGCCACCTTCAAAACCACGAAGTTTTCCTGTTTCTTTGAATCTATCAAAGTTAAGATCGTTTGAACTATCGCCATTATTAAAACGATCTGTTAATAAGAAATAAATATTAGCAGCCTGCCAAACAAATGGTGTTTGAGGCTCTATGACTTCTACTTCATTTTCTATAACCACATCCGTTTGGTTCTCTTTACAAGAACTCATGGTTAAAAACACAACTATTATGATTAAAATATGACGCATACTAATTCACAAAAATTTTATATTCCCAAGGCTGTAGGGTCATAGATTGGTTATTCAAAACTATCTTCTCATCAGCCATATAATCTAAAAACTCACCTTCTTCTTCTATTGTAAACGTTTGTGGTTCGTTAGAAAAATTCCCTAAAAGGGTTACAGAATTCCCATCTTTAGTTCTAGTATATTTTAAAACATTGACATTATCCGTTTCTAACTGAAGTGCCGTAGCTTTTTGCTTACCTCCATTCAAAGCTGGATTTGTATTTTTAAGTGCTCCTAATTTTTTTAAATCGTCCCACGCAACGCCTTTAGTTTTTGGAATAGAATCCTTTTCAAAAAACAATAAACGGTGATCTAAACCATACTCCTGTCCTGAATAAATTAAAGGCATACCTGGCATGACATAACTAACAGCTAACATTAATTGAGAGGCATCACCCATACGCTCTTTAACGGCTCCATTCCAAGAATTCTCATCATGATTGGTAATGAAATTCATTAAAATATCGTCGTCTTCATAATCGTTTGAAACCTTGTTTATGTAGACATTTAAATCCTCTAGATTTTTATCTCCATTAGCTAAATCATTTAATAAATGGTGTCCATCCCAAGCATAAGCCATATCAAAAAGATCTCCTTTTAATAATTCTGGTTCCCAAGCTTCAGCTAACATAAAAATATCCTTTTGATTTCTTAACTGAGGAATAGCTTGTTCCCAGAAATCTGTAGGTACAGAACCTGCAACATCACAACGGAGTCCATCTACACCTTCTTCATTTAACCAATAACTCATATCCTCAATCATTTCAATTCGCATCTCCTGATTATCATAATTTAAATCGGCAACATCTGTCCAATCTGTTCCTTCAGGATGAATGACTTCACCTTGTTCATTTTGAGTATAATATTCCGGATTCGTTTTTAACCATTCATGATCCCATCCTGTATGATTAGGCACCCAGTCTAAAATAACATAAATACCGTTTTCATGGGCTGTATTTACTAATTTTCTAAAGTCTTCAATGGTTCCAAATTCTGGATTTATTTTGGTAAAATCGGTTACGGCATAATAACTCCCTAAATATTTACCTTGCTCGTCTTCTGGGAAGTCGCTAGCAAACTTACTATCTTCTCCTCCAGTCGCTTTACGCTTGGTTTCTGAAATTGGAAACACAGGCATTAACCAAATAATTTTCACACCAAGCTCTTTCAGTTGTGGAATATCTTTAGTGAATTCATCAAAAGTTCCTTCAGGCGAATATTGACGAATATTAGCCTCATAAATAACAGCTGTTTCCATAACGTCGTCTGACATTGGAGCTAGTTCAACAACTTCTACATCTTCAGTTTCTACTGTTTCCACTTGATTTGCCTTATCTTGTTTACAAGAAAATGTAACAAACATAATGGCCAGTACTAAAATTAACTTCTTCATTATTTTATAATTTAACATTGATTTCTAATTCTTTTGAGGTTTCCCAAATTACAGGAATTGAAAGGGAATTTTTTTCTGAATCCCAATTAACAGTTACTTTTTTTCCGTCTATTTTAATGGTTTTTGGTTGCCAATTCACATTATGAATAATAAGATCTATATTTTTTGTGCTGGTTTTATAGTTCGAACCTGTTTCAGCTTCAAAATCTATTTCTAACCATTTTTCTTCAATTTCTGCTTCAAAAATGAGTTTCTCATATTGCTCTTTTTCAAAAGCATTCAGTGTAGTGCCATCATCATTATATATAAAACGTTCACTTTCTTCTACTGAATTATCATGGTAATAATGTAAATCGAAATTATCTAGGCTATAGTTTTTAGTAGATTGTACTAATTGTGCCAAAGAAATAAATGCACCTGCTTTTACATAGGTTGGTATGTTTTCTATTGAAACTGTAACGTCTTTATTTTGACCTCCTATGAATTTTTCATCAGTATAGAAATCAAACCAAACATGATTTTCTGGGAAATAGACTTGCTGAACAGTCACATCCGGATTGACGATAGGTGTAACCAAAAAATCTTCACCCCAATAATATGTGTTGGCGTTAATTAACTGTTCGTTATTTGTAGGTTCATCAAAAAATACCGGACGCATAAGTGGGCTTCCTGTTTGATTATTTTGAAAGGCTATTGTGTAATTATATGGCAATAACTGATAACGTAGCTCAATAGCTTTTTTAGCACGATTTTTCGTTTTCTCTTCTCTAAATATAGGCTCACTAGGCACTTCTTCTTGTGCATGAGGTCTAAATATTGGTTGAAAGACACCGTATTGAAGCCATCGGGTATATAATTCATCATCTAGATTCGCCCCTGCAAAACCACCTAAATCGCTATGCATATATGCTAAACCTTGCATGGCCATTTGTAAAGCTATTTCGGTTTGACTTTGCAAGCCGCCCCAAGTTCTATTCACATCGCCAGACCATGGCACAAGCCCGTAACGTTGTGACCCAGAATATCCAGCACGCATTAAAACAAACGGACGTTTATTTGGATTCACTTCTAGACTAGCTTCATAAACCAATTTCGCCCAATCATGGCCGTAAATATTATGAACCTCATCGGCAGTTCCTGTGGCATGAAGTAATTCTGAAGGATGCACTTCTGGTTCTCCTAAATCTCCCCAAAAACCGTTGACACCTTGTAAAGCTAAATCTTTATAAATGTTTTTAAACCATTGTTCTCCTTTCGGATTGTAAATATCGATTAGGCCGGTATTCCCAAAATAGAAATCATAAGTAAACGGATTTCCAATAGAATCTTTTGCTAAAATATCTTCCGTTACAGCTTCTTCCCAACGATTAGATGTTGTTAATATAAAAGGTTCTGTAATTAAAATGGTTTCTACATTTTTGTTGTGCAAATCCTTGATCATTTGCTTCGGATTAGGAAAGGAATCTCTAAAAAATTCTAGGTTACCCATGGTGCCTTGAATGTTTTTTCCAAACCAATATAGATCTAAAATAATGGCATCTACAGGAATATCTTCATCTCTAAAGGTCTCGATGGTTTCCATCACTTCCTTTTGTGAATGATACCCAAAACGACTCGAAAAATTACCAAAAGCCCAACGTGGCAACATGGGTTGTTTCCCTGTTAAATCGGTATAATTATCAATAAGATCTAACCATGAATCTCCAACAATTATTTGGTAGGTTTTACGGCCGGAAATGGTTTCGTAAGTTAAAGTATTGTCGTTTTGACTGTCTAAATCTAAAAACCCGATGGGTGCATTATCAAAATGAATCATGTATTGATTAGAGGAGATTACTATAGGTAAGGTAAAATTCATCAACTCACTTCTCTCCTCATAACCATAATGTGCTTTATTATATAATTCTAATCGGTTACCACGACGATTCATTCCTAGCGCTCTAGCACCTCCTCCATATAACACTTCATCTTCTGTTAAATTGAATTGAATGGTCTCAAAATCATCCGTTTTTTGATAGCCATTTTTTTCGGAAGTAATTGGGTTGCCTTTGTAGGAATATGAAATTTTGAAAGGCTGTTTTTGAACTGTAATTTCAATGCCTTCCGAAGAAATAATCGTTTTATTTAACTCCGCTACCGAAACTATTTCCAGTTTTTTTGGTTTTAAAACCACTGCGTGAGATTGATTTTTAAACACTTCGCCTTCTGGAATAAATGTCGTTTCTATAATTTCTGGTGAATAAAATTTAATCTGATACTGTCCATCACTTACATTGATATTCAAACCAGAATCAGTTTCTTTTAAACTAACAAATTCACGTTCGTTGATAGCTTCTGGGAATAACCACAATATTGTTTCTTCAAAACCATTTCTCCAAAGATCTTCATTGTGTTTTCCTTCCGCGACAACTTTTGACTGTATATTTTTTGGAGGAAAACCTTGAGCTTTTAGAACGTTAATTATATTATTCATATCACTAGCTGTCTGGCTTATTTCAGAAAAAGCAGTATTCTCACCTTCTTTTCCACCAGCCAAAAAGTAAATTTTAGTGTCTTGAATTTCTCCATTTGTTTTTGAAAAATCTGACACTTCAGGTGCAAACCAAAAAGCAGGAGAATACACACCTACTTTTCCAAATATATCTGGATATTCCAATGCGGCATAATAAGAAATTAATCCTCCCATGGAACTGCCTATAATAGCGGTATTACTTTTATCAGTGAGCGTCTTATAATGATTATCAACATATGGTTTTAGTGTATTGACAATAAATTCCATGTAGGCATCACCTTCTCCTCCCCCATATTCATCATTTTTCCATGGAGAATATTCATCCAAACGTTTATCTCCTCCATGATCAATTCCGACAACTATAAGTTCAAAATTATGTTCCTTGAATAGTTTATTTAAGGTTTCATCAACTTCCCACTCATTTGAATACGATGAGGTCCTTTTATCAAACAAATTTTGAGCATCGTGCATATAAACAACAGGAAAGGATTTGTTGGATGTTTTATAATTTGGAGGCAAATACATCCAAACACGTCGCTTTCTATCCAGCTGTGAAATTTCAAAATCTTCTGATATAATGGAAACATTTTTTGTTGCCGTAGAAACGTTTTCATGGTCGAAAAGATTATCCCAACCAGCAATTTGTATTTTTATAGTATCGTTAGGCTTGTTGAATGCATAGGAACGGTTATCAATACTTAGTCCTTGGCTAGTGCATTCAGCAGATTCCCATGATCCTTGGGTGAATTTAAATGTCAGGTTTTCTGATGACTCTGGAAATGTAATAAAGTAAGAATTCTCTTTTTTCTCAAGCTGATATTCCTTTTTGCCTCCAGACCAACCATCAAAATTTCCTGAAATAAAAACAGTTGCATTCTCGGGTGTATTCTCTGGAAATTCATCAACCACAATGGTCACTTGAGCCAAACTGTTAAATCCAATTAGCAACCCTAAAAAGCAAGCGAAATTTTTCATTTTTGAAATTATTTTTTTGTTGTCAAAATGGTTACTCCTCTTTCTTCTAAAGTCATCGAATCTGCCCATTCAAAGGTTTCATTAGAGATGACATTAGTTAATTGTTTTCCTTGTAATCCAAGTTCACCAAAACGTTCCAGATCGAGCGTTATAGCTTCTTTATTCTTATTCATTATGACAACAACCACTTCATCATCTAGGATTCTAAAAAAACAATAGGTTCCCTTAAAAGGTGCAAAATGTATTGTTTCCCCTTCGTGAATGGCTTTACTTGATTTACGATAATTAAGAACTGCTTTTAAAAATTCTTGCATGTTCTTCTGATTATCCGTTAGGCCTTCAGCTGTAAATGCGTTTATTTGATCGCTTTCCCACCCTCCTGGAAAATCGGTTCGAATTAATCCATGATCTCCTGGGTTATCAAAATCGTTCATTAAAATTTCTGTTCCGTAATATATTTGCGGAATTCTAGGCAATGCTAACACGGTTGCTAACGCCATTTTGGTATTAGGAATATCGCCGTTTAGTTGTGTGAAAATGCGACTCATATCATGGTTATCAGGAAAAATCATGATGTCTTTAGGCGTAGGGTAAACAAAATCGTTTGCTAAACCTTCATATATTTTCACGAATCCTTTATCCCATGATTCCTCCTGGTTTAAGGCATCTATGATTGCATGTTGCATAGGGAAATCCATAGTTGATTTCAGATTTGACTCATACCCATCTTTATTGTTATTTCCTGTTTGCCAATAAGCAACCAAAAGTGGATTAGAGCTCCATTCTTCACCAACAATGGAAAAGTTTGGATATTCTGTCATGATGGCTCCTGCCCAATCACGCATGAAATTTTTATCGGAATACGGATACGTATCTTGACGAATGCCACCTAAATTTAACGTTTCAATCCACCAAATACTATTTTGAATCAGATATTTCGCCATGTATGGATTACGTTGGTTTAAATCTGGCATCGCAGAAACAAACCAGCCATCTGTCATTTCTTGATTGTCTCTTTTTGAAGCATACAAATCTTGATTTGTAGTACGCCTGTGATTCGAGACTATATTTGTTTCTCCATTCCAGTTTTCAAAATGTTCCTCGTAGTTTTTTTGATTGTTTACCCAATCTTCAGAAGGTAAATCTTTCATCCACCAATGTTCTAAACCGCAATGATTAGCAACCTGATCCATAATCAATTTCATGCCTTTCTCCTTCAACTTTAAAGACAGCTCTTGATATTCTTCTAGAGTTCCAAATCGAGGATCTACTTGGGAATAATCTGTTATAGCATAACCATGATATGAGGCTTCAAACATATCGTTTAATAAAACAGGCATTGGCCAAACAGCTGTATAGCCCATGTCTGAAATGTAATCCACATGATCTATAATGCCTTGTAAATCGCCACCATGTCTGGCATAACCATCAGTTCTATCTATTTCTACTTCATTTAAGTCTTTTACAACATCATTTGTAGGATCTCCATTTGCAAAACGGTCTGGGGTTAATAGAAAAATAGCATCTGAACTATTAAAACCTATATAATCATTCGCTGGATTTTTGCGTTCAAGTAATTGGTACGTATGGGTTTCAACAGTATCATTTTCATCTTTAAAAATGATATCGAATTTCCCAGGCTTCGTATCTTCTGAAATCTCTAAATCAATGAACAAGTAATTAGGACTTTTTGCTTTATGAACCTTTTTTATTGTGACACCGTTGTATGTTATTTCAGGTGTCGTAAAACCAATCTTAGGATGATTTACTAATAATTGCAGGGTGTTATTTTTCATTCCAACCCACCAATTTAATGGTTCTACATGTGTTAAAGATGTATTTGAAACAGAAATTGGTTCGTTAGAAACAACCACTGTTTTTTCACCTTCATCATGACATGAGAGCGTTATACAAAAAACGAATATGCTAAAAAGTTTACCTAGATTATTCATTATCTCATACGGTTACTAAATTATTTGGTGCAATCGTTATGGTTTCATTATTTACCAAGATATTCAGTTCCCCTTCACCTTCAATTTCAAAATGCGTTTCGTTTTGACACACATGGACTTTAATGATTTGGTTTCTAAAATTCACTTTAAAGGAATATGCTTCCCATTGTTTTGGGATCTTAGGCTCGAAAGACAAGGTGTTATTTTTAACACGCATACCACCAAAACCTTCAACAATACTCATCCAAGTTCCAGCCATAGAAGTAATATGAAGACCTTCATCTACCTCATGATTATAATCGTCTAAATCTAATCGCGCCGTTCTTAAATAAAACTGATAGGCTTGCTCCATTCTATTTAACTTGGCCGCCTGAATACTGTGTACGCATGGAGACAATGAACTTTCATGGACTGTAAAAGGTTCATAAAAGTCGAAGTGCTTTTCTAAAGCTTCGGTTGTAAAATGATCTTCAAAGAAATAAAAACCTTGCAATACATCTGCTTGTTTAATATATGGCGAACGTAAAATACGATCCCAAGACCATTTTTGATTAATTGGTCTTTGTGATTGATCTAAATCGGCAACGGTAATTAATTCTTTATCTAAAAATCCGTCTTGCTGCAAGTACACACCTTTCTCTTCATTAAAAGGGAAATACATATTACTAGAAACATCTTGCCATTCTTTTAATTCCGCTTTAGACAATCTTGTCTTATTCATGATACGGGTATAATCGGTTGAATATTCTGATTCTATCTTTTGGATATTTTCAAGAGCATATTCTATACACCATTTAGCACTGTAGTTTGTGTACCAGTTATTATTTATATTATTTTCATATTCATTAGGTCCGGTAACTCCAAGAATAACATATTGCTTTTTATCTACAGAATAGTTGGCGCGTTGATGCCAAAAACGTGCAATACCAATAAGTACTTCTAATCCTTTTTCTTGAATATAACTAAAGTCGTCTGTAAAGCGATAATAATTAAAAATAGCAAAAGCTATGGCGCCATTTCTATGAATTTCCTCAAAAGTAATTTCCCATTCGTTATGGCATTCTTCCCCATTCATGGTTACCATTGGATAAAGAGCCGCACCATTTTTAAAGCCTAATTTTTCGGCATTCTCAATCGCTTTTTCTAAATGATTAAAACGATATTCTAAAAGTGATCGCGCTACTTTTTGATCTTTTGTAGCCATGTAAAAAGGAATACAATAAGCCTCTGTGTCCCAATAGGTACTACCACCGTACTTTTCGCCAGTAAATCCTTTTGGTCCAATATTTAATGTAGAGTCTTTACCTAAATAGGTTTGATTTAATTGAAATATATTAAAACGAATAGCTTGTTGTGCTTTAACATCTCCTTTAATGGTGATATCGGCCAGATTCCAAATATCTGCCCAGGCTGTTTTTTGATTTTCTAATAAAGCATAAAAACCAAGTTCTGTAGCTTTCTTTAAAGTCGTTTTTGCTGCAGATATTAATTGGTCTTTTTTATGATTTCTATCAACTGTATAACCACCAAATTTATGAATAGCAAAGGTCTCGTCTTGTTTGACGTTTTGACTATAACCAAATTGTATAGAACTTGCTTCTGTTTTTACAATAGGTTCTATAACTATAGATTCCCCATTAATAAATAATTTGGACTCCATGAAAGTACAAGTATGAAACTCTGTTTTCATGGTTTTAGCATTAATAAATGCTTGATTATTTTGATGGCTTACTTTGGTTGTATCCCAAAATTTATCGTCCCAATTGGTATCTTCATTTGTGATACCTGCATCTATATAAGGTTGAAAAACAATGTTAGCATCGCCATTTAGTGGTGTAATTTCATAGTTTATCGCGCCAACTTCATCTAAATCTAGACTTAAAAAACGTTTGGCTTGAACTTTTAATTCTTTTCCGTTGTTCAAAGTCGTCATGAATGAGCGAGACAACCAACCTTCTTTCATATTAAGTTCACGTCTAAAATCTTTGACATTTTTACAGGTATTTAAATCGAGCCTTTCGTTATCAATAAGAACATCAATCCCTATCCAGCTTGGCGCATTTAAGACTTTTGCAAAGTATTCTGGGTAGCCATTTTTCCACCATCCAACTCGGGTTTTATCTGGGTAATACACTCCAGCAATATAACTACCTTGAAAAGTTGCTCCAGAATAATGCTCCTCAAAATTGGCACGCTGTCCCATGGCACCATTGCCAAGGCTAAAAATACTTTCGGAAGCCTTAATATGATCTGGATTAAATCCTTCTTCAATTATTGACCACTCGTCTGGTTTTATATAATCTAAATTCATTTTCTATACGCTATTAAGAAGCCAATATTTCACATCGAATATTGCTTCTTGTAAAATTTACTTTTTTATTAACTCGTTAAGGAAATTAACATCCATTTCTGTAAAATCCTTAAACACATAATCTGCTTCATATAAAATATCTTGTTCACCTATACCAATACTTATCATATTTGCCGCATTGGCCGCTTGAATTCCAGCAACGGAATCTTCAAAAACAATACATTGATTAGGTTCGATAAGAAGTGCGGATGCTCCTTTCAAGAAAACTTCTGGATTAGGTTTCCCTTTCACCACATCATTTCCATCAACAATAGCTTTAAACTTATCCAATAAACTTACTTTTTGTAAGATGATTCTAGCATTTTTACTAGCTGAACCTAGTGCAATTCCTTGATTTTTTTCATTCAAAAAATCTAGTACTCTTACAACATCTGGAAGAATTTCTTCTTCATTCATGTCGTTTATATAGGTTAGGTAATCCTCATTTTTATGAGTCATCAGTTTCATGAAATCAGCTTCAGAGATGGTTTTATTTCCCCATTCTAAAATTTTCTCTAATGATTTCACACGGCTTACACCTTTTAATTGTTCATTTTCAGCTTCGGTAAAATTGACACCAATACCTTTCGCTAATTTTTGCCATGCCAAAAAATGATACTTTGCAGTATCCACGATGACACCATCTAAATCGAATATAAATCCCTTTTTGTTCATTCTATATTTCTTCTGCTTGATAGGTTATCGCATTTTTATTAGTAATTAATAAATTACAAAAACCTGCAATTATTAAACTTATTCCTGCAACAGTCATGGCATTAATGGCCTCGTCTCCTAATAATCCGGACACAAAATTGATACCACCTAAGGCCGCAATTATTTGAGGGATTACTATAAACATGTTGAAAATTCCCATAATTACCCCCATTTTTTTAGGGTCTACAGAACTAGAAAGCATAGCATAAGGCATAGATAGTATACTACCCCAAGCAAAACCAATAAGAACAAAACAGTATTTTAAATTTTCTGGGGATGCTGAGCTCATAAGTAAGAACCCTAATCCTCCTAACATTAAAGAAAACATATGAACTAGTTTTCTATTAATTCTCCTTTTGGAAGTGTAAAAAGTTAGCAGTAAAGCAAAAGCCATAGACGATAGACCATAAACTCCCATGGCAGATCCAACAGCATTTGAAGATTCTTGAAAAGCGGTATTTGCAATGTTAAAAGCGTCTGCTTGCGCCACAATAGCCAAATCAAAATTAGATTCTAGAGGTGCTGGGGTGTGATAAACATGTTCCGTTAACGCCGGGTTAGCCATACTCCACATGGTAAAAAACGCAAACCATGAGAAAAACTGGATGATTCCAAGTTTTTTCATAGTTAAAGGCATGCTTCCTATGTTTTTAAGTATGTCTGGAATAAATTGATTTTTTTTAGCTTTCTCACGTTCAAACTCTTCCATATCCTCTGGCGGATACTCGGTTGTTTTAAATACTGTAAAGAGAATACTGGCTAAAAACACAAATGCACCAATTGCAAATGCGACTTTAACCGACATTGGAACGACTCCAGATTCGGCAGAATTACTAACCCCTAATTGAGATACCATCCAAGGTAAATTACTTGCTATCCAAGTTCCTATTCCAATTATTAGTGTTTGTACAACAAAGCCATAAGAGCGTTGAGATTGAGGCAACTTGTCGGCTACAAGAGCTCGAAAGGGTTCCATAGAAATATTAATAGACGCGTCTAGGATCCATAAAAATCCGGCAGCCATCCATAATGTGGGAGAGTTTGGAACGAAAAACAAAGCGAAGGAACTTAATATGGCTCCAATTAAAAAATATGGTCGGCGTCGACCTAATTTAGGATGCCAAGTTCTATCGCTTAAATAACCAACTATTGGTTGAACCAATAATCCAGTTAAGGGTGCTGCAATCCACAATAATGGGATGGCATCTTTTTCTGCTCCAAGCGTTTGAAAAATACGAGACATAAAGCCTCCTTGTAGGGCAAAGCCAAATTGAATTCCCAAAAATCCGAAACTCATGTTCCAAATTTCCCAAAATCCAAGGATACGCTTTTTCATAATAGTATATTTAGATTAATACTATTTTGACAAGCTTAATTACTTATCAAAACTTATGGTGAGAAGTGAAAATATAAGTTTTGAATAGGGTGTAAATATATAAAATATTTTAAATTATGATGTATTAATTTTTATTTTGTCGATTCTCTTTCAATCAATTCTGTTTCAATAATAACAGTTTGATACCGTTCTTCCTCATCTTCATTTTCTAACTTATCAATTAATAATACGGCTGTTTTCTCTCCTATTTTTTGCCCATGCTGACTTACGGTTGTCAAGCTAGGCGTAGCGTGTTTAGATAATACGCCATCTGTAAACCCTATAACTTGAATATCCTCCGGAATACGTTTATTATGCTTTCTAGCAACTTTCATAGCTATAATGGCGTACAATTCATTTACAGCAAAAATGCCATCTAAATCTTTATTTTGCTCAAAAAGCAATTCTATTTCAGTTTCAAGAACCTCTAAATGATCTTCTGAAACTAATTTGTCGTCTACTTTCAATATTAACCTTGATTCCGGAATTCTTTTATGTTCTTCTAAAGCTTCTAAATACCCCTGAGTTCTTAATCTACCAACGCTTACATAGTCTTTAGTAGTTATTATGGCTATGTTTTTGCAGCCTGTTTCAATTAATTTATTTACTGCTTTTTTTGACCCTAAAATATCATCCACAATAACCTTATCGCAATTGATCTCATTTACTACGCGGTCAAACATAACTATAGGCATACCTTGACTTATGGTCTCATTAAAATGGTGATAATCTTGTTGCTGTAAAGTCTCTTTGGATATAGAAAGAATAAACCCATCTATACTACCATTGGCCAACATCTCCATATTAATAACCTCTTTATCAAACGACTCATTAGATAACCCTACAATTACATTGTACCCCCTTTTATTCGCTACTAATTCTATACCCCGAATAACTTTAGAGAAAAAATGATGAACAATCTCTGGTATAATTATACCTATCGTTTTTGTCTTTCTGTTCTTTAGGCTTAATGCAATATTGTTTGGGCGATAGTTGTATAGCTTAGCAAATGCTTGCACTTTATCTCGAGTGTCCTCACTAATTTCCTTACTATTCCTTAAAGCTTTCGACACAGTTGAAATAGAAACATCTAATTCTCGTGCCATTTGTTTTAATGTAACTTTCTTCTTCATAAATTTAATTATTTAATAAATATACCACTTGAAGTGCATATTTGAATGTTTTTCTTGTGCAAACAGCGAATATCTTAAAAAGTTGTTAACACGAAAACGTTTTCGTTACGAATATCGCAACGTTCAACATTTTATTTACATTTTAATTACCTAGATTTAACTTCGAGAAGTGAAAATATAACGAATATAATTAAGACTAATTCAAAAGCTTTATATGAAAACAACAATAAATAGCGTACTGTTTATACTATTTCTATTACCAACATTTATGTTTGGTCAGAAGCAAGTAACAGGAACAGTTACCGAACTATCATCTATGATGCCTATGCCTGGCGTAAATATCGTTATTAAAGGTACAACTACAGGAGCGATTACAAATTTTGATGGGATATATGAAATTCAAGCGACTGATGGCGATATATTAGTATTTTCTTTTATAGGATATTTTACTAAAGAAATCACCTATAAGGGTGAAACACAATTAAACTTAACGTTGGAAGAAGACACAAATCAATTAGATGAAATTGTATTGATTGGTTATGGTAGTGTCAAACAATCTGACGTTACTGGATCTATCTCCTTAATTACAGATAAAGACTTTAATAAAGGGAACATGGTTTCTTCAGATCAATTAATCAATGGTAAAGTTGCAGGTGTTAGAATAACACCTTCTGGAGGTCAAACAGATGCTGCTCCAAATATTAGAATTAGAGGTGGTGCATCTCTAACTGGAAATAACAATCCGCTTATTGTTATTGACGGAGTTCCATTATCGAACATTAACCCTGCGGGAGTTAGTAACCCTTTGTCATTAGTAAATCCGAATGATGTTGAAAGTTTTTCAATATTAAAAGATGCTTCTGCAACTGCCATTTATGGGTCAAGAGCCTCAAATGGTGTGATCATCATTAACACAAAAAAGGGAACCTCTGGAGAAACGCAATTCAATTTTTCAACCAACATTTCGGTTAATCAAGCAAGTGAAGGCTTGGATATGATGGATAGTGATGCCTACGTGAGGTTTATACAAGAATATCATCCTGATTATGTTAAGAATCTTGGAGTGCCCGTAGGATCCGTTGAAACCAACGAACCTGTCACGCAAATTATAAGTACATCCGTCGGTGATCGTGCTATATATGACACAGATTGGAGAGACAATGTTTTAAGAACTGCGTTTAGTTCAAATACGAATTTTAGTGCAAGAGCATATTTATTTGACGCGTTGCCTTTTAGAGCATCTATTGGTTATACCAATGCAGAAGGTGTTGTTATTGGAGATGATTATGAAAGAGTAACTGGTAGCATTAATTTATCACCAAAATTCTTTGACGATAAATTAAAAGTTACTGCAAATGCCAAACTTACTTATGCTGATAAAAATTCTGTAGACTCTGGAGGCGCTTTGGGTGGTTCTTTGGTTTTTGACCCAACTAAACCAGTTTACAACAACGCCACAGACAACCGTTTTGGTGGTTATTACTTTAATACAAATGTGGACGGTAATTATTTAAGAATTGATGGTCAATACAATCCGTTAGCATTACTAGAACAACGTGAAAGACCAGAAACCACCACAAGATTTTTAGGAAATTTAGAATTAGATTATTCATTCGATTTCTTACCTGGATTGAGAGCTGTTGTAAATGCAGGGCTTGATGCTTCAAAATCGAAAATTGTAGAAAATTACTTTGATAACGCAGCTAGCACTTACAGATTCAATGGCTCTGACAATAATATTAATACTAATTATGTGTTTAATCCTGGTGTAAATTACAGCGAAAATCAAGCGCTAACAAATACCACTTTAGATGCCTTTTTACAATACACTAAATCTTATGAAGATAAATTTGTCAGTAAATTAGATGCTCAAATTGGTTATTCATATCAAAACTTTAAAAATGATGGAAACCAAGATCGCTATTTATATAATGACGATACAGGACTACGTTATGAAGTATACAACGAAAGCAACCCGAATAACCGCTATTATAATGTTATGAACTTGCAATCATTTTTTGGAAGAGCTAATTTAGATCTTCTAAACAAATATCTTTTTACCGTTTCATTTAGAGCTGATGGTTCTTCATTATTCGTTGACGATGATCCTTGGGATCCAAATGCATGGGGTTTCTTCCCTGCTGCAGCTTTTGCTTGGAAAATTACTAGTGAAAAGTTTATGGAAAATGCCAATTTTGTCAATGACTTAAAATTAAGAATTGGTTGGGGTGAAACTGGACAACAGGACATTTCTGGCGCTGTTGGTTACTACCCTACAACACCCTTATTTACTGCTGGTGGTAATAATAGTCAATATCTTCCTGGTGCAGGCTTATATTCTGCATTACCTTTTAATCCTTATTTAACATGGGAAAAAACAACTACCTTAAACTTGGGTGTTGATTTTAGTTTCTTTAAACAGAATTTCGTGTCTGGATCTTTCGACATATACAAAAGAGAGACTCAAGATTTATTGGCTCGAGTAAATGTTCCACCTGGACAAGGTTTTTCAGATACTTTTGTAAAAAACGTTGGCGCAATAGATGGAAAAGGATTTGAATTAAATTTAATATTAAACCCAATACAAACCGATGCGATATCAGTTTCTGTCAATGGTAATTTAACATACATCTATAATGAAGTAACAAATATTGGGGGTCAGAGTGATATAAACAGAAGCGGTAGTTTAAGAGGTACTGGAGCATTTCTACAGAGAGATGTTGTTGGACAACAAGCACAAAGTGCCTATGTGTTTAAACAAGTTTATGACACTAATGGAAACCCAGTTGCCGGAGCCTTTGCAGATTTAAATGGCGACAATATTATTACCGACGAAGATAGATACTTTGCGCAAATAGCTCCAAACTGGAATTACGGTTTTGGCTTAGATATTAATTATAAAAACTGGGATTTGTCAAGTGGATTTATTGGACAAGTTGGTGGGAACTTATATAATTTCAACAAATTAAACTACGGTTTTACGGAAACAGTAGTGCCAAATAACACGAATAGTATTACTAACGCTTTAGATTTTTACAGTGGCGCTGCCAATCCAGCATTTGAAAACGTAAATGGTAACATCCAGTTTTCTGACTATTACTTAGAAGATGCAACATTCTTGAGATGTAATAATATTGTTTTAGGTTACACCTTTTATGATATGATTAAGGATGGTAATGTAAGATTTTATGGAGCTGTTTCAAATCCATTTACAATTACAAACTATTCTGGTATGGATCCTCAAAATTTTGGAGGCATAGATCGTGATTTTTATCCAATCCCAACTACCATTACAATGGGTGTTAATTTTGACTTTTAAAAAATAAACTATGAAAAAAATATTAATATTAACTGGATTTTTGGCACTGACACTATTTTCATGTTCCAACGATTTAGATACCGAACCTAAAGTGCAATTATCTTTAGAAGAGATTTTAGCTAATGACCCAAATGCCATTGAAGGTATTGTATCAAGGCTTTATGCTTCTTTTGCACTATCTGGACCTAATGGACCGACAGAATCTGATATTAGTGACGATGCTGGGGAATCACCATTTTTAAGAGGAATTATTAATTTACAAGATTTCACTGCAGATGGCATGAAAAATAGATGGGGAGATGATGGGTTAGACCAGTTGACTACAACATCCAATTGGGATGCTAACAATAAGTTTTTTAGATACCTATACAACAGAGCTTATTACACGATCCCACAATGTAACAACTTATTAAGTATTTTAAATACTGCAACAGATATTCCAGATTCTGAAGAAGCCATTTATGAAGCACGTTTTTTACGCTCCCTTGCTTACTTCTATATAATCGATATATTTGGAAAGGGTGTTTTAGTTACTGAAGAAAATTTAAACGAAACCACGCCTTTACCTGAAGCTTCTAGAGAAGAGTTGTTTAATTTTGTGGAATCTGAATTGCTTGAAATCCAACCCTTAATTTCATTAAATAATGACTATGGAAGAGCAAATCGTTATGTTGTCTCTATGCTTTTAGCAAAATTATACATGAACGCTGAAGTTTATACTGGAACGAGTAGATATACTGATGCTTTAACTTATTTAAATGTTGTAATTGACGAAGGCGGATACGCGTTAGCTACTAATTTTGTACAGAATTTTTCTGGAGATAACGATAATTCTTCTGAAATTATTTTTCCACTAATAGCAGATGCCGTTTTTAGCCAAAGTTTTGGTAACACAACTTACATTGTAAATGGAAACTTAGGTACAGAGACTATGAATTTATCTGATTTTGGAGCCTCTGAAGGCTGGTCTGGACATCGTGCCACCGAAGCATGGTACGGATTATTTGGAGACCTAGGGACTTCTGTTGATGCACGAGCTTCTTTATTTTGGACTACAGGACATAATTATGTCATGGCAGATTATAAAGCATGGACGGACGGTTACCCTTCAATTAAATTTAGAAATACTGATTCTGATGGTAGTTCATCTGGAGCAACACAATTTTCAGGTACAGATTTTCCGCTTTACAGACTTGCCGATGCCAATCTTATGTACGCAGAATGTGCGCTACAGGGCGCTGCAGGAACCGACATGACAAAAGCACTTAGTTTAGTTAATGCGGTTAGAACTAGATCTAATGCCACTCCAATCACTATGAGTGATTTAACCTTAGATTATATTCTAGATGAAAGAGCCAGAGAGTTAAACCTTGAAGGACATAGAAGAACTGATCTTATCAGGTTTGGGAAATTTACAGGTAGCTCTTACCTATGGCCATGGAAAGGGAATGTACAAAATGGTACGTCTATTTCTACAAACTACAATTTATTTCCAATTCCAGAATCAGCATTAAATGCTAATCCCAACTTAGAACAGAATCCAGGCTACTAATTTTAAAATAATGAAAATGAAAAATATCATAAAAATATCATATTTATTTGCTTTAGCTTTACTAATAGGAGCATGTTCCGAGGATGATGAAAAGCTAATAGTAGCACCAGAAAGTTCTAGTACTATTTTGACACCTTCGGATGGTCAACATTTTATTCTTAATCAATTTGAAGAACAAACAAATACCGCTATTACATTCTCTTGGGATGATTCTAGTTATGAAACACCCACTAATATAAACTACGCTATCGAAATGGCTTTAAGTGGTACAGACTTTAGTGATGTAGCTATTCCTGCGACCATTGATCAGACATATTTTACAATGAATATCGCAGACTTCAATGCAACATTAGCCGGGTTAGGAGTAACTCCTTTTACAGAAACAAGTATCGATATTCGAATCAAGTCTTCAATAGGAGACCCTAGCCAATTGGTTCAATATTCAGAGACTGTAACTATTCTTGTAACGACATTTACTACAGATTTACCAAAAATAGCTGTCCCAGGAAATCATCAAGGATGGGATCCTCCAACAGCACCATTATTAGCATCTTCAGGCTTCGCGGCTTCAGATTACGAAGGATATGTTTGGCTTGATGGTGAACACAAATTTCTTGCTCCTAATGAAAGTTTAGCTTTCGAATGGGGGAATACAGATTGGGGTGATGATGGTACTTTTACTGGACATTTAGTAGAAGAGGATGAGGTTAATTGTTTGGCGGCCGCTGGTTACTATTATGTAAAAGTAGATACAGTACTTTTAACCTATAGTGAAACCAATTATAGTAGTTGGGGAATAATTGGTGACGCAACTCCTGGAGGTTGGGATGGCGATACTGATTTAACTTATGATCCGGCAACTCAAACTTGGAGATTGGATATTTCACTTACATCTGGTGAAATTAAATTTAGAGCAAATGATGCTTGGGATTGGAATTATGGAGATACAGGTGCCGATGGATTTCTAGATTTGAATTCTCCCGATAATATCGCTGTTCCTGCTGCAGGCAATTATACAGTTGTTTTAGATTTAAGTGTCCCTCGTGAGTATACATACCTATTAATACAAAATTAAAACTATGAAAAATATTTATAAAATTCTTTTAGGCTTAGCCGTTATATTAGGATTTGCCTCGTGCGAAAATAATGATGACTTTGGTTATAAACCTACTGCAGCTTCATTTCAAATAGAGACACCTGAAACAGGAACTAATATTATTATCGATGATACTAATATGAATAATGTGGTTCTAACAATAGTTTGGGAAGATACTGATGGAGAAAACTATACTGTAGAGTTTGCGGAAACTTCTACTTTATTTGCAGAACCTTTTATTGCAGGAGTAACAGATGAGAATAACATGTCTTGGACTGCTGGCGAATTAAATACATTTCTTTTAGAAACAGTAAGAATTGGCCATAGTGTAGAATCAAATGTTGATGTAAGAGTAAAAAATGCGGCAGGCGAGTACTCAAATGTTATTACACTTTTGGTAACTCCGTTTATACAAACTGTTGAACAATTGTACGTAAATGCCTCATTTAATTCTTTTGACCCAAGTACGGCTACAGCTATGACTTTAGTTGAATATAATGTTTTTTCAGCCACTGTTGAATTAACGGATACAGACGATTTTAATTTTATAGAAGATAATATAACAGGAGAAACAATTTGGCAAGAAATAGCAACTGATTCCGGTTTACTAACTAAATTTGGAGGCACGAATCTTTCAGGCTATGATTCAGGAATATATAAAATCGATGTAGATCTTGTTAATTTCACTGTAGAGTTAACCCTAATTATACAACCTAAACTTGCTGTACCAGGAAATCATCAAGGATGGGATCCAGCATCGGCACCCTTATTAGCTGCATCATCTGGTTTGACTGCAGATTATGAAGGTTATGTTTGGTTAGATGGCGAACATAAATTCTTAGGCCCTGATGCCGATGGAAACTTTGATTGGGGAAATCCTGATTGGGGAGATAACGGTACTTTTACTGGAATTTTAGTAGAAGATGGCGAAGTAAATTGTACAGCAACCGCAGGTTATTATTTTATTCAAGCAGATACTGATGCTCTAACATATTCTGAAACTCAAACATCTTGGGGTTTAATTGGATCTGGAACTGGAAGTTGGAATGATGACCAAGATATGACCTATGATGCTGGTAGTGGTACATGGTCTGTAACATTAGATTTAACTGCAGAAGAAATTAAATTCCGTGCGAATGACGAATGGGAATTGGATTATGGGGATACAGATGCAGATGGCTTCTTAGAGCTAGGAGGTACTAACATTACAGTTCCTACAGCAGGAAATTATACAGTTACTCTTGATTTAAGTGTGGCAAGAGCTTATACATATACACTTACACTAAACTAAACTGTTTTCATTAAAAAGGCTACCACTAATGGTAGCCTTTTTTTTAAAGTTTAAAACTATGAAAAAATTACTATTTCTATTTATTACATTATCCTGCTATGTAGGGTACTCACAGATTACTATCAATCCAAACCCTTTTAATACGGATGAATCCATAACAATAACGCTGGATTTAAATAATATAAACAGTGTAACAGACTGTAATAACTTAAACAACCCTACTAAAATATACTTGCATTCGGGAATTGGTGAGGACTCTGACCCATGGGGGTTTGGAGTAGTTGGAAATTGGGGACAAGATGATGGTGTAGGTGAAATGACAAACAACGGAAACGGAGTTTGGAGTATCACCTTCATTCCTGAAACCTATTATAGTTTAAATGCCACGCAAGCTACAAATGCTACTAAAATGGGAATGGTATTTAGAAGCGCCGACGGTTCTCAGGAACTTAAAGACAATGGCTGTTCAGATTTTTTTATAAATGTTGGTTCTTTTCAAGTCACATTAACGAATCCAACTGAAGGCAGCACAACGGTATTATCCACAAATAGCTTCAACATCGCTGCGTCAAACACGAATGGAGTTGCTAATTATCAGTTATATGCTAACGGATCACTATTAAATTCAAATTCTAGTACTTCCAATTTCACATACACTCATACAGGTATAACATCCAATCAAAACTATGTATTAGATGTTACGCAAGCAGGAACTACCCTATCAAAAACATTTGCTGTTATTATAGATCCTAATGTATCAGAAGAAGCATTACCAGCTAATTTAGATGAAGGTATTAACTACAATGAAAACGATAACACAAAAGCAATTTTAGTTTTAGATGCTCCTAATAAAGATTTTGTATATGTAGCTGGTAGCTTTAACAATTGGTCACCGGACACATCTTATGGAATGAAAAAAGACCCTTCAAGTTCTAAATTCTGGTTAGAATTAACAGGATTAACTTCAGGTGTAGATTATACATATCAATATTGGGTTGTTGACGAATCACCAATTGCAAATTCACCTGTCATGGTGAAGACTGCGGATCCATTTTCAACATTAGTTCTTTCGCCATTTGACGATCCAGGAATACCAAGTAATTCCTATCCAAATATGCCAACGTATCCTGTTGGCCAAGAAAGAGAAGTTACCGTTTTAAAAACTGGACAAACACCATATAATTGGCAAGTAACCAACTTCACGAAACCTGCTAAAGAAGATTTAGTTATTTATGAAGTATTAATTCGTGATTTCGATGCCAATCGTAATTATCAAGATTTAATTGATAGAATAGATTATTTCAAAAATTTAAATGTCAATGCCATTCAATTAATGCCAGTTATGGAATACGAAGGCAATGAAAGCTGGGGTTATAACACTTCTTTTCATATGGCTTTAGATAAATATTATGGCACAGAAGATAAATTAAAAGAGTTTATTGATTTATGTCATCAAAACGATATCGCAGTTATCTTAGACATTGCACTTAATCATGCCTTTGGTAGAAACCCAATGGTTCGTATGTGGATGGAAGATCCTGATGGAGATGGCTGGGGAAGTCCAAGTACGGAAAACCCTTATTTCAACACAGTAGCAAGACACTCCTACAATGTAGGTGAAGATTTTAATCACCAACAACCTAGAACACAAAAATATGTTCAGAATGTTATAAAACATTGGGTTGAAGACTTCAATATAGATGGTTTCAGATGGGATTTAACTAAAGGTTTTACTCAAAACTGTACGGCTAGTGATGAAGGCTGTACCAATAGCTACCAACAAGATCGTGTAGATGTATTAAAAGACTACGCCGATTATAGCTGGAGTTTAGATGAATCGCATTACGTCATTTTTGAGCATTTAGGTTCTGCTACTGAAGAACAACAGTGGGCTAATTATAGATTAACAGACGCTGTTAGCAAAGGAATCATGATGTGGGGAAAAATGACAGACCCATATAACCAATTAACAATGGGTTATGCAAGTAATTCAAATATAAACCGAATGGGAAGCGATTCTAGAGGGTTTGATGCACCAAGATTAGTTGGATATGCAGAAAGTCATGACGAAGAACGCTTGATGTATAAAAACCTTCAATACGGGAATTCAAATGCGAGTTATGATGTTCAAGATTTAGACACGTCGTTAGCAAGAATGTCAGCACTAGGAGCAGTAACATTAACCATTCCTGGACCAAAAATGATTTGGCATTTTGGAGATCTTGGGATGCAAAACTCCATCTTCACCTGTAGTAATGGAACGGTAAATACTCCAGATGGAACAGACGGTGATTGTAAACTAGACACCAAACCTCAACCACAATGGACTGATGATTGGTTGGGAATAACAAATCGCAATCAAATATATAACGATTGGGCAAGACTAAATGATTTGAAAGTTAATGAACCTGTCTTTGAAGGAAGCTATACTATAGAATCTGGCAATCTAACACCCAGAATTCATATTTGGGATGATGCCATTCCTTCTAATCAATTAAAAGATGTTATAATAATCACGAATTTTGATGTAGTGAGTCAAAACATCAATCCTAATTTTCCAAACACTGGAACATGGTTTGAATTAATGGATGAAACTGGTAGCACAAGTATAGAAGTAAGTAATACAACTAGCCCTATTACAATTGCACCGGGTCAATTTAAAATTTTCGGAAATGCGAGTACATTGAGTACCCAACAGTTTACAGAAGCTCAAGCATTCAAAATTTACCCAAACCCAGCTCATACTAGTTTTAGATTTAGTCAAGACATCACTAACGTAGAAATATATGATATTACTGGAAAACTAATTCAAAACTATTCTGGTAACTTTTCAAGAAACAATGAATTCGATATTACTTCTTTAAACAGTGGTATCTATATCATAAAAGCGCAAAATATCTCAGGAGGACATTTAACCACTAAACTTGTGAAAATCTGAGAGAATTGTATTAATTAATAGCACTATTTGAATATTTAAAGGTTCGACTTCGGTTGAACCTTTTTTTTTATGATAAAAATTAAATTATGTGTTCCTTCGTTTTAAGATTCTAAAATTAAGATAACTGCATATTTAAATAACATAGACATGAGAAGAATTTAAAAACAACCGTAAATATTTGGGGTAAAAACAGGAGAATATCAAAACGAAAAAAGCTTCAATACTAAATAGTATCAAAGCTTCATCTTCTCATCGTTGTGCGGGCGGGGAGACTCGAACTCCCACACCTCGCGGCACCAGATCCTAAGTCTGGCGTGTCTACCAATTCCACCACGCCCGCGATAAGGAGTGCAAATATAAAAATTAGTTTTAATATACAATCGTATCTTATCAAAAAAGTTCAACATGTTTTGTATTTTTGATGAAATTCAAAAAATTTCTATGAAACATCTATGATTTATCCTTAAAAAAGGTACTAATTATATGGAAGTTGCATCCGATTAATAAAAAATAATAAATATAAACACATGAAGAATATATCTAATTATGTCAATGAAAATAAGGATCGTTTTTTAAACGAACTTATCGACTTACTTAAAATTCCATCTATAAGTGCAGATTCAGCTTATAAAAAAGATGTGATACATACGTCTGAAGTTGTTAAAACAAGACTAGAAGAAGCTGGTTGCGATCATGTTGAAATTTGTGAAACTGCTGGCTACCCTATTGTTTATGGGGAAAAAATAATCGATAAAAATTTACCAACTATTTTAGTTTATGGTCATTACGACGTGCAACCGCCAGATCCATTAAATTTATGGAACTCACCTCCTTTTGAACCTGTTATCAAAAAAACAGAGATACATCCCGATGGAGCTATTTTTGCTCGTGGCGCTTGCGATGACAAAGGTCAAATGTACATGCACGTAAAGGCCATGGAATTGATGACCAAAACAAATCAATTGCCTTGTAATGTAAAATTCATGATTGAAGGGGAAGAGGAAGTAGGAAGTTCGAATCTCGCCATATTTGTAAAAAACAACCAAGAGAAATTAAAAAATGATGTGATCTTGATTTCAGATACTGGAATGATTGCTAAAGACGTGCCTTCAATTACTACTGGCCTTCGTGGTTTAAGTTATGTTGAAGTGGAGGTTACTGGACCAAATAGAGATTTACACTCTGGTTTATATGGTGGTGCAGTTGCAAACCCTATTAATGTTTTAACAAAAATGATTGCGTCATTGCATGATGAAAACAATCATATTACCATTCCTGGATTTTATGATAAAGTAGAAGAGCTTTCAAAAGAAGAACGCGCAGAAATGGCAAAAGCACCTTTTTCATTAGAAGCTTATAAAAAATCGTTGGATATCGATGCTGTTTATGGTGAAGCAGGATATACTACCAACGAAAGAAATTCCATTCGTCCAACTTTAGATGTTAATGGTATTTGGGGAGGTTACACTGGTGAAGGAGCCAAAACAGTTATTGCAAGTCAAGCCTTTGCAAAAATCTCTATGAGATTGGTTCCAAATCAAGATTGGGAAGAAATCACTCAATTATTTAAAAAACACTTTGAAAGCATTGCTCCAAAAGGCGTAACCGTAAAAGTAACCCCTCATCATGGTGGGCAAGGCTATGTCACTCCAATTGACAGCATAGGTTATAAGGCTGCTAGCAAAGCCTATTTTGATACTTTTGGAAAGACACCTATTCCACAACGCAGCGGCGGAAGTATTCCAATTGTAGCCTTATTCGAGCAAGAATTAAAAAGCAAAACCATTTTAATGGGATTTGGTTTAGATAGCGATGCTATTCATTCTCCAAATGAACATTTTGGTTTGTTTAATTATTATAAAGGCATTGAAACTATACCTTTATTCTATAAATATTTTACTGAGCTAAGTAAATAATAAAACTAAAAAAATCCGTTCAAAAATTGAACGGATTTTTTTTTGTTCCTTTTGAATAAGCTTATTCTTTTACAACTTTAAAAGTGCTTATTTTTTCGTTTCCTTTTATTTTTAAATAATAAATACCTGTTGCAAAAGCCGACATATCTATTACAGATTTCTTTTTATTAGAAGAGGATTCTAATACTAATTGTCCTGAAACATTATATAATTGAAAATAAATAAATGATTCTAAAGAAGAATCTATAGTTAAAATAGATGTTACAGGATTGGGCGTAATCTCAAAATAATCAGAAATAGATTCTTCAATGGAAAGAGATGTAAATGAAGAACAATCACTCTTTTCTGTGCATGATTCCATAGATATTTCTACAGAATAATTCCCAGAAATTATTGGGTAATATGATTGATTTGTTTCCCCTTCCAACAAGGTATTTGTATCACAATTATACCACTGATAGCTGGCTCCATTTTGGTTTGCCTGTATAGATGTTGAAGAACTAGATAAAGTATTATTTATAGAAAGTAAGCTGCCTTTGGTAACCATATAAGCTGTTACTAACTTGGTTATTTCTGTAAAATAAGGTAAATCTAATGTGCTCAATCTATCTGCCGAAGAGTGATAAAAAGGTGTTTCATCGCTGGTTTCCCAAGATTCTCCAACCAAAACTGCAGGAAAGCTATTTGTCCAAAAAGATGCATGATCACTTGCTGAAGTTCCAGGATTTACAATTATTGGATTTAAATTAAAGGTATAGGTATTTAGGATACTCATTAAATCGTCTTTAATGGCTAAAGAACCATGCACATCTCTAACGTCAATATCAAAATCGTTATCTCCAGATTCTCCTGGTGCATCGCCATCATAACCCACCATATCCAAATTAATCACTCCAAGAATGTTTAGGTTAGCACTATTTGCTTGTTCTGCATAATACCGAGAACCTCGTAAACCTATTTCCTCTTCATCCCAGAAAGCATAGACAATGGTATTTTCCATGCATTGAGTGGAAAGAATTCTCGCTATTTCTAAAACAGCCGCAGTTCCAGTGGCATTATCGTCTGCACAATAATCGGCAGTAGCATCATAATGTGCACTAACCAGGTAAATATCGTTTGGATTTATTTTCCCTAATTGTGTCGCAATAATATTTTTACCAGTTGTATTAAAAAGTTGCTCTTCAATAGTTAAATCATCAAATTGTTGCAGTCTTTCCTTTAGGTATTCGGCAGCCAAATCGTTGTTTGTATGTTGCCTATTTATGATGGTAACTTCTGTTCCATTGACCTGAGTTGCTTGTTCCCCAGAAAACTCACGAACAGATATTTCTAATCTATCAACATCTACTTTATCAATTAAATCTTGAACAGTTTGTCCAAAAGAGTTAATTGAAATTAAAACCAACAAACTAATTACAAGTCTTTTCATCTATTCTTTAGATTCATTAAATCAGGTACAAAGATATGTGATTATAAAATAAAGGTTAAAAATATTTGGAATATTTAAATTTTACTCTACATTTGTAGAATACATTCTAAATCTGTAGAGCAATGCAATCCTTATCCAAAACTGAAGAAGATTTAATGAACCATTTATGGAAGCATGAAAAAGCTTTTATGAAAGATCTACTCGACTCCTATCCAGAACCAAAACCAGCTACAACTACAGTAGCTACCCTATTAAAACGCATGACAGATAAAGGGTTTGTTGACTATAAATTATATGGTAAATCCAGAGAATACTTTCCATTGGTTAAGAAGAAAGACTACTTCTCTAAACATGTTAACGGCTTGATTAAAAACTTTTTCAATGATAGCGCATCTCAATTCGCCTCGTTTTTTACCCAGGAAACCAACCTAACCAAAGAAGAATTAGAAGATTTAAAAAAATTAATTGATTCCGAAATTAAAAATAAATAGCCATGGTAGAATACATCATAAAATCCAGCGCTTGTCTTGCAATTTTCTTACTCTTTTACAAATTCGTTTTAGAGAAGGAAAACATGCATATTTTTAAAAGGGTTTACCTATTAGCCTCTCTAATAATTTCCATTGGGATTCCTTTTATAACCTTTACGCAAATTGTTGAAGCTCCAATAACTATAAATGAAGCTGCAATTAACAATTCCACTTCAACACCTTTAATTCTTATTGAAGAGTCTGTAAATTATTTACCATACATTTTATGGGCTGTGTATTTATTAGGTGTTCTGTTTTTTGGTTTAAAATTCATTTACAACTTAAGTAGCATCTTGCTTAAAATAAGTCGAAATCCGAAGTTAAAAACTCAGAAGTCGATAAACGTTTTATTAGAAGAATTAATAGTTCCACACACTTTTTTAAAATATATTTTTCTAAATAAAATACTTTTTGAATCTCAAAAAATCCCTAAAGAAGTATTGATTCATGAAGAAGCTCACGTTTATCAGAAGCATTCCTTAGACATCCTATTTATTGAAATTTTTCAAATTGTATTATGGTTTAATCCGCTAATTTATCTCTTGAAAAGAGACATCAAATTAAATCATGAATTTTTAGCAGATAGAGAAGTCATTAAAAAAGGCATCACTTTATCGGCCTATCAACAAATATTATTAGCATTCTCATCAAATGTATTAGAACCTCAATTGGCAACAGCCATCAATTATTCATCAATCAAAAAACGATTTACAGTTATGAAAACATCATCATCAAAAACAGGTATTTGGTTGAGAAGCATCGTACTTCTCCCAATTTTAGCATTATTAATTTATAGTTTTAGTACGAAGGATGTCATTGAAAAAGAAACTAAAGTTATTAGTGAAATAACTCCTGAAGCAATGCAAGAAACCATTGCAACCATTAATGGTGTTCCTTGCAATGGTTGTACAGTTAATTTAACGAAGGAAGCTGCTGAAAAATTTATTCTAGGAACCAATACTGGCGAAGCTATTAGCAGTTTTGTTATTAAATTTATAGGTAAACCAGCGGTTAAAATAACTGGTAATACTTTAAATAAAGAAGCCGTTGCCTTATTATACGAGAATCCAATGAGCAATTTAATTCAGATTTTTAGTATAAGACCAACAACTTCACATATAAAAATGCCCATTGTAATTCAATTAGTGGATAAAAACGATGAAAATTACACAAATTCGCCAATTGTGAAAGAAGGTGAAAAAAGTTTTATTCCGCCACCACCTCCTCCACCTGCAACTCCTGCTCCAGCTTCAAAAATGAAAAAAGCTAATGACTTGCCTCCACCACCTCCACATAAATCTGCTTACGACTATGTTTTAAGTCTAAAAAATGATAATATTTCATACTCTTACAACGGAAAAGCTGTTTCATATGATGAAATTTTGAAAATTACTCAAAAGGAGCCATATATAATTATTACAACCAATATTGAGAATCACGCTGGAACAGTTCGTTTTACTTCCATTGAAGAACAAAATAAAGTTCAGAACAACATGGCGAAAAAAGGTGAAATGTCAAATATTCCTCCTCCACCTCCTCCAAAAGCACCTTTAGATTTTGTGATTGAGATGGCTAAAAAGAATGCTGCATTTTATTATGAAGAAAAAAGCATCACTTCAGATGAAGCAATAAAACTTTTAAAAGACAATAAATCAATCAATATTTCTTCTAAAAATTCAACTTCTAAAAATCCTGAAGTTTACTTGAGTAAAGAACCAATTACAATAGACGATTAACATAGAGAAAATCAACCTATTCTAAAGCCTCGAAATTTCGAGGCTTTTTTTTGTAACAAATAGACAAGAATTGCGTTCTAATAGTCTATCAATCAAAATCAATCAAATCATGTTAAAGAAATTCTTCATCTTATGTTCTGGATCAGATTCAGACATTTTAGAGACTTGTTCCAATGGTGAGCAAAACAAATATGCAGGTATTGGAGCTACCGTGTTTTTTACAGCTGTAATGGCTTTTATTGCATCCAGTTATGCCCTTTTTACTGTTTTCGATAATGCATTTATCGCCATTGGTTTCGGACTTGTTTGGGGTTTACTTATTTTTAATTTAGACCGTTTTATTGTTTCAACCATTAAGAAACGTGATCGCTTTCTAGATGAATTTATACAGGCGATACCAAGAATTATTCTAGCAATCATTATTGCCATCGTGATTTCAAAACCCTTAGAATTGAAAATTTTTGAAAAGGAAATCAATCAGGTTCTTTTAGAACAAAAAAACGAATTGACTCTTGCTAATAAAGATCAAATTGCACAACAATACAATCCGAAAATCACAGATTTAAACAACGAAATTGCTGGTTTAGAACTTCAAATTTTGGCAAAAAATGAAGAAGTTAATAAGCTATACGACATATATATTAATGAAGCTGAAGGCACAGCCGGCACCAAATTGTTAGGAAAAGGACCTGTTTACAAAGAAAAAAGAGACAAGCATGATGTTGGAATAGTAGAACTACAGGAACTAAAAACAGAAAATAAAGCTAAAATCGCTGGTCTAGAAACACAGATTTCAGAATTAGAAAGCAATTATAATTCTAGAGTGATAGCTACGCAACCCATTATCAGTAGTTTTGATGGTTTAATGGCTCGTGTGACCGCTTTAAACGAATTACCATGGTTACCTTCATTTTTCATCTTTCTATTGTTTTTAGCCATTGAAACGTCTCCAATTATAGCAAAACTTCTTTCGCCAAAAGGAACTTACGACTATAAACTTGAAGACTCTGAAAGCGCCATAAAAACGTGGTCTGAAAGAAATGTGAAAGAAAGACAAGTGTTGCTAAAAACTGATATTGAAATTAACAACAAGGTTTACAATGATATTGCAGATGAAGAGGAACTTTATAATTACAAGCGCAAAAAAGCCCGAGAACTTATGCAATTACAGGCAGATGCTTTTATGCAAAAACAACAACAAGCCCTCAAATAATTTGTAATCAATTGGAGGTTTTTAATAAGAATTTAAACTTTATGTTTATTTTTACAAATACCTCTAACAGTTGTAATTATAAATTTATGAGCAGTAATTTATTTAGCAAAATTGCTTTATTACCAAAATTAATAAAAGATGGTAAAGCTAAATATCTTTGGAACGCATTTTCAAACAGATTATATTCTAAAGAAATAGCTTTTGGTTTTAAGCGAGATTTAAGTATTCCGTTTAAAAAACCCAGAACGCTTAAACCTATTAGCATTCGAGAATTTACGGAAGCAGATAAACCCTTTTTTATAGACAACCCAAACAATGGTTTCATTCTTAAATTTAATACCTGTTATATTGGTGAGACAAAAGAACAAGTGCCGTGTGCTAGAGTTTGGTTAATTGATTCATCAGAAAACAATAAATTAAGAGCCACTTGGGGAAATAGATTCCCACAACTTAAGCAAGACGAAGTGTTATTGGAAAATGTTTTTACAGTTCCTAAATATAGAGGCATGGGAATAATTCCTGCCTTCTTATACGATGTGGCAGAAAAAAGTAAAGATTTAGGAGCTAAATACGCCATAACCTTTGGAGAAGTAAAGAACATTAACACCACTAGATCTTATAGCTATGCTGGGTTTAGTCCCTATATTGTTAGAAATGTGTCTTATTTTTTATTTATAAAATCTATCAAATATGAAGTAGTTTCAAAGGAGTATTTAGATTTTTATAATAAGTCAATCAACAGGAAGGCAGTTACCAAATAGTATTTTACTTTACTTTTTTTCCGGAAGCGCTCATTTTCATTACTTTTTCAAAAATAACTTTTTGAGGTATTTTATAAAGTGCCAATTTTTTAGAACAGGCATGAAGTATTTTTTCTTTTAATTGGACTTCATCAAAATTGCCATTTGCGACTATCGTTGCTTGAATGGCTTCCCCAAATAAATCGTCGTCATAACCAGAAATAGTACAATCCATAACTTCTTCAACAGAAAGGATAACTTCTTCAATTTCTTTTGGACTCACTCTTTTTCCAGCAACCTTTAAAATTTCTTTCTTTCTGGCCTTTAAATAATAGTATCCGTCTTCATCAACTACGGCAACATCTCCAGTATAAAGCCAGCTATTTTTAATAGCCATTTTAGTTTCACTCTGCTCTTTATAATAGCCTAACATGATATTTTTCCCTTTTGCCAACAACTCTCCTTCTTGATTAACACCAAGTGTTTTGCCCATGTCGTCCACAATTTTAAAAGTGACATCTGGAATGGGTTTTCCAATAGAGCTTGTTTTTTTATGAATCATTTTTGGCTCTAAATAAGACAATCTCGCTGTTGCTTCTGTTTGTCCGTACATGACATAAAATTCTTTCTTTGGAAAAGCTTTTACAAATTCATCTATAAAAACGGTATGCAGTTTCCCTCCGGCTTGGGTGACATATCTTAAATCTGGAAATGGGGTTGTTTTGAATGTTTTTGATTTCTTTAATAATATTTGAAAATGACTAGGAACACCTGCAAAACCAGTACATTTGTAGTCATTTAAATCGTTTAAAACAGCGCCTAAAAACATGAAACTGTTATTTAAAACAATGGAACCACCAACTCTTAAATGTGTATGCAAAAGGGATAATCCATAGCAATAAAAGAAAGGTAAAACCACGCACATAGTATCTTTAGAGGTGAGGTTTAAATAGGAAATAATCGAATTTGTATTGGCTATAATATTTTCATGACTAATCATGACACCTTTAGGGATTCCTGTTGAGCCAGAAGTGAAAATAATTTCTGCTAGTTGATTCTTTTCAACCTCAACATAATAATCCACTATAGATTGATTAGCTATAATTTGATCTAAATCTTCTTCCTCGATAACTTGAATATGTGAAGGGATTTTATACTTAGATCTGGCACTTTTTGCCATAAAAACAGTATCACATTCCGTTGTATTTAATATAAAATCCAGGTTTTCCTGTTCTATGGCAAAGTTTAAGGGCACGCATGTATTCCCCGATTTTAATATGCCCAAATAAGCCGTTATAAAGTATTTCGAATTCGGACTAATTAAAATAATATTCTTGTTTGCTCCAATATATCTGTTTAAAAATGTGGCAATTTTTAAGCTGTTGTTATACAGTTTTTTGAAAGAAATAGTTTCTTTTGAACCCAAGAGAAAGTCCTTTCCAAGGTTTTTAGTAGATTCAAAAAAGTAATCGAAAACATTCATGTTTTAGGATTTAGAAAATAGGTTTCATTCTTAAATATTCAGTTGTTTTTCTTTTTCTTTCAAAGCTTTTATAGATGTTTTCAATCTCTTTGGTTGTCTTGTCCATCACTTTCCCAACCTCATCTGCCGGATAGTCATTTTCCCAACCATACCATATTAAATCCATAGATTCAAAAGGCATTTGGTAGAAGAAATCTTCTTGAGATTGTTCGGCTGTATATGTATCAGTTGTTGGTGTTCTATCAATAATTCCTTGTGGTACACCTAAGTGTTTTGCTAATTGATACACCTGTGTTTTATAAAAATGCCCAATTGGCATAACATCTGCTCCACCGTCACCATATTTAACAAAAAACCCTTGTTCTACTTCATGTTTGTTAGGCGTTCCAATAACGGCATAATGCATACGTTCGGCATGATAATATAACATAGACATTCTGCTACGTTGTTTAAAATTAGTAGAAGCTACAATTTGCAAATATTCTCTTGCTGGTAATAGCTTACTAACAACATCTCCATTAGGTTTAATAACTGTAATAGAGAAAATAGCCGGAATATTTTCAGCAATATTCTGCTTAATTTCAATCTTAGCTTTATCCACTTTTTTATCGAAACCTGGAATAACTCTTAAAATGGCGTCGTCTCTCCTTTCATAACAACCAAAACCATCCAAGGCCTTTGTAATATCTTCAATTAAGGTACTTACACCATAAGTAGCTGCTAATTCTTCGGCTAATTGTCTACTGTCATCACTAGAATCCTGTTCAGGAAGCATGATGCCTAAGACATTTTTAGAACCAAAAGCTTTTGCAGACAAAGCCAGACAAACCGACGAATCGATTCCTCCACTAATACCAACAATGGCACCACGACGTTGTAAGTTTTTTGCGACATCTGTTTTAAGTTTGGCAATAATATCATTACAAACTTGGTCTATGTTTTCAATATGAATAATGTCTTTTGAAAAAGGTTTACGTGATTCTGATTTCATGATGTTCTGTTTTTATTCAACAATTATTTTATCTAGTGTAATTAATTCGGTTTCAGAGAGTTTAGGGATTGATTTTTTTATAAACAAATCGTATAAAATCTGGATAGACAAAATAGCTGTCATAGCCATATTATCTATTTCTGAAACTCCTTTATTTGATGTTATTTTTGAATGTAATGTTTTAACATGGTCTACATTAAAAACACCAAATTCTTTAATGCTATCTTCTGAAAGCATGATTTTTAAATATTCCGGCAAGGCTTCTGAAACAAAAAGGCTTCTAATTGGAGCTCGATAAGCTTGCTTAGATCTGTTTAAAATTTCTTCTGGTAATCTGCCTGCCATCATTTTCTTTAGAAGGTATTTTTCGTTTAACCCATGAAGTTTTAAATCTGGATGTAAATTCATGCAGAATTCAATAACGCGATGATCTAAAAATGGATAACGACCTTCAATAGAATTAGCCATTCCCATTCTATCTCCTTGTGAAGACAATAAATAGCCTGACATAAACAAATGGATCTCTAACCATTGTGCTTTTGTGAGATAATCGTAGCCCTTTAATTTAGACTCCAATTGTTTTCCTAAATCTTCAATAGGTTTATAATCTTTAATATTTTCTTTAATCTCTTCAGAAAAATAATTCTTAATTCTGCTGGTATTATGCCATCTTAAAAGATGTGAATAAATTGGAGACTCGGTTTCACTTAGTTTATACCCAAAAAACATTTTTAGCATGTTACTACTAGAATTGCTAATCTGTGGCAGATATGGATACAGCTTTTTCAATAATAAAGGCCTGTATTTCGATTTTGGATCTTTAGCCCAAAAGTGTTTGATTTTTGTTTCTTTAAAAATATTATAACCTCCTAAAAGTTCATCGGCGCCTTCCCCGGTTATTACCACTTTTATATTTTGGTCTCTCACACTTTTAGAAAGTAAACTCATTGGTGTTGGAGCCGTTCTTAAAAGTGGTGCTTCAGTAAACCAAACTACCTCTTTAAAGTGATTTGAAATATCGTTTTCACTACAAGTAACACTAGAATGTTCTGTGTTAAAATATGCCGCAGCTATGTTTTGATAAGATGATTCGTCAAAATCTTTTTCTGTAAAACCAATAGAAAAGGTTCTCAGTCTTTCTGGTGAAATCTGCTTAATAAAAGCGGTTGTAATACTAGAATCAATGCCTCCGCTTAAATAAGCGGCTACAGGCACATCTGCGCGAAGTCTTAGTTTAATTGAATCTAGAAAAATGTCTTCAAAAGCTTTTTTAGCTTCTTCAAGGTTTGTAAACTTATAGTCATCTGGTTTTACTATTGGCAGTTCCCAAAAGGTTGTTTTTGAAATCCCTACAGAATTAATAAGCATGTAAGTTCCTGGAGGCACTTCAAAAACATCTTCAAAGACTGTATTTGGTGATAATGCTGTCCAAAAAGTAACATATTCTGAAAGCGCTTTACTTGAAAATTTTAAATTTATTTCTGGATATTCTAGAAAGGATTTTATTTCGGAAGCAAATACAAAGGCATTCTCAGTTTGTGTATAAAATAAGGGTCTAATGCCAACGCGATCTCTGGCTAGAAACAACTCTTCTTTGTTTTTATCCCAAATGGCAATAGCAAATTGTCCATTAAGCATATTCAAACATTCTGGACCATATTCTTCATAAAGATGCAGAATAACCTCGGTATCGGTTTGCGTTTTAAAAGTGTGATTTTTTTGGAGCAAGTCTTCTCTTAACTCAATGTAGTTGAAAACTTCGCCATTAAAAACAATCCATAAGCTATCATCTTGATTAGAAATAGGCATGGTGCCAGAACTTAAATCAATAATGCTTAATCTAACACTACCCAAACCTGCCTTATTAGAAACATATACACCACTTTGGTCTGGACCACGATGTTTGATTCTAGTAAGCATGTGTTGTAGTGTAGATACGGATTTCTCCTTATCTAAATCGCCATAAAAGCCAGCTATGCCACACATATTACGTTAGTTGTTGATTGCTGAAGAAATTAAACTTTTACAGAAAGTTTATTAGAAACAAAAGAGACAATATTATTGATGGATTCGAAATTTTTTGGATTTAACTCCTCGTCTGTAACTTCTACTTCAAAACTTTCACCTAAAAATTCAATAAGAAATAATAATCCCATGGAGTCCAATAAGCCATTTTCAAAAATTAAGGCATCGTCTTCCACATCTTTGATATCTGATAAAGATGCTTCTAAAATATATTTTTTAATTTCGGCTTTTACGTCGTTTGTGTTTTTCATCGGGCATATTAATTTAAAAAATTAAACCAACTCTAATACCTATTAGAGCCTTATCTGTGCTATTAATTTAATTAGGGAGAAATTAAATAGTTTTAGATAACAAAAAGTTAACGAGACTAATATATCCTATTTTTACTAAACTAAAAAACAGGCCCTTAAACTATTCGTTAAAGTTATAAAAAATCAGATTAAAGTTACAAAAACATCTTATTTCCCAGATAGCAAAGTTAATTTTTGTTAGTATCTTTAAATTTGTAAACTAAAATAACTACTATGAAAAAATTCGTTTCTATAATTTTATTCGTTTCTACGGTTTTTTGTTCGGCACAAACCCAATTTAATGATGACAAAAATGCCATTTTAGCTGTTTTGGAATTACAAGAAACAGCATGGAACAATCACGATCTTGAAGGTTTCATGAAAGGTTATTGGAAAAATGACTCCCTTAAATTTTATGGTGGAAGTGGTTTAACCCTTGGCTGGGATAAAACCTTAGCCAACTACAAAAAAGGTTACCCCACTAAAGCTGAAAGTGGTATTTTAAAATTTGTAATAAACGATATTTCTAAAATTGAAAACAACACATATTGGGTTATGGGCGAATACCATTTAACCAGAGATGTTGGAAATGCCAATGGCGTCTTTATTATAATCTTCAAAAAAATTAATGGGGAATGGAAAATAATTGCAGATATGTCCTGCTAATTAGGCTGCGTCATTGGATTTAAAATGATCGTACAAATCCTTACATCCAAAACCAATAATTGAAAGCTGTTTTTTTAATGAAATAGATTCATTATGTAGTTTTGCTAAAGCATTTACACCATCTTTATCGATGCTTTCTAAGCCTTCGATACTAATGGTAACAGTTTGTAGTTTTTCAAAAACATCTTGGAATTCATTCTGAAACATTCCAACAGTATGTCTGTTTAAAATACCTGTAACTTTAAAAAAATTGTTGTAGTGAGTGATTGTAAGGTTCATAATAACATAAATTAAGTTAATCTATCTGTTTATGCTATTAATCAGGTTCGATGCTGTAAATATATAATGATTAGTGATTTACAAATAAAATACTCGACAAAACCCGTAAGAATTAGTTAAAGTAAGGATAGGTGTTTCTTTTTCCGACAAACTACTTAATTTCAACAATCATTTCTTAACAACTTGTAAATAAGAATTTTACAAATTATGTTTTCTTTACATACTTGGTTATAATGACAATATTCTGACCATCTACTTTTCCTTCTATATATTCTGCATTTTCGTGGTCTAAACGAATGTTTCTAACAGCTGTTCCCTGCTTAGCAACCATACTTGATCCTTTTACTTTCAAGTCTTTAATTAACACAACCGAATCTCCGTTTTCTAATATAACACCATTTAAATCTCTGTGGATTATTTTGCTCGCTTCATCTTCATGTTCTCCAGTAGCTCTGGCTAAAGCCATGGCTTCATCATCTAAATACATCATGTCCAATAAATCTTTTGGCCACCCTTCTGCACGAAGTCTTTGTAACATTCTCCAAGAAAGAATTTGTACTGCTACATTTTCATTCCACATACAATCGTTTAAACATCTCCAATGATTTACGTCCATATCTGCATTACCTTCAATTTGGTCCAGACAGTTTTTACAAACCAACACACTGTTATCTACATTTTCGTTTAAAGATGGTGGTAATGTATATTGTGTTAAACTATCGGTAGAAGTACATAATTCGCAAGTATTGTTGCTTCTTTCTTGTAATGTTTGTAATATACTCATGGGATGTTAGATTTTTGATTTCAGAAGTCAGATTTCTGAGTTGCAAAAATAGTGTTTTTATTGAAGAGAATCACGCATTTTTTTAGTCATGCCTTTTACTACCATATCATAGGAATGGTCGACTAGTTCGCAAATAAATTTTGGAGGCAATTCCCCTTCATGTATATAAAGAGTATTCCAATGTTTTTTGCTCATGTGATAACCTGCGCGAATGCTACTGTATTCTTCACGAAGTTCTTCCGCATAATCCGGGTTGCATTTTAGGTTAATAGCCTTCTCGCCTGCTTCCCATTTTTTAAGTCCGATTAAAGCAAACATTTTTCCAAGCACTTTAAATACTAGAGTGTCTTTATCAAAGGGAAAATCTTCAGTGGTTCCTTTTTTACTTAAACAATAATTGCGAAGTTGTTCGATATTCATAGAAAACACGTTCAAATTTAATGCTTGAACGTGTTTAAAAATACTAAATTTTTATGTCATTTTAAAAATACTTCCCAACCCATTTACAATTTGGAATCCCTTCCACAGAGGTTACGGAAATTTTGTCTGGAAAAGAAGCCATGATATTTGGATCTGTTTTATAGATGCTTTCAATTCTGTATTCTATAAAATTAAAACCCGCTTTTAAATTTAGATTGTAGGTATAATCTATTTTTACATCTTCTTCGCCCTCTTCCATCATTCTTGTTGTATTACAGTTTCCTTTATATTGAAATGGTTTAGCAACATAAATCAATTCGAAATAAGACGCCATAATTGGTTCCATGTAAGCTGGATCTTCAATCCATGGTACCAAATTTTCATCTGATACCGTAAAAATCACGCCTACATAACGTTCATCACTGGTCCAAAGTGATAATGCGCCTGTATCAAACGAAAAAATATTATCTTTTTCTTCTACTATTTCAAAGCGATTTTCGCATTGAGAAAATAGGGTGTACCATAATTTTGATGAATCACTTTCTTTTTCTTCCTTAGAAATGTCAGGAAGCTCTTTTGAAAAGTCTAATATAATGTCTCCCGACTTGGACATGGTTCCCACTTTAATTGGATTTTCCATACCAAAAGGTATAACCATGACATTAACATCTAAACTTCCCAAAGAATAATCTTCAATTTTTGGCTGGGCCTGCGAATAAAATATATTGCATGCTAAAAAGCTGAGAAATACTAAAACGTATGTTTTCATAATTAAGTTATTCTATAAATTTTTAAACCACTCTAAATATTTGTTTCCCAAAATAGGTACTGGTTTTTCATTTCCATTAATGGCATTGACCAATCCCATGATCCACATATAAATCAAAACAAAAATGCCTATAATATTAATAATCCATCCTAGTATGGGAATCATACCAATAACTCCTAAAGCTAGACCCGTTAAAGCCAACCCTAAAGATTGTTTGATGTGATAGGAAGCAAAAGGATTTTTCTTTTCATTATTCATAACAAATGCTATAATTAATCCAATAATTGTGATGTAAGCAATTACAGCTATGTTTTTTCCTTCATTAACGATAGTTACTTTTGGGGTGTCTTTTACTGATTCCATAATTTTCAATTTATATTGTTCTCTCTTTAATGGAAGGAACCATTAAAAGTTAACATCAAAATAAAAAAAAAATAAAAAGTATGCTCTATTAATTGTCAATGTATTTTTATAAAAAATCAAAATCCATTAATATTCGAAAACAGAAAAAAAGATATTTCTGAACAGGGTAAGAGAAATTTGAATCTACTCTAAAATTTCATATAAAACTGGCTTACTTGGCGTAGCATCATTTTCAAAAGGTGCAATTTGTATGTTTAAAAAGTACGTACCATCTTCCACTGAATTTGGAACAAAAATAAATTCGGTAATGGTAGCATCCATTCTTTTTCTTCCCGCTGTATTCCAAAATGCGTTATGTGCCAACAGTTCCCCGTTATCTTCTTCTTTATCCACACTTGGCAAATCTATTAATAAATGATTCACGCCTTTTTCACGTAAATAAATGGCTGCCTCCGATAATAAATATGGCGGATTAGTATGAGAATATTGATGAGATAATTTTTCGGTTGTGTTTGGGATTGTTCTAATTACAACGGCATCACGTTTTTTATTCCCTAAGGCAAATTGAATTTGCTTTTTGGAAATAACAAAATCGTCTCCTTTTTTTTCTGGCGCAACCGTAATTACTTCAGCCAAAAAGAAAAACTGCTTTAATTGCTGATTGATAGAATGTACTTTTTCGGTAATATGACCAACACATTCGGTATGTGTGCCATGTGCATGCGGATTAAACCAAATATTATTAAAATTAACATCTGCTCCTTCTGCCACACTTGCAATCCACTCGCCATCTTTTACCGGCTCTATTTTAGGTTCTTCTAAATACCAAGCATTCACATTGCTTTTTGATGCTCTTAATGGAATGGAAATATCTAAAGGTTTCGATAAATCTATTTGGTGTTTTTTTGAATTGTATTGAATGGTTGCCAGCATGAAAAGGGTATTAATTGAATGATTTTCTGTTATTATTTCAAAGATACTAAATCATAAATAGCTCTGAAGCAATTCCATCTGTTAAAAATTTCCCTTTTAAAGTAACTACCAATTTATCATTATCAAGCCTCAGTAATTGTTGATTCAAATGCTTCCTCGACTGATCTAAAAGGTAGGTTTTATAATCTTCACCAAAATCTTGTTCCACTTTTTCCAGAGATACCCCCCAAATAGTCCTTAAACCCGTCATTACATATTCGTTATATTGCTCTTGAACGGTCAGAATTTCTTTAGTACACGGCAAGACAGTCTCATTTATACTTTTAATATACTTGGTATTGTTTGAAACATTCCAGCTTCTTGTATTTCCATGAAATGAATGAGCCGAAGGTCCAATCCCTAAATAGGGCTTACCTTGCCAATAACTTGTATTGTGTTTAGAAAAATAATTTGGTTTGCCAAAATTTGAAATCTCATAATGAATAAAACCCTGTTTTTCTGTTTCTGACATTAAATGGTTAAAATGAAGTTGCGCCAACTCATCATTCATTGCAGGATACTTACCATTTTTAATAAAGGTATCTAAAGCTGTTTTTGGCTCCACTGTTAAAGCATAACTTGAAATATGGTTTACACCATACCCAAAAGCTATTTGAAGATTCTCATGCCATTTTCCCAAGCTCATGTTTGGAATTCCGTAAATTAAATCGATGGTAATATTATCGAAATAACGGGTTGCAACGGACAAACAGTTTTTTGCTTCTTCCGAAGAATGTGCCCGATTCATAGATTTTAAATCGTCTTCAAAAAAAGATTGAATGCCTATACTTAAACGATTAATTGGAGATTTAGAAAGTTCTATTATTTGATTATCACTTAAATCGTCTGGATTAGCTTCTAAAGTAATTTCTGGATTTTCGGAAACCTTAAAATTTCTATATACTTCAGCAATCAAAAATCGTAATTCATCAATCGTTAATAAACTTGGGGTTCCTCCTCCAAAATAAATAGTATTAACTGTTAGACCTTCAAATTCATCTTTACGGAGTTCCAACTCTTTAGCTAAGGCCTCAATTAATTCATCCTTCTTTTTTAATGATGTCGAAAAATGAAAGTCGCAATAAAAACAGGCTTGCTTGCAAAATGGGATGTGGATGTAGATTCCTGCTTTTTCTTTTTTTTCTGAACGATCAGATTCCATAATATTCTTCATGCTTTTTTTATTATTTAGCAGTCTGTAAGCTGCCACTGACCACTGCTTACTTCTTAACCCGATCTTCATTCTGCTTCACAAAACTTGCCCAACCAGAATAACTTTTTCCAATCTCAATTCTGCCCTCGTTGTAGAAATGACAAACAGCAGCAGCTAAGCCATCCATAGAATCTAAATTTTTTGGAAGTGTTTTAATACCTAACAAACTTTGAAGCATTTTGGCCACTTGCTCTTTACTAGCATTTCCATTTCCAGTAATGGCCATTTTTATTTTTTTTGGCGCATATTCTGTAATAGGAATTTCTCTACTCAAACCCGCAGCCATGGCAACTCCTTGAGCTCTTCCTAACTTAAGCATACTTTGAACATTCTTTCCAAAAAAAGGCGCTTCTATCGCAATTTCGTCTGGATGATGCGTTTCAATAAGCTCAATAGTTCGCTCAAAAATAAGCTTCAGCTTTAAATAATGGTCGTCGTATTTTTTTAAATCCAATTCGTTTAATTGCATAAACTGCATGTTCTTTCCAACCACTTTTATAAGACCAAATCCCATAATGGTTGTTCCTGGATCAATACCTAGTATAATTTTTTCTTTGCTCATTAATCGCAATAATAACAACCACTTAAAGAATAAGACACACCAATGGTTGCTGTTAATAAATTCCCGTTAAACGAGCCATAACCTTCTGAAACAGGATCGAAATCGCTACTAACTCCATAAATATAAGATCCGTCCAAATAAACAGTTAACAATTGTGTTATGCTATAATGAAATTCTATTCCACCCATAACATTTAAATAGGATGTTTTGTTTGCCCCATATTCCCCCAAAGGTTTTATCATGCTAAAACCAGGTCCAGCATGCGCTACTACCCCAAAACCCATTGGCAAAAAGGTTATTATTGGTGTTGGGTCGTAAATAAACTGGGCGTTTATTCTTGTGTAGTTCACTTTAAAAAATGGGGATGAACTCTCATTAGAAAACCTGTTGTAGCCAAAATCTAACTTAGCACCAAACTGTCTTTTAAACATGTGTTGAACTCCTAAATTAATAGTTGGAAAATTAATAGGGTTTGCTTCCAGGCCGGGAATAAATCCACTAGAACTCGGACTGTTTACACCTACTGCTAATTGCACTTTCCATTTACTAGTTTCAGCTTGACTAAAACCTGAAATTGAAAGGAAGAGAAAAACAATGGAAACAGAAGCTTGTTTGAAGTTTATAAAAAATGTGTTCATATAAAGGATATTGTTTAATTTGCGGCAAATAAATGTGTCATTCTAAAAATGCTTAGAACCTTACCATACAAAACTAAACAATTCTTTTTTGTGCTTCTTAAAATAAGCTTGGTAGTTGGTGCATTTTATTTTATTTATTTCAAACTAACCACAAACAACCAATTAGATTTTAAGGTTTTTAGTCGTTTTTTACATGAAAACAGGATATTTTCTTTAAAAAACATCACTTTTTTAATAATTTTAAGTTGTTTTAACTGGTTATTGGAAATTTTAAAATGGCAAGATTTAGTGTTTATTTTCAAAAAAATATCATTTCAAAATGCGCTTCAACAAAGTTTAGGTTCCTTAACAGCTTCGGTATTTACCCCAAACCGTATTGGAGAATATGGAGCGAAAGCCATGTTTTTTTCTTCAGAATTAAGAAAAAAAATAGTCCTACTAACTTTCCTTGGAAACATGATGCAAATGCTAGTGACTGTTGTTTTTGGAGGTATTGGCTTATATTTATTTATAACAAAACATCAAATAGACATCAATTACCTTAATAGCTTCGGGTTTTTAACTGTTTTATTAGTAATTTCAAGTGTTATCTTTTTGGGTTTGAAGAAAAAAGAAGTCACTGTTAAAGGTGTTTCTATTGAAAAAGTCATAATCTTTTTTAAAAATATACCATTCAAAAACTATCTGTTTTGCTTCATGTTTTCAGTTCTTAGATATCTAATTTTTTCATTTCAATTCTACTTTTTATTACAATTATTTGGGACGGAATTAGCATATAAAAATGCTATGATTATTATAACATCTATGTATTTATTAGCTTCTATTATTCCATCAATTTTTATTTTCGATGTGGTTATCAAAGGAAGTGTTGCTGTTTATTTATTCTCCATTATTGGCGTTAACGAACTCACTACTTTAAGTATCGTAACTTGTATGTGGCTTTTAAATTTTGTATTTCCAAGTATCCTTGGAAGTGTGTATGTTTTAAATTTTAAACTTCCAAAAAACGTCGAATCATGATCGGTTTTTTTCTTATCATCACGTTCTTATATGTTATTTTAATAGGAAGTTTTATTTATGGTTTTGATAAAGTTGATGATTTTGAATTTGAAAAGACATCAAAAAAAATCAAATTTTCAGTGATTATTCCTTTTAGGAATGAAGCCGAAAACCTACCCGAATTATTAGATTCCATTTCTAAACTAAAATACACACCTTCAAACTTTGAATTCATTTTTGTCAACGATGAATCTGAAGACACTTCGGTTGAAATCATTAGAAATTATCTTGATACAACTGAGATAAATTTCAAAATCATTCAGAATAAAAGAACTTCAAAATCTCCAAAAAAGGATGCCATTTCAACAGCCATTATAACAGCACAACACGAATGGATTATAACCACGGATGCCGATTGTTTGCTACCTAATTTGTGGCTTGAATGTTTCAATAGCTTTATTAACAAAACCCATTGCAACATGGTTGTTGGTCCCGTTGCCTATTATAGGCTTCAAACGCTTTTAGACAAATTTCAAGCCTTTGACTTTTTGAGTTTAATTGGAGCAACTATTGGTGGATTTGGCTTGAAAAGGCCTTTTTTAAGTAATGGAGCCAATTTAGCCTACAAAAAAGAGTTCTTTAAAAAACTAAATGGTTTTGACGGTAATTCTGAAATAGCTAGTGGAGACGATGTGTTTTTATTACAAAAAGCCATAGAACAACACAGAGATTCTGTATTATTTTTAAAAGCTAAAGAAGCCATTGTTTTAACCAAACCACAACCGGATTTTTCAAGTTTAAAATCGCAGAGAGTGAGATGGGCTTCGAAAACAACACATTATAAAAACACCTTTGGAAAGCTTACAGGTTTGCTGGTTTTATTAATGAATGCTGTTACTATTTCTTCCTTATTATTAACTATAATTATATCCTTAAATTTAAAAATTCTATTAATTATTTTGATTTTAAAACTGTCTGTTGATTTTATTTTGCTTTTTAAAACTGCTATATTTTTTAATCAAAAAAGGCTTTTTAAAAGTTATCTTATTAGTGCTTTTATGTACCCCTTTTTCACCGTTTACATTGCCAGTCTGTCCCTTTTTTCAAGCTACAAATGGAAAGATAGAGACTTTAAAAAATAGTGTGCAAATCATTTATTTTTGCTAAATTTACAAGAATTGAAATCCTAAATCCAATGAAAAGAATAGTCCTTATTTTGTGTTTATTACTACCGTTTTTAACTCTTAAAGCACAGGAAACTTATACAATAAATGGTGAAACCTTAGAACTTAAAACTGAAGTTAGCGGTAATTTAGATTTACTTTGGACAGCTAATACAAGAAAGTCTCGCTATTTTGTTAGAACTACAGATGGCTCTATTATAGAATTGGTAGATACTAAAAACTCTGAAACCGGGAAAAATCAGCAAGAATATATAACTACTCTAAATGGCTTAACACAAGAATATGGTCTTACAGCCGAAAAAGTTAAATTTACATTCCCAAGTTTAAAAAATTATATAAACGTTTATAATTCTACAAGTGATTTAAGTTACAACTTCGAGCCGCAATCTAAATTAAAATTGCGACTAGGAGCATTCGGTGGTTTCACCAATCAGCCTTTTATTTCTAATCCTAGCAACACATTGGTTCCTTCTTTTGGTGCCGAACTCGAAATTTATAGCGATGGAAAATTTAAACGTCATGCAGGGTATTTTAGTTTAAGAACAGCCTTGGATTCTGACGATATCAATTACTCTGCAACACAATTAGCTTTAGGCTATAGATTCCGTTTTATCGATAAAGAAACGTTTAGTGTTTACGCCAACGCAACTTTTGCCACTTATACCTTTTACAATGAAGTTTTAGTTTATGAAGATCCTGAAAACCCAGGATCATATCTCACTTTAGAACAATCCGGTTCTGGTTTTAATGCACCATTTAGCTTTGGGTTAGGTAGTGATATTAAAGTATCTAAAAACGGCTATATAACGCTTGCTTATAATAGCTTGTTTGCCATATTTTCTGAAAATCAAGGAAACTTTCCAGTGGATTTCGCGGTTGGCTTTAAATTTAACTTGTAGCTAGAAAATTTTAATTGACTCTTATAATAACTGGTAAGGTAAAAGCTGTTTTTACTTGCTGTCCACGTTTTATTGCAGGATAAATTGTAGGCAAGGAATCCAAACTATTTGCAAGTAACTCGTTAATATTTGGGATTTCTCGGAGCGTGACAGAGTCTACTTTAGCTTCAATAAATGACAATTTTCCAGTTTCTGAAATTTGAAACTTAATATAAATAGTGTCATCAATATTTTGAGATACTACAATGGTATCTTTTTGAATTTTATTGCTGATAATAACTGTTAAGGTATTTTGAAAACAGCGCTTTTTTTCTTCTTTTGAAACACCATCATTACAAGATGCAAAAGAAGGATAATCGTCTACATCACTCCAATTAAATGTTTTTAATTCTTCATTTAAAATAGCATCTGATGTTGTTTTCTTGACATCAAAATAATTGCAAGAAACAAACAATAAAAAACCAAATAAAAGGCACAAATGTTTCATACACAGATTTGAAACGGAAAAGTACAATTTTTTTAGATTTTAATCTGTATTCATAAACTTTTCTTGTTTTAGTTCAGATAATTGTTGTGCAGCAACGGCATTGAGAACACTTTCGGGGAATTCTTTGATAAATTTTTCGTAGAGCTTTATTTTTACATCGATATCTTTATAATAGGCATTTTTTGTTTGTAGTAAATAAAATGCCGCCATGTCATTTCTAGGGTTTTCTTGAAGTGCTTTATTTAAAACGGTAATAGCTTCTTTGTATTTCTTCTGATAATTTAGGACTCTGCCTAATTGCACATATTGTTTATCTAACGGAATATCTTCAATTTTTAATGCTAATGTATAATAGGTTTCTGCTGCAGTATAATCCTTAACTTTTTCATAAAGTCGTCCTTGTATAAACAAATTCTTTGTGTTATTTGGCTCAAATTTAAGCGCTTGCAAACCATACGCTATCGCCTGTTTTTCTCTATAAGTTTTACTGTAAGACTCACTTAACTTTTCATAAATAAATTGTGATGACTCACCCAATGCCAGCAATTTCTCAAACCAAAGAATAGCTTTATGATAATCCTGTTGCCAAAAATAATTCTGAGCCTTTAAACTTATAAGTTCCAAATTAAAATCATTTGATTGTAAACCCATGTCTACCAATTCTTCAACCGTTTTAAACTGTCTTTTTTGCAAATGATATTTTGCCACTTTATAAATGGCTTTTTGATGCAAACTATCTAATTTAATGGCATTCATAAATTCTAAAACAGCCAAGGAGTCAGCTTCTTTCTCTAACACCAATCCATATTCATAATGATAATTTGGGTTTAATGAATCTATAGAAATTAACTTTTTAAACTCGGTAGAAGCCGATTTAAAATCCTTCGTTTTAAATAACAATCTAGCGTGCTCAATCTTTAAAAGTGAATTATCTGGATGTGCGTCCATACACAATTTATAGTTTGCGAGTGCTTCGTTATAATTTCCAATAGCTATATACGCATTGGCAATTTTCTCATAGACATCTTCCTGATTTTGATGGGTTTTATAGGTTTCAATGGCTTTGGTATAATATCCATTGGAATACAAACTATCTGCAAGCATTAAAACCGAAGTTTGAGCTTCGGTTTTAAAAAAGGTGAATATTATAAATAGAACTAAATATCTACTCATTTATTTGAAACTTAATTGGCAAGTAATAAGGAACATTAACAGCTTTTCCATTGTGCTTTCCAGGTATCATTTTTGGCAACATATTTACAACGCGAAGAGCTTCTTCTACCAGTTCTGGGTTTTCTGCTCTTGCTTTAGCTTCAATAATATTTCCTTGATTATCTATTTTAAAATAAACAGCTATATTTACTATACCCGTTAAGTTTAATGTTTTTCCTAGATCTGTATTGAAGTTTTTAGCAACAAGTGTATTAATTTGTTTACTCATACATAATTTCTGTTCCTCGTTAGTACTGCCACTTTCACAACCTGGAAATACTGGAACTTGATCTATAACTGAAAATGGCACATCTTCTTTTTTATCAAAATCAGAGGTGCTAATTGATTTTGTTGAAACATCCTGACCTTGAACATTTGCTTTAATTACATCTAAAAAATAGGCTGACATCTCTTCCTTTTCGGTGTCATTTAATTTCCCATCGGTGTCAAAGGATTCAATGATCATTTTTAATTGATCTTCTTGAGGATTTTCGCTTAAAACAGCAATACTTTCTTGATTTGTATCACTACAAGAAGAATAAATTAACATCCCAAAGACCATGGGAATTAATAGTGCATACCTTACTAATTGGACTTGTTTTGATTTTGATTTTTGTAACATAACGATTCGTTTTTTGATTAATGATTGTTTAAAAAATGGATTGATGAATGATACCTGTTGGGCATTAAAAACTTGCGATAACAGGTTTTGATAATATTGTTTTTTATTGTGTTTTACAGCTTCAGCATCTGCTATAAATTCGTGTACCACCGAAATTCTATTTTGATACATGTAAATGAATGGATTAAACCAAAACAGAATTCTAAGGATTTCGAAAAATAACATATCGAAACTGTGTTTTTGTTTCACATGGACCAACTCGTGTTTTAAAATGGTATCTCTTTCTTCGTTTTCTAATTGCATACCCATAAAAATGTAATTAAAAAAGGAAAAAGCATCCCGACTATTTTCTAAATTCACTATTTTCAAATTAGATTCTACGTGTTTTTCATTGTTATATATTAATCGGAAAATGTTAATCAGTTTATAAGCAAAAAAGGCAAAAGCAATAGTGGATCCAATGTAGAACAAATACATCCAAGACCAAGAGAAACTCGAAGCCTGATTAACTCCTTCAATTAAAACTTCGTCTAAAACTATAGGGTTTTGTTTTCCAATAAAAACTTCTGGAAGTGTGATAATATATTGTTGTGGAACGATGTTTTTAAACATCTCAATTTTAATAATGGGCAACACAAAAGATAAAGTTGCGGTTATTAAAAGGTAAGCTCTATTCCAATTAAAGAAGGTTTGCTTTTTTAAGAATGCATCATAAACTATTAAAAAGAATAACTGAAATGCGATTGCTTGAATGATATATGGTACCATAATTAATCTTTTTTATTAATGTCTTTTAAAACAGATTCCAAATCTTGTAAACTGATGTCGTTTTTCTTCACAAAAAAGGATACCATGCTTTTAAAAGAACCTTGAAAGTAATTATCCACAAGCGAATTCAAGCTTTGATTGCTGTAATCCTGCTTTTTTAATATGGGAAAATAGATATGCCCTTTCCCTTGTTTTTCATAGTCTACAAACCCTTTGCTTTCCAAAATTCGAACTATGGTTGAAACTGTATTATAGGCTGGTTTCGGTTCTGGCAAGAGATCTATAATTTGTTTGACATTTGCTTTTTCAAGTTGCCATAACACCTGCATGATTTCTTCTTCGGCTTTGGTGAGTTGTTTTGTGGGCTGCATAATTTTCATGAATTATTTAAAACTAAAAACTTAGTTGAATACAAATATAACTAAATATTTAGTTTAAACTAATAAATTAGTTAATAAAATGTAACAATCATTTTATATCTTCGTCTTATAACTAAAAATTTATGGACATTTTTTTGACTCTCTTAGGCTTGCTATTTATGATACTTGGTGTTTTAGGAAGCTTTCTACCCATACTCCCTGGACCTCCATTAAGTTGGGTTGGATTACTACTACTGTATTTAACAAATGCCATCCCTAATAATTGGTTGTTTTTAGGCATTACTTTAGCAATTGCATTAATAGTTTTTGCATTGGATTATATTATTCCTGCATTGGGAACTAAAAAATTTGGAGGCAGTAAATATGGCGTTATTGGTACAACACTGGGGTTAATAGTTGCTATTATTTTTCCAATTTTAGGGGTTTTTGGAATTATAGTATGGCCTTTTGTTGGTGCTTTTATTGGAGAAATATTAAATAAGTCTGATTCTAAAACGGCGGCAAAAGCGGCATTTGGGTCCTTTCTTGGTTTTTTAACCGGGACATTTATAAAATTTATTGTCGCTGTAATCTACTTTGGATTTTTTATTAAGAAGTTTTGGGAATATAAAAGTGACATCTTTAGTTTCTAGAAAGAAGAAACCTTGTAGCTTTAACAGATGTTAAAACCACAAGGTTAGTGTAAATGCTATTATCAACTAATTACTTCTGAGGGATTAATTAAATGTTGTTGATAGGTCAAATATAAAGTGAATATTTAATATTTTGTTACGGTAAAACCACAAGATAGTTACGGTAAAACCGTAATTATCAATGACATCAAGGATTTTGACAGGTTGTAATTAGCTCAAAAACCGAAATTTTAACACTTTTTGATAGATATTTTATATAAAACCCTTTTTTCTTGCTTCTTCCAGCAAGGTTTCATCACTTCCATCCGAAATTCTAAAAAGTTCTTTTAAGTGTTTTTTTCGTTTTTCAATGGCACTCATGGATAGATCTATAGAGTCCGTGAGGCTTTTAGTTTTAATCCCTTGTGATAATAAGTGAAGAATTTTTCTGTTTACTTCGTCTACAACTAGATCTGTAGAAATTGTTTTTCTAATAATCTTATTTACTGTACCACTATAAAATGGAGGGTTAGCCAGAACCGCCTGAAAAGCATTTGCTAATTCCCTAGAAGTTAAATCGCTTTTAATTAAAAATCCTTCTGGATTGATGGTTTTTACAATGTTATTCACCCGATAGGTTTCATTAAACATAGTAAGGATTACTATTTTTGCATTTGGCATGATGCTTCGCGCATGCATGGCTAGATCTTCGCCCGAAGTATATTTACCATCGGAAGATGGTGGTAAACTAATGTCCATAAATAAAATATCATATGGGTAATCTAGCGCAATGGCTTTATTCATTAATTTAATGGATTCGTCGCAATTATTTGCAATATCAATTTTTATATCTTGACTCTCTTTTTTAGTCGCTAACAACGTATTTTGATATCCTTCTATAATCATGGGATGATCGTCTGTCATTAAAATGCGAATAGATTCTTGCATGAATTTTTTTAGGTTAAAATTGGGGCTTTTATAGTTAATGTTGTTCCAGAATCCATAGAAGAAATTATGTCTAATTCTCCATCAATTTCTTTAACTCTTGAATTTATATTTTTTAATCCGATACCTTTTCTAGCTTTATTAACATCGAATCCAGTACCATTATCTGCAATTGCTAAGCAAATTACATTATTTATTTGGTTAAAGCTAATATGAATTTCTGTTGCATTGGCATGCTTGTAAATATTTTGAATAGATTCTTGAATAATTCTGTAATAGTGGATTTTTGTTTTGTTGGAAATACCATCCCAGTCAATATTATCGTCGTTTCTTAAAACATAATTTAGTTGATATGCTTTGGTTTGGGTTTCTAAAAGGGTTTTGATAATGCTTATATAATTTGAACCAGAAACAAAATCTGTATTTAATTCATGGGACACTTTCCGTATGTCTTCTTCAATTTCTTTAAGGTCACCTAAATATTTTTCTCTAGAATCTATGGCTTCTGGCTTAGAACTCATATTTAAACTATCCAAACTCAATCTAATTCCAAAGAGTCTGCCTAAAATACCATCGTGCATTTCTTGCGAAATTCTTTTTTTCTCTGCAACTCTTGCTTCATCTATTTGATCCTGTTGAGACAGCATTAAATTATATATTTCTTCGTTGGTTTCCTGCTGCTGTTGATTGAACTTTAATTCTTTGTTTTTGGTTCTTTGGGTAACAATGATATACAATAATAATAAGGTAAAAATCAACCCTATTGATAAAAATAGCAACCACAGTCTTTCTTTTGAAATCTGTATATTTTTCTCTACAATTTGGTCTGTTTCAAATTCTATTCTAGCAAATTTATTTCTGATAGCTCTTTCCTTATTTTGAAGACTATCACTTAGAATTACATATTCTGTTAAATGGGTTTTAGCACTTACTTCATCTTCTATTTTTGATTTAAGCATAAGGGATTTCAGAATCACATTATTAGAACTAGTTTCCAATCCTAATGTGTATGCTTTATTTGCGAAGAAAAGTGCCGAATCTTTATTGTCTTGGTCTAAATAAAATTCAGAAGCATTTAAACTAACAGACATCATACTATAAGGATCTTGTATACTATCACTAATTTGATATGCTTCTGAAAACATATCTCCTATTTCATCTAAACTGTATTTTTTTGACAAATGTTTTATATAGGCATAATCACCTAAAATAAGAGAATAATTTTCAGGCTCCTTAAGTAGAATTTTTTTATTTTGAAATAAGTTTTGATAGATTTTTAAAGCTTTATCATACTGTTTTAATTCTTTATATATTAAGGCTATATTACTATTTGAATATAGGGTGTAAATAAAATTATCTTGTATTTTATCGCTATACGTTAAAGCCTTTTCATGATATTCTATAGCCTTATCGTATATACCCAATTCATCAGAAGCAATAGCTATTAAATTGTATAATGCCCATAAATTATCGAATTTCACTTCCGAATCTGGAAGATTCTGATAAATTCTTATGGCATTAAAAGCATTTTGTTCACAACCTATATAATCTCTTTCTTCGAATTGAATATCGGCCATACTAGCCAATACTTCTGCTTCTTTTTGACTTTTATTTAATTTTTTAAACAGTTTTGAAGCATTATAAAAGTAAAAATAGGCGCTGTCTTTTTGCTCTTTTTGTTTATGATACCAGCCTAAAACATTATTTATGTAGCCAAGTGCTAAAGAATCATTTATTTTGGTTGCAAGCTTTAAATTTTCGTGGTTTAAATCGAATAAGGAATCTACATTTCTTTCCCTGAGATAGAGTGTAGCAAGAATGCGCTTACTTTTTAATATTGTGGAATCTTGTTTGGAAGCCTCAGATAATTTTATGGCATATTTAATGTAATATAATCTCTTATCAGCATCTAAATCTATTTGTGCCAAATTTCGATAATAACTGATACTATCTAATAGTGTATTAGAAGGTGTATTTTGCGCTTTTAAGGGTAAGCTTAAAAATAAGGATAGTATAAAGACTATTTTATAATACAATACAGATTTATTTCAGTGTCTTTCAAATTTATAATTTTTTATGACACGAATACCATCTATCTCATAATATGATTAAAAATCCTCATTTAATGACATGAAAAAGCACGCCTATTATAAAATAAAAAACGCGCTTATATTTGATGAAGTGAAAGAACTACTATCCTTGCTCAGGTACTTTCACTCCTTTTTTAACATGTCTATTAACTTCAAAATTATACTTGAAGTTGTCAACACTCGAAATATTTTTCTCTTTAGTTGGTTTAGTTATTACTGGATCTTGCAGATTAACTCCAGATACGGTTACGCAAAATAATACGACTAATAAAGTAATTGTTAGGGATTTCATATATTCTCAATTTTAGGGTTAACAAATAAATAATGTTTAACAAGTTTTGTTTTTTACAAAACTCTAATAGAGGGAATAAATGGATATATTAATTTATTTTTAAAACATGTGCATAAATTAATTACAAACATATTTTATTAACATGAGGGAGTAAGACAACTATGTCTTGAATGGAATAATTAACCTTATTTAAGCTGAATAAATCGATTTAGGGACTTAAGAAGGGCTGTAAATATACTCTAAGGTACAAATAAAAAACAATAAACACGATAAAAAGCGTTTTTTTATCGACAAAAAGCATAAATATATGTATTTGCCTACAAAATAAAATTCAGAAATTAATTATTTTCATGAAAATGGATTCCATTATCAAATACATTAAAGTGTCTTAATCATCTTGTTTATAAATCAAAAAAATGTTGGTAACTTGTAGACTCAAACCAATATATGAAATCGCTTTACAATAAATTTATAAGTTTTATACATACCATTCAGGGCAAAATAGCCTTTTACCCAACATTGTTCAGTATTGCCGGTTTTAGTTTTGCCATACTTATGCTTTATCTAGAAAAAAAAGGGATTTCAGCATTTGTTTTAGAGCATGTTCCGCAACTAGTTATAAACAATGCAGACACAGCAAAAACACTTTTAAGCTTTTTAACTGGTGGCATAATTTCAATTATGGTATTTAGTTTTTCTATGGTAATGGTGATGTTGAATCAGGCATCCAGTAATTTTTCACCCCGTGTACTACCGGACTTGATCTCCAATAGAAGCCATCAATATATTTTAGGAATCTATTTGGCTACCATTTTATATAATATCTTCACACTTGTTGGAATAAACCCACGAGAAACAGACAAATACCAATTACCCGGTTTCTCTGTTCTTATTGGTATTATTTTCACCGTTATTTGTCTGGGTGCCTTCCTATATTTTATTCATTCCATTTCTCAAGCCATTCAAATAAATAATATTTTAGACAATATTTATGGCAAGGCAAAAGAACGTCTAGAATCCTTATTGGAAAATGAATCGGAAAAAGCGCCTAATTTCCCAGATAGTTCCAATTGGAAAACATATTACAGTTCAAAAACTGGTTATTTTCAAAATGTAGCTATAAATAATTTAAAAGATGTTTGTGAAGACCAAGGTATTCAGTTGAAAATACTTCCTTTTCAAGGCATGTTTGTTTTACAAGAGATCCCAATTATTCAAATTAGTAAAGAAATTGATAACAATTTAGTAAAACAGGTATTATCTAATTTCAATTTTGCAAGAGGTGAATTTGTTGAAGATAATTATGTTCTTGCCTTTAAGCAAATTACTGAAATAGGAATAAAAGCCATGTCTCCTGGAATAAATGATCCTGGGACGGCTTTAAGTACCATTGATTATTTAACTGAATTGTTTGCTATAAGACTGAAGAAAAATGATAGAACCATTTTTACTTCGAAAAATAGTGATCCATTGATTGAAATAACTACTGTTAATTTTAGAGAGATACTTTACCAGGTTATGGTTTCTTATAGAACCTACTGCAAGCACGATTTAAGTTGCATTCAAAAATTATTTATCATGTTCAAGTATTTACTTTTACAGGAAATCCATTTTCCAGAATACCATGATGCTCTTATTGAAGAAGCCAAACTATTATATGAAGACACAAAACAAACTATAACAAACGCTACGGATTTAAAACGCATAGAGGAGCTATATCAATCTTTACCAAAACAGGGGCATAAACAACTTAAAAACAAGAATTCAAATACTGAAAATATTATATAAAAAAAGCTTCAGTATAAGTGAAGCTTTTTCTTATTAAATTAAATAGGTAACTAAAATCTTGGATTACGATTTTTTCTAAACTGTTCGTCATCGAACTCCTTTCTTTGGTAAAAACGGTCGTCATCATAAATATGATTGTTTCTTTGTCTTCTTTCAATTTCAGATTCATCATCAGTAAAAATCACGGTCTCATCAACATCAGAATTCCCTAATCCATCTAAATCTCCAGTATTTCTAATGTTGTGATAGGCTCTTATTTCTTCACGAACTATTTTCCTAATACGTGCCTCATTCGGAATTTCTCCAAAATTCACCTCATCATTCCCAATAATAATATTGTCATTTTCTTTAGGGCTCGTTCTTCTTTCGTAGGAGTTCAAAACCTGCATTTCATAATCCCTATTAACGTTATCACCTTTACGGTAACGTTTGGTTTCAGAAAATGTTTGATGGTCTAATATATCGGTATACACATATTTTGAATCCGTATTTAAATCTGCCAAACCTATTGGAATAATAATGTGGTTTTCTCCATCTTTATTCACAAATTCACGTACTTCCACATGACTTGGTCTTCCGTATGGATCGTGTTTTGCATCAATAATGGATTTATCAACCTCTACATCCAAATAAACAACACGTTCAGCCTCAGGATTCACTAACAGATTATCCACTTTTCCAATAACACGATTGTTAAAATCTTTCACATCCCAGCCTCTCACGTCTGGGTAACCTTCAGATATTTTATAATCTGAAAGTTCATTCATATAATAGAGATGTTTTTTATGTTCTGTCATGATGTTTTAATTTAAGAGTTCATTTTGATAAGCACTTCATTCGCCTTTCTAAAAAATGTCTGAAGTGTTGTTTTTTGTTTATCAATAGTTGATGAAGTAAGCTTATTAGAAGTGGCTTTCAAATTGGCAACCTCAGCTTGTAGCGCTGGAAAATTTTTGGTTTGAAGCGTTTCCAAAACAGTTACAATATTATTAGTAACTGATTTCAGGTTTTTAGAAATCCCTGATCTTTCTGGCATGTCGGAAGTGTTCATCCCAACTTCCTGAGACGCATATTGTTCAAGATCATTCCAGGCTTTGGAACTTTCTAAGTCGTGTTGTGTTGCAGTTGCAATAACAACATTAGATAAATAATACAAAGCTGTTTTTGTGTAAGTAGAATCTACACCAATTCTAGTGGAATCACTAATTGATTCACTATAATCCATCAAAGCGACCTTGAAGTTAGAGTCTGGAGAAGCTTGCGTATCTTGGTAGGTATTGTTTTTATATATTGTATCGGTATTCTTATTGTAGATTTCTTCAGAATTCACATCGTCTGAATAATCTTCGTTTTCGTTATTTTCATAAACGAAATAAGCAACAAGACCCAACAAAATAATAAAGCCCAAAATCCATGGCCATACTGGTTTTTTCTTTTCAATTTTAATTTCTGCCATAATAATAGTTTTAGAGTTTATATATATTTGTTAAAAACACATAAAATGCATTTTTCAACTCTCAAAACTACCAATATTATAAAAGGCAGATTGGCTCAAAACATTTATATATTGACTTAATAAATAAATATTTAGAGATTTATTTCACCTTGTTTTTTAAGCGTTATAAAAAATTAAGATTTGTTAGCAACATCTTCCACACGTTTTGCAGAATCCATTTTATTTAAGCTTAAGCGCACTGTGCTCGTTTTAATGGCAGTTAAATCGTGAGGCACACCTCCTTCTAAGGCAATTAAATCGCCTTTTTTTAAATGGTGGACTTCTCCATTTACACCAAAATCTATAGCACCTTCAAAAACTTCAACTACAATAGGAAAAGGAGTTTTATGCTCTTTCATTACGTGTCCTTCTTTAAATGCAATTCTAATTTCCTTGCCCGTTTCGGTTTCCATTAAAACTTGAATGGCTGGTTTTGTTTCATTATACTCCAAATTATAGACTAATGATGCTACTTTCATAATAGGTATTTTAAATTATTTACAATCCTTATTTAGAATCATTCGAAATTAATAAATATTCACGTCATTCATACAGCTTTTAGAGAATTTTTTAATAAACAGTTTAAAAGCCAGAAAGCATTAATTGTTAAAATTTTTCGATCCCTTTAAAAAGGTGAAAAAGATTTAAATTAAGAGTTAAATTAATGTTATACTTATAAAGAAGGAAGGTTGGAGAAGATAAGAATAAACTAACTATGTATAATAGTAGGTTTAATAATGAAATGTCTAAAAACAAAAAAGCATCCCAATCTTCTAAAAAGAAAAAAGGAAAGCTTTCCATTGGATAAAGCTGAAAACCTTCAACTTTACTACCATTGACAGACTACTACACCTGTCAAAACAACACAACTAAATTTTTGATATTATTTAAGACTTAAGGGGCTTAAAATAATATAATACTTTGAACGGATTTTAGACTACCCGAACTATTTATTCTTGCATTACTTATTTATACAAGTTTCTATTTTTTTTATGAACTTAGCTTTATAAAAAGTATCTCAATAAAAATGACTCTTTTGTTAAAAAATAAGACTGCAAATATATACAAATTTTATACTTCAGCAATTTTATTATTTTGAAAATGATTTAAAAACTCATCTTCAATATCAATTTAGTTGAGAACAAAAACAGCCCAACAGGCACTACTAAGATTATGTGGTAATAAATTCAGAAACTTTAACTCTTAACTATTCAATAAATGAGTTTATGGATTAAGTACATGAAAAATTACTTTTGCAATTTAATGCTTAATTTCTCATCAAAGGGCTATAAATCAACAAGGATAAACTCCAAATTCTCTTAATTACAATCCCCAAATTATAAAATTATATAAAAACCCCCATAACACTTTAAATCACTATTAATCAACATTTTAATATGTTTTTTCTGCTTTCAAATTTCGGGAAATACAAAAGACATCCTCTTTATATATAGTATATCTATTTATATATTTCAACTCTGAACGACATTCCGAAAATGTTTACATCATAATTTTCATCTCTAAAAACGTTCTTAAAAAAACTTAACTAATTACTAATTTAAACAAAAAAAAATGAAGAAGATTACTTTTTTATTAATGATGCTCTTAAGCATTACAGCATTCTCTCAAGTAGATATTGTTGAAAATTTTGACACCACCACAGATTTCGGTATTCCTACAGGTTGGACTGAAACTGGAGGCTTTGGAGTTTCAGCTGGCACAACGTGTGAAGCAACTGGAAAGGGTATTACAGTAACACAATACCCTGATGGCGTAACCCAAGCAATTGCCACTTTAACCACACCAAATTATACAACTGTAACCAATGCGACTGAATTAACCGTTAGTTTTTCAGTGAATACATATACAGAAGGTTGGGGCTGGCCACCTGCGCCTGCTGGACCTGCTACGCCTTGGGGAAGTGTTACTATGGAGTACTCTTTAGATAGTGGAGCGACTTGGATTACTGGTGTAACAGTAGATGACTCTAACTTTACATTTACTGGAAGTTGTTATTCTGTACCTGCTACAGATCTTGGTGTTCTTACAGCAGGAAGTAATTTTCAAGCACGATTTGTCGTTTTTGCTGACGTTAACAACTGGGTATTAACGACTCTTATAGACAATATTTCTATTGTACAAGTAGCATCAGAAGTACCAAATTGCGATGTAACGTTATTATCACCTTTAAATGGTGCTGATGATGTAAATCCAGATGCCACTTTAACATGGCAAGCTGCCACTGGTTTACCAACAGGATATAGCGTTTCAATTGGAACTGCCTCTGGACTAAGTGATATTTTAAATGCAGGAACAACAAGCGAAACTAGTTATTCGTTAGATGGACTTGGTTTGTTATTTGAAACTGAATATTTTGTTAACATTGTACCTTTTAATGGTATAGGATCTGCAACTGTAGATTGTACTGAAAATAGTTTTACAACTCGTAGTACACCAGATGTAGGTGCTACATGTTCAATGCCACTTACTATAGATTTAAGCGCGGGTGTATACACTAATTCACAAAATACAGTAAACTTTGAAAATAATGTGAATGAAGGTCCTTGTTTTGGATATAATACAAACTATATCGATGGATATGATGTATTTTATGAAATCACACCAGCCACAGATATTTCAATAAATGTTTATTTTAATGTAACCACGGGTAGTTATGGAGGACTTCATATTTTTAATGGTTGTCCAGATTCAGGAACAGCAGAGTGTGTCGATGACATTAATACTGGAGAAGAGATACAAGAGCTTGTTTTATCCGCTGGTAACTCGTACTTTTTTGTAGCTAGTAGTAATGGATTTGATAGTACAATTGCATATAATCTTACAATAGTAGAAAATGATTGTATTAATCCTGAATTTACACTAACACCAATTCCCGTTTGTTCAGATGGCTATTATACAATTGATGTTGATATTACCTATTTAGGACTTGCTAATTCATTAACTTTAACTGGCGGAGCTACTCCAATTAATATTACTAATACTGGAATAGTAAATATAGGTGTTTTTAGTAATGGATCTACAACAGAATTAACATTAACCAATAATGATAATTCCGATTGTTATACTGTAGCTGAGACCTATTATTTTTGCCCACCAGCAAACGATGATTGTGGAAATAGCATTGAGTTAACGGTAAACACCGATGAAAACTGTACTACAATTTATAGCGGAACCAATGCAGGAGCAACAGAAAATGCTGCTAATCCTATCAACTGTGAAGCAGGTTTTGCAAATACGAATGACGTTTGGTATGAATTTGTTGCTACTAATGAAACCATCATTTTAGAATATTCTAATATAGTGGGTGTAATTGGTGTAGAAGATGATTATAACACTAAGCAATCTACTGAGTTACTATCAGGAAACTGTGGTACTTTTACAAGCCTTGGCTGTTTCCGTAGCGATTATGTACTTTTTTCTAATTTAACAGTAGGTGATACATATTATATTAGAAATAGCTCAAGAAGTAGTGGTGAATTGGCTCATACTTATGATATGTGTTTAAGATTACCAACAACACCGCCTGCAAACGACGAGTGTACTGGAGCTATTGAAATAACAGTCTCTACCGATGAGACTTGTAACAATGTAATAACTGGTAATACTTTAGGAGCTACCACTTCTACAGACAATTCTTGTAATGATCAATACACAGAAGGATGGGGAGATGTATGGTATTCTTTTACATCAGGAGATGCTGGTGCATATCAACTTAATTATACGAGAATAACTGAATATTTTGAACCAGGCTTATACCTTAATGTATATTCAGGAACTTGTGGTGCTTTAGCTCCAGTTGATGATAATTGTACAAACAATGGAAGTTCCCCACAAGTTATTTTCATGGATGCTTCAGAAACTGTATATATTATGGTTAGAACTTCTAACACGGCTCCTAGTGTAGACTTTGAATTATGTATCTATCAATTACCAGATCCTGTTGCAAACAACGATTGTTCAAACTCTATTGTGATTCTGGAATCGGAAGACGCGACTGGTAATAACATGGTAACAGGTACTTTTGAGAATGCATATCCTTCTTCAGAGAATGTTTGTAATTCAAGTAATACTATTTGGTATAACTTTACACCTACTAATTCAGGCGTATATAACTTTATAACGGAGCAAACTACAGATTCCCCAAGATTAGCAATATATAATTCTGACAATTGTTCTGAACTAGTATACGATGACCTTCTAGCAGGAACTGGTTGCTATAATGGTACGGAAATAGCTCCAGAATTAGAAGCTGGGCAAACGTATTTAATTCAAGTAAGTAATTATTATAAAACTGGTGAATTTAATTTAACAATATATCCAAGTGAAACTATAGGTGTGGAATCTTATAATTTCGAATCGTTTAAATACTACCCTAACCCAGTAATTAACACATTAACTGTTGAATCTAAAGACAACATCTCAAATGTTAGTATCTATAACATTATTGGTCAACAGGTGAAATTAGTTACTCCAAACAACTTAAAAACAACCATTAATATGGATGAATTAAATAATGGAGTTTACTTTGTTACAGTAACGATCAATGGTTCACAAAAAACAATCAAAGTGATTAAAAGATAAATATTTAGACCTTATTTTGATTAATAGCAAAAATAAAACATGGGCTATCTTTTAACTGATAGTCCGAGTTTTAAATCAAAAAATAAATACTCTTATTTTACCCAAACTAAATTAAGGTGTTTATTATTTACTCTAAAAAGAGTAGTTTTTTTCAGAAAAAAGCAGCCACAATGGCTGCTTTTTTTATGTTTTATAAAGAAGGAAAAACAGAAAACAAATGGTATATAATTTTAATTTAATACCCAAAATTAAGACATAAAAACAATCGTCTTTTAAAGTTTAGTATCTTTACTATATTATAGTTTTTCAACTAAAATGGCCTACGTTAAGCTTCGAAAGCTATATTTGTAAAAAAAATTAAAACATAATAAACTTTTTGATAAGCAGAAAAAAACAGGATTGTTTAAAAAGACTTATACTAAATAAGACTTTATTCATTACGATTATTAGCTTCTTGATTTCAATTAGTTTGTATTCGCAACAAGATAATCTTGCCTTAAAAGCAGAAGAGCTTATTTACTCCAATCCAGATGAGGCTATTAAAATTGCGTCTCACATTTTAAATTCCAACCAAGAACCACAAGAAAGAGCCATAGCTAACTTGCTGTTGTCTAAAGGGTATTTAGTTAAAGGCGATTATAATAATGCTATAATTCATGCATTTGATGACACCAATCAACTTGATAGAATTGATATTAAGACTCGAATAGAAAATCATATAATTAAAGCTACGCTCTTAAGAAAGCTCTATCTAGACCAACAATCGCAAGAATATCTCAACAAAGCCAGCTTATTAACTTCCAAATTAATATCTGATAAAAACCTATTCGAAAGTCAGATCTCTTTAGAACACATACATATGCTTCTAGACAGGCTTAACACGGACGAAGCAATTACAGCCATTGACAAAGCTAAAATTCAGTTTAAAAGTTTCTTAATAACTAATTTTGACGAAAAAAGAGCCTTTTATCTTGTTAAAGAACGTGCTTTTTTCAGCCTCTCTAAATACGATTCTGCCTTTGTATACATTGAGAAAACCCTCGACTTATTAAATTCTTCTCCTAAAAATAATCTTTATGAGAAAGCCCTAATTTATAAAGAATTAGGCCATTTATATTTACAAAAAAAGGAATTTGAAAAATGTAAAGAGAATCTTTTTATTGCTTTAAGATTCGCTGAAATTATAAACAATCCCTTTCTTTTAGAACAAATAAACAATGATTTAGCCATTAGTTATTTGGCTTCAAATCAAAAAAATCAACACAAAGCTTATAATGATGAATTTTTGGTTTTAAACAATTCAGTTGAACAAATAGAACAAGAATCTGTAAATACATTTTACAATATTTTTAGTGGTCAAGAAGAAAAACAATTAAGAACCGAAAATCAAAAATTCACCAATTATTTATACTTTTTATTGGCTGTCCTTTTCTTTATTATAATCGTAGGAATATTAATACTTATAAAAAGTGAAAATAGAAAAAAACGTATAAAAGAAATTATTAATTATTTGGAGGTAAGTAGAACTAACTTCTTAAAGGTAAAACCTTCAATCAAAAAAACCTCGAAACGTTTCATTATTCCTGAAGAAACAGAACAAAATATTTTATTAAAACTAAAACGCTTTGAAAAATCCTTAAAATATTTAAATAATGATATGTCGCTTGCTGTTTTAGCTGGTCAATTTGAAACTAACACAAAATACCTTTCAGAGATTATAAACAAGCACTATAATGACAATTTTAATACCTTCATTAATAAACTTAGAATTAATTATATTATTGAAAAATTAAAAACTGATTCAAATTATATGAATTATAAAATCAGTTTTTTGGCAGAAGAAAGTGGTTTTTCTACTCATAGTAGTTTCGCAACTATATTTAAATCGATAATAGGGATGTCTCCAGCCACATTTATAAATTTATTAAAAACAGAAAGAGAAGAAATTAAAAAGAATACTAAATGAGTATAAAGTTTAAATATCATCTTCCTTTTTATATGCTTTTTATAAGTATAGTGTCTATTAACGCAACAGAGTTACAGAAAAAACAAGTTGATAGCTTGTTAAGTGCTGCAACAAAAAATGTATATGAAAACCCAAATAAAACGATTGAAGCTGCCTTATCAATTTTTAATAACACATCCTATTCTATAGAATCAAGAACTCGGGCTTTAATTGTGGTATCCACTGGCTACTCATCCAAAAGAGACTACAAAAAAGCTTTAGAGTATATTATTAAAGCAAAAGAATTTTCAAGTCATCTGGATGACAAAAAACTGCAAATTCAAATTCTATTCATGACAGGTGTTCAATATCAGCAACTAAAAATCTATGATAAGTCCATCGAATCAATGGAAGAAATTGAAAATCGATATCTCATTTATTCTGAACGAGACTCTGTAACAACCATATTGGCTGCAAGTTATTTAGTAAAAGGGTTTATATATAAGGATAATCTGAATTGCGACATAGCTCTCGAATTTTTCAATAAAGCCCTTAATGTATATGATGGGATTGGGCAAAACTATCATAATAGAAGTATTGGATATTACAATAAAGGGAACTGCTATATTCAATTGTCAGAATACAGCAATGCAAAACAGAGTTTTAGCAAAGCTATTGAGTTTGCCAATCTTGAAAATGCTACTAGCTTGGTATCTTTTGCACAAAAAGGCATGGCAGAAGTGCTCACCTTAGAAGGCAAATATAATGAGGCTGTTATATTATTATTGGAGGCTCTAAATAATTCCAAAAATGTAGGCGATTTAGTTTTAAATTTAGGTATTTACAAAGGGCTCTTTGAAAACTATTTAGCCCTAAACAAATCAGATGATTATCAGAAATATTACGAGTTGTTTTTAAAGACACAATTAGAGGTAAAAAAATCTGAACGAAACTCGGTTAGCGATTCAATTAAAGAGAATTCTAAAAATTTAAATGAAGAATTAAATCATATTAAATCGCAATTCAGGAATAGACTCAACTGGATTATATCAATAGTGATTCTCTTCATTGTAATTGTTATTCTGATAGAAAGAAAAAACAAAAAAACCATAAATACACTACAAAAAAAGGTTGAAACCATCCAAAACAACAAATCTTCTTCATAATTCCTTCTAAAGAGCGTTTTACAACATAACACACTGATTTAAAGTGTTTTAATACGCGTTCTTGCCTTTTAAATTTCGGTAAAAAGCAAAGTCTTAAACTATATATATAGTATATATATACATATATTTAACCTAAATTATTAACTGAAATTGTTTGACATGATAAACAAGTTACACAAAACTGTAGCAACTAAATCCTGCTTTTCTTCAAGAAGAATGGATAAAAACAGAAGCCTTAATTTCGCTTTTATTCTATCTTTATTTTTTCTAATTTCCGGAAAAGGATTTGCCCAATTAAATGAATCATTTGATTCTGGTATTCCTGCAACATGGACCCTTTTCGGGAACCCTAATGCTAATATAGATTGGAGTTCTACAACGGACGGCTATTTAGGTACCGACGGTGTATCAATAAATCCTAGCGCAGATAATATTGGTGATCAAAACACCGCAGAATATTTCTTGGTTACACCACTAATTTCTGTTCCAGAAAATGGGGAAATTCAATTTTACACAAAACAAGCAAGTGAAATAGACTATGGTACAGAATATCAAATACGGGTTTCTACAGCTGCACAACCAGATATTGATGGTTTCAATATTGTTTTACAATCTTATACTGAATCAGATTTAAACTCAGGCTTACAAACAGAATACGAGAAAAAGGTTGTACAATTAACTGGTATTCCAACAGGGTTAAACATATATGTCGCTTTCGTAGCTATTAATACACAAGATGGCGCAACACCAACGGGAGACGAATGGTTTGTTGACCAAGTTTCTATTTTAGAAGGTTGCGTTGGAGTGGAAGACGTAACTATTGAAAGTATTACTGTAGATTCAGCTTTAGTAACATGGACACACCCTACTGCTACTAATTTTGAAATACAAAGTGTACCAACTGGATTCCCTCCAGCAGCAAGTGGTAGTGGTGTATCAGGCTTTAGTTCTGAATTGTTTGGTTTAGACCCAGAAACAGAATTTGACATCTATATTGCTGCTATTTGTGATAATGGCACACAAAGTGCGTTTGAAGGACCTTTTACATTTGAAACCTTAAAATATGGTTTATCTTGTGCTGAGCCTATTATTGTTCCTGATATTTCGACAACCCCATATGTTTTTGCAGACAATTTAGCTAATTGGGTAAACCCAGACGAAGTTTATACGACTGAGGGTTCAGGTTGCATACCAGGTACAGGTACAACTAACTATTTAATGGGAGATAAAGTATTTTTTACCTACACTCCTACCCAAGATGGGTTAATAACATTAACACAAACTACGTATGATGATAATAACGCAGAAACTAACTGTTGGAACAGTTTAAGCTCACTACTTGTTTACAACAGTTGTGAAGATGTTGGTGTTAATTGTCTTGCAGGTACGTATACAACACAAGGTTCAGATCCTAAATCAATAAGTAACCTAGAAGTTCAAGCAGGTGAAACGTATATTATAATAGTCTCTTCAGTATTTGGTTCGGGGGCAGGATTGTGCTTTGAATTGGTTATTTCAGGGCAAGAATGTGCACCTCCAGCTGATTTTGGATATAATAATTTAACAGAAAACAGTGTTGCATACTCTTGGGATAATATTGGAGGATTTTCTAATGCTTGGGAATATATTGCAGTACCAACTGGTTCTGGAGAGCCTACAGGTTCTGGAACACCAACCAGTACCAATGTAGATAATGCTATTTCAGGATTAACTACAGCTACTACTTACGATTTATATGTAAGATCTGTATGTAATGGTACTCCAGGAATATGGAGCAATCCAGACACATTTACGACACAATGTACAACATTTGACACACCATATTTTACAGATTTTAACGATGCCACAAACGAAAACCCAGAACCATGCTGGACCACTATTGATGCTAATGGCGATGGTATTACCTGGAATTTTATTGGCGGATGGGCAACCACAGTAACACGTACCTCACGATACGAAAATCATGATTTCTATGTTTCACCTCGTATAAATTTTGATGGTACTCCAAAACGTTTACGCTTTAAACAAAATTCTACGCAAGGCACATCAGTTGTTACCATAAAATTATCAACAACCGGAGTTGGTTATGACGACTTTACGATTGTGGCATTAGCTCCAACAAGTATAAGTAATACAAATTTTGAAGAATTTATTGTTGATTTACCTGATATTACTGGAGAGGTAAATGTAGCTTGGATTATTGAGCCTAATACAACTGAAACTGCTCTTAGATACTCTATTGATGATGTGTTTATTGAAGACAAACCATCTTGTCCAGATCCACTGGATCCATTTGCGATAATCATTACAGACAATTCAGCAAGGTTTTTCTGGACTCCTGGTGGTGATGAAACCGAATGGGAAGTAAAAGTTCAAGATCTAGATTCTGGAGTACCTACAACACCTGGTGTTCTAACAGATATCAATACACTTTACCCAGCTACTGGTTTAGATTCAGGTAACAGATATGAATTTTATGTCAGAGCTGCTTGTGGAGTAGATGACTTGAGTCAATGGGTTGGCCCTGTCCCATTTACCACGTTATGTACATCCTATGATACGCCATTCTATGAAAGTTTTAATGAAAATGATCCAGATACGAAAAAGTTCTGTTGGGAAGTTACAGGAGATAATGATGGCTCCCCAGGATGGTGGATAAGAGAAACGAATGTTATATATCAAGGTGAAGGGAGTGACGATTATTTAATTTCTCCAAAAATTAATTTAGATGGCGAAAAGCTGTTGACATTTGAGGTTAGAGCTGACTTTTCACCATTTTATAGCGTTGCCCGACATGGAATAGAGGTCCTTATGTCTACAACAAATACAAATCCAAGTAGTTTTTCAGTGATTTCTCCTCTGGAAATAATCACCAATAGCGGATTCGAAACAAGATCTATAATAATAGACGGAAACGGCCCCATATATATAGCCTTTAGAGTACCTACTGAACTTACAGGACCTGTATCTACCTTGACACTAGATAATGTGAGTATAATTGATGCTCCAGACTGTCCAGACCCTACTCTATTAACCGTAAATACAACTTCAGAAACGACTGCAGATTTATCTTGGACTCCAGGATATCAAGAAACAGCTTGGAATATTGTGGTTCAACCTGAAGGAACAGGGATACCAACCACAACAGGTGAATCAACTACCACTCCAAATTATACTGCTACAGATTTAACAGCAGACACAGCTTATGAATTCTATGTAATGGCAGACTGTGACCCTGAAGGAAGTGTATGGGTTGGCCCTATGCGATTTGATACTTTATGCTTGCCATTTACAACGCCTTTTGTAGAAACATTTAACTATGACTCTACTTCGGAAGATTGTTGGCAAACTGTTAATAATAATGGTGATATCAATTGGTGGGAAATGAACAATGTCGCATATCCCTATGAAGGAGATCAAGCAGCAGCTATTAGTACACAAACTAACGGTGCTAGCGACGACTGGTTAATTTCTCCTACAATTACTATCACAGAGAATCAACGATTAAGATACTACTACAGAGTGACTTACGACTGGAGAATTGAAGATTTAGAAGTACTCCTTTCTACCAATGGAACTGGTTTAGATCAATTCACAACCGTTTTATACGATTCTGGAGATGACCCTGTAGTTATCAATAATGTAAATTATTTAGTTAAAATAATTAATTTACCAGATGGAATTGTTGGTGATATAAACATCGCATTTCACATACCAACTTACCCGCCTAGGGATGAAGGTTATCGTGGTGCAGCTCTTATTTTAGACAATATTAATATTGAAGATAGACCTGAATGTGCCGAACCAACTAATATTACGTTCTACAACATTATAGACACAGAAGTACTGGTAGGTTGGGATACCAATGGTGATGAAACTGAATGGGAAATTTCAGTGCAACCATCAGGAACACCTGCTCCTGTAGGAAATACAGACCCTAACTATTTATACAGCGCTCCAACCAATCCGTTTCCAGTATCTGGACTTACGGCATCCACTAGCTATGATGTCTATGTTAGAGCTATCTGTGACAGCTCGGAAAGCGAATGGACTGGTCCTAAAGAATTACTAACAAAATGTAGTTTTGAAAACCTATGTCAATATACCTTTATACTTACAAGTGACTATGATATATCGGCAACTCTAGACATTACTCAGAACAACCAAGTGGTACAATCATTAGATTTCGAAGGGGAAGAAGATGAAGAATTTACGGTATTTTTATGTTCTGGAGTAGAATTTTCAGTTTTATTTTCCACTTTAGGTAGTGCACAGCATCAATACGATAATTACCAGTTTGACATCTTAAACGAACAAGGAATAGTTTATCAAAGCCCTGTTGGTCTTCCACTAGGAACTATTGTGTATGAAGGTGCTGCCATATGTGGTGCCATTTCATGCCCACAACCTACAGATCTTACCATTAGCGCAACAAATGTCATGTCTTGGACAGCAGGTGGCAGTGAAACACAATGGGAAGTGGCTGTACAACCTCTAGGAAACGGTACCATACCGCAATCTGGGACGCTTGTATCTACAAACTCTTACACACCAACAGCTTCAGATTTTATTGATCCCTATGCAACTACTTACGAATACTTTGTAAGAGCTATTTGTGGCACAGATGACGAAAGTTATTGGTCGGGACCTTTTAAATTCATTCGAAATGATGATGTTTCAACAGCTACTACTCTTCCAATAAATTCAAATGAATTCTGTGATCTTTTTGCTGCAGATGTGTCATTCCTTGGCGCTACTGCTTCATCAGAAACTATGAGTTGTGATGGTGATAATGCAGGAGATGTCTGGTTTAACTTTACAGCTGAATCTGTCATCCATATTATAGAGGTTAACGGGTTTTCAGGAACCTTTTACTATGCAACTGGAGATGAAGCTTATCCGGATATTACCATGACGCTTTACAAAGATAATGGCGCTGGTAATCTTGAAGAATTAGCGTGTACCTACGACAAAGCATTAGTCGCTATGTATTCATCTGAATTAATTGTAGGTGAAGATTATAAATTAAGGTTGACTTTAAATAGTACAATAGCTAATAGTCGCAAATTTAAAGTATGTTTAAGAACACCTTCAGACCTTTGTTCAGTAGAAACGGTAAATGGTGGTTTCGAAGATCCTTTAATGGACAGGACTGGTAGTTTCCTAGGCTTTGTAACAACACAAGTTATAACAGGATGGCGTAGTAATCTCCTTTTAGAAGAAGCAAATTCAGTGATTATTTGGGAAGACTTATCGACTTCAGGTTTTGAACCTTATGAAGGTGGTCAATGTGTTCAAATAAGAACCGATGATGACAATTTAATAGATCCAAATGACCCAGAAGTTAGAGGCTATTATAGAGACTTTGATTCATCTGAAATAACATTATTCGATTTTAGTTATGCACATTTAGGAAGATCTGAAGACAATTCCCTTCAAGTAGTTGCCGGCCCACCTGGTGGTCCTTATACCGTGATTAACGAAAACGTAGCTGTTAGAATGGCTTGGACCCTTGTATCAGGAGAATATCAAGTACCAGCAGGTCAAAATTCTACCCGATTCATTTTTAGAGCTACCACAAACGATGATATTGGAAATGTTATAGACGCTGTAAATATTGTTGGTAACAATGAAATTATTACAGAATCGTTTGAAGTTGATTGTAATGATGCCGTTGCTACCGTTCAAGCCAATGGAGCTGGAACATGGATTCCTAGTGATAGTAATCCTAGCTTAGTCACTTTTGCTGATGCAAATAGCAATTCAACTACTATTTCTGGCTTTTTAGAACCTGGCGTTTATACCTTTACTTGGAAAACAAGCTATTGTGAAAATGATATTGAAATCAGTTATAATGGAATAGCAGATATGCCAACTGTTGAAACACCTGTTCAATATTGCTTAAACGATACTGCTCAACAGTTAACGGCAACACCAACCGGTAGTTACACCTTACTTTGGTACACGCAAGCTGTTGGTGGAACTGGAAGTACCACAGCTCCAACTCCAGACACATCTTTAATTGCAACAACATCTTATTATGTTGTAAATGTTGACGACAATGGTTGTGAAGGACCACGTACCGAAATTGAAGTTATAGTCAGCGATTCTTTTACACCTGAACTAACTTTCAGTTATGCAACAACATGTATTGTAATCGCCGATAATCCAATGCCATCATTAACTACCGGATTTGCAACGGGAGGTGTATTTAGTTCAACTACTTTAACTGTTGATGCTACAACAGGTGAAATTGACATGGCATCTACTACTGCAGGTATACATGATATAGTATATACTTTTGATGGAGATACAGACGCATGTACACTCGCAGGAACTTATACGGCAACCATAGAATTTACCAATGCAATAACACCTGTTACCAGTTTTGATTATGGTACAATACCGTTCTGCTTACTTTCAAGCAATTCAGTATTACCAAATCTTACTACTGGATTCACAACAGGAGGTGTATTTAGTTCTACAACTCTAACAGTTAATGCTACAACAGGAGAAATAGATTTAACTTCTGGAACAATAGGCATGCACGATGTTGTCTATACTTTAGAAGCAGATCCAACAAACTGTATCGACGGAAGTACATCTACAACTACTATTGAAATAGTTGAAACAATTGTTCCTGAAACCATGTTTACCTATGCACAAGACCTTTATTGTTCAGATAGCGGTAACATATTACCAGATCTTGCAACAGGATTTACAGCAGGTGGAACTTTTAGTGCAGAAACGGGATTAAATATTAATTCAACAACAGGTGAAATTAATACGACAACAAGTACTGCTGGAAACTATAACATTACGTATGTTATTTCCGAAGACTTAACAAACTGTTTAGAAGGTGCTACAAGCACATTTAATATAACCATTCAGGATACAATTAGTCCAGTTACGATGTTTGATTATGGAACTCAGTCATTCTGTTTATTAACAGGAGATACGGTTTTACCTAATCTAGCAATTGGGTTCACAACTGGTGGCATATTTAGTTCAACAACTATAACAGTTGATGCAACTACTGGAGAAGTCGATTTAACATCTGCAACTGCAGGAGCACATACTGTGGTTTACACCATTGATGCAGATCTAGCCAATTGTACTCAAGCAGGAACTTATACAACTCCTATTGAAGTAGTTCAAGTTACAAGTACTGTTTCCGGATTTACTTATGCTGATAACGTTTACTGTGAAGATAGTACGAATGTATTACCAACTTTAGAGACTGGTTTTACACCTGGAGGTGTATTTAGTTCTGAAACAGGATTGTCCATCAATGCAACTACTGGGGAAATTAATATCTCAGCAAGTGCCATGGGCAATTACACGATTGTTTATGAAATAGTCGAAGACCTTGCTAATTGTATTGAAGGTAGTATCAGTTCTTTTGACATTACAATACTTGATGAAATAGAAGTTTCAATTGAAGGAGCTTGTAACGATACAGAATATTGGTTAACCGCATCACCCGCTGGTAACTCTTATGATCCAAATGATGTAACATATACTTGGATGGATGCCAATGGCCTTGTAGTAGGTGAAAATTCGGAAACATTTAATGTCACCGAATATGCGAATCAAAATCAAAATATTACTGCACCTACGCAATTTACAGTTACTGTAGAATTTGGAAGCTGTTCAACTACGGCTTCATTTACAACAGAAAGATTATCATGTAAAAATATACCAAGAGGAATTTCCCCTGATGGAAATGGTAAAAACGACAACTTCGACCTAACAGGTTACGGAGTGACACATTTAGAAATTTTTAACCGTTACGGCACAACAGTCTTTAAGTTTACTGGCAACTATACAAACCAATGGTATGGTCAATCGGACAAAGGAAAAGAACTTCCAGACGGTACCTATTTCTACAGTTTAAGGAAAGCAGATGGCACCTCCGAAACTGGATGGGTATTTATTAACGGCCCAGAATAATCATAAATGAAAAAGCAATATAAAATACAGATGAAAAAAATATATTTTACAATCGCATTAGCACTTATGATCTTAGGCAGTGTACATGCTCAACAAGACCCTCAGTATACACAATACATGTATACTATGAATGTTATAAATCCTGCATATGCAGGTTCTAAAGAAGATTTATCTATTGGATTATTATATCGTTCTCAATGGGTTGGTATAAATGACGCCCCTAAAACAGCTACTTTTTCTGCTAGCAGTCCTGTAGGAAAAAATGTAGGAGTAGGACTTTCCCTTGTTTCAGATAAAATTGGACCAGTAGAGGAAACAAATGCTTATGTAGATGTCTCATATACTTTAAATTTAGGAGGAGAACATAAATTGGCTTTTGGTGTTAAAACTGGCGCAACATTCCAGAAAATTGGTCTTTACAGCGATATAGGTAATGGATATGTACCTGATGCTGGCGATGAAGCTTTTAGTGAAAACACGAGTAATACTTTTTTAAATATTGGAGCCGGTGTCTTTTATTACACAGATAAATACTATGTTTCTTTGTCTATCCCAAACATGTTAGATAATACGTATTTAGATTTATCAGACAATGGTCAAGAGTATAAATATGGCTCAGATGTGATGCATTATTTCTTATCTGCCGGATATGTGTTTAATTTATCTTCTAACACAAAATTTAAACCTTCGTTTTTACTTAAATCGGCGTTTGAAGCACCAACATCATTAGATGTTTCAGCAAACTTTCTATTCTTCGAAAAATTTGAAATAGGAGCTACCTATCGTCTAGACGATTCTATCGGAGCTATGGCAAATTTTGCAATAACTCCGGAAATACGAATTGGATATGCATATGATTTTACAACATCTGAACTTAATATTTCAACATCCGGTTCTCATGAAATCATGTTATTATTCGATTTAAATTTCCCTAAAAAAGTATCTGTTTCACCTAGATTTTTCTAATAAAAAAAGTGTTTAAAATGAAAAAAATATATAGTCTTTTAAGTATCGCCCTTATTGTGACGGCCAGCTTCGGACAAAACAAAAATTCTGAAAAAGCTGACAATCTTTTTGAGAGTTATCAATATGTCGATGCTATCGATGCCTACTTAATACTAATTAAGAACAATAAAGCAGATGCGCATGTTTATAAGCAATTAGCAGACAGCTATTACAATGTTTTTAATATTGAAGAAGCTACTAAATGGTATGCCAAAGCAGTCCAAACAGATCAAGATGCTGAAACATATTTTAAATATGCACAAACTTTAAAATCTCAAGGAAAATATAAGGAGGCTAATAAGCAAATGGATGTTTTTGCGCAAAAAATGCCTAATGATATTCGTGCCAAAAATCATTTGAAAAATCCAAATTATATACCTCAACTAACAGATAAGTCAGAATTCTTCGAGGTTGAAGAAACTACAATAAGTGATTCTGAAGGAAGTGACTTTGGGGCTATTCTAACAAATGATAATATTCTTTATTTTGTGAGTACAAGAAGTAACGGCAAAAAAGAAGATTATTGGACAAACCAATCTTATTTAGACATTTACAAATCGGTAAGAAATGAGGATGGAAGTTTAACAGAACCGGAAGCTGTTAAAAGTTTAAACACTCCTTATCATGATGGCCCAATTACTTTAAGTGCCGATGGTAAAACCATGTATTTTTCTCGTGATGGACACAGTGAAGGTTCTTACAAAAAATTAAAAAACAATAAGGCAAAATTAGCGCAACAAGGCTTATATAAAGCAAATTTAGTTAATGGGAAATGGGAAAACATCCAAGCATTACCATTCAATAGTATTAACTATTCTGTAAGTCACCCAAGTTTAAGTTCGGATGGCAAAACCCTATTTTTTACTTCTAATATGCCTGGAGGATTAGGAGATACTGATATTTGGAAAGTTTCTATTAGCAGTAATTCTTATAGCAAACCAGAAAATTTAGGAGCACGTGTAAATACTTCTGGAAAAGAAGGTTTTCCTTTTATTAGCGACAACAACATCCTTTATTTTGCATCAAGTGGCAAACAAGGTTTTGGTGGATTAGATATCTTTAAAGTAGAATTAAACAACAATGAAGACGCCATCAACCTGGGAAACGCGGTTAATACTAATAGAGACGATTTCGCTTTTAGTATAAATACACTTAAGGAAATCGGGTATTTTTCATCTAATCGTTCTGGAGTAGACAATATTTATTTGGCCATTCCAATTTGCCATGTAGAAATTATAGTTTCTGTAAAAGACGCTAAAACAAATGCTCTAATTTCAGGAGCCAAAGTAGTTATTAAAGATTCTCAAAATAATCCTATTACAGAACAGTCTAGTAATTCTAAAGGCAACACGTCCTTTCATGTTTCTTGCGAACCTGATTATTATATCACAATTTCAAAAGATGGATATGATGCCCTTACCATACCTGTTACAGGCACTAAAAAAGATGCCTTAGCTGTAAATGCTTCATTAAATCCAATAAATGAAATGATTACTGAAACCGAAGTCAAATTAAACAACATCTACTTCGAGTTTAATAAAAGTAACATTACACAGCAAGGTGCATTCGAATTAGATAAATTGGTAACAATAATGAATGATTATCCCGATATGAAAATATTGGTACGTTCACATACAGACAGCCAAGGGAGTCCAGAATACAATTTAAAACTGTCTGAAAGACGTGCTCAATCAACCGTTCAGTATCTTATTTCTAAAGGAATAAATAAAGACCGACTTTCAGCTGAAGGTATTGGAAGTGCAGACCCTAAAGTGGCTTGTAAAGCAAATTGCACAGAGGAAGAAGATGCTCAGAACAGACGTTCGGAATTCTTGATAATTAAATAATAGACTGATTATCAAAGAGTAATCCGCTTTTTTTAGATTAAATTTAATGGTCATTTAAAACCATTTAATATATTAATTACAATAAGCATCTAATAGTCCACCTGAATTTTAAAAACAGTTTGACTATTAGAGTTTATAAAACTGAAAACGTTCAAAATGAACAAGTATTTAATTTTAGGGATTTTTATAGCATTGTTTTCACAAGTTCAAGCACAGAATGAACCCAATGATTGCGTGGATGCCATTACCGTTTGTGGAAATGGAAATTTCATGTCTAATGCCTCTGGTTTTGGTGATGACTGGGAAGTTTCAAGTTGTTCTGGTGCTGAGCATAACTCATTATGGTTAAAAATAAATATAGTTCAAGCTGGACAATTAGGCTTCGATTTAATCCCTAATGATCCAGATATTACAGTTGATTATGATTTTTTTGTATATGAAACAAATAATTGTTCCAATTTAGGAACTCCTGTTCGATGTTCTACAACAAACCCAGACGCAGCTGATCTTTTAAATAATCATACAGGAATAAATGGTAGTACATCCGCAACACAAGCTGGACCAGCCGGAAATGGAAATGGTTATGTATGGTGGTTAGACGTTCTTCCTGGAGAAACTTATTATTTAGTTATAGATAGACCTCATGGTGATGGTGGTTTTGAATTAGAATGGACAGGTACTGCAATGGATGGCACTGGTGCTTTTCCTACGCCTCCTACGGTTAACGATATTGGTGATCAAATAACTTGTAGCAGTACTCCAGATATAGGACTTTTTTCTTTAAATAGTTTAAGCAGTAGCATCAGTAGTGATCCTGTTCAATACTTTGCCAGTCTGGCAGATGCTACAGACGGTTTATACCCATTAAATGGATTTATTTATTCAAACACCTCTAACCCGCAAACCATTTATGCAAAAGCTAAATCAAGTGGCACGGACTGTTATAGCATCGTTGAGTTTGATTTAATTGTGTTTCTCTTACCAGAAGCCACGGTTGCTGTTTCGCCTACAACTGCTTGTGAGGGAGAGAATGTAACTTTTACTATAACAGGAACACCAGACGCTAGAGTTTACTATACCTTAGATGGAGGTACCACTTCTCTAAATATTCTTCTTAATGCTGCAGGAGTAGCAACCATTTCTTTAAATCCAACTACAGATACTACGCTAGAGCTAACAAGCGCTGAAATATTCGATGCAGCCAATATGCCTATCTGCCCCAATCCCCAATCTGGAACGGCAATGGTTACTGTTACCCCTAATATAACAACAATATTTACTCAAGTAACGGCGATTTGTGAAGGTGATGCTCTAGCTCCTTTACCACTTACATCAGATAATGGTATTGATGGAACCTGGAGTCCTGCAATGAATAATACAGTAACTACAACTTATACATTTACTCCTGATGCAGGTCAATGTGGAACAGTAGAAACGATGACCATCACGGTAAATCCAATTGCCACCCCCACCTTTACTCAGGTTGCTCCTATTTGTAATGGTGAAACCCTAGCTCCTTTGCCAACAACATCCGATAATGGTGTAACAGGAACCTGGAGCCCTGTAATTAACAACACGTCAACAACAACTTATACTTTTACACCAGATGCAGGGCAATGCGCAATAGTTGCAAACATGCTAATAACTGTAAACCCCATTTTAACACCTACTTTCACGCAAGTTGCACCTATCTGTAATGGAGAAACTTTAGCCCCATTACCAACTACATCTGATAATGGTGTTACAGGAACTTGGAATCCAACAGTAGATAATACTTCAACCACAACCTATACATTTACGCCTGATGCAGGTCAATGTGGTACGTTAGAAACAATGACAATTACCGTAAATCCAATAATTACACCAACCTTTACACAGGTTGCTCCTATTTGTAGTGGAGAAACCTTAGTTCCTTTACCAACTACGTCCAATAATGGTGTAACAGGTACCTGGAGCCCAGCAATCGACAATACAACAACAACTACTTACACGTTTACTCCTGATGCCGGTCAATGCGGAACATCGCCAACAATGGATATAGTTGTAAACCCAATTATAACTCCCGTATTTACTCAAGTAACTCCTATTTGTAATGGTGAAACCTTAGCTCCTTTGCCAACAACATCCAATAATGGTGTAACAGGAGCCTGGAGTCCTGCAATTAACAATACCTCAACCACTTCCTACACCTTTACACCGGATGCAGGTCAATGTGCATTAGTTGAAAATATGCAAATTGTTGTAAACCCAATTATAACAACTTCATTTACTCAGGTTGCCCCAATTTGTAGTGGAGATACTTTAGCACCACTGCCAACAACATCTGATAACGGCATTGTTGGATCTTGGAGCCCTGCAATTGATAATGCAACCACAACAACCTATACATTTACGCCTGATGCAGGCCAATGTGGAACGGTAGAAACTATGACCATTACCGTAAATCCAATAATTACACCAACCTTTACTCAAGTTGCTCCTATTTGTAGTGGAGAATCTTTAGCGCCTTTACCAACCACATCCAATAATGGCGTAACAGGAACCTGGAGCCCATCCATTAACAATACGGCAACCACTACCTATATCTTTACAGCAGATTCGGGAATATGTGCTACAACACAATCCATGGAAATTGTTGTAAACCCATCCATAACTCCAACATTTACTCAAGTTAATCCTATTTGTGATGGGGACGTTTTAAGTCCTCTACCTACAACTTCGACTAATGGAATTACCGGAAACTGGAACCCAACTTTGGACAATACCACAACAACCACCTATACTTTTACACCAAATCCAGGGCAATGTGCTGCCACACAAACTATGGACATTATTGTAAATCCTATTGTAACACCTCTGTTTACACAAGTTGCACCTATTTGCAGTGGAGATGCTTTAACACCATTACCAACAACCTCTAATAATGGCGTGACTGGAACTTGGAATCCAACAATTGACAACACTACAACTGCAACTTATACTTTTACTCCCAATGCAGGACAGTGTGCAACTGTAGAGACAATGCAAATAATTGTAAATCCAATTGTAACACCAATGTTTACACAGGTTACTCCTATTTGCAATGGTGATAGTTTAGCTCCATTACCAACAACATCGAATAATGGAATTGCTGGAACTTGGAATCCTTCAATAAATAATACAGCCAATACTACCTATACTTTTACGCCTAATTCAGGACAATGCGCCATCTCCCAAACTATGGAGATTATTGTAAATCCAATCCCTGTAATAGATTTAACTATGTTAACCGCATGTAGTACAAGTAGTAATGGAATTGATAGTTTTAATTTATTAGCCGAAATACCAAACATATTAGGTGCTACCCAAAACCAAGCAGATTTTACGGTTACATTTTATGAAGATCCAGGGACAAGTATTTTAATTTCAACTAACCCATATACAAATACTGCAGCTTATAATCAAATCATCTATGTAAGTATTTCTAATAACACCACATTATGTTCTGATGTTTTTCCGTTTGACTTATTTGTGGAAGATGCCGCTACGGCAACCATGCCAAACCCTATTATAGAATGTGATTACGATGGCATGAATGACGGCTATTTCCCTTTCGATTTAACCACCTTAGATTCTGAAGTTTTAAATGGTCAAAATTCGAGCATTTTTGAAGTTAGTTACTATTGGAATAGTCAAGATGCTATAGATGGGTTCAACTCAATTCCAGATCCAGCTAACTTTATTAATACTACCGCTTATAATCAAACTATTTATATTCGAGTTACAAACATTCATATTCCTGATGTGTGTTTTGCAACGACTTCTTTCAATTATACTGTAAGTCCTATTTTAAAACCAGAAATAACTTCTGTAGATGGACTTAATACTATATGTGTTGATTTTGAAACTGGAATCTCACAAAACCAAGTCACCTTAATAAGTGATTTACAGGATCCTAATTACGAATACACTTGGTATTTAGATGGTGTTTTAATCGCAGGAGCTAATCAAGGTAGCTATGTAATTAATACAGCCTCTCCTGGCTTATATACCATTTCTATCACAGAAATTAATTCAGTTGCTAACTGTACTTCAGAAATAAGCGAACCTTTTGAAGTAATCCAATCTGGACAAGCAGTTTTTGTTAGCGTAACGCAATCTGACACGTTCAATCCCAATCCAAGTATCACAGTTACAGTAGATGGCTATGGTGAATATTGGTTTCAATTAGACAATGGCCCGATACTAAATAATGGCGGGGTTTTTACTAATGTCAGTGGTGGCATACATACTGTTTATGTTTATGACAGAAAAACGGACACCCCTTCTTGTGGTTATATCATTATTGAAGATATAAATATTATAGATTACCCTAAATTTGTTACTCCTAATGCAGATGGTTATAATGACATCTGGAACATCTCTTCGTTAAGTAATCAACCAGAAGCTTCCATTAATATTTTCGATCGTTATGGCAAGATCTTAGCAAACATTAAACCATCAGGTCGTGGTTGGGATGGTACATTTAATGGAGAACTTCTTCCTGCTACAGACTATTGGTTTGTATTAACTTTTGAAGAATCCGGGCAAACAAAGCAATTTCGTTCGCATTTTTCTTTAGTGAGGTAAGGGCTCTAAGTTTAAAACGGTATATATTTCTTTCTTAGAAATATCTAATTGATGCATTAGGTTATTATAAACTTAATGCATCAGTTGGTTTATACCGTCAAAGACAAAACCAACAATCATACATCCTTAAGAATACCTTCACTTTACACCAAAAAAAAAATCGCTTAGATATCAAATTGATTTCTAAGCGATTAACAATTTTAGCGGTCTGGACGGGACTCGAACCCGCGACCTTCGCCGTGACAGGGCGACATTCTAACCAGCTGAACTACCAGACCGTTGCTTAATTGCGATTGCAAATATACACCTCATTTATAACATCTCAAATGTTTTTTGAAGTTTTTTTTATTTTTTTTATTTATCCAAATTTTTGTCGCTCTACCATATAGGTTGTCAGGATGTTATCGAAATTTTTTGTAATATCCGCTTCCACATATTTTATTTTGTATTGAGCACATTTTAATTTTAAGGTCTCAAAAAAATCAGAAACTTCCTTTTTATAGGTCTCTTTTATGTTTTCGGCATACAGATTAATGTGGTCACCAGTCTCGACATCCACATAACGCTTTGGTGTGTTATCAAAATCGAATAGCACTTCTTTTTCTTTATCAAACACATGAAACAATACTACTTCGTGCTTGTTGTATTTTAAATGTCTTAAAGCTTCAAATAATTTTTCTTGATCGACATCCGTTTGGAACATGTCTGTAAAGAAAAAAATAAGTGAACGTCTCTTTATTTTTTTAGCTATTTGATGTAAATAGGTATAAGTTTCTGTTTGTTTATTGACAGGTTTTGTAACAACGAGGTCACTAAGTTGATTTAAGAGCATTTGGTGATGTCTCTCACTTCCTTTCTCTGGCGCATAGTAATTATAGCTATCACTATAAATACTCATTCCTATGGCATCTCTCTGCTTTTTTAGAACATGCATTAACGAAGCAGAAGCTAAAGCTGTAAATGCTATTTTATTTAAATGATCTATTGAAAACGATTTCAGCTCCGGATAGTGCATAGAACTGCTATTATCAATTATTAAATGACAACGAAGATTGGTTTCCTCATCATAACGTTTCGTGTATAACCGATCTGTTTTAGCATAGAGTTTCCAATCGATGTGTTTGGTACTCTCTCCTTGATTATAGATTTTATGTTCGGCAAATTCTGCCGAAAAACCATGAAACGGGCTTTTATGCATTCCGGCAATAAATCCTTCAACAACCTGCTTGGCAAGTAAATCTAAGTTTTTAAAACCTCCAGTTTTGTTAAGTTCTTTAGTTAAATCCATAAGCCCCTAAACTAAAAAAGGTTTCTCGTTAAAGCAAACCTTTTATCTTTTCTTTTAGAATTTCGTTACCACAATATTTCGCTTAAGTTTTAATTAAAAAGGCAAACACCAAATAAATAACTTGGGTTTGCCTTAAACATTAAAATGATATTTATGGATTAATGAGAATTTGATTCTATCATTTTCATTCTAGCGGAAGGAGTTAATATTTTAGGTTGCAACTTTCTTTCAGATTGCGAAGCTCTGGCCATTCCTTCTGTAATTTCAAAAGAGAAAATAGGTGCTATATCGCTTGCTATATCGCTACCGCCATAATTACTTGGAAAACCATTAGGGAAATTTCCTGTAAATGGATTTTGAGTAGAAGTAGGTATTTCTACACCGTTTAAATAAACCGATGTTACAAAATTAGTCGCAATATCAGGATTACAATTGCTATACATGTCTACATAGACAAAATAAGTACCTGCCTCTATAATGGCATTGTCTGGATAAAAAATATTTTCATTGTTAATTCCATCAATAGAACAACCTGGGTTAGAATCTAAGTCTAAATAGCCACCATTATTACTTTGCGGATTACTATAATAAATATGGTCGCCATTTGGCTCGATAAGATGCAAGTCAATGTCTTTGTCATTATCAAAAGAAAGACTTACCTGTAAAGCTCCAGTACCAACAATGGTTACAAATAAGTCTACATAAATTGTTTCACTTACATTATTGTTTGCATCGAGATATGCTAATTGGAGAGTAAAACTACTTTCGTGATTTAATTGGTTGATTTTTAAGATGAAATTTTGATTTAAGTCGGAATTATTTTGAGATTCAAGTTCATAAAATCCTATTTTATCTACAGCACCTACAAATATTTTTTGCGCAGGAGTGCTTGTTTCTATGGTTGCATATGAAGTTCCACCGGGAATAACATGCGTATTTATATTTAGAATTTCTAAGTTTACATCTGAGTTTCTTGTGGGGAAATCGGCATTCTGCAAGGTAGCATTTTGAATGTTGAATAATTGATTAACAGTTGGCTCTACAATGATTTCATCGTTATCATCATCTTTACTACATGAAAATACTAATACGGTAACAAATGCTAAGGATAAGCATCTTAAAAATTTTAGTTTCATCTTTATCGTGTTTTAAATTATACTTGAGTTATATCCTTTAATGAGCATCTTACAAGTAAGGTTAACATAAACACATTTTTAATTCATGAAAATTTTTCAAAAACCTTAAAACACCTTCATTTTTTAACAAAAAAAAGGTTTGCCGTTAAGCAAACCTTTCATCTTTTCTTATAAAAAGTATGTTACAAAAGCACATCGATAGCTTCCGTATAAGCACTTTTTTGCGCTACACCAACTTGACGTCCTACTACTTCTCCATTTTGAAATACCAAAACTGTTGGGATGTTACGAACACCATATTTAGCAGCAAATTCTTGATTTGCATCTACATCTACTTTTCCAACAACGGCTTTACCTTCGTATTCTGTACTTATTTCGTCAATGATTGGTCCAACCATTCTACATGGTCCGCACCAAGCTGCCCAAAAATCTACCATCACTGGTTTATCACTTTTTAATACTGTTTCTTCAAACGTTGCATCTGTTATTTCTAATGCCATAATTTATAGTTTAATATGTTCAACTTCTTATTATTATACAATATTAGTCAAAAATTTTGCCAAAGCTTACACCCTGACAATTTGTTTCTTTTATTGTCCTATTGTTTAATTCTATATGCTTCTTTTTCACCAGAGTCTTTACTCCTAAAAAATTCTAATTCAACTTATAAAAAACATCATTCGATTCCAATTCATCCAACAGTTCTTGCGAGATTTTCACTTTTTGTTTTCTACTGGGCATTACCAGTTTTATCTGCTCTTCCGTATCATAAATTATGAAGTTTAGGAGATTATCGCCTGCATGCATGGTAAACAATTCTTTTAATTTTGAAATACGATCTTCTTGCAAATCGGAAATCTGTAATTGAATGGATAACTTCTTAGCATAAGTATCCATAACATCATGTAGCAACTGGAAACTATTGAACTGCATTCTTGGCTCACTTTTATTTCCAGTCTCTCTATTTACCCAACCTTCACGAACAAACAACTTGACATAAACAAAGGAATTTTTTAACAAGAAATGTCTGAATTTTAAATACTCCTCTCCAAAAATTCGAAATTCAAAACTATCTGTATAATCTTCAACAGTAAAAATAGCCCATCCTTTTCCTTGTTTGCTCACCCTATGTTGCACATCTGAAACCACGCAACCAAAAGTGAGCTCTCTATTGATAAATTGATCTAAATCTCTTAACAATGCCAAATTGGCATTACAAAAAGTTTTCATTTCTATTCTGAAATCGTCTAAAGGATGACCAGAAATATAAATTCCAACCACTTCTTTTTCTCTAGCTAGTTTTTCCATGGTTCCCCAAACTTCGCAAGGAGGCACCAAAGGCTCTTCAATTTGAACATCGCTGGCTTCACCAAATAAGCTTACTTGCGCCGAATTTTCATTTTCTTGATGTTTTGCCCCATACTTGATTGCCTTTTCCAGAAAAGTAATACCATCGCCCTCGTCAAGAAAATATTGCGCTCTATGCGTCGTAGCAAAACAATCGAAACCACCAGCTAAAGCTAGGTTTTCGAAAGCTTTTTTATTAGCAGCTCTTAAATCTATTCGTTTTGCAAAATCGAAAATCGATTTATAATTGCCATCGTCTTTTCTGTTTTCTACAATAGTTTTTACGGCTCCATGCCCAACTCCTTTAATAGCTCCCATTCCAAAACGGACAGCATTATCTTGATTTACAGAAAACTTATAATAACTCTCGTTAATATCTGGACCAAGCACGTTTAGCTTCATTCGTTTACATTCTTCCATAAAAAACGTAACCTGCTTGATATCATTCATATTATTAGAAAGCACAGCCGCCATATATTCTGCTGGATAATGTGCTTTTAAATAAGCGGTTTGATAGGCAATCCAAGCATAACAAGTGGAGTGCGATTTGTTAAAGGCATAACTGGCAAAAGCTTCCCAATCTTTCCAGATTTTCTCAAGTTTGTCCTTATCATGTCCTCTCTCTCCCGCTTGTTCAATAAACTGAGGTTTCATTTTATCCAAAACCGCAATTTGTTTCTTACCCATGGCTTTTCTTAAAACATCGGCTTCACCTTTAGTAAAACCAGCCAATTTCTGAGAAAGTAGCATTACTTGCTCTTGATAAACCGTAATTCCATAAGTCTCCTTAAGGTATTCTTCCATTGCTGGAAGATCATACTCAATATCTTCCTGTCCGTGTTTACGTCGGGTAAAACTTGGAATATATTCCATAGGTCCAGGACGATACAAAGCATTCATGGCAATTAAATCTTCAAAAACTGTTGGCTTTAGTTCTTTAAGGTGTTTTTGCATTCCAGGAGATTCGTATTGAAAGACACCTACCGTTTCTCCCTTTTGAAAGAGCTCGTAAGTCTTTTCATCGTCTAAGGGAAACGTATCTGGATCGAGATCAACATCATGCTTTGCTTTGACAATTTTTACAGTGTCTTTAATTAATGTCAAAGTTTTTAGACCTAAGAAATCCATCTTAAGCAAACCTGCATCTTCCACAACCGAGTTATCGAATTGGGTAACATACAAATCTGAATCTTTTGCTGTTGCTACTGGAACAAACTTGGTAATATCGTCAGGAGTAATAATTACGCCACAGGCATGAATTCCTGTATTTCTAACAGAACCTTCAAGGGTTCTAGCTAGATTTACTGTTTCTGCCTCCAAGTCATCACCATCTGAAATGTTTAATAGCTGATTGACCTTTTCCAAATCTTCAGCCCGAAACATCCCTTTCAAGGCTTTTTCATCTGCCCCAAAAATTTTATGCAACTTAGACATAGTTGGAATTAACTTGGCAATTCTATCTGCATCAAAAAGCGGTAAATCTAAAACTCTAGCCGTATCTCGAATAGACGACTTAGCAGCCATGGTTCCATAAGTGATAATTTGAGCCACTTGGTTGCTTCCATATTTCTGGATAACATAATCCATGACACGGCTTCTTCCTTCATCATCAAAATCAATATCGATATCGGGCATACTTACACGATCCGGATTCAAAAAACGCTCAAAAAGTAAATTATATTTTAGAGGATCTATATTTGTAATTTTAAGACAATAAGCTACAACCGAACCTGCTGCCGAACCACGACCAGGACCAACAGAGACATCCATCTTTCGAGCTTCGCGAATAAAATCTTCAACAATTAAAAAGTAACCAGGATATCCGGTATTCTGAATAACATCTAATTCAAAATTTAATCTTTCAGTAATTTCTTCAGTAAGTTCTGGATAGCGCTTATTGGCACCTTCAAAGGTTATATGTTTTAAATAGGCATTTTCACCACGTTTACCTCCATCAGTGAGGTCGTCATCATTTTTAAATTCCTCTGGAATATCAAAAGCAGGTAATAAGACTTCTCTGGCAAGTTGATAAAACTCGATTTTATCGACAACTTCTTGAATGTTAGAAATAGCATCTGGTAAATCTTTAAAGAGATTTTTCATCTCTTTTGAAGACTTGAAATAATACTCTTGATTTGGTAAACCGTAACGATAACCACGTCCGCGACCTATTGGCGTTGCTTGTTTTTCGCCATCTTTTACACAAAGTAAAATATCGTGGGCATTGGCATCATCTTGCTTACAATAATACGTGTTATTTGTTGCAACAAGTTTGACATTATGCTTTTTAGAAAACTCTACCAAAACAGGATTTACACGATTTTCATCCTCCTGATTATGTCGCATTAATTCTATATACAAATCCTCGCCAAACTCTTCCTTCCACCATAACAAGGCTTCTTCGGCTTGATTTTCTCCAATATTTAAAATCTTACTTGGTACTTCTCCGTATAAATTCCCTGTTAAAACTATTAAGTCTTCTTTATATTCTTGAATAAGTTTTTTATCTATTCTTGGTAAATAATAAAACCCATTTACAAAGCCATGAGACGATAATTTGGCTAAATTATGATAGCCATTTTTATTTTTTGCTAAGAGTACTATTTGATACCCGTTGTCTTTTCTACTTTTATCTAAATGGTCTTCACAAACAAAAAATTCGCAACCAATAATAGGTTTTATTTCCTTTAACGAAGGGATTTCCCCACGATCTTCAGCTTCTTTGTTTTTAGTCTGAATCCCTTTATTATGATTGTTAACAGCTTTTACAAAATGAAAAGCTCCCATCATGTTGGCATGATCTGTTAAGGCTACAGCAGGCATATTTTGATCTGCCGCTGCGGCTACTAATTTGGGAATACTAATGGTAGATTGTAAGACTGAAAATTGCGAATGGTTGTGCAGATGAACAAATTCTGCTTCAGCCATTTCTGAAATATTCTCCTTTATTTCAGCTTCAGAAAGATCAACCGATTGTTCCTCTTGGATGCGTTTATTGATTTTAGCACTTTCCTGTTTTAGGTTGATATGCTTTAAACCGATAAGTTTTATTTCCTTTGGATTGGCTTCAGAAAAATTCTTAAAATAATCTGGCTGAACGTCTAGTTTTTCTTGACTGTATTCTTCACGACGAATTAATTCTAGAAAGCAACGTGTGGTTGCTTCCACATCTGCCGTGGCATTATGTGCTTCAGAAAAAGGCTGATTAAATAAAAACTGATGTAACTCTGTTAGTGTTGGAAGCTTAAATTTTCCATAACGTCCGCCAGGAAGCTGACAAAGTGTAGCTGTATGTTCTGTACAGGTATCTAATACCGGAAGTTCTTGTAAGGGATTTTCTATGTTTTCTCTTACAAATTCGGCTCCCATAATATTGAGGTCGAATTTAACATTCTGACCCACAACAAATTTGGCTTTAGCTAAGGCTTCGTTGAATTTTACTAAAACGTCTGCTAAAGGGATTCCTTGTTCTTGGGCTAATTCGGTAGAAATACCATGAATTTTCTCGGCATCATAAGGAATATTAAATCCGTCTGGTTGGATTAAATAATCTTGATGTTCGATACATTTTCCCATATCGTCATGCAATTGCCAAGCAATTTGAATACATCTTGGCCAATTATCAGTATCTGTAATTGGTGCATCCCAGCGTTTTGGTAAACCTGTTGTTTCGGTATCGAAAATTAAATACATAAGTCCCTTTTAGATTTCCCCATCCTTCGACTACGCTCAGTATAAGCTGGGGAAAATTATATGAATTTTATAAAAAAATAAGACTATAAAATTACATAGAATTAATGCTTTTTTAAAGAGAAACAGCAAACAGTTATAAACAAAAAACGCAACTCTTTCAAGTTGCGTTTTTATTACTTTATTTTATATTGGAAATTAATTGTTGTCCAAATAATCTGGAATACTGTCCCCATCCGTGTCATCGTTGGTTGGATCTCCGTCTCCGTTAGCATCTTCGTCTATAGTTAGAATTCCATCGCCATCATCATCGTTGTCAAGATAATTAGGAATTGAATCGCCATCAGTATCATCGTTTACAACATCGCCATCAGCATCTATATCTTCATTTATAGTTAAAATAGAATCGCCATCGTCATCTTCATCTAGATAATTTGGAATTGAATCTCCATCAGTATCATCATTCGTAGGGTCTCCATCTCCATTAAGATCTTCATTAATAGTTAAAACCCCATCATTATCATCATCGCCACAATATAACGTATCTATGATTGCCTGAAGCACTCCAGTATCGTCACCACAAGCCGTTTGCTGATCCATTAATGCTGCTCTATACGCATTACAAACTGTAGGATAAGCAGGAGCTGTTGTGCTTGTTGAATTAAAGGTTTCTTGAGCCGCTATTGTTGCAGCTACAGCCTCATCACAAGATAATAAAACTGGATCTGAGGAAAAAGGAATAGGCAAGTTGTAAAAGATCCCTTGACTAAAATTTACTGTTTCAGTTCCTGAAGCAGAGTAAGCATTAAACCAAAATTTCCCTGTAATGGAATTATTAGAAGAATTAAACTCCGTAATTTCTATAATACCATCTGGCGGATACAATTCGATATTCTCATCTGGCAAATTATTTGTTGAGTATTCCTGAAGGTCAGAATCTATTAAGGTCGCTATATTTGTATTACTCTCACCTAACAAATAAGTTCCAACAGCAAAGGAAGACACCTGTAAGCTTACAGTTTCGTAATTATTATCTCCAGTAATAATTGATTTTCCATTTTCATCAATATACCCACTATAAGAGACTGCTTTCCAGTTACTACCATCTACCTTTCCCTGCATTGCTGGTGAATTAAACTCAATTTCATCACCACAACTTACCATTGTAAAAATGGTTAATGCAAGTACCAATAACTTTTTCATAAAAAATTTTAAAAATTAATAATAAGGACTCAAAAATAAGATAAAAAAAACTAACAATTCCTTTTTATATAAAAAGTTGAGAATTAAAAAAATATCGTATCTTTGCACACTTATTAATAATAGAGGTCGCGAACCTCATCAATTAATTTATATGGCAGTTAAAATTAGATTACAGAGACACGGAAAGAAAGGGAAACCTTACTATTGGATCGTTGCAGCAGATGCTAGATCAAAAAGAGATGGTAAATACTTAGAGAAATTAGGTGCTTACAATCCAAACACAAACCCAGCAACTATTATATTAGATGTTGATGGTGCTGTTAAATGGTTACAGAATGGTGCACAACCAACTGATACCGCTAAAGCAATACTTTCTTACAAAGGCGCAATGCTTAAAAATCACCTTGCCGGTGGTGTAAGAAAAGGAGCTTTAACTGAAGAGCAAGCTGAAGCAAAATTCACTGCTTGGTTAGATGAAAAAGCTGGTAAAGTAGGAGCAAAAACTGATGGATTAGCAAAAGCTGATGCAGAAGCTAAAGCAAAAGCTTTCGAAGCTGAAAAAGTAGCTAATGAAGCTCGTATTGCAGCAAACACTCCTGTAGAGGAAGTTGTTGAAGCGGTAGCAGAAGATGCTCCAGTAGCAGAAGCAGATGCTTCAGGCGAAGAAGAATAAAAACAATTATTTTTTATACTTTTGAACCCAGACTTTTTAAAGTCTGGGTTTTTTTATTCCTACAGAAGTGGGATTCTCATAATTAAAAAAAGGTTCCCGTTTTAACGGGAAATAAATATGAAAAAAGAAGATTGTTTTTACTTAGGAAAAATAGTATCAAAGTACAGCTTTAAAGGCGAATTACTTATAAAATTAGATACAGACGAACCAGGCTTATACGAAAACCTAGATGCCATGTTTGTTGATTTACGAAATAATTTAGTACCCTTCTTTATTGAAGCCTCTCAATTACATAAATCAGATTTATTACGTGTGCGTTTTGAAGATGTTGACAACGAACCAGATGCTGATGCCTTGATAAAATGTGATGTGTATTTACCTCTTGAATTTTTGCCAAAATTAGAAGGAGATAAATTTTATTTCCATGAAGTTATTGGTTTTAAAGTAGAAGACATCAACTTCGGAACTGTGGGAACTATTGTATCGATTAATGATTCTACAGCTCAAGCTCTTTTTGAAATAGACAGAGATGGAATTGAAATCTTAATTCCAATGAATGATGAGTTTATTAATAAAATAGATAGACCAAATAAGACCGTTTTTGTTGAAACTCCAGAAGGGCTCATAGATTTATATCTTTAAAAAATTCCAAACTTGAAATAACAAATTCCAAAACTTCCGACTATGGCATCTTATAAAATATACGATTTAGAGGAAAGAACATATTTGTTTGCTAAAGACTGTAGATTGAAAGTACGACAACTTCAAAAAACAATTTCAAATATTGAAGATGGAAAACAATTAGTTAAATCCTCTGGATCAATTGCTGCAAACTATATTGAAGCGAATGAAAAACTTGGGGATAAAGATTTCAAGTTTAGATTAAAAATTTCAAGAAAGGAAGCCAAAGAATCTGTTTTATGGCTAAAACTGCTTAGAGATTTAAATCCTATAGATGAAGATTTAATTAATTTAATAAATGAAGCAGAACAACTTCGTAAAATATTATCTGCTATTATTAACAAATCCTGATCCTTTTGGAATTTGGAATTTAATTTTTGGAATTTGTGAGTAAACCCTTCAAATTTAAACAATTCAGTATAAACCAAGACCGATGTGCGATGAAAATCGGCACAGATTCCGTGCTTCTTGGCGCATGGACGTCCATCGAAACAAATCCCTTTTCAATATTAGATATAGGTTCTGGAACTGGTGTTTTAGCACTTATTCTAGCTCAAAGAAGTTATGCCGAAGCGATAGATGCGCTTGAAATTGATGATGAAGCCTACGAACAATGTGTTGAAAATTTTGAAAGCTCTCCTTGGGCCGACAGATTATTTTGTTATCATGCGTCACTTGAGGAATTTGCAGAAGAGATAGAAGACACTTACGACTTGATTATTTCAAATCCGCCATTTTATTCTGAAGATTATAAAACAGATAACAGCCAACGTGATTTGGCCCGCTTTGAAGATGCCATGCCTTTTAATCATTTAGTTGAAAGTGCTTCAAAATTGTTATCAGAAGATGGAATCTTCTCTGTCATTATTCCTTTTAAGGAAGAAGAACATTTTATTGCTTTGGCTATAAAAGTTGGTTTATTTCCAAATAGAATTTTGCACGTAAAAGGTTCACCTACTTCAGAAATTAAACGAAGTCTCATTCAGTTTTCATTCACTAAAAGCGAACCTATTTTAGAAGATCTTACCATAGAAACTTCGAGACATCAATACACTACAGAGTATATAAATTTGACAAAAGATTTTTATCTAAAGATGTAACAAATTGTTACATTTGCTTTTCTAACATAAAGATTTAAAAATGAAGCCTGATTTATTTGAAGCTCCTGATTATTATAATCTAGACGAATTATTAACCGACGAACACAAATTAGTACGTACTGCGGCTAGAGAGTGGGTTAAACGTGATGTATCACCTATTATAGAGGACTATGCTCAAAAAGCTGAATTCCCAACACAAATTATAAAAGGATTAGCCGAAATTGGTGCTTTTGGACCTTATATTCCTCATGAATACGGAGGAGCAGGTTTAGACCAAATTTCTTACGGATTAATCATGCAAGAAATTGAACGTGGTGATTCTGGTGTTAGAAGTACAGCTTCTGTACAATCTTCTCTGGTTATGTATCCAATTTGGAAATATGGGAATGAAGAACAACGTCTAAAATACTTACCAAAACTAGCTTCTGGAGAATGGATGGGTTGTTTTGGATTAACAGAACCCGATCATGGTTCTAATCCAGGTGGCATGGTAACCAATTTTAAAGACATGGGTGACCACTATCTTTTAAATGGTGCCAAAATGTGGATATCTAATGCGCCTTTTGCGCAAGTAGCAGTAGTTTGGGCTAAAAATGAAGAAGGAAGAATTCACGGTTTAATTGTAGAACGTGGTATGGAAGGTTTTTCAACTCCTGAAACACATAACAAATGGTCTTTAAGAGCTTCAGCAACTGGAGAGCTTATTTTTGATAATGTTAAAGTTCCTAAAGAAAATTTATTACCTAATAAATCTGGACTAGGCGCACCACTTGGATGCCTAGATTCTGCTAGATTTGGTATTGCTTGGGGAGCCATTGGAGCAGCCATGGATTGTTATGATACCGCTTTACGTTACAGTAAAGAACGTATGCAGTTTGGAAAACCAATTGGTCAATTCCAATTACAACAAAAGAAATTAGCTGAAATGATTACTGAAATCACCAAAGCACAATTATTAGCATGGAAATTAGGTGTGATGCGTAACAATGGAACAGCAACTTCAGCACAAATTTCTATGGCAAAAAGAAACAATGTGGACATGGCAATTAATATTGCTCGTGAAGCTAGACAAATGCTAGGCGGTATGGGAATTAGTGGAGAATACTCTATTATGAGACACTCTATGAACCTTGAAAGTGTGATTACTTACGAAGGAACTCACGATATTCACTTACTGATTACAGGAATGGATGTTACTGGCTTAAACGCTTTCAAATAGTCGCTAAGCGACATTTAATTACCTCCCTCGGACGCAATTTATGTGAAATGAAAAATAACCCAAATGCTTCTCAATTATGAGGAGCATTTTTTTATCTTTTTTGTTTACATTTACTTTATGTTTTCATCCAAAAAACGCTTAGATAGAGCTTATAAAAATGCAAAAGTTATCAATTTTGATGACTCTAGTAAATTCATTTTATTCAGCGATTGCCATCGAGGTGATAATAGTTTTGCAGACGATTTTGCCAATAACCGAAACATCTATTTTCATGCTTTAAAACATTATTATGCTGAAGGATTTCAGTATTGTGAAATAGGAGATGGAGACGAACTTTGGGAAAACATTTCCTTTCAACCTATTTTTGAAGCTCACAAAAACATCTATTTATTAATGAAGCTTTTTCACGAGCAGGAACGACTTCATTTAATATGGGGAAACCATGATATGGTTTACCAAAATCCAGATTATGTAACGAAAAATCTATCTACTTATTTCGATGAAAAATTAGGTGAAGATGTGGATCTATTTTGTAATGTAACTTATAGCGAGGGTATTATTTTAAGAAATACTAACACCCAACAGCAAGTGTTTTTAACTCACGGACATCAAGCAGATTCGTGGAATTATACCTTCTGGAAAATTAGTCGCTTCATGGTTCGTGCTTTATGGAAACCCCTAAATGTTATGGGAATTGCAGATCCAACTAGTCCTGCAAAAAACTATAAAGAGTTGATTAAAATAGAACGTCGGACAAAGAAGTGGATTATAGAAAACAACAATTTAATTACTATTCTTGGACATACACACAGACCACGATTCCCAAATCCAAGTGAGATTGCCTATTTTAATGCTGGGAGTTGTGTTCACCCCAGAAGCATAACGGGTATTGAAATAGAAAATGGAGAAATTTCGTTGATTAAATGGTTTATAGATACTACTGAAAATGGCACACTTCAAATTGTAAGAGTCCTGTTAGAAGGTCCAAGAAAATTGATGGATTACAAAACGGAATAGCATTCCTGCCTTCACAGAAATTTTAACTTTCAGGAGCTAATTCTACTTCTAAACCTTCCATTTCTGGAGTTATTTGAATCTGGCAACCCAAACGAGAATTCTCTTTAACATAAAACGCTTCACTAAGCATTGCTTCTTCATCATCTTGCATGTCTGGTAATTTTGTATCGCTTAAAACATAGCATTGACAAGAAGCGCACATGGCCATCCCGCCACAAATACCAATAGTTCCTTCTGGAGCAAGTTCGTAACTACGAACCACCTCCATCAAGTTCATGGCCATATCTGTTGGCGCTAAAATAGCGTGAGCAACACCGTTTCTATCTATTATCTTAATGTTAACGTCTTGTTCCATGTTAGGATATTGCAAAAAACCTGAAAGGTTTAATAATTTAATTTATAGCTTTAACTACTGCTTTTGGAGCCTCTTTTCTAGAGCCATCAAAACCATCAATCCCACTAACTGTTGTATATTTTAAGACATATTTTTTTCCAGGATTTAGGATTTGATATGCCGCTTGGCACATTAAAGTAGCTTCATGAAAACCACACAAAATCAGTTTCAACTTTCCTGGATACGTATTAACATCTCCAATAGCAAAAATACCAGGAATATTAGTTTGATAATCTAAAGCGTTATTCACTTTAATGGCATTTTTTTCAATTTCTAATCCCCAGTTTGCAATAGGACCTAGTTTTGGAGACAATCCGAATAAAGGAATAAAATGATCACATTCCACTTCATATTCTTTTTCTATATGTTCTGCTTGAGACACAACCACTGCTTTAACGTGATGTTCGCCAACAATTCCAATGACTTCGGCAGGAGTTATAAGATTTATTTTTCCTGAATTCTTTAATTCTTGTACTTTGTCAACAGAATCTAAAGCTCCTCTAAATTCATTTCTTCTATGAATTAAGGTCACTTCAGAAGCAATATCAGATAAAAAGATGCTCCAGTCTAATGCTGAATCTCCTCCGCCAGAAATTACGACACGTTTGTTTCTATATTTTTCAGGATCCTTTATAAAATATTCCACGCCTTTATCTTCAAAGGATTCAATATTATTAATTAAAGGTTTTCTTGGTTCAAAACTACCCAAACCACCAGCAATAGCAACAATTGGAGCTTGATGTTTGGTGCCTTTATTAGTTGTTACAATAAAACTTCCATCCTCTTGCTTTTCTATAGTCTCAGCACGTTCACCTAAAGTAAATCCTGGTTCGAACTGTTTGCATTGTTCTAATAGGTTTTTAGTTAGATCGTCTGCTAAAATTTCTGGAAATCCTGGAATATCGTAAATCGGTTTTTTAGGATAAATCTCTGAACATTGCCCTCCTGCTTGAGGTAAAGCGTCTATTAAGTGGCATTTTAATTTTAAAAGGCCTGCTTCAAAAACGGCAAATAAGCCTGTTGGACCAGCTCCAATAATAAGAATATCTGTTTTAATCATGAATTGTAAATTTCAAAAAACAAAGTTATTATTTACTTTATTATTTAAATGTGACAAAAGTCACATTTAAGCTTTTATTTTAATTAAGCTTCAACATTAATAACTTGTTCAATTTGAGGTGCATATTTTTTAATTGTCATTTCTACACCAGACTTAAGCGTCATTTGATTGACACTACATCCTACGCAAGCTCCTTCTAACTGCACTCTTACAAGCTTACCATCTTCAATGGATAACAACGAAATATCGCCACCATCACTTTGTAAAAATGGACGAATTTCGTCAAGCGCTTTTTCAATATTCATTCTTAGTTCTTCTGTAGTCATAACCTATTTTTTAACTGCTGAACATCCAGCCATAGTAGTAATTTTTATAGCTTCAGTTGGAGGCAAATCAGTATTTCTTCTTACCACTTCTTGAACTACATTTTGTGTTATTTTTTCGAAAGCCTCTTCTAAAGGAGTTGCTGTTTGCATCGCTGCCGGACGTCCAATATCTCCTGCTTCACGAATGCTTTGTATTAATGGAAGCTCTCCTAGAAAGGGAACATCTAAATCTTCGGCTAAATGCTTAGCACCTTCTTTTCCAAAAATATAATATTTATTTTCAGGCAGTTCTTCTGGTGTAAAATAGGCCATGTTTTCTATAATTCCTAAAACAGGTACGTTTATACTTTCCTGTTGAAACATAGCAACTCCCTTTTTTGCATCTGCCAAAGCAACTTTTTGAGGTGTACTTACAATTACGGCTCCAGTAATTGGTAGAGATTGCATAATACTTAAATGAATATCTCCCGTTCCTGGAGGTAAATCGATTAACATAAAATCTAATTCTCCCCAATGTGCATCAAAAATCATTTGATTAAGAGCTTTTGCCGCCATGGGTCCTCTCCAAACAACTGCTTGATCTGGTTTAGTGAAAAATCCTATAGATAATATTTTTACCCCATAATTTTCTACGGGTTTCATTTTAGATTTCCCTTCGATATTAACTGCCAAAGGTTTTTCATTTTCTACCTGAAACATAATTGGAACAGAAGGCCCGTAAATATCGGCATCTAAAATCCCAACTTTAAAACCCATTTTAGCTAAAGTCACTGCTAAATTTGCAGTAACTGTAGATTTTCCAACACCACCTTTTCCAGAAGCAACGGCAATAATATTTTGAATTCCAGGAATCGATTTTCCTTTTATTTCATTTTTAGTCGGTGTCGTTGCCTCCACCTTTACATTGACAGTAATTTTAGCCTTTTCGTATACCAAATCATGAATGGTTTTCATGATCTCTACTTCCATTTTCTTTTTGGCTTGTAAACTTGGATTATTTATTACAATATCTACAATTACCTCATCGGCAAAAGTAACTATGTTTTTAACTGCACCACTTTCTACCATGTTTTTTCCTTCACCAGGAGCTGAAATAGTTTCAAGTGCTTTAAATATATCTTGCTTATTTAATTTCATTATATAATAGACTAGAGAAAATAAAATCTAGAAAACAGATTAGATTTTCGGTTTTTATTAAGATTAATTCTAAACAGCAAAGATACAGCGAATTGTTTAGAATTTGAAATAGATTAATTGAAATGATTGATGCTGGAATATGGTTTTCTTATGAGATTAAAGATTTGTAATTACTTCCTATTTTTGGAAAATTTAAAAATAATTATAATTCCTTGGCAGGATCCCAAAAAACAGTTTCCAAATGTTGAATCTGCAAGTCTTTCACCTTAACACCTTCACTCTCCAATAGCTGTTGCATTAAATTAGTACCATCAAAATGATGTTTGCCAGTTAGCAAGCCTTTTTTATTTACAACCCGATGCGCTGGCACGTCTTTATTATGCGAACCATTCATGGCATAACCCACCATTCTGGCACTTCTTGCCGCTCCAAGATATGTTGCTATAGCTCCATAACTTGTTACTCTCCCATAAGGAATTTTTTTAGCTACTTGATAAACTTTCTCGAAAAAATTGAGCGTTTCTGGTTGCATAACAGAGTGTTAATAGTACTTTCTTAGAATACTTATTAAAGTAATAATGGAGATGATACCAGTAATTATTCCAATAATAAAATTCATATTTTTTTGAGACGTTTCTTTAGTCTTCTTTATTTTATCGAAGAAGAAAATATAAAAATATAAATTTAAAAAAGACCCTAAGGTTGCTCCGGCAACATAAGTTGAAATTCCATAATTATCGAAAGTTAACCATCCAATTGAAGCAAAAGTAATGGTCATATATGCCTGAAAAGGAATTGGAAACATGTTGATGCTAGCCAAGAACATACCTTGAAAAAAACGACTTCGTTTGCTTTTAGTTATTAAATCTTTCTCTGGTTTATTATCTTTTTTTGCAATGAGCAAAAAGTAAATAGTAATTAAAACAAAAATAACAAAAGCTACTTGTTGAAGAACATTAATAATATCTGGATGCTTGGTTAAATATCTTGCAAAAACAGTAGCTAAAAGAGTTTGAAATAAAAAAATTATAACAGCTCCAATAGAGAACATAATGCCTCTGGTACGTCCTTCTTTTAAGCTAATTTTAGCCGCTGTCATGTTTAACAATCCTGGCGGAAGTGCTGCCGCAAAAGCCACAAGCATAGCTATAAAAAAGAGTGCTGTTAAATTCAAACTTATTTAATTTTAAATCGAATATACGTAATTGGTTTGTTTTGTTCTAAATATTGACTTTCATAATAGGTCTGAATACTAGTAACTTCCTCTGGACTTCCTTCTTGTTTATACACATTATGGTTTGCATAAAGTACTTCGTGGCCTTCTCCATGAAGTAAACCAAGCGTGTAACCATGCATAAATTCGCTATCGGTTTTCAGATTCATTACACCATCTGGTTTTAAAACGGTTTTATAACGTTTTAAAAATTCTGAATTAGTCATTCTGTGTTTAGTACGCTTATATTTTATTTGAGGATCTGGGAATGTGATCCAAATTTCATCCACTTCGCCTGCCGCAAAAGCATGATCGATTAATTCAATTTGTGAACGCATAAAAGCGACATTAGGCAAGTTATCTTCGAGTGCTGTTTTTGCTCCTCTCCAAAATCTAGCGCCTTTAATATCAATTCCAATAAAATTCTTGTTTGGATATTTTTTAGCTAGTGCCACAGAATATTCTCCTTTACCACAACCTAATTCCAAAACCAAGGGATTACTGTTTTTAAAAAAAATCTTGTTCCAATTGCCTTTTAAATCGAATTGATTATTCACCAATTCGTCTCTAGATGGCTGAAACACATTGGCAAAAGTTTCGTTTTCTCTAAAACGTTTTAATTTATTTTTACTTCCCACTGAATTAATTTTACAATTAAAATATAATTCGGTAAAATTAAGGAAATATATGCAAGGGGTAATATCCTTATCTTTGTTTTTATCAAAATTAGCGTGACCGATAGTAGCGGTATCCTTTTTTGATTTTTTTTTCAAAAGGCACGCCATAAAAAACCAAATGAACAAACGAATTTTAGTTGCGCCATTAAACTGGGGATTAGGTCATGCCACAAGGTCTATTCCAATTATTAATGCTTTAATTGAAAATAAGTTTACTCCTGTAATTGCTAGCGATGGTGTTGCTCTAGAGCTTTTAAAAAAAGAATTCCCCGATTTAGAACACATAGAACTTCCTGCTTACAATGTAACCTACGCAAAAAATAGACATTTTTTTAAGCTAAAGTTATTGCAACATTCTCCTAAATTACTAAAAGCTATTAAAGCTGAAAAAAAGGAAGTGAAAGAAATTGTTGAAACCAAAAACATTCATGGAATTATTTCAGATAACAGATTGGGTGTTTACAATAAACTCGTGCCAAGCGTTTTTATGACCCATCAGCTCCAAGTTTTGAGTGGTAATACCACATGGATAAGCACTAAATTACATCTAAAAATTATTAAACATTTTAATGAATGTTGGGTTCCGGACAATAAAGGGTTTCAAAATCTAAGTGGAAAACTTGGTCACACAGACACCAAGGATATAGCCGTTAAATTTATTGGTCCTTTAAGCAGGTTTACAAAAAAAGACTGCGCTATTAAGAACGATATTATGGTGTTGCTTTCTGGTCCTGAACCACAACGAACCATGCTGGAAGAAAAATTACTTTTAGAATTAAAATTTTATCCAGGGACTGTATTATTTGTTAAAGGTGTTGTTGAAAAAGAGCAGATTATAGAAAAGCGTGGCAATATGATTCTCTATAATTTTATGACTAGTGATTTGTTAGAAACGTCTTTAAATGAAAGCAAGTTAATTATTTCTAGATCTGGATATACAACCATTATGGATTTAGCGAAATTAGGGAAGCAGGCCTTTTTCATTCCTACTCCTGGACAATTTGAACAAGAATATCTAGCCGAAAGATTAGACAAACAAAAATTAGTGCCGAGCTGTAAACAAGAAGATTTCACTTTGAAAGCGCTGGAAAAAACATCTAGCTACAAAGGACTAAGCGATTTTGAATATGAAATAAACTATAAAAAATTATTCAGCCTTTTCAAGACTGAATGAAAATTCACTCCCTACACCAAGTTCACTTTCAATATATATTTTCTCGTCGTGAGCTTCAATAATATGCTTTACTATGGATAAACCTAGACCAGAACCACCTTCTTTTCTAGAGCCACTTTTATCGACTCTATAAAAGCGTTCAAATACTCTGGATAGATTTGCTTTAGCAATTCCTTCTCCGTTATCTGTAACTCTAACAATGACTTTGTTTTTAATCAGGTTTTCTATGCTAATTTCTGTAGTTCCTTTTTCTCTTCCATATTTAATTGAATTGACAATAAGATTTGTTAGCACTTGCTGAACACGTTCCACATCTGCATTTACAAAAATTGGCTTGGGATAATCGACATCTAGTGTAAGCGTGATTTTTTTCTTAGTGGCCTTCATCTCTAGAAGATCAAAAACACTTTTTATTAACTCTACTATATCGAAGGTCGCTATTTTTAACCTTAAATCTCCTGCTTCAAATTTAGTAATCATGTCTAAATCCTTAACAATATAAATAAGCCTTTCAACACCTTTATTAGCTCTTAGTAAATACTTATCTCGAATTTTACTATCGTTTATAGCACCATCTTCTAAAGTTAATAAATAGCCCTGAACCGTAAAAAGAGGGGTTTTTAATTCGTGAGATACATTGCCAATAAATTCTTTTCGATACTCTTCCCTAATTTTAAGAGTCTCTATTTCTAATTTTTTATCTCTGGCGTACTTATCTATCTCCTTGGTAAGAGTCGCCATATCTGTAGTAATAGGCTTGTTTGTTAAAGAAGCCGATTCTAATAAAGTTAAGTCGTCGTAGATTTTCTTAACCCGTCTGTAAATAAAACGTTCAGCACGATACTGGATAATAATAAAGGAAATACAGTAACAAGCAATGGCAAATAAAATTATAAGGACTGATAATTGACCCATAAGAAGCAAAAAAACACTCGTAAGGAGTGTCATTGAAAAAGTAATATACAACGCTGTTTTGAAAGCGAATTTATATGTTTTTTTTATTTTTTGCATTATTCAATAAACTTGTACCCTACACCTTTTACTGTTTTAAAGGAATCGTCTCCAATTTTTTCTCTCAGTTTTCTAATATGAACATCTATAGTTCTTCCTCCAACTACAACTTCATTTCCCCAGACTTTATCCAAAATTTCTTCGCGCTTAAAAACTTTTCCTGGCTTAGATGTTAATAAAGATAATAATTCGAATTCTTTTCTAGGCAAAACAATATCCTTGTTCTTGTAAGTAACTTTATATTCCTCTCTGTTAATTATTAAATGTCCAATTTCAAGAACTGGCTCCTCTTGCTCGTCGTCTTTTAAACGTCTTAACAAAGCCTTTACTTTACTAACCAAAAGTTTTGGCTTTATGGGTTTCGTTATATAGTCATCCGCTCCAGCATCAAAACCTGCTACTTGAGAATAGTCTTCACCTCTAGCAGTTAGAAAAGTAATAATGGTGTTTTTTAATTCAGGAATTTGTCGGATGTTTTCGCAAGTTTCAATACCATCCATTTCCGGCATCATTAAATCAAGAATAATTAAATGAGGCTTTTCTTTTTTAGCTTTTTTTATTGCTTTTAATCCATTCTCTGCAGTAATAACTTGATAACCTTCATTAGATAAATTGTAACTAACAATTTCTAAAATATCCGGTTCGTCATCTACTAAAAGAATCTTTATGTCCTTTTCATTCATATAATTTGTTTTCCAAAATACATGGTAAAGATACCATTATTCATAATTAGTTAAAGCCATAACTCCACAAATAACAATTAAGTAACATGTTTCTTACATTGAATTAACACTAGAAATCGAATTATTTTATTTTACTCTTTTTTGGTACACTTTTTGAATAAAAATCTGTAACTTTATATAAATACTTTTTAATGAAAAAGCATTACTTAATAATTATTACCATAGCAATTGGCTTGTTTACAGTAAATGGCTTTAGCCAAACTAATGGTATGGTTTTAGATAACACTTCTAACATTGAAAATCTCTCCATTTTCCCGAACCCAGTTAGTCAAGACAAAGTCTATATTACTTCTAATAGCAATTCTCCAAAAATTATTGAAATCTACAATGTTTTAGGCAAGAATATTTTAACAGTTACTCTTACACAAAATGAGTTAAATGTTTCTAAACTAAAGGCAGGCGTCTATATTCTAAAAATAACAGAAAACGGCAACTCTACCACTAGAAAACTTGTTATTAGGTAATTATTACTTCCATGTTATTATATTGTAAAATAGCTAATTAATTGTTGTTTCTAATATTTTTTAGGCATTAAATTCTTATATTTGTTTCCTTAATTATTTATATAAACAATCAATTATGAAAAAAATTTACTTATTATTATTAACATTCATGGCTACCTTAACTTATGGTCAAGACATGATTATCACTGGAGCATTTGATGGCCCATTAACTGGAGGAACACCTAAATTAATAGAAATATACGTTGCAAACGATATTTCTGACCTTTCTCTATACGGTTTTGGATCTGCTAACAATGGTGGTGGCTCTGATGGTGAAGAAATCACTTTCACTGGAACTGCAACTGCTGGAGACTTTATTTATATTTATAATGAAGGATCGAATCCAGGTTCTTTAATGACCTATTTTGGTATTACTGGAGATTATGACGATTCTTCCGCGAACGTGAATGGTGATGATGCCTTGGAGTTATTCTTTAATGGAAATGTTATTGACACTTTTGGAGATATTAACATCGATGGTACTGGATTACCATGGGATTATTTAGATGGTTGGGCTTATAGAGTTGATGGAACAGGACCTGATGGAACTACTTTTGTTGAAACAAATTGGTCTTTTAGTGGTGCTAATGCAACAGATGGCTGTTCAGATAATGCAACTTGTACTTCTCAATTTCCAATTGGAACTTATACTACAATGGGTTCTACTGAGCCTGCATTAACTATTTTAACACCTGCGGAAGGTGCAACATTAACTCCTGGAACAACTACTGCTATCCTTTCAATTAATGTACAAAATTTTAATGTTGGTGCTACTGGAAGTGGATTCGATGGACATATTCATTGGACCATTAATGGAACTGCACAACCAATGAAATACGATACAGATGATGAAGTTATTACAGTAACTGACGGAACATCTTATGCTGTATTTATGCAATTAGTTGATGACTCTCATACTCCAATTTCACCTGCAGTAGAATCTACTGTAAACTTTTCAGTAGCTTCTGCTACCGTTGTTGCAGATTTAGCTGCATTAAGAGCTGATTTTATTGCTAACGGAACTGGAGCTTATTATCAATTAACAAGCATCCCTACTGTTACTTTTACAAGAGCTAGTAGAAATCAAAAATATATCCAAGATGCAACTGCTGGAATATTAATAGATGATACATCAGGAAATATTTCAACAACTTTTGCTATTGGAGACGGTATGTCTGGTTTAATGGGACAAGCATCAGAATTTAATGGTGTTTTACAATTTATCCCTGTTTCTGATGCTTCTGTTACCACAGGAACTACAGTAACACCTCAAGTAGTTACAATTGCTACTCTTCTTACTGATTGGGAACAATATGAATCTGAATTAGTACGAATTAACAGTACAACATTTGCTGACGCTGGTGGAACTTTTGAAACCAATACGAATTACGATATTTCTGATGCTTCAACTAACTCTATGTTTTTCAGACCTTTTAACGAAGCTGATTACATTGACCAAACTATCCCTTCTGGAGCTGCGCCTTTAGTTGGTTTAATTGGTGAGTTTGGTGGTGCTCCACAGATAAGTTCAAGATCTTTATTAGATGTTACTTTGTCTGCTAACGTTTTTGAATTAAGTAACTTTAACGTTTATCCTAACCCAACTTCAACTGGATTTGTAAATATTACTAGCAAAACTAATGATGTTATTAGCGTTACCATTTTTGATATCTTAGGAAAACAAGTATTAAACAATACTGTAAATAATAACAGACTTAATGTATCTTCATTAACTACTGGTGTTTACATTATGAAAATAGCTCAAGATGGTCAAACAATTACTAAAAAATTAGTGGTTAGATAATCATTTGTTATAATACATTTTAAAAGCGTTATCAAAATTTGGTAACGCTTTTTTATTTTACATACTTTTGTCTCGAGACTTAATTCAAAATGATAGACACAGGAAACCTATTTAATATCAATACCGAAAAGGAATTTGAAGCTCTGGCTTTTAAAACCTTCAAATTTCAATTTGATCATAATGCTGTCTATCGCTCCTTTTGTGATTTACTTTATAAAAATCCAAGCGATATTAAATCTTTAAAAGAGATTCCTTTCCTACCTATTCAGTTTTTTAAAACTCATGATATCTTGAGTTCAAAACAACCTGTTCAAAAAACATTTTCTAGCTCTGGAACTACTGGAAGCATAACTAGCAAACATTTAGTAACCGATTTAAACATCTACGAAAATAGCTTTAATGAAGGTTTTAAGCAGTTTTATGGACCTATAGAAGATTATACCATTCTAGCTTTATTACCTAGTTATTTAGAACGTGATGGGTCTTCGTTAATCTATATGGTGGACTCTTTAATAAAGCAATCCCTGAAACCTAAAAGTGGTTTTTATTTGGACAATCTTTCAGAGTTAAAAGATACTTTAATTGAATTAGAGGCTCAAGGTGAAAATGTACTTTTAATTGGTGTTAGTTTCGCCCTTTTAGATTTAGTAGAAAGTCATCAGTTTCAGTTAAAAAACACCATTGTAATGGAAACTGGGGGCATGAAAGGGAGACGTAAAGAATTAGTAAGAAATGAACTTCACTCTATCTTAAAAGAAGGCTTCGGCGTTGATAATATTCATAGCGAATATGGTATGACCGAATTATTGAGTCAAGGCTATTCTAAAGGAAATGGTGTTTTTGAATGTTCTAAAACCATGAAGATTTTTGCTAGAGATCCAGAAGATGCCTTAACTATTTTAGAAAACAATAAAACTGGAGGGATTAATATTATAGATTTAGCCAATATAAATTCCTGTTCTTTTATTGCCACACAAGATTTAGGTCGTGTATATAATAATGGAGCTTTTGAAATTATTGGAAGATTTGATAATTCTGATATTAGAGGCTGTAATTTAATGGCATTGTAAGGTCAAATAACCTATTACGACCAATTAATCGCTCTGTAAAAGAGAAGATTGGTTAGTTAGTTTTTAGTAAATAAGGTCCCGATAATTTCGGGACCTTATTATTTTTTAAACCACTTTAATAATATAGGTGTTTTTCTTTCCTTTATTAAGGATAATATATTTGTTGTTTATTAAGTCTTCAGAAGTTAACTGATAACCTTCATCAACCTTTTCTTTATTTACAGATACCGCATTTTCCTTTAAAGCTCTTCTAGCTTCGCTATTAGATGCTAAGAAGTCTGTTTTTGCGGATAAAGCAGCAATCATATCGAAACCTTCATTTAAATCTGCTTGAGAAATCTCTGCCAACGGCACACCTTCAAAAACATCTAAAAAAGTTCCTTCATCTAAGGTTTTAATATCTTCTTTAAAAGATTTGCTAAAAAGAATATTTGAAGCTTTTTCAGCATTATCAAAATCGGCTTTGGAATGAACCAAGGTAGTTACTTCTTCAGCTAAGCGCTTTTGTAACAAACGTAAATGTGGCATTTGCTTATGCTCTTCAACTAATGCTTCAATTGTTACTTTATCTAAGAACGTAAATATTTTAATATACTTTTCTGCATCCTCATCACTTGTATTTAACCAAAACTGGTAAAATTTATAAACCGATGTTTTATCTGTATCCAACCAGATATTTCCACCTTCGCTTTTTCCGAATTTTGAGCCATCTGCTTTAGTAATTAACGGACAAGTCATAGCAAATGCTTTGGCTTGTTCATCCACATTCATACGTCTTACCAATTCGGTTCCAGTGGTGATATTTCCCCATTGGTCACTTCCTCCCATTTGCAATAAGCAATTGTAGTTTTTGTGTAAATGGTAAAAATCATACCCTTGAATTAATTGATATGTAAATTCAGTAAAAGACATTCCCACATTTCCTTCTTCCCCAGAAAGACGTTTTTTCACAGAATCTTTTGCCATCATGTAGTTTACGGTAATTCGTTTTCCAACATCTCTAGCAAAATCGATGAATGAAAATGTTTTCATCCAATCGTAGTTATTTACTAATATAGGTGCATTTGCTGCTTCAGAGTTAAAGTCCAAAAAACGTGACAACACATTTTTTATACCTTCAACATTCTTATTTAAAGTCTCTTCGTTTAATAAATTACGCTCATCGCTTTTTCCAGAAGGATCTCCAATCATTCCTGTAGCTCCACCAACCAAGGCAACAGGTTTATGTCCTGCTTTTTCAAGATGCATTAATAAGATAATAGGCACCAAACTACCTATATGTAAAGAATCTGAAGTGGGATCGAAACCAATATAAGCTGTGGTGCTTTCCTTATTTAATTGTTCTTCAGTTCCTGGCATGATATCGTGTACCATTCCTCTCCAACGTAGCTCTTCAACAAATTTATTAGCCATTATTCCTGTTTTAATCGTTTTATTTGGGCAAAGATAAAAATCAATGAATAATTACTATCTCTTTATTAATAATTCTTTACTTTAGTTTCATGATATTAGTTACTGGAGGTACTGGATTGGTTGGTTCGCATTTATTATACGAACTTATAAAAGAAGATAAACCTATAAAAGCAATTTATAGGGACGAAAAAAAACTTTCTATCGTAAAAAAAGTATTCTCTTATTATTGTAAAAACCCTGAGGAACTCTTCAAAAAAATTGTTTGGGTTAAAGCCGATTTGCTAGATATTTCTTTATTAACTGAAGCTTTTAAAGATGTCACTTATGTGTATCATTGCGCCGCCTTTGTTTCTTTTGAACCCAACAAATACCATTTATTAAGAAAAACTAATATTGAGGGCACAGCCAATATCGTTAACTTTTGCATTGCCAATCATGTTGAAAAACTTTGCTATGTCAGTTCTATTGCAACCATAGGAACAGCAATTAATAGCGATATAGATGATGAAGAAACTATTTGGAATCCTGAAGCTGACAACAGTGTATATGGCATTACAAAATATGGTGCTGAAATGGAAGTATGGCGAGGCACTCAAGAAGGTTTAGATGTTGTAATAGTTAATCCAGGTGTTATAATTGGCCCAGGAATTTGGGAATATGGCAGTGGTAATATTTTTGAAAAAGTCTATAAAGGTTTGCCTTTTTTTACAGAAGGTGCTGTAGGCTATGTGGCTGTTTTTGATGTGGTAACTTGTATGATAAGACTCATGGAAGGTCAAATTAAAAACGAACGTTTTATTTTGGTAGCGGAAAACATGTCTTACAAAGATTTTATAAATCAGATTGCTAAGACGCTAAGAGTGAAAGCGCCAACTAAAAAAGCAGGTTCCTTTTTATTAAATTTAGGATGGAGATTAGACTGGATTCACCATAAGTTAACAGGAAAACCGCGAACCCTAAGTAAACAATTAGCAAACAGCTTAGAAACTAAATCTGCTTATAACAATTCTAAAATTAAAACACTTTTAAATTACACGTTCATACCAATAGATAAAAGTATTGAAGCCGTTTCTTCTATTTTTATAAAGGAACACTAATTCTTTTTTAAATCTTTAGGTGGAATTGGATTCTCTTTAAGAGGTTCTTTAAGTAACTCTTTAACTTTACGTTTAGATTTTTTTATTGAATCTAAAATCATAAGTTCGTCATGATCTCTATCTGCTAAAGTTTCGTATTTAATTCTTAGATTTTTAAGACTATCATCCACTTTCAATATTATTTCTTGATAGACTTTTATGTTATAGGTATAATATTCATTACTTAAAACAAATTGCAAACTGTCTATGTTGTGCTTCTTATAAATATAAGCATCAGGAATAATCCCATTTTTTTCTATAACAGATTTATTAATGCCTTTTGCGGAATTTATTAATGCCACATCTATTAAAATATCAGCCATCTGCTCCTTAGGAATTAAATTCTTCGGCTTTTTTATTTTTGCAGAATTACTACAAGCAATTAAAAAAGCAAACAACGTTATGACTGTAAGTATTTTCCTCATTTATCTGTTGAAAGTTAATCGTTTCCCATGTTTGGAAGCACTTAGTTTAGAATTCTCATAAACTAAATGACCATTCAAAATAGTATGTGTCACTCTAGATTTAAAAGCTGTTCCTTCAAATGGAGACCAACCACATTTGTATAGTATATTTTGCTTATTAACTGTCCAAGGTTTATTAAGGTTTACAATTACTAAATCGGCAAAATAGCCTTCTTTTAAAAAGCCTCTTTTTTCAATTTGAAAAAGTATGGCAGGATTATGACACATTTTTTCAACGACCTTTTCTATAGAAATTTTTCCTTTATGATGTGCTTCTAACATAGCTACCAATGCATGTTGTACTAACGGACCTCCAGAAGGTGCTTTGGTGTAAACTTGTCTCTTTTCCTCTAGTGTATGTGGCGCATGGTCTGTAGCTAGCACATCTATTCTACCATCTAAAAGAGCTTTCCAAAGTTCATCTCTATCTTTTGCTGTTTTAACGGCCGGATTCCACTTTATTAAAGTGCCTTTGGCTTCATAATCTTCTTCACTAAACCAAAGATGATGTACGCAAACTTCAGCAGTTATCTTTTTATCTTTTAATGGAATTTTATTCGAAAACAATTTGGTTTCTATTCCAGTAGAAACATGAAACACATGCAATCTAGCTCCTGTTTTCTTTGCTAATTCGATAGCTTTTGATGATGAAATATAACACGCTTTATCGCTTCTAATATGTGGATGAAGTTTGATAGGAATATCGTCTCCATATTCCTTTTTATATATTTCTAAATTTGCTTGTATAGTAGCTTCATCTTCACAATGAACTGAAATAATCATGTCTGTACTTGAAAATATCTTTTCTAGTACTTCTGGGTTATCAACCAGCATATTTCCAGTTGAAGAACCTAAAAATAATTTTAATCCCGCCACCTCTTTAGGATTTACTTTTAAAATTTCGTCCAGATTATCGTTTGTACCACCAAACATAAATGAATAGTTGGCGTAGGATGTTTCTTCAGCAATTTTAAATTTATCATTTAAAGCTTCAATAGTAGTGGTTTGCGGATTGGTATTGGGCATTTCTATGTAAGACGTTATCCCTCCAGCTATAGCGGCTTTAGATTCCGTTTCAATGGTTGCCTTTTGGGTTAAACCTGGCTCTCTAAAATGCACCTGATCGTCGATAACACCTGGAATAACATAATTACCTTCGGCATCAATTATCTGCACCTCTGAGGATTTGGCACTAATAGAAATAGATATTTCTTTTATTATATCATTTTCAACTAGAATGTCTCCTTCAAAAATCTCTCCTTCGTTAACTATTTTCGCATTCTTAATTAGTATCGTACTCATATTATTTGTTGTTGAAAATACTTTTTAATTTCATTTTAATAACTCCAAAAATAGCTTCGGAAATAATGCCTCCACTCATTTTAGATTTTCCTTTTTTTCTGTCGGTAAAAATTACTGGCACTTCAACAATTTGAAACTTTTTTAAATAAGCTTTAAATTTCATTTCTATTTGAAACGCATAACCTACAAACTCAATTTTATCTAGATTAATAGTTTCTAGAACGTTTCTTTTATAACAGACAAAACCAGCTGTTGTATCCTGTATTTTCATTCTTGTAATAAATCGGACATATTTTGAAGCGAAATACGATAGTAAAATACGACTCATTGGCCAATTTACAACGTTTACACCATCTATGTATCTAGAACCGATAGCCACATCTGCATGCTCCAAAAAACAAGCGTTATACAGTTGGATTAAATCGTCTGGATTATGTGAAAAATCGGCATCCATTTCAAAAATATACTGATAATCCTTTTCTAAACACCATTTAAATCCGGCGATATAAGCTGTGCCCAAACCTGTTTTTTTATCTCGATTTAATAAGAATAATTTATCATTAAACTCTTGTTGCAATTCTTGTACCTTTGCAGCAGTTAAATCGGGGGAATTATCATCCACCACTAAAATATGAAACGCTTTATCTTGAGAAAATACAGCTTTTATGATAGCTTCTATATTCTCTATTTCATTATAGGTTGGGATAATGACAATAGCGTCTTTCATTAAAAAGTGTATAATTTCAACAAATGTAAACTATTTAAAAGAGATAGTTTTTTAAATATTCCTTAAAAAATATGAAATAAGTATTATTTTTTATAATAATTTTACAACATGTTACGTCCAATATTCTCTAACGATTTTTTCATAATATTAATTGTAATTAGCCTTGTCTTTGTGGCAATAACTAAATTATTATTCGAAAAAAGATTCAATCAATTTGCTTCTATTTTAATTAATTCTAGTTATTTAAAAATCTATTCTAAAGATCAAAAATTTATCGATTTATTTGATGGCCTTTTGTTTTTCAACCTCATATTTTCAGCTTCCATATTTAGCTTTATAAGTTACAATACACTATTTGAAAATATTGAAATATCTCTTCCAATTATTTTAAAACTGATGCTTGGTATCGGTGTCTTTATTTTAATTAAAGTTTTACTGGAAAGACTTATCGGGAGTCTTTTTAGTATCGACAATTTAATAGATAGGTATTTATTTCAAAAAACTAGCTATAAAAATTTCTTAGGACTTGTGCTAATTCCTCTAAATGTTATTTTTCTTTTTAGTATTTCTCCAAATGAGACTTTAATTTTTAGTGCTATTATCCTTTTAGTCTTAATAAACACCATAGGTTTGCTTACTTCCTATAAATCAAATCTTAATTTAATTAAAAGAGATTTTTTCTATTTTATTTTATATCTTTGCGCACTCGAAATTGGACCTTATCTAATAGTATATAAGGTTCTAATAGAAAACAAAGTATAACACATTCTAGCCTATGAAAGTGAAAACAATTTTAGTATCTCAACCAGAACCTAAAATCGAAAATTCGCCTTACTTTGATCTTCAAGAAAAGCAAAAAGTTAAAATAGACTTTAGACCTTTTATTCATGTCGAAGGAGTTGATACAAAAGAAATAAGATTACAAAAAGTTGATTTAAAAAACTACTCAGCAATAATTTTAACAAGCAGAAATGCCGTAGATCATTACTTTAGAGTTGCAGATGAAATGCGATTCAAGGTTCCTGATTCTATGAAATATTTTTGTCAGTCGGAAGCTGTTGCCTTTTATCTTCAGAAATATGTAGTTTATAGAAAACGTAAGATTTATGTTGGGAAACGAAATTTTGCTGAATTATCTCCTTTAATTAAAAAATATAAGGACGAAAATTTCTTACTACCTACAACTGATAAATTAAAACCTGAAGTACCAAAAATTTTAAACGAATTAGGTGTTAATTGGAAAGAAGCTGTTTTTTACAAAACTGTAATTAGCGACCTCTCTGATTTAGCCGATGTTTTATATGACATTTTAGTATTTTTCAGTCCGTCTGGAATTGATTCACTTTTTCATAATTTCCCAGAATTCAAACAGAATGAAACGCGAATAGCCGTTTTCGGAAATACCACCATTAAAGCTGCAGAAGATCAAGGATTAAGAGTTGATATTGCGGCTCCAACACCTGAAACCCCTTCAATGACCATGGCTTTGGAAAAGTATATAAACGAGGTTAATAAAAAGAAATAAATTTTATAAACTATATAAGATCAAAAAAAAGCATCTCTTTCAAAATTTTGAAGAGATGCTTTTTTTATTTCCAGGTAATGCTTTCCATAATTTGCTTAATATCTTTTTCAAGATACTTCGCGGCTGGATAAATAGAGTCGTAATTAGGCTTTGCATAGAAGTACAAAGAACCAGTTAAAAAATGATTTGTACTATCTGTTACATAAAACTGAGATTGCGATGCTGCATTACCTCCTATTTCATATAACATGCCATAAATTTTTCTATCCTTATTCTCGAAAGGTTGTTCCACAATTTCATCAGCTTTTTTGGTATGTTCTTGGGTGAATTTTTGTGCATCACGTAAAAAAGCTATTAAATTCTCTTCGTTATTATCGATACTCTTGTAGGTAAGGTAAATGGCTCCTTTTAAACTAGGGTATTGTAAAGTTACTCCATAACTTTCTGTTGGACCTTCCAAGCTTTTGGTTTCAACTTGAGATGCTAATTGATTTTTTTCAAAGTTAAATGGTAAATTAGCATCTAATTCTTGGTAAGAAGCCTCAGGAAATTCCAATCTCAAATAAGCCTCGGGTTTAGGTACAGGATCTTGTTTACAGGATACGCAAATAAAAAGAATACAGATAACTAAAAGACTATGTTTCATATGGGTTTTATGGTAAAGTAACTTTAACTCGTTTTATACGTTTATTATCTAATGCTTCAATAGTAAACAAGTAATTTTCGAATTTAATTTTACTTCCTGTTTTTGGGAAACCACCAGAAATTTCTAATACAAAACCTGCAATGGTTTCGGCTTCACCTTTTTCATTTTCAAAAAGAGAATCGTTTTCAAGCTTAATGATTTTATAAAAGTTCTTTAAGGGCGTTTTTCCTTCAAACACGAAATTTTTATCGTCTAATTTAGAATAAACTAGATCTTCATCATCATATTCGTCACTAATATCTCCAACAATTTCCTCAATAATATCTTCTAAAGAAATCAAACCAGAAGTACCTCCATATTCATCTACAACAACAGCCAAATGGACTTTTTTCTCTTGGAATTCCGCCATTAAATCGTCCAGCTTTTTATTTTCTGGCACAAAAAATGGTTCTCTTAAAAGACTGGTCCAATCAAATTGCTTTCTATCAATGTAAGGCAACAAATCTTTCACATAAAGAATTCCTTTAATTTTGTCAATATTATCTTCAAAAACAGGAATTCTAGAATACCCATGACTTACAATATCCGGAATAATTTCTAAATATTTCTGATTGATATTTAATGCGAAAATATCGATACGCGGACGCATTACTTGTTTGGTATCTGTATTTCCGAAGGACACAATGCCTTGAAGGATTTTTTGCTCTTCTTTTGTTGTATCGTACTCACTAGTCAATTCTAATGCTTGCGATAATTGATCAACACTTAAATTAGATTTCTGTTTCCCTAATTTACTATGAATCCCCAAAGTAATACTTCGCATAGGCAGACTTAAAGGAGAAATTAGAACATCTAAAACCCTTAAAGGATAAGCCATAAAATTTGAAAATTTCAGTTTATTTCTACTGGCATAAATTTTAGGTAAAATTTCGCCAAAAAGTAAAATTAAAAAAGTAATGACTATTACTTCTACAACAAATCTAAGAATTGGATGTATAATACCAGCAAATAGATAGTCGCCCAAGTAGGCAAACAAAATAACAATACCAATATTTATAAAATTATTAGCCACCAAAATGGTTGCTAATAGCTTTTTAGGTCTTTCTAAAAGTGAAGAAATAATTTTAAAGGTATTTGGGTTTTCTTGTAAACCTTCTTCTAAATCGGTTCTATTTAAAGAAAAAAGTGCCACTTCTGCGCCAGAAATAAGTGCAGAGCAAGCAAGTAGCAGCGCTAACAATAAAAAACCAAAAACAATTGAAAAATCAATTGTTGAAATAAACGCATAAAAACTCGAGGGTTCAGGGTCCAATGATTATAGCTTTAATTATATAAATTTATGGTTAAAAAGGAAGATCGTCTTCTGCTTCTTGTTGAGCTGGTTGATTTTTATTAATATCTACAGGTTTCTGAGCTGTTTGATTGCTTGTCTGTTGATTATCATTCTCATTTTTAGTTGTTAAAAATGTGAAATCTGTACAGTGTATTTCGGTAGAATATCTATCGTTTCCACTTTCATCTTGCCATTTTCTGGTTTTAATTCTACCTTCAATATATACTTTGTCACCTTTAGAAAGATACTTTTCGCAGATTTCGGCAGCTTTATTTCTTACAACAATATTATGCCATTCTGTATTGGTAACGCGCTCGTTGGTTTGCTTATTGGTATAGGTTTCGTTTGTTGCCAAAGGAAAACGCCCAATACAATTTCCACCATCAAAATAGTGCATTTTCACTTCATCACCTAAATGCCCTATTAGCATAACCTTATTTAATGTTCCAGACATAATTTGTTTATATGTTAATAATCAGCAAAATTACGTAATTGCTTTTCATTTCTTTAAATTTAATAAAAAATTATGAACGAATTTGTTAAAGCTCTAAAAATTAAAGTCTTCAATAAAATTTTCAATTAAAACAGGCACCGCAAAATCTCTAATTTTTTTAATAGGAATCCCTGAAATTGGTAATTTTCTCAAATTAATAATCCAGAATTTAGTATGAAGGTGTTGGTGTGAAAGTTTATGAACAATATCGACATCATTATATAAGGACAACTCATAATTTAGGTCCTTTATAATCGTATAGTCTTTTAATTGAGAATGAAATTCCTTTAAGTTTGGATCTTTTTCAGTTTCGATTAGCGGAAATTGATAGAGATTTTTCCAAATGCCTTTTTCCTCACGCTTCTCTATAATGGTTTCACGAGAATCTGAAACAAAAACCAAAAAGTTAAAATACTTTTTTATTGGCTTCTTAGCTTTGATTTTTACTGGTAATTGATCTACCAAATGATCCTTAAAAGCAACACAAGATTTATTAAAAGGACAAACAGTACAATCTGGGTTTGTTGGAGTGCATTGTCTGGACCCAAAATCCATTATGGCTTGGTTGTGTTCTGCTGGGTTTTTCTTACTTAAAATATCTTGAGCCAAAGCTTTAAAGACTTTAAATCCAATTGTAGTATTAATAGGAGTGTCGATACCATAATATCTGGACAAAAAACGATAGACGTTACCATCCAATACGGCCGTTTTTTCGTTAAAACAAATGGATGCAATTGCACTAGCTGTATAATCTCCAATTCCATTTAATGCTAAAAGTTCTTTATAATTGTTAGGAAACTGACCATTTAAAGTATCCACTACATGCTTTGCCGTGGCATGTAAGTTCCTCGCTCTAGAATAATAACCCAAGCCTTGCCATAATTTTAAAACGTCGCTCTCGTCTGCATTGGCAAGGTCAAAAACCGTGGGGTATTTAGCTGTAAAAGCCTCATAATAAGGGAGTCCTTGTTTAATTTGTGTTTGTTGCAAAATAATTTCTGAGAGCCAAATTTTATATGGATTTATGGTGTTACGCCATGGGAAATCACGTTTATTAATTGAGTACCAAGATGTTAAAACTTTTGTAGTGGTCATTAAAAATGTCTATTGAGAGCAAAAATAAACGTTTATATTCTTAAATTTAAATGAATTAGGTTTGAAATATTGAATATTAAATTCCTATATTTGCATCCCTTTAAATAATTAATAGTAACTTAAATAGATTAAAAATGACTAAAGCTGATTTAGTAACGAAAATTTCTGAGAAATTAGGAATAGAAAAAGGTGATGTTCAGGCAACTGTTGAAACATTTATGGAAGAAGTAAAGACTTCTTTAGAGAGTGGAGACAACGTGTATTTAAGAGGTTTTGGTAGTTTTATAGTTAAAACTAGAGCGGAAAAAACTGGAAGAAATATTTCAAAAAACACAACCATTAAAATTCCAGCTCACAACATCCCAGCATTTAAACCTGCAAAAGTATTTGTAGAAGGAGTGAAATCAAACGTAGAGGTTAAATAAAGACCCATAATATTAATTTAAAAAACCAGTACTTATGCCAAGTGGTAAAAAGAGAAAAAGACACAAGGTTGCAACGCATAAGCGTAAGAAGAGAAGACGCGCTAATCGTCACAAGAAAAAGAAATAAATCCAAAAAGTAGTTAATAACTACTTTTTTGGTTTTATAACAAAAACGTTCTTTGACATGAGTTTATAAATTTTGCATGACCTTGCATTAGTATAAACTCCACGGATTTATTAAAATCCTGTGACATGTAATACCTATAATATGGGATCGACCCATGAATATGTTATTACGTGATATCCTACCGTATTTTACGGTGGATATAAAAATTGTATCATCCATCTGTACAGCATAGTTGTAGGTTGTTAGTTGTTAGTTGTTGGTTGTTTTTTGTTAAGTTTATTGCTTAGCACGATTGCAACTTAACACCTATACAACTTCACGACATTACAACTTTAAAGTATGGATAAAAATTAACAAAATGGATAAAGAATTGATTATTCGATCTAGTTCAGACCATGTTGATTTTGCCTTATTAAAAGATGGAAAATTAATTGAATTACAGAAAGACGAAGGAAGTAACAACTTTTCTGTTGGCGATGTGTTTATTGCCAAAGTAAGAAAATCTGTTCCTGGGCTAAATGCTGCTTTTGTAAATGTTGGCTACGAAAAAGATGCCTTTTTACATTATCATGATTTAGGACCAAAACTCCCTTCGCTTTTAAAATTCACAAAAAGTGTAAGCACAGGTAAACTAAGAGATTTTTCTCTTAACAAATTCCCATTTGAAAAAGATATTGATAAAGACGGCAAGATTAATGACGTCATAAAATCAAATCAGTCTATTTTAGTACAAATTGCTAAAGAACCTATATCCACCAAAGGCCCTAGAATAAGCTCAGAGCTTTCTATTGCTGGTAGATATATTGTTTTAGTTCCATTTTCTGACAGAATTTCTATTTCACAAAAAATAGAAAGTAAAGAAGAAAAAGAAAGACTAAAACGCCTTGTTAAGAGTATTACTCCACAAGGGTTTGGTATTATTGTACGTACAGTAGCTGAAGGCAAAAAAGTAGCCGAACTAGATAAAGATTTACAAAATTTGTTAGGTCGCTGGACCGCAATGTGTAAAAAGCTACATAAAGCACATCATCCAAGTAAAGTTTTAGGAGAACTAAATAAAGCATCGTCTATTTTGCGCGATATTTTTAATGACTCCTTTACAAGTATTGTTGTTGATGATGAAGAGCTTTACATTCAAATTAAAGATTATGTGCAGGAAATTGCACCAAAAAAAGAATCAATCGTTAAGCTATATCAATCTACTGTTCCCATTTTTGAGAAGTTTGGAATAGAAAGACAAATAAAAACATCTTTCGGAAAAACGGTTTCAATGGCTAAAGGAGCATATGTCATTATTGAACATACAGAAGCATTACATGTTATTGATGTTAATAGTGGTAATAGATCTAATAAAGAAAACAACCAAGAAGACACTGCCTTAGAAGTAAATTTAATTTCGGCGTCTGAGATTGCAAGACAATTAAGCCTCCGAGATATGGGAGGAATTATTGTGGTTGACTTTATTGATATGAATAAAGCTGAAAACAGAAAAAAGCTCTTCAATCATCTTAAAGATGAAATGAAACACGATAGAGCAAAACACAAAATATTGCCTCCAAGTAAATTTGGATTAATTCAAATAACAAGACAACGTGTTCGACCAGAAATGAACATTAAAACCAGAGAGGACAACCCCGATGGAGCTAATGGCGAAGAAGTTGAAGCACCAATTGGCTTGGTACAAAAGATTAATTTTGATCTTGAGCAATTATTAAAAAAAGACTATACAAAGGTAACTTTAAACACGCATCCTTTTATAGCAGCCTATTTAACTAAAGGTTTTCCATCGATTCGTTCAAAATGGTTTTTTGAACATAAGAAGTGGGTTAAAGTTTTACCAAGAGATGCTTACACATACTTAGAATATCATTTTTTTGATAAAAATGGTGAACAAATTAAATAATAAAAAAGCCTTGCTAAATATTAGCAAGGCTTTTTTTATGCGTGATGTTTTCTATATTTATTTAGAAGGACCTCCGCTTACAATAATAAATTCTGAACGTCTGTTTGTTTGATATTCTTCTTCAGTACATTTATTACCACAATCAATTTTTGGATCGCTCTCTCCTTTTCCAATACCTGAAATTCTATTAGCTTCAATACCTTTAGAGATGACATACTGTACGGTAGATTTTGCACGTCTATCAGATAATTTCTCATTATAACTTGCCGGTCCTCTACTATCTGTATGAGATTCTGCTAAAATAACCATATTTGGATATTTATTCATAATGGCAACTAGCTTATCAAGCTCGAAAGCGCCTTGTTCTGTTATGTTTGCTTTATCGAATTCAAATAATATTGGATTTAGAACAACTCTATCCTCGACTATAATATGCTCAATAGGATCTAAATTAAGTTGAAATGAAGCTTCCTTTTCTTTGCTTCCAGAGAATGTAACACTATTACTTACATATTCTTTTAAAACGCCCGAAAAGTCTAAAGTCTTATCGCAAGAAACTGTGTATTCCAATTGTCCATTTGCATCTGAAGTTTGTGTTGAAACAACACGTCCGCTAGCATCTTTAATAGTAACCGCTACGCCAGCTAAAGGGTTATTAGTAACATTATCCACAACTGTTGTGATAACATTGACATTACAAGGCTCTAAACGCTTAAGTGCATAAACATCGTCATTACCTTTTCCTCCTGGACGATTGGAAGAGACAAAGCCTTCTCCAGTTTCCTCGTTAATAGTAAAAGCTAAATCGTCTGAATTACTATTTACAGGAACACCTGCATTTACAGCATCGCCAGATTCAGAGATATAAAACACATCTAAACCTCCTAAACCTAAATGACCGTTAGAAGAGAAATAAAGTACGTCTGTATCACTTATATAAGGAAACATTTCTTGACCTTCCGTATTAACTTTAGCACCTAAATTTTCAACAGTTCCAAAAGAACCATCGCTATTAATCGCTGCTTTATAGATATCGAAATAACCAAAACCTCCAGGCATATCTGAAGCAAAATAAAGTGTTTTACCATCTTTACTTACAGATGGACTTTTTACTGAGTACTCTTTATTGTTTAAGATTAAAGGTTGAACATCGGTCCAATTCTCACCATCTTTTGTTGCTTTAAATAAGTACAATAAACTTTTTTTAGTTTTTGCTTCTTTATTTTTTTCAAAATCCCCTTCAGAGAAACTTTCTCTAGAGAAGTAAATGGTGTTACCATCTGGACTAAAAGATACTAATCCTTCATGGTATCTTGTATTTACTCCATTAACCAATTCTGCTTCAATACCAGCGGCATCTCCACCAACAGCTACACGATAAATATCTAAATATGGCTCATCGTTCCAACCATAATTTCTTCTAGCATTGTTTCTTGCTGAAGAGAAATAAAGGTTACCGTCTAAAACAGTTCCTCCATAATCTGAATATTCAGTATTGAATTCTAAAGATGAAATGTCGTATAATTTTTCCCCTTCTAAAATTCCTGGAATGTAATCTGGATTTGCAATAAAAGCGATGGCTCTATCGTCTTTAGGTTTTGCATCAGCAAATTTTTTCATCCATTTATTAGATTCATCATACTTCCCATTCGCTTTAAGCATTTGAGAGTATCTGTAAATCATTTCTGGATCTTGATTTGTTTCAAGCGCTTTAGCATACCAACGTTCAGCTTCTACTGTACTGAAAATATTATAATTTGCTTCAGCTAATTGCCCATAGACATACTCGTCGGCTTTTCCATTTTCTACTATTACAGTATAGGCTTCGATAGCTTCAATAAATTCATATTTATTAAAATACTTATCAGCATTTTGGGTGTTTTTGTTTTGAGCAGTTATACTTAAACTACTCATTAATATGATTGTAAAAAATATATTTAATTTTTTCATAATGTTTAGCTTAAGTAATTAGAAGTAACGAGGTGAACGTGACACTTTCTTTAAAAGTGGAATATCGAAATTTATAAAAATTTCATGAGAAGCAGATGTTGCTACATCAAGATCTGATATAACACTATCATAAGCATATCCAACTCTAATATTAGGTGTGATTAAGAAATTAATCATTCCAATAAAAGAATCTTCTAAACGGTATCCAACTCCAACCTCAACTCTATCATACATAAACAGGTTCGCATTTATATCGAAACTTAAAGGTGCATCTACAGCCATTTTAAACATGGTATTTGGCTTTAATTTAAAATTCTCTGAAAGGCTAAACACATACCCTGCCGCAGCAAAGAAGTGTAGCGTTTCTGAACCTATTTTATAACCATTATCATCTAAATGAACTGAGTTCAACATGTTAGGCATAGACAGAGACAAATAATACTTATTTGTTTGATAAAAATAAACCCCGACACCCACATTAGGTGTCGCTTGGTTTATATTAGTTTGTAATAAGGGATCATTAGGATCTGTAGCATCTAGATCAACCAGTCCAATATCATGGAATGTTGCACCTGCCTTTAGACCGAAAGCTAACTTATTCTCACCTCCTAATGGAAGCGTATAAGAGAAATCTGCATAGACATTGTTTTCTATAACAGGCCCAATTTGATCATTAATAAAAGATAGTCCAACCCCCACTCTTTTGCCTACTGGAGAACTTACATTAAAAGTAGCAGTATTAGGAGAGCCATCTAAGCCAACCCATTGGCTTCTATACAGAAGCCCAATTGCTACGCCATCGTAAGAGCCAGCATAAGCTGGATTTATAACGTTCATGTTATACATATACTGTGTAAATTGAGGGTCTTGTTGCGCATGCATTTGTAATGCAAACAAGAATACGAGAATGATATATAGTTTTTTCATTATAATAATTTGGTTGTGTTAGTTTACTGTTCTCTATTAATATATACCCAAGCCGATTTTACCTTGTCTTCTTGATATCTCATCACATAGAAATAAGTTCCTGTTGGTAGCTCGTCTCCATTATCCGAAATGCCTATAAATTCATTTGTATAATTATTTCTACTGTAAACTTTAATCCCATTTCTATTGAATACTTCCAAACTACTTACATCAAAGCCAGTTAAGTCGAAAGAATCATTATAATTATCTCCATTTGGTGTAATTACTTGAGGGATAACACATGTTTCTGTTTTAAATGTTTCATCTGTGGTAACAGGACAAGAACCAGACGTCGTGTATTCTATAGTATAATTGGTATTAGATACTGCACCAGTAACTTCTCCTGTAATAGGGTTTATTACTGCTCCACCTTGTGAAGGAGGATTAAGTGCAAATGTACCACCTGTATCTCCAGTTACTTCAACCGTAGCATTATCACAAGTTATTGATACAATAATAAAGGACGCATCTTCCGGACTTGTTAATAAAGTTACCAAGACAGAACTCATTTCAGAGCATGTACCTGATGTAGTATATTCAACAGTATAAGTTTCTTGAGGTGTACCATTTGTAATTTCTCCCGTAACTGGATCAATTACTGCACCATCTCCAGGTTCTGGGTTGAACGCGAAGGTTCCTCCCATATCACCTGTTATGTTTGCTGTTGCACCACTACAAGTTGGGAACATGCTAAATGAAGCATCTGATGTACCTGTTACAGTTACCGTTTGAGTAGAGTTTGCTGGACAAGATCCTGCTGTGGTATATACCACCGTATAGGTTGTTCCAGAAACGCCATTAGTAATAACACCAGTAGAAGCATCAATAGTTGCTCCATCTGTTGGCACAGGATTAAATGTAAATGTTCCTCCTGAATCTCCAGTTATGGTTGCAGTTGCACCATCGCAAGTTGGTACTAATGTAAATGTAGCATCTTCTTGTGAAGATATTGTTACAGATTGCGTAGTCGTACTTGGACAAGCACTATCTGTTGCATATTCTACTGTATAGGTAGCTCCAGTAACCCCATTTGTAATCTCTCCTGTTGTTGGGTCAATTAAGGCACCATCTGAAGGTATTGGGTTAAAAGTAAATACTCCTCCAGTCATTCCTGTTATTTCTGCAGTAGCTCCAGTACAACTTGCTGTCATTGTAAATGACGAATCATCCGAACCAGTAATGGTTACCGTTTGCATACTTGAAGTTCCACAATCTCCTGAAGTTTCATATTCAACAGTATAAGTTGTTCCAGCAACGCCATTTGTAATTTCTCCTGTGTCTGCATCAATAATCGCTCCATCACCAGGTTCTGGGTTAAAAGCAAATGTTCCGCCAGTAGATCCAGTAATTGTTGCAATTGCGCCATCGCAACTTGCAGTTAGTGTAAAGGACGCATCACCAGCTCCAGGCACTTCTAAAGTTTGTGTTCCTATAGAAGGACAAGCTTCTTCTCCAACTGTATATTGAATAGTATAGGTTGTTCCAGGAATTCCATTCATAACTTCACCAGTAGAAACGTTAATAGTTGCTCCATCCGTTGGCTCAGGATTGAATGTAAATGTTCCTCCCGTATCACCAAGAATGTCGGCAGTACCACCAGTACAAGTTGCTGTCATTTCAAAAGTAGAATCAAAAGTTGAAAGGTTAATATATTCAACTTCCACTTCATCTGAAACTGTAGCAGTTCCACCAGTACATAAGTCGTAAGTAACTTCGAACGTATAGGTTGATGTTTGAGTAGGAGATACTGTAACAGTATCTTCTGTTCCGATTATATTTCCGTTTTCATCTAACCATTCTAAAGTGTAATTTGGTGTTCCAGAAGGTGAGAATCTCCAAGATTCTGGTTCTGTAACTGTCCAAACTCCTGTATTACGACCTGGAGGTGTAGTAGCAGCAGTATCACCAACATTTTGCAATCCAACTACCGCTAAACCATCGTTCCAGCTCATACACGTTGGTTTACTTATTACATGAATATCAATATTATTTGACGATTCATGAAGTATAATCTGAGATGTGCTTTGAAGTGAATTACAAGCAGAACCAAATTGACAAACAGCGTTGTAATTAACTACAAACTGTCTATAAGGTGAGGAACCTAATACAACATAGTCAATACTTCCACATACAGAAGGGTCGATATCATGCCCTACCCCAAATATGTTAGCTTGAGTTATTGTCGTATTCGTTGAATTTGGTAAGGTCGAAACACCACCAGTAAATGGCGATAAATCCCAGCCGTTATAATCTCCAGCATTCTCTATTTCAAAACTCACTACACCGTTGGACCCTATAATTACTTGATTATACACGCCTCCATAGAAACAGAAATCAAAACCTAACTCAAGAACTTCAGACCAAGTGTCATCCACATCTATACTAGTAGGTGTTGCTCCATCAACTGGTGGCGTAGGACAAGTATCTATGGCATTAATTTCGTAATTATTTGTGTCTTGCCCATATAAGTGGAAGTTAGCAGCAAGCACAGCTTCTGGTGTTGCACAATCTACAGACGTATCATCTCCAGCAAATACAATAGAACATGGATTTGGTGGTGGTGGACATAAGAATGATAATGGATTACTAATAACCGTACAATTAGGATCGTTAGTATTAGCTGTAGTAATTACAATATTTGTATTTGCTGCATAAGGACCAAAAATCAATACTCCAGTTTCAGTGATTATTTGAGGAGCACTTCCTTGATTATCTGTAAGTGTTATAGATTCTGCATCTCCCATATCAGTAACATCCACTTGCACTTCAAAAACTGGATTATCTGGATCTGTAACACAGTCTCCGTTTACAACATTAAAAGTAACGGTTTGTGGTAAACATGTTTGACACCAAACATCGAAATCCCAAGGCTCTCTACTTCCACTCTCACAACTTATTGAGCCATCTGCCTCAGCAAAAACAACAATTCTATCTGTAGTAGATGTAAACGATAAACCAGCAAGGTCACCATTATTACCAGTTCCTTGATATAAAACTGTACCGTCTCCATCTTCAATTCTTAAAGTATCACAACAGGTTTCTATAGTTCCAGAATTGAACAAGATATTTAAAGGAAATCCTGTAGAACTTTGAAAACTATAAATTTCTTGATAGGTATTATCTCCATTTTCATAGCAATGTACCGTATTTAATACATCTCCATTATCACAATCTATAATTTGATTAGGGTCAAGTCTTGTAGTGAAATTATATTCAGTACAATCACTAGCTGAACCATTAGTGTTATAAGGAACTACAGTTACATAATAAGTTGTTTCATAGGCTAAGGTTCCTAAATCGTAGGTTAAAACATTTCCTACATCAACAGCATTTAAAATATCTATTCCACCTGGTGTGGTTCCAACATAAAGTGTATATCCAGTAACAATAATAGAAGCAGCGCTCCAAGTTAAATCGGTATTTTCATTTACATCAACAGCACCATTTAATGGAATGGTTAAAGCGGCATTACAGTTTGGAACTGCAGTTGTATCTATACAAGACACATCAAAATTCCAAGGTGTCTGACCTCCACTTGCACAACTTCCAAAACCATCTGCTTCATAAAACAACACCATAGTATCAGTAGTGGAATTCACAGACAAGCCTGCTAAATTTCCTGCAGTTCCAGTTCCTTCATAAATAATTGTTCCATTTCCTTCTTCTATCCTAATAGTGTCCCAGTTAGCTTCTAAGGTTCCGGAATGAAAAAACATATTTAATGGGTTTCCATTTGAACTTTGAAAACTGAAAGTCTCTATAAATGTATTATTTCCATTTTCATAACAGAAAATGGTATTTACTATTTGATTTGTTTCGCAATCCACAATTTGGAATGGATCATTTCGTACTGTAAAACTTTCTTCTGTACAACCTGTAGCTGGACCATTAGTATTATAAGGTACAATAGTAACATAATAAGTTGTTCCATAAGTTAAAGTACCTGGATCGTAAGTTAAATCCGTTCCAACATCAACACCATCTAAAACATCTGTTCCACCAGGAGTGGTTCCCATATATAAGGTATATCCAGTAACGAAAATAGTTGCAGGACTCCAAGTTAAATCGTCATCTTCATCTACACCAACTGCGCCATCTATAGGACTTGTTAAAGAGGCATTACAGTTTGGAATAACAGTAGTATCAATACAGGATACATCAAAATCCCATGGGGTACGACTTCCACTTCCACAACTTACAGAACTATCTGCTTCGTAGAACATTACAATTCTATCTGTAGTGGAATTTATAGAAAGACCGGCAAAACTACCTGTAGCATCTCCTGTACCTTGGTAAAGGACAGTTCCATCACCTTCTTCAATTCTAAGGGTATCGCAACAAGTTTCAATAGTTCCAGAATTAAAGAACAAGTTTAAAGGTGCTCCATCTGAACTTTGGAAACTAAAAATTTCTTGATACGTGTTATTTCCATTTTCGTAACAGAAAACCGTATTTAAAACTTGACTTGTAGCACAATCAATAATTTGGTTAGGATCTAGTCTTGTAGTAAAGTTTTGCTCATTACAATTTATTGCAGGACCATTATCATTATAAGGAATAATGGTTACATAATACATTGTTTCGTAAGCTAAAGTACCAGGATCGTAAGTTAAAACGTTTCCTACATCAACTCCGTCCAGAATATCTGTTCCTCCAGGCGTAGTTCCCATATAAAGTGTATAACCAGTTACAAAAATACTAGCAGGACTCCATGTTAAATTTTCATTTTCATTGACATTAACTGCTCCATTTGCAGGCGTGGTTAAAACGGCATTACAATTAGGAACAACCGTTGTATCTACACAAGAAACATCAAAATTCCAAGGATTGGTTGTACAACTAACACCAGAACTATCAGAAGTTACTCCAATGGTAATACTGTCTCCAGAAGAAGTAAACATTAACCCCGCTAAGTTACCTGCAACGCCATATCCAGTATATATATTCGAACCGTCAGAGTCTGTAACCACAAGCTCATCCCAGTTATTTTCGGTAGTTCCTGAGTTGAAGATCACTACCAATGGAGCTCCATCGCTACTTACAAAACTAAAGCTTGTACTATCGTTATTTGTATAACAAAAAATTGTATTAATAGGAATACCCGAACCACAATCAACTGGTGCGTTTGGATCTGCTCCAGTAGTAAAAGATTGTTCAGAACAGCCTATAGCTGGACCATTAGCGTTAAATGGCGAAATGGTTACATAATAGGTTGTAGAGTAATTTAATTCTGGTAAATCATATGTTGTTGAAAGACCAACATTTAAGTTGTCAACCACATCTGTTCCACCAGGAGTTGTTCCAACAGAAAGGGTATATCCTGTAGGAATTCCAGTAGCAGCCACCCAGCTTAAATTGGCTGTTATTGGCACACCAGTTGCTCCATTTGCTGGGGCCATTAAATTAGAACATGAAGGTGGGTCCACTACTACTTGTGTAGCCGTTACATTATCTATGTAGAAATAATAATTTCCTGAGAAATAATTATTTAAAAACCTTAATTTAAAATTGGAACCCGTTGGAATATTTGCCGCAGGCAACACAAAACTTATGTTGTTACAGGTAATTCCAGGTACGTGATTAGCATCGTTTACAGTTCCCATGGTCGTCCAATCTGTTCCATTATTAGTGGAATATTGCACTAATAATTCTCCCCAACCTGGAGGAGCTGGTGTGATTGCAGAAGGCCAGTCAACAATTTTATAGTCAAAAGCTACTGTTAAATCAGTACCATTGGATTGACCAACAATGTTCGGTGAAATCAAATCGTCAGTAAAATTTTGATCACTTAAGTTGGCTCTTAAAGACACCACACTACATGTTTGAAATACAGATCCGGAGTATCCAGTACCCGTCCATCCTGTAGGCAAGGTCAAACCCGCGTCGAAATTTTCTACTAAACCTATTTGAGAAAACCCAATTAAGGAAATAAACCCAAATAGTAGAGATAGCGTAATTTTTTTCATTTTATAAAAATAGGTTAGTTATTTTATGTAAGCCACTAACTACTAATAGCTTAAGTTTTTAGTGAATTTCAGATTGAAAATGGATCACTTACAATCTGACAAATTCCAAAAACCTAAATTATAAAATTTCTGTATTAAGAATGTGTTAACATTTACTTAATAGATAAACTACTTGTTTCTTCGGTGAATTGTGTTAATATTCGATTTTTAAAATTTTAATAGATTCTGCTAGATTAAGGAGCTGGATTTGGAAAAATACCATGTATTTTATTAATAGAATCCAATATTTCTTGACTTAAATTCAATTCAATACTTTCTACATTTTCTTGTAATTGAATTAAATTTGTTGCTCCTATTATATTACTCGTTATAAATGGTTGTTGGGTAACAAATGCCAAAGACATTTGAGCTAAAGACATATTATGTTCTTCAGCTAGCTTTAAATAAGCTTGAGTTGCTTGATTTGCTTGTTCTGAACTATATCTTGAAAATCTAGGAAATAATTTCAATCTAGAATTTTCGGTAGCTGTCCCTTTAATATATTTTCCAGACAATACCCCAAATGCCATAGGGGAATAGGCTAAAAGTCCAACATCTTCTCTCATGGAAATTTCTGCCATATCTCCTTCAAACACACGATTTAATAGAGAATAGGCATTTTGAATGGTTATTATTCTAGGCAAACTGTTGTTTTTAGATTCTTCAAGATAACGCATGGTTCCCCAAGCTTTTTCGTTTGAAACACCAATATGCCTCACCTTACCTTCTTTAATAATGTCTTGAAACGTTTGAAGGATTTCATTAAAATTATCTTTCCACTTATCCGTTTCTTCGTGTTTATAATCCCGAACCCCGAACGTATTAGTCTGTCTTTCTGGCCAGTGAAGCTGATATAAATCTATATAATCTGTTTGAAGTCTTTTTAAACTCTGGTTTACAGCATCCTTTAGTGCTTCAGGACTAAATCCATTGGTTCTAATATGAGCCGTATAATCTCCAGGGCCTGCGATTTTGGTTGCTAACACAATCTGGTCCCGTTTTCCTGTTTTTTTAAACCAATTTCCTATAATCTGTTCTGTTTTGGAGTAGGTTTCTGCGGTTGCAGGAACTGGATATAATTCGGCACAATCGAAAAAATTGATTCCTCTGTCTGTTGCCAAATCCATTTGGGCAAAACCTTCTTCTTGGGTATTTTGATTTCCCCATGTCATGGTTCCTAAACAGAGTTTGCTTACTTTAATATTAGTATGTGGTAAATTGGTATATTTCATTTTATTCTAACTGGTAAATAAAGCGGGTATCTGAAAAAATCTGTTAATTACCATTTTTAGGTTGATTGACATTTAGCTCTTGCATGATTTTTTGTGCCTCTATAATTTTTCCTTGTTCTTGATAAATTAATGCTAAAAGATATTTGTAATCTGGATTTTGAGGCTCAATATTCAGGGAGCTTTTTATTATTTTTTCTCCTTCATTAAAGTTTTTACTTTGATAATAATAGGTTGCCAAATTATAATAATATCTGGAATTTGAAGGCTCTAAGTTTATGGCATTCTTTAAATCGGCTATAGCCAAGGTGCTTTGTTCTAATTCAAAATACAATAAAGCTCTTAAATAATACGATCTTGATGATTCTGGGTCTTTTTGTATTAAGAGGTTTAAAATATTGAGCGCTTCGCTTAATTTACCTTGCATACTATAACTGGTAGCTAGGTTGGAATACACAGGCAATAACAGACTATCTAACTTTATCGCCATTTTATAATGTTTTATAGCACTATTGATATCGTTTGTTTGAAGGTAATAATCTCCCAATTGCATACGTCCATTCGAAAAATCGGCACTACTATAAAGCATATCTTCCAATTCCTTTCTAGACTTGGTTAACCCATTTAAATCAACATTTGTCAAAGTATTAGCATCTAAATCAAGGAGTAATTGAGCCGCACCTATTCTTACAAGTTTTGTTGTATCGTTTGTATGTTTAATAGCAATCGACGTTCTGTCTTCTATACTTAAGCCTCTAAACTTTTGTAAAGAAGCGTATCTCACCATAGGTGATGGATCGTTCAAGCCTTGTAACAAAGCTTCATATTGTTTTGATTCTGTTATTTGTAAATTATCTATTACCGAAGCTCTTGCAATGGCTGGAAATTTTAAATCGTTGATAAATACATCTAAAGCTTCACGATCTTTTTTGGAGATATTATTTTGACCACTTATTAATAAAGCATCCGAAAAATGCTCTTCTCTAGTTGAACCATACCACTCCACTACTTTGTTAGCTGCCCATTTGTTTGATTTGTCGGCATGACATGTATTACAAGCATTTGGTGTACCATACGTAACACTTTGATCAGGTCTTGGAATTCTAAAACTATGATCTCTTCTAAAATCAATTCCCATATAAGTAACACCTGTCATATGACAATTGATGCATTGAGCCCCTTCTGAGTTTTGTGGATGAAAATGATGGGTAGGCTTATCGTATTTTGGCTCATGACACTGCATGCATAAATTATTACCAACAGCTTTCAATTTTAAGGAATGTGGATCATGACAATCAGTACAAGTAACATTATTATGGTACATCTTACTTTGCACAAAAGAACCATAAACATAATCTTCAGCTTCAATCTGTCCATCGCCATGATAAAACTCCTGAGATAAATTTTGAAGCAAATATTGATCTTCGAAATTTGTTCCGGGAATTAAATTTTGGGTAAGTTTTGCACGTCTAGAATGACAAGGCGCACACATATTCATTTGAGAAAATTGCGAATTTCCTGCTATAATATATTTACTAGTATGAAGTGAGTCTTGCATGTTATTTGCCCAATTAACATGTTTTTCGGCTGGGCCATGACAACTTTCACAACTAACATCTATGGATGAAAATGTGGTTTCGAATCTATCTTCATCAACAATATAATTCTTCTGAAGATTTGTGGAATGGCATTCGGCACACATGGTATTCCAGTTTTGCGAACTTTGTGTCCAGTGCATCCAGTCGTGAGGATCGAAAGCATCTCCAGAATATTGATGATACCATTGTTTTTTTATATCATCCCAAGTAACCCGAAGCACTTGTTTTTTTCCATTATCAAAATCTATTAAATATTGTTGCAATGGTGTAACTCCAAAAGTGTAACTTATTTTGTAGTCGTTTACAGAACCATCAATTTCGGTAACTTGAACATAATAATCAGAATCTTTTCTGCTGAAGACATAAGCAATTCCATCAATATTTTGGTTCACATTATTAAAATCTCCTAAAACAGTTTCTTCATTAGCTACTTCCATAGCCAAATCGTGATCGGAACCTTCCCAAGTAGCAACCGCATCCTTATGACAAGAAATACATTGTGCATCTCCAACATAACCATCTTTATGAACAGAGGTTATTTTTTTGGAATCCACATAGCTTTCTTTTTTTGAATTGTTTGAACACGAAACAAAAAGTAAAATTAAAACAACCAAATAAAGATGCTTCATATGATATTTGAAATAGGTTGAAAAATAAAATATAATGCAATTTAAAAATATCTCATTAAAAAACGCGATTCTTTCGAATCGCGTTTAAAAAATTACATAGTATTTAATAACTACATATCATTAAGCAGTTTTGTTATCTCGTCTAATTTAGGCGTTAAGATAACTTCAATACGCCTGTTTTTTGCTTTGCCATCAGAAGTGTCATTAGTTGCCACTGGTGCATATTCTCCTCTTCCCGCAGCGGTTAGATTTCCTGGATTGATACTCGGATTGTCATTTAAAATTTCCACAATAGCTGTGGCACGCTTGGTTGATAAATCCCAATTACTTTTTAATATCCCATTTCCAGAGTAAGGCACATTATCTGTATGTCCTTCTATTAGCACATTAATATCGGGATTATCTGCAAGAACACTTCCCAATTGCATAACCGCTTTTTTACCTTCTACACCTACAGACCAACTTCCAGATTCAAAAAGTAATTTGTTTTCCATAGACACATATACTTTTCCGTCGCGTTGCTCTACAGTTAATCCATTTCCTTCAAAATCTACCAAGGCTTTAGAAATGGCATTTTTTAATGCAGTCATCGCGGCATCTTTAGCAGCAATCATGCTTTCTAATTCTGCTACACGATTAGAACGAATCTCTAATTCACTTTTTAAAGTTTCTAATCTAGACTTTTCAGCTTCAAGAGCTTGCTCTTTAGCTTCTAGTTGCGCTAATAACTCTCTGTTTTTACTAACGTTTTCAGCAATAGCAGACGAACTGTTTTTTTCTAAGGCACTATAAGAAGCTTTCAAATTATCCAAATTAGCCTTGGAAGCATTATAATCTCCTTGCAATTTATCTCTTTGAGAAATGGCTTCTTGATATGCGGTTTGTAGTTGATCCAATTCATTTTGCGTTGCATTTTTAGCACTCAACAAACTTTCATTTTCATTTTTTAAATCCCCATTTTCATTTTTTAAGGTTGTGTATTTGCCTTCCAAGTCTTTATAAACTTTAGGAGACACACAAGAGCTCATTAAAACGGTAGTAATTGCTATAATTAAGATTCTGTTTTTCATTTTTAATATTTGGGTTTAAATTTTAATTTCAAATTTAGTTTGTTGCTAATTGGATTTATTAAATATGTTTTAATTTTCAATTTCAACTAAAACTGGACAATGGTCGCTATGTACGGCATCTCTTAATATAACGGCTCTTTTTATTTTTTCTTGTAATGGTTTTGAAACCATTGTGTAATCTAAGCGCCAACCTTTATTATTTGCTCTGGAATTTGCACGATAACTCCACCAGCTATATTCTTGTTTTTCAGGATGTAAATATCTAAAGGCATCAATAAAATCGTAATTTATAAATTGCCCAATCCAAGTGCGTTCTTCTGGTAAAAATCCTGAAACACCTTTCATTTTAGGATTGTGAATGTCTATTTCTTCGTGACAAATATTATAATCGCCACAAATAACCAGATTTGGAATTTCCTGTTTTAAATTGCTTATATAAATTTGAAACTGGTCCATATAATCGAACTTGTGTTGCAAACGAGCATCGTTGGTTCCTGACGGTAAATACAAGCTCATAACAGAAATCCCATCAAAATCTACTCGAAGGTTTCTTCCTTCAAAATCCATAGACTCAATTCCTGTACCAAATTCTACATGATTGGGTTTTGTTTTAGATAAGATAGCGACTCCACTATAGCCTTTTTTCTGAGCACTAAACCAATAATGATATTTATATCCCGCATCTTCAAATAGACTTAGGTCCAACTGATCTTCCATGGCCTTTATTTCTTGCAAACAAATAACATCTGGATCTGCTGCTTTTAACCAGTCTATAAATCCTTTATTTAATGCCGCACGAATCCCGTTTACGTTATAAGAAATTATCTTCATTTGCTCTTCCCTTAAAAAAGGTATTCTTTTAAATTAAACATGTGAAATAACCCAACACATTAAATTAGCGAGTTATTTTCAGCTAAAATAAATAATGCTTTACATTTACACTATTAATTTAAAACCGTTTTAACAAAAGCTATCAACAAAATATTTTAATTGATATGTAGTTTAGTACTTGATGAAGTTTATACTTACTCTTATATTTTTACTTTTTGGTTTTGTGGCTTTTGCTCAAGACCAGGATTCTAATTACAGAACAAAAACGGTTGCTGTATCAGATTCTATTGCCATAGACAGTGTAAGTATCAATTCTAATTTCTTAACCATCAAGAAAAAAGATAGCTCCTTTGTTGATGCCTCCTATTATACAGTAGATTACCAAAGAGCAATTATAACTTTTAATAAACCAATTGAGGCCGATTCTATAATTGTAAATTATTTAAAATACCCCAATTACTTAACTAGGACTTACAGACAGATTAGTGATAGTGTTATTGTTGAAAATAATGCAAACCTTGCTAAACTTTACAAACTATCACAACCAAGCGAAAAACGAACCTTCACTCCTTTTGATGGTTTATCTACTTCGGGAAGTATTTCACGTGGCGTGGTTATAGGTAACAATCAAAATTCTGTTTTAAACAGTGAGTTAGATCTTCAAATTACAGGGAAATTAAGTGAAAGTATTTCTTTAAGAGCTTCCATCCAAGATGCCAACGTCCCTTTACAGCAAAGTGGTTATTCACAACGTTTGGATGAATTCGATCAGGTTTTTATAGAATTATTTAGTGATAATTGGAAAATTCGTGCTGGAGACATTGATCTATCAAATACGCATTCTTATTTTGCCAACTTTACCAAACGCGTACAAGGTTTATCGTTAGGAGCTACAATACATCATCCAGATTCTCAAACGTATTTATTTGCTTCTGGAGCTTTGGTTCGAGGACAATTTACTACTAGCGAGTTTACAGCGCAAGAAGGCAACCAAGGACCTTATAAACTAAGAGGTCCAAACCTAGAATTATATGTCTTAATAGTCTCAGGAAGTGAAACTGTATATGTTAATGGAATTCCATTAAAACGAGGCGAGTCCAACGATTATATTATAGATTATAATGCTGGAGAAATTATTTTCAACTCAACGTTCCCTGTAACTTCCGAAATGCGAGTTACCGTAGATTATCAATATAGCGATAGAAATTATTCACGTTTGGTAGTGTTTGGAGGTGGAAGGTATGAAAGCGAGAAACTAAACCTCGGGGTTTCTATATATAGTGAAAACGATTCAAAAAATAATCCGATTCAACAAAATTTATCTTCTGAACAGGTTGAAATTTTAGCCGAAGCTGGTGACGATAAAGCGAAAATGGTAGCGCCTTCCATTACACCAGAAGCTTATAATGAAAATAGGATTTTATATAAAAAAGAAGATATAAATGGCGTCGAAGCCTTAGTGTTTTCAAACAATCCAGACGATCAATTGTTTAGTGCCAGATTTTCGTTGGTAGGTGATAATTTGGGGAATTACATAATAAGCAGTATCGATGCCATTAGCACCATTTATGAATATGTTGAACCTATTGGAGGCGTGCTACAAGGAAATTACGACCCGATTACTCTGTTGGTAGCTCCAACAAAATTACAAATAGCGGTCATTAATGGCGATTATAAACCAACTGAAAAAACTTCCCTGAGCTTTGAAGTGGCTGCTAGTGATAACGACTTGAATCTTTTCTCAACCTTAGATGATGAAAATAACAATGGCTTGGCAGGAAAATTAAGAGCTAATCAAGTTATCATTAAAAATGATAGTCTATGGAATCTAGAAGCTTATGCAGATGTAAATTATATTCAAGAAGATTTTAGATCCATACAACGTATTTATAATGCAGAATTTAATCGAGATTGGAATTTAACAACCCTTGGAACTTCTACCCTACCAACGTATTTAGGAAATCAAACCCTTATTAAGACTGGGGCTCAAGCCTTCCATAACGACATGGGGATAGCCAGTTATCAATTTGAGTATTTAAATTATTCTAAAAATTTCAATGGAAGTAGACATATCGTTTCAGCCAATTTACAGCTTAATAAATGGCATATTGTATCCCTATCTAGTATGCTAAACACCTCTTCCACCACCAATTACTCTGCTTTTTTTAGAAGCTTTAATTTAATTTCTTACAGTTTTGATAAGGCATGGGTTGGCACCAGATTGGCTATGGAAGATAATCAGCAAAAAATTAACGAAACTAATATTTACACACCTATTAGTCAAAAATATAAATCTTACGAATTATTTACAGGCGTTGGAGATAGCACCAAAGTTTTTGCTGAAATCGGCTATAAATACCGTGTAAACGATAGTATTAGAAACAACCAATTACAACAAGTAAATACCTCCAACACTTTTTATTTAGATTCTAGAGTTGTTCAAAACGAACGAACCAACTTATCCATTTATGCCAATTACAGAATTTTAAATAATACAGATGAAACCATAGAAGATGAACGTTCTCTAAACTCAAGAATCCAATATAGCCAACGTTTTGTTAGACAGTTTTTTCTTTGGAATACGGTATATGAAACCAATTCTGGAACTTTGCCTCAACAAGAATTTACCTATGTAGAAGTAGAACCTGGACAAGGAAATTACTTGTGGATTGATTATAATAACAACGGCATTCAAGAATTAGAAGAATTTGAAATCGCTCAATTTCAAGATCAAGGAAAATACATTCGCGTGTTACTACCTAACCAGGTATTTATAAAAACGCATCAAAATAGGTTGAGTCAGACGTTCACCATAAATCCACAACAATGGTCTAGCGAAGTAACAGGGATTAAAAAAGCACTTTCCCATTTTTATAATCAAACATCATATTTGGTAGATAGTAAAAGCCAACGTGATGGAAATAGCATCAATTTAAATCCATTTTATCGCGATCCAGATAATGAATTAGGATTGCAATTAAATTTCAGAAATGTCCTATTCTTTAATCGAGGAAAGCAACATTATACCACATCCTATACCTTTCTTAAAAATGACACAAAGAACAACCTAACCATCGGGTCTATTGAAAATGATATCATTAGTCATATCTTACTTTTCAATCATAAATTCGCTATAAATTGGTTGATTAATTTTCAAACAAGCTGGAATTCAAATAAAAGTGTTAGCGAAAACTTTGCCAATAAAAATTACGATATAGACGAAGGCAATATAAACCCCAAATTATCTTACCTATTAAACGATAACATCCGTTTTGATATCTTCTATCAATACGCAAGCAAGAATAATACCATTGGAAGTTTAGAAACTTTAAACCAACAAAACTATGGTCTTTCTTTTTCATTTTTAAACTTTCAAAAAATGTCAATCATTGGAGAGATTAATTATTTTTCTAATAATTTTGAAGGAGATATGAACACACCTGTTGCCTATCAAATGATGGAAGGCCTGCAACCCGGAAAAAACTACACATGGAGTCTTTTAGCTCAAAAGAAAATCACCTCGTTTTTAGACTTAAACCTCAACTACCAAGGTAGAAAGAGCGAAACTATCAAAGTTATCCATACTGGAAGCGTGCAATTAAAAGCTTATTTTTAATAATGTAACAAGAGTTACTTTCTAAGTAGTTATTTTTCATAACTTTGTAGCGTATATGAATAAAATCGTTGCCATAGCTTATTCTGTTTTGATGCTTGTACAAAGCTTCAACTTTAGTTTTGAAGATTTTTCAAAGCTAAGTGTTCTGTTTGAGCATGCCGAATATCATCAAAAAACGTATGGCGACTCATTTTTAGATTTTATTGCAGAACATTATGGAGACAGCAAATTTCAACATGAAAATGAACATCATGGACATGAAAATTTACCTTTTAAACATCATCAAACCTGTTCTCACGCCAATGTAGCATTTACATTGCCAACGTTAAACTTTAATTTGGAATATCAACCTTTTGTTGAAATTCCTTGTAACTTTTTTTATAAAGAATCTAAGTCTTTATTCGAAAAACATTCTGTTTTTCAACCACCAAAATTCGCATAATTCACCCGTGATTTAAGTTTTTTTACAGGCTATCTTTTGATAGCTTAACACTTTATACATACGAATTATGTTAGAAAACATCATTAAATTTAGTTTAAGGAATAAGCTTATTATTCTACTATTTATAGCGTTTGTTGCTGGTTTTGGAATTTTCTCCTTAACTCAAATACCTATTGGAGCTGTTCCAGATATTACCAACAACCAAGTGCAAGTTATTACCACTTCTAGAAATTTATCTACTCAAGATGTGGAACAATTTATTACCTATCCAGTCGAATTAGAAATGGCTAATTTACCTGGAGTCATTGAGATTAGATCCGTTTCTAAATTCGGATTATCAGTAGTTACCATTGTTTTTGAAGACGGTTTAGGCACCTATTTACCTAGACAACTGATAGCCGAAAAAATTAAATCGGCTTCCGAAAAAATCCCAGAAGGTTTTGGCTCTCCAGAAATGGGACCTATTACCACAGGTTTGGGAGAAATTTATCAATACATTCTAGATGTCAAGCCAGAATTCAAAGATCAATATTCCACAACCGATTTACGAACCATCCAAGATTGGATGGTAAAACGCCAATTATCTGGTATTCCCGGAGTTGTTGAAGTCAATACTTGGGGCGGCTTTTTAAAACAATATGAAGTTGCTATCAATCCGCAAAAGTTAAATGCCATGCATATTTCGGTTTCCGAAATTTACGACGCTTTAGAAAAAAATAATAGCGTTGCAGGTGGTGGTTATATTGAAAAAACCAATCAAGCGTTTTTTATTAGAGGCGAAGGACTAGTAACATCTCTCGAAGATATTGGGAACATAGTCGTTAAAAACGATGGTGTTCCTATATACATTAAAGACATTGCTAAAGTAGGTTTTGGAAGCGCTACTCGTTTTGGCGCCATAACCGGGAATGGAGAAGGCGAAAAAGTATTAGGGCAAATTATGATGCTAAAGGATGGAAATTCCAATGAAATTATAAAGGCCGTTAAAGAACGCGTGGCATCTATTCAAAATACGTTACCGGAAGGTGTTTATATTAATGGTTTTCTGGAAAGAACAGAATTGATAGATAAAACAACATTTACAGTAGCCGAAAACCTAATTTTAGGTTCCTTAATCGTGATTTTTGTAGTGGTTTTATTATTAGGAAATTGGCGCTCAGGATTGGTTGTGGCATCCGTAATTCCTTTAAGCTTACTATTTGCAATTTCATTAATGAACATTTTTGGTGTCGATGCCAATTTAATGAGTTTAGGAGCTATTGATTTTGGAATTATTATCGATGGAGCTGTTATTATTGTCGAATTTATAGCCTTTCAAATTACTACGCAAAGTGCCAAAATCACCTCGCTATCAAAACAAGACCAACAAGCAGACATTGATATCATTACCCTAAAAAGCTCATCTAAAATGATGAACTCGGCCATCTTTGGACAACTTATCATTTTAATTGTTTTTATCCCCATTTTATCTCTTAGCGGTATTGAAGGAAAAATGTTTAAACCTATGGCAATGACCTTCAGTTTTGCTTTAGTTGGAGCCATGATTTTTTGTTTAACATATGTTCCAGTAATTTCTTCCTTAGTTTTAAAACCTCATGTTCAAAGCGACAAAAATATTTCAGTTCGCTTAATGAAGGTATTAAATAAAGGCTATAAACCAGTAATAAACTGGGCTCTACAAAATAAACGTTTGGTTATTTCTCTTTCAGTAATCTTGTTAATCTCAAGTGGCTGGATTTTCAATAAAATGGGAGGTGAATTTGTGCCAACTTTAGATGAAGGTGATTTTGTTATTCAACCCGTTTTAAAAACGGGAACCTCATTAAGTAAAACCATAGAAATTACTACTAGAATAGAACAAATATTACTCGATAATTTCCCCGAAGTTGAGCAAGCTGTTAGTAGAATTGGGGCTGCCGAAGTACCAACAGACCCTATGTCTATGGAAGAAAGTGATGTTATAATTAAATTAAAACCTAAAAACCAATGGGTTTCTGCCTCTAGTAAGGACGAATTGGCCGATAAGTTTAAAGAAGCACTCTCTGTAATTCCGGAAATGGATGTGGAATTTACCCAACCAATAGAAATGCGTTTTAATGAATTGGTAACGGGAGTAAGAGCAGATGTGGCTATTAAAATTTTTGGTGAGGACTTAGACATTTTATCAAATAAAGCCAATGAGATTAAGAGCCTTATTGAAAAAGTCGAGGGAGCGTCAGATATTATTGTTGAAAAAGTCGCTGGCTTACCACAGATGAGTGTAAAATTCAACAGAAGTAAAATTGCACGTTATGGACTTAATATTTCAGATTTAAACCAACTCATTTCTATGGGATTCGCTGGCGGAACCGTTGGCTCTGTTTTTGAAGGCGAAAAACGTTTTGATTTAGTTATTCGTCTAGACGAGAGTCAAAGAAAAGATCTAGAAAGTCTTAAAAATTTGTATGTCGACACTCCTAATGGCTCTAAAATTCCTTTAAGTGAATTGGCTGAAATCACCTATACAACAGGACCCGCAAAAATCTCTAGAGACGATACCAAACGTCGTATTGTGGTTGGTGTCAATGTAAGAAACCGAGATTTACAATCTGTTGTGGACGATATCCAAAAAATTATAGATAGTAACTTAAAACTTCCTGCAGGATATAGTATCACTTATGGCGGACAGTTTGAAAATCTACAAAGTGCCAAGGCCCGATTAATGGTTGCAGTGCCAATAGCATTAGTGCTCATCTTTATATTGCTCTATTTTGCCTTTAACTCTGTAAAAGATGCGTTGATTATTTATTCTGCTATTCCACTTTCCGCAGTTGGTGGCATTTTGTTATTATGGATTAGAGACTTACCTTTTAGTATTTCGGCAGGAGTAGGTTTTATTGCTTTATTCGGGATTGCTGTTTTAAATGGCATCGTACTTATTGAGCATTTTAAAGAACTAAAATCTCAAGGCATCAGTAATATTGAAGAACGCATAAAACGTGGCACAAGCGAGCGTTTACGTCCCGTATTATTAACAGCCTTGGCAGCGGCATTAGGTTTTTTACCTATGGCTATTTCCACCAATGCAGGAGCCGAAGTCCAACGTCCTTTAGCTACCGTTGTTATTGGAGGTTTAGTAAGTGCCACCATATTAACCCTTGTGGTACTACCCGTTTTATATGCTTGGATGGAACAAAAAAAAGAACTTAAAATGAATAAAAAAGGATTAACCGCTATCGTGATTTTGCTGTTTTCATTTCAAATGAAGGCGCAGCAAAACCCTTTAACTATTGAAGAAACTGTCTCTTTAGCCATTGAAAATAATTCAGGCTTAAAAGCTTCATCTTTAAAAATAGATGAAGCCGATGCATTAATAGAAAGCGCTTTTAGCTTCGACAAAACATCTTTATATTATAATTATGATGAAAGCAATCTGGCAGGGAATAATAAGCCATTAAACATCTTTGGTATTTCTCAGGATTTTAAATTTCCGACCGTTTATTTCGCCGATAAAAAAGTGAATCAAGCTCAATACCAATTACAGGAATCTAATTATAATATTAGGTTTCAAAGTTTAAAGCGCGATGTAACTTCAAAATATTATCAATTAAGTTATGCTAATAATAAGGCAGAAGCCTATCAGTTTTTAGATAGTTTATACCAAAATTTTGCTGTTTCCGCTAAACGACGTTTTGAGTTAGGCGAAACCAATTATCTCGAAATGATTACAGCACAATCCAAACAAAAACAACTGGAAACACTATACAAACAAGCCTTGCAAGAGATTGTTTTAGCCACTGAACAATTAAAAAAAGTGGTACAAGTGGATAGTTTAAACATGGCTAACAATCCTTTGAAAAAGTTGGAGTTAGACAACCTATCCTTAAAAGATAATGTAGGTTTGGAAGCTTTCGAATATTCTAAAATTTACTATAAAGCTTTAAATAATAGAGAAAAACAAAGTCTGTTACCCGATTTAAATGTGGAATATTTTCAAGGTACAAACAGTGAGATAGACAAAAATTTTATTGGCTACACCTTTGGTGTCAAAATCCCCTTATTTTTTAGTGGAAATGCCTCTAAAATCAGAGCTTCAAAAATTGCTCAGGAAGTTGTAGAAGAGCAACTACAAGATTATCAAGTAAAGTTAGATACAGAATATCAATCGTTATTGGCTAAACTGCATCAGTACGAAGAAGCCATCACTTATTATGAAACCCAAGGCAAAAACCTATCCGAAGAAATAATAAAAACGGCTGAACGCACTTTCAAAGAAGGTGAAATAGATTTCTTTCAATACATACAAAGTATCGAAACGGCAAAAGACATCGAACTTACTTATTTGGATAATTTAAACACCTACAATCAAACAATTATTGCAATCAATTTTTTAATTTTATAAAAATGAAAAACCTATATATCCTTATTTTTTCATTGGTTTTAGTAGCCTGTGGAAATTCAGAAAAAAACATGGAAACTGTTGAAGAAATTCATGAAGACTCCAATGAAATAGACATTACAAAACAACAATTTGAAGGTGAAAACATGGCTTTTGGTACTATTTCCCAACAAGAATTTAACCAAACCGTACAAGTAAATGGTATGATAGATGTGCCACCTCATAACAAATCGAGTGTGACTTCTTTTATTGGTGGTTACGTTACAAAAACACCTTTACTAATAGGTGATAAGGTAAATAAAGGACAAATGTTGGTGACCCTTGAAAACCCAGAATTTGTAGAAATTCAGCAAAATTATTTAGAAGTTGCTGAGCAATTAACCTATTTAAAGTCTGAGTTTACGAGACAAAAAACTTTGTATGATGAAAACATCACCTCTCAAAAGAACTTTCTAAAAGCAGAAAGCACTTATAAAAGTAATTTAGCTCATTATAATGGCTTAGGTAAAAAGTTACAAATGATGAATATTAACCCGAAATCCGTGGAACAAGGACAAATAACATCTACTATCAATTTATATGCGCCCATTGCCGGTTATGTGACTAAGGTAAACGTGAGTAATGGAAGCTACGTATCACCTTCAGATATTGTTTTAGAAATTGTAGATACAGACCATATTCACTTAGAATTATCGGTTTTCGAAAAAGACATTTTAAAAATTAAAAAGGGACAGAAAATTCAATTTAAAATTCCTGAAGCCTCGGACAGTATTTTTAATGCTGAAGTGCATTTGGTTGGGACAACTATAGATGAAAATAATAGACGTGTAAAAATTCATGGACATATAGAAGAAGGACAAACGCAATTTGTTGTTGGCATGTTTACAGAAGCCGATATTATTGTTAGTAATACAAAACGAATGGCATTACCAAAAGAAGCCATTCTTGAGGTTGAAGATCATTCTTTTGTGTTAATTTTAAAGAATGAGACAGAGACAGAATATCAACTAGAAAAAGTAAAAATTGAAAAAGGAGTTGAAACGGAGTCTTATGTTGAAATTCTAAACCCAGACTCTTTAATAGACAAGAAAATTTTAATAAAAGGAACGTACATGTTACTCAATGCAGGTGGCGGAGGTCACGACCATTAATACGAATGATATGAATAAACATAAAGAAGAAACGCATAACCATGAACACGGAGGAATTTTCGGAAAGAAAACGGAACTATATTTTTCGATACTTTGCGGATTCTTTCTACTAATTGGTTTTATTTTAGAAAAAACGGAAGTTTCACCAAGTTGGATATCCTTAAGTAGTTACATTATAGCCTATTTTTTTGGAGGATATTTTATAACCATTGAGGCTACCAATAAAATTCTTAAAGGTGGTTTCGAAATCGATTTTCTAATGATAGTTGCCGCTCTTGGAGCTGCTTATATTGGCAGTTGGGCCGAAGGTGCTTTACTTCTATTTCTATTTAGTTTAGGTCATGCTTTAGAGAGCTATGCCATGAATAAAGCAACTAAGTCTATCGAGGCTTTAGGAGATTTATCGCCAAACACTGCCTTAGTTAAAAAAGATGGAAAATTGATAGAAACACCCATCGAGCAATTAAAAATAAACGACATTATTGTAGTAAAACCTCATACAAAAATCGCAGCAGATGGTGTTATTATTGTAGGAAACAGTAGTATCAATCAAGCTCCAATTACTGGAGAAAGTATGCCTGTAGATAAAACAGCTATTCCTAATACCAATAATTTACCAGACTTTAAGGATATAGACAAAAGCCATATTGTTTTTACCGGAACCATTAATGGAGATGGAAACATTGAGGTTTTAGTTTTAAAACTTAGTGAAGACTCCACGGTTGCCAGATTGGTTAAGATGGTAAGTGAGGTAGAGACACAAAAATCGCCAACCCAACGCCTTACTAAGAAATTCGAAAAAATTTATGTCCCAATAGTTATCATATTGGTTGTAACATTATGTTTTGCTTATTTGGTTGTAGACGAAACTTTCTCAGAAAGTCTGTATCGAGCCATTACGGTTTTGGTAGCGGCTAGTCCATGTGCGTTGGCAATTTCTACTCCAAGTGCAGTTTTGAGCGGTATTGCAAGAGCTGCCCAAAAAGGCGTTTTAATAAAAGGAGGCAAAGCCCTGGAAGATTTGGGTGTTATTACAACCATTGCATTCGATAAAACAGGAACTTTAACCGAAGGAAAACCCAAGTTAACAAACGTTATTCCTTTTAATGCTTTTAATGAAACAGACTTTGTTCAAATGGTTTTAGAGGTAGAAAGTTTAAGCAATCATCCTTTGGCAAAGGCTATTTCAAAAGATCTAAAAACAACTTACAACATTGACTTTTTAGACAAAGCTTCCGAAATAAATGCCATTCAAGGGAAAGGTATTGAAGCCATTTATAAAAATGAAAAGGTATTTATAGGTAATACCAAACTCATGGAAGATGAAGGGATTTCAATCGAAGATTCAGTGCATTCTCAAATGACTGATTTATTGAAACATGGACACACAGTTATGTTAGTCGCATTTAAGAATGAAATTGCAGGATTAATAAGCGTCATGGATGTTCCAAGAAAGACAGCTATTAGCACTTTAAAACGATTAAAAGAAATTGGCATCAAACGAATGATTATGCTTACTGGAGATCATCAAAATGTTGGAGATACCATAGCAAAACAAATAGGTTTGACTGAAGCCAAAGGTAATTTGCTGCCAGAAGATAAGGTCGAAGCCATAAAAAAACTGTTACAAGAAGACAAAAGAATAGCCATGGTTGGAGATGGTGTTAACGATGCTCCTGCTATGGCTTTAAGCACTGTTAGTGTTGCTATGGGAGCTGCAGGAAGTGATGTTGCTTTAGAAACTGCAGATGTAGCCTTAATGTCCGATAAGATTGAAATGCTTCCTTTTGTAATAGGCTTAAGCAGAGAATCCAAACGGATTATCAAACAAAATATTTTTATCAGTTTAGGGGTTGTTGCTTTGTTAGTTCCTGTAACAATCTTAGGGTTAACAAATATTGGAATGGCTGTAATTTTTCATGAAGGTTCGACCATTGTTGTCGTATTAAATGCCTTACGCCTATTACGTTTTAAAATGGATTAAATTTGGAGACCTTTCAATCCCTAAGCATTGAGATTGAAAGGTAATTCCTATTTCTTTTAATTATTAAAAACACGAATAATATTTCCATTTACTTCCACATAATAACGTTTTAAAGCATGCTTTAGTTAGAAATGACAAGTGTATTTTCAATTCTTTCAACACGATAGTTTCTTAAACCACACTGTAACGCTGAGTTTCCCAAAGGTTGCCCTGTTATAAGACTGTATTTATTTTTGTCTTCACAATTACAAGTCGCTTCAAATCCAGAATCTGAAACTAACCGGCAACCATTTTGTACATGGTTTGGGTCTGCAGCATCCCATGCAAGAAATTCAAATCCAGAATTGATAACTATAACTCCTGCATTACCAATATTAGGAATATAAAGGGAGTTTCCTGGGATTTCAAGATTGGGATTCAAATTTAAGCTAACAGTCCTATTAACTTGTACGTCAAGTAGAAATTTACAATTCTCATTATCGTTGTCATCACTTTTGTTACATGAAACAACCATAAATGCGATTAAAATAATATAATAAATACGATTCATTTTTTAATTAATTTTTCGGTTACAATTTACAACAAAAAGTAAACAGAGTTAAATATTTTGTATATTTGTAAATCAATCTCGTGTGAACGAGATTTTTTGCGTTATTCCCAAACTATTTCTCTAATTATATAGGAATGGTTTTGGGAAATTTATAATATATAAACGATGAAGTTATGAGTAAAGTATCTTATTACACGGAAGAAGGTTTAAAAAAATTAAGAGAAGAATTAAGAGTATTAAAAGATATAGAGCGCTCAAAAGCGTCTCAAGCAATTGCAGAGGCTAGAGATAAAGGTGATTTAAGTGAAAATGCCGAATACGATGCTGCAAAAGAAGCTCAAGGCATGTTAGAAATGCGCATCTCAAAATTAGAAGGGCAACTTGCTGGCGCTCGTCTTATTGATGAATCTCAATTAGACAACTCCAAAGCACTAGTTTTATCTAAAGTGAAAATCAAAAATCAAACCAATGGTATGGAAGTTGTTTATACTTTGGTTGCAGATGGTGAAGCCGATTTAGCCACAGGGAAAATTTCAGTAAATTCTCCAATTGGAAAAGGTTTGCTAGGTAAATCTGTTGGGGAAGTAGCCGAAATACAAGTGCCGAATGGTGTTTTAAAATTTGATGTTCTAGAAATCTCAAGATAACAAATTCCTTAATTTGGTCACTGAGCGTCGGCCACTGAGCGAAGTCGAAGTGAGTCGAAGTGAAATTATTACTAAAAAGATTCCTGCAAAACAGGAATCTTTTTATATTTACGTAAATACATCATATTCTATGGCATCTATATTCTCTAAAATAATTTCTGGTGAAATACCTTCGTATAAAATTGCAGAAACAGACGATTTCCTTGCTTTTTTGGACATTAATCCCAATGCAAAGGGTCACACGCTGTGTATTCCTAAAAAAGAAGTCAATAAAATTTTCGACCTAGATGAAAAAACATATTTAGAGCTTATGGCATTTTCGAGAAAAATAGCCATTGCTATAGAAAAAGCCATTCCTTGCAAACGTGTTGGAATGACTGTTGTTGGCCTCGAAGTACCACATGTACATGTGCATTTAATTCCTTTGAATTCTATGGAAGATATTAGGTTTCTTAATAAAACAGCTTTAACTCTTTCAGAGTTCCTAAATACAGCAAAAGCTATTAAAAGTCATTTATAAGTTTGAGAGTAAAGCGACTCCAATAATTAATACTACACTAAATATTAAAAGACCGATTATTAATGACCATGCCGCTCTTTTTAGTTTCTTTGAAGGTTTCTTTGGAGTAAATGCCTTTTGATGATAATTAAAAACACGCTCAATATCTTCAGTCCATTGTATTGGATAAATACTGGTATTGCAAGTACGACATTCTAATTGATGTGCCGTTTCGCTAGTAATGGATCTATAAAATTTAGTCTCTACAAACTTTTGTTTAAACGTTAATTCAAGCCCGCTGGTATTATAACACTCCGGACAGTTATTGTTTAAGGCAACCTCTTTTATTGTAATAAATTTCTCTCCCATAATTTAAATCGATTTCATTGAAATTTGCATGGTTGTCCCTTTTCCAATTTCCGAATTTAAAACTTTAATCTTACCTTGATGAAACTCTTCAATTATTCGTTTTGCAAGTGAAAGTCCTAAACCCCAACCTCTTTTCTTTGTTGTGTAACCGGGTTCAAAAATAGCATTAAATTGGCTCTTAGAAAGCCCTTTTCCTGTATCACTTACATTTATTTTTACCGTATTTTCCAATTGTGTAATTTCTATCCTTAATTTACCCCTACCTTTCATGGCATCAATGGCATTCTTAACTAAGTTTTCAATGGTCCAACTGTATAGTTGCTTGTTTAAATTTACATAAATTTCTTCAGAAGGAACAAGAATTTCAAATTCTATTAGTTTGGAACTTCTGGTTTTTAAATAATCGTAAGATTCTAGAGTCTCTTTAACAATGTCTGCTTTTTCAAGGGTAGGAAGTGAACCTATCTTACTAAAACGCTCTGTAATAGTTTGAAGTCTCGAAACGTCTTTTTCAATTTCTACTATGTATTCTGGATTGACATGTTCAGATTTTAATATTTCAGTCCATCCAATTAAAGAAGATAATGGTGTTCCAATTTGATGTGCCGTTTCTTTAGCCATTCCAGACCATAATTTGTTTTGAGCCGCAATTTTTGAACTTCGGTAGAAGAAATAAGCCACAGCACCAAATAAAAATATGATTAATAGTAAGGCTAAAGGATAGTATTTTAATTTGTTTAAAACCTCCGAATTCCCATAATACAAAGTACCATAAATAATTGTTTCCTTATTGATGTTATCTTCATAAGAAATAACAATGGGTTTGTTTTCCTCAGAAAATTGAATAATTAAATTTTTAATGGAAGTCTCTTTGTCAAATTTCTTTTCATCTATATTATTTGATATCAAAACACTTCCATCATTATAAACAAACATGGGATTTGTAATTTCAGACGTAAAAACTTTATCAACTAAAGGGTTGACATTTTCGTCTAAAGCATTGGAATTTATTTCTTGATAAGCAGCCGCCCAAATATCTAATTTAGACTGTTCTTCTATTTTAAATTTTTGAAAAAACACGTACGTGTTCCATAGAATAAGCGAAATAATACCAAAGGAAGCCACTACAATAATCCATCTGGTAAGATTTCTATGTTTGGAAAAAAGCATAAAACAAATTTTATTTTGAAATATAATGTAAAATCTGTTAATAATATTGTGTTACTAGCAAACAAATCATTTTTAGTTCCATGACAGATTTATTACATTTGTGCAAATCAAAAAAGATAAATGACATCATTCAATCCAAAAGATTTATCAGTAGGAAAGTTACATGGTTATCTGTTAAGTGCTGTAGCACCTAGACCTATAGCTTTTGCAAGTACCATGGATGAAAATGGAAACCCAAATCTATCTCCATTTAGCTTTTTTAACGTGTTTAGTGCCAATCCGCCCATTTTAATTTTCTCACCTGCACGTCGGGTTAGAAATAATACCACCAAGCATACTTTAGAAAACGTAAAACTTACTAAAGAAGTGGTGATTAATGTGGTTAATTACGATATGGTACACCAGGCATCGCTTAGTAGTACAGAATATCCCGAAGGTGTAAACGAATTTGAAAAAGCAGGGTTAACCATGCTAAAATCAGATTTAGTAAAACCTTTTAGAGTAGCCGAGTCTCCTATTCAACTTGAATGCAAAGTAATTGAAATTATTGCTTTAGGTGACGAAGGTGGTGCTGGAAACTTGGTAATATGTGAAGTTGTCAAACTTCATATCGACGAAGACGTTTTGGATGAAGAAGGCGTTATAGATCAAGAAAAACTAGATTTAGTTGCAAGAGCCGGTGGTAATTTTTACAGTCGTGCCAGAAATGGCTTTTTCGAATTACCAAAACCTCTAACAAGTTTAGGAATTGGTGTCGATAGTTTCCCAGAAGATGTTAAGAATAGCATGATTTTAACAGGAAACGATTTAGGCATGTTGGCAAATGTAAATGCATTACCAAGTGCAGAAGAAGTTAGTACATTTATCGAAACGGTTAGCGAACGTTATCCTGATATTAGAGCAGCTTCGCATAGAGAAAAGCATAAATTAGCTCATAATTATCTGAGTTTTGGTGACATAAATAGCGCCTGGAAAATATTATTATCATAAGTAGAATATCAAATTCCTAAAAAGGAATATTTAAATTAAATGTAGAAATGGAAGTACAAGGAAAAATTAAATTTATTGGAGAAACACAAACCTTTGGAAATAATGGGTTTAGAAAACGTGAAGTGGTTGTGACAACAGAAGAGCAATATCCACAACATATAATGGTGGAATTTGTTCAAGATAAAACCGATTTATTGAACAGTTTTCAAGCGGGTCAAAATGTGAAAATTAGTATTAATTTACGTGGAAGAGAATGGGCAAATCCTCAAGGCGAAATTAAATATTTTAATACAATTCAAGGTTGGAGAATTGAAGTTGCTCAACAAGATGCTTCAGGTGGCAACATGCCTCCAATGCCTCCAGCTGATGCTTTTGAACCAGCTAAAGATTTAAATGAAGACGATCACGACGATTTACCTTTTTAGGTGAAAGTTGTCATTCATTAGAATGAAAAATCTTATATATTTAACCTCAATGTGAAAACGTTGAGGTTTTTTTATACCATTCAAATATGATATCCTATTTAACACAAGAAATTATTTTTCCAAATGTCGAGCAAGCAGATCCTGATGGCTTGTTGGCACTTGGAGGCGATTTATCTGTGGAACGTTTGGTTCTTGCATATAAAAGTGGCATATTTCCTTGGTTTGAAAAAGACCAACCCATTTTGTGGTGGTCTCCAGATCCTAGATTTGTACTTTATCCTGAAAAATTAAAAGTCTCGAAAAGCATGAAACAGGTATTAAAAAATAGTGACTTTCTGGTAACGGTAAACCAAGATTTTAAAAGAGTAATTACGGAATGTTCTAATGCGAAAAGAGAGGGACAACCCGGAACTTGGATTACAAATAGCATGATAGATGGGTATGTAAACCTCCATGAGCAAGGTTTGGCAACATCTGTCGAAGTTTGGCAAGACAACAAAATAGTTGCAGGTTTTTATGGCGTCGATTTACAAAATGGTGTTTTTTGTGGAGAAAGTATGTTTACAACCGTTAGCAATGCGAGTAAAGTAGCCTTCATTACCTTCATACAAAACACAGATTATAAGCTTATAGATTGCCAAGTTTACACCAACCACTTAGCGAGTTTGGGAGCTGAAGATATTTCTAGAGAGGTATTTCTGGAGTATTTGAAATAAATATTGGAGCAATCTTCGAATGTTTCCAGTACAAATCTTTAAGTTATTTGCTCTCATATCTAAAACACCCAACCTCATGGTCGTTCACCAAACCTGTAGCCTGCATAAATGCATACATAACGGTTGAGCCAACAAACTTAAAACCACGCTTTTTCAAATCCTTACTCAAGGCATCAGAAATGGCGGTAGTTGGAGGCGCATCTTTATAATTTTCAAAGTTGCTTTTAATAGGTTTGTCATCCACAAACTTCCAAACATATTTACTGAAACTCCCAAATTCTTCCTGAAGTTCCATAAATAATTTGGCATTGGAAATGGCCGCATTTACTTTCAATTTATTCCTTATAATGCCCGCGTTTAGAAGGAGACTATCAACTTTATCTTGCTTATAATTAGCAATTTTTTTATAATCGAAATTATCAAAAGCTTTTCTGAAATTTTCACGTTTTCGCAAAATGGTAATCCAACTTAAACCAGCTTGAAAGGTTTCTAGGATTAGAAATTCAAAAAAAATAGCATCATCTTTTACAGGAACTCCCCATTCTTCATCATGATACGCTTCATATAAATCATCTCCTACACACCAACCACATTTAATTTTTGTCATTTAATCTAGTTTTTCTAGTTCTATTTCGTTTTCTACTTTTTAATTGAAACTCAGATATCAAAACAATTAAGAATATTAAAGCTATTAGATAACTTATATTTTTAAATAATTGAGATTCAGTTGTGGGAAAACCTTCAAAATAACTTAATTTCTCAAAAACTCTAATCACTACAAAGGATAAAACAGATATCCATTTCAACTTATTTAAAAATCTCATCTATTGTAAGTTTCTTCCTTAAAGATAGACATAGATATGACATAAATCATAAAACAAATAAGATTAACCCCTTATTTTTGCTAGAATATATATCACACCTATGGAACAAATAATAAAAGATAGTTTGAATAAGAGCATGTCTTATCAAGCATATAGAGAATTAGTGGCCGATCTAGTGGAAAACAATTCAACCACTGGAGATGATCAAGGCGAAGACATGGTAAATTATACCAAGTTAAACGAACAACGCATGAAACGTTGGGATAAAACTTTAAAGGTTTCAGATAGCATAAAAGAAGAACTTGCTAGTATTGACACCAAACAAACTTGGTTGGTTCTTACTGAAAGCTGGTGTGGCGATGCTGCCCATGTAGTTCCTGTATTTAATAAATTAGCTGAATTAAACGAAAACATCAACTTTAAAGTGGTACTTCGTGATGAAAATGAACTATTAATGAACCAATTTTTAACTAATGGTGGAAAATCCATTCCAAAATTGATTCTTATAGACGATGCATCTAATAGCGTGATAAATTCTTATGGTCCAAGACCAACGGGTGCAACGCAATTGGTATTAGATTACAAGACGAAACATGGTGAGATTACTCCAGAGTTTAAAGAAGAACTACAACAATGGTACAATAAGGATAAAGGACAAAATGTGATGAGCGATTTAATGAATTTGCTAACAGTTAGCGTTTAATTTTTCCCTTCAAAATAAAAGGTAACCGTCCCAATTTGAGAAGGTTTTGAAGCATCTTTGCTAAATCTAGCATCGTTGGCATAGTTCAACGCATGCTCTTTTAAACATTCATTATTAGATGCAGAAGATGCATTTATACTAGCATTTGTAACCAGTCCGGAAGCATTAACGGTTATATTGACTATTATTTTTCCGCCATCTTCACATAAGTAAATAGGCGTAGGTAAAAATTTGTGGGTTCTATTAACTAACGAATAACGCATACTACTCTTTTTATTAACAGATTGAGCGCTACTACTTGGTTTTCGTTTGTTTAAAACGTCGTTCATACTGCTGTAAGACGAGAGAACATCGTCGTCTATTTCTGAAGTGGCTGTAGTTGAACCAGATTCTGAAGCATCATCTTCCGACATGCTTTCTGAAGGTTTTGGTACATAATCTTTTGGTGGCGCAATAGGCTGATATGCTTGCGCAAACTTTTTATAATCTTGAGTTTCGTTAAAAGCTTTATTGGTTTCAGAAGCTTGTTTTTCTGCCGCTTCAGCTAATTTTTCAACTTCAAGTTCTTCAGGTGTTTTAGGTACTTCTGGCTCTAATAAATAATAACTTTCGGCCATTAATTCGCTTTGCTTTTTTAAATGAAAACTGAATAAAGAAAGCACAACAGTTCCTGCAAGAAACAAGGTAATTAAAAGCGATTTAAGTTTGTTAGATAAATTCAAAAGTCAATTATTGGGTATAAAAGCATGTAAAGCGTTATTCTAATATACGGAAAATAGCGCTATTTAGTTGTTAAGCTTTCTATAAAAGCCTCTGGAGTGAGAGCATTTTCAACATGAAAATCGCCAATTTTAGTACGTCTTAAAGCAGATAAATGAGATCCAGATTTTAAAGCTTTCCCAAAATCGTTTGCCAAAGAACGTATGTAAGTTCCTTTGCTACAAACCACTCTAAAATGAATGTTGTTATTTTCAATACCAGTAATTTCAAATTCAGAAATGGTAATTTTTCTTGAGCTAATTTCTACTTCTTCTCCTGCTCTAGCAAACTCATACAAGCGCTTTCCGTCTTTTTTTAAGGCCGAAAAAACTGGGGGATATTGTTCTATCTCTCCAATAAATTGTTTGGTGGCATCATGGATGGCTTTTTCGGTAATATGATCTGTAGGAAAAGTTTCGTTTATCTCGGTTTCTAAATCGAAGGAAGGTGTTGTGCCTCCTAAAACAAGTGTTCCTGTGTATTCTTTTATTTGTCCTTGAAACGTATCTATTTGCTTGGTCATTTTTCCAGTGCAAATAATTAGTAAGCCTGTAGCTAGCGGATCTAAAGTTCCGGCATGACCAACCTTAATTTTTTTAATGTTGAACGCGTGACGAATTTCCCAGCGAAGTTTATTCACTACTTGAAACGACGTCCAATTAAGAGGTTTGTCGATTAATAAAACCTGTCCGGAAAGAAAATAGTCAGCATCCATTTTATGAATTTAAAGATGAATAAACGATAGCTATCATACCTACAACTACACAATAAATAGCAAAATAACTAAGCTTGCTTTTCTTAACCAAACTAATCATCCAAGTACATGCAAATAGTCCTGAAACAAAAGCTGCAATAAATCCAGCACTTAAAGACATAAAACTTTCACTATTATAAGTTAAATCTCCTGTAAGAATGTCTTTGGCTATCTTTCCGAAAATTAATGGAACAACCATTAAAAATGAAAATCTAGCAGCTTTAGTTTTATCTGTACCTAATAATACCGATGCCGAGATAGTAGCTCCAGATCTTGAAATTCCTGGAAGCATGGCAATGGCTTGGGCAATTCCTATTATAAAGGCGTTTTTAAAAGTGACATTTTTGTCTGTGTCTTTGGCTTTGTCTGCTAGAAAAAGTAGAAAAGCTGTAATTAACAACATGAAACCTACTAATTGTAGGCTTCCTCCAAAAAGTTCCGCTAATTGAGACTCATAATTAAAGCCAATAATAACGGCAGGAATCATGGAAAGAACTATTTTAGATGCAAGTTTTGTGTCTTCATTCCATTGAAAAGAAAATACCCCTTTTAAAATAGAAAAAATATCTTTTCTAAAAATAACCATTGTACTTAAAGCCGTAGCAAAATGAAGTACCACAGTAAACATTAAGCTTTCTTGTGGGATAGAATGGTCGCCCAAAATGGCTTTTCCAATCTCTAAATGACCACTAGAAGAAACTGGAAGAAACTCGGTAAGACCTTGAATAATTCCTAAAATAACTGAATCAATAATATTCATGAAGTGAAATAATCAATATTTAAAAAACCAAATTCCAAAGAATAGGGCTAAAAATGTTAATGGAATTTGAAAGCTATTAATTGGTTTTTTTACCTTTATTTGGATTTAAAAGAATGGCATACACCTGAAAACCAAAACCAATTAACACTAAAGTTGGAGCCAACCTAATACGTCTAAAACTAAAGATATCTGGACTAAAAACATTTGGGTCGTCGCTTCCGCCTCCAGACATTAAAACAAATCCAACAGCAATACAAGCTAACCCAATAAGCATGAATTTGTAATTTTTCTTTCCGAAGATAAAGTCATCGTTTAAATGTTCTTTACGTTTTTGTTCTCCCATGATAAGTTTTTTAATCTTCTAATTCTTAGAAAGTGCAAATTAACAGTTTTATTTAAACTTAAACGTTAACAGATTCTAAAATTAGTAATACAGTTGGTCTGTTTTTAAATTTAAGAATCGTTGTGTGGCAATAAACGTGCTTATCCAAGTAATTATAATCCCTAATAAAAAGATACCTGCAAACAAGCCTCCAATTAAAATAGGGCTTTGTAAGAGATTTAATTCTGGAAATGTTTCATTTAAATAATAAAGCACAACGGCAACCCCAACTAAGGCTACAAGTGCTCCCACAATTCCTAAACGCACACTTTTCCATACAAAAGGTCTTCTAATAAATTGTTTCGTAGCACCAACCATTTGCATGGTTTTTATGGTAAAACGCTTAGAATAAACAGATAATCTTATAGAACTATTAATTAATAGAACGGCAATTAAAGTAAACACGCCACTTAAAACCAAAACCCAAAAGCTAATTTTCTTTACGTTATTGTTCATTAAAGTTACTAAGTCGTCGTCATAACGTACCTCATCCACAAAATTTTTGGAAATAGCTTCTTCTTTTATAGTTTCTAAATGTTCTGAAGTAACAAAGTCTGCTTTTAAATGCACATCAATGGAATTTTGCAACGGATTATAACCAAGAAACTCCATAAAATCCTCACCATTTTCGGCTTTCATAGATTCTGCAGCTTGTTCCTTAGAAACAAATTCTGTAGACTTTACATACTCAGACATGGCCAAGCTTTTTTCAAGCTGTTTAATTTCCACATCTTTGGCAACCTCCTTAAGGTAGATAGTTACAACAACTTGCTCCTTAAAATGATCGGAAACTTTCTTCGCATTTAGGATCAATAAACCAAGCAAGCCTAATAAAAATAGGACTAAAGCAATACTTAATACCACTGAAAAATAAGAAGAAATTAATCTGCGTTTTTGATAATTTTCAAAAGAAGAACTCATAGATGTTTTGTTAATGATGTAAAAATATAAAAGAATTCTATTCTGTTGTGGTTTACAACGTTTAAACTTTCAATATTATTATAATAAGTTTAAATTTGCCCTTTTACAAGCGAAAACCAAGACAATGCAATACCAATTTAACGAGATAGAAGCCAAATGGCAAAAATATTGGGCTGAGAATAAAACGTTTCAAGCCATAAATCATAGCGAAAAACCTAAATATTATGTTCTCGATATGTTTCCTTACCCAAGTGGAGCAGGATTACATGTTGGGCATCCGCTAGGTTATATTGCTAGTGATATTTATTCTCGGTACAAACGTCATAAAGGTTTTAATGTCTTGCATCCTCAAGGTTATGATAGTTTTGGATTGCCTGCAGAACAGTATGCGATTCAAACTGGACAACATCCTGCGTTGACAACTGAAGAAAATATTAAAACGTACAGACGTCAGTTAGATCAAATTGGATTTTCTTTCGATTGGTCGCGCGAAGTTAGAACGTCTGATCCAAGTTATTATAAATGGACCCAATGGATATTTATCCAGTTATTTGAATCTTGGTATAATAATGATAGTAATAAAGCCGAAGAGATTTCAACTTTAATAAACATATTTACTTTAGAAGGAAATGCCAACGTGAATGCTGTTTGCGATGATAACATCGATCCTTTTACAGCTGAAGATTGGAATAATTTTTCCTCTAAAAAACAACAAGAAATTCTTTTACAATATAGATTAACCTATTTAGCTGAAACCGAAGTAAACTGGTGTCCTGCTTTAGGAACCGTTTTGGCGAACGACGAAATAATTAACGGCGTTTCAGAACGTGGAGGTCATTCAGTAATAAGAAAAAAAATGACCCAATGGTCTATGCGAATTTCGGCTTATGCTGAAAGATTGCTTCAAGGCTTAGATTCGATAGATTGGAACGATTCCTTAAAAGAAAGTCAGAAAAACTGGATTGGAAAATCGGTTGGAGCTTCTGTAACTTTTAATGTTCTTCCTAATGTGGTCGCTGAGCGTAGTCGAAGTGAGCATGATGTGATTTCGACTACGCTCAATCACCAGATCGAAGTTTTCACAACAAGACCTGATACCATTTTCGGGGTTTCCTTTATGACATTAGCTCCAGAACACGAACTTGTATCACAAATTGTTACTGATGAACAGAAAGCTGAAGTGGAAGCTTACATCTTAGCGACTTCAAAACGTAGCGAACGCGATAGAATGGCAGATGTAAAAACCATTTCTGGCGCATTTACTGGTGCCTATGCAGAACATCCTTTTAGCAAAGAGCCTATTCCAATTTGGATAGGTGATTACGTATTAGCTGGGTATGGAACAGGAGCGGTTATGTCTGTACCTTGTGGAGACCAACGTGATTACGATTTTGCAAAACATTTTAGTATTCCTATTCCTAACATTTTTGAAGGGGTAGATATCACTGAAGAAGCTTACGCCTCAAAAGATAATGTCGTGATTGCAAATAGTGATTTCCTTAGTGGCTTGAACTATAAAAAAGCGTCTAAGCTGGCTATTTACGAGTTAGAAAAACTAGGTCAAGGCGAAGGCAAAACCAATTACAGATTACGTGATGCCGTATTTTCTAGACAACGATATTGGGGAGAACCCTTCCCTGTTTATTACGTTAATGGCATGCCACAAATGATTGATAAAGCACATTTACCAATTCGTTTGCCAGGAGTAGAAAAATATTTACCAACCGAAACTGGCGAGCCACCTTTAGGTCGTGCAGATGTTTGGGCTTGGGACACTAAACAGTGTTCAGTGGTCAGTAATCAGTTAATTGATAATGAAACTGTATTTCCTCTTGAATTAAACACCATGCCAGGTTGGGCAGGAAGTTCTTGGTATTTCTTTAGATATATGGACGCGCAAAACAACTTAGATTTCGCAAGTGAAGAGGCTCTTAAATACTGGGAAAATGTCGATTTATATATTGGTGGTAGCGAACATGCAACAGGACACCTACTCTATTCTCGCTTTTGGGTAAAATTCATGAAAGACAGAGGTTTCGTTGGTATCGAAGAACCTTTTAAAAAGCTGATAAACCAAGGAATGATTTTGGGAACAAGTGCTTTTGCTTACAGACTTAGCTATATGTTTGCTAATCCTAAAGAAGAAGAAAAAACTAATGCCAAATTATTAAAAAAATTAGAAAATATTTATATCTCTCATTCCGAATTTAGTAGTAAAGGGGATTTGAAATCTAATAAACTGTATTTAAAAGAGCTTAAAGTTAAGCTTGCAAAAATAGCTGGTTTGCAGGATGCTGATGCATTAGAAAACTTAATGATTGTTCCATTACCTATTCATGTAAAAGTACAATACGTTAATGCTTCAGACGAATTAGATATAGAAGGATTAAAGAAAGATGGTGAATTTGGAGAAGACTACAAAAGTGCTATTTTTATAGGAGAAAAAGGTGAAATTATTGAAGGTGACAATGATGTTTATAAAGTAGGTCGCGAAGTTGAAAAAATGTCTAAATCCAAATATAATGTCGTGAATCCTGACAGTATTTGTGAACAATATGGAGCAGATAGTTTAAGACTTTATGAAATGTTTCTTGGACCATTAGAACAATACAAACCATGGAATACAGCAGGTATTACAGGTGTACATGGTTTTCTTAAGAAATTATGGAAATTGTATGTTGGGGAAAACGGACTTAATGTTAATGATACCGAACCAACAAAAGACAATCTAAAAACACTTCATAAAACTATTAAAAAAGTAGAAGAAGATATTGAGAATTTCTCTTTCAACACCTCTGTTTCAACCTTTATGATTGCAGTAAACGAGCTAACGGCTCAAAAATGTACTAGCAAACAAGTTTTAGAACCTTTATTAGTTTTGTTATCACCTTATGCGCCACATATTGCTGAAGAATTATATAATAAATTAGGACATAACGAATCCATTTCAACTGCAGAGTTTCCAATATTTGATGCAAGTCATTTGGTAGAAAGTTCTAAAAATTATCCAATTTCTTTCAATGGTAAAATGCGTTTTACTTTAGAATTACCAATGGATATGAGCAAAGAAGATATTGAAGCAACCGTTATGGCTCACGAGAAAACTCAAGAACAATTACAAGGTAGAACGCCTAAAAAAGTCATTATTGTTCCTGGCAAGATTGTGAACATTGTAGGTTAAAAACTTCTGCCTTTTCAACGAAACTTTAGTGTCGCTGAAAAGGCAGGAATCTCATCATAAAAAATTAGAAGTCAGAATCTGAAGAGAGGTCATTACAAATATCTTTGAGTTCGAGGCGTCATATAAATATGACAAAATTTCCTAACAAATATTTGGCTTAGAATTTGATATATTTCATGTAACTTTATCTTTTAAAACAAAATAAAATGATTGGATATTATATATTAATAGGAGCCATTGGGCTTGTAAGTTGGTTGGTAAGTAATAAGCTTAAAAAGAAATTTGCTTTCTATTCTAAAGTGCAGTTACAAAACGGCATGAGTGGTAAAGAAATTGCCAAAAAAATGCTGGCAGATAATGGGATTACAGATGTAGAGGTTATTTCTACTCCAGGACAACTTACAGACCATTACAATCCTAAAAACAAAACGGTAAACTTAAGTGAATCCGTTTATAATCAAAGAAATGCTGCTTCTGCTGCTGTTGCAGCTCACGAATGTGGTCATGCTGTACAACACGCACAAGCTTATAGCTGGTTAACAATGCGTTCAACTTTGGTACCCATGGTTAGTGTTACTTCTGGAATGTCTCAATGGTTAATTATTGGTGGCTTAATTTTAGGTGGAGCGGCAGGAATTGGATTAGGTTGGTACGTAGCAGTTGCTGGTGTTATTTTTATGGGACTAGCAACCATCTTTAGTTTTATCACACTTCCTGTAGAATACGACGCGAGTAACAGAGCTTTGGCTTGGTTAAAAGCGAAAAACATGGTGACACCAGAAGAATACAAAGGCTCTGAAGATGCGCTTAAATGGGCTGCAAGAACCTATTTGGTAGCTGCAATTGGCGCTTTAGCATCCTTATTATATTGGGCGATGCAGGTTTTTGGCGGTAATAGAAACTAAAAATTAAAAGACATATTTTAAACCGAACACTTTTTAAAAAGTGTTCGGTTCTATTTTTTTATTACATTTAACAAACTAAAAAAACTACTTATGGAAAATCAAACGCCCAACCCTTTTGAGAACAATAAACCTAAGGTTTTACTAGCCACACTTTCTGCAACAGACAGAGTTGAATTTTACAAAAAAACCTATGCGCACGTTGCGGGTGGTGTTTTAGTCTTTATTTTATTTGAATACTTATTGCTTCAAAGTGATATGATAGTTCAATTTGCACTTTCAATGACGGAAGGTTTTAAATGGCTTATCATGTTAGGAGGTTTTATGTTTATAACCAACTATGCGGAAAAAATGACCATGAAATCACCTGATAAAAACAAGCAATACTTAGCTTTTGGTTTATACATTCTAGCTGAAGCTTTTATTTTTGTGCCTCTAATATATATTGCTGCTTACTACATGGATTCTGGTCCAGAAATGTTAAATCAAGCTGCCATTGTTACATTAGCTTTATTTACTGGCTTATCTGCTGTGGTTTTTCTAACTAAAAAAGACTTTTCATTTTTAAAAACAGGATTAACCATCGGTTTCTTTATTGCTATTGGATTAATTATAGCCGGAACCATCTTTGGTTTTAACATGGGTCTTTGGTTTTCTGCAGGTATGTGTTTATTGGCCGGAGGTTCTATCTTATATCAAACATCTAATTTGGTTAATAAATACAGTACCGACGATTATATTCCTGCAGCCTTAGGACTGTTTGCATCCTTAATGTTATTATTCTGGTATGTGTTGAGTATTTTTATGTCTAAAGATTAATATAACCGTATAAAAAACATAAAACCTTCAGCATACTATATGTTGAAGGTTTTTTTATGGATGAATATCAACTCATTAATTTCAAAAAAAGTTATTCCTCGTAACTTTTTCAAATTTAAATATATAATTGGAGTTACATTCTAAAAGGAAATATTACTCCTATTCTAATTATACCGAGAAAGTTAAAAAAAACTCCTGATTTCTCAGGAGCCTTTTATTATAATTTAATCTGTCTATCTATTTGCTGATTCAAAGAAATGAAGGTTTCAGTTCTGGAAACTCCTTCAATAGATTGAATGTCCTTGTTTAATAAGTGCATTAAATGCTCATTGTCTTTACAAAGTATTTTAATAAAAACACTCCAATTTCCAGTAGTGTAATGACATTCCAATACTTCAGGAATTTTCTGAAGTTGCTTAACAGCTTCCGGATTACTCATGGCTTTATCTAAATAAATACCAACAAAAGCCATGGTTGTATACCCTAAAACTTTTGGGTTAATTACAAATTTAGAACCAGAAATAATACCTGATTTTTCTAGTTTACGCAAGCGCTGATGAATAGCAGCTCCAGAAATACCTACCAGTCTGGCAATTTCCAAAATCGGTGTTCTGGCATCGCCCATTAAAGCGCGAAGTATGGCTTTATCGATTCCGTCTATTTCAATATTTTGATTAACAACTTTCAAATAATGGAGTTTATAAGTTTAAAGGGTTGTATCCCAAATATGGCACTTCAGTTTCCTTAAAAGTAATTCCATAAGCTTCTAATTCCTTTAAAATAGGTTCGTAAACTTCTTTAGTAATAGGAATTTGAACTCCAGGAGTAACAATTTTTTTATTTAAAATAGCTAAGGCCGCAATAGCAACTGGCAAACCAACGGTTTTAGACATTGCTGTATAAACTCTATCTTCTCCAAGTGTTACCATAGTTGCATCTATTTGATGCATTTTTCCTTCCAATTTGTACCCAAATTTATGATACATCACTATCATATCCTTGTCGTTATCATTTAAGGTCCAACTATCTTCTAATATTCTTTGAAGAATTTGTGCTGGAGTTCCCTTTTTGAGTTCAACCATTTTTTTATTGCTAAAAAGGTCTAATTCTAAAAGTTTATCCCAAACAATATCATCCTGGTCTATTTTTAAAGCGTGTCTAAATTTTAGTTCAACTGAATCTGTTGGACTATAAGGTAGAAATGCATTCACAAAATCGCGATAGCTCATGTTTTCGCTATCGTCTATTGTATATTCATCATCTGTCATTCCTAATTGAACAAACATATTCCAGGCTCTTGAAAACCCAACACGTCGCATAGTACCACGATAGAGAGTTTTTACATGGTCTAAACCATAAGCCGACTGATATTTTAAAGAATCTCTATTAGCATAACCTTCAAAACGTCCATAACCTTCTACATCTAAAAACTCGGTACGTCTAAATAATCTATTGTATGGAATATACTTATAAGTGCCTTCTTGCAAAAACTTTGCTGCACCACCTTGTCCAGCAACTACTACATTTCTAGGGTTCCAAGTAAATTTATAATTCCATAAATTGTTATCACTTTCTGGGGCAACTAAACCACCTGTAAAAGATTCAAACAAAATAATTTCGCCTCCTTTGTCTCTAATTTTATCAATAACATGCATGGCGCTCATATGATCTAGCCCTGGGTCAACACCAATTTCATTCATAAAAATGAGGCCTTTATCGGTTGCTGCTTTGTCCAGCTTGTGCATTTCTTCACTTACATAGGAAGCTGTTACCATGTTTTTATTAAAAGTAATACAATCTTTAGCAACTTCTATATGATAACGTGCTGGCAACATGGAAATCACAATATCAGAACCTTGTATCGCCTGTTCTCTTGATTTTTTATCGAAAACATCAAGCATAATAGCTTGTGCATTTTCATGGTCTCCTATTAGCTTTTTGGCATTTGTAAAATTAACATCACCAACAATGATGAGCAAATTTTCTTGTTCAGACTTGTCTAACAAGTATTTTATAAGGTATGATGCAGATTTTCCTGCACCAATAATCAAAATCTTTCGCATAATGAGATTTGTTGAGTATTTTTGTAATCACGAAAGTAATAAATACAAAGGGTTTTAAAAACTCTATAACTTAATTTATATGAACAAAAAAATATTAATTGCTGCAAGTATTTTAGGTGTTTTAAGTGTTATTTTGGGTGCCTTTGCCGCTCATGGCTTAAAAGAATCAATTTCGGAACAGGCCTTAGGAACTTTCGAAACTGGAGTTAAATACCAAATGTATCATGCACTCTTACTCTTGTTTGTTGGAAGCTCTACTTATGTGAGTTTGAGCTCTAAAAAAGCTATCTTTTATTTAGTATTAGTAGGATTGATCTGTTTTTCAGGCTCCATTTATGGATTAGCTACAAACGAATTAACTAGCTTTAATTTTAAAAGTATTGGATTTATAACACCAATTGGTGGTCTGTTATTAATTATTTCATGGATAATATTGTTAATAAACTTTTTAAGAATCAAGACTGATAATTTGTAAAATAGGTGCTTAGTTTAAATTAAAATTATAATTTTGCACTTTAAACAACACAAAATAATTATGGTTGATCATACCCAAAGTGCGAAATCGATTTCGTTAGAACAATACGGAATCAAAAATGCCAAAGTGCAATATCAATTATCACCAAAACAACTTCACGATTTAACGATAGCTAAAGGACAAGGTGTGGAAGCATCCTCTGGAGCATTAGCAGTAAATACTGGAGAATTTACAGGAAGATCTCCTCAAGACAGATTTATTGTTAAAGACAGTATTACTGAAGATAAAATTTGGTGGGGAAATATAAACATCCCTTTTGAATCTGATACATTTCAAAAATTATACGACAAAGTAACTAATTACTTATCTGACAAAGAAGTCTTTGTGAGAGATAGCTACGCTTGCGCAGACGAAAAATACAAATTAAACATTCGAGTTATTACCGAAACACCTTGGAGCAACATGTTTGCTTACAATATGTTTTTACGCCCTACCGAAGAAGAGTTGAAAAACTTTACACCAGAATGGACCATAGTAAATGCTCCAGGATTTATGGCAGACCCAGAAGTTGATGGAACACGTCAACACAACTTTGCCATTTTAGATTTTACTAGAAAAATAGCTTTAATTGGTGGAACAGGTTACACTGGAGAAATTAAAAAAGGTATTTTTTCTGCTTTAAACTTTATACTTCCTGTATTTAAAAATACCTTACCAATGCACTGTAGTGCCAATGTAGGAGAAAATGATGATACAGCCATTTTCTTTGGTCTTTCTGGAACAGGAAAAACAACACTTTCTGCAGATCCATCTCGTAAATTAATTGGAGACGACGAACACGGTTGGACAAAAGAAAACACAGTCTTTAATTTTGAAGGAGGTTGTTATGCTAAAGTTATCAACCTATCAGAGGAGAACGAACCAGATATTTTTAATGCCATTAAGCCAGGAGCTATTCTTGAGAATGTTATTATGAATGACAAAGGAGAGGTTCAATTTGAAGACACATCCATTACTCAAAATACACGTGTAAGTTACCCTATTGAACATATAAAAAACATTCAAGTTCCATCTATTGGAAAAAACCCTAAAAACATTTTCTTTTTAACTGCAGATGCTTTTGGTGTGTTACCTCCAATTTCACGATTAACTCCAGGTCAAGCAGCTTATCATTTTATTTCAGGTTATACTGCAAAAGTAGCTGGAACAGAAGCAGGAATTGATGAACCATTACCAAGCTTCTCGGCTTGTTTTGGCGCACCTTTTATGCCTTTGCATCCAACGAAGTATGCTGAAATGTTAAGTGCCAAAATGAAAGAAACTGGAGTGAACGTTTGGCTAATTAATACTGGTTGGACTGGTGGACCTTATGGCGTAGGAAGTCGAATTAAATTAAAATATACAAGAGCTATGATTACCGCAGCTCTTAATGGTGATTTAGACGAAATAACTCCAGAAACTTATAGAACGCATTCAGTGTTTGGTCTAAAACAACCTAGATCTTGTCCAGGGGTTCCAACCGAAGTTTTAAGCTCTAGGTTAACATGGAATGATGACGAAAAATATTACAAAACCGCTTATAAACTTTCTGAATCTTTTAGAGAAAATTTTAAAAAATTCGAAGAGTTTGCTAACGATGAGATCCTTGCAGGAGCTCCAAATGTAAAATAAATTAGTTAAAAGAACCTAAAAGTCAGCTATATAGCTGACTTTTTTTTTGGTTACCATTTCATAAACATTTAATTTTATACTGTTAATTACAATTCAAACATTATGAAAAAAAATACATATTTAATGGCATTATTTTTTGCCTTTTTTTCTCTAACGTATGGTCAAATCACATTAATTCCAGATGCTATTTTTGAGACGCGATTGGTTAATGCTGGCATTGACACAGATGGAGCTGTAAATGGCCAAATGTTGACTGCGGATGCAAATTCTTTCACCGGCCTTTTATCCTTGAGCAATCGTGGTATATCCGATTTAACTGGAATTGAAGCCTTTACTAATATAACGGCACTAAATGTTGATTGGAACAATATTACTAACTTAGATTTAACAAACAACACTTTATTAACTAGCGTTAATGCAACTGGTTGTTCTCTTCTAACCTCATTAAATGTCACAGGACTTACTAATTTATCTGAAATGCTTTTTGCAGGTGCAAGTTTAGCTAGTCTGGATGTTACAACAAACTCGGGCCTTACATTCTTAAATATCAGATATAATAATGTAACCAGTTTAGATTTATCTCAAAACCATATTATAACTACTGTTCACTTAAAGGATAATGGCTTAACTTATTTAGATTTAAGAAATGGAAATCAAGATAATATGATCTATTTTGATTCAGACGACAACCATAATTTACCATGCATTTTTTTCGATGATTCTTCTGTTATTGATATAGATGAACATATTGTTTGGTTTTTTGATGATTTAACTCTTTGTATGGTGGACAATGAAGCACAATGTAGCTCATGCCTTCAGACTCTATCAATAAATGATACAATCGAGACCGCTTTTAACATGTACCCAAACCCTGCAAATGGACTATTGCATATAACAACTAAGTTACCTCATGCGGTAGTTAGCATTTACAGTATAACAGGCAAAGTTATCTTAACAAAAAACTTAACTGATACTGATAACTTAATTGATGTTTCTGAATTGGCTTCAGGTCTTTATTTAGCTAGATTTAGCTCAGACAATCAAATAGACACTAAAAAATTAGTGATAAATTAAGTATCGATTACTAAAACAAACAAAAAAAAGACTGTCTTATAAGACAGTCTTTTTTTGTTTTAATAAAGGTTTTTAAAACTACGCTTTAGCTTTATCTGCACAACATGCCATTTTACAATCTGCTTTGCAAGCCATTGTTTTGTCTGTTGAAGTTTCAGATGACTCAGCTTTTTTTTGTCTACACAACAAGCCTTATTATAGTCTTTATCACAGATTTAATTTTCACCAAAAGCATCAACGCTATGCATGTCTGTTACAGAATACATATCTCCTGTTTTCTTAACAACTTCCTCTAAAGAAGTAGGAGTTACTTTGGCTTCATCATATTCAACCATAGCTAATTTTTTGTCAAAATCTACAGTCGCAGATTTTACACCTTCCATTTTAGCCATTTTCTTTTCAATGGTTTTTGCACAACCCATTGCACAAGTCATACCCTCAATAGTAAATTCTGCCTTAGCATAAGTGGCATTTGGATCTAAAGTAACTACTTCCTCTGTAGCTGTTTCAACCTCAACCGTCACAACTTCTGGAGCTGTTTCGTTCTTACAAGCTGTTACAAAAACAGTTAATAGTATTAACCCGATAATATTTTTTAATGATTTCATTTGTATTATAAATTTATTTAGTTACAAAATTAGTAATTATTACTGTTTATTGTATCTAAAATCCCAATTTTGTGCTTTGAAATAAATCTATGAAACATATTCAAGTGAAATGGTTATATCTCTTTATCCTATCGATAATTTGGGGAAGCTCTTTTATATTAATTAAAAAATCACTTCTAGGACTAACACCTTATCAGTTAGGATCTTTAAGAACCGTTATAACTGCTATCTTTTTATTATTAGTTGGTTATAAAAAACTAAAACAAATTAATAAAAAACAATGGAAATGGATTGCACTTTCCGGGTTTATAGGCTCGTTTATTCCTGCCTACTTATTTGCCATTGCAGAAACCGAAATAGATAGTTCTGTAACTTCTATTTTAAATTCTTTGGTGCCATTAAACACCATATTATTAGGATTTGCAGTTTTTAGAATTTCATCTACCAGACGCCAGGTTTTGGGAGTTATTGTAGGTTTTATTGGAACAGCTATTCTAATTCTTAAAGGCTCTGAATTAAATCCAGAACAAAACTATTTATACGCAGGGTTTGTAATTCTTTCTACCGTCATGTATGGCTTAAATGTAAACATTATAAAAAGGCATTTACAAGATGTTAAACCTTTAGCTATAGCTTCAGGAAATTATATAATTATAGTCATTCCAGCCCTTATAATTCTATTCCTATCCGATTTTTTTAATACAGAAACTTTTCAAAACCCCCATTTTAAAATGTCATTGGTTTATGTAACAATTTTGTCTTTTTTCGGAACGGCTTTAGCAAAAGTATTGTTCAATAAATTAATTCAGATGTCAACCCCTGTTTTTGCTTCATCCGTTACTTATATCATGCCAATAGTAGCTTTAATTTGGGGTGTTTTAGATGGTGAGACATTTACACCCTTACAAGGTTTTGCAACAATTATTATTTTAATAGGTGTTTATCTTTCACACCAAAAATCGAGTAATACAATTATATTAGGGAAACAATAAGGTCGCTTTATTAATTTTAGGTAACATCCTAAAATTAATCCGTCCAATTAAATCCCAAAAAATTATGCTTTTTGCAAAATATTCACGAAATTTAAAAGCCTAATTATTTAAATATGAATGCTTCAGCAAAAATTTCCATAAAATATGGGTTACTAACAGCCATATCATTAATAATATATTTTGTAATATTAAAAATTTTAGGATGGCATACCAATCCCTTTTTAAGATTATTTAATGGAGTCATTATGGCTTTTGGAATTTACTCTGTCCTAAAACAATATAAACTAATATCTGGGACGACTTTTACTTATATTAATGGGTTTAAAACGGGTTTACTAACTGGCTTTCTTGCTACTTTTGTATTTGCCATATTTATGGCCATCTATTTTTTCCATTTGGATGTAGAATTTATGAACACTTTGCTAAAAGAATGGTTTTACGATTACAATCATGGCGGAGGCATATTAATTTTCATTATTTTAATAGAAGGACTATCCTCAACGACTATTCTCACCTTAACTTTCATGCAAATTTTTAAAAACAGTAAAAATGTGCCTCAAAACAATTAAAACGTTTGTAATTTAATTAATTAGCAGTATATTTGCACCCGCTTTCCTATAGGCAAGCAGATATATTTTAATCATATTAATAAATAAACGTTACGCTATGTACGCAATTGTAGAGATAGCAGGGCATCAATTCAAAGTTGAAAAAGACCAAAAAGTCTTTGTTAATCGTTTAGCAATAGAAGAAGGTAAGCAAGTGTCATTTGACAATGTACTTCTTTTAGCTGATGGAGACAAAGTAACTTTAGGCGCCCCAGCTATAAACGGAGCTCAAGTAGGAGCCAAAGTTTTAAAGCACCTTAAAGGTGATAAAGTAATCGTTTTCAAAAAGAAAAGACGTAAAGGTTACCGTGTAAAAAACGGACACAGACAATCTTTAACAGAAATCTTAATTGAAAGCATCGTTGCTTCAGGAGCAAAACCAGCTGCTAAAGCTGAAAAAGCTACTCCTGCTAAAAAAGCAGAACCTAAAGCGGCTGCTCCAAAAAAGGAAACTGCTAAGAAATCAACTGCAAAAGCAGATGATTTAAAGAAAATTGAAGGTGCTGGACCTAAAGCTGCTGAGGCTTTAGTAAGTGCAGGTTTCGATACTTTTGCTAAAATAGCAAAAGCAAATCCTGAAGAATTAAGTACTATTCTAACTGATGCAAGTTCAAGACTAGCTCATATAGTTACTGATACTTGGCCAAAACAAGCTAAATTAGCTGCTGAAGGCAAATGGGATGAATTAAAAGATTTACAAGACAAATTAGACGGTGGAATTGAAAAGTAATTTTCGTTTCATTTAATATTAATAATATAAAACCTTAAGACAATGGCACACAAAAAAGGAGTCGGTAGTTCTAAAAACGGTAGAGAATCAGAATCGAAACGTTTAGGTGTAAAGATATTTGGTGGTCAAGCTGCAATAGCTGGTAACATTATCGTTAGACAAAGAGGGAATACTCATCATCCAGGTGAAAATGTATATTCTTCAAAAGATCATACGTTACACGCAAGGGTAGATGGATTAGTAAAATTCACTAAGAAAAAAGATAATAAATCTTATGTTTCTATTGAGCCTTTTGAGGCTTAATAAACAGATTTTTAAATCTATAAAAAAAACCTTTCTGGAAACAGAAAGGTTTTTTTATTTAAAATTAAATTGTAAATTTATTATTCAATAATATAATGAATATGAAAAAAATAAAAACAGCATTTTTACTAGTTGCTATCCTCCTGTTTTCAATTAATACAGCTAATGCACAAGAGATAACCAAATATGATTATTTAGAAGTCATTGTTTTTCAGAAGATGGATAACAGTGGAAAAGTTAAGCGCATTGAGGTCAATAATCAGAAATCACTCGACGGAAAAACGATTACTATTAAAGCCATTGAAAATCTAGATAGCACTTCAGAATTACTTAATTATATGAATGAAAATAATTGGGAATTTGTTGATAGAAAAGCCATGATTGAAGGTAACAACCCAATCTGGTTAAGTTATTTATTTAGAAAACAGAAATAAAAGAACGGTTAAAAATCCCTTTCAAGAAATTGAAAGGGATTTTTTTATGCCTTAATCTCTTTAATAATCTTTAAATGATGACTGGTATGTAGTTCTAGAAAACGATAAACTCTTGTTGTATTAATATTACCAAACATAGGGTGTTTAAAAAAAGCATTCTTATCTAAATTTGGTATGGTAATAATCCCTTCTCTTACTTCTTTCATTTGATTTAGAAGGTCTTCTTTTGAAATCGTTTCAGGAGGTCTTACATATTTAGGCGCTTTTGCTTTACCGCGAGGAAAGAAGCCAAGTGTAAAGAATATTTTTCCTAAAAAGCTGAAATTATTTTTATATAAGGCAGGATCTGAAGCTTGAAGTGTTAGAATAACCTGATTGAGAACCTTAAAACTATGATCTATATGCCAGCCAATATTTGCTTTAGAAATATTTGGATTTGAAATTTCTTGATACCCTATCTGCTTTTCTAAAGAATCAATTAAAAGGTCTAATTTTTCCGAATTCATAATTAAATATTTTAAAGTTGGAAGATAAACTATTCCTATACAAAATGAACTTGTGTTTAAAAAACATCTAATGCTAATTAAAACCCCTTAGGGTTTGAAGCATTTATTGAACCTCTTTTAGTGTTGTTGCAGGTATACAACACAAAAAAGCGACTGCGTAAAGCCTGACCTTTGTGTTAACCTATCTGCCGACAGGCAGGCGCCAAAAAAAAATCCCAAACATGACTGCTTGGGATTTCGTATTTATTTTGAGATTCTTCGCTTTCGCCCAGAATGACAATTAATATCTATAATATTCAGGTTTATAAGGCCCTTCTACTTCTACTCCAATATATTTAGCTTGATCTTCACGAAGTTCTGTTAACTCTACACCTATTTTAGCTAAGTGCAATTGAGCTACTTTCTCATCTAAGTGTTTAGGTAACATGTAAACGTCATTTTCGTAAGCATCCTTGTTAGTCCAAAGTTCAATTTGAGCCAAAGTTTGGTTTGTAAACGAGTTAGACATTACAAAACTAGGATGTCCTGTTGCACAACCTAAATTCACTAAACGACCTTGAGCTAATAAAATCACATCTTTCCCATCAATGGTATATTTATCCACTTGAGGTTTAATGGTGTTTTTAGTATGACCATGGTTTTTGTTTAACCAAGCCATGTCAATTTCATTATCGAAATGTCCAATATTACAAACAATCGTTTTATCTTTCATAGCTTCAAAATGACGCCCTTGAACGATATCTTTATTTCCAGTTGTTGTAATAACTATATCAGCATTAGCAACAACCGTTTCTAATTTTTTAACTTCAAACCCATCCATAGCCGCTTGTAAAGCACAAATTGGATCGATTTCTGTTACTGTAACAATGCTTCCAGCACCTTTAAAAGAAGCCGCTGTTCCTTTACCTACATCTCCATAACCACAAACAACAACTCGTTTCCCAGCCATCATAATATCTGTTGCACGACGCACAGCATCTACTGCACTTTCTCTACAACCATATTTGTTATCGAATTTAGATTTTGTAACACTATCGTTTACGTTAATTGCTGGCATTGGTAATGTACCTGCTTTTACACGTTCGTAAAGTCTGTGAACTCCTGTAGTAGTTTCTTCAGATAAACCATTTATTCCAGCAGCAAGCTCTGGGTATTTATCTAAAACCATATTGGTTAAATCACCACCATCGTCAAGAATCATATTTAATGGTTTTCTATCTTCTCCAAAAAATAAAGTTTGCTCAATACACCAATCAAACTCTTCTTCTGTCATGTCTTTCCATGCATAAACAGCAGTTCCAGCATCGGCAATTGCAGCCGCTGCCTGATCTTGAGTTGAGAAAATATTACAAGAACTCCAAGTAACTTCAGCTCCTAAAGCTTGAAGTGTTTCAATTAAAACAGCCGTTTGAATAGTCATATGCAAACATCCTGCAATTCTTGCTCCTTTTAATGGTTGTGAGTTTTTGTATTCTTCACGAAGACTCATTAAGCCTGGCATCTCTGCTTCGGCTAATTCTATTTCTTTTCGTCCCCAAGCCGCAAGTGTAATATCTTTCACTTTATTAGCTACAAATGGAATGGTTTTCGTACTCATATATCTACTTTCTTTTATTATTAAATGCAGTCTCTTTGGCATTAAAACTTAAATAGTTAAATTCGCTTAACAATATTTGCAAATTTGCCTAACGCCATGCAAAGATAACTAATAACTTTTAGAAAATTAAATGCCTCTTTATAAAACACTTCAGCCTAACTCACAAACTACTGTTAAAATCTGGAAGATTACAGAGTCTTATAACGATTTATTTCAAGCAGTTAGCTTAAAACCTGAAAATTTAAAACGGGTTTTAGGAATGAAAAGTGAACTGCACCAACGAGGTTTTTTAAGTGTAAGACACTTGCTTTCAACATTTGGTTATACAGATACCGATTTGTTTTATGATGACAATGGAAAGCCCCATTTAAAGGACGGAAAACATATTTCTATTACACATTCTTTTACATTTTCTGCGGTTGTAGTTAGTGATTTTAAAGTAGGTATAGATATTGAAAAACAACGTGAAAAAATAGGCGTAATAGCACATAAATTCATGGAATATGAATTTCAATATCTAAAAGAAAATGAACCTGATTACATCAATAGATTAACGGTTATTTGGTGTATCAAAGAATCTTTATACAAGCTTTTTGCAACGCCAGGGTTGAGTTTTTTACAAAACACTTTAGTTATTCCGTTTACAATTAAAGAAGGCTCTACCGTTGCTTGGATAGATTACGAAAACAAAAAACACAGGTTTCAAACTCAGTTTTTCGAATTTGAAGGCTTTACCTGCGCTTATGCCCTGCCAGCCTAAAAAAAGAAAATAGATATAAAAACATTTGTAAACCTACCAGTCTACAAACAGGTTATTTCAAATGAAAAACATATATAATAACATATTACAATCCATTTCTAAAGGTGAAAGACTTTTAGCCGTTTTAATCGATCCTGATAAAATGAAGCTAGAAGGGTTGTCTAATTTTATCGTTAAGGTTAATAAATCCATAGCTACTCATATTTTTGTTGGAGGAAGTACCGTTGAAGAATTTGCCACAGAAAAACTAGTTTCCGAATTAAAAATACACACGAAATTACCAATCATTATATTTCCTGGCGATGTGTCTCAAATTACAGATCAGGCTGATGGCTTGCTGTTTTTATCTTTGATTTCCGGAAGAAATCCAGACTATTTAATAGGAAAACAAGTAGCTTCTGTTTCAAAATTAAGAGATACTGATTTGGAAATTATTCCAACAGGCTACTTGTTGATTGAAAACGGTAAAGAAACTGCGGTTCAAAGAGTAACAAACACTGAGCCTTTATTAATAGAACATTTTCAAGAAATAATAGATACTTCAAAAGCTGGAGAATTATTAGGTATGAAATTAATTTATCTAGAAGCGGGAAGTGGTGCTTTGCAACCCATTCCTTCAGATATAATTAATAAAGTTAAAAACGAAATAAGGATTCCTTTAATTGTTGGAGGTGGCATAAAAACTAAAAAACAATTAAGGGAAGTTTATGAATCTGGTGCAGATTTAGTAGTTATTGGAACTGCTTTTGAAGATGACGAAACTTTTTTCAAAGAATTAAAAAAATTATAAGAGTGCTCAAATTAAGTAGGAGATTCCCATCTTTGTGGGAATGAATAAAAATATACACAATGAAAATATCAGTAGACTTAACCTTATCGCCTTTACAAGACGATTACGAAATTCATGTTATTAACTTTATAAAATCCTTAAGGGATTCCAAATTCACGGTTTTAGAAAACCCCTTGAGCACGCAGATATTTGGTGAATATCATGAATTGATGCCATTTTTAACAGGGCAGATACATAAATCTTTTGAAGAGCAAAAAATATGTGTTTTAACCATGAAGGTTGTAAAAACTGATAGAAGTGACTATGAACCAAATTTTTAACTTCTTTTTTGAGCAATATGCGGGTTATCAAACTTTAGATATTTCTCTAGAAATTATTGCCGTAATTTTTGGGTTTTTATCTGTCTGGTTTTCCAAACAAAACAACATTTTGGTCTTTCCAACAGGAATTATAAGCACCAGTATTTTTGTGTACCTACTTTTAAAATGGGAATTATTGGGCGATATGATGATTAATGCCTATTATTTTATCATGAGTGTTTATGGTTGGTATATTTGGACAAGAAAAGTAGATGCTACTCACGTCACTCCTATTTCATTTACAACTAAAAAGGAAAAAATTACGAGCATCTGGATCTTTTTTGCAACGCTATTATTTGTAGGTATTGTTTATAACACTTTCAATATGTGGACCAGTTGGGTTGCTTATTTAGATACACTTACCACAGCCATCTTTTTTGTTGGGATGTGGCTAATGGCCAGACGAAAAGTTGAAAACTGGATTTTTTGGATAATAGGTGATTTAATTTCAATTCCGCTATATTTTTATAAAGGATTTACATTTACTAGTTTACAATATTTAGGTTTTACAATAATCGCATTTTATGGATATGCCGCATGGAAGAAACACTTAAACAACGAGAAAGCAATTGCTTAAAAGTGGTTCTTTTTGGTCCTGAATCCACTGGAAAATCCGTTTTATCAAAGCAATTAGCCACACATTATAAAACTCTTTGGGTTCCAGAATTTTCTAGAATCTACGCTGAACAAAAAGCAGAAAATAACGAAATCTTGACAAAAGAAGATGTTTTGCCAATTGCCAAAGGACAAATAGCTTTAGAGAATTCTCTTACTACCAATGTTGATAACTTGTTAATTTGTGATACCAATTTATTAGAAACCAAGGTCTATAGCGAAGCCTATTATCAAGGCTATTCTCACGAAGCGTTAAACAAATATGCTATTGAAAATTACTATAATCTCTATTTTTTAACTAATATTGATATTCCATGGGAACCAGATGGCATTCGCGACAAACCCCATGAAAGAGAAGCCATGTTTAAGGCATTTCAAGACGTGTTAATTAAAAACAAAATTCCTTATGTGATTCTAAATGGAAGTTTTGAAAAAAGATTAGAAACTGCCATAAAACACATAGATCAATTAATAAAAAATCACTGAATGTTTTCAGAAAAAGACATAAAACAAATTGAAGCCAAGGGCATAACCGTTAAAAAAATAACGACGCAAATCGAGTTATTTAAAACTGAATTACCTTTTGTTAACCTGCAATCTGCTGCAACTTTAAAACATGGTATCCTGCAACTTTCGGATGAAGAAACAAAGGAGTTTATCCTATTGTTTGATGCTAAAAGAAACCAGTATTCTATTATAAAGTTTGTTCCCGCTTCTGGCGCTGCAACTAGAATGTTTAAATCGTTTTTTAGTTTTCTCGAAGATTATAATCCCAAGCGCGAAACTCTGAATGCTTATATAAATAGAACAAAAGATGCTGTATTGGCTGTATTTTTTGTTGGTTTAGAAAAACTACCTTTTTATCAAATAGTTTTAGATGAAATTTTAAAATCACACCCAGAATATTATCAAGCTTCAGCAGACAAACAGTTTTATATTTTTATAAAAACCATGCTAGATTCAGACAAGCTTAACTATGGTTTTTACCCAAAAGGTTTGTTACCTTTTCATAAATACAAGAAACATATTGCCACGGCTTTCGAAGAGCATTTATTTGAAGCCGCACTTTATGCTTCAGCTAATAACAAAGCCAATTTACACTATACAATTTCAGAAAAATACAAGGATGTTTTTGACAACGAGTTTAAAAAGATACAACCTATTGTTGAACGTAAAACCAATATCCAATTCAAAATTTCATTCTCCTACCAAAATGAATCCACAGATACCATTGCTGTTACCGAAGACAACAAACCTTTTAGATTAGAAGATGATAGTTTACTTTTTAGACCATCGGGTCATGGCGCCTTACTCTCTAATTTAAACGATTTAAATGCCGACATTATCTTCATTAAAAACATCGATAATGTAGTAGTTTTTAAATATGAAAAAGAGGTGAGTGAATACAAAAAAATGTTAGCCGGAATTTTAATCAACATCCAAACAACAGCATTCCAGTATCTTGAAAAGTTAGAAAATTCTGATATCACGGAAAGTGAAATTGTAGAAATCGGCAACTTTTTATCTAATAAAATGTACGTGGTTATTTCCTCAGAGTTCGAAAAATATGCTAAAGAATATCAAATAGCTTATTTAAAAGATAAATTAAATAGACCTATACGTATTTGTGGGATGGTTAAAAACGAAGACGAACCAGGAGGTGGGCCTTTTTGGGTGAAAACTGAAAATGGTCAAGTATCTCTTCAAATAGTAGAGTCTGCTCAAATTAATAAAAAGGACAAATCACAGAAAGATATCTTAGAAAACGCAACGCATTTTAATCCTGTAGATTTAGTTTGTGGCATCAAGGATTATAAAGGGAATAAGTTTGATTTACAAAAATTTGTAGACCATAAAACAGCCTTTATAACCATGAAAACTAAGAATGGTAAAGACTTAAAAGCATTAGAGTTACCAGGTCTTTGGAATGGAAGTATGGCAAACTGGAATACTGTATTTGTTGAAGTTCCTTTAATTACATTCAATCCTGTTAAAACGGTAACAGACTTGTTGAAACCTACTCATCAAACACATTAACATGGTAGATGAAAATGCTCTTATTGCCGAATTAACTTTCAAAGCTATTAGAAGCTCTGGAGCTGGCGGACAACATGTAAACAAGGTTTCTTCTAAAGTGGTTTTAAATTTCGACTTAACAAATTCTCTAGTTTTATCTGAAGACCGAAAAACCCTCTTATCAAAAAATTTAGCAAGTAGATTAACGAAAGATGGTGTTCTAATTCTAAACTCCGACGAAAGTAGAAGTCAGCATAAGAATAAAGAATTAGTAATAAAACGCTTTTTAGAACTTATAAAAGAAGGTTTAAAAAAACCGAAAAGGAGAAGACCGACCAAGGTTCCTAGATCTGCTAAATTAAAGCGCTTATCAAAAAAGAAGCAACAAGCTGACAAGAAAGCTAATAGAAAATCTCCCGAGTTTTAGTATTCAATCGCAATACTCGGTAAACCAATATCTTATTGAAATTTGTTGCGAAAAACAAAAAAAAGTAGCCTTCCTATTTTTTAAATCGGAAATCTAATCTACCTTTGCCCCGTTCTCAAAAAGGGGTGCCTATTATCGGCTGAGATCATACCCAATGAACCTAGAACAGGTAATGCTGTTTAGGGATTTTTAAACCGAAATGATGATATCATTGCGAGCTTATTTATCGGATAGACCGATTTTATTCAGCGACCTAATAATTTCATGATTTCAAACACAATTAATTACTAACAAAGAATAATAACCTCTTTTTATTCGTATAAATTTATTTATCGGATGAAAATTTTATTCAACAATCTGTCATTTAGAAGTAGGCAGAGCTCTCAAGCAATTTTACTTTTTTTACTGTTAAGTTTTTCGGCATATTCGCAAGAAAAAGTACAAGATTCTACAAAACTCGAGGCTTTAGACGAAGTTTTAGTTAAAGCGGTTCGTGTTAATGCTACATCGCCAATTACCCATTCAAACATTAGTAAAGAAGAATTACAAAAAAGGAACTTAGGACAGGATGTGCCTATTCTTTTAAATTTTTTACCGTCGGTGGTAACAACTTCAGATGCTGGAGCAGGAATTGGCTATACAGGCATTCGGGTACGTGGTGTTAACTCGCAATCCACTAACGTAACCATTAATGGAATTCCTTATAACGATTCTGAATCTTTAGGATCTTATTGGGTGAATTTAGGCGATTTTGCTTCGTCTGTTGAAAGCATTCAACTACAACGTGGTGTTGGAACTTCAACCAATGGGGCTGGAGCATTTGGAGCAAGTATTAACGTGCTAACAGATGCTGTTTCAGAAAACCCATTTGGGGAATTGGCAAATAGTTATGGAAGCTATAACACCTGGAAACATACCCTAAAATTTAGTACTGGTTTACTAAACGATCAAATTGAAATTGCTGGACGTTTATCACAAATAACCTCCGATGGTTATGTAGATCGAGCCTCTTCAAACTTAAAATCTTATTTTCTACAGGCTACTTTTATAGATGGAAATACCATGCTAAAAGCCATTACTTTTAGTGGAAAAGAAGTGACTTACCAATCGTGGAACGGAATTGAAGACCCATATGTTTTAGAGCATGATAGAACTTTTAATTCTGCAGGAATATATACCGATGCCAATGGAAATGTTCAATTTTACGATAACGAAGTTGACGATTACCAACAAGATCATTATCAATTCCATTGGAATGAGCGTATAAACAATTCATGGTCTACCAACCTAGCACTTAATTACACCAAAGGAAAAGGTTATTTTGAGCAGTACAAGGAGGATCAGGAATTTGCAGATTATGGATTGCCAAATATTGAAATTGGAACTGAAACCATTTCTGAAACAGACTTAGTTAGACGCAGATGGTTAGACAATAATTTTTATGTTTTAAATGCCAATGCTAATTATAAAAACGAGGCCTTAGATCTTATTTTTGGAACTTCTTTAAGCACTTATTCCGGAGATCATTTTGGTGAAATAATCTGGGCTCAATATGCCAGTAACATGATGATAAGAGACAGATATTACAATGGAAATGGAAAGAAGTTAGATTTAAGTGGCTTTGCAAAGGCGTCTTATAAAATGAATGAACATGTAAGTTTGTATTTGGATTTACAAGAACGCTATGTAAGTTATAAAACAACTGGAACAAATTCGGATGTGGCACCATTTGTAGTTGATAAACATTACAATTTCTTCAATCCGAAAGCAGGAATCACCTATAACATGAACGAAAATAACAACATGTATTTTTCGTATGCAAGAGCCAATAGAGAGCCCAATAGAGATGATTTTGAAAACAATCCAGACATCCAACCAGAACAATTAAACGATTTCGAGTTAGGCTGGAGACATCAAGCTGAAGTTTTCACCTTTAAAACCAACTTATACTATATGTTGTATAATGAACAATTGGTTTTAACAGGAGCAATTAATGATGTTGGAAACCCAATTCGAAACAATTCTGGAAAAAGTTACAGGTTGGGATTAGAAATGGAAGCCAATATTAAAGTATCTAATAAGTTTAGCATACAACCGAATTTGGCTTTAAGCACTAATAAAAACGAAGAAACCGTTGTGTCTCTTGATGGAGAACTTGTTGACCTAGGAACGACCAACATTTCATTTTCCCCAAACATTGTTGCGGGAAATGCATTTATTTTCACACCTTTTAAAGGCTTCCAAATGGCTTTGTTAAGTAAGTTTGTAGGCGAACAGTATATGGGAAACACAGATTCTGAAACGTCAAAATTAGACAGTTATTTTGTAAACGATTTTAATGTGATGTATCAAATTGAAACAAAATCCATTTTTAAAGCCATTGTTATTTCGGCCTTGGTAAATAATATTTTTGGAGAAAAATACAGTTCTAATGGATTTTACTATACCTATGATGATGATTGGTCAGATCCAAATCAAATAACAACTATTGAAGGTACAGGATATTATCCTCAAGCAACTACAAACTTTTTATTAGGGGTAACTTTGAAGTTTTAATAGTTCGCAAAGTTTCATTTTAACAAACAAAAAAACTCCCAAACTAAATTAGTTTGGGAGTTTTATTTTTTAGATTCTTCAAGTCGCACTTCGACAAGCTCAGTGTGACATTTGGAATTTTACATTTTTTGAAGCCAATGCTTTACATCAACTTCAGCTTTTATAATATCTTTTAAATCTGCAATCTTCACACGTTTTTGTTCCATAGTATCTCTATGACGAATGGTAACAGTATTATCTTCCAGAGTATCGTGATCTACAGTAATACAAAATGGTGTCCCGTTGGCATCTTGACGTCTATAACGTCTTCCAACAGCATCCTTTTCATCATAATCCACATTGAAATCCCATTTCAAATCTTCAAAAATTTGCCTTGCAATTTCTGGTAAACCATCTTTTTTAACCAATGGTAAAATAGCCGCTTTTACAGGAGCTAAAACTGCAGGTAATTTTAAAACGGTTCTTGTGGTGTTATTTTCTAATTCCTCTTCAACTAAAGAATTTGAAAAAACAGCTAAAAACATTCTGTCTAAACCGATAGATGTTTCTAACACATAAGGTGTGTAACTCGCATTATCTTCATGATCGAAATACTGCAGTTTTTTACCTGAAAATTCTTCGTGTTGTTTTAAATCGAAATCGGTTCTCGAGTGAATTCCTTCTAATTCTTTAAATCCGAAAGGGAATTTAAACTCGATATCTGTTGCGGCATCAGCATAATGAGCTAATTTATCATGGTCGTGAAAACGGTAATTATCTGCGTTCATACCAAGAGATAAATGCCATTTCATTCGGGTTTCTTTCCAATACTCAAACCATTCTTTTTGTGTTCCTGGTTTAATAAAAAATTGCATTTCCATTTGTTCAAACTCACGCATTCTAAAAATAAACTGTCTCGCAACAATTTCGTTTCTAAACGCTTTTCCGGTTTGTGCAATTCCAAAAGGAATTTTCATACGTCCCGATTTCTGAACATTTAAAAAGTTTACAAAAATACCTTGTGCTGTTTCTGGACGTAAGTATAAATCCATTGCATGCTCTGCACTAGCACCAAGTTTGGTTCCAAACATCAAGTTAAACTGCTTCACTTCTGTCCAGTTTCTAGAACCAGTTAAAGGGTCTGCAATTTCTAATTCTTCAATAAGAGCTTTCACATCTACTAAATCTTCAGCTTCCAAAGATTTTCCCATTCTGGCAAGAATCTCAGTTATTTTTTCCTGATATCCTACAACACGAGGATTTGTAGAAACAAATTCTTCCTTATTGAAAGCCTCTCCAAAACGTTTTTCAGCTTTGGCTACTTCTTTATCTATTTTACCTTCTATTTTCGCGCAATAGTCTTCAATTAAAACATCGGCTCTATAGCGTTTTTTAGAATCTTTATTGTCTATTAAAGGGTCGTTAAACGCATCGACATGACCTGAAGCTTTCCAGATAGTTGGATGCATGAAAATTGCAGAATCGATACCTACAATATTTTCATTCATCTGGACCATTGCTTTCCACCAATAGTCACGAATGTTTTTCTTTAATTCTGCTCCATTTTGAGCATAATCGTAAACTGCGCTTAGTCCATCATAGATTTCACTACTCTGGAATACGTAACCATACTCCTTTGCATGAGAGATTACTTTTTTAAATTGATCTTCGTTTGCCATACTGCAAAAATAAAAAACCGTTCCAACTAATGGAACGGTTTTGCAAAAAATATAATTGGTTAGTTAATTAAGTTCTATTTGTGTTTTTCCTATTTCTAGCTCATCGTTATAAACAATCACATTATAGGTGCCTTCTGTTAATTTTGATTTGGATTCAACATTAATTTTTGTACAGACATCAATATTGTCGTAAGTATTGTTAACAACGGTCATACCGCTATAATCGAAAGCAATATCCTTGAATTTTACATGCCCTCTTTCGACTACCAATTGATTGTCTGGACCTATAAGTTGAACAAAAATATTTTTATTGCCTTTTGAGGTAAATTCATTGCTTAAAAGCGTTAAACAAACTTCAATATGATCCAATTTTTTTATTTTATTGGTCTTTACATCACTAATGGGACTAATAGTACTTAAAGCTACCGCATTAACGTTTTTAGCCGAAACTGATGTAATTTTTTTGATTTCGTGTGAAAGTTTTAGATTTTCATTTTCTAGAATATCAAAATAAGTCTGCTGCTCACTAAATCTTTGAGACATAGACAGAAACTCTTCTTGAAGTGTTTCATGCTGTTTTTCAAATAAATTTACTTTAGCGTAAAGTCGTTTTTTCTCGAATAAAAGACCTGCTACTTGTTTTTTGTACTTAGAAATTATGGATACATCCGTATTAAAAATCGACAAAGAGTCTAAAACAGTTGAAAGTTCTGTTTTAATATCTGCTAATTCTAATTCAATGGTATTGCTATTCACTTTTACAGCGTCATAACTCTTTATCATTTCATTCAATTCATTTTGAACAAGTAAAGATTCCATTTTAAGGAATTCTTCATGATTTTTAAGAGTTTGATAATTTGAGAAGCTATAAGACCCTAAAACAACAATTGCTATTACCAATGTACCTATAATTAATCTGTAGTTAAATAATTGAGGGTTAACTATCATCTTAATATATAATTTTACTCTGCGAAACTATACATTATGATTGTGTTATTTTATTTTAATCGATAAAGTGATAAAAAATTTGTTAAAGTTCTAAATTGTTTACAAAAAATACGATTAAAGGTTAAAATGTTATTAATATCTTTAGGATGTTTAATTTTAATGAAGATGTTTCAATCGGTTTTAGACTTGTTTTTCCCAAAAGTATGTTATGCTTGTCAATTTCAGTTAAGCGACAACGAAGAATATATTTGCACAGATTGCAGGCACAATTTACCTATAACCAATTATCATCTCGATAACGACGATTTCGTATTAAAAACTTTTTACGGTCGTGCAAAAATAGAACACGCTACTGCTTTACTCCGTTTTGAAAAAAAAGGGATTACTCAAACGCTTATCCACAATTTAAAATATAAAGGTTATGAAGACATTGGTATGTTTTTAGGAACTTGGCTTGGGGAAGAATTGAAGGAGATAGAAGCCTATCAAACTATTGATGCCGTAATCCCTGTCCCGCTTCATAAAAAGAAACTACGAAAAAGAGGTTACAACCAAGTAGCAAAATTTGGACAAGAGATTGCAAAACAACTTAATACCAACTATTATGACGATGTCCTTATAAAGGTCACCAACACGGCATCTCAAGTTAATAAAAGCAGATTTAGCAGGTGGATTAACAACGACGAACTTTTTACAATTCAAAATAAAGAAAAAATCTCCAATAAACACATTCTTCTGGTGGACGACATTATTACTTCTGGAGCAACTATGGAAGCTTGTATTTCTGTTTTAAACCAAGCACCTAATGTTAAAATTAGTATCGTTGCCATGGCAATCGCTTAAGGATAGTTTTATGAATGGGAATTATATTGTTTCTTTGTGTCTAATTTAATAATGAAAAATGAATCACGCTTTTTATAAATCTTTATTTCTTATTTTATTTTGCTTCCTTTTAGCCAATTGCGCCAATAAAGGAAGACCAAATGGAGGAGATAAAGATATAGCACCGCCTGTAATTGTAAAATCAGTGCCTGAGAATTTTTCAACAAACTTTAAAGAAACCGAAATAAGGATTACGTTTAACGAATATATTAAGATTAAAAATCTTCAAAAACAGTTAATTGTCTCGCCTCCAATGGATCCTGCGCCAGAAATAATGCCTCAAAGTTCGGCTAGCAAATACATAACCATTAAAATTAAGGACACACTTGAAGCGAATACAACTTATGCTTTTAATTTTGGAAACAGCATTGTAGATAATAGTGAAGGCAATCCATATCCGTATTACAGATATGTATTTTCAACAGGAAGCTACATAGATTCACTTTCTGTAAAAGGTCATATTATGGATGCCACCTTGCAAAAACCTGACGAATATGTATCTGTGATGCTTTACGAAATGGATTCAACCTATACAGACTCGACCATTTACAAAAAGCAACCAAAATACTTAACCAACACGTTAGATAGCACAACCACTTTTTCTATAGATAACATTAAAGCTGGAAAATACATGTTGGTTGCCTTAAAAGACGAAAATCAAGATAGCAAATACCAACAACGAAGTGATAAGATTGGATTTTTGAAGACTCCTATTTCCGTTCCTAAGGACACGCTTTATACTATTAAATTATTCAAAGAAGCAGCAGACCCAAAAATTGTTAGTCCGCGTTTAATTTCAGGTGAAAAAATTGCTTTTGGATTTGAAGGTGATTATGAAAAAATGAAAATCCGGATTCTATCCGACACTATAATGGAATTTAGACATCGCGTTACTAAAGATGCAAAAACAGATTCTCTGAATTATTGGTACAAACCACGGTTTACTGAAACAGATTCTTTACTTTTTAATGTTACTAATATTAATTATTCTCAAGATTTTACAGTTAAAATTAGCGAGCAAAAACGGGATACTTTAATTATTAAAGCCTCTCCAAGTAGCACCATAGGTTTTGAAGAAGATTTTAAAATTTCGGGGAATATTCCATTTGACAAAATAGAAACCAAAAGAATTTCTATTAGAGATAAAGATTCAACAGAGGTAAAATTTAATACCAAACTAGATACTTTAAACAACGCTCTCTCCCTGATTTTTGATAAAACTGAAAGCAACAAATATAAGATTGAAGTATTGCCAGATGCCTTTACAGATTTTTTTGAAAATAAAAATGACACATTAAATTATAACGTAAGCACGAGAACATTTGCAGATTTCGGAAATGTTAGGGTGAACTTAAAAAATGTAAATTATCCTGTAATTGTTCAATTAACAGATGCAAAAGGTATCGTTGTAGTAGAAAAATATAGTGACAAACCAGAACCTATAGACTTTAAATACGTGAAGCCTGATAAATATTATTTACGAGTGGTACACGATACTAATAAAAACAAACTATTTGACTCTGGTAATTTCCTTAAAAAGGAACAACCTGAAAAAATTAGTTATTTTCCTGAACAGGTAGAAGTAAGAGCCAACTGGGATCCAATTATCGATTTTACCTTACTCTAATTTAAAGGCGTCTTTATCGTTTAAAAAATTGAGTTTTTCTCTGTATGTTTTAATGTGGGATTTACTTAAGGTTATTATTTCAATAGCTTCCTTGTTGTCTGGAATATGGTCTATTTTTTCTCCTAAAACATCAAAAACAGCCGAATGCCCAGAATATTCATGGTTATTGCCATCTAATCCAATGCGATTAACGCCAACACAATAAGCCATATTCTCAATAGCTCTAGCTTTTAAGAGTGATTTCCAAGCTGTAATTCTAACTTTTGGCCAATTCGCAACATAAATCAAGAGGTCATAATCTTCCACGTTTCTTGCCCAAACAGGAAAGCGTAAATCGTAACAAACCAACGGACAAATTCTCCAACCTTTGTAAGTAACCAACAATTTTGTTTTACCAGCAGTATAAACCTTGTCTTCACCAGCGAGTGTAAAAGTGTGTTTTTTATCGTATGCTTCAATAATACCATTTGGATGAACAAACAATAACCTATTATAAAAATTGCCATGTTCAGAAATAACCATACTTCCCATGATGGCCGTTTCTTTTAGCATAGCCATTTCCTGCATCCAAACAACGGTTTCACCAAACATCGTTTCAGCAACTTTTTTAGGATTCATAGTAAATCCAGAAGTAAACATTTCAGGAAGCACAATAAGTTCCACAGATTCTGAAATGGATTCTATTTTATTAGTAAAATGAATTCTATTTTGCTTTGGATTTTCCCAAAACAATTCGGTTTGAATAAGCGCTATTTTTAATTGATCTTGCATTTTAAAAAACTAAATTTTGTTTAAAATATCTGCTGCTTTCTTTAAAGTCTCATCTGTTTTTGCAAAACAGAATCTCAAGACTTTATTATCTAATTTATTCTCGTTAAACACCGAAAGAGGAATGGATGCCAAACCATTTTCAATAGTTAAACGTTTGGCAAAATCCACATCGTTTTCCTGAGTAATTCCTGAATAATCCAACACCTGAAAATAGGTGCCTTGAGAGGGCTTGAATTTAAATTTGGAATCTTTAATCAGACTTAAAAACAAGTCTCTTTTTTCCTGAAAAAACCCTGATAATTCTAGATAGGTATTTGGATCTTGCATATAATCTGCCAAGCCTTTTTGAACTGGGTGATTCACACTAAAAACATTAAACTGATGGATTTTCCGAAACTCTTCCATCAACTCCTTTGGCGCACAACAATACCCGGTTTTCCAACCTGTATTATGAAAGGTTTTTCCAAAAGAAGCCACAATAAAACTTCGTGATTTTAAATCTGGAAACAAACAGGCGCTTTGATGTTTTTCATCATCAAAAACCATGTGCTCATAAACCTCATCACTTAACACGATAATATTGGTGTTTTTAGTTATTTCTTGAAGTTGCAACATATCTGTTTTACTCAAAATAGTCCCGCTTGGATTATGTGGTGTGTTGACGATAATCATCTTCGTTTTAGAGGTGATTTTCTGCTTCATCTCTTCCCAATTCACTTGATAATTTGGAGATTCTAATTGTATAGAAACGGGTTTTCCTCCATTAATTAAGACTGAAGGTTCATAACAATCGTAAGCTGGTTTAAAAATAATGACTTCATCTTCAGCTCTAATAAAAGCAGTAATAACATCATAAATAGCCTGAGTTGCTCCAGCAGTAATGGTTATTTCAGTTTCTGGATGGTAAGAATTTCCATAAAGCAAATCAAACTTTTTAGAAATAGCTTCTCGCAACTCCATATTCCCAGGCATTAAAGCGTATTGATTAAAACCCGAATTCATAGCTTTAGAAACTAGATCTATTAGTTTTTGGTCGCTTTTAAAATTTGGAAACCCTTGCGATAAATTAATGGCTTGATGTTTATTAGCCAAGCCACTCATAACCGTGAAAATAGTGGTTTCAATATTTGGCAGTTTAGAAAGGTGCTTCATACCATAAAGATACTTGATAGACCGATAAATTTAAGTCATTTTAACATCTTTTATATCTTGGTTTTTTATCTTTGGGGAATACTAAATTAACTGATTATGAAATTTTTAAAAATTCTATTACTTTTTATCACGCTTCAAGTGTCGGCACAACAAGGTGGCATGTGGATTCCTTCGCTTTTAGAAGGCATGAACGAGCAAGAAATGACAGATCTTGGAAGTAAACTAACAGCCAAGGATATTTATGATGTAAACAACTCTAGTTTAAAAGATGCCATTGGACATTTTAATGGTGGTTGTACCAGTGAAATTATTTCCCCAAAAGGTTTGGTGCTTACCAATCATCATTGTGGTTTTGGCCAGATTCAATCGCATTCTTCCTTAGAAAACGATTATTTAAAAGATGGTTTCTGGGCTATGAATTTAGAAGAAGAGCTTCCAAATCCAGGTTTATATATAGAATTTATTGTTAGAATTGAAGATGTAACAACTCAAGTTTTAAATGGAGTTACAGAAGATATGACTGAAAAGGAAAAACAATCTCTAATTTCTAAAAACTCTAATACTTTTGAGGCTACAGTTAAAAAAGAAGCTTGGGAAGACACTAAAATAAAATCATTTTATAAAGGCAATCAGTACTTTCTGTTTGTAACAGAACGTTTTAACGATATTCGTTTGGTTGGAGCTCCACCTACAAGTATTGGTAAATTTGGTTCTGATACAGACAACTGGGTATTCCCTAGACATACAGGAGATTTTTCGATGTTTAGAATTTATGCAAATAAAGATAATCGTCCTGCAGAATACAGTAAAGACAATGTGCCTTACACTCCAAAACACTTTTTACCAATTTCTTTAGATGGTGTTGAAGAAGGTGATTTTACCATGATTTTCGGTTTCCCTGGAACAACAGACGAGTATTTACCTGCTGTTGCTATAGAACAAATTACTACAGAATACAACCCGAGCAATATTGCTATTCGTGAAGCGGCCTTAAAAGTGATCGACGCCAATATGAAATCTAGTGACGAGATTAGAATTAAATATGCTTCCAAACAAGCTAGAATTGCAAATGCTTGGAAAAAATGGATTGGTGAAAACTTAGGCATTGAAAAAAGTAATGCCATTCAAGAACGTCGTGAATTTGAAGCCACTTTCACAAAAGCATTAAAAGAACAAGGTCTTGAAGATAAATACGGAAACATCCTTCCAGAATTTGATGTGTTATATGAAAACTTCGAAGAAGTAAACATCAAACGTAGAAACTTTATTGAAGTCTTTTTGGTTACAAACGAATTGATGAACATGACTTTTAGAGCTTATCAATTTGAACAAGCTGTGGCTCAAAATCCAGAAAGTTTCGATAAAGCAAAAGCTTCAATGGAAGGAACATTAACAGGAATCCATAAAGATTATGATGTTAATGTTGATAAAGGTGTGTTTGAAAATGTGATGCCTTTTTATTCTAAAAACATCGATGCCTCCATTTATGACCAAACGGCATTAACAAACATCGTTACAGCTTTAGAATTGTTTCAAGGTACTCCAGAAGAAGTCATTAAAAACCTTAACAACGATCCAGCATACGTTTATGCAAAACCTATGATTGAGGAATTCTACAACACCATTAACCCAGAATTCCAAGCTAAGAACGAACCAATTACTGCCTTACAAACAGAGTATATGACAGCGCTTATGGAGGTGTTGCCAAACGCTAGATACTATCCAGATGCCAACAGCACACTTCGTGTTACTTATGGTCAAGTAAGAGGGTACTCGCCAAGAGATGCCGTTTATTATTCTCCGGTAAGTTATCTGGATGGTGTTATTGAAAAATACATTCCAGGAGATTATGAGTTTGATGTACCACAAAAATTGATTGAATTATACGAATCAAAAAATTATGGCCCTTATGCAGATGCTAACGGAAAAGTACCGGTTTGCTTTTTAGGAACTAACCATACTACTGGAGGAAACTCAGGAAGTCCTGCTATCGATGCCTATGGAAATTTAGTAGGTCTAAATTTCGACAGAGTTTGGGAAGGAACCATGAGTGACATGTATTACGATCCAGAAATTTGCAGAAACATCATGGTCGATTTACGTTACGTGTTATTTATAGTAGATAACTATGCTGGCGCAAAACATTTGATTGATGAAATGACCTTGGTTCACCCAAAGAAAAAGGAGCAATCAAAAGCTAAAGGAAAGAAAAAGAAATAGTTTAGACAAAAATTGATAATTCTATCAGACCTGCGAGGTTTTTAAAACCTGGCAGGTCTTTTTATTTTAAATAATCTTCAACTGTTTTAATAATTCTTGCTTATAGGTTCTACCAATTGGAATTCTATTGCCTTGAACATAAATTTCATTTCCAGAAATTTTTTCAACATATTTCCTATTTATTATGAAAGATTTATGGACTTGAATAAATTGATTATTTGGTAATTTTTGAATCCAGTTTTTTAAAGAATCTATATATGATAATTTTTTATTGTCTGTAATAACGGTGATATAATTCCTATTAGATTCAATGTAAACGATACTATTAGTTTCAATTTTATGAAGTGTTTTATCTACATTTAGAAATAGAATTTCTTCAAGGCCATTCTCAGATATTTTCTCTGTTTTTTCAATTCGTTCTTTTGCCTTGTTAATGGATTTAAGAAACCTATCGAAAGAAAAAGGTTTAACCAAATAATCAACAATAGTCTCCAACTCAAAACTACTAACTGCATAATCTGGATAAGCAGTAGTCATGATAATTGCTGGCGGATTTTTAATCGTTTTTATAAAATCTATTCCAGAAATATCTGGTAAATTAATATCCAAAAAAACCAAATCAACTGTATGATTATTTAAAAAACTATTGGCTTCAATTGCGGCTTTAAAAACACCTTGCAGTTCCATATTAGGAAGTTTTCCTAAGTAATTCTTAAGAATTTTTTGAGCAGGAATTTCATCTTCTATAATAATACAAGTCATCATTGGAGCTTCAATTTTAAATATACCTTAAACTTGTCATTTTTCGAAAAATCCAAACTGTAGGTATCCATATAAATAAGTTTCAATCGTTTTTCAAGATTTTGTAATCCTATTTTAAAATCTTCATTGGTCGTTTTATCCTTATCAAAATTGTTTGAACAAATACATTCCAAAATACCATTTGCTTCTTTAATTTCAACAAAAATATCACTATTCAATGTACTGTGTTTAAAAGCATTTTCTATAATGGTAATTAACAACAAAGGAGCGATTAATAAATTATTCGATTCAATAGATTTACTGTATTGAATGTTTTTCACTCCTTCGGTTCTAATACTTTGAAAGGTCATGTAATTATCAATAAATTGTATTTCCCTTTCTAATGAAATGGTTTCAGCATTACTTTCATATAACACGTGTTTTAAATTATCTGAAAGCATTAAAATAAGCTCTGGCGCTTCATTTGGTTTTTCTAATGCATAAGAATAAATGGTATTTAAATTATTGAAAAGTACATGCGGATTAATTTGAGATTTCAAGAATTTCAACTCCATCTCCAAGTGTTCTTTCTTTACTTGTTCTACTTCATCTTGTTTGTCTAAAAACCGATTCAACATCCAAATAAAAGAGAAAAAAATTAGTGGCACTAAAGTTTGCCAAAGATAATCGCTGAGGCATTTCATGATTGAACAACCGCATTGTGCAAAGACGTTGCAATACAATTGTGTTGCAAAAAAGGAAATGGCAGCGAACACAAAAACATACAAAATGTAAAGTCGTTTTTTTATAAAAAATGGCAATAGCAACAAGTTGTTGACATAAACAATGGTTACCAGAATGGCCACATATTGTAAAAAGGGATTTTCTCGCCAATAATATTCCGAAAACATAAATAAAGACACAAATACAAACAACATCCAAAACAGGATGTGAACTAATATTTGTGAAGTCAATTTTTTTAAGGGTCTCAAACGAATGATATGTTTTGATGAAAGTAATTAGAATTCTTTATTCCATCAAAAATTATGTATAAAAACCACAAATAGTGTTGCAAACAACCATTTATACTTCAAAATCATCCGTTGGTATATCTAAAGATGTTGAAAATACAGATTATTAGTTCTCAATATATTATCATGATACTTTTGGATAAAAACCAATACCCATGAAACACTACATTCTATTTATAACTATTTTTTTATGCATTCAAACAGGGTTTACACAATCTATAAATACCGTTTATAAAGATGATGAAGGTGTTGAAAAGCTACTAGGTATCATTAACAAAAAAGGCTTGGAGAGTGCTCCCTTTAATGCTTGGTTTGACACAAATTACAATGATTATTTAGTAAACGATAAAATTGTAGAAAAATTAAAAGACTCCTTAAATCAATATACGATTAAAGTGTTTTTAGGAACTTGGTGTGGAGACAGCAAACTTGAAGTACCACATTTTTATAAGATTTTGGAAACAGCTAACTTTCCAGAGAGTCAATTAGAAATTATAGCCGTAGATAATACCAATGAAGCCTATAAACAAGCCCCAAATCACGAAGAAAAAGGCTTAAACATTCATAGAGTTCCAACCTTTATATTTTATAAAAATGGCAAGGAATACAACAGAATTGTAGAGCATCCTAATGAAACTTTAGAACGCGATATGCTAAAAATTGTAACAGATAATAAATATTCACCTAATTATATGGCAGCTAATTATTTAAACTATTTGTTACAAGAAAAAACTTTGGATAGTTTAAAGCTAGAGGAATCCATACTTGTGCCACGTTTGGCAGAATTTGTAAAAGGGAGTCGCGAACTAAACACCTTTGGATACTCTTTATTGCGTTCTAACCAACTTGATAAAGCATTATATGTTTTTGATTTGAACACAAAGATATTTCCCTACAAATACAATGTATATGATAGCCTTGGTGAAGCCTATTTTATTTCTAAAAATAACACTGAAGCTTTAAAAAATTATTACAAAGTATTGAGTTTAAAACCAGATGATAAAAATGCTGTTGAAATGATTGAAAAAATAAACAACCCTAAATAATCTCCATCTTTTTTAACAAGAAACTGGCATTCATATTCTGGCAAATCCCATCTTTAAATTTATAGTCGAAAAAGAGTTCGTCGTCCACAATTTGAGCATCAAAAAAGTGGTTTTTAACTTCAGGTAATTCCTTAGAGATTTCACACAAACTTAAATCGTGAGTAGCTATAATTCCTGTCGCATTTCCGGCAACTAATTTTTCAACAAACTTACGTGAGCCAATAGCTTTGTCTGTACTGTTTGTGCCTTTTAAAATTTCGTCTAAAATGATGAAATAAGGTTCTTTAGCAATTTCATCAACTATAAACTTTAATCTGGTTAACTCTGAAAAGAAGTAACTACTATCATCCGTTAAAGAATCGTTAGTTCGCATGCTTGTAATAAGTTTCACAGGACTGTATTTACTAGATTCAGCACAAACTGGCAATCCAGCATTTGCCATAACGATGTGCAAAGAAACGGTTCTTAAAAACGTACTTTTTCCAGCCATATTAGCTCCGGTAACAATAAAAAATTCCTGACTATGGATTTCTAAATCACTATCTACACGCTTATTTTTCTTTAATAACGGATGTCCTAAACCTTCAGCTTCAATGACTGTTTTGTTAGTTACAATTTCCGAAAACACATACTCTGGATGATTAAAAGCATAATTTCCTAAGCTATTATAAGCATCGAAGAAAGAAACCACTTCAAACCAATGTGAAACCGTAGTTTTATATTTAAAAATCCATTGTTCAATATTATAGGTATTCTTTAAATCCGATAGAAAAAAACCATTTCCAAAGATGGCAGAAATCATATTATTCCTGTTATCCAAGGCGTCTAAATACTTCGAAAATTGAGAAAATATTTCGGAAGCCTTCTTATGTTCTTGTTGAATATAAGCTTGCTTATTTTTTAATAATTCCGAAGAAAACGTTTCATTTTCAATGTGATTAAGAAGTAAAGCATATTGTCTAAACGTATCTCTTACTTTGTCTGTATTGCTAGCTAAAACATTAATTTTTTTCAAATAAAAACCAGTAATAATTAAACCTACTAACAACCAATAACCAACAAAGCCTAAATCTATTATTTTAAATATGCCAAGAGCCACTACTGCAATGGAGGCTAAAGTAAAAACTCTTGGAAACCATTTCATTATTTTTGGTAAAAACAACTCATGACTGTTTAACCACTCAATAATTTTAACTGCAGGAGTTTCGGCTTCAATTAGCGTAGCAAATGCCGAAAATTGTTGTCGCCATTCAGGTTTATCAGCTAGTTCCTTAATAGCATTTTGCTTTAAGATAATATCTTCAATTGTGTTTGAAGTTAATGCTTTTGCTAAGGTTTCTGTACCTTCATTTATATTTGTTCTATTTATAAATTGAAAGAAAGAACCTCTTCCAAATAAATCAATATCCAAACTATAAAAATGATGTGGATCTAGAAACTGTTCTCCAGAATTTCGATGATGAAAATTTCCTGAAGCAATAGCAATTTCTTCTTCATTTATTGCTACCAAAGCTTTGCTAACATCTCTTAGTCGCTTGACATTTGTATATTTTGACAATAAAACTATAAAGATGATTACACCAACGATTCCAATACCTAGAGCTACTTGCCACATATTGAAAGTAAAGTAAATTCCTGCAACAGTTACTAAAAACAAGAGTAGTCTTAAACTACTCATTCCTAGTAGTTTTTTATTAAAACTCTTTAAATCCTGCTGATGCTTTTCAAGCTGTATTTTATAAAATGTATCTGGATGATTCATAACAAAAAATTGAAATGTAAAGAAACAAAAATCCCAAGACTTAGCTTGGGATTTTAACTTATTTGAGATTCTTCGCTTTCACTTCGACTACGCTCAGTGACCACGCTCTACATGATATTAACCTTTTAAACTAGCTTTTAAATATTCTCTATTCATACGAGCAATATTTTCTAGTGAAATTCCTTTTGGACATTCTACTTCGCAAGCTCCAGTGTTGGTACAGTTACCAAAACCTTCTTCGTCCATTTGTTTCACCATGTTTAGTACACGATCTGTCGCTTCAATTTGACCTTGTGGTAATAAAGCAAATTGAGATACTTTAGCAGAAACAAATAACATAGCAGACGAGTTTTTACAACTCGCTACACAAGCGCCACAACCAATACAGGTAGCAGAATCGAAAGCTGTATCTGCATCATGTTTATTAACGGGAATTGTGTTTGCATCAATCGTATTTCCAGATGTATTTACAGAAATAAATCCACCAGCATGTTGAATTCTATCGAATGATGTTCTATCAACTATTAAATCTTTTATTACTGGAAAAGCAGCGGCTCTAAATGGTTCGATATAAATAGTATCTCCATCTTTAAACATACGCATGTGTAACTGACAAGTAGTAACACCTCTATCAGGACCATGAGCTTCCCCATTAATATAAAGAGAACACATACCACAGATTCCTTCACGACAATCGTGATCGAAAGCTACGGGTTCTTCATCTTTATTAATTAAGTCTTCGTTTAATACGTCTAACATTTCAAGGAAAGACATATCTGGAGAGACATCAGTGACTTTATAATCAACTAGACCACCTTTATCGTTTTTATTTTTTTGTCTCCAAATCTTTAGTGTAAGATTCATAATGTTTTGATTTTAGGTAACTATTTTTTTAGAAAAGAGAATAAAGAGAAAAGAAAACAGATTTTATAATCCGTTTTGAAAACCCATTGTCATTCTTTGAAACTCTTCATTTTTTTCTTCTATTTTTTTTAATGTCTCAGCATCTATATATTTTCTGTGGTGAGCAACTAAAAGTTGCGTTCCCAATTCAAAAGATGATCCTAATGAAATATCAATAAAATGAGAAAAAGATTTATCAGTTCTAGCGGAACCTTCTGCTATATTACTTGGCATCGAGACAGAGCATCTACTTAATTGTGAACTCAAATCATATTTTTCATGTTTTGGGAAATTTTCTAAAACATCTGAAATATTATTTGCTATTTCGAGACCTAATTGCCAAATTTTTAAATTCTTATAATTATGTCTTCTTCTTAAGCCCATTTTAAGTCTCTTCTCTTTTGTCTCTTCTCTTTTCTCTTTTTAATCTATTTATAAGACCTTTGCTTCAACTCAATATCTTTAAACTCTAACTCTTCTTTATGAAGTACGGCATCACTTGGTTCTCCTTTGTATTCCCAAGCTGCTACGTAAGCAAAATTTTCATCGTCACGTTTTGCTTCCCCTTTTTGTTCTCCATCTAACTCAACCGCGTCTTCTCTAAAGTGTCCTCCACAAGATTCTTCTCTTTGTAAAGCATCTTTAGCGAATAACTCTCCTAATTCTAAGAAATCTGCTACGCGACCAGCTTTTGCAAGTTCGTCGTTAAATTCTTCGTTAATTCCAGGAACTTTAACATCTTTCCAGAATTCTGCTCGAAGTTCTTTTATCTCTTGAATTGCTTCAGTTAAACCTTTTACATTACGAGCCATTCCAACTTTATTCCACATAATTTTTCCAAGTTTCTTATGGAAATAATCAACAGAATGAGTTCCTTTATTATTTATGAAATGATTGATGCTATCTCTAACACTTTTTTCAGCTTCATCAAATGCTTTTGAATTAGTTGGAATTTCTCCAGTTCTAATATCATGAGACAAATAATCTCCAATGGTATAAGGTAATACAAAATAACCATCTGCTAAACCTTGCATTAAAGCCGAAGCTCCAAGTCTGTTTGCACCATGATCTGAAAAGTTTGCTTCTCCAATACAATATAATCCAGGAACCGTAGTCATTAAATTATAATCTACCCAAATTCCTCCCATAGTGTAATGCACCGCTGGATAAATCATCATTGGCGTATTATAAGGATCTTGATCTACGATTTTCTCGTACATCTGGAATAAGTTTCCGTATTTATTCTTTACTACTTCTTGTCCTAATTTTTTAATTAATGCCGCATCATTAACATCTAGATGATGAATAACAGCTTGCTCTTTTCCGTAACGTTGAATGGCCGAAGCGAAATCTAAAAATACAGCTTCTCCAGTTGCATTAACACCAAAACCAGCATCGCAACGTTCTTTTGCTGCACGAGAAGCAACATCACGAGGAACTAAGTTACCAAATGCAGGATAACGACGCTCTAAGTAATAATCTCTATCTTCTTCTTTTAACTCTTTTGGTTTTAAAGTTCCAGATCTAATAGCCTCAACATCTTTCATATGTTTAGGAACCCAAATACGTCCATCATTTCTTAAAGATTCAGACATCAATGTTAATTTAGACTGATGATCTCCAGAAACAGGAATACATGTTGGGTGAATTTGTGTGTAACAAGGGTTTGCAAAGTAAGCGCCACGTTTGTGAGCTTTCCAAGCAGCTGTTACATTCGATCCCATAGCATTTGTTGAAAGGAAAAATACGTTTCCATAACCACCAGTTCCAAGAACTACAGCATGAGCTGAATGTCTTTCAATTTCTCCAGTAATTAAGTTACGTGTTATAATTCCACGAGCTTTTCCATCTACAACAACCACGTCTAACATTTCGTGACGGTTGTACATTTTAATTTTACCACGACCAATTTGACGGTTCATAGCAGAATAAGCTCCTAATAATAATTGTTGTCCAGTTTGTCCAGCAGCATAAAATGTTCTTGATACAAGAACTCCACCAAACGAACGGTTATCTAATAATCCACCATATTCACGTGCAAAAGGAACCCCTTGAGCCACACATTGGTCGATAATATTTCCTGAAACTTCAGCTAAACGATAAACGTTAGCCTCACGAGAACGGTAATCACCACCTTTCACAGTATCGTAAAATAATCTGTAAGTAGAATCGCCATCACCTTGATAATTTTTTGCTGCATTAATTCCCCCTTGTGCTGCAATAGAGTGCGCACGTCTTGGTGAATCTTGAAAACAAAAAGCTTTTACATTATAACCAAGTTCTGCTAAAGTAGCAGCCGCAGAACCTCCTGCTAATCCTGTTCCAACAACAATAACATCTATGTTACGTTTGTTTGCAGGATTCACTAGGTTGATATGATTTTTATAATTAGTCCATTTGTCTGCAATTGGACCTTCTGGTATTTTAGAATCTAAAGCCATATTTAGATGTGTTTTTTAGTGATTAAAATGATGAAATAACGCAATAACGATAAATCCTAATGGTAATATAATAGCGTAAGCCATTCCAAAACCTTTTAATCCTTTTGTGTATTTGTTATTTGCTCCAACAGATTGGAAAGCAGAATTAAACCCATGCATTAAATGCAAGGCTAAAAAGACAAAACCTACACAGTATAAAGCCACGCGCCAAATAGGAACGAATTTCTCTTGTAATTCATGAAAATATCTAAATTCTCCATCGTGCATTCCAGACATATCACCTACAATATATTTGGTGTTAATTTCTGGAATCCAGAAATCTATAAAGTGAATGATTAAAAAGATTAAGATAAACATCCCACTATAAATCATGTTTCTGCTCATCCAAGTTGAATTGGCAGCGCCATTATTTTTAGCATAACTGATGTTTCTTGCTTTTCTATTTTTAATTTCTAGTACAAATCCCATAATAAAATGAAATAGCACACCAAAAATCAAAATTGGCTGTATCACATATTGAATTAACCAAAAAGTACCCATAAAATGAGAAATCTCATTAAATGTATCAGCGCTAAAAACTGAGGTTAAGTTAATTACAAAATGTTGTAGTAAAAAAATCATTAGGAAGAATGCCGAGAGTGCCATGGCAAATTTTCTTCCAATCGAAGAATCCAAAATTCCGCTCATTGTTGAAGTTTAATTTATATCTAACAAATATACGCTTCCAATCAGTTTTAGACAACGTAGAGCGGGATTAATATAGGTATTTAGAATGATTTTAAACAGAATCCTGAATTATCAACTCATAGTTGGTAACTATTTTTAAAAAGCTCCTATTTCGTCTTCGTTAAATATTTTATAAAGTGTACCGCCTTTTTTATTTGCCAAAAGGAAATCCGTATTTTTGAGAAAATAATAATTAATGAGATTTCTGTTCCTCTCTACAAATAGTTGCAGAAATGAAAAATTCACTTTTCATGAAATACCATTTAATCAACAACAAACTCTTTATAAAAAATCGTAAAAACTTTACAGCTAAAATGAAGCCTCATAGTTTAGCTGTTTTTAATTCGAACGATATTTATCCTATTGGTGCAGATAGCACTATGCCTTTCGAGCAAAATCGGGACATATTTTATTTAAGTGGTGTCGATCAAGAGGAAAGTATTTTGGTATTATTCCCTGATTGTCCGAAAGAGAATCATCGAGAAATTTTATTTTTAAAAGAAACAAACGACCATATCGCTGTTTGGGAAGGTGAAAAACTTACCAAAGAAGCCGCTTTTAAAACCGCAGGTATTAAAACTGTTTATTGGTTGCAGGATTTTGAGAAAATTATGCACGAGTTAATGTCTCAGGCAGATACTGTTTATATTAATAAAAATGAACATTATAGAGCTAGTGTTGAAACAGAAACCAGAGAAGACCGTTTTAACAAATGGCTAAAAGATAAATATCCAGCACATAATGTTGCCAAAAGCAATCCCATTTTGCAACGTTTACGCTCTGTAAAAGACGCCATAGAATTAGATTTAATTCAAGAAGCTTGTAATATAACAGATAAGGGTTTTAGACGGGTTTTAAACTTTGTAAAACCAAACGTTTGGGAATATGAAATTGAAGCGGAATTTATGCATGAATTTTTAAGAAATCGTTCAAAAAAATTCGCCTATACACCTATTGTTGCATCTGGAAACAATGCCAATGTGCTTCATTATATTGAAAACAACCAACAATGTAAAGCTGGCGATTTAATTCTTATTGATGCAGGTGCAGAATACGCTAACTATTCTAGTGACATGACACGTACCATTCCCGTTTCAGGAAAATTTACTGAAAGACAAAAGGAAGTTTACAATGCGGTAAATCGTGTTAAAAATGATGCTACAAAATTATTAGTTCCAGGTAACAATTGGACAGATTACCATGTGGAAGTAGGAAAATTAATGACTTCAGAATTATTGGGATTAAAATTACTTGATAAAAACGATGTTAAAAATGAAAATCCAGATTGGCCAGCATATAAAAAATATTTCATGCATGGAACATCTCACCATATGGGATTAGACACGCACGATTACGGGATTTTGACTGAACCTTTCCAAGAAAATATGGTATTTACCGTAGAGCCAGGAATATATATTCCTGCTGAAGGATTTGGAATTAGATTAGAAGACGATGTTGTTGTCCAAAAGAAAGGAGAGCCTTTTAATTTAATGAGAAATATTCCTATTGAAGTAGAAGAAATTGAAGACTTAATGAATTCGTAATTTCAATTCCTAGAATTACTTAAAAACCTCAAAAGATTTAAAGCTTTTGAGGTTTTTTTATTTTTATATGTTCTTATTCATAGAAAAGATTATTTTTACTTTTTCTGAAAACCACCCTGATTTGAATAGAACAACTTACTATATCCTTATTTTAATTTTGGCCTTCTTCTTACCTATTAAAAAAGGAATGGCTCAAAAAACGGACACCATTTATCATGTTAACAAAAACATTTTAACGGGCGATTTTAAGAATATGGCTTATGGGATTGTTACATGGAAAATGGAAGGCATGGGCACCATTAGTCTAGAAGAGATCATGGTAAATACTATAATTTCAAAAAAACAATTTGAAATTAAAATGAAAGATGATAAAATTTACTTTGGTTCTTTTGAAGCTTCAGAAGAAAAAAGATCTGTTTATATTGTTACGCCAGAAAAAAAAATATTAGTAAAAATATATGATATTGTTGAGATATATCCCATAAAAAATAGCTTCTGGACTAAAATTAGTGGTAATTTTAGTCTTGGTTTTAATTATTCTAAAGGTAGTGACATTGGGAACTTAGCTCTATCTGGAGATTTAAGCTATAGAAGAAAGAAAGTATATTTAGAATTAGCTTGGGATGGTAATAACACCTACCAAAAAGACACCTTAGGCTCTAGAAAAACAGATGTCTCCTTAGCTTGGCAAAGGCTACTTAAAAAAGGATGGTCCTCTCAATTATCTGTATCCGTAAGCCAGAATTCCGAATTAGGTATTAAAGAAAGATGGGGAATCGATGTCTTAGGTTTAAAAGACATTTCTTATAATGACTGGAATAGATTTTATGCTGGTGCAGGTCTTAATTTAACCCATGAGATTCCTTATGGCGACGTACCTGAGCAGGATGATGTTGCAGGAGTTATGCAACTTGTGTGGCGCGTGTATAAATACAAAGCTCCAAAAATATGGGTAGATGCAGATGTTAGTTTCTTGCCTTATTTTACAGACTCCGGAAGATATAGAGCCGTTTTTAATTTAAACCCTAAAATAAATCTCTTGAACGATAATTTTAAAGTTGGTTTAAAATTTTATTACACCTACGACAGTAAACCTCCTGCAGATGCCGTTTCAAAAAATGATTACGGTATTAATTTCCAATTGACATACAGCCTTCATTAAGCTATAATCTTATTATAATTTTTCCTTTCTAAATTTATTGACATACAAATTCATCAACAAGAAAGAAATTATTGATGGAAAAACCCAAGCGAGACTATATTCGGATAATGGAATAAAACCTAGAAAATATTGAATGTCTTCTAGGGGCATCATATATTTTAAAAAGTCAGGAATACTAAATAGAAAGGTTATTAATACAACTGCCCTAAACACTATTTTAGTGGCGTATTTATCTGGTAATACATTTAAAACAATTAGTATAATTGTTATTGGATAAATAAACATAAGTGCTGGCAAGGCAACGTCTATAATAAATCCTACATTATAACTACCTACCAAGACACCTATAAGGCAACCCAAAATAGCAGTGACTACATAAGCCATTTGAGACCCATTGAACAATCCTTTAAAATAATCGGAAGTACCAGTTACAATTCCTACGGCTGTAGTAAAACATGCCAAAGCAACTAAAACACTTAAAAACAAAGAACCAGTATAGCCTAAAGTAAAATTACTTAAGCCTATAAGCACTTCTGTTCTACTGGCATCTAAAGAAAATTTACTCTGAAATAAGGACCCACACAAAATTAATCCTGTATAAATAACCATAAGTCCAAAGCCAGCGATTAGACCAGATTTTGTTATCAGATCTTTCTTTTCTTCAAAGGTTTTATTGTTTCGCATATTAATTGAAATAACAATTACAGCTCCAACAACCACAGCTCCAATGGCATCAAAAGTTTGGTAACCTTCAAGAATTCCTCCAGAAAAAGGAGCTTCCAATAGCGGTTTGCTTAGTTCAAAAGGAGATGTTATAATTCCAACAAGAATAATGCTTAATAAAATAATTCCGATTAAAGGCGTTAAAAATTTACCAATGAGGTCCAATATTTTATTCCTGTTCATTACAAAGACAAATACCAATAAGAAATAAATGGTACTTGTTACCAAAGTACTTGTATTGAAAAAAGGAGCTATTGCCATTTCGTGTGTTACGGAAGCCGTTCTGGGAGCAGGCAAAGAAATAGCTATCACATAAATTACAATACAATATATGGAACTAAAAAGAGGTGATACTTTTTTACCAAAATCATATATGGTTCCCTGCAATTTTGCATGAGCAAAAATTCCAAGTACAGGAATTAAAACAGCAGTTAGAGCAAAACCCATAGTTACTAAAAACCAATCTTGGCCTGCTTTAAACCCTAAGTAAGGTGGTAGTATTAAATTTCCTGCTCCAAAAAATAACGAAAATAAGGCGAATGCAGTTACAAGTATTTCTTTTGGTTTATTCATATTTAAAATTGTGTAAACTTAAAAAACACAAATCTATTAATCACAATTCTTATTTAATTAATTAGCACTTATTTCTTCAAGCTAGTAAGTCTTTTTATCTTTGCACAAGATAGTTTAAAAATGATTTTAGAACACAAAGGAATCCCTGTTTTTTATACAGATCAAGGGATTGGAGAGCCTATAGTTTTATTGCATGGGTTTCTTGAAAATAGTAGTATGTGGCAAGATTTGATACCAGAAATTTCAAAAAACCATAGAGCCATTGCTATAGATCTTTTAGGCCATGGGCAAACTGGCTGTCTTGGCTACCTTCATAGCATGGAACTTATGGCCGAAGCTATAGAAGCTATATTGCTTTATTTGAAAATTGAAAAATTTACATGCATCGGACATTCCATGGGAGGTTATGTAGCTTTAGCTTACGCTGAAAAAAATCCAGAAGCTTTAAATGGTATTTGCTTAATGAACTCAACATTTTTGGCAGATAACGAAGAACGAAAAATATTAAGAACTAGAGCCAATAATATGGCAAAAACTAATTTTGAGAATTTGGTTAGAATGTCGTTTATCAATCTTTTTAGTGCAGAAAGTAAAGAGCTTTATTCTTCCGAAATAAAATTAGCATTAAATGAAGCTTTAAAAACGCCAATCCAAGGATATATGGCCGCAAATGAAGGCATGAAAATTAGAAGAGATAGAACGCAACTATTTAAAATCCTTCCAATAAAAAAAATGCTAATCATTGGCAAGAAGGATCCTCTTTTAGATGCTGAAATAACAAAAAAAATATTGGCAAAGACAACTGTTGAAGTGGTTGAATTTTCAGAAGGACATATGAGTTATATTGAAAATAAGACAGAATTAACTTACAACACCATGCATTTCATCGAATAATTATATCTTTTTGTCGTTAGTTGGTTTTTTTGATCTATGTTAGTATTCCCAATACCAACCGATTATGAAAAAAACAACTACTCACCTATCTCCATCCAAGTTATATTGCGATGTATTTGGACACAATTACCAGGTCTCAAAAAAGGTTACTTCATATGTAAAAGAATACACCTGTAAATGTTGCAAAAAACAATTAACTACAAACAGCAATGGACATCTAACAGAACTAACTCCAAAATATCAAGAAATTAATAATTTGTTAGAAGATATGTACAATAGACGTACCATGCGATTAAAAAACAAATCGCTCGTTACGGCAATCTATTAACTTAATAGCTTGAAGACTCATTTAAATTCACTACATTAATCAATTAATCCTTAATTGATTATAGCTAAACAATATGAAGAGTCTGATTTGTTCCCTCGTAGGTCATGATTTTAAAGTAACAAAAAAAGTAACTAATTATGTTAGTGAGTTTCAATGTCTTCATTGCAAGAAAGAAATGACAACTAATGTGAACGGTATCTTAATACCTTTAACTTCAAAACAAAAAGAAATTAATGAAGTTTTACATTACATTCATAAAAAAAAGAAAAAGAAAGCCACTTTATTTTCAACTAATTATTAAGCGCGTTCCATCCTTGTGCTTTCAAAGGAATACTTGTTTCTGCTCTTGTTATTAAATGCATCCCCGAAGCCTCGTCTTTCATAAAACCTATTACGGTAAAATTTGGATTGGCTTTTATATTGGGAAAGTCCTCTTGTGAAACTGTAAAAAGTAATTCATAATCTTCACCACCATTTAACGCAACAGTGGTACTATCGATATTAAATTCTTCACAAGTAGAAATAACTTGCGGATCTAAAGGAATTTTATCTTCATACAAATCGCAACCAATATTGCTATGTTTGCATAAATGCATAATTTCAGAAGATAAACCATCACTTATATCTATCATAGAAGTTGGTTTAACTTCTAAATCCTTTAATAATTCAATAATATCTTTTCGAGCTTCTGGCTTTAGTTGTCTTTCAATAATATAAGTATAACCATCCAAGTCTGGTTGGTTGTTCGGATTTACCTTAAAAACTTCTTTTTCCCTTTCCAAAACTTGTAAGCCCATATAAGCGGCACCTAAATCGCCAGAAACCACAAGCAAATCATTTGGTTTTGCACCACTTCTATAAACTGCATTTTCAGAATCGACCGTGCCAATGGCTGTTACAGAGATTATCAATCCCGTAGTAGAAGATGTTGTATCACCTCCAACCACATCAATATTATAAAGACTAGCAGCTGTTTCAATACCGGCATAAAGTTCTTCTAAAGCCTCAAGTGGAAATCTATTTGATACTGCTATAGAAACCGTAACTTGTGTTGCTTGGGCATTCATAGCATACACATCAGATAAGTTTACAACAATGGCTTTATAACCCAAATGTTTTAAAGGCATGTAGCTTAAATCGAAATGCACACCTTCAACAAGCATATCGGTAGTAACAACTATTTGTCCTTTATTAAATTCCAAGACAGCCGCATCATCCCCAATGCCTTTAATGGTCGAAGTTTGTTTTATAGTGAAATTTTTGGTTAAATGGTCTATCAGGCCAAATTCACCTAAAGCTGCCAAATCGGTTTTATTCTGGTTTTTATCTTCAATCATAATGCAAAAATAAGAAGCTTCTATTGATAAGCAGATAAAAATAACTATTAAAAATAAATCAAGGAGTTAGAATCAGGAAAAAGACGTTATAAGAGCGTTTTATTTTGAGGATGTAAAGTATAACAGTAAGGTTTCAATTCCCTTTATTCATTGGCCATACGGGTTTGCTAGACCTATAAGAAAAACCTATTCGATAATATGCTAATATAATGTTAGGTTCCATGGTAAAATTAGACATATGTTGTATCTTTGCGTTTCTATTTAGAAACCTTCTTAATAAAAATCTCTCTGTTTTAAAGATGCGTTTTATTAAAAAGGTTACATAGTATAAATAGAGCGAATTTTAAAAAACACTTGAATTAATTTATTTAATTTATGATTAAAGTATCAGAAATTGCAAAAAAGAAAGTAGTAGAATTAATGAGCGAAGATGGCTTTAATTCAGCTACAGATTTCGTGCGTGTTGGTGTTAAAAGTGGTGGCTGTTCTGGTTTGTCTTACGATTTAAAATTCGATAAAGAAAAACAAGAAGAAGACAAGGTTTTTGAAGACAATGGCGTAAAAATTATTGTCGATAAAAAAAGCTTTTTATATCTCATTGGAACAACCCTTGAATACTCAGGTGGTTTAAATGGCGCTGGCTTTGTATTTAACAATCCAAATGCGAACAGAACTTGTGGTTGTGGGGAATCATTCTCACTCTAATACCATCTAAATCTTCCCAAAAGGAAGACTTTAATATTAAATTTCGAATATGAACAAGTATACAGAAGACGATTTAAGAGAAGAATTAAAAACCAAAGAATACGAATATGGTTTTTATACTGATATTGAATCGGACACGTTTCCTATAGGTTTAAACGAAGAAATCGTAAAAGCCATTTCACTTAAAAAGGAAGAGCCAGAATGGATGACAGAATGGCGACTAGAAGCTTTTAAAGCTTGGAAAGAAATGACAGAGCCAGAATGGGCAAATGTACATTATGCCAAGCCAGATTTTCAGGCTATTGCTTATTATTCTGCTCCAAAATCTGTAGATCCTAATAAAACGCTGGACGATGTAGATCCAGATTTACTAGAAATGTATAAAAAGCTAGGGATTTCTGTAGATGAACAGAAAAAGATGAACAACGTAGCAATGGATATTGTTGTGGATTCAGTTTCTGTAGCAACAACTTTCAAAAAAACATTAGGTGAAAAAGGTATTATTTTTATGCCTATTTCCGAAGCAATAAAAGAGCATCCAGAACTAGTTAGAAAGTATTTAGGAACTATTGTTCCTCAAAAAGACAACTTTTATGCCGCTTTAAATTCCGCTGTATTTAGCGATGGTTCTTTTTGTTATATTCCAAAAGGGGTTCGTTGTCCTATGGAATTATCAACTTATTTCAGAATCAATCAAGGAGGAACAGGACAGTTTGAACGCACACTTCTAATTGCAGACGAAGATAGTTATGTAAGTTATTTAGAAGGTTGTACAGCACCAAGTAGAGATGAAAATCAATTACACGCGGCAGTTGTAGAACTTATTGCTCTTGATGGAGCCGAAATAAAATACTCTACTGTACAAAACTGGTATCCTGGAAATGCTGAAGGAAAAGGTGGTGTTTACAACTTTGTTACTAAAAGAGGTTTGTGTGAAAAGAATGCTAAAATCTCTTGGACACAAGTAGAAACAGGATCTGCAGTTACATGGAAATATCCTTCTTGTATTTTAAAGGGAGATAATTCGGTTGGAGAATTTTATTCTATTGCTGTAACAAATAATTATCAGCAAGCAGATACTGGAACTAAAATGATCCATTTGGGAAAAAACACCAAATCGACCATTATTTCTAAAGGAATTTCTGCAGGAAAATCTCAAAATTCCTATAGAGGATTAGTTAAAATAAGTGCTAATGCAGACAATGCTCGTAACTTCTCGCAATGCGATAGTTTGTTAATGGGTAATGATTGTGGTGCGCATACCTTTCCATATATTGAAGTAAAAAACAAATCAGCACAAATAGAACACGAAGCCACAACCAGTAAAATTGGTGAAGACCAGATTTTTTATTGTAACCAACGTGGTATAGAAACTGAAAAAGCCATAGCATTAATTGTAAATGGTTTTAGTAAAGACGTATTAAATAAGCTTCCTATGGAGTTTGCCATTGAAGCTCAAAAACTATTAGAAATCTCCTTAGAAGGAAGTGTTGGATAAAAACAAGAGACCTTTCAGATTTTTAAAACCTGAAAGGTCTAATAATTAATTGAAGATTACAATATGAAAAAAACATTCATCCTATTCTTAGCAATTACAACTTTTTATGGTTGTAAAAACGATTCTAAAACGGAATCCCTTGAAACCGATAGTGATAAATTAGAACAGCAAAATGATGATTTAACCTTATTAATGGGTGATTTCGTCTATTATGCAGATGCTGCAGTTTTACAAACTCAAGGAGAAGTCTACGGCGTAGTTGTAGACGAAAAAATGCAGGAATTAAATGAAATGGTGAAAGCTTATAAAGTAGAAGAAACAGACATGGTTCCTGTAGAAGTAAAAGGTAAGATTGTTTCTAAACCAGAAGGAGAGGAAGGCTGGCCATTTCGTGTTGAAATAAAAGAAATATTATACGTCACTAAGCCAGATCCAAATAAAAAAGACATCATTTTAGAATCTGGAAAATAATCTAAAAACCCAATAAAACTTTTAAGTTTAAAAGAACTTAAATTGTAATTTTTTGAATAATTAAGTATGTTAAAAATAAATAATTTACACGCAAGTGTTGACGATAAAGCCATATTAAAAGGCATTAATTTAGTAGTTAATCCAGGGGAAGTTCATGCCATTATGGGACCAAATGGTTCTGGAAAAAGTACTTTGGCTTCAGTAATTGCTGGAAAAGAAGAGTATGAAGTTACTGAGGGAGAAATCCTTTTGTTCGATGAAAATATTGATGAATTAGCAGCTGAAGAACGCGCACATAAAGGTGTTTTTCTTTCGTTTCAATATCCTGTAGAAATTCCAGGAGTTTCTGTAACAAACTTCATAAAAACGGCCATTAACGAAACTCGAAAAGCTCAAGGTTTAGAAGATATGCCAGCGAAAGACATGCTGAAATTAATTCGTGAAAAATCTGAAATGCTAGAAATAGACAGAAAGTTTTTATCACGTTCTTTAAACGAAGGTTTTTCTGGAGGTGAGAAAAAACGAAACGAAATTTTTCAAATGGCCATGTTAGAACCTAAACTAGCTATTCTTGATGAAACAGATTCTGGTTTAGATATCGATGCCTTGCGTATTGTTGCAAATGGCGTTAATAAATTAAAAAGCAAGGACAATGCAGTAATAATAATTACTCACTACCAAAGACTTTTAGATTATATCGTTCCAGATTTTGTACATGTTTTACACGACGGTAAAATTGTAAAATCAGGTGGAAAAGAATTAGCACATGAGCTAGAAGAAAAAGGTTACGACTGGATTAAGCAAGAGGTGGTAACTTAAAATAGTTTGCAGTTTTCAGTCGCAGTTTGCAGTTGCTCACTCCATACTGATTACTTCGAATGGCATAGCTTTCAACATATATATAAATAGTAAACAGCTTTCTTTAGCATATTCAAAATTACTGATTACTGCGACTGAAAACTGAAAACTGAATTAAATGGAATTAAAAGAAAAACTCATATCGTCCTTTTTAGCATTCGAAAACCATGTGGATATTGATTCACCAATTCACGATGTTAGAAGCGAAGCTATAAAAATATTCGAAACCGAAGGCTTTCCTTCTAAAAAAGAAGAAGCTTGGAAATATACTTCATTAAATAGTGTTTTAAAACATGATTATAGTGTTTTTCCTAAACACGAAAAAAACATTGAATATAATGATGTTAAAAAGTATTTCATTCACGAAATAGACAGTTACAAAATTGTATTTATTGACGGAAAATATTCATCGCATCTATCGCAAACCACACATGAAGGTATCGATGTATGTTTAATGTCTGCCGCCTTAAACAAGCCTAAATACCAATTAGTAATTGAAAATTACTTCAATAAAATTGCTACTAAAGACAGTTTATCATCTTTAAATACAGCTTTCTCACAAGAAGGTGCTTATATCCATATTCCAAAGAATAAACTAGTTGAAAAACCCATACAGATTATTCACTTTTCAACTGGAAATGAAGCTGCTTTATTGCAACAACCACGTAATTTAATTGTGGTTAACGAGAATTCTCATGTACAAATTATTGAGCGTCACCAAAGTTTAACGGACAATCCAGTCTTAACTAACAGCGTTACAGAAATTTTTGCTAACAAGCGTGCCATTGTTGATTATTACAAAATTCAAAACGATAACGAAAATGCGTCATTAATTGACAGTACGTTTATTAATCAGAAGCAAGAGAGTCATTGTTCTGTACACACCTTTACTTTTGGAGGAAAATTAACACGTAACAATCTTAATTTTTATCAAAATGGCGAACGCATCGATTCTACATTAAAAGGAGTGACCATTATTGGTAAAAAACAACATGTAGATCACAATACTTTAGTGCATCATATAGAGCCAAATTGTGAAAGTCACCAAGATTATAAAGGTATTTACGACGATAGTTCTACTGGTGTTTTTAACGGAAAAGTTCTTGTTAATAAAGAAGCTCAAAAAACCAATGCATTTCAAGCTAATAATAACATTTTAATTAGCGATAAAGCATCGATAAATACGAAGCCTCAACTTGAAATTTTTGCAGACGATGTGAAATGTTCTCACGGTTGTACTATCGGACAATTGGACGAAAGCGCTTTATTTTACATGCAATCTAGAGGGATTCCTAAAAAAGAAGCCAAAGCTTTATTAATGTATGCTTTTAGTAATAATGTGTTGAGTTCGGTAAAAATACCAGAAATCAAACAACGGATTACTAAAATTATAGCCAATAAATTAGGAGTTAATATGGGATTTGATCTCTAACCCCTAAACAGACAGGAATCTTAAAATTTAATTTTTTTGAAGCTACTTCCAGCTTTCGGCAGTCGCTCTCTGCGAGGAGCTTCAACAATTGCCTCAATCTGGGCTAAAAAAACCAAACTATGTTCAACATAGATAACATAAGAAAAGACTTCCCAATACTTTCAAGAAAAGTACATGGTAAACCTTTAGTGTACCTAGATAACGGAGCTACTTCACAAACACCCATACAGGTTATAGATGCTATTGTAGATTATTATTCAAATTACAACGCAAATATCCATAGAGGTGTTCATACCTTAAGTCAAGAAGCAACAGATAAGTACGAAGAAGCAAGACACAAAATTCAACATCATTTTAATGCCAAACATGCGCACGAAATTATCATGACTTCTGGTACAACCGAAAGCATCAATTTGGTGGCTCATGGATTCGCTTCCTTGCTAAAAAAGGATGATGAAATTATTGTATCAGCTCTAGAACATCATAGTAATATTGTGCCTTGGCAAATGTTATGCGAAAAAACTGGCGCTATTTTAAGGGTCATTCCCATGAATGATTCTGGCGAATTGGTTATGTCTGCATACGATAACTTACTTTCAGATAAAACCAAATTAGTTTTTGTAAATCATATTTCAAACGCTTTAGGAACCATTAATCCCATAGAAAAAATTATTAAAAAGGCCCATCAAGTTGGTGCAGCCGTTTTAATAGATGGGGCTCAAGCTTGTCCACATGTTAAACCAGACGTTCAAGCACTAGATGCCGATTTTTATGTAGCTTCTGCTCACAAAATGTGCGGTCCAACAGGTGTTGGAATGCTTTATGGAAAAGAATCATGGCTTAATAAATTACCACCATATCAAGGTGGTGGCGAAATGATTGCTGAAGTAACTTTTGAGAAAACCACTTATGCCGATTTACCTCATAAATTTGAAGCAGGAACACCTAACATTTGTGGTGGTATTGCTTTTGGTGCTGCAATAGACTATTTAAATAGCATTGGTTTCGATAACATTGCAAGCTATGAACATGAGCTTTTAGAATATGCATCCAAAAAACTTTTAGAAATAGAAGGTTTAAAAATTTATGGTCCTAAACTAAGTCACAAAACATCCGTCATTTCTTTTAATCTAGAAGGAATACATCCGTACGATGTTGGAACCATTTTAGATAAATTAGGAATTGCCGTAAGAACAGGGCATCATTGCGCTCAACCTATCATGGCCTATTTCAAAATTCCAGGTACTATTAGAGCTTCTTTTGCTTTTTATAACACAAAAGAAGAAGTAGATATTCTGGTTGAAGGCGTTAAGAAAGCAAAAATGATGTTGTCTTAAACTACTTTGGCTTCCTTTTTGTAATTAATATCATCTAAAACAAAATTAGCAAAATGAAATATTTAACCCTTTTACTAAGCTTTTTTACTTTCATGTCTTGTGGAAATTCTAAAGAGGCTATTGCTACTGAAAATAGCCAAAAAACTATGACAGAAATTTCTGGAACATACGATATCGATATGCTTAATGAATCCGACTATTCTCTAAGTAAACTAACCCTTCTGTTTGATAATGAATCTAAAACCGTTTCGGGATTTTCAGGATGCAACCGTTTCTCTGGAACCTATAAAATGGATGGAAATTCTATCTCATTTGGACCTTTGGCTTCAACCAGAATGGCTTGTGGCGAAAATGAAACCAAGACGGAACAAAACATGTTAACCGCTTTAAGCAGGGTTACTACTTTTTCCATAAAAGGTCAGGAATTAACCTTATTAAATAAAGAAGTCGTTCTAATAAAAGCAAATAGCAAATCCGAAGAAAATATATCTCAGGATTCAAATTACACGTTAGAATACACTGCCGTTACAAGAGGTTTCTACAATCATTATATTTATGAAAATGGGAAGATATCTATTCAGAAAGACAGAAGTTCTACGCTAACATTCAAAACCTGTTCTAAGGCAGAAAACAAACAACTTTTAAAAGCGATAGAAGCTTTAGATTTAGAAAAATTAAAAACTTTAGAAGCACCTTCAGAAAATAGATTTGTTGATGCAGCCGCTAGTGCTCGTTTCAAAGTCACCTATCAAGGTAACACCTATGAAACTCCAGAATTTGATGCGGGAAAACCTAATAAATACATTGCTACCCTACTTTCAACCTTTATCGAACTTGCTGAAAAACAGTAAATAATTGATTAGAAGTAATTGTTATTGTATTTTTGTATAAAATAATAAAAAGTGAATATTCAAGACATTCAAAACGAGATTATAGAGGAATTCGCCATGTTTGACGATTGGGAAGAACGCTATCAATATATGATTGATCTGGGAAAAACTTTACCCAAAATTGATGAGCAATTTAAAACCGATGATAACCTTATTAGGGGTTGCCAGAGTAAAGTTTGGGTTCATGCAAGCATGGATAACAACAAAATTGATTTCACAGCAGATAGCGATGCCATAATTACCAAAGGTGTTATTGCTATTTTAATTCGTGTATTTACCAATCAAACTCCAAAAGATATCATGGAAGCCGACACGGATTTCATAGACGAAATTGGTTTAAAAGAACACTTATCGCCAACTCGCGCAAACGGCTTGGTTAGTATGATTAAACAATTAAAATTGTATGCCATTGCATACCAAACACAGCTTAATTAGTAAAGTCCTTAGTTGTTAGTCGTAAAGTTGTTTTAAAAGACTACGACTAAACAACAAACAACTTAACGCATATACTTAAAAACATGAGTAAAACAACCATAGACACAAACGCTTTAGGCGAAAAAATAGTAAACGTTTTAAAAACAATTTACGATCCAGAAATACCTGTTGATATTTACGAACTTGGCTTAATCTACGACGTTTTTGTAAACGAAGATTACGAAGTAAAAATACTAATGACACTTACAACACCTAATTGTCCTGTTGCTGAGACATTACCTTTAGAAGTTGAAGAAAAAGTAAAATCGTTGAATGAGGTTAAAACTGCTGAAGTAGAAATTACTTTCGATCCACCTTGGACTCAGGAACTAATGAGCGAAGAAGCAAAACTGGAACTTGGAATGCTTTAATTAAGTATGCGGTCGCAGTTTTCAGTACTGCAACTTCAACTTCTCAACAAACAACAAACAACAACACGTGCAAGAAGAAATTATAAATCGCATTGCGAACAGTAAATTAGCCGTTTTAGACTTGGAGGATTATTATCCTATTGGAAAACGCGTTTTATTTGACATTAAAGACTGGCTTTATGAAGGTTTTGTTCTGCGTGAAAAAGATTTCAGAGAACAAGTTAAACAACATGATTGGTCGCAATATCAAAATCAGTTTGTGGCTTTAACCTGCTCTACAGATGCCATTGTACCTGCTTGGGCTTATATGTTAATTGCTACTCAACTAGAAGGTGTCTCTAAAAAAAACCTAATTGGAGATTTAGAAATGCTAGAAACTTCCATTTATCAGGATATTATTAATCAATTAGATTTAGAAGCGTTTAAAAACAAGCCTGTCATTATTAAAGGCTGTTCCAATAAACCCGTTCCTCGAAATGCTTATTTAATGATTACAGAAAAACTCAAACCTATCGCCATGTCCATTATGTATGGAGAAGCTTGTTCTTCTGTTCCTCTATATAAAAAACCAAAAACTTAAAAAACTCTCCTTTCAAAAAAGTTACTTATTGAACTGTTTTTTTTGAAAACTGCCATGTAACTTATATCTTTGCAGCGCTTTATACAATTATTTAATCCTTAAAACCCTTTTAATATGAATAAAAAATTACTTTCTATCCTTCTAATAGTATTTACTATTTCAGCAGGATTTTCACAAACTAAAGATGAGTTAAAATCTGAACAAACAGCAAAAAAAGACTCTATTAAAGCCTTACAATCTAGTGTTGATGATTTACAAAAACAAATTGATGCTTACCCAGGTTGGAAATTTGGTGCTTTTGGTACTATTGGAGCAAGTTTCTCTAATTTCAATAACTGGTATAGTCAAGGTTCTCCAAACAACTCTGCAGGTAACGTAACTATTACCGTTAATCCGCATGCAAAATTAGACAGAGAAAAATACTTTTGGTACAATACAGCCATCATTAACTTAAGTTGGGTAAAATATGATGACAAAGATGATCCAAATGATGATGATAGCTTTAGGGAAGCTAGCGATGTTTTCAATGTAACTTCTCTTTTTGGTTATAAAATAGCTAAAAATTTAGCTGCTTCTACTTTAGCTGAGTACAGAACTACATTAATAAACAACTTCAACGATCCTGGATATTTAGATGTTGGTGTTGGTGTTACTTGGACTCCTGTAGAAAATTTAGTAGTAGTAGTTCATCCTTTAAACTACAACTTCGTTTTTGCTGATAACGATGCTATTTTCGAATCGTCTCTTGGTGCTAAAGTTGTTGCTAATTACAACCGTTCTTTTGGAGGTTTAAAATTTAATTCAAATCTTTCCGCATTTATGAGTTATAAAGACTCAGATCTTTCTAGCTGGACTTGGATAAACTCTTTAAGCTATACCGTTTGGAAAGGTATTGGACTTGGATTTGAGCTTGGTTTAAGAGATAACAAGCAAGAAGCTCTTAATTATTCTTATAATAATTGGCAAGATGGAGGAGAAATTGGAACCCAACCAGATTTTGACAATGTAGATAATGCAGTACAAGTTTATACTACATTTGGTTTAAGTTATAATTTCTAATAAACCCACATACAATAAAAGCGTCTTATTGGCTACTAACCTAGCTAATAAGACGCTTTTTACATCTACAAATTTAAGGGCCTTCCTTAGAGAATTACCGATTAATATTATTTATAATGAAAAAATTATTACTCACAATTGCCTTAATAATAAGTGCAACCTTAATGTATGCACAGGAGGATTCAAAAAAAGTAAAGGATTCGTTAGAAGGATGGACTTTTGACGGTAAAATCACACTATTAATTAACCAATCTGCATTTTTAAATTGGCAACCAGGAGGAGATAATAATGCTGCCGCCAACATAAATATTAATTACGACATTAATTATGTAAAAGGCCCATGGTTATGGGATAATAAGATTCTTGCTAGTTATGGACTTACCATCAATGATGATGACGGTAAGAGAAAAACAGATGATAGAATGGAACTTAACTCCATTATCGGTCGTAATTTAAACAAGAAAAATTGGAGTTTTTCATTCTACATGAATTTTAGAACACAGTTTACTGATGGTTATGATTATAATGATGATTTTGTTGGAGACAACGAAGATTATCCAACATCAGGATTTTTTAAACCAGCTTACTGGAGTTTTGGTCCAGGTTTTTTATGGAAAAAAAGCAAAAGATTGAACGTCAACTTTGCTCCTGTATCTTCTAAATTCACTTTTATCACTAGTGAAGTTTATACCATTAACGATTCTGATAGCGACAATGTATATTACGAATCAAGTAATGATGTTGAAACCTACGGTGTTGCTCCAGGAAAGAACCATTTATATGAATTTGGTTTCAATTTCCGTGGGTACTATAAGTTTGATATTATGAAAAACATTACCATGGAAAACATTCTTAACCTTTATTCTAACTATTTAGATAAACCTACTAATGTGGATATAGATTACACCATGAATATTGTAATGAAAATAAATGATGTATTTTCTACAAATCTAACATTCCAAACCATTTATGATGATAATTCTTACCAAGGCTTTCAAATGCGTGAAGTATTTGGGTTGGGTTTAAATGTAAATTTCTAATAAAAACTAGCATATAAAAAAAGCGCCATACTTCGGCTACGCTCAGCAACCAAAAAGGCGCTTTTTTTTATTCTTCTTCTCCGTTATAATCTGGATACAAAAAGTTATTATATGGAAAACGTGTGACATGGATTTCTCTAACCTCGTCATAAATACGTTTTTTAAATTCGTCTAAATTTTGTTTGTTCAAAGCAGAGATAAACAAGGCGTTATCGCCCACACGATTCATCCAAGTTTTTTTCCATTCTTGTAAAGAATAATTTGCTTCAGTTCTTTCAGCTATTAAATCTGTTTCATCAAATGGCTCTTGCGTGTAGGCATCAATTTTATTAAAAACCATAATGGTTGGTTTGTCCGCGCTACCTATTTCACCTAAAATTTTATTTACAGATTCAATATGATGTTCAAAATTAGGATGCGAAATATCAACCACATGTAGTAATAAATCGGCTTCACGAACTTCGTCTAACGTACTCTTAAAACTGTCTACCAATTGCGTTGGCAACTTTCTAATAAACCCTACGGTATCACTTAATAAGAATGGCAAGTTTTGAATAACCACTTTTCTAACCGTAGTATCTAAGGTTGCAAATAGTTTATTTTCAGCAAATACATCGCTTTTACTTACCACATTCATTAAAGTAGATTTCCCTACGTTAGTATAACCCACCAAAGCCACACGAACCATTTTACCACGGTTACCACGTTGCACAGCCATTTGTTTGTCGATGGTCTTTATCTTCTCTTTTAAAAGGGTGATTCTTTCTCTAACAATACGTCTGTCTGTTTCAATTTCAGTTTCCCCAGGTCCACGCATTCCAATTCCACCTTTTTGGCGTTCTAGGTGCGTCCACATTCCTCTTAAACGAGGTAATAGGTATTCGCATTGTGCTAATTCTACTTGTGTTCTAGCATAACTAGTTTGAGCTCTTTGAGCAAAAATATCTAAGATTAAATTGGTTCTGTCTAAAACTTTACATTCTAATATTTTACTGATGTTTCGTTCTTGAGCAGAGGATAACTCGTCGTCAAAAATGGCTGTACCAATATTATTCTCGCTTATAAAAACTCTAACATCTTCAATCTTACCTGTTCCAATAAAAGTTTTTGGGTTAGGCATATCCATTTTCTGAGTGAAGCGTTTAATAACTTCTCCTCCTGCTGTGTATGTTAAAAACTCTAGTTCGTCCAAATATTCTTTAGACTTAGCTTCGTCTTGTTGTTTGGTTACAACACCTATTAAAACAGCTCTTTCAAGCTCTATATCTTTTTTTTCTATCATATATATTAATAAAGTACGAAGTTACGTAATTGTAAGCATTTTAATTTTTATATTTTTAAAACCTGAACTAGTAACTTCTTAAAAATCATTTGACACTAATTTACAATAATGATACCAAAATTGAAAGATTTTCCGTTTATTCCTCTATCCAACAATGAAATAAATACATGCACAGCATAGCGTTTTACAATACTGAAAATTTTTTTGAAGCACCAAAGAAGTCACATGCAGATACAGACAGAAAATGGACAGAAAAACGCTATGCTGAAAAATTAAAAAATATTGGTTTGACCATTTCCAAAATAGGAAGGGCAGAAACTGATCAACACCCAACTCTTATAGGACTAGCAGAAATCCAAGGCCAAACTGTTTTACAAGATTTAATCCAATTGGATCTACTAAAAGATTGTCATTATGATTTCGTTTTTTTTAAATCTAAGGATGAACGAGCCATGGATGTCGCGTTACTTTATGATACGAGAATTTTCAACGTAGAATCTTCTAGGGCTTTTAGCATTGAGTTATTCGATGACTTAGGAAATCGTGAATACAAAAGAGATATTTTGTTAGTTACAGGGGTCTTAAATGAGGTTAAGATACATGTCTTAGTTAATCATTGGCCTTCCAAACGAGAAAGTGAAAAATTAACAGAACCTAAGCGTTTGATTGCTTCCAATAAGGTAAGTGAGATAATCTCTACCATAATTAAGGAAGATGAAAAAGCTCTAATAATTGTTATGGGAGACTTTAACGATAATCCTACTAGTAAAAGTGTGAAACGTTTGGTATATGATTTTAAGTTACAAAATCCTTTCGAACCCTTAAGAAGTTTCAGTAAAGGTTCTATCCACAATAGCAGACAATGGCACTTATTTGATCAAATTCTGTTGTCTGAAACTTTTTTCAATCCCGAAAAAAACAGCATAGCATTTAAAAGAGCCCATATTTTTGATGCCGAATTTCTAAAAAACACAGAAGGAAAACATAAGGGAACCCCTAAAAGAACCTTTAAAGGTCCAACATATTACGGAGGCTATAGCGATCATTTTCCGGTTTATGTTATTTTGGGAACATAACTAGTTATTACACAGAGACTCACAGAGAAACGCTGAGGTCCACTGAGAAGTTTTCATTTTAATTCTTGCAAAGTGAGAAGACGCGAAGTATCAATGTTCTAGATTACTCCTGTAAACTGTGACTGTGACTGTGACTGTGTCTGTGTCTGTGTCTGTGTCTGCAAACTATAATAAACACTCGCAAAGACGCTAAGTTGTTTCAGAGCTGAATCCTACTGAAAACTGAGACTGTGACTGAGAACTAAAATTATATCGCCTGGTAAATAACTAATGCCAATGCAACGCAAGCTACTGGAAGCAACCAAAGCATTACAATAGAGTTATTTGACGCTTTCTTTTTAAGCATTTTTGCATTCAGGATCTTTCTTTTTTTCCCTGCATATTGAATCCAGTTTTTAAAAAATATAAAAATGGAAGCCATAACAAATAATGCCCAGGCTTTATCTTGAGACATGGTTTCCATATTTGTTTGACTAAAAAACCCTGCAAAAAAAACACCTAAAGCTAATACGATTGCACATTGCAAAATAGAAATATATGTTGTTGCAATCTGGTTCGCATTTTTGTTTTTAGCATCTTTATAATGCTTAAATACATTGAAAAATAGAGAATCGAAAAGAGTCATATTTTGTGATTAAATAAAAATTAAAAAACCTGCTAATTTTATTAATTAGCAGGTTTTAATATGTCTTAAAAAATTAATTACATACTAGCTAACATAACAAAATTATCAACCTGGTAAGCACCATCTAATTGTTCGTTTGTTCCAGAACCAGTAACTTTAAAAGCTACATAAAGTGTTCCTGAGTAACTAGACACATCAATTAAACCAGAGTCTACAAACTCATACCAAGAATTAGCTTGAGTAGGAAAACTAGCTACTAATGGTTCCCAAGTTGCTCCTAGCACATCAGAACCATCATAATCTGTAGAAACAAAAACTTCTATAGTATTATCAGGAGAGTCCAAGTGGTGTTGAGCTGCTGTGAAATTTATGAACTCATTTTCTTGTGCATCCATATCAAATCCCGGAGTTACTAACCATCCAATATTTGAAACATCACCAGAACCAAAGGTGCTAAATTCTGCATAACCGTTACCTTGGAAAGCTTCTTCTCTCCAAACACGAGAACCTGCTTCAGCAAAATTAGTCCAACCTGGTAAATCTAAATTTGTTCCATCTACAGCAGATTGAAAATCTTCTTCATATATAACTTCAAAATCACTAAAATCTAAAGGTGTACATCTATCAGAATTCATATTAACATCTGATACATTATTTAATGCTAACACACGAGCACTACCATCGAAAGTTTTATTAACAACAGCTTTAATTGAACCATTTCCAGTTGGTAATAATTCTGCTTTAAAGTTTGCAAAAGAACTCGTTTCTAGAGAGAATGAAGCATAACCAAATCCAGTACAAGTTTGCATTGTTCTTTGCGTATCATACACTTGAATCGGATCGAAATAACGTAACCCATTTAAGTTCGCCGCAAATTCAACTCCATCTACTTGAACAAAAACACCTACATGTTGATCTGTAATTTCAGAAAAAGTAACATTTAAAGGTACAATCTCTTCAGTAACTGAAGAACGTAACAAATTGTTTCCAACTTGATTTACATTAAGTCTTGTAACTGTACCACCATATTGGTCAAATTCTGTACCTCCACCAATGGTATAAATTCCATTTCCTACACGTTCTTCACCAATAAATGTTCCTTTTAAACTGATGTAAACTTGGCGTCCTTGGTTGAATTGATTATAAGAATCTAGTTCATCAAGCACCACTTTTAATCCTCCCATTGGATTACTAGGACTATCTTGCATAAAAAATTCTTTAAAGAAATTTCCTGTTTTGTCACTAGAAGAAACATATCCTATTACGTATATATTATCTTCTACTTCAAAAGGGATTCCAGGACTAGAATTGTATAATTCCTTAACATATTCCATATCAACTTCTATTCCAGTTGCTATCAAATTTGCTAGTGCCGCACTTTCTTCATCTCCTTGACTAGTAGGAACTGTATAATCGTCGTCTTGCACACATGAGACAGTGGCGAAAGTTACCATTAGTCCTAGTACTATTTTTAAAAATTTATTTGTTTTCATGAGTAATAATTTTTAATTAATTTTTTCTTTTTCTTTTTTTAGAATCTAAAGTTAACATTTAAAAAATAGGTAGTTCCACGTCCGTACCAATATTTTGAACCGAACACTGGAGTTTCAAGACTTTTATCTGCCAATAACTCTTCGTAATTAGCATTTCTACCTTGCTCAAAACCACCTGTTTTATAAAGTTCGTCTAACAAGTTATTTACACTAGCAAAGAAACCAATATAGTAATCACCAATTTTCCAAGATTTTCCACCTGTTAGGTTTACAACAAAATAACTATCAAATTCTTCTTGCTTAAGTAATTCCTGAGCAGTAGCGACATCATAATTATTAAATGGTAAACCATCTCTATCAAGATAGAAATTTTCTGTTCTTGTTATTGGGCTAATATCTACGTAAGTATTTGATAAGAAATTAACAGTAGCTCCAAAAAACCAATAGTTAGGATCTCTATATTCGAATCCAACAGAATAGGCTTGTTGTGGTCCACCAGCAACTTTATAATCTTCTAAATTAGCAGTAAACGTTTGTGATCTTCCAAAACTTGAAGAAGTTAAATACAAGTTTGGATTGTTAGAGTAAATATATTGACCTACTGAAGCCGCACCTTTTAATAAAATGGTTGGTGTTACTTGCGCTTCAATACCTAATTCTGCTCCAATATTCTGTTTGTCCACCCCTTGTAATATTTCTTGAACAAAAGCTGTTGTCTCATTAATATTTACGTCGTTTGAATCGGTTACGTCACCAGTACCAGAAACATTAATGTTTGTTAAACCATCTGCATAGTAAAATGAAATTTCGTTGGCATCTTCTATTTGAGAATAAAAACCTGTAATCTTTGCTTTTATAATTGAGGATCTAAAAATGTAGCTAATATCTGCAGAAGTTATTTTTTCTTCAGTAATATTATCAACTATATTATTATTTTCTCTTGAGTTTGAGAACGTGTTTCTAATGGTAGGTGCTTGAGTAATATACCCTGCATTTGCATTTATTAAATGCTTTCCGGAAATTTTATAAGTTGCTCCACCTTTAATACCAATACCCGTAAAATTTAGTTTTTCGCTTTTTCCAGCAGAATTACCTTCGTATGCTTCATTTTCCCAAAGTCCATCTCTTTGATAGGTTGTGTTTTCTAAACTACCCGATACATAGAAATCTACTTTATTATATTTAAATTGGGCTTGTGCATAACCAGAAATAACATCGGATAAAATATTGTAATTGTATCTATACTTATCTCCAGCTCCTAAAACTCTGTTTGGATTTTCCATATCATATTGGTATCCATCAAAAGAATCTACGTTTAAATAACCTGTTGTAGAACCTAACATGTCAAGAATTTCTCCAAAATTTTCAGATTTATATCCTTTATAAGTAACTCCAGCATTTAGCATGATGTTTTCATTAATCTCTGTATTAAAGATCGTATTTGCTGAAAATAGTTTGTCGTCGTTTCTGTCTTCGTATAAAACATAAGCCGCATATTCCTCTCCATTTGTAGCGATGTTATTAGTAAGATTGGCATCAAAAATACGGTTCCAATCTATTTGACCATCATCTATAAAATTCTGTTCATCTATATATGCCTGTCCGTATTCTGGACCTAATGGTCTTGCTAAAGAATAACTAGGTAAGTTTTGGTAATATGCAGGACTTGGATTTGCTCCTCCAGCATAATCTAAACGACTATTTCCTATTTTACCAAATTGATAACCAACATTTGTGTTTAAACTGGTCTTATCAGAAATATCCCAATAGTGATTAAGCATTAAAACTGGTTCTTCAACTTCTTTGATACGTGAATTTTTCTTTTCACCATCTACATAGCCCCAATATTCATTATATCGAATATCTTTTAAATCGTAAACTTCTTGCGTGTTTGGTGAAGATTTACCTCTACGGTTAGGTGTGTAGATTGAAGTGAAATTCAAGCTATGCTTTTCGTTAATTACTTTTTCTACAGAAGCAAAAAAGGAATTAGCATCGTATAAAGTAGCATCTTGGTATCCTTCATTACCCCAACGTCTACCTGCCATAATGGTATAAGCCCATCCGCCATCTATTAATCCAGACGAGTAGCTAGCCATAACTCTATTAGTATAACTTCTATTAGAAGAAGAGTAAGTAACACGTCCACCTTCTCTGTATTTAGAAGCTCTAACAATCATATTAGTAGATCCTAAAATACCACCAAAAGTATAGTTTGAAGGCTCTAAACCAGTTGTTAATTCTTGATTTCTAAGTACGTCGTTTAATCCACCCCAATCACTCCATTGCGGTCTACCATCGTACAATTTATTCATTTCGATACCGTTAATTAAAACAGTTCCATTTTCAGAATCTAAACCTCTTACTTTAAAGAAAGAAGAACTCCACTCGAAAGCAGCAGTACGTTGTAATACATCTTGAGACGCTTGTAAAAGTCCCGAAACATTATCCAAACCGCTATCGTCGCTATCTAGTTCATCGTCTGATAAAGTAATAGTAAACAAAGCATCGTCAGCAACATCCTTACTTAAAGTCATATCTGTAATATTAAGGACTTGACCTTCGTTTATTACAACAGGATAACGTTTAGAGGTATACCCGCTTCTAGAAAGGTTCAAAACCTGTTCTCCTAATGGAACTTGCTCTAGGAATTGAAACTCCCCATTGGAATCTGTTTCTACAGTTATCACGGTACCTTCAACTGCAATTGTTACACCTGGAATTGGTTCAAAAGAAATGGCTTCTGTTACACTTCCCTTTACAACAGTTTCTTGAGCGACTGCTGTAACAGTTGAAATAATCCCGAATAGAAAAATAAATAATCGTTTTTTCATACTTGAATTTATAGTTAATAATTTAATTTGCATTAATTTAATAATTAATTAAGGCCAGCAAATTTACATTATTTATAATAAATATCTACTTTTGACGTACAATTTGTATTAACATAACTATAACATAACATACTAGTAAATGAAAAATTTGAAATTCTGGTGGACAGCTTTACTTCTTACGGCTGTTTTATCTGTTAACGCTCAAGAAAAAAAGAAATTTAAAATCCTTACAGTCGCTTTTTATAATTTGGAAAATTTATTTGATACAATCAATGATCCAAATAAAAATGATGAAGCCAGTCCTATTATGGAAATGAAGGGAGACATCCAAGCAGTATATAACAAGAAAGTGCATAATATGGCGCGTGTTATTGCTGATATTGGAACAGATGTCGCACATAACTCTCCAGCTATTCTAGGTGTTTCAGAAGTTGAAAATAGAAAGGTTATGGAAGATGTTGCCAACGACCCATTGTTAATTGACAAGGATTATGGTATTATACATTACGACTCTCCAGACAAACGTGGTATAGATGTGGGTTTATTCTATCAGAAAAAATTATTTACACCATTATTTACTAGTAGTCATGAGCTTTTAATTTATGACGATGTTACTAGACAGCGTGTTTACACTAGAGACCAGTTGTTGGTAACTGGTAAATTGGAAGGTGAATTGATACATGTTATTGTTAACCATTGGCCTTCTAGAAGTGGTGGTGAAGCAAAAAGCAGATCTAAGCGTGTAGGTGCTGCAAAACTTAGTAAAAAAATTGTAGACTCCTTACAAACTATAGATCCTTATGCTAAAATATTTATCATGGGCGATTTAAACGACAACCCTACAAATGCGAGCATCAAAGAAGTTTTAAAAGCGGAGAAAGAGAAAGAAGATGTTGTTTTTAAAGGTATCTACAACCCAATGGAAGGTTTCTTTAAAATGGGATCTGGCTCTAATGCTTATAGAGATAGCTGGAGTTTATTCGATCAAATATTGATGACGCAACCTTTACTTGAAAAAGACTATTCTACTTTTAGATTCTACAAAGCTGGGATTTATAATAACAATTACTTGACAACTAAAAGAGGCAGATGGAAAGGGTATCCATTCCGTAGTTTTGCTGATGGAGGCTTTACAGATGGTTTTAGTGACCACTTTCCAGTGTACCTTTATCTAATTAAAGAAATAGATTAACTACCTAGTTTGTATAAATTAAAAAAGACTCTTTAATTACATATTGTAATTAAAGAGTCTTTTTTTTATGTCCATGTTAATCTTAAGCCAACCAAGTACTCCAAGGAATTCTTGATAAAAACAAAACTAAAGCTATGGTATAAAAAATAGAAATGGTTTTAAATTTCCCACTAGAAAGTAATTGCTTTTTATGTTTAGAATACCCAATAGTTATTAAAGCGATAGCTATAATATTTACAAGTGGATGTTCTACCAAATACAATCTATCCACAGAGCTTTTCATTATTTCACCCATTCCAGATTCGCTAAACAAGCTAAATCTTGGTGACACAAAATAAAGGATTAGGCCTAATAATAATTGAATGTGAGACACAATTAAAGTGAATAATGCAATTCTAAAATCTTTGGCTTCGTATTCTTTATTACCAACTTTCTTAATAATGGCATTTACCACTGCTATTACTAAAACTAGAAGCACTAAATATGCCCAATAAGAATGAAGCATTTTTACCATGTTGTACATACTATTTATTTTTTATGATTAGTTAAACAAATGTAGTCATTAAAATGCATAAAAAAACCTCTTCTAGTTGAAGAGGTTTTTTATAATATGTTGTTTTTCTAAGACTACTAGAAGTTGAAACGCATACTTGTGTTCCAAGTTCTACCGTAACCAAAACGACCTGTGTTTTCAGTATTAACACCCTTGTAGTTTCCATCTGTAGCATTAACAGCCTCGTTTCCATTTACAGTCTCTAAATAAACTTCATCAAATACGTTGTTGATGTTTACACGGAATTGTAAAGAATTCTTGTTGTTTTTTCCAACTAACATTTTGTAAGATAAACCTGCATCAACTAAATCGTAAGAAGGCATAGCAATTGTTGGATCTGCTAAAGAACCTGTAGAATACATGTCGTTATACCAGTTCCATGCTGCATCTACGCTTAATCTTGGAATAAATTCCCAACTTGCGTTAGCTCCAGCATTTACTTGAGCAGCACCACCAACACTGAAACCATCGATTTCAATATTTTCGTCAGTTCCTACTTGAGTTCCATTTTCATCGAACGTTCTTTGAGTTGCATTGTCTTTATATTCCCAATTACCTAAAGAAAGGAAACCATTAACTCTTACATTGTCTAATGGCTGAGTAAATACTTCTAATTCAACACCCATGTGTACTTGCTTGATACCTAAAGTTTGGTAGCTTAAGAAATCTGCTCCATCTTGACCGTTTGTAAAGGTTTGCGTAACATTACCCCAAGTTGTATGGTATAAGTTTAAGTTAGCTTGAATCATTTTTCCACCATATTGGTATCCTGCTTCTAAACCAGTAATTTCCTCATTTTCTACTGCTGGCTCTAATAATTCATTACTAGTTCTATCATCTTTATATAACGTATCATGGAAAGGTTGACGAGAATAATAACCTGCATTTACAAACACCTTATTTTCATCAGTAATTGTATAAGCCGCACCAGCTTTTAGGTTATAACCAATGTTATTTACTTTATCTCCTTCTTCTCCTTGACCAGCAACATTCGTATTTAAATACTCTGTTCTAACGTGAGATTGATTTGAAAGTGCTCCTTGAAAAAATGCAGACAATTGATCTTTAGAATACTCTAACTGAGAAAAGACACCTGCATAATTAATTTGCTCTTCATAATCATAATAAAAACGTTGTAAATGGTCTGTGTTTGGGTTAAAGAATACTTCCCAAGGGTTTACACCACCAGCTTCAGTTAAGTAATAAGTATTTCCACCACTATAGTCTGAACTATAACTTGCAGAATCAACCGCTAAAAATTCTCTAACATCTCTAAAGTGGTATCCTTTATATAAACGAATATCAGCCCCTACGTTAAAGTTTAAGTTTTCTGTTAATTGGTTGTTGTAGTTAGATACTAAACCATACCAATCATGATTATTGTTAGACCCTCTTGCATAAGCAACTTCTCCATCAGAAGTTATTGCCTGAGCAAAACTACCTCTACCCATAGATGCATATAATACAGTTGAAAGCTCAGATTTGTCATTAATAGTAAAATCCCAACTTAAGTTAGCAACTGGTTTTTGATAAATATTTCTTCCACCAGGATACTCACCTCCATTTAAAGTGTTTGGACTATCAACACCACTATATGTCCAAGAGTTAGATCTTCTTCCATTATCAATAAATGATTGAATTGAACCACTTCCTGCTACCGCATGCTGTTGTGGTGCACCAGTTAACATAAAGTTTAATGCATGTCTTTCGTTAGGTTGGTACCCAACAGAAATATAATAAGTCTGTCCTGCACCATCTGTATTATCTACATAACCATCACCTTGCCAGTAACCAAATAAAGCTCCAAAAGACCAGCCTTTTTCGCTAACTCCTGTAGAATAATAAGCTGTAGATTTAATATAGTTGTCGTTTCCTACCATTTGTTGTACAAAACCACCTTCTTTTCTATCAATTGTTTTTGTAACAATGTTTACAGTTCCACCAACAGATGAAATTGCTAATTTAGACGCACCTAAACCACGTTGTACTTGAACAGCGTTAGCTACATCTAAAACACCAGACCAGTTAGACCAGTACATTTTACCATCTTCCATTCCGTTAATTGGTTGTCCATTTAACATGAATGCCGTATTTACTTGAGTAAAACCACGCAAAAACATTTGTCCATCACCAAAACCACCAGCTTGTGAACTTTGCACAGAAGGCGTTTGTTTTAAAATTTCTGGTAAGTCTGAGTTACCTGCTTTTTCTCTAATTTGATTAGCAGAAATAGTAGATACAGCCACAGGCGTTTTTCTATCTTCGGCTAAATCGATAATACCACTACCAATTATTACAATTTCTTCTAAAGAGTTATCAGAAGATAAAGTTACTTCACCTAAACTAGTGTCTCCACTAAATTTAACCAATACTTTTCCGAAACCTACGAAAGAGATTTCAATTTCACCTTCAGTAGATTCAGTAATCAAACTAAAGTAACCATTAAAGTCTGAAGACACCCCATTGGTTGTTCCTACTTCAACGATATTAGCACCTGGAAGTGGCGCACCCATATCGGAATCCATAATTGTACCTGTAATGGTATTCTGGGCCATTGAGAAAGCAGAAAACAATATTGCTCCTGCTAAAAATAATAATCTTGTAATTTTTTTCATTGTATTAAAAAGATTTGTTTCTAATTTTTTTGCAAAATTACACATATTTAATTGATAAATATTATGTAATTGTTAAGATTTTTAACACAATGAAGATATATAATTTAGTGACTGTTATTACTTTAACAATAAAAAAGCTATTAACAAGGTTTTCAACACCTATTATGTTAATTTTTTATAATAATGTAATAAATTTAAGGTAGATGCATCGTGATTTGCTAATGAACTATTTTTAATATCACCCAAAATATTCCCTGCTAATTTCTTACCTAATTCCACTCCAAATTGATCGAAGCTAAAAACATTCCAGATAATACCTTGAACAAATATCTTATGTTCGTACATAGCAATCAGTTTCCCTAAGCTTTCTGGTGTTAATTTTTGTATGAAGATGGTATTTGTTGGCTTGTTCCCTTCAAATACTTTAAATGGTAACAACTTATTGGTTTGTTCCAAAGTCAAATTTTCCGCTTGTGCCTCTTGAATAATAAGCTCTTTGGATTTTCCGTTAAGCAAGGCTTCTGTTTGAGCAATAAAGTTTGAAATTAGTTTATCTTGATGATCTTGATTGCCATGTAATGAGTCCACAAAACCAATAAAATCTACTGGAATAAGCTTAGTACCTTGATGAATGAGTTGAAAAAAGGCATGTTGCGAGTTGGTACCTGGTGTTCCCCAAACCACATTTCCAGTTTGATAGCTTACGTGATTCCCGTTTCTGTCAACAGATTTCCCATTACTTTCCATGCTGCTTTGCTGTAAATAAGCACTGAAATTATTTAAATATTGAGAATAAGGGATTACAGCTTCCGTTTCTGTTTTAAAGAAATTATTGTACCAAATACTTATTAATGCTAAAACAACAGGAAGGTTCTTATCAAAAGCTTCCGTTTTAAAATGAGTATCCATTTTATTAGCTCCAGAAAGAAGTTTATTAAAATTTTCGAAGCCCACTGAAAGGCTAATAGATAAACCTACCGCACTCCAAAGTGAAAATCTACCTCCAACCCAATCCCAAATGGGAAAAATATTGGACTCACTTATTCCAAATTCCTTTGTTTTTTCAATGTTTGTGGAAACTGCCACAAAATGTTTTGCAACATCTTGCTGCGTAGCAGATTTTAAAAACCATTCTCTAATGGTGTTTGCGTTGGTAAGTGTTTCCTGAGTAGTGAAGGTTTTTGAAACAATTACGAATAAGGTTGTTTCTGGATTTAATTTTTTTATAATCTCTTGAACATGGTCGCCATCAATATTGCTAACAAAATGAGTAGTTAGATGGTTTTTATAAAACTCTAGAGAACCAACAACCATTGCTGGACCTAAGTCTGAACCTCCAATACCTATATTAACAACATCTGTGAATTTTTTTCCAGTAAATCCTTTTTTAGATCCATTTACTATCTGATTTGTAAAGGTTTCTATTTGCTTTTTAACTTCAAAAACTTTTGGAATAATATTCTCTCCTTCTACAGAGATTGCCTCTGTTTCTTTTGCTCTTAATGCGGTATGTAAAACAGCTCTGTTTTCAGTTTCATTTATAATTTCACCAGAAAAATAGCTTTTAATAGCATCCTCTAATTTCACTTCTTTTGCAAGTTCTAATAATAATGAAAGGGTTTGGTCTGTTATTCGGTTTTTAGAAAAATCGATATAAAAATCTTCCCAATAAAGCGTCAATTTATTAGCTCTTTCGGGATCCTGAGCAAATAAATCCTTCATTTGAACTTCTTCTATAGACTGAAAATGTTCCTGGAGTTTTTTCCATGCAACTGTAGAGGTCGGATTAATTTTTGGTAGGCTCATAATATTAATTTACCTCAGTAATTAACGGGTCTGAAGGCGTCTCTACTTCAATTTGGACATCGTCTAACTGATTTTTTAAAGGAATAATATACTCTAAATACTTAATTTTTAAATCTTTAGAAATAGGTTCGGACGCCGGTAATTTCTCTCTAAAAGGATCGACCTGTTGGCCATTCTTCCAAAAACGATAACACACATGCGGTCCCGAGGTATTTCCTGTCATTCCAACCCAACCAATAACATCACCTTGTCTAACATATTGCCCAACTTTTACATTCTGCTTTTTCATATGTAGGTATTGGGTTTCATAAGTTGAATTATGCTTGATTTTTACATAATTCCCGTTACCTCGTGTAAAGCTAGATTTTGTAACTGTTCCATTGGCTGTGGCCCGAATTGGCGTTCCAACAGCTGCAGCAAAATCAGTTCCTTTATGAGGTCTAATTTTATTGCCATATAAAGCAATACGTCTATTAAGATTGTATCTGGATGAAATACGTTTGTATTCTACTGGCGCTTTTAAAAACGCACGACGAAGGTTGTTGGCTTCATCGTTAAAATAATCTTTGAGTCCTTTTATGCTATCCGTTTCAAACTCAAAAGCATAAAAAGGTTCATTTTTATGTTCAAAAACAGCTGCTTTTATATTATCTATTCCAGCATAAATGGTGTCGTCTATATACTTATCTGTGTATATCACTTTAAATTTATCACCTTTTTGAAGTCTTGTAAAATCTATAGTCCAAGCATAAATATCGGACATTTTATAAGCAAGAATTAAACTTATTCCTTTATCATCTAAGGTTTGAGAGATGTTACTTGTAATAATTCCTGACACTTCCTTTTCAACATATTTTATAGGCTTTCTACTTGTATATGCATGAATGGAATCCTGAAAATTTATTACAATATATTCTTCTCTATTAGGTTGATAAATGAAACATTTGGGCTCCTGAAGAGAATCTTTAGAACACAGAATGGTATATGGTTTTCCTATTTGGAGTTTTCGAATGTCAAAGCTATCACGCGCTTTTTCAACAATTTGGAATATTTTTGGATAGCCAACATTATTGCGTTGCATGATTTCACCGAAGCTATCTCCAGCTCTAACAGTATCTCTTTTTACAACGTAATCGTTTAGGTTAAAACCAAATTCGAGAACATCTAGAATAACAGGTTCTACAATAGCAAAATCATCTTCGACTACTTGCGAATTATCTTCTTTGCAACTATTTAAACTTAAAATAATTGCAAAAAGCATTAAACATCTTTTCCCCAATCTTTTAGTTCTTGTTCGGTCCATAATTCTGGAAAAAATATTCTTCTCTGATATTTTGGATGCATGTACTTTACCCATTCACTTCCTCCTGTTGCTTCAACTGTTTTACCACCAATGTTTAAATAATGGTTTGCTGTTTTGTAATGTGCCATAACCCAAGTAATGTTTACGGTATAGTCGTAATGACGCATGGCATTAATTAATTCTTTGTCTTCTTTAACCTCTTGTGGTAACTGCTTAAACTTAGTCCACAGATTATTGGTGTTATAGAATTTGGCAAATCTAATAAATTCATCTTTGTATCGTTCTTCAAAAACTGTTAATAAATAAGATTTTTTACCAGTTTTGTAGTCTTTTCCAGCGGCTTGCCAATATAAATGGTTAAAAGCATGTTCAAAAGAGGTGTTTCTATCTATAGTTTCCCTAAATCTGTTGTCTATTAAATTTATAAGTTCTGTAGAAGCAAATTCTATTTTTCTGTATTGGGCGCTTTGAAAGCCACTTGCAGGGGTTAAGGTATTTCTAAATTTATTGTATTGTTCTATATCCATACCATCCTTCATAATTTCGAAGGAAGATGTTAGCATGTCGAAATATCTACTGACTCTCATTAATTTATTAGAGAAAAAAGTAGCTTCTACGTTTTCTTCCTTGGCAACTTGCTCAATTTCCCAAAGAATCATTTTAAACAACAATTCGTTGATTTGATGGTACATAATAAAAACCATCTCATCTGGTAAAACAGTACGTTGTGTTTGAAGATCTAGTAAAGCGTCCGTTTGAACATAATCCCAATAATTTATGGGTTTGCTATACAACAAGCCTTTTAAATGCACATCTAAATCTTGTCCAATGGCATCAAATTTTTCTTTTAATTGATTGGTTATTTCTTTGTTTGGTTCCATTAATTTTTTGCTATTATTTTAAATGGGTGTTTTAAACCTTTAAAGGCTTCTAAATCTGCTCTTAAAGAGCCCACAGCTAAATCTGCTTGGATACGTAAAGGTACTTTATTTTTATCATTTGAAACCCATAGAGTCAAGCTTTCTTCTTCTTTAAAAACTCTTCCAGCCATAACATATGGTCTAAATTTAAGAGCGTCTATTTTACCAAACTCGGTATCAATTATTTCCTTTCCAAGGTACCTTAATTTAAAGCCATAATTTTCTTCATCGAAAAACATATCTACATGCACTTCTTTCCCTTCTTTCAAGTTTTTAATATCCAGATTATCTCTTAGATAGTAAAATGTAGAAATCATGTCTTGAATATTCGGTTGGGTGTCGAATTCACTTTTTCTGTTGTGCTTAAGATTGTTGACGTAAGCTTTATTATTAACTTGATCGAAATCTATTTCTATATTCTTGGTGTGGCCACCTTCATCTATATTCCTAACAAACTTATATGGCATGATATTTTGCATATCGAAATAGCTTTCATACTGATCTTCTACTTTAAAAAACCATTTAATTGCTCCAGTAGTCCAGCCTTTACCAACCACATGATAAACGGGTTTATTTTTGTACATGGCTTTATTTACCGTTAATGTAGCTTCACCGGCTTTTAAAAATCCACTATAACTCATTTCAAATTTAAACCATTCTCCTACCCCAAAGGAACTTTCGCTTTGGGCAAAAAACGGTTGGGTAAACAAAATTATTAAAATTATAAGAAGTGACTTTTTCATATTTAATTATATCTGTAAATGTAACTTAATGAATACATTATTATTGTCTGCTCTCTATAATACAATTACTGTTCCAAATGTATAAAACAAAAAAACTCTATCAGTGAGTTTGATAGAGTTTTTAAGTCGTTTTTAGTTAAATATTTGTTATAAAGTACCTCTTAATTCTTGTTCGCGTTCTATAGATTCGAAAAGGGCTTTGAAATTTCCAGCACCAAAACCTTTGGCTCCCATTCTTTGAATAATTTCGAAGAAAAGTGTCGGTCTATCTTCAATAGGCTTCGTGAAAATCTGTAAAAGATATCCTTCTTCATCGGCATCAATCATTATACCTAGACTTTTTAGAGTTTCGATATCTTCGCGCAATTCATGGCTATATGTTTCTAATCTTCCAGGAACAGCTCTGTAATATTCTTCTGGAGGTGTTGATAAAAACTCAATTCCTCTAGAGCGTAAATCTGATACAGTTGAGATAATATCATCTGTAGCTACAGCAATATGTTGTACTCCTGGACCTTCATAAAAATCTAGATATTCTTCAATTTGAGATCTCTTTTTTCCTTCGGCTGGTTCGTTAATTGGAAACTTGATTCGTCCATTTCCATTACTCATCACTTTACTCATTAGAGCTGAATATTCTGTATGAATTTGTTTGTCGTCGAAGGAAAGGAAATTTACAAAACCCATCACATCTTCATACCATTTTACCCAGGTATTCATTTCTCCCCAACCTACATTTCCAACCATATGGTCTATAAATTTAAGACCTGTTGGTTCTGGGTTATAATCTGATTTCCACTCTCTAAAACCAGGCATAAATGTCCCTTTGTAGTTTTTTCGTTCCACAAACATATGAACCGTTTCTCCATAAGTATAAATTCCAGCACGAACCAATTCTCCATGTTCGTCTGTTTCTACTGTTGGTTCCATATACGATTTAGCACCTCTTTTGGTAGTTTCTTCGTAAGCACTTCTGGCATCATCTACCCATAAAGCTACCACTTTTACACCATCTCCATGTTTTGCTAAATGGTTATTTATTGGAGATTTACTATTTAAAGGCGTGGTTAGAACCAATCGAATTTTATCTTGTTTTAACACATAACTAACCTCATCTCTAGAGCCTGTTTCCAAACCTTTATAAGCATAGGATTGAAAACCGAAGGCTGTTTTATAAAAATGTGCGGCTTGCTTGGCATTTCCAACATAGAATTCTACATAGTCAGTTCCTAATAAGGGAAGGAAATCTTGAGCGCCTTCAAATATTTTTTCTAAACCGTATTCTACTGATTTTATTTCTTTACTCATATTCTTTATTTTAGAAGAAAGAAAAGAGAATATAGAAAAAAGACTTTATAGTTTATTTTGAAAACCCATAGTCATTTTCTGAAATTCTTCTATTTTTTCTTGAATTTGTTTTAATTTTTCAGATGTAATATATTTTCTTTTATATGCAATTATTAACTGCGTGTCAAGTTCAAAAGAAGAGCCAAGAGAAATATCAATAAAATGAGAAAGAGATTTATCTGTTCTAGCTGACCCTTCTGCAATATTACTTGGTATTGAAACAGAACACCTACTAAGTTGAGAACTTAAACCAAATTTTTCATCTTTAGGAAATTCACTTATAATATCAAAAACATCATCAACAATCTCAATTCCTAAATTCCAAATTTTTAGATTCTTATAATTATGTCTTTTCTTATTTGTCATCCTCTTTTTTATCTACTCTCTTATCTCTTATCTCTTATCTCTTTGATTTTAAAGCCAAGATTTAAAGTAATCTTCGTCTGCTATTTTTAATGCTTCTTCTGTAATTTTTAATGGTTTAAACGTATCCACCATTACGGCCAATTCGTCTGTTCTAACTTTTCCAATACTACGTTCCGCTGCTCCTGGGTGTGGACCGTGTGGAATACCCGCTGGATGTAAGGATATATGTCCAGCATCTACATCGTTTCTACTCATAAAATCGCCGTCAACATAATATAAAACCTCATCACTATCTATATTGCTATGGTTATATGGCGCAGGAATTGACAACGGATGGTAATCGTATAATCTTGGAACAAAACTACATATTACAAAGGCATCTGTTTCAAACGTTTGATGAACTGGTGGTGGCTGATGAATTCTACCAGTAATAGGTTCAAAATCGTGAATTGAAAGCGCATAAGGATAACTATAACCATCATAACCAACCACATCAAAAGGATGTGATGCGTAAACCATTTCGAAAATATCACCTTGTTTTTTAACTTTCATTAAAAAATCGCCAGATTCGTTATGGGTTTCTAGCTCTTGAGGCTGACGAATATCTCTTTCGCAATATGGAGAATGTTCTAATAATTGTCCAAACCAATTTCTATATCTTTTTGGCGTATAAATAGGTCTTCTGGATTCTACAATAAATAATCTATTATCTTCTGTATCAAAATCCATTTTATAGATGGTTCCTCTTGGTACAATTAAATAATCGCCATATTTAAAGTCTAGATTTCCTAAATGTGTGCGTAATTTTCCAGTGCCTTTATGGATGAAAATCATCTCGTCTGCATCGGAGTTTTTATAAAAATAATCTGTTGTTGATAGTTTTGGAGCTGCTAAGATGATGCTACAGTCGCTGTTCGTAAGAACCGTTTTCCTACTTTCTAAGTAATCGTTTTCAGGTTTTACTTGAAACCCTCTAAATCGATACGATTGAATACTATTTTCTTTCGCAATTTTAGGAGCTACGCTGTATTGCTTATTAATAGCTTTTACCTGTGTTGGTCTTTGTTCGTGATATGAGTTTGTTGACATTCCATCAAAACCAATGGTTCCAAACAGCTGTTCACTATATAAGCTTCCATCTGGTTTTCTAAATTGTGTATGTCTTTTAGGAGGTGTTTTTCCTAGTTTATGATAAAATGGCATTTCTTATAAGTTAAGAGTTATATGTGGTGGATACTGAGTAAAAACTTAATTTTAATCATAACCCAAGCACACTAAATATATTTTATATAAAGATACAAAATACGCCTATTTATTCTGGATTTCTTTTGATAAGAAATTGAAGATGCGATAGTAAATCTGTCCAAAAATGTTTCATTGTTCTACAAATATCGTAAAAAATTATGAACTTAATTTTATGTAAAGAAAGCTTCTTCATTTAATGAAACAAAAGTTCTAGAACCAAAAGCCTAAATTGAAAAACCAAATACTTTGATTGTCTTCAGGAGAATAAGTGTATTTCAATTCTATAGGGCCAACAAAAGTTTCTAAAGAATAACCAATGGCGTAACCAGAATAATCTGGAGATGTAATCCATTCGCCATCAACAAAAATATCATCTCCAATATTGCTATAATTAGCGGCTAAGATGATATGATTTTTCTTGAAAATCTCATAATCCAAGGTAATTAGGCCTTTTACGTAGCTATTTCCTGAAAGTGAAATAAAATCGTAACCATAGAAAGCTTCAAAATTATTTATAAAGTCGTTTCCATAACCACCAAGTGCAAAATTTAAATATGGGTTATCATTTTCCCCTATATTAAAACCCCCTTGAGTAGTGATATTTGCCGATAACTTATTGGTAAAGCTATAAGAATAACCAATGGTTGCCTTTGCTATGGAAAATTCGTTGAAATTATTATTATAATCTGAGGAATAGAAATATAAATGAAAATCTCCCGCAAAATAAAACCCTTCATTTGGAAAATATTTATTGTCGTAAGAGTCGTATTTAAGTTTCCCAAACAAACTTAAATAATCGCTATTATCGAAAACGGTTTCGTTTTCATTAACTCCTGTTAAAACGGTTTCTGTTGAAATTCTCAATCTTTTATGTTCTATGCCAAGCGTTAAGGCCATATCCTTGGTAAACAAGGTTTGCAGGTAGAATTGGTTGGTTAAATCTTTTAAAGAAATATCCAGTTTATTAACGTTAATGGTTTCTAATTCTTCTTCTGTTAAAAAAGAAGTTGCCGGAGTCTCTATTTTAAATTGATTGTATTTTGATCTCAAACCAATACTCCAATAAAAACCTTTGTCTATGTAATATTCAAAATTATACCTGATGTTATCTCCTACAATAAAATCGAAGGAAAGCACATCGTTTTTAATCAATAACCTCTTTTTGGTTAGGTTTATCAAGGCTGCGGATTTGTATAAATCGTCATAATGAACCCCTAATTTAAAGAAGGTAGTAATGGGGTTTTCTTTTAAAACAATATACATATCATAGCCTTCAGAGTCTGTAGAAGGTTTCAATTGATGTATTACACTTTCGAAGTTATTTGTAGCTGTCAAGTTATTTACACCTTCAACATAGCTATTATACTTTAGCTTCACATTCTGCTTAAATTTAATTTTCCCCAATACATAGGCATCTGTATATTTCTTATTTCCTTCAATATAAATAGCATTGATTTGAATGCTATCTATGGGTTTAATATTTATCTGCTTTTTGTTTTTATTACTTTGCATAGAAGCCACGTGTTTCAAAGCATCCATTTCTTTATTTGCCCCTTTTTGGCCACTATCTATAATATCTCTTCCGTCACTAAATGAAACTACCGTATAATTTGTAATATCTGGTTTTATATAAATATCTGTTTTTTTAGACTTAACGATCATATCGTTTATGGTTCGATAATTATTTATTTGAAGTAAAATTTCTGGTGCAGATTTTAAATCGTCTCGAGAAGCCAAATCGTCCTGAACATCAACTCCTATTATTAAATCCATGCCTTTTGCTCTTAACTCGTCTATGGGATAATTATTCACAACCCCGCCATCTATTAAAAGTTGGCCATCTATAATTACTGGTTGAAAAAGAGATGGTAATGCACCACTTGCAGTTATGGCTTGTGGTAAATTACCATTTTCCAAGATGACCGCCTGTCCTGTTTCTATGTTAGTTGCAATACAAAAAAATGGAATTGGAAGATGACTAAAATCGTCTATTTCACTAACATGCAAGGTTAATTTAGTAAGCAAGCCTAAGGTGTTTTGGCCTCTGGACAATGCTGTTGGCAATTTAATTTTAAAATGTTCGAAAGGTAATGTTACGGCATATTTTTCAGAATTTTCCCTTTCATAAAAGGTTTTGGCTGCTCGTGGTAAATCGTCGTTAATAATTTTATCGAAATTCACCTCTTTAAAAATGGAATCTATTTGTTTACCGGAATACCCAGAAGCATAAAGAGAGCCAATAATAGCTCCCATACTTGTTCCGGCTATGTAATCTATTCTAATCCCTAAGCTATCAATAACCTTTAAAACGCCAATATGAGCCAAACCTTTAGCCCCACCTCCACTTAACACTAAGCCAATTTTCACATCCTCTTTAGTTTTGTCTTGAGAGAATGTAAAACTGGTGATTAATAGAAATAAGATTATAAAAATATACCTCATGACTTGTGATAATAATTATAAATTTTTTGAGCTCTTGAAACTCCAACAACATCTTCTAACTCGTCTAACTTGGCATTGGCAATACGTTTTACAGATTTAAATTCCTTTAATAACTCTACTATCGTTTTCTCTCCAATTCCAGGAATGGTTTCCAACTCTGTATTTAAAGCCGTTTTGCTTCTTTTATTTCTGTGATGTTCGATTCCAAATCTATGTGCTTCGTTTCTAAGTTGTTGAATAATTTTTAAAGTCTCACTTTTTTTATCTAAATATAAGGGAATTGGATCATCCGGGTAAAATAATTCTTCCAAACGTTTCGCAATTCCGATGATTGCAATTTTATTTCGTAATTGTAAGACATCTAAACTTTTTAAAGCTGAAGACAGTTGTCCTTTTCCTCCATCAATTATAATTAATTGTGGTAACGAGCTCCCTTCATCCAGCATTCTTTTGTAACGCCTGTAAACCACTTCTTCCATGGAAGCAAAATCGTCTGGACCTTCAACTGTTTTAATATTAAAATGCCTATAATCTTTTTTACTGGGTTTACCATTTTTAAATACCACACAAGCCGCAACAGGATGGGTTCCTTGAATGTTCGAATTATCAAAACATTCAATGTGTCTTGGCTCATCTGCAAGACGTAAATCGGTTTTCATTTGAGCCATAATCCTATTGGCATGCCTATCTGGATCAACAATTTTTACTTGCTTTAATTGATCCATACGATAGTATTTAGCATTACGGATGGACAAATCCAAAATATGCTTTTTATCACCTAACTGGGGTACAACCACTTTAACATCTTCTCCTAAATTAATTTTAAAAGGCACAAATATTTCTTTTGAAGTTGAATGAAACCGTTGTCTTAATTCAACAATAGCAAGTTCCAACAACTCTTTATCCGATTCTTGAAGCTTTTTCTTGATCTCTAATGTATGAGAACGAATGATGGATCCATAAGATAATTGTAAAAAATTGACATAAGCATAACCTTCGTCGCTAACAATGGAAAATACATCCACATTGCTAATTTTTGGATTTACAATGGTAGATTTAGCTTGGTAATTTTCTAAAATTTGAATTTTCTCTTTTATAATATGGGCATCTTCATATTGCATGGCTTCAGCAAATTCCTTCATTTGCAGTTTAAACTGCGTTAAAGATTCTTTGAAATTCCCTTTTAAAATTTCTTTAATAGCCTTAATGCCTTCATCATAATCTTCAAGGGTTTGAAAGCCTTCACATGGCCCTTTACAGTTTCCTAAATGATATTCTAAACAGACTTTATATTTTCCAGCATCTATTTTTTCTTGAGATAAATCGTAATTACAAGTTCTCAATTTATAAAGGCCTCTAATTAAATCTAATAAGGTCGAAACGGTTTTTGTACTTGTATATGGTCCGAAATAGTCACTTCCATCTTTAATAATCCGTCTGGTTGAAAAGACTCTTGGAAAACGTTCGTTTTTAATACAAATCCATGGGTAGGACTTATCATCCTTCAACAGAACATTATATCGAGGTTGGTGTTTTTTTATTAAATTATTTTCTAATAAAAGAGCATCTGTTTCTGTATTAACAACAATATGCTTAATACTTGCAATCTTTTTTACAAGAACTCTAGTTTTGCCATAATCATGTTGTTTTGTAAAGTAGGAACTAACCCGTTTCTTTAAATTTTTTGCTTTTCCAACATATAGTATAGTGCCATCTTCATCAAAATACTGATAAACTCCAGGCTCATTTGGCAAGGTTTTAAGTTGTATTTCTAATGTAGGTTCGCTCATATTATCAAAGATAATATATATCTGTAAAACCTATCCATTTTAATACTATTTTAGAAAGTTCTATAACATTCGATTTTTTATTACCTTGCAAGTCTGAAAAACATCATTTTTAATGCCTAAAAAAATAATTGGGAGAACGGATAAAGCGGATTTCCCTTTACTGAATTTATACGATATCGATGTAAAAGTTGACTCGGGAGCTTACACATCTTCAATACATTGTCATAAAGTAAAGATTGAAGACGGCTTACTTAAGTGTACGTTTTACGATAAAGGTCATCCTCTTTATAATGGCAAAGAAATTATATTTAAAACCTACGATATTGCTAAAGTTAAAAGCAGTAATGGCATTGTACAAGAACGTTATAAAGTAAAAACTACGATTCTAATTTTCAACAAAAAATATAAAATTAATCTAACACTAAGTACCAGAGACGACATGAAATTCCCAATTTTAATTGGGAGACGCTTTTTGAATAAAAAATTTGTGGTTGATGTCAGTTTGAAGAACTTATCTTATCAAAAAAAGAACTAATGAACATTGTAATCTTATCTAGAAACCCTCATTTATACTCAACTAAACGATTAATAGAAGCTGCGCAACAGCGTAAACATCATGTTGAAGTTATCGATCCTTTAAAATGTGAAATAATCATTGAGAAAAAGAATCCTGCCGTTTTATATAAAGGAAAACCCTTAGAAAATATTGACGCTATTATTCCAAGAATTGGAGCTTCAGTTACTTTTTATGGAACTGCCGTTGTTAGACAATTTGAAATGATGAAAGTTTTCTCAACGGTCGAATCTCAAGCTTTGGTTAGATCTCGTGACAAATTAAGAAGCTTACAAGTATTGTCTCGTGCAGGATTAGGAATGCCAAAAACTGTTTTTTCTAATTACACAAAAGATGTTGCTGAAGTTATTAATTATGTTGGTGGAGCACCTTTAGTTATCAAACTTTTAGAAGGAACTCAAGGTTTAGGTGTTGTTTTAGCTGAAACTAAAAATGCGGCCGAATCTGTTTTAGAAGCTTTTAATGGTTTGCAAGCAAGAGTTATTGTTCAAGAATTTATAAAAGAATCTAAAGGAGCAGACATTAGAGCTTTTGTTGTAGATGGTAATGTGGTTGGCGCTATGAAACGTCAAGGAAAAGAAGGTGAATTTAGATCTAACTTACATAGAGGAGGAAGTGCAGAAATAATTCAATTAACAGAAGAAGAAGAGAACGCAGCTTTAAAAGCAGCTAAATCTTTAGGTTTAGGAATTTGTGGGGTAGATATGTTACAGTCTGCACGTGGCCCATTAATTTTAGAAGTTAATTCTTCTCCTGGATTAGAAGGTATTGAAGCAGCGACCAAAAAAGATATAGCGAAAGTTATTATTCGTTTTATTGAACGAAATGTTTAATTTCTATGACTACTGAATACAAAAAAGTAATTTCGATTTTAGGTCATGATATTCCCTTAGGAACTTCAAAAGAAATAAATTTTAATATTGCGAAACTTCATACTGCTACAAAAATTGAAGTTCCTATTATCATTGAACGTTCAAAAAAACCTGGTCCTACTATTTTATTTACTGCTGGATTACATGGCGATGAGATAAATGGAGTCGATATTGTAAGACAACTTATTTCGAGAAACATTAACAAGCCAAAAAGAGGGACTATTATCTGTATTCCTATTCTTAATGTGTTTGGTTTTTTAAATGGCTCTCGTAGTTTTCCTGATGGTCGCGATTTAAATAGATCGTTTCCTGGCTCTGAAGATGGCTCTTTAGCAAGCAGAGTGGCTTACAGATTGATGCATGAGATTATTCCAGAAGTAGACTTAATTATTGATTTTCATACTGGAGGAGCCAGCAGATTTAATGCGGCTCAAATTCGAATTGTAGAGAACCAACCTCAACTAGTTGAATTAGCAAATGTTTTTGGAGCACCTTTTGTTTTGTATTCTAAACATATTGTAAAATCATTTAGAAATGCTTGTTTTCAATTAGGCAAACCTGTTTTACTGTATGAAGGAGGGAAATCGTCTTTTGTTGACGATAATATTTCTAAAGTAGGTGTCGAAGGTGTTAAACGAATTTTAGCTCATTTCGAAATGCTTAATTCTAAAGTAAAAGCTAATCCTGCAAAATTTAAAACCGTTTTTGTTAAAAAAAGCAAATGGATTCGAGCGAAACAATCTGGCATGTTTAAAGCCAAAGTAGCTATCAATTCTAAAATAAAAGTAGGTGATATTTTAGGACAAATTACCGACCCATATGGAAAAGTTCACCATACTGTAAAATCTAATATTGAAGGTTATATTATTAATCTTAACGAAGCCGCCTTAGTTTATCAAGGAGATGCGTTATTTCATGTCACTAAAATAATAGAGAGTTAATTAATTAGCTAATGACTAAAGCCGAATTACGCAAAACATACAAGCTAAGACGTCAAAAATTAACTTCAGAAGCAGTTGAAGATTTAAGTTTACAAATTGCAAACCAACTTTTAACTTTGGCTATTTGGGACCGTTCTTTTTATCATCTTTTTCTTTCTATTGAAGAACATAAAGAAGTGAATACCGATTATATTTTAAACATTCTTTCGGGAAAAGATAAGAATATCGTGATTTCTAAAAGTGATTTTTCCACAGGAAATTTGGATCATTTTCTTTTAACTGACAACACGGTAATCAAGAAGAATCACTACAATATTCCAGAACCAGTTGATGGTATCGCTATCGCTCCAAACTCTATCGAAGTTGTTTTTGTGCCACTATTGGCTTTCGATAGACAAGGACATCGTGTTGGTTATGGCAAAGGGTTTTATGATAAATTTTTAGCCCAATGCAAACCAGAAACTTTAAAAATTGGTTTGTCCTTTTTTGAAGCTGAAACTGAAATTGAAGATATTTTTGAAGGAGATATGGCTTTGAATTTTTGTGTTACTCCAAAACAGGTTTATACGTTTTAATTAATCGTTTGAAAATGCTTTTTTATTAAAGAATATTAGCAGTCCAAAACCTGTACTTATGGCTACATCAGCCACATTAAAAACAGGTTCGAAAAACGTAAAATATTGTCCTCCATAAAAAGGTAACCAATTTGGTAAATAACCTTTCCATAAGGGAAAATACAGCATATCCACGACATTTCCATACAACAAACTATCGTAACCTCCTTCTACTGGTAAAAACGACGCTACTTGCCCATAACTATCGTTAAATAAAACACCATAAAAAACGGAATCCAAAATATTTCCTAAAGCGCCAGCAAAAATGAAAACTATAGCCCAGATTAATACTCTGGAATTTTGTTTTTTCACAGCATCGTGCAACCAATAGCCTATTCCAAAAATGGCTACAATTCTAAATATAGTTAAAGATAATTTGGCAGTTCGATCTGAAATAAAAGATATAAAATCGCTCAATTTAGTTCCCCAAGCCATGCCATCGTTTTCAACAAAATAGATCTTGAACCACGTAAAAACTTTTAACTCTTCGCCAATAACAAAATGCGTTTTAATATAAATTTTGCTTATTTGATCTATCAATAAAATAAGAACGATAATTAGAATAGATTTTTTTAGGGTCATATTGTTTTTTTAAGCCTGCCTGACTGCAAACACGAAAGCGGGAATCTTTATAATAATCGGTCATGTCTTGCGACAAAAATAAACATATTATTCAATTTTTGAAACCGTAATATTTCCGTTTATGGAATTTAACACGATTTGCTTATCTCCTTGTGTCAAGATTTCTTGCTCAATTGTTCCGTGTTTACTTGAAGCTTGAACCTTGGCCCGTTTAGAAGCTACATGAATATCTCCATGAATGGTATTCACCAAAAGATTGCCTTGAAAATTTTTACTATTAAAAGAACCATTAATTAATTCAGTAGTTACTTGATTGAAATTTCCTGACATAAAAACGGAAGCTATATTACTGGTAATAATAACATCTAGATGTTCTGGAATGCGTATTGTTAATTCTATAGAAATAAGTTTATGAACACTTAACTTATCGTTTGCTGCAACGAATAATGGCTGGTAAACACTAGAAACATGTAATTGGTTATCACGGGTTTCTGCTAGCAAAACAACATGTTCATAATTTTCGCCTTCTACAAAAGACTCGATCGAGATGTTTTGTGTTTTTGTTGTTTCTATACTTATTTTAAATATAGAGCTACCATCAATAACAAGCGTGGAAATCCCTGCTGCGGAAAATGACTTATTTGTTGTTTTTTGCGCTTGAATTTGAAGAACAAAAAACAAAATGACGATGTATTTTATATACTTCATATTTTGAAAAATACTTCAATGATATTTAATAAAAAAACGCTTCAAATATTTGAAGCGTTTTAGAGTTCTATTATCGTTAAACCCAGACATTATGCGTCACGATGATGAGATTCCTACTTTCGTAGGAATATTACTGTTGCATGTTTTTAGCTTCAATACTTAACGTAGCATGAGGTACTAATTTTAAACGTTCTTTGTTTATTAATTTACCTGTTACTCTGCAAACACCGTAGGTTTTATTTTCAATTCTAATAAGAGCATTTTTCAAATCGCGAATAAACTTTTCTTGTCTAGTTGCTAATTGAGAATTTGCTTCTTTACTCATAGTTTCACTACCTTCTTCAAACGCCTTAAAGGTAGGAGACGTATCGTCCGTACCATTATTAAGGTCATTCATGTAAGCACTTTTTATTAAATCTAAATCGTGCTTTGCTTTCACAATTTTTTCTTGGATTAACTGCTTAAATTCAGCTAAATCCTTATCCGAATATCTTATGTTTAATTCTTCTGCCATGTTCTTAATGTTTTTGAATAAATAATCTCGTATTTACATCGTCAAATACAACTTCTATACCATTATCTATTTGGTCAATAATTTCTAATTTTTCAGTCAACGTTTCTGCCATGATATACGTCATATTCGTTTCTACAGCATCCACTATTTTATCATCTTTTTGAAGTAGCACATCTATTCTATCTGTTACTTCAAAACCTGAGTCTTTACGTAAATTTTGAATGCGATTAACGAGCTCTCTAGCAATCCCTTCTTTTCGTAATTCTTCAGAAATAGTAACATCTAAAGCAACTGTCAATGATCCTTCATTGGCAACCAACCAGCCTTCGATATCTTGAGAGGTAATCTCTACATCTTCAAGACCTAAAGTAATACTTTTTCCGTTAACCACAACTTCTATTTTGCCACTTTGCTCTATTTTTTTGATATCTTCTGAAGTAAATCCAACAATAGTATTGGCTATTAATTTCATATCCTTACCAAAACGAGGTCCTAGGGCTTTAAAATTGGGCTTTATTTGCTTCACTAAGATATCTGAAGCATCTTCAAGAAGTTCAATTTCCTTAACATTAACTTCATGTTTTATTAAATCTGCAACGGCTAAAATCTCTTCCTTTTGATTTTTTGAATCAATAGGAATCATGATTTTTTGCAACGGTTGACGTACTTTTATTTTTTCCTTAGCTCTTAACGATAATACCAAAGATGAAATGGTTTGAGCCGCTTCCATTTTGCGCTCTAAACTCTTATCTACAAAGTTTTCGTTGTACTCCGGAAAGTTGGCTAAATGCACACTTTCAAAAGCTTCTTTGTGTGTTACCGAATTTAAATCCAAATACAATCTATCCATAAAGAAAGGTGCAATTGGAGCCCCTAACTTAGCAATAGTTACCATACAAGTATATAAAGTTTGGTAAGCCGAAATTTTATCTTGTTGGTAATCGCCTTTCCAGAAACGTCTCCTACTTAAACGCACAAACCAGTTACTTACATAATCCTGAGTGAAATCTGAAATGGCTCTAGCCGCTTTTGTTGGCTCATAATCTGCATAAAAAGCATCTACTTTCTGAATTAATGTGTTTAATTCTGAAAGAATCCATCTGTCTATTTCAGGTCTTTCATTTAAAGGAATATCTGCTTCAGCGTAACTAAAGTTGTCCAGATTAGAATATAAAGTAAAGAAAGAATAGGTGTTGTAAAGTGTTCCAAAGAACTTTCGCTTTACTTCTTCAATACCTTCTACATCAAACTTTAAGTTATCCCAAGGGTTTGCGTTTGCAATCATATACCAACGTGTGGCATCTGCTCCATAATTAGATAACGTCTCGAATGGATCTGTTGCATTCCCAAGACGTTTGGACATTTTTTGTCCGTTTTTATCTAACACCAAGCCGTTTGATACGACATTTTTATAGGCAACCGAATCAAAAACCATTGTACTAATAGCATGAAGCGTATAGAACCAACCTCTTGTTTGGTCTACACCTTCCGCGATGAAATCGGCTGGATAGGATTCGTGATTATCAATTTTCTCCTTGTTTTCAAATGGGTAATGCCATTGTGCGTAAGGCATAGAACCAGAATCGAACCATACATCAATCAAGTCTGCTTCACGATTCATGGGTTGTCCACTTTTTGAAACCAAGACAATTTCATCTACAATATTTTTATGTAAATCGATTTTGGCGTAGTTTTCTTCAGAATTGTTTCCAATCTCAAAATCTTCAAAAATATCTTTTGAAAGAACTCCCGCTTCAACGGCTTTCGCCATTTCTATCTTCAATTCTTCAACAGAACCAATACAGATTTCTTCTTTTCCGTCTTCGGATCTCCAAATTGGCAATGGAATTCCCCAATAACGAGAACGAGATAAATTCCAATCGTTTGCGTTTGCTAACCAGTTACCAAAACGACCTGTTCCTGTCGATTCTGGTTTCCAATTAATACTCGTGTTAAGTTCGTGCATACGTCCTTTAACATCTGTTACTTTTATAAACCAAGAATCTAATGGGTAATAAAGAATAGGTTTGTCTGTTCTCCAACAATGTGGATAACTGTGCTTATATTTTTCAACCTTAAAGGCTTTGTTTTCTTCTTTTAATTTAATGGCTAGCTCAACATCTATAGAACGTTCTGGAGCTTCACCATCGTTGTAATATTCATTTTTGACATATTTACCAGCATATTCACCCATTTCTGGTCTGAATTTTCCTTGCAAATCTACCAAAGGAACAAGGTTTCCATTTTCATCCTTCACTAATAATGGTGGGATTTCTGGTGTTGCTTGTTTTGCAACCAAAGCATCGTCTGCTCCAAAAGTTGGTGCTGTATGTACTATTCCTGTACCATCTTCTGTAGTTACAAAATCTCCTGCAATGACTCCAAAAGCATTTTCCGGATTGTCGTTTGGTAAGGCGTATGGTAATAATTGTTCGTATTTAATACCTACAAGATCCTTTCCTTTAAATTCTTTTACAACGAAATAAGGAATCTTTTTGTCGTTATCTTTATAACTTAAAAGTGCCGACTTCTCTTCAACTCTTTTAAATTTTCCGTCAAATTGCTTATTAACTAATGCTTTTGCCAAAATCACATTCATAGGTTTGAATGTGTATTGGTTATAGGTTTCTACTAAAACGTAATCTATTTTTGGTCCAACAGTTAATGCTGTATTACTTGGTAATGTCCAAGGTGTGGTAGTCCATGCTGTAAAATGAATATCACCTTCATTTTGCAAAAAATCTGGTAGCGTGCTTTCTATGGCTTTAAACTGAGCAACAATAGTAGTATCCGTTACATCTTGATAAGCTCCAGGTTGGTTAACCTCGTGTGAACTTAAACCTGTACCAGCTTTTGGTGAATAAGGCTGAATGGTGTAGCCTTTATACATTAACTTTTTAGTGTATATTTCCTTTAACAACCACCATACCGTTTCCATGTATTTTGGTTCGTAGGTGATATATGGATCTTCCATATCTACCCAATACCCCATTTTTTGGGTTAGGTCGTTCCAAACATCGGTGTAGCGCATCACTGCTTTTCGGCAGGCTGCATTATAATCTTCAACAGAAATGGTTTTTCCAATGTCTTCTTTGGTTATACCCAATTCTTTTTCAACACCAAGTTCTATTGGTAATCCATGCGTATCCCAACCAGCTTTACGCTTTACTTGGAAACCTTTCATGGTTTTATATCGAGGAAAAATATCTTTGATAGCACGAGCCAACACGTGGTGCACACCTGGAAGTCCATTTGCCGAAGGTGGCCCCTCGAAAAACACGTAAGGTTTGCTACCTTCTCTGGTGGTGACACTTTTTTCAAATATGTTGTTTTCTTGCCAATATGCGCTTATTTCATTAGCTACATTTGGTAAGTCAAGACCTTTATACTCAGGGAATTTACTACTCATAATATCAATCATTCTTTTCGACCCGCGAAAATAACGATTTTTAGGAAAATAGTCATTCAATTATAGGTTTTTAAACTATAAAGTTTACCAAGACCTTGATCTTAGAAATTAATTGGATTTTAATACCTACTTTTTAAGGAGTTGTTAATGTATTTAGGCTAAAAATGGATGAGAACTTAATATTTTATAGCAGTAAACAAATCTTTAGGATTACGTTTATTATTCCAAAAAATGGATAATTCTATGTTTTCTTCAATTATACGATAAAAAAGTGATGTTTGTTTTGATATAGAAAGTACACGAAAATTTTTATAAATAGGTTGTCCTAACTCGGGATAATCTTTCAGTTTTGTTATGTTATTTTCTACTAATTCGACAAAAAGTGATGCTTGCGTATTATTCCATTTTAAGAGTATAAAATCAATTTCTTCCTTATAAGACATTTCTGCTGTATAAGTCCAAATAACTTTCATTACAGATTGTACTTAGCTTTTATTTCTTGCATAACATCTACATGTGCTTTAGTTTTTCCAGATTTAGAATCATTCATACTTTGATCTAATAAAAGTTCCAATTCTTGAGGTAAGCCAATATTTCCATTAGGTTCTTGAGCTAAACTTTCTTTTAGTTTTTTTATTTTAGAAATTATGGATTTATCGTTAATATTAATTAACCATTCCATTAATTCATATTTCTCTAACTGCATGTCCATTTTCTAAGTTTTAATTAAATATAGGAAATTTTTAAACCACAAACCCAACCAAATCTTCAATTTTTGAAATCAATTGGATTTTAATAACTGTTTTTTTCAAGGAAATTTTATTGTATTTAGATACAAATATAGTTGAGAATCCTAATTTTTCAGCTTCAAGGATGCGTTGTTCTACACGTTGTACAGGGCGGATTTCTCCAGATAGACCAACCTCTGCAGCAAAACAAAAATCCTTTTGAAGGGCTACGTCTTCATTTGAAGATAAGATAGCGGCAACCACCGCTAAATCGATAGCTGGATCGTCTACAGTAATGCCTCCAGTGATATTTAAAAACACATCTTTTGCTCCTAATCTAAAACCTGCTCGCTTCTCTAAAACAGCTAAAAGCATGTTTAAACGTTTGGCATTGAACCCTGTTGCAGAACGCTGCGGTGTTCCGTAAACAGCCGTACTTACAAGAGCTTGCACTTCTATCATTAAAGGTCGCATGCCTTCAAGGGTTGCTGCTACCGCGTTTCCAGAAAGTTCATCGTCCTTTTTGGAAATTAATATTTCACTCGGATTTGAAACCTCACGTAATCCAGAACCTTGCATTTCGTAAATACCTAATTCGTTGGTAGATCCAAAACGGTTTTTATTAGCTCTAAGAATTCTAAAAACATGATTTCTATCGCCTTCAAACTGTAAGACAGTATCGACCATATGTTCCAGAATTTTTGGCCCAGCAATGTTTCCATCTTTGGTAATATGTCCGATTAAAATAACAGGAGTCGATGTTTCTTTTGCAAATTTTATCAATTCTGTAGTACATTCCTTTATTTGAGAAATACTTCCTGAAGAGGATTCTATATAGTCGCTATGAAGTGTTTGAATAGAATCAATAACGATTATATCTGGCTCTAGAGCTTCAATTTGCTTGAAAATATTTTGAGTTTTTGTTTCGGTAAGAATGTAGCAATTACTGCTACTAGGATTGATGCGTTCGGCACGCATTTTTATTTGTTTCTGGCTTTCTTCGCCAGAAACATAAAGTGTTTTATAAGGTAATTTTAAGGCTATTTGAAGTAATAAGGTACTTTTTCCAATTCCGGGTTCACCACCTAATAAAATTAAGGAACCAGGAACAATACCTCCACCAAGCACACGGTTAAACTCTTGATCGTTGGTTGCCATTCGCGCTTCTTGAGACGCGTCTATTTCATTAATTAATAATGGTTTTGAAACGCGTTTTGAAGCTGAAGTTGGTGTTTTCCAATCGCTTTTTTCAGCCTTTTGAATAACTTCTTCAGCAATGGTATTCCACTCTTTACAAGCTGTGCATTGCCCTTGCCATTTGGAATATTGTGCGCCACAATTTTGACAAAAAAATGTTGTTTTTACTTTAGCCAATTTAAAAATGTTTAGGCTAAAATAAATATAATTCTGCTATTTGCCATCAAGGAACTTTAACTGTTTTACTTTTAAGTTTAATCAAAATCTACGACTACCTCTCCAGGAATAAGTTTGGTACCTTCAAGTGGTGAATCGCTACCTATTAAATTATCTAATTTAGATTGGATATCATCTTTTTTGATAGTTTCTGTTTCACTTAACAAAAGAGCCTCTTCATAAAACTTAATAGCTTTCTTAGGTTTTTCAATTTTTTCAGCATAAATAGCCAAATAATAATTCCCGATTAAAAGATCTGGATTGAGTTTATTAGCTAATTTTCCTAATTTTTCAATGGATTCAATATCATCGCGCTCTTCTGCAACCGCAAATACCTTTTGAAATTCATCTTCAGAAATAGGTTTTACAACACCAAAAAGCTCTTCTATTCGATTGTATCGAGATACTAGATATTCATCCAAAGTACCATCGTAAGGCAATACTTTCTCCGTTAATTCTTTTTCTCGAAGTGGTTTATACATTTCAAAAATTTTATCGAATGCTTTTGCAATGGCTCCCGTTACCAAAGTGTAGTGAGATTCCCCTTCAAAATCATCAAAATAGTACGTTAAATTTGGATTGTCAATAGCGTCAATTTCTTTATTTGTAAGAAGTATTTTTTTTCTTAAATCAGTATTATCATTAGAGCTAGTTGCCATATAATAGAAGACGTCACCTTTCATCCATTTTAATCTTTCTACAATATTATCTCCCATTTCACCAATTAAATCAGGGCTCAAATTGACATAAGCTTGAAAAAGCGGTAAATCTTTCATCATAAAAGAATTACTAAAATTCCCCATAGCATTATGACCAACTGCTACTCTAAAATTACTTGTATTATATTTTTCATCTAAATATGGGATCAATTCCTGACCAACAAATTCAAAAAACCTCGATCCAGATTCGAACGGTAATCCGGTAACTTCATCTACCATGCTATCGTAAAAACGATCTTTACCCTGAGAAATACCAACCACAATACAGTTTGGCATATCATCAAAATAAGTTTGAAAATGGGTCTGACCAACTACAGGATCAAATAAATAATCGCCATCAAAAACTATAATTAATGGATACTTTAAATTGGATTCTGCTGTGTAATCTTTGGGTAGTTTAATTTTTAACTGTCGTGTCGCATTTAGTTTGCGTGACTTAAAATTTTCTATAGTTGTTTGTGAAACTAACGAAAAAGATAGCGTTAAAAACAGCATTAATAGGACTGTTCTTTTCATAATATAGCAGGTTAAGATTTGGAATGTAAAGATATCCTTTTTTCTTCGAAATGCAAAAATAATCGATGAAATGCTATGTTTTAGTAAATTAATCTTTTAGTTCATACATTTTTTCTAACAACATGTCTTTATCTATGAACTCTGAAGGCGCTAATAATAAGCCACTTTGGTAATATTGCAGGGCTTTTTTAATGTTTCCTTCTTCTTCAAAATACATTCCCATATAATATGCGCTAATCATGGAATCAGGAAATTCTTTTTTAGCAACTTTAGAAATATTTTCTAAAGATTCCATATCATTGAGTTTTTTAGAAGCCGTAGCAATGGCTCTAATATCATTTTCAATTGGTTTCTTTTTAAAACCATAAAACGTTTCTATATCTTCATATTTTTTCACGAAGTAATTATAAGGTCCTCCTTCATAGGTAAGAACAGTCTCAGTATACTCAGATCTATTAATAGGTTTATATAAAGTAAAAATCTGATTAATAGCTTTTGGAATACCCAAACCAACCAATGAATAATGATTTGCATCCTCAAAATCATCAAATCTGTAGTGAAAATTTGGATTATCAATGGTATTCAATTGCTTATCTGCTTCTACCGTTTTTACACGAAGTCTTTGAATATCTGAATCTGAAGTAGCCATATAATAAAAGACATTGCTATCTAATGTCACTAATTTTGATTGCAATCTGCTATCCATTTGAGGAGCTAGATCTGGACTAAGAGAAATATAGGCTCTAAATAAAGGTTGTTCTTTGAATAAATAATAATTTAAGAAATTAGCACTTAAATCATGTCCAACAATAATTCTGAAATCCGAAACATTATACTTGCTTTCAATATATGGGATTAGTTCAAAACCTATGAATTCAAAAAAACTGGCACTATCTTGAACAGGAAAATAGTTATCTTCACTATAAGATAAATCTTTTTGACGTGTTTCTGCTTGATTAATACCAACAACCAGACACTGTGGTACATCTTCCCAATAAGCTTGGTAATCTAAATTTCCAACTACTGGCTCAAAAAGATAATCTCCATCTAAAACAACCACCAAAGGGTATTCTGTTTTATCTTCTGAATTATATCCTCTTGGCAACAAAATCTTCAAATCTCTGGATTCTCCTATTCTTGTAGATTGAAAAGATTCGTATATAACCTGGCTAATAAGTGTTTGAGCACAACATAAAAGCAATAGTAGAGCAATTGGTTTCTTCATTTTAAATAATTAAATCATTCATGGCAAGTTATGAAATAAACCCTAAAGTTTAAAAAAGAAAATTAAGGATTTACAGACTGTTTATTTCTGTTATAAATTGGCAAAAGCAACAAAGATAATCCTCCTGCTAAAATAATTAGCAAGGTTTGAGAGGTCCATACAATCCAGCCATAAGCGATACTTGGCGCCTCAGGAATGGCAAAAAGCGAGAAAGCGGCATACACCGCAATTGGATAAGAACCAATGCCTCCATTGGTTGCTGCAATACTAAAACTGGCAGAAATAAATCCAATTAAAATAGCTCCAAACGGAATGTTATGTAATTCTGTTAAAGAAAAAGTGGTGAAATAGAACATGGCAATATACATGCTCCAAATAAACAGAGTATGTCCAATGAAAGCCCATTTCTTTTTCATTTTAAAGATGCTTAAAACACCTTCCAAAAGCCCCGTAACAAAGGTCTTTATTTTTAATGCGAATGCCGAAGAACTACTTTTTATAAGCATAAAACCAACTAAAGCTAAAACAGCTAGAACAAAAAGCGCTAAGACGATATGCAACGGATTAAACTTTTGAATAAAAAATTGGTAGATAAAATCGAATTGAATAAATAGCGTGATCAGGATAATAATTATCATAACCAATAAATCTGCAACACGTTCTGCTACAATGGTCCCAAAACCTTTCTCGAACGGCACATTTTCGTAAGTGGTTAAAACCGAAGCCCTCGCTACTTCTCCAGCTCTTGGAATGGTGTAATTTATTAAATAAGCTACAAAAACAGCCATTATACTATTTCCAAGTTTAACTTTATAACCTAAAGGTTCCAATAAGAATTGCCATCTATACCCTCTAGATAAATGACTCAATAAACCACAAAACATACCCAAAACTATCCAACTATAATTGGCATTTTTAAAATAGGTAAATAATTCGGATAAGGAAACTTTAGATAGAGAATACCATATTAAAAAAACTCCCAAAAGAATTGGGAGAAGGAGTTTAAGGTATTTTTTTATCGAGGGACTCAAATTTAAATTAGTCTGTTGGTGGCTTCGTCTGGAAAGACCAAAGAAGGCTTAAAAACTTTAGCTTCTTCAAGATCCATAAAAGCATAAGTTATTAAGATAAGAGTATCTCCAACAGCTACTTTTCTAGCAGCAGCACCATTAAGCGTGATTTCTCCGCTATCTCTTGGACCTGGAATAACGTATGTATCTAAACGCTCTCCATTATCGTTATTTACAATCTGAACTTTTTCACCCTGAATAATATTGGCAGCCTCCATTAAATCTTCATCGATAGTAATACTACCAATATAGTTAAGGTCTGCACCTGTACATTTTACTCTGTGAATTTTAGATTTTACAACTTGTATTTGCATGTGGCAAAGATATTAATTTAATGCGATATTATCTATTAATCTGATTTCGTCTGCATAAACAGCAATAAACGCACGATAGGTATTGTTTTTAGATTTAATTTTTACAGGTTTTAAAGTGTCTTCGGCCGCAATTATAAAGTACTGTAATTTTAGCAATTCATGTTTTGCAAATTCTTTTTCCACCCATGTAGTTACTTTACTTGCACTTTCTGTGCCAAATTTTATTTTGGCAGTTTTTAAGGTTTCATATATAAAAGGCGATTCCATTTTATAAGCTTCCTTTAAGCGTGCATTTCTAGAGCTCATAGCTAATCCGTTAGCTTCTCTAAAAATTTCACAACCAATAACCTTCACAGGAATATGGTATTTCTCGACCAATTTTTTTATAATTTGTAATTGTTGAAAGTCTTTTTTCCCAAAATAAGCTTCATCTGGCAAAACAATTTCAAACAATTTTTTTACAATAGTTCCAACTCCGTCAAAGTGTCCAGTCCTAAATTTGCCTTCCATTTCAAACTCTAACCCATCAAAGGAAAAATGTTCTGCAACAGTTTTATTATCGTAAATATCCTCCACTGTTGGCGCATAAAGAAGAATATCTTTATCTAAACTTTCTAATAAACGCGTATCAGCTTCTAAAGTTCTTGGATATTTCTTTAAATCTTTTTTATTGTCAAATTGTGTGGGATTTACAAAAATACTGACCACCACAACATCGTTTCCTTTAAAAGCTTCTTCAACCAAAGACAAATGTCCTTCATGTAAAGCGCCCATAGTAGGAACATAGCCTATGGATAAATTTTTGTCCTTAAAAAGCTTGATAGCTTTTTGAATTTGAGTTTTTTCTGTATAAATCTTCACCTTTAATAAAATATTAACGCGTGCAAACTTAATATTTTACAATGAATCTGCATAAATTTTTGTACTTTTGCGTGTTTTTTATTTTGAATTACCAAAAGCAATAAATATATGAAAGATAAGAGGATATTATACGTATCATCTGAAGTTGTGCCATATTTACCAGAAACTGAAATTTCTTCTATGTCCTTTGAGACTCCTAGAATGGTGAATCAACAAGGTGGGCAAATACGGATTTTTATGCCAAGATATGGAAATATCAATGAAAGAAGACATCAATTGCATGAGGTAATCAGGTTGTCGGGTATCAATTTAGTGATAAATGATTTAGATATGCCTTTAATTATTAAGGTGGCATCTATTCCAAAAGAACGTATCCAGGTTTATTTTATTGATAACGACGAGTATTTTAAAAGAAAAGCAACGCTTACTGATGAAGATGGTGCTTTGTTTCCAGATAATGACGAACGTGCTATTTTCTTTGCAAAAGGAGTTATAGAAACTGTTAAAAAACTAAACTGGGCTCCAGATATTATTCATGTTCATGGATGGTTGGCATCTTTACTGCCAATGTATCTAAAACAATATTATAAAGACGAACCTCTGTTTAACGAAAGTAAAATAGTTACCTCTATTTACAATCAAAGCTTCGAAGGCACGTTAAATACAGATATGATTAATAAAGTCAAGTTCGACAATATTGAGGATACCTATATTAAAGAACTTAAAAAACCTACGTATAACAGTTTAATGAAAATTGCAATCGATCATTCTGATGCCTTAATTATAGGGTCGGAAGAGATTCCAGATGAATTAAGCAAACATTTAAAAGATTCTAAAAAACCTGTCTTAGATTATAAAACTAAAGATGAATTTGGTGAAGCTTATGTTGAATTTTATAACACAAAAGTATTAGGCTAAGCCCAAATTATTCCATTTAATATTTATGAAAAAAATAATTCGTACCTTTAAATTTATAGGTGTTTTGTCACTAGTGGTTATCGCATTTGTTGCTTGCGAAAACGATTATAATTCTCTTGAAAGTGATATCGAGGGAATTCAAAATTTTGAAACAAATAGCGATAAATTCGCCGTTGTAGCTTATAATAAAAGAGTGAACCCTGTTCAAACCAATAATTTACCATCTAATTATATAGGGGTTTATTCAGATCCTATTTATAAGCAAACTATAAACAACGTCATTACTCAAGCTTTACCTACTTCTGGATATTATAGTCCTGATTTTGGTACAGATCCAGTATTTAGACAAGCTTATCTTACAATACCTTATTATTCAGTAGAAGATGGTACTTCCGGAGATGAGACTAAATATAAGGTAGATTCCATCTATGGAACAGCCCCTATCAAATTAACAATTTATAGAACTAACTTTTTCTTAAGAGATTACAATCCAGACTCAGACAACACCGCGCAACAGTTATATTATTCTAATAACGAAGAGTTTGGAATTGATAGTAATTTAGGGGAAAAATTATATGAGAATTTTGCTTTTTTACCAAATGAATCTGAACAAATAATTTATGAAGAGGATGAGACCGGTAACATTCAAGAGGTAAGTAGAATTGCACCAAGTTTACGAGTTCCTCTTTTAAACACCAATGACTTTTGGAAAACGCTATTATTTGATAAGCAAGGCATGCCTGAGTTAAGCAATCCGAATAATTTTAAGGACTATTTTAGAGGGTTATATTTTAAATCAGAACCTCAAGATGGAAGTACGGAAGGGACAGCCATTATGTTAAACTTTCTTAGTTCGGCTGCCAATCTAACTGTTTATTATGATAATACAGGAGAAGACGGTGAAATTGTTACAAACAACAAATTTATAATGAATTTTCAGGGCAATAGAGCAAGTACTATTACTGTCGACCCAATAACAAATTCGTTATTAAACAATCTTAACGCCACTGCAGATAAAGTTAATGGAGATCAAACACTTTATCTTAAAGGTGGAGATGGCGCCATAGCAGTTGTCAATCTATTTGAAGATCCAAATGTATTAGCTGATTTTAATGCGCTTTATAGAAACAGCAATGGATCTCCTAGTCGTTTAATTAATGAAGCAAATCTGGTTTTTTATGTAGATCAAACTGCGACTTCTGTTATGACCGGGCAAATTCAATATCCGAACAGAGTTATTCTTTACGATTTAAAAAACAACATTCCAATAGTAGATTATTTTTATGACGGAACTACTAACACCACAGATCCAGTTGACTCCAAAACCTACTACTCTACTAAATTAGATTTTGAACCTGGTACTAATGGTCAAGGGATAAAATATAAGATAAGACTTACTGAACATTTAAATAATATTTTATTGAAGGATTCTACTAATTATGAATTAGGATTGTACCTTACAACTAATGTCAATCAAATCAGTAATTCATATGTTCTAGACGATGGCGATTTAGATGGTATTCCTATTGGTACTGTTTTATCTCAAAAAGGAACCGTACTACAGGGTAGTAATTTAAATGTACCTGAAGACAAAAGAATTCAATTAGAAATATATTACACTCAACCTGATAATTAATAAACTATGTGTGGAATTGTAGGATATATTGGACATCGTGAAGCCTTCCCAATTATTATTGAAGGCCTTAAAAGATTAGAATATCGTGGTTACGATAGTGCAGGAATTGCATTATACGACGGAAAAGATCTTAAAGTTTGTAAAGCTAAAGGAAAAGTTGCCGATTTAGAAGCTAGGGTTGATAGCGAAATAACTAAAAACGGCACGATTGGTATTGGCCATACGCGTTGGGCAACCCATGGCGTTCCTAACGATGTAAACGCACATCCTCATTCTTCCAATTCTGGCGATTTAGTAATAATCCACAATGGTATTATTGAAAATTATGTATCCCTTAAAAAAGAACTCTCTAAAAGAGGGTACATTTTTAAATCGGACACAGATACTGAAGTTCTAATTAATTTAATAGAAGACATTAAATTAAAAGAAAACCTTAAATTAGGGAAAGCAGTTCAAGTAGCCCTAAACCAAGTGGTTGGCGCGTATGCGATTGCTGTATTCGATAAGAAAAAACCAGACGAAATTGTTATTGCTAAACTTGGAAGCCCATTAGCTGTTGGGGTTGGCGACAACGAATTCTTTATTGCTAGTGACGCATCTCCCTTTATTGAGTATACAAAAAATGCTATTTATCTTGAAGATGAAGAAATGGCCATTGTACGAATCAATAAACCTATTAAAATACGAAAAATCAAAGACGATTCGTTGGTAGATCCTTATATTCAGGAATTACAAATGAATTTAGAGCAAATAGAAAAAGGTGGTTACGACCATTTTATGCTTAAAGAGATTTACGAACAACCCGACGCAATTAGAGATACCTATCGCGGAAGACTCCTTGTTAAGGAAGGCATTATTAGAATGGCTGGAATTGACGATAATATTGAAAAATTTATAAATGCCGACAGAATTATCATTGTGGCGTGTGGAACTTCTTGGCATGCTGGTTTAGTCGCGGAATATATTTTTGAAGATATTGCCAGAATTCCTGTAGAAGTAGAATATGCTTCAGAATTTAGATATAGAAATCCAGTAATCACCAAAAAAGATGTGGTTATTGCAATTTCTCAATCTGGAGAAACAGCAGATACCTTAGCCGCAATTAAATTAGCGAAAGCAAATGGCGCTTTTGTATTTGGTGTTTGCAACGTAGTAGGATCCACCATTGCTAGAGAAACACACGCTGGAGCTTACACCCACGCTGGCCCAGAAATAGGTGTGGCATCTACAAAAGCTTTTACAACACAAATTACGCTTTTAACTTTAATAGCTTTAAAATTAGCTAAAGTGAAAGGTGAAATATCAAATTCTGACTATAGATATCATTTACAAGAATTGGAACTGATTCCAGAAAAAGTTGCAAAAGCACTTAAATCTGAAGATCATATTAAGATGATAGCCGAAAAATATAAGAATGCCAAAAACTTCTTGTATTTAGGAAGAGGCTATAATTTTCCTGTAGCTCTTGAAGGTGCTTTAAAACTTAAAGAAATCTCTTATATTCATGCAGAAGGTTACCCTGCTGCCGAAATGAAACATGGTCCAATTGCCTTAATAGACGAAAATATGCCTGTTGTAGTAATAGCCACAAAAAAAGGACATTACGAAAAAGTTGTCAGCAACATTGAAGAAATTAAAGCTAGACAAGGTAAAATTATTGGTATCGTAACCGAGGGAGATGAAAATGTAAAAAGTTTGGCCGATTATGTTATTGAAGTTCCTGAATCTTTAGAATCGCTTTCACCTTTACTTACTACTATTCCTTTACAATTATTATCATACCACATTGCTGTCATGCTAAATAGAAACGTAGATCAACCAAGAAATTTAGCAAAATCAGTAACTGTAGAATAAGCTTTTAAAAAATCATTTTTATTATATATAAACAAGTTGTGCTTCTAGTAATTAGAAGCACAACTTGTTTTATTTCATTATGTAGTTTCTAAAAGCGGATTTTATTTTCTTTTAAATAACTATTCAATTTTAAAATAAAGCTCCTTCACTTTCATCCCTTTTGAAATAGAACATCTTTAGCCTAAAAAAAACAAGGTTCTCAATTCCCCCTAATAATCATGTTTCTATCGGTATTTAGAAGCAATTTCCATTACCACAGCTTTATTTAATGTATTTGAACTCTTAAAAAACCGCACCTTAATCTAAGGATATCGCAATTATCACCTTATAAATTGTTAAAAATATTATGCACGCATAATTTTTTTGCGAATTTTCTTAAAGTTTTCATAAAATTATATATATTGCCTAATAATAATTAACTAAAATCAATTAATAATTAATTCAATCCTTATAATGAAATCAATCCTTTCACTTTTATTGTTGTTTATATGCGGGATATCATATTCGCAAACAACAATTTCGGGAATAGTTACAGATGAGAATAGTCAACCAATTCCTGGCGCAAACGTAATAATAGTTGGAACATCTACCGGTACTGTCACCGATTTTGATGGAAATTATTTCCTTACAGTTAGTCAAGAGCCCCCGTTTACTTTACAAGCAAGTAATGTTGGGTTTAGTACAGAAAAACAGGAAGTAACAGCAAACAACCAAGAAGTAAACTTTATTATCAAGGAAGGGACTTCTTTAGATGAGGTTATTATTTCTGCTTCAAGAACTCCAGAGAGAATCTTCGAATCTCCAGTTACTGTTGAGCGCATGGGCTTGAAAGAGATTAAAAATACTGCCTCTGCAGATTTTTATACTGGATTAGATAATTTAAAAGGTGTCGATGTAAACACGAATAGTTTAACTTTTAATTCTATTAACACTAGAGGTTTTGCTACTTTCTCAAATACGCGATTTATGCAGTTAGTAGATGGCATGGATAACTCAACACCTGCCTTAAACTTTCCAATTGGAAATTTAGTAGGGATGACTGAAACAGATGTTATGAGCGTGGAATTACTTCCAGGAGCTTCATCCACATTATATGGTGCAAATGCCTTCAACGGAATTCTTATCATGAGAAGTAAAAACCCATTCGATGTTCAAGGAATTAGTGGCTATGTTAAACAAGGGATTACCTCTCAGGAGGCTGCGGGAGACAATGCATACACAGATGTAGGGATTAGAATTGCACAAAAATTCAGCGATAAATTTGCTGCCAAAGTAAACTTTGGTTGGTTAAAAGGTACGGATTGGGTTGCAGACAACTACCAAGGAAAACCTGGTACGGGAGAAACAAGAGCTAGTCTAAATTACGATGGATATAACATCTACGGAGATGAAGTATCTACTAACATTAGAGAAGTAGCTGTGGCATTAGTAGAAAAAGGTATATTACCTGCTGGTGCAGAAGCTTTAGTGCCTTCAGTTAACGTAAGTAGAATTGGTTACGAAGAAAGAGATCTAACAGATTACAACGCAGAAAGTGTAAAAGCGGATTGGGGTTTATATTACCGTCCATGGGCTAACGATTTTGAAATAGCTTATGTTGGTAAAGTTGGTACTGGTACTACTATTTATCAAGGAACTAACCGTTATAACATTGATAACTTCTTTCAACAACAACATAAAATAGAATTTAGAAACGATAATTTCTTTGTAAGAGGATATGTGGTTGCTGATAAAGCTGGAGATTCTTACGACATGGTTTTTACAGGTATTAATATTAATAGTGCTTGGAAAGACAACCAAACTTATTACGGTGAATACGTAGGAAACTATGCTTTAGCTACCTTAGGAGGAGCAACAGATGCCCAAGCACAACAAATTGCTCGTGCTGCGGCAGAAACTGGACGTTTCGAACCTGGATCTGTTGGTTTTATAAATGCATTTAACCAAAGTATCAACGATCCAGATTTAACTACAGGATCTAAATTCCAAGATGCATCAAAGTATTATCATGGAGATGCTAATTATAACTTCAGTCACTTATGGGATTTTGCAGAAGTGCAAGCAGGTGGTTCTTATAGACAATACGAATTAAATTCTGGTGGAACAATCTATACAGATTATGATGGTCCTATAAACTATTCTGAATTTGGAGTTTATGGTCAAATTCAAAAACAACTTGAATTGAGTGACGATTTACAATTAAAATTAACTGCTTCTGCACGTTTCGATAAGTCAGAATTTTATGACGGTTTTGTATCACCTAGAGTTACAGCTGGATTAACAGTAAATCAAAATCATAATATAAGAGCTTCTTACCAAACTGGATTTAGAAATCCTACCACACAAGATTTATTTATTGGATTAGATGCTGGGAAAGCCATATTAGTTGGTGGTGCTCCAAGCAATCCTGGCAGATGGTCAAGAAATTATGATATAAGTACTTCTGGCCAAATTGGTTTTGGTCAACCTGCAAACATTACACAAACAGGTGAAGCTGCTTATTACAATTCTTACTCAGCTAGTTCTGTACAAAATTTTTCTGAATCACGCAATCCAGCCGATTTAGAAGTTGGAAACCCAGAATTGGTTCAACCAGAGCATGTTTCTTCCATTGAAGTTGGTTATAGAGGAAAATTAGATATTTTAGTTGTAGACTTAAGTGTTTATTACAACAAATACAAAGATTTTATCTCTACTGAAAATGTTGTGGCACCATTATATGGAACGGCAGGCGATAATTCCTTATCAATAGCGGCTATTGCTAACGGAGATTATCAAGTATATCAAACTTATACAAATTCACCAGCTGATGTAAATTCTTATGGAGGTTCTATTGGCGTTGAAATGAAAGTATTTAATGATTACGATTTAGGTGGAAGTTATACTTATACTAAACAAGATTTTGACCAAGAGACATATCCTGATTTTCAAACAAGTTTTAACACACCAGAGCATAAAGTGAAATTATCTTTCGGAAATACGGATGTATTAAAAAACTTAGGATTTAACGTGGCATGGAGATGGAGTGATGCTTATTACTGGGAAGCAACTTTTGGAGATGGAGATATTCCAGCTTACAGTACTGCAGATGCTCAAATAAATTATAGAGTCCCAAAAATAAAATCGATGTTTAAAATAGGTGCTTCTAATGCTTTTGGTAAAGAATACTATACAGCAATTGGTACTGGTAGCATTGGATCTATCTACTATGCATCATGGACAATTAATAACTTATAATATCATGAAAAAATTAATTATGAAAACAAAATATATATGGTTACTAGCTGTTCTCCTAGGTTTTACAGCTTGTAATAGCGATGACGATTCCACCTCAACAGAAGAGGTTATCTTACCACCTTTAACAGCTGGAGAAGTAGATTTTTCTAATTACGTTGCCGTTGGAGCTTCTTTTACTGCAGGTTTTTCAGATGGAGCACTTTTTATTGCAACCCAAAACAATTCATTTCCAAACATTCTATCCATGCAATTTGCCATGTTAGGTGATGGTAGTTTTTCTCAACCCCTAATGAATGATAACATTGGTGGCTTACTTTTCAATGGTGTGCAAATGCCTGATGGAAGTTTTGGTCCAAGATTATATTTTAACGGATCAGGTCCTGCAGTTTTACCAGCAACTCCAACAACAGAAGCATATAACGTATTAGGCGGTACATTTAACAATGTAGGTGTTCCTGGTGCAAAAAGTTTCCATTTAGGAATTGAAGGATACGGGTTTGCCAACCCTTATTTTGGCCGTATGGCTTCAAATCCCATGGCTTCCATGATTGGTGATGCTGTCTCTCAAAATCCAACGTTTTTCACCTTATCTGAAATAGGGGGAAATGATGTTTTATCTTACGCAACTTCAGGTGGTACAGGAGTTGACCAAACTGGAAATTATAATCCTGCAACTTATGGAAATAATGATATTACAGACCCAGTAGTGTTTGGCGTTTCATTTAATGCTTCAGTAGACGCATTAATTGCTAATGGTGCCAAAGGTGTTGTAACCAACGTTCCTTATATAGCAAGTTTACCTCATTTTACAACCGTTCCTTATAATCCAATTCCTTTAAATGCAGGAACTGCTGCACAATTAAATGCGGGTTATGCGCAATATAATGGTGGTTTAACACTAGCTCTATCTTATAATTTAATTGATGCAGATGAATTTGCTTATAGAAGTATTGAATTTGAAGCATCTGAAAATAATTCAATGGTATTAATAGATGAAGACTTAACAGACTTATCTGCCTTAGGAATTCCTAGTTATAGACAGTCAACTTCTTTAGATTTATTTGTTTTACCATTAGCGTCTTTAATTCCTCAAGGATATGGAACACAAATTCCATTAGCAGACAAATGGGCATTAACACCAGAAGAACAACAAAATATCACTATCGCTACTGACGCTTACAATGCTACAATAGAAGCTGTAGCTAATGCAAATGGACTTGCTTTGGTAGATTTTAAAGGAATTTTAATTCAGGCTTCAACCGTTGGAGTTACATCTGGAGATTTTATTTTAACTACAGATTTAGTAACAGGAGGGCTGGTAAGTTTAGATGGAATTCACTTAACATCAAGAGGTTATGCCGTTATGGCAAATGAAATGATGAGTGCTATTGATGCTACTTATGGTTCTAACTTTGTAGCTTCTGGCAATTTGGTAGATTGTGGAGATTATCCAACAAACTACTCGCCTACTTTACAATAATTTAAGTAAATAATACCTTATAAATTGCCTTCAAACCAAAGTATTGGATGAAGGCAATTTTTTTGTTTTAAAAGGAGCAAAAAATAGCTATTATTTTTAAATTAAAACTCATATATTTGCAGCGCGAAAAACCGTGTGTTTTTCATATTTAAAAATTAGAAAATAATTAAAAATAATAGTAATGTCAAAAGTTACAGGTAAAGTTGCTCAAATAGTAGGTCCAGTTATCGATGTTGAATTCGGAGCAGGAGCTGAACTTCCAAAAATTTACGATTCATTAGAAATTAGAAGAGCCGATGGTTCTATTCTAGTACTTGAAGTACAATCTCACATTGGTGAAGATTCTGTTCGTACAATTGCTATGGACTCTTCAGATGGTTTAAGTAGAGGTACAGAAGTTCACGCTACTGGTGCACCAATACAAATGCCAATAGGGAATGATGTATATGGTCGTTTATTCAATGTTATTGGAGATGCTATTGATGGATTAGGAAACTTACCTAAAGCTGGTGATGCGGGTTTACCAATTCACAGACAAGCACCTAGATTTGAAGATTTATCAACTTCTACTGAAGTTTTATTTACTGGTATTAAAGTAATCGATTTAATTGAGCCTTATGCAAAAGGTGGTAAAATTGGTTTATTTGGTGGTGCTGGTGTTGGTAAAACCGTATTAATTCAGGAGTTGATTAACAATATTGCAAAAGGACACGGTGGTCTTTCTGTTTTCGCAGGAGTTGGTGAAAGAACTCGTGAAGGAAACGATTTACTTCGTGAAATGTTAGAATCTGGAATTATCCGTTATGGTGATGACTTCATGCATTCTATGGAAAATGGTGGATGGGATTTATCTAAAGTTGATAAATCTGTTATGAAAGAATCGAAAGCAACTTTCGTTTTCGGACAAATGAATGAGCCACCTGGAGCACGTGCACGTGTTGCCTTATCTGGTTTAACTATTGCTGAATATTTCCGTGATGGTGCTGGGGAAGGACAAGGAAAAGATGTACTTTTCTTCGTAGATAACATTTTCCGTTTTACACAAGCTGGTTCTGAAGTATCTGCATTACTTGGTCGTATGCCATCTGCGGTAGGTTACCAACCAACATTAGCAACAGAAATGGGAGCGATGCAAGAACGTATTACTTCAACTAAAAGAGGTTCTATTACATCTGTACAAGCGGTTTACGTACCTGCAGATGATTTAACGGATCCTGCACCTGCTACAACATTTGCTCACTTAGATGCAACAACTGTATTATCTCGTAAAATTGCTGAGCTAGGTATTTATCCTGCTGTAGATCCATTAGATTCTACATCTAGAATTCTTACAGCTGATATTTTAGGAGCTGAGCATTATGATTGTGCACAAAAAGTAAAAGAATTATTACAACGCTATAAAGAATTACAAGATATTATTGCCATCTTAGGAATGGAAGAATTATCTGAAGAAGATAAAATGGCTGTAGGTAGAGCAAGACGTGTACAACGTTTCTTATCTCAACCTTTCCACGTAGCGGAGCAATTTACAGGTCTTAAAGGTGTTTTAGTAGACATTAAAGAAACTATTAAAGGATTTAATATGATTATGGATGGTGAATTAGATCACTTACCAGAAGCTGCATTTAACCTTAAAGGTTCTATTGAAGAAGCTATCGAAGCTGGAGAGAAAATGCTTGCTGAAGCTTAATCAAGTGCTGAACTTGTTTCAGCATCTTTTAAATAAACCTTGAATAAAAACAAAAAGACCCTGAAACACGTTCAGGGTAGTTAAACAAGTTTAACTATGTATTTAGAAATTGTATCACCAGAAGCAACCTTATTTAGTGGTGAAGTAGATTCAGTTGCTGTTCCTGGAGTTAATGGAGAATTTCAAATGTTGAGAAACCATGCTCCAATTGTTTCCCTTTTAAAAGAAGGAAATATAAAAATTCATACCCACACCCAAAGTCATTTGGTGTTCGATGAATTACATGCAGAAATAGTAAGACACAAGGATGATGATAGAATCCTTTTGTTAAAAATAAAATCTGGTACTCTTGAAATGAAAGATAATAAAGTAATTATCTTGGCAGATTAAATAGAGTCCAAACATATAAAAAAAAGAAACCCTGCAAATTTTGCAGGGTTTCTTTTTTTTATAGGCCATTTGGTTTTACTCCATCCAATTTATATCATCCAAAAAACAATTCACTTAACTAAATCCTTATTTAGCTAATTATTAAAGTCTCTATTCTATAAAATAGTGACTCTAATCTTCTTCCAGAGTTTTAAAAGTATCAGTGCAAAAATAATAGCCGCACCGGTAAGCATTAAAGCATTGTTATAATCGCCATAAATATAATATCCTGTGGCAAACATGATGCTATAAATTAAGGCACAACCAACCAACATGGCTAAGATACCAGAAGGCACAGACCAGCCCTCTTTAGAATCTACCAATTCGATGTTTTCATCTCTGGCTTCCGAAACAATTTTCTCCCAGCCTGGACCTCCTGGTTGGATTTTCTTGTAGAACTTTTGTAAGACCTCTTTACTTTCTGCTTGCGTTAAAAACGTAACAGCAACCCAAGCAATGGTTGTTACTAACACAATAATAGGGAACTTTGCCCAAGCAGGGAACATGCCATCTTCAGCAAAAAAATAGGTTCCTAAATCTGTAAAGTTTAATAAGATGGAAACGATTCCAGAAACAAACATGGCAGAGATTTCACTCCATGCGTTTATTCGCCACCAAAACCAACGTAGAATAAAAATCAATCCTGTTCCTGCTCCAAACATTAAAATAATATCGAATAACTGTAAGGCGTTAGTAAGTACTAAAGCCAATAAGGCACTACACACCATTAAGACAACGGTTGCCGTTCTTCCTACGGTAACTAATTGTTTTTCGGTAGCATCCTTATTTATTTGTTGTTTATAAAAGTCATTGACGATATAAGATGCTCCCCAATTTAAATGGGTGGAAATGGTACTCATATAAGCCGCAACTAAAGAAGCTAATACCAAACCTAATAAACCACTAGGTAGCTTGGTTAGCATGGCAGAATAAGCCAAATCGTTCCCCAGTTTATCTTCGGCAACAAGCGGAAAAGCCTCGTGTATACTTGCAACATCTGGAAACACAACTAAAGAAGCTAAAGCTACTATAATCCATGGCCAAGGACGTAAAGCGTAATGCATGATATTAAAAAAGAAGGTTGCTCCAATGGCATGATTCTCATTTTTAGCTGCCAACATACGCTGTGCAATATAACCGCCACCGCCAGGTTCCGCTCCTGGATACCAAGAACTCCACCATTGAACCGCCAAGGGAATAATTAATAAGGTTATAAGTGCTTCTTTATCGCTAAAATCTGGAAGGATGTTTAATTTATCTACTACATTTTCATGTTTTAATAAGGCTTCCAAACCACCCACTTCTGGCAAACCTACCAAATAATAAGCGGCACCTAAAGCACCAGCCATAGCTGTAAAAAATAATATAAAATCGGTGTAAACAACCCCTTTAAAACCACCTAAGGCACTAAATATAACGGTAATGGTTCCTGCATAAATAACAGTTTCCCACGGTTGTAAGCCTAACATGATGGCACCAATTTTTATGGCCGCCAAGGTAACAGCAGACATGGCTAGAATATTGAAAATAATTCCTAAGTAAATAGCTCGGAATCCTCTTAAAAAACGTGCTGGTTTTCCGCCGTAGCGCAATTCGTAAAATTCGATATCTGTTGTGACTTCAGACTTTCGCCATAACTTAGCATACACAAATACGGTTAATAAACCTGTCAATAAAAAGGCCCACCAAACCCAGTTTCCAGAAACCCCATTGGTTCTAACAATATCAGTTACTAAATTAGGAGTATCCGTAGAAAAGGTAGTAGCCACCATAGAAACACCTAAAAGCCACCAAGGCATGTTTCTTCCTGAAAGAAAATATTCCGCGGCACTTTTTCCAGATTGCTTAGAGACGTAAATACCTATAAATAGGGTTATTGCAAAAAATATAACAATTAATGAGATATCTAGGGAGGATAATTCTACCATAAATGAGAGCTGTTTTCTTTATATTTCTAAGTTATACTTTTTTAATCACATTGGTAACAATGCCCCAAATAACGAAATCGTTTTCTGCAGTAATTTGAATTGGACTGTAATTGATGTTTTCAGGTTGTAGCCAAACGCCATCCTTCTCGACACGTAGGCGTTTTACGGTAAACTCCCCATCTAGAAAACATACGGCAATTTTGTTGTGTAAAGGTTCCAGGCTTCGGTCTATTACTAAAAGATCATTATCATCTAGACCAGCATCAATCATGCTTTGTCCACTAACACGCGCATAAAATGTAGTCGCCTTATTTTTTACCAGCATGTTATCTAACGACAAGGTTTCTTGTTGAAAATCTTCAACTGGCGCAGGGAAACCTGCAGAAATTCCTGTATCGATAAAAACAGCTCCGCCGTGATCTGATACATCTGGAGTAAAAAGGGCTAGTGGTTTTAAATGGGTTGAAAGCATGTTAGTTTTTAGCACCTAATGTAGGGAATTATGTTTATTTTTTAACTGCCCTTAATTAAATTGATTGAAAATTTATTCTTGGTATTGGTATTTAGATATAGTTTGGCGATGGAAGTTTCGATAGGTATTAGAAATAAATGGCTTCCTTATTCCAAAATAACGGTATAGGTAAATAAATAAAATGGGATGTCCCTATATTTTTAAATTCTAAGATGACTTGAAAGGGGTATCATCCTATTTTTTATTTGAAAGCGGTTGTTTCTTTTTGCAGTTAATCTTTTCTAAACATGATGAACCGGAATAGGTCTCCATAGATTTTTCTTATCGTATTTTTTTTTGCACCCGAACTCTCCTTATTCACCCGAACTCCACCCGACCGATGCCGAAGTAAACCCGAACTAGACCCGAACTAGACCCGGCGGAGACCCCCTGAAGACCCGAACTAGGTGAGGTTATATGTTGCTGGTTTGATTGACTCTATTTTATACCGCATCTGTACACTATTTTTTGGGTAATTATGACTTGTGTATAGGCTTGTTTTTTAATTTACTTCACACGGAGTCACTACGGCTTTACTACGGAGTTAGTACGGAGTCTCTATGAGGCATGAATCGTCCTAAAATAACTATACAGATTAATGAATAAATCCTGATATACTTATGCCATTATCTTTTTTAATACACTCTTCATACATTAGCTATACTTGAGCCATACATGAGCTATGCATTAAGCATATATGTGATTCGTTTAAAATAACTCGTTTACTTTATCGTAAACTAGGTGACTTTCCCAACCGCGGTATAATAAGAAGTCGGCTAATTTCTTTTTTTTCTTTAGAGGGTTTGTTTCTGTAATGGTGGCTGCTTTTTTTTCGGCTAGAGTGTGAAAGGTGCTTAAATATTCGGCATCTGAAATTTCTTTAAAGGCTTCCAGGATGTTAAAGCGACCAATATCTCGTCTTTTTAATTCTATTTCCAAACGTCTTCTACCCCATTTTTTAAATCGGAACTTCCCACGAACAAAAGCTTTTGCAAAACGGGTTTCGTTTAAAAAATCGTGTTCCAACAAATGCACCACCACCAAATCTATGGCCTCTGGAATCATACGCATGTTGTACAATTTTTGAGTTACTTCTTTATGGCAACGCTCTTGATAGGCACAGTAATTTTCTAGGGTTCTTTTGGCTTCTTCGAGAGTATAGGTTTTAACCGATTTCATGGTTGCAAGATAATAACAATTTGTACAAGATATATGGGTTTATTTTGGATTGTCTAAAAGCATCATCGAGGCGCTTAACGTTTCGTTAATGTTCTGGTTACCTACTCATAATTAATTGGTAACACCAAAAAGTAGATTAAAAAACTCTAGGTAAATACCTTTGAATGCTTATTTTAGCAAAGAATTATAATATCTCCCTATAGAATGATTAAAAATTACTCCCTCGTATTAGTGGCCTTTTTATGCTTTGTTTTGTCTGGTTATGGGCAGACAACTGTTACTTATTCTTTTTTAGCTTCTGGAGCAGTAACTGGTTTAGATGAAAATTCTCCTGGTATATCCCTAGATGCTAATATAGGTTTTGGTTCGTTTAAAAATAGTGCAAGTACTAATCCTGGAATATTTAGCAATCAATTAAGATTATATCAAAACGCTACAAAAGGAGGTTCTATTATAATATACGCTTCTAATGGCGTTACTATTACAAAAGTTGTTGTTAATGCATCTGGCACAACAGGGCCTGCAGGATATGAAGTAGATGGTGCTTTTGTTGCAAATTTAACTGCTTCAACCACTTATACTATGAGTGGTTTAAGCGCAACATCTGATGTTGAATTTTATCAAAGAGATGGTAGTTCTAGTAATAGAATATATATAAGTTCTTTTGAAGTAACGTATACTTCTGTACCTACTACTTCACCACCAACTATTACCAGTGCATTAACTGCAAGTGGCATAGTAAGTGGCGCTTTTACTTATGATATTGTAGCAACAAATACACCAACAAGTTATGGTGCAACAGGCTTACCTGCTGGTTTATCTATAAATACAACAACAGGAGAAATTTCTGGAACACCTACAGCAGCAGGAACTTTTAATGTTACAATTACAGCAACAAATGCTTATGGTGCAGATACTGAAACTTTAGTAATAAGTCTTACTACTGGACCTTGCTACACAGGTCATGCTCCTAATTTTACTAAATCTGGTAGTACATATGGTGGAGATACAGACAGTGGAGGTTCCCCAACTACTACAATTAGGTTGGCATCGGGAAGTAATTCTGGAACTGTATCGACTACTGCAACAGGAGTGTCCTCAGGTAATGTTACATTAAAATTTAGAGCAAAAGGATGGAGTGCTTCTGAAAGAAAACTTAGGGTTACGTTAGATGGGCAAATCCAAAACATAACTGATTTACCATATTCAGATTTTGAATGGGTAGAGTTAACATTTACAGGTGTAGCTGCAAATCCAAGTTTAAGCTTCTTTGCCGATGAAGACGAGAGAGTTCATTTAGGAAATGTAGAAATATATTGTACGCCTTCTACACCATGTACAGGCACACCAACTCCAGGTAATACCGTTTCTTCCGAAACTTCTGTTGTGTCTGGTGGCACAACTAATTTATCTTTACAAAATACTACAACAGGGTCTGGGGCAACTTACCAATGGCAAAGTTCTACAACTAGCGCTGTTGCAGGTTTTTCTGATATTATTGGTGCAACAAACGCAACTTATACCGCAACTGTAAATGCAATAACATGGTACCGTTGTGTGGTAACTTGTAGTGGTAATAGTGGTACTTCTATAGCTGTGGAGGTAGGTGTTACATATGCTTCACCAAATAACGCTACACAATTAAAAGCATGTATTGCAAATACGCAAGTTTCTTTAAGCTGGACTGCGTCTAGTGGTACTACGCCAACAGGTTATATTGTTTTTGCACAGCCCAATACAACAATACCACAAATGGCAGCTACTTCCGCAGGAAATGCTTCAAGTTATACTGCAAATGCAAATTATAGTGCAGCAACCACTTACACTACCTTAGGAAAAGCAGTTTACAAAGGTGCTGGAACAACGGCTACTGTAACTGGTTTAACAAATGCGTCGCAATACACTTTTAAAGTAGTTGCTTATAATGGAGAAACAGGAACAGGTTGGGCAAATGCTATCAATAATAATTCAGTAGCTTCATCTTATACACAAACCTATACGATTGATGTTCCAGAAGTTAGCAATTTAGCAGCGAGCATTAACCCAACAACGTCTACAGTGTCGTGGAATGTGGTACCAGATTCTGCTGGATGCTACGAATATATGGTAGTTGCCAATGCAGGTGCTGTTTCTTTAACACCAACAGGAAACGGTTCGGCTTATGCAGCAAATCCAGTTTATGCAGGAGCAAATCAAGTTGTTTATAAAGGAACAGGAAGCAGTATTATTGTTACAGGTTTAACAGATGCGGTTGAATATTGCTATACCGTTTTTGTAAGAGAGGTAAATATTGGTACACAATGGAGTGGTGGTATTTCGGTTTGTCAGACCACAGGTGTCGACTATTGTGATTCTGCTGGAGATGTTGCAGATACTACAGGAATAACTTCTGTGGTATTTAATACTATCAATCAAACATCAACTGGGGAAAGTGCTTATACAGATTATACTTCTGTTTCAACAACTGTTTTGTTAAATAATATTTACACTTTATCAGTAAATGTAAATACAGTTGGTTATCAAAACTATACTAAAGCATGGATAGATTGGAACAGAGATGGTGATTTTAGTGATAGTGGTGAAGAGTATGATTTAGGAGATGCTTATTCTGGAACAAATATTTTAACAAGTAATTCTCCACTTTCTATAACAGTGCCTACTAATGCTACTATTGGAAACACTAGAATGAGAGTAGCAACACAGTATTTCTTTGATGATAGTGACATCGCTTTAACACCTTGTGCAACTTATGATTATGGTGAAGTAGAAGATTATACAATTAATGTTGTACAACCTGTAAATGCTGAAATTAATGTAAAAGGAGGAGCTATTTCTATTCCTAATGGTTTTGATGCTCCTTATGGATTAAACAATACGTTGTTTGCTAGCACAGAGGTAAACACAGATTCTGCGGAAAAAGAATTTACCATAGAAAATATTGGTTTAGCAAATTTAATATTAATAGGTACGCCAATTATTAAATTAGAAGGGACAAACCCGACAGATTTTATTGTAACACAACAGGCAACAACACCAGTTGTAAATGGTACAAACGTAACCTTTAAAATTAAATTTCATCCAACGGTTGCAGGTACAAGAACTGCAAAAGTGAGAATTGAGAGTAATGATTCTGATGAAAATCCGTATCTATTTACTATTGAAGGTAATGGTGATTGTTTAACTGATCCAACGGTTACTACTTTTCCAACCTCTGGCCCAGCAAATACATTAGTCACTTTTACTTCTGCAACAAGCAATCTTACTGGAGCAACAATTACCTATAATAACATAGCAGTTGCTACTGTTTCAAATACATCAGACACTATAGAAGTATTGCTTCCTGCCGAAGCTAATGATGGTAATTTTGTGATTCAATTAGCTACAGGTTGTAGTGCAACACAATTTTTTGATGTAATTGATATTGACCTTACTGCATGCGATACTGCAGTTGGTGGTGCTGATGCATCAAATTTAATTATCTACGAAGTGTATGACGAAAATGGCGGATCTGGTGGTGTAATAACCATTTATAATAACACAGGAGCTTCTGTAGACTTAGGTGGTTATAAAATTGAAAGAGCTGGCGATTATGGAGGTAGTTATGTAACTTATGCAAATCTAAACGGTACAATTGCATCAGGTGCAGTAGCTATTGTTTCGGTAACTAGCTCTGCTTGTGGATACACACCTACAGGAAATGGAAGTTTAGGTAACGCTGGTTTTAATGCAAATGATGGCTTGAGATTAATGAATGGAACTACGCTTATTGATGATGTAGAAGCACCAAATTATGTAGGGTATTATTTAAAAAGAAAGAATACTAATTTTTATCCAAACACAACTTATGATGCTTCAGAATGGACTGCACAAAGTTTGGCTGACGATGAATGCTTAGTAGGAGTTGGTTCAGTACCTCTTGTTAAATTACCACCTACAGTTATAAGTAACCCACAATATGTGGCTGATTGTTCTAACCTTGGAACATCGTTGACAGTTGCAGGATCAGAAGGTGTTTCAGGCGGTTTAGCACTTGCGTATCAATGGTATGTTTTAGGCCCTTCTGGTAACTGGACAGCTGTGTCAAATGGAGGTATTTATTCTGGCGCAACAACAGCAACATTAGATATTGCTAACCTTACAGGTTTAGACGATTATCAATTTTATTGCCAAGTAAGAGAAAATAGTGCTACTTGCTATACAGCAAGCGAAGCAACCAAAATTGAATTAAAGATAACAACTTGGGATGGTACTGCTTGGAGTAATGGTGCTCCCGATCAGTATACAATAACTAATATAGATGGCGATTATACCACTAATTCTACAAACGGAAGTTTTACAGCTTGTCAATTACTAGTTACTTCAGGAAGTTTGTTAACAATTGCTCAAGGATATTTTGTTGAAGTTATTAATAATGTTGAGATAACAGGAAACGGTACTGATAATGACGGTATTCTAGTAGAAGACAAGGGAAGTTTTGTACAACGTGGCGATGGGTTAACAGCAGGAAGTTTTACTTTAAATACAAACGGTTTTTCCAAGTTTAATAAACGAACAGCACCTTTAAATAATTATTACGAATATACCTATTGGAGTTCTCCTACAATAGACGAAACCGTTGGGGGAGGTTTAGAGGAAGCACATCCAACAAGACGCTATTGGTATAATGCTGAAAACTATTTAGATAAGACGGCTGAAGCTAACAACAACAATGGTACAGTTAATGGGCAGGATGATATTGATGATAATGGTGATGATTGGCAGGCGACCGACAATGGAGACCTAATGATTCCTGGGGTTGGTTATGCAGCCATGCATGATCCTATTGGATTTGATATTGCAGGTGCAGGAGGCCAATTTGAATACATTTTTGAAGGCGCTTTTAATACTGGGGATATTGATGTGCCTATTTATAGAAATGATTCTGAAATGAGTGATAATAACTGGAACTTAATAGGGAACCCTTATCCCTCAGCTGTAGATGCACAATCATTCTTAGATGCAAATACCCTTATCGCACAAGATGTTTCAGGATTTCCAACAGGAACAACAAATGGTGCTATCTTTTTCTGGTCTCAAAGCACAGCGCCTTCGGATACAGCTAATGGGAATGAAAACTTAAATTTTGCTCAAAGCGATTATGCTATAATAAATGCCACTGGTCAAACTGCAGGAGGAGATAATAACAATGATGGAACAATAAATGCCTCAGATAGACCTAATAGGTTTATCCCTTCTGGACAAGCATTCTTTATTTCGTATTCAGATGTGGCAACTCCAGATTCTACAAATGGAGATATTAAGACAGGAACGGTTTCGTTTACAAATAGCATGCGTGTTACAGGTGATAACGATCAGTTCTTTAGAAATTCTAGCAGTACTCAAGTAAATAGACTTTGGGTTAATATGTGGAGCGATAATGGTGTTCGCAATCAAATATTAGTTGGTTATGTTGAGGGAGCTACAAATACTTATGATGGTATGTATTATGATGCTCCTAAAAATTTATCTTCAGAAGTAAATGCTATGATTTATACAGTAGCTGACAATTCTGATAAAAAACTAGCTATACAAGGAAAAGCAGTTAATAGCTTGAATTTAGATGAAGTGATTCCGTTAGGATTTTACTCTTTAATTCCAGAGGCAACCTTATATTCTATTTCAACAGATTCTGAAGGTTTATTTTTTGAAGAAAACACTGTTTACTTGAAAGACATGTTAATGAATGTTATTCATGATTTAAGCGCCAACGATTACTCCTTCACTTCCGAAACAGGAGAATTTAATAATCGTTTTGAAATAGTTTTCAGAGACTCTTTTCTTTCCATTCATGAAGAAGAACTAAATGCAAATAACGTAACGATTATTGAGCATCAAAATGGAGAGGTTCAGTTTACGGTTCCAAGTCCATACGAAATAAAACATATTGAGATTATTGATTTATTAGGAAGACCTATTTACAAGTTAAAAGGTACTAGTTATTCTGAAACTTATGATCTTTCTAACTTAAGTCAGGCGACTTATCTTGCTAAAATAACTTTAAGTAATGGACAAACTATCACTAAAAAAGCGGTAAAAAGACATTAAGTTTAGCTTATTAAAACGAATCAAAGGGTTTAACTATTTTAAAAGTTAAACCCTTTTTTTTTGCGATAAGATATGCTACCTAATTACAACGCACAAAGCACACATATGTATTTGTTAATAAACTAGTTAAGGACTCTAATTTATCTTTCGATTTTTTTTGTAAATTTACTTGTTTACTCTTTTTGTAAGCCCTAAAACATATTCTGATGATAAAAAAATACTCCCTCGTATTAATGGCAATCTTTTGCTTTGTTTTGTCTGGTTTTGGGCAGACTTACAATCAAATTACAAATATTGGCGACCTTACTGATGGTAATTATCTAATTGTTGGAGATGGTACTTCTAATGATGGTTTGATGTTAAATACTGCATCACCTACTCCGTTTATCGAATTTTCTTCCATCACAAATCCAGGCGCTACAATTACTACTGGCTATACAGCTGCTAATGTTTTTGCTGTCACTGTATCTGCTGGAGTTATCACCATTTACAATTCAAATGAAGGTTATGTTTCATGGGGTAGATCCGGTGTTACAGGCAATAATGCCATTTTTTACAATGGGACTGTTGCTAATACTGAAAGATGGACACCTACGGTCACAGATGGTTTATGGTCATTAGCCAGTGTAAATGATCCTTCCAGAATTTTACAATGGAATAATGGCTCACCACGTTTTGCCGCTTATACTTCAAATCAAGTAAAGTTAAAGCTTTATAAATTAGCAGCTCCGGCTGGTCCAACCGTCACATATAATGGGAATGGTAGCACAGGAGGTAGTGTACCAACTGATTCTAGTAGCCCTTATACTTCAGGAGATACAGTTACGGTTTTAGGCAATACAGGATCTTTAACAAAAACATGTAGCACTTTTGATGGATGGAATACGGTGGCAGATGGGTCAGGTTCAGTTTATATTTTAAACGACACTTTTACTATTACAGCAAACACCACTTTATATGCACAATGGACGACACCTACTGGAAATACCGTAACATTTAATAATAATGGTGGTACTGGTACAATGACTCCACAAATAAATTGTGCTGCCACCAATTTAACCGCTAACACTTTCACTTACACTGGCAATACTTTTGATGAATGGAACACAGCTTCGGATGGTAGTGGAACTACATATGCAGATGGAGCTTCATATAGTTTCGCAGCAAATGTGACTTTATATGCGCAATGGGATGTTTATGTTGGGCCATGTATGACCGAAGGATTTGAAGGTGGTACGAATAACCCAAGTGGTTGGGCTAATAACAGTTCGTATTATAATGGAGGAGATGCAAATACTGGAACATACAAAGCAGGTATGAATTCTAATAATGATTGGATAAGAACAGATGTAATATCAAATCCATCTACTCTAACTTTTTGGAATAAAGCTTCAGGATCAACCTCCAATTTTTCAGTGATTATACAATATTCTAATAACATTGGAGGACCCTGGACGGATACTTCTACTATTTCTGCAAATGGTTCAAATACTGGTAGTGTTACAGATTCATATTCTCAAACCTCAGTCGCTTTAAATTTATCTGGAAATTATTATATTAGATGGTTCATGTCTGCTAGAAGTGGTGGAAGTTTTTATTTTGATGATGTAGCAGTTTTTTGTGGAGAGCCAACTCCAGCACCAGAAATGAATTTAAAACAAGGTTCTACGAGTTACGCAACTACTACTGTTCCTATTGGTAGTGATAATTACGATTTTGGTAACCGATTAGTTAGCTCCAATACAGATATTCAGTTTACTATTGAAAATACTGGTGATGCCGATTTAACTTTAAATGCACCAGTAATTAATGGTACAGGGTTTAGTTTGCAAACAGCATTGAGCTCTACATCTGTTTCGGGATCTTCTGGAACTTCAACTTTTACCGTTCGATTTACCCCAAATGCTTTAGGTGCTTTTAATGGTACCATTAGTATTGCTAATAACGATGCCGATGAAAATCCTTATGTAATAAATATAACAGGAAATGGAACGAATAGTAATGCATCAGACATAATTGTAAATAGTACATTTGTTTATAATTCTAATATAAACTATACTGCTTATCAAGCACCAACCATTACCAATACAGGTCAATCTATTGATGTTTTTAAATTTGATATTCGTGATGGAGGTGCTACGAATGATTCGGATGCTTTAGGAACTGAATTAACAGACATTGTTTTTAATGTTGTTAATAATGCTAATATTAGAAGTGCCGCTCTTTTTAATGGAAACGCGCTAATATCTAACGCAGGCGCAGTTGCAGGAAATACTATTTCTTTTTCGGGATTATCATACACTGCAGCTGATAACGGAACCGCTTCATTATCTTTACGAGTTACATTTTTAACCACTGTAACCGATAACGACCAATTACAATTTACTGTAAGCTCTGCAACCGCAAATACATCTGGATCTGTGTTTGGAACCCCAAATGCAGGAGGTGCTACATCAAGCACAACTGGTAATAGAAACCGTATTGAAGTTGTTGCAGACAGGATTGCATTCACAACACAACCGGGAAGCACGAGTGTTAATACAAATTTAAACACCTTCAATATTTCGGCTCACGATGTGTTTGGAAACATCGATTTAGATGAGTCTTTAAGCATTGCCCTTACAACATCTGGAATTGGCATGACGGCATTTTCGCCTTATACTTTAACGGCTGGAAATTTAGCAATTTCAAATGTTCAGTTTAACACCTCTCAAACAGGTATAAACCTAACTGCTACAACTACAGGTTTAGCATTTAGCAATACTAGTACATCTAGTAATTTTGACATTTTAGATGTTGCTACAGGAACTTATAGAACTACAAGTAATGGAACGTGGCCAAGCGGTACTGCTACTTGGGAACGTTTAACAGGAGCTGGATGGAATCCTGCTACTCCAGCAGCAAATACTACAGAATTACTAATTATACGTCACACTATAACTTCGAGAGTTTCATTTGCTGCTCCCTCCCCATACACCACTATGGTTGTAGAAAGTGGCGCATCCTTTGATGATGCACACAACAGTACTTTTGGGAGTTTGTTAATAAAAGAAGGCGGTGAGTTTATAGCTTCAGACCCTGCTGTAGATATCGATCCAACTGGAACTTTAACAGTTGAAAATGGAGGTACATTGATTATTAATTCTAGTACATTAAACAATGCTGATGGTTTATTTGATGGTATTGAAAACTTCGAACCAAACTCAACGGTTGAGATAAGACAGTATGATAATGATTCAACTAATGGAGAAGACGATTTAATTGATAGCGATAACGATATTACTCCAAATTCTGAAGGTTATTATTTTGGAAATTTATTTATTAATTTCACACCTTCATCGGCCAATGAAGATAAGGCTTTAAACCTAGTTGGTATAATAGGAACTCACAAGCTATGTAATAATCTAACGGTTATCAATAATACATTTCTAAAAAACGTGCTTCTTACTAATGTAAATGCAAATGTTGAAATTGCAGGAAACGTTATTGTAGAACTAAATAAGTTTTCGTTTGGTGCAGTTGGTTCTAGTAATCTTATACATACAGTAAAAGGAAATATAATTGTAGATGGTGGTATTATCGATTTAAACCAAAATAGTTCAGGATCAGCAACAGTTCTGGTTAATCTGGAAGGTGATTTAATAGGAATCCAAGGAACCATACAAAGTACAGATGGAGATTGTGGCATTGCATTCACTGGAACTGCACTACAAAATATTGATGTCGCTGATGCTGTGCCTTACAGAAATATAAATACCTACGTGAAAAATAATTCCGATGTACAATTATTAAATAACAACCTAAAACTAAATAATTCCTCAACTTTTACTGTAGAAAACGGTGGAACACTTAACTTTAATTGGACAGCAGATGGCTCCACTCCTTTACTAATAAGTAATGGTGGCAGTGGTTCAAATACTTTTGATTCAGATCAAGGTTCTATTTTGAAAATTACACATTTTGATGGTTTAGTAAAAACTACTGCCAATGCTGGAAATGTGCAACTTTCTGTAAGTAATAAAACTTTTAGCCAAGCTGCTAGCTTCCATTATATAGGAAAAGAAAATCAAGTAACAGGTGATGGAGTTTCAAATGGTTCTACAGGGAAATTAGTCTATGTAAACTTATTAGATAATACAAAAACCTTAAGTCTAACAAATAATATTGGTATTGCAAATGCTACAACACTAGATCCAAGTGGCGGTAAGCTAGAAATCCAAAAAGGTATCGTAATAGGAAGTAATACAGGTGATTTTTATGGAACAGGACGTTTGGTAATGACTGATGGTGAATACAGAATAAGCACGATTACTGCAAGCCCACTTGGAAATTATTTGCCACAACTAAACGGATATGGCAACTACTCCCTTACTGGGGGCGTGGTTAATTTAAATGGAGCTAATGCTATTCAAATTTTAGCTGGAGCTCCAACCTATTATAATTTATTATTTAGTGGCACCAATACGTTTAGTACAACGCCACCTATACCACCAACACCAAACTATAAAGGCATTAGTAGTGCTACCAGTGTAAGTAATGCTATTATAATTTCAGAAAATGCAATTGTGAACGTGGAGAACAGATCTTTAGGAGCTACCCATAATCCTTCTTTTACTATGTTAGATAACAGCCGTTATATTACAGATGGTGGAGGCACAAAACCAGACACTAGTGGTGCATATAGTTTGTCTCCAAACACCACTATAGAGTTTGCGAATTTTAGTGGTGCTGGAGTTGTAAGAATAGGGTCTCCTTTAATTAATTATGCTAACATTGTAGTAAGCGGTTTTGATGTTTCCAATAATTCGCTAACAACTGGTATTCATTTTCAAACTGGAGGAACTTTTACAGTTAAACCTTATGCTATATTTAAACTTCTTAATCCTGCTGGATTTAATGGCAGCAATACTACAGCCATAGATAGCGCTAATAGCCCAACTATTACATTAGAAGATGAGTCGACCGTAGAATACAAGGGAGATGCTCAAACCATTACGGATTATACTCCGGAATACAAAAACCTAACTATATCTGGAACAGCCATAAAAACATTAGGGCATCCTACTGATATTTTGATAGGTGAAGATTTAAACATGGTTTCGAGCGCTCTAACAATTAATTCGAATAACGCATTAACAGTAGATGAAGGTGTATTTGTTACCGGCGGAAATTTAACGATAGAGGATTCAGGCAGTTTGATTCAAATAAACGAGTTCGACACTAATAGCGGTCCAATAACCATGAGACGAAATGCGAGTATTAGAAAATTGGATTACGTGTATTGGTCGTCTCCTGTAGAAGGTTATGATGTAAACAATGTTTACGGAACTGAAACGCCAATAGATAGAATTTATCGTTGGAATCCTACCATCTTAAATCCACTCGGAACCCAAGGAAACTGGGTTACTGCTTCAGGTGAAACTATGGAAAAAGGTGTTGGATATATAGTAAGAGGGCCAAATTCTTATAGTACAACAAATGCAAATATCACCGCTACCTTTAATAATGGCAAACCTTTTAATGGTGAGATTAACGTGGATGTATTTCGCGGAACTATTTCAGGCGATATTGATGACCAATGGAATTTAATTGGTAATCCGTATCCATCTGCAATTGATGTTTTTGCTTTTTTAAATCATTCTAGTAATACTGTTTTAGATGGTTTTGTAAATATTTGGACGCATGGAAACTTACCATCCAACATTACGGTAGATCCTTTCTATGATAATTTTGGATCCAATTATACAGCAACGGATTATATTCCTTACAATAAAACAGGAGCAGGAAATGCTCCAGGAAATATTTTTATTGCGGCTGGACAAAGTTTTATGGTTAATCTCCTTGAAACATCTCCCGCAAGTTCTAGCATAACGTTCAATAATTCTATGAGAGACAAAGCTTATAACAACGACCAGTTTTATAGAACTTTTGAACCAGAAAGGCATAGAATATGGATAGATTTAGTTTCCCAAACACAAGGAACGAATAGAATTTTAGTTGGTTATGTGGAAGGAGCAACTATGGAAAGAGATCGCATTTATGATGCAATTACTTCGGTTGCATCAACTCAAAATTTATATTCAATAATTAACAATGACCCATTTATAATTCAAGGTCGTGCGTTACCATTTATAGATACAGATGCTATTCCATTAGGAGTAAAGATTGTGGAGCAAGGAAACTACCATTTAGCTATAGCACATATTGATGGTTTATTTGAAACCGATAATCAAACCATTTATTTAAGGGATAACTTGTTAGGCTTTATGCATAATTTAACCAATCAACCTTACTCCTTCACTTCCGAAATTGGAGAATTCAACAGCCGTTTTGAAATAGTCTTTAGAGATTCTGCGCTATCTATTAATGAGGAAGAGGTTTCTGCAAGTAATGTAACAATTATAGAGCATTCAAATGGAGAGGTTCAGTTTACGGTTCCAAGTCCATACCAAATAAAATCTGTTGAGATTATGGATCTTTTAGGAAGAACGATCTACAAGTTAAAAGGAAGTAGTTCTTCTGAGACTTATGATCTTTCTAATTTAAGTCAGGCCACTTATATTGCAAAAATTAGTTTGACTAATGGACAGGTGATAAGTAAGAAAGCGGTGAAACGGAAGTAGTGTTTGGTGTTTCGTGTTTGGTATAGTCAGGTGTTGGAATATTTAGCATGCAGGGATAAGATTGCTACGTTCGTTCCTCTCTCGCATTGACATACTAATGATGTTTGTCTGCACTTCGACAGGCTCAGTGTGACAACATATCGAGATTTTGATAATCTCAACACAGGCTAAGTTCAAGGTGACCTATATTACATGTTATAAGATTTGTGTGATAGCACTTCGACAGGCTCAGTGTGACAACATATCGAGATTTTGATAATCTCAACACAGGCTAGGCTCAGTGTGATAATTAAGAAGGCAATGAAACGGAAGTAGTTTGGTTTCTGTCTTTTCTGAAGTTAGGGATAATCAGGTGTTGGAATATTTAGCGTGCAGGGATGAGATTGCCACGTTCGTTCCTCTCTCGCAATGACAGGCTAAAGATTTTCGTATGCACTTCGATGTTTTCGACAGGTTCAACACTTGCTAAGCTTAGTGTGACCTATATTACTTGTGACAGGATTTGTGTTATAGCAGTTCTACAGGCTCAGTGAGACAAGAACTTCGAGATTTTAATAAGCTCAACACAGGCTAGGCTTAGTGTGATATTCCTGATTTAAACTCATTAAAAAGCCCCTACAACTTAATTGTAGGGGCTTTTTAATATTTTATTAGATCTGTTATAAGCTATAAAGTAAAGAGATGATTAAATTTCTCCCAGGAGAAGCAATTCCAGACGAGTAGGTTTTATAACGTTGGTCTGTAATATTTTCTAAACTTACAGTAACTGTTGCCGCTTTTGTAATTTGGTATTGACTTCTTAAATTTAAGGTGTACCAAGACGGAGAATACGGGTTTCCATTATCATCTATAGCGTAGATATAATCTTTTTCTTGTTCTGACGGCGCTAATTGATAGTATGTTAATTCACTATTATAGTCCACAAAAGCATCGACCAGAAACTTATTTTTTTGCCAGACAAGGTGGGTGTTTCCAAATTGTGGCGTTACATGTCTCGCTGGGATTGTTTCTCCATTATCATCTTCGGATCCTCCAGAGACATTATACTGAGAGGTTACCTTAAATTGCTTAGAAATATTTACTCGTAATCCAACTTCAAAACCATAAACCTTGGTATCTGAAGCGTTTTGCATGGCCTGAACATTACTTAATTCGCCTTCATACATAATTTCGGTTTCCCCATGTAACTCATAGTCATTTCTAACCAAGGCATTGTCTAAAAAGGTATAATAGGTTGCTAAATCAAGAACTACTACGTCGTTGAAATTAAAAGTTAAACCCAAGTCTCCTCCATAAGCATACTCAGCTTCTAGGTCTGGATTAGGAACCACCACAGAACCCGGTTCTGAATCGAAAACCTTGCCTATATCGTCTATGTTTGGAGCTCTAAAGGCCGTCGATAAATTAAATCGCCATTGCATGATCTCATTTGGAATCCAGCTTACTCCTGCCGAACCTGTCAAGGCTCCAAAATTCAAATTGGTTTCCGTAAAGGGCAAGTTTAGATATTCGTTGTTTTCGGTGAAATCGGCATGCATTAAAATATAGTTATATCGCAAACCAGACTGTAAGATAAACTTTTCACTTGGTTTAAACTTGACATTGGCATAAGCCGCCATAGATTGCCATGTAGAACCATCTGGATATCTTGAAATTGTTGGTTCTGTTTGGTCTGTTTCAATATTTAGAATATCACCAGAAGAACCTACTTTATTGAATACATATTCTAAACCATAAAATAATTCCGTTTTCGGGGATAGTATTTTTTCGAAATCGGCATTAAAGGAATAGGCGTCTACATCTTCTGCTGTATTATATTTTAAAATAGCTTGATAGTCTCTATCGTGTCTGCTTTCTTTAAAATTCTGATAAGCTAAGGTTGTCTGAACGGCATTAAAAAACTTGGAGTCGCTATTCTGTTTGATCATTTGTAAATTAGCCATAAACCATTCTTGCGGACCATAATACCACTCGGCAGAACGCAGATGATCATCTTTATATCTTATAAGACGGTCGTATCTAGAATAATCTGAGGTTGTAGAATAAAGTAGTCCTAAATTGAAGTTTAAATCCTCTTGAGGCTCGAAAGAAACTTTTTGAGCTAAGCTTAATTGGTCGAAGCCTGTTGGTACTTGAATTTTAGGGTTTTCGTTCGTTACCGTTTCGTCAACGCCATTATTTGTTACCACATATTGTGGTCTAAGGTATTCGTCTGGACCATGACTTCCCATACGTAAATCGTCAAAATCTGAATAAGAAATACTTGAAAAGAAGGCCCATTTTTTCAATCCGAAATTTAGATCTAAATGCCCTGTTTTTTCTTCGTTTGCTGTTGCATATCTTACAGCCGCATTGGCTTTAAAATACATCTCATCTGAATAGGATATTTGAGGTTTCTTGGTATAAAAACTCATGACTCCACCAATGGCATCACTTCCATAAACCACAGATCCTGCACCTAAGGTAACTTCTGTGTTTTGAACTATAAATGGATCTATAGATATGACATTTTGTAAATTTCCACTTCTAAAAATGGCGTTATTCATTCTTACCCCATCCACAGTAAGTAGCAATCTATTTGTTGAAAACCCTCTAATCATTGGACTTCCACCACCAAGTTGGCTTTTTTGAATATATACATTCCCTGTACTTTGCAATAAATCGGCACTGGTTTGTGGATTGATTAGTTGAATCTCCTTAGCATCGATACTTACAATTTTTTGAGGAATGTCTCTTTTGCTTTGCTCAAATTTGGATGCTGAGATGACAATTTCGTCCAGACCTTCCACTTTTGCTACTAATAATACGATGTGGTTATTAGAAATGATGGTTACTTTGTCGGTTTTTAATTTCTTATGAAGTAAATCTTCAAAATAGATACTTTCGGAATCTGAAAAAGAATTTAAAGAGGCCATCCCATCAAAATCTGAGATAACTACAATACTTTGGGATTCATTGTAAATTGTAACTCCCGGAACGGGAAGTCTGGAATCTTTTTCTAAAATTTTAATTTCCTGGGCTTGGAGGGTTAGGGCAAAGCAAAGCCCTAGACTTAATGCTAAAAATAATTTCATGTTAGTTAGTTAATCTTATGAATTAAAAATTTGATTAAAAATCTGCATAGATTGGGGCTTTTTAAAACCTTCTAAATGCAACTCAAAATACAAGAGCATCATTTTTAAAAAAGATTGCCTTTGATTTCCGTTTATTTTAACCGCATTTAACTCATCAAAATTTATGCCTAAGAGGTGTTTTAGAAGAACTATATTTTCACCTGAAACAGAATAGCCATTAGTCTTACTTTCCTCGAACACGCCTTCAGCCATATTAAACCATGTTTCGTTAATATTAGTCATTTCGGGATAAAAGCCTAAATGCTTAGTAAGTTTTAATAGAAACAGTAGATGAAAATTAGCAAATTCGTCTTGTGAATCTAACCATTGGAGCGCTGATTCCAAGTAGCTATACAAATTATCGTTTGCTTCCTCCTCTTTTAGAATACTAGTTAGGGTTTCGGATAGAAAAAAAACAATGGAACTTTTTATTACATGCGTTTGTAAACTATGGTACATGTAATGAATTTTGACTTCCTTTACTTCTTGTAAGGACCTATTGTTTTTATGTAAAGCAACTAATTGTATTTGAGATAACAACTGGAAGTAAGCGGCTTTAGAATACCCTTTTTTAGAATTTGAAACATTTCTTAGAATGTAACTTACTAGGCCATTTTTTTGAGTATAACATGTTACTATTAAATCGTTATCCCTATATTTTATTTTAGATAAAACAATGGCATTTGTAGTTATTAGCATTATCTCACAATCATTAATTTTACAACCTTAGTTTCGTAAGACTCTAGGTCTGACAACAAAACCAGATACACACCAGAAGCAACGGTGTTATTTCCAAGATTTTTTCCATTCCAATAGGCTGTTCCGCCGTCAATTTCGAGATTATAACCTTGATAACGCAGGTTTGTGTTGGATTGAGCTTCGGCCACAAGATTCCCTTCAATATCGGTAATCTTAATATTCATGCTTTCTGTAATCCCTTTTATTTTAATTTTTTTGTCGATCATGTTATAATCTGGCCTAACCGGATTTGGATAAACAAAGGCATTTTCTAGGGTAACTTCTGTTTGCGAACCACCAGAACCATAAGATACCAAACCTCTATCTGTTGCTATATAAATAACACCATTAGCTTGATCTATAGATACAGCTACCACATTATTTGATGGCAAAGGAGAATTATCCTTGGTGAAATGATATATGGTTTCTTGTCCATCTGCAGAAAAATAGTATAATCCAGCTCCTATTGTTGCAATCCATTTATTGTTTGATCCATCCACCTCTATGTCCGACACATACGTTTGAAATAAAAGTTCTTGTGGCAAACCATCGTCTAAAATAATAATAGAACTCACTTCTACATTGGGCTCTGTAAAAAATCCAGCTGGATTATAAAGAACTCTTAAGCCACTAACTGTACCTATCCAAATTTGATCTCTTTTATCTACAGCTACAGAGGTAACAAATGACGTTGGCATGTTTTGTTCTTCGGAATTTACATTTTTCAATTTTACTCCGTTATTATTGTTGTAACCTATTAGTCCATTTTTATAGCCGCCGATCCATTTGGTTCCATTATTATCGATTGCAATATCACTATAACCAAACTCTCCATTTAAGGCATCAGGGATTAAAGATGTGAAATCAAAGCTATTCCATTGATCAGCGATAGGATCATAAGAAACCAAAGGTTTTGCAACCCTAGCTGTCATGGTCCATAGAACACCACTTGTATCAAACGTAGAAGCACTTACTCTGATGCTTTTATAATTGGGAGCCGTTGGAACAACCAGAGATTTTAAACCGCTATTAGACTCATTGAATAAAATAGTTGGCACATCATTATCTACTTCCAAAAGGCCACTTTCAAAAGAACTAATAAACGCTTGTTGGGTATTAAATGGGTTTACAGAAATTCTATTTAAATTTTTTGCACCTAAAACACTATCATAAGGAATGTTTACCCATGTTTCATCTTTAAGGTGACTAACTCCCCAAGATCTAATTGGACCAGGAAGAAAGGTCTGTGAATAATCTCCATAAGTTACCCAAAGGTTCTTTGAAGCCGATTTAATTGCAAAGGGGTCATTTCTTAAAGGACCATCGGGATAAATTTCGGTAATATCTGTCTGATTTAAATACGCTATTTTCAAAACACCATAATTTGTTGTTCCTATATATACATATTCCTCATCCATAGTTGTTGCAGTAAATTGAGTAGGGTATTCTGCAGGTACTGGGATAGTGGTAATTTCAACAAAATCACCATCAAATAAATAGGAGTTGTTTTCTGTTGTAACAAGCAAGTTATTCTCTACACTTCTAAAATCCAAGATAGGGTCTGGAAAAGTCCTAATTAAGGTAGTAGCAGTACCCACCACATTATAAACACTCCTGTTGTCTTTTATGGTATAAACTTTATCTTCTAAAGTAGATGCTACGCCAACTATATTTCCTGTAGTAATTGTCTGCCATTGCTGAAAATCTATTAAATTACCATTGTTTACTAATGCTCTTTTAAGACCTCCATTATCAAAACAAGCGGCATAAATGTACTCTCCAGAAACGGTTGTTTGATTCACAATTAATTGCGCGCCTCCAGCTCCAATATAATACGTATCTCCAAATTCTAAGCGAGACATATCGTAAACGGAGATTCCATAGTCTGTAGAGATATAAATGAATTGATTATACTCTTCAAAGTGGTTAATCTCTTTATTACTTGGCGGAATGGTAGGTTTATCTAAAATATCTACAATGGTTAAAATGTTATCTTCATTATCCAAAGCAATTTCCATAAGCCCATTAGTATATCCTATAAGCAGCATTTGGTATGCTTCACTATAATGAATGGTTGAAATTTCATTCCCTGAAATGCCATTAACAGTTGTTAAGGTTTCCAATTCCAAAGAATTGATATCGTAGGAAAAAATAGCATTGTCGGATGCTACGAATATTTTATCATTCCCTTGAGCGACATCTATAATATTTAAATACGAAAAATAGCCTTTCCAAAGCGCAGAATAATCCTGAGCCATGAGAGCCATTGGAAACAGCAAAATACATATTAAGAAATTTCTTTTTTTCATACTCACTTTTAATGATTTCAAATATATCTATATATAACGAGTTTTATAATAAAAACATATAATTTGAACAAAAAAAGCTTCCAAATTGGAAGCTTTTTATTTTTATGTACTAAAAAATTATACCACTCCTTGTCCTAGCATGGCATCTGCCACCTTTACAAATCCTGCAATATTTGCGCCTTTAACATAATCGATATATCCATCTTTTTCAGTCCCGTAAGCAACACAAGATTCATGAATCTCATCCATTATATGCTTTAACTTGGCATCTACTTCCTCGCGAGTCCAATTTAATCTCAATGAATTTTGACTCATTTCTAATCCAGAGGTTGCAACACCTCCAGCATTCGATGCCTTCCCTGGAGCGAACATCACTTTAGCGTTTTGAAATGCTTCAATAGCTTCTGGTGTTGTTGGCATGTTAGCACCTTCTGCCACCGCTTGAACTTTATTTTTGATAAGCATTTGCGCTTCATCAGCATTTAGTTCATTTTGTGTAGCACATGGCATGGCCACATCGCAAGAGATAGACCAAGGTCTTTGGCCTTCATGAAAAGTTGCCTTAGGATATTGGTTAACATACTCGTTAATTCTTCCTCTTCTAACATTTTTTATATCCTGAACAACGGCTAATTTTTCAGCATCAATGCCATCAGCGTCGTAAATGTATCCTGAAGAATCAGATAGGGTTACTACTTTTGCTCCAAGTTCTGTAGCTTTTTCGCAAGCGTATTGCGCCACATTTCCAGATCCAGAAATAACAACTGTTTTTCCTTTAAGTGAATCGTTTTTGGTTGCTAACATATTTTTAGCAAAATAAACACAGCCATATCCTGTTGCTTCAGGTCTAATTAATGAACCACCAAAGGCCATTCCTTTACCTGTTAATACACCAGTGAATTCGTTTTTCAATCTTTTATATTGACCAAACATATATCCAACTTCTCTACCACCAACTCCAATGTCTCCAGCTGGAACGTCTGTGTTAGGTCCGATATGACGAAATAATTCCGTCATAAACGATTGACAAAAACGCATCACTTCGTTATCGCTTTTTCCTTTAGGATCGAAATCACTTCCTCCTTTTCCTCCACCCATTGGTAAAGTTGTCAATGAATTTTTAAATACTTGCTCGAATCCTAAAAACTTTAAAATACTTAAGTTTACTGATGGATGAAAGCGCAAACCGCCTTTATAAGGTCCAATTGCGGAGTTAAACTCTACTCTAAATCCTCTGTTAACTTGTGTATTCCCCTTATCGTCTATCCAAGCTACTCTAAATATTATAGTGCGCTCTGGTTCTACCATGCGCTCCAATAACATTTTATCCTGATACTTAGGGTTTTCTTCAATAAATGGAATTACAGTTTCTGCAACTTCGTGCACCGCCTGCAAAAACTCAGGCTCATGACCATTTTTCTCCTTTACTAGATGTAAAAACGCATCAATGTTATTTTTCATTAGTTTAAATTTAATGGTGTTGACTATTTTTGTTAATTTGTTGAGCAAATATACGTTATCTTTAAAAATTAATTATTATTTTTTAATTTTTGACAATGTATATTATTTAATTAATTGTTAGATTTAGCTCGTAAAAGTAGAAAAACACATATAAATTGCATTTTGTCTGATTTATTTGGTAGTTCATCGATATTTTATATATTTGCTAAATACAAAAGACCTATCAATCAAGCTAACTATGATTCTTAACTTCAAATACTTATCACTTATTTTGTGTTTTATAATAGGCATGAATAAAGGTTTTAGCCAATTCAACTTTACTAATGAAATAGGTGCTGTGGTTGGCCCTGTTGCCTTTCATTCAGATTTTGGTGAACGTAAAGACTCTGAAACAAACATGGGAAATACTGGGTTTGGTATTGGAATTCTACACTATATGAATTTCACTTATTTAAGAACCTATAGTTACGGGTGGTTTCCAAACTTTTTTAATCAGCACTTTAAGGTTCGAAATGAACTTTCTTACAATAAAACCAATCTTAATAACTTCGGGAAATGGGTGGATCCGTCAAGAACAGGCGAAAACGCTGAGCGTTTACGACAACATTCAGGGAGTTCACAAAATTTTAATATAGGCTCGCAACTGGAGTATTATCCGTTGAGTATTAGAGCATTTGAAGCAATGGATTTTCCATTAGCACCATACATTGGTTTAGGAATTCAATATACTTTTTATACTACAACTGTGGAAACAGGCTATGGAAATGGCAATATCAATGATTCAGATAATTTTTATCAGCCTTGGGTAAATGCTACAAACCCGAATTTTAATGAGGATAGTTTTCTGTTTGATGGAAATAGTTCCACCTTTACCTTAATTGGTAGTATTGGAACCAGATACAAACTGACTAAGTTATCTGACTTAGTTTTTGATATGAAATTTGAATACTTTTTTGATGATTTCGTTGATGGATTAAATCATAATTTACCATCTAATAAAACCAATGATTGGCTTGTATGGTTCAACGTAGGATATATTCATTATTTAGATAACAACTAAACAAATTTATAAACATATAGAAGACCAAATGCTTAGTTGTATTTGGTCTTCTTATTTTTAAGGTTTTCCAATTAACCAATAGCCTGTTTTAAATCTGCAATTAAGTCGTCAATATCCTCTATCCCTACACTCAACCTTATTAAAGAATCTAAAACTCCCGTTTTCTCACGTTCTTCTTTAGGAATACTTGCATGAGTCATACTTGCTGGATGTCCCGCTAAAGACTCCACGCCTCCCAAAGATTCAGCCAAAGTAAAGACCTTTAATTTCTCAACAATTTTAATAGCTTCTTTAAAGTTATTGCCTTTAGTTGTAAAGGAAATCATTCCTCCAAAATCGGTCATTTGAGCTTTTGCTACCTGATGGTTAGGATGATTTTCGAAACCAGGCCAATAGACGTTTTCAATTTTGGGATGACTAGTTAAATATACTGCAACTGCTTTTCCATTTTCACAATGACGTTGCATTCTAACATGAAGCGTTTTTATACCTCTTAAAACTAAAAAACTATCTTGAGGGCCACATATAGCACCACTGGCATTTTGAATAAAGTATAATTTATCTGCCAAGTCCTTATCTTTTACAATTAAGCCTCCCATAACTACATCGCTATGTCCTCCAAGATATTTAGTAGCCGAATGCATAACAATATCTGCTCCTAAATCCAACGGTTGTTGAAGATATGGCGTAGCAAAGGTATTATCGACCGCTAAAAGCAAGTTGTGTTTTTTCGCTATGCTTGAACACGCTTTAATGTCTATAATATTCATCATAGGGTTGGTTGGTGTTTCAACCCAAATAAGCTTGGTGTTTTCATTAATATACGTTTCCATATTTTCAGAATTTTGCATGCTTACAAAATGAAATTTAATACCAAACTTTGCATAAATAGACGTGAATAACCTATAAGATCCGCCATACAAATCGCTGGTTGAAATTACCTCATCACCAGGTTTCAATAATTTTAATACGGCATCTATGGCAGCTAAACCAGAACCAAAGGCTAATCCAAAATTCCCATTTTCTAAACTTGCAAAAGCATTCTCTAGTGCCGTTCTAGTTGGATTGTGAGATCTTGAATATTCGTAGCCTTTATGCCCTCCAGGAGTTGTTTGTGCGTAAGTTGTGGTTTGATATATTGGAGGCATGACTGAGCCATATGCTGGGTCCCGTTCTTGACCTCCATGAATTGTTTTCGTATTAAATTTCATTTGATTAAAATATTTTCATAAAGTTACGGTTTCATTCGTTCTATTCAAATGCAATAATTACCTTTAACATCATCTTAATTCATTTGTGTTATGCGCTTTAAAATTTTTGTTTATGCCATTATCATTTCTTTAGTTTCACAAACTTGTAAAGAAGAAAAGCCGATAGAATTTAAAGAGGTTACCAAAACCACAAATTCCAATAATTTAGTTGAATTGAATATTCCTGAAGCCATTGGAAATGAATCTGTTTCTAAGGCTATCAACCATTCTATTAGTCAATTAGTTATATCATCCTTAAATGTTAATGATACTAATGGAATTGAACCAAAAACGGTTGAAGAAAGCATCGATCTTTTTAATAACGAATACGCGTTTTTCAAAACTAATTTTCCAGATAGTGTTGTTCCATGGGAAGCACAAATTGATGGAGACGTTATGTATCAATCGGCAGACGTTATTTCGATTTCTATGACAAGCTATTTAAACACTGGAGGAGCTCATGGAAATTTAATTATTTCATTTTTAAATTTCAATTCGCAAACGGGAAAACTCTTAAAGAATGAAGATTTATTTGAAGATTATTTGGCCTTTACCGAACTAGCCAAAACTTATTTCAACGAAGAAATTGCTGATAAAAAAGATTTGTATTTTGAACCAGACAATTTTAAATTACCTGAAAATATAGGCTTTGATGAAGAAGGTATTATATTACTTTACAACACCTATGAAGTGGCTCCTTATTCTTCAGGAATTACTGAAATTCATATTCCTTGGGAAGATTTACAAACGTCTTTAAATTTTTTATAAAGATTTCTTTAAAGCTAAAATATACCCCAAATGAATGCCTTCATGAAAGTTATTGAAATCGATGGCTTCATCCACGTTGGTTAATGTGCTTTTTGTAGTAACCGTATATTCATTGTAAGTTTCAAAAATCTTACTATTATAATCTTCTTTTGTTTTTTCAATGGTTGAAAACAACAGGCCTTTAATTAAATCGACTTCGGCATAACTTACGTCTCGTTCAGGTTTTGTGCCTTTTTTGTACATATCTACCATCTCATCAGACAAAAGCATTGGCAACCCAGAGAGTTTATAAACCAATAATTGCTGTGTTACAATAGTATGTGCCACATTCCATATAACATTGTTATTGAATCCTTTTGGCACTTTATTAAGAGCCTCTAAAGAAGAAGATTCTAGAAATGATTTTAATAAAGTTCTATTCTTTATAGTAATATCGAAAGCCCAATCCATGATTCTAAATTTTATTTAAAAGTAATTATTTTTCATTTAAAATGGACGTTCTTTGTTAGTATAAAATAAGTTTTAATTAAAAAATTACTCACTTCTGTGAACTCAAGATGAAAAAGGTTTATTATTTAAAAACTTGCAGTACCTGTTTACGAATTTTAAAGGAATTGGATTTGCCCTCTGACTTTGTTTTACAAGATATTAAAAACGAAGAAATTACGGTTAAACAGCTTGAAGAAATGAAAGCACTTGCTGGATCTTACGAAGCCCTATTTAGTAAACGCGCGAAGCTTTATAAAGAAATGGATTTAAAAAACCAGGCTTTAAAAGAAGCAGATTACAAACAATACATTTTAGAACATTATACTTTTTTAAGTCGTCCAGTACTTATTTTCAATGATCAGATTTTTATTGGAAACTCTAAAAAAACCACCGCATTAACTAAGCAGGCTATTCATGGATAAAACTAGAAATCAGAATAGAGTATGGTATAGCGAGACTTCCTTACATTGTCTAGCATTTTAAAGCTATTTTATTTCGAAAAAACTATAGTTTTAAATGCACTGGGGTTTTTCCTGAAGACCTGGTGTCTTCTTTAGTTAATGTTTTATATTCTTTGGTTTTAGGAAATGTTTCTTCAAGTGCTAATAAAGTTTCATGTAAGGGTGTTAATTTTCTAGTTGCTAAATCCATCCATGCTCCAAGCATTTCACAATGTGCAATATTTTCACCTTTGTGGTTATAGAAATTATGGTCGAATTTAAAAAACATACCATCTTCACTTAAACCAGAAACTTCCAAGCTAACTGTTATTGGTTGTCCCATAAAAGCTTCTTTAAAATAATACATATGCTCATAAAAAACTACCGGACCAATATTGTATTGTGCTAAGGTTTTCATACCAAAGCCATTTTCAATTAAAAATGCCATTCTAGTATGACTCATAAAATTGGTATAAGCACTATTTGCTAGATGTCTGTTGGCGTCTACATCACTCCATCTAATTTCAAATTGTTTTGTGTACATGTTGTTTCTTCTTTTAAGAAAACAAAACTACATATTTTTATTATGCGCGCATAATAAAAATACTATTTTCTAAGCCCTTAGTTTTCCCTACCTTTGTACAACTTTATAAAAAAGATATGATACACTCCATGACAGGTTACGGCAAATCTGTGTTACAATTGCCAACTAAAAAGATTACGATTGAAGTAAAATCCCTTAACAGCAAAAACCTGGATTTGAATGCTAGAATGCCTTCTATTTACAGAGAAAAAGAGCTGTCATTAAGGAAACTTATTGCAAGTGAGTTGGAGCGTGGAAAAATAGATTTTTCTATTTATGTTGAAATTACTGGGGAAGAAACAACGACTCAAGTAAACAAAACCGTTATTAAACAATACATAAAACAACTTAAAGACATAGTTGATGGAGACGAAACGGAGCTTTTAAAAATGGCCGTTCGCTTTCCTGATGCTTTAAGTACAGAAAGAGACGATATTGATGAAGATGAATGGGTTACCATTTTACAAGAAATAAAAGTTGCTTTAAAAAATATTGCCATCTATAGACTAGATGAAGGAAAAGCCCTTGAAGCCGATTTTAAAGTTCGATTAGAGAATATTGAAAGCTTACTGGAACAGATTATAACTATGGATCCTGAGCGTATTGAAGGTGTTCGTGAGCGCTTAAGAAAAGGAGTAGATGACTTAAAAGAGAAGGTAGATGAAAACAGGTTTGAGCAAGAACTGGTTTTCTATATTGAAAAATTCGATATCACCGAAGAAAAAGTACGCTTAAAGAATCATTTAGATTATTTTAATTCTGCTTTAAATTCAGACGATTCTAACGGGAAAAAGCTAGCTTTTATTGGACAGGAAATGGGAAGAGAAATTAATACCATTGGTTCTAAAAGTAATTATGCTCCTATGCAAAAACTAGTGGTACAGATGAAAGATGAGCTTGAAAAAATCAAGGAACAACTTTTAAATGTCCTTTAACTAGGGTTAGTAAAAAATAAATTAAAAATATATTCGTGACAAACAGCAATCCGATTAAAGGTAAACTTATTGTTTTTTCAGCTCCATCAGGATCAGGTAAAACAACCATAGTAAGACACCTTTTAAAACAAGAAAATTTAAATTTAGAATTTTCCATTTCTGCTACATCCAGAGAAAAACGAGGTGATGAAGTTCATGCTAAGGATTATTATTTTTTATCTGCCTCAGAGTTCAAGAGCAAAATAAAAAATGAAGAATTCCTAGAGTGGGAAGAAGTTTATCGTGATAATTTTTATGGGACTTTAAAAACTGAAGTGGAACGTATTTGGGCCCAAGGAAAACATGTTATCTTCGATATCGATGTCTCTGGAGGTTTACGTATTAAACGAAAATTCCCCGACGAAACCCTTGCTGTTTTTGTAAAACCACCAAGTATTGACGAGCTAAAAATTAGATTGAAAAAACGCGAAACTGAAAGTGCGGATAAAATTAATATGCGAATAGCTAAAGCATCGGCAGAATTAGCAACAGCTCCTTTATTCGATGTTATTATTGAAAATGATGATTTAGAAAAAGCACTTCATGAAGCTGAAACTATTGTTGGTGATTTTGTAAAAAACACTTTTTAAGGAATGAAAATAGGGCTGTTTTTCGGATCTTTTAATCCCATACATGTTGGACACTTAATTATTGCCAATCATTTAGTAGAACATAGTGATTTGGACAAAGTTTGGTTTGTAGTTACGCCGCATAATCCGTTTAAAAAGAAAAGTACCTTGCTTGATAATTACCAACGCTTAGAGATGGTGTATCGAGCCACCAAAGATTATGATAAATTAAGTGCGAGTGACATAGAATTCAACCTACCTCAGCCTAATTATACTATAAATACCTTAGTCCATTTGGAAGAGAAATTTCCGGATTACGAGTTTAGTTTAATTATGGGAGAAGACAATTTAAAAAGTTTTCATAAGTGGAAAAACAACGAGCTTATTATAGAAAATCATGAGATATTTACTTATCCGCGTTTATCTGAAGGGCAAGTAGAAACACAATTTGATGGACACACAAAAATCCATCATGTTAAAGCTCCTATTATCGAGCTTTCTTCAACATTTATAAGAAAATCTATTAAGGCTGGTAAAAATGTTAAACCCATGCTTCCTGAACATGTTTGGGAGTATTTGAGTGAGATGAATTTTTACAAGTAAGAATTCACATATTGGAATCGAAGTATATTTGATAAAAAAGAAAATTCCACCTTTGCGGTGGAATTTTAATTTATTTTGCAACTTAAGAGTTACCAATATCCTTCGTGTCTGAGTCCGATTTAACTTCTAAATCTTTCCCTTTTAAATACTCTGGTAATTCCATTCCTGCCATATTAAACATTTCTTGTAATGGCGGTACTGATTTATACATTCCAGAAAGGAAGTTTGCTGTTGATGACTTTCCATTTTCTCCTCCTCCATTTTCCCAAACGGTCACTTTATCAATTTTAATATTTTTAATAGCTTCAGATTGCATTTTAACCAATTCAGGTAATTTATCAGCAATTAATAAGAGTACGGCATCTTTAGAATTGTTTCCTGCGGCTTTAACAATTTGATCTAAACCAGCGGCTTGTTTGGTTAATACTTCATACAAACCTTGTGCTTCGGCCTGAGCTTTAAATAAAATCGCATCGGCTTCCCCTTTAGCAATCCTTCTAATGTTTTCTGCTCGCGCTTCGGCATCTATTTCAACCTTTCTCTTATCAATTTCAGCAGGAACAATAATATCTGCTACTTGAGAAGAACGCTCACGTTCTGCTCTGGCAACTTCTGCTATCTGCTCGGCCGCATAAGATTCTTCTAAAGCTTTTGCTGTTTGCACTTTTTCTGATGCTATTGCTACACGTTCTGCTTCAGCTTCTCTTTGACGACGTAAAGAATCGGAATTTGCAACTGCAATTTTCGCGGTATTTTCTCCTTCAACTGCTTGAGCATTTGCTGCAGCAACTTGAGATCTTTCATCTTGAACGGCATTTGCTTCTCCAATAGAACCATCTCTATTTTTCTCGGCAACCGATTTACGAGCTGCATTTATGGCATGCGCCGCAGCTTCCTTACCAAGAGCTTCAATATATCCAGACTCATCAACAATATCTGTAATGTTTACGTTGATAAGTTTTAGACCTACTTTTTTAAGTTCCGTTTCAACACTTTCAGAAATGTTGGTTAAAAATTTATCACGGTCGTTATTAATTTCTTCAATATCCATAGAGGCTACTACTAAACGCAGTTGACCAAAAATAATTTCTTGAGCTAAATCTTGAATTTCATTTTGACCTAAACCTAATAAACGTTCAGCCGCATTTTGCATAATTCCAGGTTCTGTAGAAACACCAATGGTAAATCTTGAAGGAACGTTTACACGAATATTTTGTTTGGAAAGGGCGTTTACTAAATTAACCTCTATTGAAATAGGCGTTAAATCTAGAAACTGATAATCCTGAATAACTGGAACAATAAAAGCCGCTCCACCATGGATACATTTTGCAGATTGACCTCCACCTACTTTTCCATAAACCACTAGAATTCTATCTGAAGGACAGCGTTTGTAGCGTCTTACTAAAACAATAAGAAATAAGAAAATAAATAAAATGGCCGCAATAATTGCCATGGGTAGGCCTAAACTAAAAGCGTTTTGGGTAGTTAATGATATCATATATTATTTGGTTAGTTGTTCAACAATTAAAATTCCATTTGGGGTTATACTTTTTACTTTTATTACTGAACCAGATTTTAAATCTGTTTCAGAGTCTGTTAAGGCTTCCAATTCTCTTAAAGCTCCTTGTATTTTTACATGAGCCTTTCCAATTTTAGATCTATTTGCTCCAATGGTTAAATATACCTCACCTATTTCGCCTATAGCATTTTTAAAAACCAGTGTCCCGCTGTCATTTAGTTTTCGCATATAGTAAAACATGGCAGCCATAATGGTCATCATTATCAAACCACAAATCACCGAAATCATTATGGTTAGAGGTTTAGACAAATCAGCATCAATACAAGCAATACCACTCCAGCCAAATAAGGTAAAGAAACTAACGAGGTTCTTGAAAGTGATAAATTGAAAACCCATTCCTGTATCTCCATCAATTTCAGCATCGGTATCCAAATCGCCAGTATCACCACCAATAAATGTTAAAACCATTGTGATTGCAAAAACAAAGGACCCTATTAAAGCGACGCTCCAATAGACTTTTGAAAACAATTCTAAATTTGAAAACCATTCGGTCATAGTTCTATGTTTTAAAAATTAAAGACGAAATATAAGACCTTTTATTGGCCTATCATATTATTTAGCAAGAAGAGTTGACAAGGAATTCCTTCCATAATCAAGCACATTTACTATGTTATATTTAATCTGTTACAAATATGTTTCTTCCATAAAGATCCAGAAATAAACTCCTAATTTTGCAAATGAAACAGTCGTTTCATTCTAGACAAGACTAATTATATCCATTTAGATTCTCGCTCGGTAGCATCTAAAATATCTATTTGTAATGCATTGGCTATTATTTTGGCCATTTTAAAAGCATCATCGATTTCTTCAGTTTTATAAGCTTCAATCTTTTTATTTCTGTCATAAAAAACATTCAGCAAAAAAATTGGATTAGAGAAATTGGCTGAAGCTCCCATGCCTTGTACACGACTATTTTCTTTGGTTCTAAATATAGAAACGTACTCTAATGTTGGTAAATTTTTCCAAGTCCCTAAATCTATTCCAAAAATGGTATAAAATTCTTTATATGTTTTTGTTTCTAAATCAATTTCAGAACCTTCAGACATAGCTAAAAAAATACCCATTCCAGCAAGCACTAAACTAAAAATATTTGTTGTGACAGCTCCAAAAAGTCCCAAAAAAATTAGTGTAAAGCCTAAAAGAGCTTTCATTATTGGCACTTTTTTTACATTTCTAATCTTATTATTTTTTATCATTATTTTATCTTAAAAAAGGCATCAAAAAGCGCATAAAATTTTTCAGGTTCTTCTAAATACGGATTGTGCCCACTTTGTTCAAACATTTCAAACTGTGCTTGAGGCATAAAGATTTTATACTGCACATTAAATTCTGGGGTTGAAACACCATCATAACGTCCTGCTACAATAAGTGTTTTTGCTTTTACCTCTTTTAATTCTTGTCTATAATCTTGATTTATCATACTTCCAGACACATTAAAATCGCCATCACGCCCTATAATTTCCACATAGACATCGTCTGCCCAACCTCTATATTTTTCTTGGGGTGCATTTTGTTTTAAGCTTGTATTATGATAATAAATATATTTAGTAGGAAAATTTCCATAAACCGTTTTTAAGGGTTCTTGGCCAGACACATACCCTAAGGAACGAAGCGAATCGACTTGTTTCCATTTTTCAGGAAAATGGGTTTTTGCATAATGGTTGTAACTATCACAATTGGCTTGCCACATAGCACCAGAATGAAATCCACTAATCAGAACCATTTTATCTACATGGTCTGGATATTTTATGGCATAAGCTTGAGCGGGAACGGTTCCATAGGAATGACCAACAATAGATATTTTATTATAACCTAAAACCTCACGCAATTTTTCTATAAGTTCCACATCATTTTCTACGGAGTACTCTGAAACATCTTTGGCATCATCACTTTTTCCTCTTCCTAAGAAATCGAAAAACACGACGGTATTTGTTTTATAATATTGCCCAAAATTCCCTTGCATGTAATCGTGTGAATTTCCTGGTCCTCCAGGTAAAAAGAAAATAGGATCGCCTTCGCCTAAAACTTCCACGTTTATTTTATAACCATCAATCTCGTAGAATTTGGATTCAAATTTCCCAAAAATGTCTGGATCTACTTGAGAAAAACACAAAACAGGAAGGCATAAAAGAATTATTAGGTATTTCATATGGCTATTTTTAATAGGTAAATATAACTATTCTGATAATAGTACAGCGACAGCATTCTCTTCAAATCGATGGACATTCAATAGGAAATAAACGAATTTCCAGGAGTTGCTTATTTTATAAATATCATGGGGTTAAAGTAATCAAGTTATATCCCATAAATTTTAAGACAATGTTCAATCTTACATTTATTAGTAGTCAATCAGGTTATTTTGTTACAAACACTTTTTTTAAACCTCATTTTAAGTCGAATTCTGTTTGGCAAACTTCACATCGATATTTATGTTTGGTATAAAATGGAAGGGAGGAAAACAAGACTCCAAAAACAAACCAAACTAAAGATTTAAGATCCTTGATAGTGGAAAAGAGTTCTATTTTTTCACTTTGACACTTGGGACAGGTTATGGAGTTTCCTTCATCATCTATAGAATATTTTCTAATGGAATCTAAAATTTCAATAGCTTGTTCGCTTTGATGAGCAAGCACTTTTAGTTTAACACCTCCAATGGCATTACTAATTAAGGGATCTGTATCGATGGTTAAATGATCTGAAAGAAAAACTTCTATGCCTTCGGCCTCTAAACGCCCTTTTATAATTTGTGCTTCAGAAGAATATTGAAATCTAGCGACTGTTTTAAAGGTATCTGTCATATTTATAACTCAAATATAAGCAATGAGTTTTATAATCATCAACAATAAAGCATTAAAAAACATCGTATCTTAGAGCCTTAAAATTAATTTCATGCAAAAATTTCAATTCTCATTTCTGCTTATACTTTTTTCAATATTTGTAAATGCACAAGTCTCTTCAAACTATGTTATTTCATTTAAAAATGCGGTACATCACGAAGCTAATATTGAAGTTACTTTCACAGATTTAAAATCCAGTTCCGTAACCTTTATGATGGCACGTTCGTCTCCTGGCCGTTATGCCATACATGAATTTGCTAAAAATGTTTACAACGTAAAAGTAACCGATAGTAAGGGAAATTTATTAAAAACCACTCGTCCTAATCCTTATTCTTGGGAAGTTACGGGACATGATGGCACCATCGAGGTTAGTTATACTCTTTTTGCTAATCATGGTGATGGAACTTACGCACAAATAGATGAAACACATGCACATTTAAACATGCCCGCAACTTTTATGTATGTCCCAGAATTATCTGAAAACGAAATTGAGGTGACTTTTAATATTCCTGAGAATTTAGACTGGAAAATTGCAACCCAATTAAAGCATCTGGAAGCCAACACCTATTATGCTAAAAATTTCCAATATTTCATGGACAGTCCGACAGAAATTGCTGATTTTAGAACCCGAGATTTTCAAGTAGATGGGCAAACTGTGAAATTAGTCATTCACGATGAGGCGGCTTCAGATGATGAGATAAACCGTTATTTTGAAAATATTAAAGCCACTGTACTTCAGCAAAAAGCTGTTTATGGCGAATTACCATCTTACGATTATGGCGAGTACACTTTTTTAGCTTGCTATATGCCAAATGCTAGTGGAGATGGCATGGAACACCGAAATTCTACTTATGTGGTTAGCACTAGAAGTTTAGCAAATGGAGGTATTGAACAAAATATTGGAACTGTTTCTCATGAGTTTTTTCATTGTTGGAATGTGGAACGTATTCGTCCGAAAAGTTTAGAGCCTTTTAATTTTACAGAAGCAAATATGAGTGGTGAACTTTGGTTTGCAGAAGGTTTTACAAGCTATTACGACGATTTAACCTTGTGTCGTGCAGGGGTTATTACCCAAGAAGATTATATTACGGGTTTAATAGGAACGTTTAATTATGTGTGGAATTCGCCTGGACGCGACTTTTTTAACCCAATAGAAATGAGCTATCAAGCTCCTTTTGTAGATGCTGCGAAATCTGTTGACGAAACCAACAGAGAGAATACATTTATCTCTTATTATTCTTATGGAAGCATGTTGGGCTTGGCTTTGGATTTATCTTTAAGAGAGAAAGGGCTAAACTTAGATGATTATATGAAACTTGTTTGGGAAACCTATGGAAAAACTCAAACCTTTTATACAATTGAAAATTTAAATGAAACATTAAATACCTATGCTGGAAAGGAATTCGGAAACCATTTCTTTAACAACTATATTTATAAAAGTGAGATGCCGGATTACAAACGCCTTTTTAAAATGGTTGGTGTTGATTTAACTACTAACAGTGAGCAGGTAGATTTAGGTGTTAATATTAGATATGGTAAACTGCTTGGAAACCCTAAAAAAAATTCCTCGGTTTATAACGCAGGGCTTCAAAAAGGAGATAAGATATTAAAGGTTGATAGTAAAGAATTAACTGAAAGCATGAATATCAATGACCTCTTAAATTCTTATAAAGCAAATGATGAAGTCGAAGTCGTATTCGAACGTTTTGGAGAAACTAAAACAACTAAAGTTACGCTGTTAGAAGCTACTTCATACAACATTTCAGTATTGGAAACTCCTTTAAAACCTTTGGATAAAAAACAAAAAACCAAGAGAGATAATTGGTTGGGTAAGAAATAAACGATTAAACAAAAACGCCATAGAAATTAATATATTTCTATGGCGTTTTTATTATAAATTATAAGTTCTTTAATGAAATTACTGTTTTAATTTAAATTAAAAACAGCTCCAACATTTACAGTAAACTGATTGTTAATTTCTTCAGCATACGTTAAGTCGTCTGTATTGTATTTGGCAATTGGGAAAAGAGCTTCAGAAAACACTCCGAAACCTTTTGTAAAGAAATATCTAGCACCAACGTGGCCACCAAAATTCTTTAAACTAAAGTTAATTCCAGGGTATAAATCGAAATTCTCGTCTATGTTAATGACATTTCCAATATTGGCATTAAAACGAGCGGTTAAATCGTATCTATCCTCAAAATTAGCATCTATGTCACTTGGAACAGCCAAAGCATAAGATGTAGTTGCTCCAATGGAGAAATTTTCTCCCAAACCATAATCAAAACTCACAAACAATCCTGTAGCATGATTTTGCAAGCTTGCTCCCATTTGAAATTTCTTATCACCTTTGCCTGTAAAAGCTTGTCCGTTTACTAAATATGCGGTTAAAAGACAGGCAATCATCATTACTTTTTTCATCTTCATAAAAATTTATGTGTTATTAATTTTCACTAAAAATAAGATAGCGAATAAAGCAGCAAATATAACCTTATGTTTTAAAAGTAGTTGTGATTTTTAGCATCTATTTATTTTAAAATACTAGAAGTTCTTCTCTTTTAAACCCAGTTATGAATGCATAAAAAAACGCCAATTTAAAAAATTGACGTTTTAACTATACGCTATACGTTTTTAATCTAAAGCAGGAATACGTAATACTTGTCCTGGATAAATTAAATCTGGATTCTTAAGCATTGGTTTGTTGGCTTCAAAAATCTCTGGATATTTCATGGCATTACCATAATAATTTTTAGCTATTTTCCCTAGAGTATCGCCACTGACTACTGTGTGAAATTGCGCCTCAGGTTCTGGATTTTCAACAGTCATTTGGTCGTCTACTGTTGCAATTCCGTTCGAATTACCAACCACTAATACTACTTTTTCTTTAGTAGCTTGATTGAAAGCTGCTCCAGAAATAGTTGCTTTATCGTCTACAATATGAATGTTTAAATCTTCAACTTGAAGGTCTAAATCGCCTACTGTTTCCTTTAAATTATTGGCAGCTGCCTTTTCTGCATTTAGTTTGGCTTCTGCAGCATCTGCTGCTTTATCTGCCGACTCTTCTGCTTTTGTTTTACCAATTCCAAAAACTTTTGCCCCTGCATCTTTAATAAATGAAAATAATCCCATAATCTGTTTTTTTTAAATGTTTTTTAATAATTATATAAAGTTCAATAAATTCTTTCTAAAATCCTATTAATTCTGGTATTAACCTAAATAAAAAACTGCTTGATGCTTTTAGACAACAAGCAGTTTCTTTACCAATTAACTAACTTAATTTATAAATCTTCTCTAGAGTTTTCTCTAGGATTCTCTTTTCTTTCATTTTTAAACTTACGCATTTTTGGCGTTTCGATTTGTTTGCCTTCAGCATTCTTCATGAATTGAATGTAGCCTCTTCCTGTAAACTCATAAGTAGTTCCTGATGATATATGAAACAATTGTATTCTTGCATCGTTTATAACACGTAAATCAAAAACCTCGTTTCCAAAACCATCATAATTTAAGATCAATCTTTTTAAATACATGTTATTCGGGAGGTTATTAACTCCGTAAACACCTGTATAATCCCAATAAATATTATCTGGATTCCCAATATTATAATCTTGGGAGCTTCTAAATTCTGAGTCATTGCCACCTGCTAAAAATTGTAAATAATTTTCATTATCGAATTCATTTATAGCCCCTGTTTGACTGGTAAATGTTTTCTCCCAAGCTTCATATTCTTGCAAGAAATAATGAATGTTATCGTAAAAAACAAAATCGTAATCGAAATTAGCACGTTGATACCCTTTTAAAAAATAAGACGTATCAGTATACGGATTGTATAACTCGATGGTGTTGGCGTTTATTTGATAGACATCGAAGGTTTCGAAACCATCTATAACATGATATACATCCAAAATGTTATCATAAGCGTCATAATTTCCAACTGGAATGCCAAAACCATTTCCTTGATTTCCAAAGCCTACTAAATTATTATTGGCCCAAAGAGTCCCATTTCTAAACGAGAGGGTAAATGCCATTTGCATAAATGGTATTTGTCCGTAACCTATAGTTTCATTGATATCTACATACCACAATTCGTATGAGCTCAATAATTGATTCAACGAAATAGAAGGCTGTGGATTATAATTATCTACATAAATTTCATCTGTATAACAAGATGTAAACATGGTTGCTATTAAAGCAAATCCTAAAAGTAGTTTTATAGTTTTCATAAGCCTTGAATTTAACGTTACAAGGTAAATAATTCAAAACACGTGCCAAAAAATTAGAGGCTTTCATTTTAATGACTCGAAAACAATCAAATTTTATGTATTTTTGATTTCTATAATTTTAAGATTACATATGGATAAGCCTTTAAAATATGCTGTTTTTGGTTCAGGAAGTTGGGCCACAGCCATAGTGAAAATGCTGTGCGAAAATTTAGATGAAGTTGGATGGTATATGCGAAGTGTTTACTGCAAAGAACACTTAATCAAAGAACAACACAACCCGAGTTATTTAAGTTCGGTAGAGTTTAAATTAGAGCAGTTAAAATTAAGCAACGACATTAATGAAATGGCGGCTTATGCTGATGTTTTGATTTTTGTTATTCCGTCTGCTTTTATGCATTCTGAATTAGAAAAACTAACTACAGATGTTTCTAAAAAAACCATTGTTTCTGCCGTAAAAGGTATTATTCCGGAATCTGGATTGCTTGTTGGCGAGCATTTTCATGATATCTACAACATTCCTTTTGAAAATATTGCAGTTATTGCTGGACCTTGTCACGCAGAAGAAGTGGCTCTTGAGCGTTTGTCTTATTTAACTATTTCTTGTGCAGATGCTAAAAAAGCACAACAGATTGCCGATAAACTATCCAGTGATTATATAAAAACAAAAATCAGCGACGACGTTATAGGAACCGAATATGCTGTGATGTTAAAGAACATTTATGCCATAGCTGCTGGAATTGCACATGGTTTAGGTTATGGGGATAACTTTCAGAGTGTGTTGATGAGTAACGCCATTCGGGAGATGAAACGTTTTATAAAGAAAACACACAAAATGAAACGCAACATTAATAATTCGGCTTATTTAGGCGATTTATTAGTAACTGGTTACTCAGTTTTTTCTAGGAACCGCATGTTTGGAAACATGATTGGAAAAGGATATACCGTGAAGTCAGCACAAATGGAAATGAGTATGGTCGCCGAAGGTTATTATGCTACAAAAAGTGCTTTTTTAATAAACGAAAAGAATAAAAAGAAGACACGCTTACCTATTATAAATGCTGTTTATGCTATTTTGTATGAAGGAAAAGATCCAAAAATAACTTTTAAAAAGTTGACAGATAAGTTGGATTAGCTGAATTCCTGCTTTTCGACTTCGCTCTAGGTGGACTCAGGTAGGAATCTCATTTAGCAGAAATCCTATCAAGTGATTGTGTGTTTTATTTAAAAAAAAAGATGTTAAATAATTGTACCTAATATCCTGTTTAGTTCCTTGTAGATTATGAAAATCACGCCTTAACTATAAGAGATTCCTGCCTTCGCAGGAATTTGTTACTTTACCAAAACTCCTTTCACATCCATTAACGGAACAGCTTGTAAAGCCTTTAAACTAATGGTATTCTTTTTAAAGAGAAAGGTTTTGTCAAACATCTTGTTTCCTTCAAAATAAGATACTTTAAAGGTATTGTTTAAAGCAAATAAGTTTTCATGTAGAAGCTCTATTTTAGCATAGCTTTTTGCCGGAAGTTTTTCTAATTTTTTTCTAAATAAGGAGGTGGTTTTTTCTTCAGAATAGCCACTAGTAACAATAAGCACCATTTCCAGATCGACGTCTTTATTGTTTATGATGTAGGCGTTCCAATCTTGAGATTTATAGATGTCGTTATATTCATTTACAACAGCTATATAAACGTCAGTTACTTCAGGAATGATGATATCTTTTTTCATAGTCATTTTCTTCGAACCTCTCTAACCAATAGGCAAGAATACGGATCTTTTAAATTAGATAACAAATGTAAAAAACTATTCAAAATAAGCGTTAGAATAATTAGAAACTGTGATCCCTCTTAAATTAAAAATAATTAAATGTTTTAGAAGTTCTGATAGCGAATGTTTTTCGAACAAATTATTTTGTTTAAAAAGGATGTGATCTACTCTAAATAGATATAATTCGGATATTAAATCGATATTTACATCAGGTTTAATAAGCTTATTTTCTTGCGCTTCTAATAATAAATTATATGCTACCTGTCTGACTAGTTTTTCAGAAAAAACAGTATAAGCTATATCGGCTTCTGGATAATATTTTTTTATTCCAAATAAAAAAGAAGGCTTGAAATCTATTAAGTATTCAAGCCCTCGTTTATAAGTTATAATTATTTTTTCTATAGCATCGGTTTCAGAATCTTCTAAGATTACATGTACATCAGCCATATATTGATCTTGTAAAGCAATCAAACTTTCGGTTACTAAATTCTGTTTGCTATCAAAATATTGATAAATTGTTTTTTTAGAAATCCCTAATTTTGAAGCCAACTCATCTAGAGTAAATTGTTTACTTCCAAATTTTGTAAAGTTCTCGATGGAACATTTCAGGATATCTTGTTTTGTTATCATTGCGGATTAGTATAAAACTTATTTCCAGCCACCACCAAGCGCTTTGTACAAATTAACGATAGAAAGTAATTGTTCTAATTTGGTATCTATGGTATTTAGCTCGGCTGCTAACTCACTTTGTCTAACTAACAGTAAATCTAAATAGGTTGCATACCCATTATTTAGTAATTCTTCAGAATTGGCTTCCGCGCGTCTTAAAGCTTCCACTTCTTCTTTTCTATACTCAAATTTTTCAGTTTCGGCATTGTAAGAATAAAGTGCATCAGAAACCTCTTTTCCAGCATCTAACAATGTGCTTTTAAATACTAATAAGGCTTGCTCTTGTTGCGCTTGAGAGACTTCGTATTGCGTTCTAACTTTTCTTTGATTCAAAATAGGCTGTGTTAAACCTCCAATTAAATTGGCAAATAAAGAGTTGGCATTAAACCAATTTTGAAAATCTAAACTTTGAAAACCCCCAGAAGCACTTAAGGTTAATGTTGGATAGAAATCTGTTAAAGCCACGTTGGTCAACTCAAACGATTGGATAAAATCGTATTCTGCTGCCATGACATCTGGTCTGTTTCTTAACAACAAATAAGGCACTCCCAATTTCATGTCAGTAGTAATTTCTTGAGTAACTAAAGTTCCTCTTTCATAATTCTGAGGTTGCTTAGCTAATAAGATACTTAATGTATTTTCGGCTCTAAAAATTTCTCTTTCAATATCCACCTGAATGGCTCGTGCATTATTGTATTGCGCGATATATTGATCTACTGCCACTTGTGTTTCTTGACCCGCTTCCTTTAAGGCTTTAATAGTAGACACACTCTTTTCTCTACTTTCTACCGTTTGTTTAGTAATTTCTAATTGCGCATCTAAGGCTAACAAACTGTAATAAGTTGTAGCAATTGTTTCTATTAGCTTGGTTTTAACGGCTTGATGTGCCGCGATACTTTTTAAATAACTAGCTTGAAAGGCACGTTTGTTACTACGAATTTTCCCCCATATATCAGCTTCCCAAGATAGGCTCGCTACTATTTCATATTGATCTATAGACCCACCATTTGTTAAACTACCAAACTGACTGTTTTTAGACATATTTTGATGTGTTGCTGAGGCTCCACCACTTAATGTTGGAATATAACCGGCATTTCCTTGTTTCATATAAGCTTCGCCGGCAATTATTTGTTGTATGGCTATTCTAATATCAATATTGTTTTGTAATCCTTCTTCAATATACTGAGCTAAATAAGGATCTGTAAAAACCTCTTTCCAAGAAACATCAGCCATAGACAAGCTGTCTGCTGGTAAGTTGTCTGTTCTATATAGATTCTCTGTTTGATCTTCTAGCTCTGGTCTTTCGTAATCTTTAGACACCAAACAACTTTGTAATGTAAAGGCCACCACAACCAAAACAAGTCCTTTTTTTAGCATGCTATTTTTTATTATTGATTTCATCTGTAGAATTTTTTTTTATGGGTCACATGTCATTCGCATATCATTATTGGTTTTTGCGACCAAATCTAGATTGTGCTCATTTCATTTGATTAGTCTTCTTGTTGTTCAGATATAACTGTTGGTTTACTACTTACTTTCTCTTGCAACCATTGGAAAAGAATAAATAGAATAGGGATAACAAACACACCCAAAATAGTTCCTATTAACATTCCTCCTGCTGCTCCTGTACCAATGGAGTTATTTCCTTCTGCTCCTACACCTTTTGCTAATACTAATGGCATTAATCCTAAAATAAAGGCAAATGATGTCATTAAAATAGGACGTAAACGAGATTTTGCTCCATGGATTGCTGCATCAACAATACTCTCTCCGTTTTTTCGCCGTTGCAGTGCAAATTCCACAATTAGAATAGCATTTTTGGCCAGTAATCCAATAAGCATGATTAATGCAATTTGGAAATAAATATTATTTTCCAATCCGAAAAACTTCGTACTTATATAAGCTCCAAAGACACCAAACGGAATAGAAAACACCACTGCTAAGGGCAATAAATAACTTTCATATTGCGCACTTAGTAAGAAGTACACAAACAAAATACTTAAAATAAAGATGAAAGTCGTTTGGTTTCCTGCACTTACTTCTTCTCTAGTTAAACCAGAATAAGCAATGGTATAATTACTTGGTAATTTAGCAACTTCTTCTTCAATTACTCTAATAGCGTCACCAGTACTAAATCCATCATTTGTAGCTCCAGTTATTTTTGTAGAGTTAAACAGGTTAAAACGAGTAACCGATTGTGGTCCATAAACACGTTTTAAGCTTACAAACTGTGTAATAGGAGTCATTTCACCTGCATCTGTTCTAACATACATGCTATTTAAATCTTCCACACTAGCTCTGTCATCTGGTAAAGCTTGAATATAGACTCTAAACTGTTTTCCGAATTTCGAAAAATCGGATGCATAAATACCACCAATGTAACCTTGCAAGGTTGAGAAAATACTGTTAATAGGTACTCCTTTTTCCTTTGCTAAAGGCACATTAATTTCCATTTCGTATTGTGGATAATTTGTGTTGAAAGAAGATTGCGCATATTTAATTTCTGGATGACTCATTAAAGCCATTGCAAAATCTTTATTCGCTTGATCTAAATCTGTAAACTCTCCTCCAAATTTATCTAATAAGTTCACCTCAAAACCTGCCGAATTACCAAAACCACGAATACTTGGTGGTGAGAAGAAAATTATATTTGCTTCTGGCATTGTTGATACTACCCCAAATAACTTACCTGTAATGGCATTAACAGAAAGTGATGGATCTTCACGATCAGCCCAATCTGCAAGTTTTATAATTCCGAAACCGTAATTACTACCAGACCCACTAATTAAACTTCGGCCTTTGATAAAGTTTACTGCAACAATTCCTTCTATACCCTTTATTTTACCGTACAAATCTTTTGCAACAGCATTCGTTCTATCTAAAGATGCACCTGCTGGTAGCTCTATGTTTGCAAAAATAATCCCTCTATCTTCATTAGGTACAAACCCCGTTGGTGTAGTTTTAGATGCCCAGAAAATTCCAACAACTGCTAAAAGCAATAATAAAACTGGCACCCATTTTCTTTTATATAAAAACTGAAGTGATTTCCCATAACGCTCTACTGTGGCGTTAAATCCACGATTAAAAAGGGTGTAAAAACGTTTTAACGGACTCTTTCCTTTTAGTTCTTTATCTTCTTTATGTGGTTTTAATAATAAAGCACATAGAGCAGGGCTTAGAGTTAGGGCATTTACAGCCGAAATAAGAATCGCGATAATTAAAGTGACCCCAAATTGCTCATAAAACACACCTGTTGGTCCAGAAACAAAGGTTACTGGAATAAATACAGCAGCCATAACCAATGTAATTGATATAATAGCTCCAGATATTTCGTTCATGGCTGTAAGTGTCGCCTTTTTAGGACTCTTTTCACCTTCATCCAATTTTGCATGGACAGCTTCAACCACCACAATAGCATCATCTACTACGATACCAATGGCGAGCACTAACGCAAATAGCGTCAATAAGTTAATAGAATACCCAAAAACACTTAAGAAAAAGAAGGTTCCTATAATAGATACAGGCACTGCAATGGCCGGAATTAATGTCGATCTAAAATCTTGTAAGAAGAGAAACACCACTAAAAACACCAGTAAAAAGGCTTCTAATAATGTGGTAATTACTTTTTCTATAGAGGCATTTAAAAACAAACTCGTATCATAAGGCACAAAAATACTAAGTCCTTCAGGAAGGTCTTTCTTTACCGATTCTAAAGTGACTTTAATGTTTTCAATAATCTCTCTAGCATTAGAACCTTTAGTTTGGAAAATCCCCATAAAAACTGCAGGATTCCCCATACTCATTGCGTTAGACGAATATGATTGTGCGTCTAACTCGATAGTAGCCACATCATTTAAACGAAGAAACTCTCCATCACCTAATGCTTTAATAATAATATCGCCATATTGTTTTTCTTCTTTAAAACGACCACTATAGGTTAAGGTATATGAAAATGATTCCCCATTATTTTCACCTAAAGAACCAGCAGCAGCTTCTAAATTTTGCTCTGCAAGCACAGCTGATATATCTGAAGGTATTAAGTTATATGCTGCTAATTTTTCTGGTTTTAACCAGATACGCATGGCATAATCTTGTTGTGAAAAAACACTAACATCTCCTACACCACCAATACGTTGTATAGCAGGAATAACGTTTATTTTTAAGTAATTCTGAATAAATGTCGCATCATAGTCTTCATTTTCAGAATACATGGATATAAACATTAAAGCACTCGTTTCTTGCTTTTGAGTAGTTACACCTGTTTGAATAACCTCTGATGGTAATAACGGATTTGCTCTTGCGACACGGTTTTGAACGTTCACCGCGGCTATATCTGCATCTATTTCTTGATCAAAATAAACTGTAATTTCTGCAGTTCCGTTATTTGATGCTGTAGAAGTAATATAAGTCATTCCTTCTACCCCATTAATTTGTTCTTCAATAGGAATAATAACACTTTCTAAAACGGTTTCTGCATTTGCTCCACTATAAGATGCCGATACCTTAATTGTTGGTGGTGCAATATCTGGATATTCCTCTATTGGTAAGCTTGATATACTTATAACACCAAGAATAACTATGATAATAGAGATTACTGTTGAAAGAACAGGTCTCTCAATAAATGTTTTTAACATAACTAAATAAGTTTAGGGTTATTAGTTTTTAAATAAAATTGCGGTAGTTTTAATGGCGTCATCAAAAGCTGTTTCTTGTGGAGAAATAGCCATGCCATTTCTTAACTTACCAGCTCCAGACACTACAATTTGATCTTCTAAACCTATCCCAGATTCTACTACATATAAGTTATTTACAGTTGCTTTTACTTTAACTATAGTAGTCTCCACCTTGTTATCGGCTCCAAGCTTAAATATCATCACATTTCCTTGTTGCTCATAAGTGGATGTTTGAGGAATTACAATAACATCCTTATAAATAATAGGAATTTGAATGGTACCACTATTACCATTTGTTATTAATTGGTTGGGGTTATCAAAAATAGCTCTAAAGCTTACAGTTCCTGTACTCTTATTAATTTGCCCTGAACTGGTTTGAATTTTTCCTTTTTCAGAATACATACTTCCGTTGGCCAGAATTAAATTTACTTCTGGAAAATTAGCTAGTTTTTCTGCTAAATTTTGTCCTTCAGCATTTTGCAGAAAGTCCAAATATTGCGTTTCATTTAAACTAAAAAACGCATACACTTGCTTTATATCGCTAACTGTAGTTAAGGGTGTTGCATCCGCAGGACTAATTAAAGCACCTTCTCTAAAATTAATGGTTCCAACATATCCATCTACAGGACTTTTAATAGTTGCATAGCCAATGTTTGCAGAAACACTATTATAATTCGCTTTGGCCTGTGCTAAATTTGCTTTGGCCGTTTCTAGCTGTACCGGACTAATAATGTTTTTTTCTACCAATGGTATTAGTTTATCAACCTCAACCTGCGCCACATTAACACCCGCTTGTGCTGCTCCAGCATCTTGACTTAATGATTGTGTTTCTAATTTAAACAACTCTTGTCCTTTGCGTACTTTTTGACCATCGTCCACTAATACTTTTTGAATGTATCCTGAAATTTTTGCTCTTACATCACTATTTACTACCCCTTCTATACTTGTTGGGTATTCTTGATAGCCAGTTACCGTTTTGGTTTGCAGTTGGGCTACCGGAAAAGCTGGTGCTGGTCCTTGTGGCGCAGCGGCTTTTTGTTCTTCATTGTTTCCACAGCTTAAAACAAGGAAAAATACGCCTAGCATTAATGTTGAGTATAAATTATTTTTTTTCATTTTTTTAAATTTAAAGGGCAAAATCGTTAGTTATTAGTTTATCTCTTAATTCTTGAATAGAAGCTGTAGCACCATCTACAAATTTGATATAATCGTTATGAAAACTTAAATCGAAGTTTTCATAATCATTGTCAGTTTTATTGGTGTTTATTAATTCTTTATAATTTTTTATCTCTAAGTGTAACTCACGTTCTTCTTTCCAATGAGTTATCATTTTATCAATGTGTAAAATGATGTTGTTCTTATTGATTACAAAATACTTTTTACGATCTCCCGTTTTAGTGAAATACTCAATTTTGTTTAAATCTTGTAAATGGTTCAGGTGTGTAGAGATTGTACTTTTACTTGCGCAAAGGATACTTACCATATCTTCGAAAGTAGCTCCTTTCTTGCCAGTAAGAATGATATAGGATAATATACGCGCAGCAACAGGAGCCAATTGCTCTCTGTTTTCCAAATGCACCCCTAGTTTTTCGACTAAGGCCATTTTTTCTTTACAGATATTATCTTTCTTATTTATTTTTTCCACTACTGTTTTGTTTAAAAATGAATTTGCCTTGAATAGTAAATTCTGTGCAAATATATTTCTAAGTTCGGTTTGAACCGAACTAAACGAAGTTAAAAAAATGTTAAATAAAAAAACCGATGTTTCCATCGGTTTATATATTAAAAAAGGACCTTTTTATAAGGCAGATTTAAACTGCTCTAAAAAACGAACATCATTTTCGCTTAATAATCTAATATCATTAATTTGGTGTAATAACATGGCTATTCTGTCTATTCCAACCCCAAAAGCAAATCCAGAATATTCTTTTGAATCTATTTTGCAGTTTTCTAAAACATTTGGATCTACCATTCCACAGCCTCCTATTTCCAACCAACCGGTTCCTTTGGTTATTCTGTAATCTGATTCTGTTTCAAGTCCCCAGTACACATCTATTTCTGCACTTGGTTCTGTAAAAGGAAAATAGGATGGACGCAATCTAATTTTCGATTTCCCGAACATTTCTGTAGTAAAATGTTGAAGGGTTTGTTTTAAATCGGCAAAACTCACGTCTTTATCAATATATAAACCTTCTACCTGATGAAAGAAGCAATGAGAACGTGCCGAAATGGCTTCGTTTCTATAAACTCTACCTGGAGAAATGGTTCTAATTGGTGGTTTGTTATTTTCCATATAGCGTACTTGTACCGAACTGGTATGTGTACGTAATAAAACATCTGGATTTGTTTGAATAAAAAACGTGTCCTGCATATCTCTTGCTGGATGGTATTCTGGTAAGTTTAATGCTGTAAAATTATGCCAATCGTCTTCAATCTCCGGACCTTCACTTACATTAAATCCGATACGTGAAAAGATATCGATTATCTGATTTTTAACAATAGATATTGGATGACGCGCACCTATTTCAATAGGCTCTCCAGGACGAGATAAATCGCCATATAAACCTTTCACTTCCTCTTTACCCTCCAACTCTTCTTTCAAGGTATTTACCTTTTCTTCAGCTGTTTTTTTAAGCGCATTAATAACCTGACCAAATTCTTTTTTCTGGTCGTTAGCTACATTTTTGAACTCTTTAAAATAATCATTAAGAAGTCCTTTCTTTCCTAAATATTTAATTCGAAAAGCTTCCACATCATCTTTCGATTTTGCTTGAAAAACTTCGGCTTCGGCAATTAATTCTTTGATTTTATCTATCATGATATGCTTAAAAATAAGGGCAAATTTAACAAAACTTACTCTATATACTTAGATTCTATAAAATAATTTACAATTGCTTCTTTCATTAAAATACTTTGTTCTCCTGCTTTTAAATTTGGCAACTCTTCTTTAGTGGTGTAATGTGGCCAACCGTCTTCGTCGAAAAAATCAAATTCATAATAACCATAAGGTTCTAAAAGTCTGCAAATGGCGATATGCATCAGATCTAATTTATGATCTTTTTTAAAGGTTCTATCCAATTGTCCTAATTCTTGAACACCAATTAAATAAATTATAGCATCTAAATCTAATGGATCTCCATCAGCAAATTGTTTGGAAAGTTTTTCAACTATAAGTTTCCAACGTAGTTTTAATTGTTCGTCTCTGGACATAATATGTTGTTAAAAGATCGAAATCTTTTTAATTTGAATCAAAAATAATTGTCGCAAAGTTAAGTTATATTTACACAAATATTACTATTATGAGTGTTATTGATATTGTTTTATTAGGGTTTTTACTTCTAGGACTGGTGCGTGGTTTTATAAAAGGATTTTTTGTTGAAGTAGCCTCTTTAGTAGCTTTAATTGCTGGAGTTTATGGAGCTATTCACTTTAGTTCTTACGCATCAGAAATGCTTATAGAGAAGGTAGATTGGGACGAAAGAACTATAAACATTACTGCCTTTGCCATTACATTTATAGTAATTGTTATGGTAATTGCAATGGCGGGAAAAGCCTTAACCAAACTAGCCGATTTTGCTGCCTTGGGAATTTTAAACAAACTTCTTGGAGCCTTATTTGGGGTTTTAAAAATGACATTAATTTTAAGTGTTCTTCTAAATATCTTTGATAAATTAAATACAACCATCCCATTTCTTGACGAAGCATCTACCGAAAACTCAATGCTATACACCCCTGTAAAATCTGTGGTGCCATTAATTTTTCCGTTTGTAATAAAATCTGAAGACCTTATATTAGAAGAAGATCCAAAAACTCAAGACGTTTAATAGCAATCCATTTTTAGTTGTTGGTTATCCTGATAATAACTTAGTGGCTTGTTATTGAATTTTGAACAAACATGTTCCAAAACACTTAGCACGCCTTTTTGCATAGCTAAAGAACCACATATCATAATCACTCCTTTATTTTGTAACGTTTCTGCTATAAACTGAGCATCTTTAAATAAGACATCCTGTACATAGTTCTTATCTACTTCTTGAGAAAAAGCCAATTTTACTTTTTTTAATTTGTTTTCTAAAGTTAGGGTTTCAATTTGCTCTTTGTATAAATCAAAAGATGACTCTGTTCTTAACCCGAAATATAGATGGGTTTCAATCTGTTTCTTATTTTGCTGTAACATTCCTAAAAAAGGACCGATTCCTGTACCATTTGCAATTAAAATCACCCGAGAAGCTTTTTCAGGAAAATAAAACGCGGTATTTTTAATAATTCTGGCTTTAAAGGATTCTTGTAAATTGAGGTTGTTTAAAAAATTCGAACCCAAGCCATTCTCAAGGTATTTAACACTTAACTGCATATTTCCATTCACTTTTCCAATAGAATACAAACGTTCTCGATAATCCTTATTTGGATAGATTGCCAATAAATCTCCAGATTTAAAACGAAGAGATTTTTTAGGTTTTAAGCTTATTAAGAATGTACTATCTGGGTTTTTGGTAACATCTGTTCTTTCTAGAACTTTTAATTTATTAGATAGTTTGGGTTTTATAACCAAATCTTCTTTTGGAATTTCTATTTGTAATTCTAATTTAGCACTCCACAAACGTGTCCATTGTTCGAATGCTTCAAGAGATTTGTCGTTAATTGTAAAAGGTGGTAATAGTTGTGTAAACTGATTGTTTAGTTCTTGATCTACATCAAAAGCAAACTGACAAAAATCTGGATAAGATAAAGATCCAAAACCAACAACCGAAAAAGTTAACTTTTGCTCTTGCTGGATATCTTCAAGTAATTTTAAAAATTTATTGGCATTTGTTGGCGCTTCCCCTTGGCCATATGTAGCAGTTAAAACAACAAGCTGTTCGGCCTTTTTATAAGTTGTATACTTATTAAGTTCTGAAATAAAAACCGTTTCCCCAGCTTCAATTAACTGTTTGTGTAAGGCATTGGCAAATGGTATGGTACTCCCATTTTCTGAACCTAATAGAATGATATATTTTGCTTGGTCTTTGCTGAATTTATTTTTGAATTTTGATTTCCTACGTTTCAAGGTCATTGCAAAACCTGAATAAATAAAAAACAAAATATTAGCTGTAGCTATAGCCAGAATTACAGACCATAAAATACTTCCTTTTCCTGTATGAAGATTTAAACTTAAACTAGATAAAAATACCACTAGCGGAAACTTTTTCTCACTTAAAACGTCTCCTGTAAATTGGTTTACTACCAATTCTCTATCTTTTAATGTGATGGTAAAATAATCTTCTACATCTTCAGAAAAAGGGAATTCTATAGCCTTAACGTCCGCTAATTTTGTGTTTTTAAAGATGGGAAAATCCTGAACTTGCTGTTTTGGAGTTTCTGAAAGCTCATCAAAATCTATTGAATGAGAGATGTGTTCTTTTGGTAGCACATCAAATTTTTCTAAAGATAAATAAACCCCTGAAAGCGTAATAATAATGATTGGAATTAACGATAAACGTCCAAGAACTACATGCCAATATTGGTTGAAGTTTTCATTGACAATTTTCGAAAACACTTTTTTAATACTGCCTTGGCGTTTCAAAATTAAAACCGATCCTGAAATAGCAATCAGGAATAATAAAAAGGAACATAAGCCAACAAAAAACCGACCGATTCCTTTTAAGAAAAGCGATCGATGAAAATTAGTTACCCATTGAAAAAACTTGGAAGTTTCTATTTTATCACCAAGAATTTCGGCTGTTTTCGGGTTAATGTATGCCGTTATGCTTTCACCTTCAATTGTAATAACAGATGCCAACACAAAATCGTTTGCATCTATTTGTACATCTATAATTTCTGGATAGGTTGTTTGTAATGTAGAAATTGTTTCAGCTAAAGAAACCGTTTCAAAATCTGCTGTTTTATAAGGTTGAATTTGTTCTGAAATAGGCTGAAATGCCAAAATAATTCCAGTTATAGAAGCTAATAGTATAAAAACAAAAGAAGATACAGCTAAGGTAAGGTGGCTATACCTCCAAATGGAAATAGTCATGTATTTTTCTTTATATTTCTTCTAAATGACTCTTGAATTGACATTTACAAACTTAAATCTTTATAATCTAATTAGGCATCATTCGTACATAACGAATAAAACCTGTTCCTTCTTGTTTGCTTTTAATAGATTCTGAAGTTAAAGGAAATTGAACATCTTTTGTATAATATTCTTGATCTTCAACTGCAGTTTCAAACCGAATGCTGTAACCCGTATCTATTTTAGAATTGTCAATATCAATGACACTAATAGTCCTTGTTCCTCCTGCAATAGTTGCTCCAGTAATGGCGTCTAAATTGTTACGTTTTTTTCCGTAGAACTTCCACCAATCACTAATATCATGATACCATTCTTCATCATCTCCTTGCACATAAAGTGTTTTTTCGTAAGCACCATCTGGATTTATTAATGACACCACAACATAGGCGGCTTCTCCTGTGTAATTCGTCATTTGAATCATACACTTATATTTTGTAGATTCTGTAACAGTGGTAAAGGATAAGAACCCTAATATAAGGATGCTAAGAAATAATAATTGTTTTATTTTCATGTCTTTTAATTTTGAAGAACCTGCAAAATCAGTATAAACTTGCAGGTTTCTTATAATTAACTACTTCAAAAATTCTAATTCTATTTGGTTCGATTTTAAAATTTCGTTTTCAGAAGCCAAATCGTAAGCTGTTTCTTCAAACTCGGTAACCTCTTCTACATTTGCACCTTGAGATATTAAATATTTTAAAATTTCAGTATCTGTTGCTTTCATTGCTGCCAAATGCAATGCTGTATTTCCTTCTGCATTTTTAGCATTGATGTTTACCTTGTACTTGGAAACCCATTCTATTAATTCTAGGTTGTTTTCTTCAACAGCTAAATGATATAAGGTATTTCCATTTTTTTGAGACGTTGTAATATCTAAACCTTTGGATTTTAAAAGGGTTGCTTTAGCTTCAAAGTCTTTAACTTTTTTTGAATTAAAAGAATCCATTAGGTAATAGGTTAAATTATTACCATTTGCATCTGCAACCATAACATCTGCTTTGTTATTAATTAAAAATTCGACAACTTCAAGGCTATTGTTAGAAACTGCCAAACTTAAAGCAGACTCTCCCTTTTTATTTGTTGAATTTATATTTGTAACATCCTTAAACAATAAAGAAACAACTTCTAAATTATTACCACTTGAAGCATTTAAAAATGGGGTATTTTCATTTTTGTCCAAGGCATTCACATCGTTTCCTTTCTGAATGAAATAGCTTATAATTTCTAAATCCTGATTTTTCGAAGCAACAACATGCAATGGTGTAACGCCTTCGGTGTTTTTGGTATTCGGATTTAATCCTGAAGACTCTAAAAATTGGTATACTTCTATTCCATTTGATTTACCTCTAGGACCAGTAGCCGCAAATATAAAAGCGTTATCATTTCCTTTAATACCTTTATCTAAAAATTGTTTTAGCAAGTCGATATTCCCTGTTTTAGAAACGTAATTAAAAATTCCGTTATTTTCAAAATCCACACTTTGAATGTCCATGCCATTAGAAACGAAATAGTCTATCAATTTAAAATCTGTATCAAAAGGAGCGGCTAATAATAGCGCATTGGCACCATCTGGATTAAGATCCTTATTTAAATCTGCCCCGTTTGCAATACACAAGTCGTAAACTTTTGTGTTTTCCTGACCAGAAGAAGCGGCAAAATTTAAAATGGTATTGCCTTTATCGTCTGTAAGATCTGTTTTGGCTCCTTTTTTTAGAAGAAACTCCATGATCTCCGTATTCCCTTTATAAGCTGCCCAAAAGATATAGGTTCTTCCATCGTGGGTTAATTTATTGACATCATTTCCTGGTTTGGATTGAATGTATTCTATAGTTTCGTTTGGAGCATCTTGTAAGATGGCATAAACAACAGCATCAAAATTGTTGCTATTGGCTTCTGCTATATTATTTCCAGCTTTTATTTTTGAATCTACATCTTGAATGCTTGGATTTGAACCCCAAAAGTCACGATTTAGAAATTCATTGTCCTGAGCCGTCATTTGAAATCCGACTACAAGGACAACTAATATGGATAATTTTTTTAAATAAGTCATTCTCTTAAGATTTTATAAATGATTCGATTACTGGATCAATGTCTTCAACAGTTTTATAGTTTTCGTCGTCTAACAAATACTTAAACATTACTTTATTATCAACTTTTTCTTCTAAAATTAAATCGGTATTTCTTCCAAAAACTTCATCCCATTTGGCACGAACTATAGCCCATTTATCTTTGTTTTTTGTCCAATAGTCTTGACCCGCTTGACATTTAGTATCGGCTACTTTTTTATAAGTATTGTATCCTTTTTCTTGGGCTAAGATAACATCTTCAGTTCCGTCTTTACGAATAACTTTATCGTTATCCTGTTCATGTAACCAACCGTAAGATGTAATCTCATGTCTGTTTCTTCTTGTTGTAACATTGTAATCGCTTCGTGTAGTGTACTCACGTCTTGGTAATGGCGCAGAAGTTTCATTTTCCCAATAGCTTTTACCATCAACATGTACCCAAGAAGCAGAACCTTCATAACGCGGACTATCATCTACTTGAAATACTTTTTGAGTCCATTGTCCTTTTACCTCCTCTTTAGAAAGGTTTACATATTGCCATATGTTATTATGATTGTATTCGTATAAATTTGTATTTTCAAATTCCCAGTCTTGTCTCCAGTGCTTCACAATATATGGACGTTCAGCTGTGCCTACAATCAATAAATGTTGCATGGCGATTTTATCATCGGCATCTTGAATCAACTCTACCCATTCTAAACCTTTATCATGTTTTACTTCGGAAGCTAAATAGGTTGAATCGCCAGAATATTCAAAAGTTTCAGTAAAATTAAAGGTTACTTCATAGCAACCACACATGTCTTTAATGGCTTTTTGGTCTTTTTCTTTTTTGTTTTGTGCTGAAGTGATGGTAGTTATTAAAAGGGCTAAAATGGCTAATCGTTTCATTAAAAGATTGTTTTTATGGTTTCTTAAAATTAATTTAAAAATTTCTATTCTTATTTAGACTGATTTAAAATAAGATTCTATATTTGCAGCAAATTTAAATAAGAATGAGTCTAAATAAAAATAATATCTTCATTTATTTTTCACTTTTTTTAAGTCCGATGGTTTTTGCTCAAGAAATTCCTACGGATTCTACTAAAACTGAAGCACTTAATGAAGTTGTTATTACTGGACAATACAATCCAGAGTCTATAAGAAAATCGATTCATAGTGTAATTGTTATTGATAGAGAGCAAATTGAAAATCAGGCAGCTAATAATTTAGCCGATTTATTGAATTTCAATCTAAACCTGACAGTGACTCCAAATTCTCAAACAGGTAAATCTCAAATTTCATTTTTCGGGTTAGACTCTCAATATTTTAATATTCTAGTAGATAACATTCCTTTGGTTAGTGATAATGGTTTAGGTAATAATGTAGATTTAACACAAGTTAATCTTGATGAAATTGAGCGCATAGAAATAGTAGAAGGTTCCATGGGAGTTGAGTATGGTGCCAATGCCGTTTCAGGGGTGATTAACATAATTACCAAAAAATCTATTGATACGGATTGGGAGATACAAGCTTCGGTTCAAGAAGAAACGGTAAGCGATGAATATGCTTGGTTTGATGAAGGCAGGCACATACAATCTTTGAATGTGTCTCATAATATCAATGATAAATTTTATGCCAGAGTAGGATTTAACAGAAACCAATTTGCTGGTTTTTTAAATGACAGACAAGGAAAAGATTACTATCAGAACGACAGTTTAAGAGGTTATGAATGGTTGCCAAAAACTCAAATTAATACCAATGCGCTTTTAAATTATAACAGTGAGAAATTTAGACTTAATTATAGATTTGATTATTTTAATGAAGTTCTTGATTATTACGACCAGACTGTTAGAGAAAATATAGATTTTAACAATCAAACCTCAAATCCTTCATCAACCGATAGAATTTATACAACCAATCGTTTTGTAAATAACATCAATATCTCGGGTTCATTTAATTCTGGTGCTAACTATAAAGCATCCTTTTCTTATCAGCAGCAAAAACGTGATATAAATGAATTTAACTATTATATTTTAAGTGGCGAAAAAACCGAAGAAATAGACGAAACCTACCAATCTACTAAAGTGTTTTTTTCTAATGGAGCTGTAAATAACTTAATCAAAAACGACAAATTTAATTTTCAATTAGGTTATGAAACAAGATATATTGAAGGATTTGATACCCAGTCTTCAGGAGATTACAGCCAATTAGATAAAACCCAATCTCAATACAATTTAGCAACATATGCTTCGGCAGAATACAACTTTACAGAAGCCTTTTCTGTAAGACCAGGATTGCGATATGAATATAATTCTCTATTTCAATCGAAACTACTTGGTTCTTTAAGTGCCAGATATTTATTGAAACATGGGTTTGAACTTCGAGCCAATGTGGGTAGCTCCTACAGAACTCCAAATTTCGAAGAGCTTTATTACTACTTCGTAGATTCTAATCATGATGTTCGCGGTAATGAAAACCTAAATCCTGAAAATGGTTACACTGCCTTTGTAAATTTAAAAAAACGCAGTTGGTTTGATGACATCTCTTTACAAAACGAAATAAAATTTAGCTATATCTCCTTAGAAGACAAAATAGATTTAGCGATAGTAAATACCACTCCGTTACAATACCAATATATTAATATAGACAGTTATAAACTTTTTGGTTTAACCTTAGATAACTCCATACAATCAAGCCATTGGACCTTTAATTTAGGAGCTACATTACAAGGGATTTCTAGAGGATTAGGCAATGAAGTAAATACAAACGACGACTTTCTTTATGCATTTCAAATTAACTCGAGTGTTACGTATCAATTAAAAAAATGGGACACTTTTTTCACCATACTTTATAAATATAATAGCGAACAACAAAATTATGTAGCCTCTGGTGTTGATGCTAATGGAGATAATCTTTTTACAATAGAAACTTTAGATCCCTATAGTTGGCTAGATGCTTCCATTAAAAAGGATTTTTTTAAAGATACTTTTCAGGTAACTGTAGGAGCTAGAAACTTACTAGACATAACTTCAGTTAATATTCAAAGCGCCAATTCATCTGGAGGAACACACAGTGGAAGTAGCGATAACTTAACCTTAGGTTATGGACGCTCTTTCTACTTAAAACTATTATATACATTCAATTTTTAAAACCACTATAAAACAATTATCATGACAAACAAATTTTCAATATTCCTATTTGGATTACTATTAGCAACAACCTTTAGCTGTAGTAGCGATGACGACAATACAACTTCTGGACCTATAAATATTATTATAGAAGGAGCGGCCATAGAGCCACAAGTAGGCGGACCAAACGAGCAAAATCAAGTATATATAGACTTAAGCACCAATACATCTACAAATGTGCAGAGAGACACTTGGGATTTAGGATTTTATTCTGGATCAGAATTTAGAGTAGCTATAAATGGCTCTATTTATATGGCTACCGCAGAACTAACAACATTTGATATTGATGCTGTAAATTCATCATCTGCTGAAGTTCAAGCTTTACAACCTCAAGTAGCTGTTGGAACCTTTAACCCTGATAGTATGGCATTTATAGACGCGCCATATGGCAATATTAATGGAACAGCAATTGATGCTATTTCAGATACGGATGTTGAAAATCCTGTGTATTTATTAAACTTAGGGTCTGAAGTTGGTACAACAACTCCAGCTAATGGAACGGTTGCAGTTGAAGGAGATGCTAGAGGTTGGATGAAAATTCGTGTGTTAAAAAGTGGCAATGATTATGTTTTACAATATGCCGATTTAGACGCTACAACGCATCAAGAAGTAACCATTTCTAAAAATCCGAGTTACAATTTTACATTTTTTAGCTTTAATACAGAATCTGAAGTTAATGTAGAACCAATTAAAACTCAATGGGATTTAAACTTTACAGTATTTACAAATGAAGTATTTGCTGGTCCAGACAGTTATGGTGCATACGGTTTTACTGATTTTGTTGTAAATAATAGTAAAGCTAATGCCCAAGCTTATATGATAGATACCGAAGTTGAAACTGACTTAACATACAACAACTTTACTCTAGGAGATGTCATAGATAGTAACTTTAGTAACGACCAACGTAGTATAGGAAGCAGTTGGAGAAATGGCGGAGGACCTAGTTCTGAACCTTCATTAAAAACTACTGTATTTTATGTTGTTAATGATACAGATGGAAACTTGTACAAGCTTAAATTTTTAGCTTTAACGAATGAGTCTGGCGAGCGTGGCCATCCTGAATTTGCTTATAGTTTATTACAATAAGTAGTTAAGAGATAATAAAAAAAAAGCCACTTTTTAAAGTGGCTTTTGTAATTTGTTTCAATTAAGATTTGTTTTTAACGTTGGCTTTAACCCAACTAAGGCACTCATTAAAATCTGCAAACAAGTGTTCTTCTGGAACTAACCCAGGAATAATATCTATACGTTCCATTAAATATCTTGGTTGTTCTAATAAACCAACAATAAGGACATTCATGTTATTCTTTTTTAAATCAATTAAAACATCTTCCAAGGCATATAAACCAGATTGATCGATATATGCCATTCGTCCGGTTCTAATTATGACTGTTGAAGCCGTTTTAGGAATTTGATCTGAAAGAATTTGAAAATCGCTTGTAGTTCCAAAAAACAAAGGTCCTTTAATATGTTTTATAAACACTTCTTGTTTTAAATATTCTGGAAAATTTGCTTCATCATCCCAAGCTTTTTCATTTCCTAAAGATTTCACATCAGAACGTTCTGCAGTAAGATCCCCAATTTTTTTCATAAACATTAAAGAGGCAATCATTAGCCCAATCCCAACAGCATATACTAGATTCCAAAAGGTAGAAAGCAGTAAAACTATAATCATGATTAAGACTTCTGAGCTTAATTTTATTGGTCCAACTTTCATGTCTTTAGGCATGCTTGGAATTGCTTTAAGACCTTTATAATCCATAACACCAATTCCTACAGTAATTAAGATTCCTGCTAAAACAGCCGCTGGAATTTGTGAAGCGACAGGGCCTATTAATAAAAGAACCAACAAAAGCATAACTCCAGAAATCATTCCAGAAAGTCTGGTTTTTCCTCCTGCATTTATATTTACAACAGTTCTAATTGTTGCTCCTGCCCCAGGTAATCCACCAAATAAACCAGCAATACTATTTCCTATCCCTTGTCCAATAAGTTCTTTATTAGGATTGTGTCTGGTTTTTGTAACATTATCTGCCACAACACTGGTTAAAAGTGAATCTATAGCTCCAAGTAAAGCTAGAGTAAAAGCCGTAAAAATATATGGCGAAATATTACCAAAATTAAATTCGGTAAAAATGCTTAAGTTAGGAATTGGAAAACCTCCCGGAATTTCTTCAATAGGTCTATAATCCAAGCCAAAACCAACGGCAATTCCAGAAACAACAACTAATGCGACGAGCGTGCTTGGAATTACTTTTGTTATTCGTTTAAATCCATAAATAATAAAGATTGTTCCAAGTGCTAAAAATAATTCTAACCAATTAATATGTTGCAAGGCTCTTGGAATGGCTTTAACAGCTCCTAAAGCACTTGTTGCAGAATTACCTGCTAAGATTTGAGATTCTTTCAGGATCTCTTCACTTGTAGTAAGTTGCGCACGTCCTAAGGTTTCTTTGATATTATTTATAACCAAAATGCCTTCACCAGATTCTTCTTTTAGAATATCTTTTAGAATCATTTCTTCAGCCTGTGGTTTGTATTGATTGACCAGTTCTGTGTCTTCCCCAGGATAATATCCAACAGCTGGAAGTATTTGTGTAATTAAAATTATAAGTCCAATGGCTGTCATAAATCCTGAAATTACAGGATATGGGATGTATTTAATATATTTTCCAAAACCAAAAACACCAAGAGCCACTTGCATTAATCCAGCCATAATAAAGACGGCAAGAATAATTGGAAGCGATTTACTAACATCTCCTTCATTTAAAGCAAGAAGACCTGAAATTAAAACCATACTTACGGCAGTAAGTGGCGCAGTAGGTCCAGAAATCTGAGTACTTGTTCCCCCAAAAAAGGCTGCGAAAAAACTTAAAAATATGGCGCCATAAAGTCCCGCACTTGGGCCTAATCCAGAAGACACACCAAAGGCTAATGCTAATGGTAAAGCGACGATTCCAGCTGTAATTCCTCCAAAGGCATCCCCTTTAAGATTTGAAAAAAAGTTTTTCATTTATTAAAATTTTAAAAATTAAGTTGATATACGTCAGATAATTCAGAATCGTTGCTAATATTTACGCCTAAATCTTTTACTAAACCAGAATCTAAGGTATAAACCCAGCCGTGTAAATTAAGTTCTTGGCCATTTTTCCATGCAGATTGAACGATGGATGTTTTGGCAAGATCGAATACTTGTTCGTACACATTTAAATCAACAAATTTATTAAAACGTTCTGTTTCGTCTTCAATAGCGTCTAATTCTCCTTGATGAAGTCTATAAACATCTTTTATGTGTCTTATCCAGTTGTCTATTATTCCAATGGAATCATTTCCCATAGCAGCTTTAACACCTCCACAACCATAATGACCACAAACAATGATATGTTTTACTTTTAGAGCATTAACGGCATAATCTAGGACGCTTAACATATTCATATCTGTATGTAAAACTAGGTTTGCAATATTTCTATGTACAAAAACTTCTCCAGGTTTCCCTCCAATTACTTCATTTGCAGGCACTCTACTATCTGCACATCCTATCCATAATAATGGTGGGGTTTGTCCTTTAGATAAATCAACAAAATAGTTTTCATCTATTTTTAATTTCTCATCAACCCATTTCTTGTTATTGTCCAATAATTTTTTATAAAAAGAATTCATTTTAGATGTTTTAGTTACTATTCATATTAAAGTTTAAAGATAGGGTTTTGGTATTTATTAGTTGTAATTGGTTATAATAAAAAAAGCCACGTGGTTAAACGTGGCTTTATAAACTAATCTAGATGATAAATTTCCATGATATCTTTGAGATATTTTTCAAAGTCAATTTTTAAATCGATGAGTTTTCCAGTATGCACATCAAAAACCCAACCATGCACTATTAGACCTCTATCTCTATATGCTTTTTGAACAGCAGCGGTTTTAATTAAATTCACACACTGTTCTTTTACATTAAGCTCTACAAGCTTGTCGTAACGTTTTTCTTCATCTACAATCGCATTTAATTCATCTCTATGAATTCTATATACATCACGAATATTACGTAACCAAGGGTTAAGAATTCCTAAATCTGCAGACTGCATCGCGGCTTTTACACCACCACAAGCATAATGTCCACAAACGATAACATGTTTCACTTCCAGATGATTTACTGCATAGTTGATAACAGACATCACATTTAGGTCGATACTAATAACCATATTTGCTATGTTTCTATGCACAAATACTTCTCCAGGCTTTGCTCCCATGAGTTCTTCGGCAGTTACTCGACTATCTGAGCATCCAATATATAGCAATTCCGGATTTTGTCCTTTCCCTAAATCTTCGAAATAATCTTTATTAACTTCTAACTTTTCTTGAATCCAGGCTTTATTATTTTCAAATACTTTATCGATGTTCATATGATTAGTAAATATCTTTTACATTACTTTTTATCCAAGTAGTACATGCTTTAAAAGTAGTAAATATTTGACTAGGATGTATTAAATCTGGAATAATATCAATTCGTTCCATCATATATCTAGGTTGTTTCAATAAGCCCACAAATAAAACGGTTATGTTTTTTTTGTTTAAATCATGAAGCACATCTTCCATAGCATATAAACCAGATTGATCCATATATTGCATACGTCCTAAACGAATAATCACCGTTTTAGCCGTTATTGGAATCTGGTCTGCTAAACTTTGAAACTCGCTTGTAGAACCAAAAAACAAAGGTCCTTTTAGGTGTTTAATAAAGACTTCTTCTTTTAATTTCTCTGGGAAATTTGCTTCATCATCCCATGCTTTTTCTTTCGTTAAAGACTTAACATCTGATCGTTGTGCTGTTAAATCTCCAATTTTTTTCATAAATAATAGAGATGCTATTATTAACCCAATTCCAACCGCATAAACTAAATTCCAAAAAGTAGAAAGTAATAAAACGACAATCATAATTAAGACCTCTGAGCTTAATTTAAAAGGCCCTATTTTTATATCTTTAGGAAGAGAAGGAATGGCTTTTAAACCTTTATAATCCATAACGCCAATTCCAACAGTAATCAAAATTCCCGCTAAAACAGCTGCAGGTATTTGTGAAGCTATAGGTCCTAAAGCTAAAAGAATAACCAATAAAAGAATACCGGCTATCATTCCTGAAAGCCTAGTTTTACCTCCAGCATTGATATTTACAACGGTTCTAATGGTTGCACCTGCACCAGGTAATCCACCAAAAAGTCCAGCAATACTATTACCAATACCTTGTCCGATAAGTTCTTTATTGGGTTTATGTTTTGTTTTTGTAACGTTATCTGCAACAACACTTGTTAATAAAGAATCAATAGAACCTAACAAGGCTAAGGTAAATGCTGTAAAGAAATACGGCATTAAATTACCAAAACTGAATTCGTTGAAAATCCCCATATTAATCATTGGAAAACCACTTGGAATTTCCTCAATTGGTCTATAATCTAAACCAAAACCAATTGCAATTCCAGAGACCACCACTAATGCAACTAAGGTACTTGGAATGGCCGTGGTTATTCGTTTAAAACCATAAATTAGAATGATAGTTCCAAGAGCCAAAAGTAACTCTAACCAATTAATATTTTGTAAAGCTCTTGGGATTGCTTTTAAAGAACCCAAGGCACCAGATGCAGAGTTTCCAGCCAATATAGATGCTTCACTCTCCATGTCTGCAGGTGTAATTTTTCCAGCTCTAAGCACTGTCTCTTTAAAATTTTCAAGAACTAGAATACCTTCACCAGCTTCCTCTTTTAAAATATCATTTAAAAGCATTTCTTCAGCATGAGGTTTGTATTGATCAATTAATTCTTGATCCTCACCTGGATAATATCCTACTGAAGGAAGAATTTGAGTTATAATTATAATAAGTCCAATGGCAGTCATAAATCCTGAAACCACTGGGTAAGGGATGTACTTTATATATTTTCCAAAGCCAAAAATACCAAGAGCTACTTGCATTAATCCAGCTAAAATAAATACAGTTAAAATAATTGGCAAAGATTTGCTAACATCTCCTTCATTAATAGCTAATAATCCAGCGATAAGAACCATACTAACTGCCGTCATTGGCGCTGTAGGTCCAGAAATCTGAGTATTCGTACCACCAAAAAGTGCTGCAAAGAAGCTTAAAAATATCGCTCCATAAAGCCCAGCACTTGGACCTAACCCAGAAGAAACTCCAAAGGCTAAAGCTAGTGGCAATGCTACAATACCTGCAGTGATACCGCCAAATGCATCACCTTTTAAATTTGAAAAGAAATTTTTCATTTATATATGTTTTTGATTTTATTTTTATGCTCATGTTTCTTACAAATTAAGGAACAATATTATGTAATTAATTTATAATTCTAGTTTCAAAGACTGGTTTCAATAAGCGATTCTATTCTTAGAAATTTATTGATCTTGTAACTTTATATCCATTTTAATCTTAAACGAAACGTTTTACAAATTTATAAGAATGGTTGCAATTTACTATTCCGTAAGTTTACTTTCTTATAAAATTTTGATGTTTGCTGTGGTGACTCATTGAAATATATCATCTGTTTTTACAATGCAATTTGATGACAAAATATAACCATATTCGAGCAAAATTCCAATATTCTTTTCTGAATGATTAACTCCAATTCCTAGTCTTAAAAGAAATGGCTTAAAATGGCCCATAACTTTGAAGACTACTTTCAAAATATACTAACCAATTTTAAAATCGCATCCTTAGACATTTGTAAAGATAGGTAACACTAACAGACATGTTAGTGTTACCAGACTTATTCTCCTTGCAATTTGTTTTGGACCTTTTTCTATTCATAAAAAGCCACTTCACCCGTATTTATGTCATACATGGCTCCAATAATTTTAATCTCTCCATTTGTCTCCATTTCAGTAAGAATTGGACTTTCTGCATGAATTCTATCTATCATTAATTGTACATTCATGTGTGAAACACTATCTACAAAATCTAAATTTTTAGAGGTTCTTAAGCTTTCATCTTTAGGCTCTTCTACAGCATTGACAGCTGGGGTTATTTTTTGGACTAACTTAGTCAGATTGCCCATTTCAGCATGATCACAGGCACCTTTTACCGCACCACAACTAGTGTGTCCTAGAACAACAATAAGTTCTGTACCAGCTAACTTGCATGCAAATTCCATACTCCCTAAAATGTCTTCGTTTACAATATCACCTGCAATACGCACGCTAAAAACATCTCCTAACCCTTGGTCAAATACTAATTCGGATGATACTCTAGAATCTATACAACTCAAAATAGTTGCGAAAGGAAATTGGCCATCGCTTGTATCATTTACTTGTTCTAAAAGATTTCTATTCGCTTTTAAATTATTTTGAAACCTTTGGTTTCCTTCTTTTAAATATTGTAATGACTTTTCTGGTGTCATTGTGGCTTGAGATTCTCTTGTATGTGCTTTCATGTGTTTTGATTTTAATTTTATTATACTTTAGCTTAAACTGATATTAGATTTAGGTCTTAATTTAAAAAACTCGATAAAACTTGGTGGGTTTTCGACAACACCTCGCTTAGAAATTAATTTGATGTCGATATTTCTTTCTTTTGCTTTAAAGGCAAAATCTTCTAATATTTCAATTATATCATAATCTAAATATCTGGTTTTAGTAACGTCGAACTCGAAATAAGTATCTCTTGGTAAACTATCTAATTCCTTTAAAATGGCTCCTTTATTAAAGAAGGTTACTTCCTCTGCAAGCGTCATTTTAATTTTATGTTTTCCGTTACTATTATCTTCAATATGAAGAAAGTGAGAGTTTTGATAACTTTTTAATAGTATCACTACAATTCCAACCATTAATCCTAACCCAATACCAACCAATAGGTCCGTAAATACAATTCCAAATACAGTTACAAAAAATGGGATAGATTGTTTCCAACCTAATTGATACATTTGTTTGAATAATCCGGGTTTTGCTAGCTTATAACCTACTAATAATAAAATGGCAGCTAACACAGATAATGGAATCTTATTAAGTAATGTTGGAATTAATATAACAGATATTAATAATAAGAAACCGTGAAAAATAGCGGACATTTTAGTTTTTCCACCAGATTGAATATTAGCAGAACTTCTAACAATTACTTGTGTTATTGGTAAACCACCTATTAAACCTGAAATAATATTACCAGCACCTTGTGCTAATAATTCTCTATTTGTAGGCGTTACGTTTTTATCTGGATCAATTTTATCTGATGCTTCTACGCATAACAAGGTCTCTAAACTTGCTACTAGCGCAATAGTAAAAGCAACAATCCATACTTCCGGATTTGTAATAGCTGAGAAATTAGGAAAACTAAACTGACCTATAAAAGAGTTGATATCTTCAGGAATTGGAACGCTTACCATATGAACGGCTCCAATGGATAAGGCATCGTAATTTTGCGTTAGTGTAAAAAATACTATTCCTAATACAACCACTACAAAAGGGCCTTGAATAATTTCGAACACTTTAGATTTTTTACTTAATACCTTTTCCCAAAACACTAAAAGTACTAAGCCAATTATTCCAATTAGAGCGGCTCCGGGGTGGATATTACTCAGCATAGAAAATAATTCTGAAAATGTATTCCCTCCATCTATTTCAAAAAATTCTAAATCCCAAGCAGATTCTTCATCATACCCAAAAAAGTTTGGAATTTGTTTTAAAATAATGATAATACCAATACCTGTAAGCATCCCTTTAATAACCGAAGAAGGAAAATAGTACCCAATAATTCCAGCTTTTAAAACTCCAAAAAGTAATTGAATGACACCTCCTAAAACAACGGCAACTAAAAAGTTTTCATAACCTCCTAAAGATCCAATTGCAGTTAATACAATAGCAGCTAAACCAGCGGCAGGACCACTAACTCCAATTTTAGAACCACTTAAAGCTCCTACTACAATTCCTCCAATAATTCCAGCAATTAATCCAGAAAAAAGAGGGGCTCCACTGGCCAAGGCAATTCCTAAACATAATGGCAAGGCCACAAAAAACACAACGACACTTGCAGGCAAGTCGCTTTTAATAGTTTTTAACATGTATAAATTCATATATGCTACTGAAAAATAATTTCAGTAGTCGTAATTAATAATTTTCGATTTGGACAAGATTCGTCCTTAAACTAAAAAAATTAAGAAATGAATTCTGGTGGTGGAGAAATTAAATTTAGGTGCGGTTTTGTGTAGTTTTTTTTATAATAACCTAAATTCTCATTAGAACTAGTAAGTATTAAATGTTCCGTTTCGGTAAGATTTATCTCAAGTAGTATTTTTGCTGTTTCTTCCTCTTCGGTAATACTGAAAAATTGAGAAATATCAATAGAATCATCCATAGCTGAAATTATCGATGGCGCACTTATTAGAGCCATGAATAATATTGTAAAAAAAATTGCTACGGTGTGTCTATTCATTAAAAAAATATTGAATTGCAAATATAAGACAACCAGTCCAAATGAATGTTAGGGAATTTTTAATATTTTAATATCCTCATTAACCACCCAACCCGTTTTACCATCTGAAAGTCTAATTTTTTTCCAGTTGTTCACGGTATCTAGTATTTGAACCTTAGTACCTTCATGAAGAATAAAAGCCTCTGTGCTACGTAAATTTGGTTCACTTTTAACCTGGCTTTCTTGTGCAAAAACAATTGCTGGCTGGTCATTTTTATCCAAATTATATTTATGAAAAGCAAAGCTTAAGGCTAAACAGGTAAACCCTAAACAGGTCATGCTACCAATAAAAGCGAGACGTTTTTTTGTTGTTGAATACGCAAAATAATAGGTAAGGAACAAAAGTACAAACACACAAATAAATGCGATAGCCATTTTTGCCCACCCATCGAAACTTAATGAATTGGTGGTGCTTTTTATGAATTTTGAAAGTCCAACTTCTGGCACAATTCCAATAGCATCTATGGTCATGTTACGAGCAAAAGCTACATTGTTTATAATTTCCTTATCGTTTGGAGCCAGCTCTAAAGCTTTTTCGTAGTAATAAATGCTTGGTGCAATATGACTTAATTTATAATGAGCATTTGCCAAATTAAAATACAAGGCTGCTGAATGTTCACCGTTTTCCAAAACCAAATTGTATTTAAGAATGGCTTGATCATAATCTCCTTCGTTGTAAAGCGCATTCCCTTGTTCAAATAAGGACGTATTTTGAGCGGAAGTTATAAAGCTCAATAAAAGCACACATATGTAAACTAATTGCTTCATTTAATCTGTTTATCTATTGCTGAAATTGTTTTTGCTGCTTTATCGTAATCCTGTTGCATTTCCACTTGAGTAATCGGGGTAAAACGAGCCAATTCGCAGTTTTGTAAAATAGCCAAAAACTCTGAAACTATTTCGCTATCCACTTGTCTTGTTATTAATATATCTTCAATTTTATCTTTTGTAAACTCACTGGTTTCAATACGCAACTTCGCTTTTAAATAATTGTGCAATGCTTTTTCAAGAGCAACATAAAATGCTTCTTTTTTCCCTAAAGCTTTTTTGGCTTCACTTAAATAACGTTTTGCTAATTTATCGGCTTTTCTCACTCTATTACCAGTGATATCTGCGTCGCGTTCTTGTTTCTTTTTTCTAATAATGATAGCCAACGGAATGGCTAATAATGGCAATAATAAACCTGTCCAGAAACCTGTGGTTTTAAAGAAATGATTTGGTTTAATACTGGTTAAATTAGCATCTGTTTTTATAAAGGCAAATTGTTCGTTATTCACAACAACTGGTTGCTTTAGGTTATTTGTCGATGCAATATTATTGTCTGAATTTGTTGTATTTGTTGGCCCTTCAAGCACATTTAAAACAATTTCACCTGATGAAATCCGTTTGTAAGATTCTGTTTTTACATCAAAATACGAAAAGCTAATGCTTGGGATTGGATATTTTCCTTTGTATTGCGGAACAATGGTATAACTGTCTGAAATACTTCCTTGCATTCCGCTCAAATTAGTAGTTACATTTTCACCATGTTCTGGCTCATAAACTTCTAAAGAACTTGGTAAAGAAAGTTTAGGAAGTTCAAATAACTTTAGGTTTCCATTTCCTTTTACTTCTACACGAGCTTGTAAAGATTCTGACGCATTTAACTCCGATTTAGAGGTAATGACATTGAATTGAAAATCTCCAACAGCTCCAGTAAAATCTTCTGGTTTCCCTTCTAATGGTAATGGTTTTACGTCTATAGTTCTATTTCCAGCAGAAATAGTTTTATGCACTTTGGCCATTAATCTGCCACCAAAAATATCGCGTCTGTTTGTTGGCACTTCAATGGTAACATCTAAACTTAAAGGTTCTATTTCAAGTTTTCCCGTTTTTTGAGGGTAGAGAACTGTTTTTCTCAAAACAACATATCTATAATCGGCTCCTTTATACGTACCATTTTGGACTGTTAAACTTTTTATATCAATACTCTGACTCCAAAAATCGTTATATCTAGGATTGTCTATTTCTCTCCAATTACTAACTCCTGTATCTGGAGACACATAAAGTTTGTAAACAACCGTTATAGCTTCGTTTAAATATGGATTTCCATTTGATACCTCAGCAACCAAGTGAATGTTATTATCTGCAATGGTTTCAGGGTTGTTATCATCGTTCGGTCTATCGACTGCAGCCGTAACCACAATGTTTTGAGGAGATGTTTTATAAATCTCTCCATCAATTTCTATACTGGCTTGTTTAATATTAAAAGTCCCTCTCTGTTTTGGGGATAAGAAATAGCTATAGGTTTTTTTATAAGAGCGCTTGCCATTCATCCAAGACGTGCTAACAGCTTGGTTTGGGCCACCAACTATATTAAAACCTACAAAATCTGGCGGATTAAAATTGTCGCCATCTTTATTCATCTCGAAATCGACACGCAACCTTTCGTTTATACCAAGTTTCTTCTTACTTACTTTAGCCTCAAAAGTTATTTGAGCACTAGCAAGACTAGTAGTTAGTATAATTAAAATTAATGATATGTATTTTATTATTTTCATAGGCTCTTTCTGTCCTTCGGACATTTTTCCCAAAGGGAAAGAAAAGTCTTTATTTTTTATTCTATTATTTTAATTCTTTAAAATTTACCAATCTTTATCTGTTTCTACTTTTACGCCTTGTTGCTTTTCAGCATTCATTTTTTCTTGAACTTTTTGCTCCTGATTGTTCATGGCTTCCAGTAAATTTTTCACCTGTTGAGGAGATAATTGTCCAGGTTGTGGTTGCTGATCTTGAGGTTCTTTTTTCTGATCGTCTCCTTTTCCTTGATCTTTATTATCTTCTTTTGGCTTGCCTTCATCATCTTTTTCGTCGTCGCCGTCTTTTTTATCCTGATCGCCTTGATCTTTATTATCTTCCTTTTTATCTCCTTCGTCCTGATCTTTCTTATCTTCGTTTTCCTTGTTTTCGTCTTGATTTTGATCTTGGTCTTGATCCTTCTTCTCGTCGTCCTTATTATCGTCTTTTGGATCATCCTTTTGCTGTTCCGCACATTCTTTTGCTAAACCAAGGTTGTAACGTGTTTCATTGTCCGCTGGATTGTTTCTCAAGGCATTTTTATAGGCATCAACAGCTTCTTGACATTTGTTCTCTTTCATCAAGATATTTCCAATATTATGAAAGGCGATATGCTTTTCTTCTTTTGAAGTTGCATTTTTAGTTGCTTGAAGTAAACGATACAATGCTTCGGTATAACTTCCTTCATTAATATATGAAGTTCCTAAATTATAAGCTCCCGCAACAGATGATGTTTGCTCTGAAAGCGCTTGACGATAAGCCATTTCTGCTAGAACAAAATCGTCGTTAACTGCGTTCTCATTGCCTTCATAGACAAAATTATTCGCTTTTTTTAAAGTCAAGGCAGCTTGTTTCTCCGTGTCTTCTTCTTGAGAAAAACTAGAAACCGAAAGCAATGCAAATATGTAAACTAGTAAGTATCTCATTTTAAATATAACCTTCTTTCATTATGCTTTTGTGCGACCTCAAATATATAAAACAGTTGTGTTGTTGATAGTTAAAGGTTTTATAAAATTTCAATTCACTAACCTGCAAGATTTCAATACCGAAACGTCGAGACTTGTAGGTTTAAAAACTAAGCTATAAATACCTGCCAGGTTTTAAAAACCTTGCAGGATATTACAAATTCATATTAAAGAAGTTGTTAATTAACCTTAGAATTATAGGTTTTCGTTGAATAAATTCAATTTCTTTAACCAAGCCGTTTTTCGTTCTAATAAAAAGATATCCAAGAAGAGAAGTACAAGTGCAAGCGCCAAAAACCATTGGAATTGGTCTTTAAAATCGGCAAATTGTTTGGCTTCAAATTCTTTTTTATCCATTTTATTTAAAATATCTGTAATGCTTTCTACAACTTCATTGGTATTTCTCCCGTTTAAATAAACACCATCAGCTTCTGAAGCAATAGATTTAAGAGTTTCTTCATTTAAACGTGTAATGACAGTTTCGCCTGTTTTATCTTTTTTATAATTTAAAACAACGCCATTTCTTTTTATAGGAATTGGGCCACCTTTTATATCTCCTACACCAATGGTAAATATTCTAATACCTTCATTGTATGCTTCTTCAGCTACTTTTGAAGCTACTTCGCCATGATCTTCTCCATCTGAAATGATAATTAACACACGATTGGTTTGCTCATCGTCGTCAAAATAGGTTTTTGATAACTCAATAGCTTCGTCGATAGCTGTTCCTTGTGAAGATAGCATGTCTGTATTCATGCTTTGCAAGAACATTTTAGCCGAGGCGTAATCTGTTGTAATTGGAAGTTGTGGAAAAGCTTTTCCTGCGTAAGCGATAATTCCTACACGATCACTAGCCAAATTATTAATGATTTGAGTAACTAACTGTTTTGCTTTTTCAAGTCTGTTAGGAGCAATATCCTCGGCCAACATACTTTTCGAGACATCGATAGCAAAAACCACATCCACACCTTCGCGTTTAACAGTTTCTAATTTTGTCCCAACTTTTGGGTTCACCAAAGCAATAGTTAACGAAGCAATTGCTAAGCAAATAACCGAAATCTTTAAAATGTTTTTAAAGAGTGATTGGTTTGGGCTTAATCTTTTTAAAAGTTTTTTATTGGCAAACTTCTTTTGTGTATGGCGTTTCCAAAATTGAAGCACCAAAAAGAATAGAATTATTACTGGAATAATCGCTAATACCCAAAACCATATTTTTTCTTCTAATTGATACATCTTTTTAAAATTCCAATATTAAAAATCCAAATTTCAACCATGTTATTAGATTGAATGGAATTAATATTTTAAGATTAATTGTCTTTATTCTTTTTCTTCTTGAGATTTCCTCCTGCAAGGAAATGCCACATCTTATTACACAAAACTCCTGAAAATTGAAAACCTCAACAACAGTTCAAAAAGCAAAATGATTCCTGCTAATAAAACAAGAGGTCTAAATTTCTCTTCGTAATTGTAATATTTAAACTCTTCAATATCTGTCTTTTCAAGCTTATTGATTTCGTCGTAAATTTCGCCTAACGATTTATTATCGGTTGCTCTAAAATATTTTCCACCAGTAACATCGGCAATTTCCTTCAATAATTCTTCATCTATTTCTACCTGCGCACGGCCATATTCAAATTCGCCATTTGGTAAAATCCTCATAGGAGTTAATGCCATACCATTTGTTCCTAATCCGATAGTGTAGGTTTTAATATTATATTCTACAGCCAATTCGCTGGCTATTTTAGGATCTATAAACCCAGTATTATTCACACCATCTGTAAGCAAAATAATAATTTTACTTTTGGCCTTACTGTCTTTTAAACGGTTTACTGAAGTTGCCAAACCCATTCCAATAGCTGTTCCACCTTCAATAACCGTGTTGTATTGGATACTTTCTAAAGAACGTAATACAATGGCTTTATCGCTTGTAATTGGTGTCTTCGTATAGCTTTCACCAGCATATTCTACCAAGCCAATTCTATCGTTTGGTCTTTCTTTAATAAACTCTGCCGCGACTTCTTTTAAGGCTTCAAGTCTGTTAGGTTTTAAATCTTTTGCCAACATACTTGCAGAAACATCTATTGCCATAACAATATCTATTCCTCTAGTCGTTTTTGTTTTGGTTGAGACATCTACAGTTCTTGGTCTTGCCATGGCTGTTATTATTAATCCTAATACCATTAAACGCAAAACAAATAAGATGTGTTTAAATTTTGGCAATAATGAATTACTTGTTTTAAAACCCTGTAAACTGGAAATTTTAAGTTCTGGGGTTTGTTTATTAAACTTGAAAACATACCATAGCAACGCTATTGGAAGTAACAGAAACAACCAGAAATATTCTTTATTTAAAAATTCAATGCCATCTAACATTATTGCTCTGCTTTTTTAAGTTCTATAGAGTTAATAACCCTGTTGGATATTTGGTCTGCATAGACATCATCCAATTGCCAAGTCAGCAAAATTTGTTGTAATACTTCTTTATTATCTGAAACAAATTGAAATAAGGCATAATTATCTTCCTTATAATCTCCAGGACTCATCAATGGAATCTTTAATGTTCCAAATGTTTTTAAACCTTCGGCTCCATTAGGTGTTGTAAACTTTTCTTGTTTCACAAAAATATCTTTAACTCCTTTTTTCTCTAAGTTGGATATACTTTCTGCTGCTACTTTGACTAAATCAATTTCTTTCTTTTCAGTTTCTTCACCTTGATTTTCAAAGGTGGTGGTACTTACGTTTATATATAAGTCTCCTTCAATTGTTCCATAGAAAAAGCTTAATTTCTCAATTTTAGCTTTTACATCTTCTGGAACTGGCGGATTGTCTCTTTTTAACACCATAGGTGTAGAAATATCAATTGGTGGCACTCCATATTCACTTCTTACCCAATTGCCTTCCAGAAGTTCCTTGTTATCGTCCCCAAGCAAGGTATCTGTTACATACCCAAAACCATACTTCACACCAAAACCTATAAATACAGCAATCAATACTAAAACCGCAGCGACACTTGTAAGTATTATTTTTCTACGTTTCTTTTTACGTGCTTGCGCATCTTTATATTGTTGATTTAGAAGTTTTTCTTCTTCGGTAGGTTCTGGAAGCACTTCCTTAACATGATCTATTTCTAAATCGATGGTGTTTCTATCAAACTTAGCTAATTCAATATCCGGAGCAGATTTTGCGAATTTTACTAAATCGGCTCTTTTAAAAATGCTTTCTAAATTTTTAAGTGTTTCTTTACTTAAATCTATTTGATTGCCTTCTTTTAACAAATTCAACCTAGTAATAAGTTCGTCTGTGGTGCTTTCTAATGCGTGATCGTAAACTTTTTCGTCTAAATATCTTCTAATGGCTAAAGTCAATTCAGAGTAATATTCCTTGATTTCTGAATTCTCTAAATAATGACTTTCATCTAGCTTTCTTAAAGCCAATTTGGCACGTTCGTAAGGTGGAAGCAAGGCAATTTCTTCCTCTTCTGTTAAGGGTTTTTTACGCCATAAAAACCAATATAGTAGGCCTCCAACTAGTGCTATAAATGCAATGATAATAAGTAGCGTTTTCCACCAATCACTAATACTTTTTTCAACTTCAATAATAGGTTTGATATCGTATAAACCCTGTTTTGTTGAATCTACTTGAATGGTATTTACAAGTACTTTTAAGGAATCTGTAAAAAATGTTTTATCGCCAATTAAGATTTTTTGTCTTGGAATGGTGTATTTCCCTGAATCGAATTGCGTTAACCCGTATTTTTTTACAAGTAGAAATCTAGCATCTTTTTTAGTAGTATCTACTTTATAAGATTCTATCATTTCAAGAGGCATAAAAGTCTGACCTTCTGGAAAAACTACTAAATCTGTAGAATCTGTCTCCACTTGAATTTTATATGTAATCTGCTCTCCAATTTTAATAGATGTAGAATCTATAGTTGTTGACAATTCTTGTGAAAAAGAAACTGAAGAAAACAGAAAACAGAAAATAGAGAATAGACTCAATGCTTTCGTGTTGAAGCTTGAATTGATACATTTCATAAATCTAAAATCGTTATTCATAAATCGTAAATCTTTTAGCTTCTTCTTTTAAAATATCCTAATAATTTTTTAACATAACTTTCGTCCACACGACAATCTAAAGACCCTGCTCCAGATTTCGCGAAACTGTCTTTAAAATATGCCACTTTATCATTATAGAAATTACTATAATCTTGTCTTACGGTTTTTGAAGCCGTATTGACCAACATAGATTCGCCAGATTCAGCATCTTGCATTTGAACCATTCCTAAATTTGGGATGGATTCTTCGCTTTTATCATAGACTCTTATTCCTGTAAGATCATGTCTTCCAGAGGTTATTTTTAGCGTTTGCTTATAATCGTCTGCAATAAAATCGCTTAAAAGAAATACAATGGCTTTTTTCTTCATCACATTCGATAAAAATTTTAAAGCTTCTGTAATATTTGTTTGTGTACTTTTTGGCTTAAACTCTATCAACTCACGAATAATACGCAACACATGCGAACGACCTTTTTTGGGTGGAATATATAATTCGATAGCATCTGAAAACAAAATCAACCCAATCTTATCATTATTTTGGGTTGCAGAAAAAGCTAAGGTCGCCGCGATTTCCATAACAATTTCGTTTTTAAACTGCTCGTCAGTTCCAAACAATTCTGAACCAGAAACATCTACCATGAGCATCATGGTTAGCTCGCGTTCTTCTTCAAATACTTTTATATGTGGATCGTTATATCGTGCCGTTACATTCCAATCGATATTTCTAATATCGTCTCCATATTGATACTGGCGAACTTCAGAAAAAGTCATACCACGACCTTTGAAGGTTGAATGATATTCACCTCCAAAAATATGATCAGACAAACGACGTGTCTTAATCTCAATTTTTCGTACTTTTTTTAGTAATTCTTTAGTATCCATCTTTGAATTTTCGATTGTAGATTTTTGATTTACGATTTCTGAAATCGCGATTCGTATTTCTTAAATCTTAAATCCTATGGTACTTCAATTTCATTAATAATTTTATTGATGATGTCTACTGAAGTGATGTTTTCTGCTTCAGCTTCATAAGTGATACCTATTCTATGACGTAACACATCGTAAACTACGGCTCTTACATCTTCAGGAATTACATACCCACGACGTTTAATAAATGCATAACATTTAGCAGCTGTTGCAAGGTTAATACTTCCACGAGGCGAGGCTCCAAAAGAAATTAATGGTTTTAAATCGGCAAGTTTATATCTTTCTGGATAACGTGTAGCAAACACAATATCTAGTATGTATTTTTCAATTTTTTCGTCCATGTAAACTTCACGAACAGCTTTTTGAGCACTTAATATTTGTTGAACGGAAACAACAGCATTTACTTTTTCGAAAAAACCTCTTAAATTGGCTCTAACAATTAATTGTTCGTCCTCCATTTTTGGGTAATCGATAACTGTTTTCAACATGAATCGATCCACTTGTGCTTCTGGTAACGGGTACGTTCCTTCTTGTTCAACCGGATTCATAGTTGCCATTACTAAAAATGGTTTATCCAGTATATAGGTTTCGTCTCCAATAGTTACTTGTTTCTCTTGCATGGCTTCCAATAAAGCAGACTGTACTTTTGCTGGAGCTCTGTTAATCTCATCCGCTAAAACAAAATTCGCGAAAATCGGTCCTTTTTTAATGGTGAAATCATTTTGCTTCATGTTGTAGATTAAGGTTCCAACAACATCAGCTGGCAATAAATCTGGAGTAAACTGAATTCTACTAAAACTTCCATCAACAGCTTGTGCAAGTGTATTAATAGCAAGTGTTTTTGCTAAACCAGGAACACCTTCTAATAAAATATGTCCTTGACCAAGCAAACCTATAAGCAATCTTTCAATCATGTGTTTTTGACCTACAATAACTTTATTCATTTCTAAAGTAAGTAAATCTACAAAAGCACTCTCTCTTTCTATCTTTTCATTAATTGACTTAATATCTATTGTACCTGTATCTTCCATTATATTTATTTTTTTAAAGGCTCAAATATGGTTTCATTATTTGAGGGTGCAAATTGTTAAAATTTTTGCTTGAATGCTGTTAATAATTGGTTAAAAATAAAAGAGAAGCACCAATTATGCTACGCTTTAACAAATATTTAAATATAAATTTCAACTAAATGAAGGTTTTTGAGACATGATTCCAAATATGAACAATCGAAATATGCTTTAACATCAATCAAAGCCGAAGCTAAATATCTTTTATAAACTGATTTTTATAAAAATTAGTCACAAGGTATAATCTCTTAAAGCCACAAAATAACTTAAAACAATTGATATTGATTGTCATTATTTTAAATGGAAGTGAAGATTAATAGCGAAGGTTCGCACTTCAACTTATGACGCATTTGTAATGTTAAACCAATAGCTTAACCCATTCTTTTAATAGGAATGATCTAATAACCTGCTTTACTTACGAAAAGAATGTTAACTTAATTCCTTGTGTAACCATTCCTGTACCAATGATAGCTAGAATTAATCCCATTAATTTTCCAATAACAGAAATTAAATTCTCGCCTAATTTTTTTACAATCAAATCACTTAAAGAAAAAGCTAAATAGGTTAGATAAATCATAAAACCAAAAATGGCGATAACAATACCAATATGAGTGTAGGTGGCATGAGTAACAAAGTTCATTGCAGTTACAATAGTTCCTGGTCCTGCAAGGATTGGGATGGCTAAAGGAGAAATTGCCAAACTACTTTTATCATCTGGATCATCATTACTTTGTATTTTAGACTTCTTAGACATTAGCATTTCAAATCCAACAAAGAAAATTAAAATCCCTCCTGTTATTTTAAATGCAGGAATGGTAATTCCAAATAGTTCAAAGATATATTTTCCAGCCATAACAAAAACCACAACTATTGCAAATGCTGTAAGCGTAGCAGTTTTAGCAATCTGTTTTTTTTGTTCATTTCCCATGCCTTCAACAAGGCCCAAGAAAATTGGGGTATTTGCTATTGGGTTCATAATAGCAAAAAATCCCATAAATACTGATAATGCATAAGTAACTAAATTGTCCATAATTTTAAAACCGTTCTTTTTCAGCTGCTAAATATACTTCAAAAACTTTTTGTAGGGGTATTTGAAACTCAGTTGTTTTCTAGGAGTTAACATGTAAAAACAATGTCATTATTCAATCTAACTTAAATATTTAATCATAAGCATATCATATTCATCTACTAATAAGTATTTTTATAGAGGAATTACGATAAAGAATATCAACCAATTAAATTCTCAAAATAGTAAATTATTAATATGAAAAAAATAGCTTTAATTACAGGTGCCACAAGTGGTATTGGGAGAGCAACTGCTCAAGAATTTGCCAAACACGGTATTCACTTAATTTTATGTGGCCGAAGACAAGAACGATTAGAAATCATACAAAAAGCATTACAAGAACAAACAGAAGTACATATTTTAAATTTTGATGTGAGTGATAAAAAAGAGACACTGAAAGCGATTGCATCTTTACCTCCTGCATTTAAGAACATCGATATTTTAATCAATAATGCAGGAAATGCACATGGTTTAGATCCTATTCAAACTGGGAATATAGATGATTGGGATGCCATGATAGATATAAACGTTAAAGGCTTACTGTATGTAAGTAAAGCTGTTATTCCACAAATGACGGAACGCAAAACAGGGCAAATTATAAATATCGGCTCGTCGGCTGGAAAAGAAGTTTACCCTAAAGGCAATGTGTATTGTGCTAGTAAACATGCCGTTCTTGCCATAACCGAAGGCATGCGCATAGACTTAAACGAGTTTGGAATAAAAGTTGGCGCCATTAATCCTGGTTTGGTAGAGACTGAATTTTCACAAGTACGCTATAAAGGGGATGCTGTTGCGGATAACGTTTATAAAGGATACAAAGCTTTGCAACCAGAGGATATTGCCGAAATTATTTATTTTGCTGTTACCAGACCTCCACATGTAAACATAGCCGATTTGTTAGTATTTCCAACAGCCCAAGCTTCTTCAACCATTGTTAAAAAGAGTTTTTAATTAAAAAAAACATTCCTGCCTTCGCAGGAAATAGCCATGATTAATAAACGCCTCCTTATAAAAAACCTACTCGCTCATAATGATGAGAATAGCTTTTATGATAAAAAGCGTCAGATTGATATTGGTCAAAAGGAAGGAAAGGCAAAATTTTTAAAACATGTTTGTGCCCTTTCAAACTCTAATCCAAAAAATAACTCTTACATCGTGATTGGAGTTGAAGATGCCGATAACCAAATAATTGGTGTCGATTTTTTCGACGATAGTAAAATACAAAACCTCATCAATGCTTATCTCACAAATCCGCCTATTGTTCAGTACGAAAACATTCCATTTCCACATTTACCAGACGATAAAGTTGTAGGACTTGTAACCATTAGATCCATAGATAAAATTACATCGCTTCGTAAAAATATCTGGAAATATTATGGAGGCTCTATGTTTTTTAGAGATGGTAGCATGAGCATGCCTAAAGTATATGATGTTGAAATAAAGGATGTTAATTCTAAAATTGTAACTGCTATTGAAAACAATTCCCAAAATAACATTGAACATACGTTAGATGGTGTTTTCGATTTTTTAAAAACGCGCCAAGATTTCAATCCTCAATATAAAGTGTTTAAAGAATATTTTGTATTGTGCTGGGCTGGACAAAAAAAACAGATTAAAGACGAGATATTTTACTCTCGTGTGGATATAAAATTTATTAATGAGCAAGTACGCTTGTTTTATTCAGCATTAGATGAGGTATCCATTTCTTATGATGAGGATTCCTTTAAAATTATTGAATACGTAAATTTAGGACTTCAAAATTCCTATAAATATTATCCATTAGAAGAAACGGTTATTCAGTTTTCTGATAACGCAAGTTACAATATTGACACTACATTAATTTTTGAAGCACCTCAATACGATAAAAAAGTACTTCATCATATTTACAATGCCAATAATGCTATTTTGGAAAAATTAAAAAAAGGGATCGCTTTAAATAAAAATGAAGAAACCGATTTAAAAAACCTTCCTGCAGCTTATCTTATTTGCTATTTAAATCTGTTTCATGAAGCCATCGATAAGTTGCATGAAGCCAAACCTTTTTTAAAAATTCATAATAAAGAAGCCTATATACTTTATAAAGAAGCTGTTCGGATTTTAAGAAAAGTGAAGTATAGTTAATACATATTTACTCCAAATTTCTACCAACCCTACAGTAATTTTTACCAACCATAATATAATCCATTTTTAAACTAGCTTTTGTATTATCTTTACAGAGCTATTAATCAATTATTTTTACAACCTTGTTTTTAAGCAGTTTCACCTGTTTTTCGACAAGGTTTTTTATTTCAATTCAAACTGGTTAAATTAATGATACTCCTAAATATTATTTTATAAACAAAAAAAAAGTCACTCCAAGGAGTGACTTTTTGATTCGTAAAAATCTCTTATTTTTTAATGAATTTTCTATTAATTATTTTTCCTTTTTCTTCCAATCTAATAATATAAAAACCAGCTTGAAGTTTAGACACATCTAACGACTTATTACTTAATTTTGAACTGAATATTTTCTTTCCATTCACATCAAAAACAGTGGCAACTTTATTAGCTATATCTGCTGAAGATGAAAAATTAAGCACATTTTCGGTTGGGTTCGGATACATCACTAAGTCTGAAAGTGTTTCGTCTTGCACACTTAAAGATTGCCCTTCAACTATAGTATGCAAGATGTTTATGTCTGGATTCTGAATATTATCTACAACTCCAGAAGGCCAATAAATAACCAAGTTGTTAATAGCCGTATCTGTTCCAAGTCCAAAATGAACATTTAGAGAACTCATATATTGAAAACCTTCCCCACTTCTTACATCTCTAATTTGTGTTCCAGAATCTGTATGGATTTCTATTCTTGCTCCAATACCATTATAGTTACTTTGAACCCCTTGTGTGCGAATCATAACATAATTATTACCATTTCCGCCATTATTCTTATAAAGACTACCGCTAAAAACATCTAAAAACCCGTCTCCATCAACATCCCCAATGGCACCACTAGGTGGCATATCTGTTGAAATAATTGAAAATGAATTATCTCCATTGTTAAGCAATATTCTTCCATTAGATAAAATATCGACATAACCATCGTTATTAAAATCTCCAGGTGCATTTTCTATACCAAAAGGTGCCCCAGAAATATTTGCCGCCGCTGTAGCATCTGTAAAAGTACCATCGCCATTATTAATCATATATTTATGAGATCCATCAGACGAAGAACTAGCTCCAACATAAGCATCCATATCTCCATCATTATCAAAATCTGCCCAGGCCGAAGACCAAGTTTGAATAGGATCGGCCATATTAGCATTTTCCGCTACATTCACATAAACCCCATTGCCATCGTTTCTCCATAATTCATTAATTTTATGTGTAACATTTCCACCTCGACATTTGGCAATAAACAAATCTATATCTCTATCATTATCATAATCAACCCAAACAGTTCCATAATTCCCTCCGTTTGGATGTGTTCCAATTCCATTAGGAACTGGAGTAGAAGGTCCTTGGTAATACGTTAAACCACCACTTCCATTATTAATAAAATAAACATTTGGTTGCACATCATGACAAACAAAGGCATCTAAATCCCCATCGTTATTAATATCTACAAAATTTGAGCGCTGAGAGAAAACATAGGCTGTAGTATTAAAAAATTGTGAGTAAGCCGTTCCATCGCTATTAGCAGTTACAAAAGAAACGCCATTTCCAGCAGCATATAATAAATCGTTATAACCATTTCCATCTAAATCTCCTGCTGCAATACTCCAACCTGGACCATAATTAGCTGGAGCTGGAAAATTTGTGAAAGCAAAACCTCCTGATGTTTGATGATTAATATTAATGCTTGCTGAGGTTGCTGCAATTAAATCGTCCATCCCATCATTATTCATATCAACAACGGCATAACTAGTCCCACTCATGGAAATACTATTATCTCTAATAAAAACAAAATCTCCCGGCATTGGTGGTGAATCGTTTGTTGTAAAATCTATTGATACCCATTCGCTATAACCATCTGTTAAGCAATTTGCTCTTACATAAGCTCTATAATCTGAGTTAGCAGCCAAACCTGAAACTGGATACGGATTATTTAAATTTGTTGGTGTTCCAGAGTTTGGAGCTCCGGATGAGGCCAATTGCACCCCTATTTCCCAAGCTGTTTCATCACTTCCTACTTCCCAACTTATATTTGCGGCATTGTGCGTAATACCTGAAACACTTAAGTTAGTAACAACCATACAGGCAGGCGGTGTTGAAGAGGAGATATTAGGCGATCCAAAACACATTCCCCAACCAAAAGACCCATTATCACTATAATGAATTCTATATCTAAAACCAGATAATTGGGTACTTGAAAAATTAGAGATATTTAATTCTACACTTTCAAAAACTGCAAATGTACCGGAGCAAAAATTAACATTTGGAGCATTAGGCGTTGTAGTTCCATAAGGTGTCCCCCAGTTAGTCCATGTACTTGAATCCGCATCCCAATACTGCACCGTTATGGTTTCAGTCTGATACACATTTAAAACATAGTTTGAGCTAACTGTTAATACAGTTTCGCCAGCATTATACGCGTTTGTTAAGTTTACAATAGGAGATTGTGCGGCAACATTGTTTAAGGATCCACTACCACCTTGATCGTCATCGAACGAAAAATTCGATGAATTTGTAGTAGGGTTTCCTGTAAATATTAACGGATCAGTATCATAAGTGCCTGCTAAGGACCAATTAGAATTAGGCCAATTTGCATTTTGATTTAATACTTGAGCTATGGTGCTAAAGCCACATAGCAATAAAGTAAATAGTAAGATAGTTTTTTTCATGATTTTAATATTTAATTGCATTGTATTGTTAGGGAATTGATCCATTCTTTTATTAATTGAACACCTTCTTCATGTTTTAGTGTTCTACCCATAAGTGGCATTCTTTCAGATTCTATAACCGAATTCATTCTATAATATAAAACTGATCTATCAAAAGAACCCGGATTAACAATATGGGTTAATCCTGAATCAGGTATTTGTTCATCGGGTGTGACACAAATTCCTAAATTGATAGGAATTCCAGTAGATTCAAAATCAAATCTAACTGGTCTGTAGGCGCAATGAGCCTCTTCCGAATGGCAATGGGCACAATTAATGTCTAAATACGATCTAGCTCTTAATTCCAAAGATTGAGACGTATCTTCCCAACTAGGTAAGACGGTTATATTGTCTGGATAAGAAGGTTCTAAATATCCCATCTCAACCCATTTTTCTAATTGATTTTTAGTCTCATCTCCATAATTAAAAAGCTTATTTAAATTTCTAGGTTTAGGCCCAATTGGAATAGACACATCACCAGTTTTGTGGCAGGTATGGCATTCGGGGCCAGATGGCACTCTATAATTAACGCTCTTGGTTTGATTGTTTTCATTCCATTGCACAAAAACATCACTTCCATTTAAATCGAATGTCGCATCGTTTTGGTTTTCATTCCAAACATATTCAGCAAAAACCCAGCCTTCAGATTTTTTAATCATTAAACGGGTTTCAATTATTTTAGAGCTATAATCTGGTATTACATTTTCGTAATAAAAATTCTTAATAAGAATGGTGCCTATCGGAAATTCTAGAATAGAACCCTCGGTAATATAATTTGCACTCACATTATTTGGCATCCAGATAAATCGTTTTTTGAGCGCGTAATCGGAAAAAAGTGGCGAAGAAAGCTCAAAAGGTAATACCCCATAAACAGGTTCTAAGTTTTTAAGTTCCCCATCAAAAAAATTGTATTCGGAAAGTGTTTGATAAGGCACTTCGTCTATGTTAAAATGAACAGGAGACGTTTGTCCAGACTCAGGAGTGGCTATTGGATTTGGCACATAGTCATCGTCTGATGCGCAAGAAAAAAATCCAAGGCAAATTATTAAAATAGTAAATAGGGTAATGTAATTTTTATCCATTCATAACAAAATAGTATGCAATTTACACTAATTACAACTATTTAGCAATAAATATACTATAAGTGTACAAAAACTGTGAAAAAACTGAAAAAAATTAAAAAATATAGAGGCACAACGAATTTAAACCAGCTTGTTTTTCACTAAGTATTCGGCTATCTGAACGGTATTTGTAGCGGCACCTTTTCTTAAATTATCACTTACAATCCATAAATTTAAAGTGTTGGGTTGTGATTCATCCCTTCTTATTCTTCCAACAAAGACATCGTCTTTTCCCTGTGCATAAATAGGCATTGGATACAAGTTTACATCTGTATTATCTTGCACTACAATGCCTTCCGTATTACTTAATAATTGACGAACTTCAGTGACAACAAAATCGTTTTCAAACTCCACATTTACAGCTTCACTATGTCCACCAGACGTAGGAATACGCACAGCAGTAGCTGTAACAGAAATGGTTTTATCGTCCAGAATTTTTTGGGTTTCTCTCACCAATTTCATCTCTTCCTTTGTATAACCATTCTCCTCAAAAACATCGCAATGTGGTAAGGCGTTTTTGTGAATTGGATAAGGGTAAGCCATTTCACCTTTAACTCCAGCTAGCTCGTTTTCTAATTGTTTGATAGCCTTTACACCTGTGCCAGAAATGGATTGATAGGTAGAAACTACAATGCGTTTAATTTTATATTTTTTATGCAAAGGAGCCAATGCCATTACCATTTGAATGGTAGAGCAGTTTGGATTGGCAATAATTTTATCTGATTTTGTTAAGGTATTCGCATTAATTTCTGGAACAACCAACTTCGTGTTTAAATCCATTCTCCATGCCGAAGAGTTATCTATTACAGTGGTACCTATTGCAGCAAATTTTGGAGCCCATTCTAAAGAAGTTTCTCCTCCTGCTGAAAATAAGGCGATATCTGGTTTCATTGAAATAGCTGTATCCAATGAGACTACTTGGAAATCTTTATTTTTAAATGAAATTATTTTTCCAACAGATTTTTCAGAAGCCACTGGAATTAATTCAGTTATAGGAAATCGTCTTTCCTTCAAAACTTCTAACATAACTTCTCCAACCATTCCCGTTACTCCTACTACTGCTACTTTCATAAAATTGTAAATTTATATTACAAATTTATACATTAATTCATGTTGACGTTTAAAAAAAAGCATAAAAAAAAACAGCTTCACTTTGAAGCTGTTTTTGTAAAATCTATAAAGAACAGTATTTATTGTTTTTTTAATAAATCTCTAATTTGCAATAACAAATCGTTATCCGTTGGTCCAGCAGCTGGAGTAGGAGCTGGTTCTTCTTTTTTCTTCATTCTAGTAATCCCTTTTATAACCATAAACATTACAAAAGCAACGATTACAAAATCGATTACATTGGTTAAGAAATCACCATATAAAATGGCCACTTCGCCAGCCACTTCGCCAGCATCATTTACAACGCCTTCAGTAATAACATATTTTAAATCTTTAAAATCTGCATTGAATATTAACCCTATCAATGGAGAAACAATCCCTCCTGTAAAGGAAGCTACTACTTTATTGAAAGCGGCACCCATTACAAAGGCAACAGCAATATCAACCAGATTGCCCTTCATGGCAAATTCCTTGAATTCTTTTAACATAATAAGTGTTTTTAAATAGTTAGTAACTACGAATTTAAATAAAAAAAACTGAAATGGAAATTATTTAATAATCAATCGTTTAACACGCTGTGAAATGGCTGTAATTATTTCATAAGAAATAGAATTTACTCTTTCAGCAAACTGCGTGGCATTAGGATGTTGCCCAAAAATAATAACGGTATCGCCTTCTTTACAATCTATATCTGTAACATTCACCATAATCATATCCATACAGACATTTCCAACAATATAAGCTGGTTTTCCATGAATGGTTACATAGCCTTTTCCATTACCATACTGTCTACCTATACCATCTGCATGACCAATAGGAATGGTTGCTGTTTTTATAAACGAATCACTTTTATAAGCTCTATTATAGCCAACCGTTTCGCCTTTTTCTATGCTATGAATTTGCGAAATAACAGACTTTAATGTGGCAATAGGTGTAAAATGTTTGTTTTCTAATTCTGAATTTCCAAAGCCATAAATTCCAATCCCACTTCTTACCATGTCCAAATGTGCTTCTGGATAATTCAAAATCCCAGACGTATTGCATAAATGCAACATGGGTTTGTATCCAATAATTTTTATGAAGGACTCCGAAATGGATTGAAACAAATGTATTTGATCTAATGTGAAATCCTTTTCATTTAAATCTTCACTGGCTGCTAAATGGGAAAATATCGATTTCACCTTTACAGAGGAAGTCGCTTTTAATTTATCGACCACAGCCTTAATATCATCTTCATTAAAACCCAATCTATTTAAGCCTGTATTAAATTTTATATGAATGGGATAATCTTGTTGATTTTCTAGGGCAGCCGCTTCAATAAACTGATTGAAACTATTAAAATTGTATAAACTAGGCTCTAGACAACGGGCCATTATTGTTTTGTAATTAAAAGGTTGCGGATGCAAAACCAAAATAGGTTTGGTAATTCCAGCATCTCTTAACGCCACACCTTCATTTGTGTAAGCAACAGCAAAGTATGCTACGTCCAGGTTTTGCAAATATCCAGCAATTTCCTGAGCATCACTCCCATAAGCATAGGCTTTTACAACCACTAATAATTTGGCACCCTTTGTAATTCTAGATTTGAGATAATCATAATTATGCTGTAACGCATTTAAATCTACCTCAAGAACGGTTTCTTGCGTTTTAGGCATACTATTTATTAGATTTTGTAGAGATTTCTTCGGCATCATTCACCTTCATACTTCTAACTTTATCTCTTGTCATGGCTTTATAATAAGCCCCACGACTTAAAGGTTCGTATTCATCTACTTCCCCTAATAAAACCAGATTGTCATTTTTAGATAACCTATAACTATATTGCGCTAAATTTCCTGTTCTAGTACAAATAGCATGAACTTTGGTAACATATTCTGCAGTTGCCATAAGGTTTGGCATAGGTCCAAATGGATTTCCTTTAAAATCCATATCCAATCCAGCAACAATAACACGAACGCCTTTATTAGCTAAATCGTTGCAAACACGAACAATCTCGTCATCGAAAAACTGGGCTTCATCAATTCCAACCACGTCGCAACCATCGGCTAGAATTGGTATATTGGCAGCCGCAGGAACAGGAGTTGATCTAATTTCGTTTGCATCATGAGACACCACCATATTTTCGGCGTAACGCACGTCTATAGTAGGTTTAAAAATTTCCACTTTTTGCTTTGCAAATTGCGCACGCTTTAGTCTACGAATCAATTCTTCCGTCTTTCCTGAGAACATGGAACCACAGATTACTTCAATCCAACCAAATTGTTCTTTATGATTTACTGTATTTTCGAGAAACATTTTGTAATTTTAACACTAAAACAAAGTCTTATTTCGTTTTGTATAAAGGTGGCGTAAATTTATTAAAAATCAAACGCATAAAATAGATTAAATCTTAAAAGTTATGAAGAAGAAACTTGAAGCCGAATTAATGAGCATTGCCCATAGAATTTTGAAGTTAAAAGGTCAGGATAATATAGACAAAATGCACAAAGAAGTGGCTGCGCTTTATGAAAAATTGACCGTTTTAAAATTCGCTAAAGAGAATTTCAATAACGATCTACCAACTATTGGTAGCGATTCCTCTTTCTTTGGAATGCTAGATGTAGCATTTAACAACAAAGTAAGCGATAACATAGAATTTGAAGACAGAACCTATGTAAACTTAGACGATAGAGACCAGGATGATATTATGGAGCCTGCAATTGAAAAAATAAAAGATATGGTGGCACAAATGCCTGAAGAAGCGCAACAAATGGATGCTCTTTTTGAAAAAGCCTTTCCAAAAATAAAACATCATAAAAACGATTTTGAAGAAATAACGGCTGGATTTAATAACATGCCAGAATTTGACCCAGTGGATAAAACTAAGGTTAAAGATGATGTTAAAAAATCTTTAAACGATAAACTAAAAAGTAGAGGTTTAAATATTGATTTAAACGACAAACTGGCTTTTATTAAACACCTGTTTAATGGGGAAGTCTCAGATTATGATAGAGTTATTTCTCAAATAAACACATCTAGTTCTTTTGCAGAAGCTGAAAATCTTATCCAAAATGTTGTCAAACCAGATTACAAAAACTGGAAAGAAAAAGAAGTATACGAAACCCGATTCATGGAAATTATTGAAAGTAAATTTAATTAATGAGTAAACTCTATATTGTACCTACTCCTATTGGTAATTTAAAGGACATGACTTTTAGAGCTGTTGAGGTTTTAAAAGAAGTCGATTTAATTTTAGCTGAAGACACCCGAACTTCAGGTAAATTATTAAAACATTTTGAGGTTTCTACACCTTCACAATCTCATCATATGCATAACGAGCATAAAACGGTTGAAGGTTTAATAAACAAAATAAAAAGTGGCGTTACAATAGCTTTAATAAGTGATGCAGGAACCCCAGCTATTTCAGATCCAGGGTTTTTACTTGCTCGTGCATGTGTTGAAAATAACATTGAAGTAGATTGCCTACCAGGAGCGACAGCTTTTGTTCCAGCTCTGGTAAATAGCGGATTGCCTAACGACAAATTTGTTTTCGAAGGCTTTTTGCCGGTTAAAAAAGGACGACAAACTAGATTGTTACTTTTAGCTGAGGAAACTAGAACTATTATTTTTTACGAAAGCCCACATAAACTCATTAAAACACTTACACATTTTTGTGAATATTTTGGTAAAGACCGACCAATTTCCGTATCCCGTGAACTTACTAAACTCTACGAAGAAACCATTAGAGGATCTGCCAAAGAGGTTCTTGAACATTATACGAACAAACCTCCAAAAGGGGAAATTGTGATTGTGGTTGGAGGGAAGCCCTTAAAGGGTAAATAATCATTGCAATTCTGAACTTTTTTCAGAATTATTTATTTTGCCAATCAAAAAATAATTAATTGATTTAGTATTTTTTTCAAAACTTTCAATTTCTTTTATAGTAGCTTCAGGATGAAGTTTTTTATGTTGCCGTAATCTAATTAACAATCCTAACTTTAACACTTGACAAATTCCAATGATAAAACTTGATACTGCTCCAATTATTAAATAAGTCTCCATTCTTTCCAATATTTAAAAGCCAAGATAAATTGTCTTAAAGAAATTTGTTAAGACATGAAATTTCACCTTTACTTTTTTATATTATGATAACAAATCTAAATACTAGGATGGTTTTAAAATAGGACAGAAAAAAACCACTCAATTTTTGAGCAGGTTTTAATCTAATGTATCAAAAAATGAAGCGTTCTAATAATAGAGATTCCTGCCTCCGCAGGAATTAAAGATGCTTCCCTTTCTCCCATCCGTTCTTACCTAAATATTGATTACCACTTTCTACAGCGCCTTCTTCAATAGAAGTTCCCATAGAATCATTCCATCTATTCAAATATCCAAAAAGTGAAATAACTCCAAGCATCTCTACAATTTCACCTTCATTCCAATGTTCGTAAAGACGTGATTTTATTGTTTCATCAACCGCATTAGGCACTTGACTTGCCGCCAAGCTAAAGTCTAAAGCCGCACGTTCAGCGTCATTAAAAGCAGGATGCGTTCTATATTCCCAAATATTATCTAGTTGTTCTTGTTCTGCGCCATAACGTTCTGCGGCCCGAATGGCATGTGCTTGGCAATACCTACAACCTGTTGCATTACTTGAAACCCAAGCAATCATTCGTTTTAAAGCGGAAGTCACTCGACCCTCATTTGCCATAACAGCCTTATTTAAATTAATAAAAGCTTTAGAAATGGCTGGCCTGCGTTGCATGGTTAATACCGAATTTGGGCAAAACCCAAGCGTTTCATTAAAGAATTCTGCTAATTCTCTAGTTTCTAAATCGTGTTCTGCTGATAATGGTGTTACTAATGGCATAGTCTAAATTTTATTGGTATTTTTGATTAAATATAATGCCTAAAGTTCTAAGTGCCTAAAATACTTGAAGTGAATTTTATTTTCTCATAATAACAACTTCATAAATCTTAACTTTAGTGCACTTCAAGTACTTTTAACTTAAAACTTTTAAAAATGACAAATAAAGTAACAACTCACTGGAAAGGTAACATGCAATTTGAATCGGATAATCCAAACGGAAAAACGGTTTTAATGGACACAAGTCCAGAAAATGGCGGACATAGTTCTGGCTTAAGTCCGAAAGCCATGATGCTTTCAGCACTTGCTGGTTGCTCAGGTTTGGATGTCGTTTCTGTTTTAGATAAAATGAAAGTGAATATCTCCGATTTTAGAATGGATACATTTGGCGAATTAACTGAAGAGCATCCAAAATATTACCATACAGTTTCAGTAGAATATCATTTTTATGGCGACCATTTAGACGAAAATAAAATTAAAAAAGCAGTCGATTTATCCGTTGATAAATATTGTGGAGTCATGGAAATGTTTCGCAAGTTTGCAACCGTAAAGACCTCGATTCATTATCATAATAAATAAAACTTAAAGTGCCTAAAGTACTCTAAAGTTATAAGTACTTAGAGTTCATTTTTAACAACTTTAGGTGTTTTAGGCACTTAAAACTTATAACTTTCAAAATGCGTTGGACTCTAAAACCAAAACCTGAGGCTAGTAAATTGGCTTTCTTACAAAAGTCTCTTCAAATAGATGAGGTCGTGGCTACGTTGTTGTTGCAACGTGGTATCGAAACGTATGAAGATGCAAAAACATTTTTTAGACCTAGTCTAGAACATTTACACGATCCGTTTTTAATGAAAGATATGGATCGAGCTGTTGCACGCATTGAACTTGCTTTGGCTAATAATGAAAATATTCTAGTTTTTGGAGATTATGATGTAGATGGCACATCTTCAGTCGCATTAATGTCAACCTATTTAAAAACAAGAACAGATCAAGTTGCTACCTATATTCCTGATAGATACGACGAAGGTTATGGTGTCTCAATAAAAGGTATCGACTTCGCACACGATAACGATTTCTCCTTAATTATCGCTTTAGATTGTGGCGTTAAAGCCATTGACAAGGTTGCTTATGCTAAAGAAAAAGGCCTCGATTTCATCATCTGCGATCACCACAGACCTGGAAAAGACCTTCCAAATGCAGTTGCTGTTTTAGACCCAAAACGAGACGATTGTAATTACCCGTTTAAAGAACTTTGTGGTTGTGGTGTTGGCTTTAAACTTATTCAGGCATTGGCTTCAAAAGAAGGTAAATCGGTTGAAGAATTAACCGACTATTTAGATTTGGTGGCCACCGCCATTGGCGCTGATATTGTTCCAATTGTTGGCGAAAATAGAGTCTTAGCTTATTTGGGATTGCAAGTAATAAATACCAATCCACGCCCTGGAATTAAAGCCATAATCAATCAAGTTAAAAAAGATATTTTAACCATTACAGATGTTGTTTTTATTGTAGCTCCTAGAATCAATGCTGCAGGACGCATGAAACATGGTAATTATGCTGTGACTTTACTAAGTGAAACCGATTATAATTTAGCAGAAACTTATGCTGAAGAAATTGAAGCTTTTAATACAGACCGAAGAGAAGCAGATAAACGCATTACGGAAGAAGCTCTTTTACAAATAGAAAACAACAACGAACAAGAGGGTTTTACAACGGTTGTATATCATGAAACTTGGCATAAAGGCGTTATTGGAATTGTGGCTTCACGACTTATAGAAACCTATTACAGACCAACTTTAGTGTTTACAAAAAGTGGCGATAGTCTCGCAGCTTCGGCACGTTCGGTTTCCGGATTTGATGTCTATAATGCATTGGAAGCTTGTGCTGAACATATCGAACAATTTGGAGGTCATAAATACGCCGCCGGCCTTACTTTAAAAGTAGAAAACTACGAAGCCTTTAAACAAGCTTTTGAAGATGAAGTCTCTCGAACCATTGATAAAAATTTACTCGTTCCAGAAATTAAAATAGACTTCAATATTAATCTAGCCCAAATAGATGGCAAATTATGGCGCATATTGTGTCAATTTGCACCTTACGGACCAGGAAATATGACTCCTGTTTTTATGTCTGAAGACCTTAAGGATACAGGTTACGGAAAATGTGTTGGGGAAGAGGATAAGCATTTGCGCATTACAGTAAAACAACCAGGAAGTGACAAATTAGTGTGCATTGGTTTTAACTTAGGAGACAAGCTTCATTTAATTAAGGACAACCAATTATTTAAAGCCGTTTATACTATAGACGAAAATCATTGGCAAGGCAATACCTCGCTACAATTGAAATTGAGAGATCTTAGGGAATAATATTTTTAGCATTTTAAGACATGGTAAAAACAATTTACATTTTATTTTTCAATGTTCTTGTTCTGTTTTGTCAGGCTCAAAACCTTGTTCTTAATCCAAGTTTTGAAGAATTTAAATACTGCCCAGAACACCTTGGTAATTTCAATAAAAACGTATCACAATGGTCCATACCTAATTTAGGGTCTACAGATTATTTTAATTCTTGTAGTAAAGCTATCGGTTTTACAAATTTCTTTGGAAATCAAAATCCTAAAACAGGGAAGGCTTATGCCGGAATGTATGTGATGGCTCCCGAAGATTATCGAGAATACATCCAAGGAGAATTTTTAAACGTTTTGACAAAAGGAGAAAAATACACTTTATCGTTTTATATCAATCTAGCAGCAAATTCTAGCCATGCTATTAAAGATCTTGGTGTACTATTTTTAAATAAGCCTTTAAAATCTTCATCAGATAAAGTAATTAATGTAAACTCCATTCTAAATAACATTGAAAAAAGCCATTTCACCATAATATACAGCCTTCAGTTTTACACCGAAAAAGAACAATGGGAACTAGTAACTTTCGACTTTGTATCTAAAGGATTTGAGCAATTTTTTATTATTGGAAATTTTGATCCGAACAAAAAATTGGCAACCATTAAAATTCAAGAATCTAAACATCCAGATGCATCTTATTATTACTTGGACGACATAAGTGTCATTCCTTTTGAAGTTGGAAAAACAAAGGAGATTTCAATTAATAATATAGAAAATTATCAGGTTCTAGAAGAAAATACGGTTTACACGCTTCAAAATGTGCAATTCGATTTCAATAAATCAAATTTATTAGATGCCTCTATTAAAGAACTCGATCAATTATATAATTATTTAGAAAAACATAAAACCTTGTCCATTGAAATTTATGGTCATACCGATCACGTTGGAAGTGAAAAAAGAAATGAGGAATTATCTCTTCTTCGAGCCAAAAATGTTGCCTTATACTTAATTTCAAAAGGTTTAAATCCCACTAGAATTATTGCTCAAGGTTTTGGTGATAGGTTTCCAATGTCATCCAATAATACAGATGAAGGTCGTGCTTTAAATAGAAGAGTTGAGTTTAAACTCGTGAAAAATTAAAAATATGCATCAGGTTATTTTACATTTGTAAAAGATTCTAAAATAGTCCTTTCAGGTTTTTGTAACCTTTTAGGACTTTAAATAATTAAAAGGTTCCTACTTTCACAGGAAGATCATATGGCAAAAAAAGATCCTTACGCCGCTTTGCGGATAAAAGAATTTAATATATTTCTCCTATTACGCTTTGCTTTGGTTTTTGGTTGGTCTATGCAATTTATTATTATAGAATGGCAAGTATATAGTATTACCAAAGATCCTTTATCTTTGGGTATTATAGGCCTAATGGAAATTATTCCAGCTCTGTCCATGGCCTTGTTTGCAGGACACATTGTGGATCAAAATGAAAAAAGAAATTTACTAGCTAAATGTATTGCCTTTTTCTCACTTATAAGTTTAGGGCTTTTCCTATTAACATGGCCCAGAATTGTTGCAGATTGGTCAACAAATACGATTCTATATTGCATTTATGCTTTGGTGTTTTTTGGGGGTTTTATACGCTCCTTTTTCGGACCAACCATTTTCTCTTTAATCGCATTAATTGTTCCAAAGAAAATTTATCCAAATGCGGCTACTTGGAGTAGTTCCACTTGGCAAATGGCGTCTGTTTTGGGACCTGCAACTGCTGGTTTTTTAATTAGTGCTATTGGAGTTCATTGGTCTTTATGCTTTGTGTTTGGCTTGGTAATGTTTTCGTTTATCGTTTTATTTAGAATAAAAAAGAAACCTATTTTGAATCCTAAAATTGGAGAACCTGTGATGCAGAGTTTAAAAGAAGGCCTCCAATTTGTTTTTAAAACCAAAGCCGTTTTAGGAGCCTTAACTTTAGATATGGTAGCGGTACTTTTTGGAGGTGCTGTTGCTTTACTTCCCATATTTGCCCAAGATATTTTAAAAGTAGGTAGTGAAGGTTTTGGTGTGTTGCGTGCCGCTCCTGCTGTAGGAGCATTTTTAACCATGTTGGCAACCGCTTACCTTCCTATTAGTAAAAATGCCGGAATGAAATTACTAGTGGCTATTTTTGGATTTGGAGTCAGTATTATTGTCTTTGGTCTGTCGTCTATATTCTGGATTTCGGTAGTGGCACTTTTCTTTAGCGGTGTTACAGACGGTGTGTCCATGGTTATTAGACAAACCATTTTACAGATAAAAACACCAGATCATATGCGAGGGCGCGTATCTTCAGTAAACTCTATGTTTGTTGGGTCTTCTAACGAGCTTGGCGCCTTTGAAAGTGGTGTTACTGCTAAGCTTTTTGGAACTGTAACTGCAGTGGTTTTTGGAGGAACAATGACATTAATTACGGTTTTAACTACAGGGATTGTATCTCCTTCGTTTAGAAAGTTAGACTTGAGAAAAGATATTGAAGAACATGAGAAGGATTAATACTCTTTCAACTCCATGGATTCCCCATCAAAAACGCCATAGGTATAATAACCAATCCAATCGCCTAGATTGATGTATTTTGACTTCTCACTAATGTCAATAGTTAATGGTAGATGTCTATGTCCAAACACATAATAATCTCTATGTTTTTCTTCCTGTTTTCTCTTACAATATTGTACAAGCCATTCATTTTCTTCTCCTAAAAACTTAGCATCATCGTCTCCTGAAATCAATTTATTTTTTACAGAAAGATATTGCGCCAATTTCACTCCTAAATCTGGATGCAACCAACGGAAAAGCCATTTACTAAACGGATTAGTAAATACTTTTTTCATGCGCTTGTAACCCATGTCGCCAGGTCCTAAACCATCTCCATGACCTATTAAAAAAGTTTGATTATTAAAGGTGAATTCTTGGGGCTCATGATATACAGGAATATTTAATTCTTCTTCAAAATAACCATTCATCCAAAGATCATGATTTCCAACAAAATAGTAAATAGGAATTCCAGAATCGCTGATTTCTGCAAGCTTTCCAAGGGTTCTAGTAAACCCTTTAGGTACTACGGTTTTATATTCAAACCAAAAATCGAATAAATCTCCCATTAAAAAAATAACGGCAGCATCTTGCTTGACTTCATCTAACCAAGCTACAAATTTCTTTTCACGAGGCCGAGATTCTTCTGGCGTTGGTGCTCCTAGATGATTATCTGAAGCAAAATAAATTTTTTTTCCTTTGGGAATATTCATGAAGTAAATATAATTAATTCCTATGAAGGTGGAATCTTATTGTGATAGTTTAGGTTTTTAAACCAAAAACCGAGATTGTAAACTAATTATCAGAGGCATACCATTCGGCAAAACTAGAATCTGTTTCTTGAAGTTTTAATGAAAACAAAGAAATATGACTTGGTAAATATTTTTTAATTTTATCTGCAAAATCAATTACCATCATTTCACTGGTAGGTTGGTAATCTACCAAAAGTACGCTATGGCCTCTATCTGAAAGCTCTTTAGCCAATTCGACATGTGGCGTGTTTTTATTAAAAACGGTTGCATGATCAAAAACATCAACAATTTCGTTTTTAACTATTTTCTTAAGATCTCCAAAATCTATAACCATTCCAAATTTCACGTTATCCGTGTCCGAAATGGGAGTTCCTATTACTGTAACAGATAGTTTATAACTATGTCCATGAACATTTTTACACTTCCCATCATAGCCATAAAGTGCGTGACCTGTTTCGAAAGAAAATAACTTTGTTATTCTAATTTTACTCATTGTAAACTTTATTATGAGTGCAAAGATAATCGTTTTGTAAAAGGAATATGAATTTAGACTACATTTGGCCAATAATTGGCAATAATTTTTGTTTATATACCTGTTTTCTTGTAACCAATGAACTTACTTTTTGAAGAAATCCCTTTTGTAGAAAATCCTCAATATGAGCGTATCATTGAAGACATTTTAGCAAAGCAATATTGTATTGTTGAAGATTTTTTTACTGCCGATGACGTTTTAGAACTAAGACAATCCTTAATTAATAAGCACGAAGAAGACAGATTTAAAAAAGCCGCAATTGGTAATCGTGTTAACGAAACTATTATTAAATCCATTCGAGGCGATGTTATTTTATGGATCGATGAACTAAAAGCCAATGAGGCAGAAATGTTGTTCTTCAATAAAATAAATAGTTTGGTCAATTATTTAAATAAAACCTGCTTCTTGGGTATTTTACATAAAGAATTCCATTATGCTTTATATCCTACAGACACTTTTTATAAAAGGCACTTGGATACGTTTCAAAATGATGACAGACGAAAATTATCTTTTGTTTGTTATTTAAATGAAGATGGCTGGTTGCCTGAAAATGGTGGCGAATTGGTTTTGTACTTAGATGAAAATGGCCAAGAAACAGAAAAAGTAATTTATCCGTTTCCTGGACGTGTTGTTATTTTTGAGAGCCAAGTCTTAGAACATGAAGTAAAACCTGTAAACACAGAAAGATTGAGTATTACAGGTTGGTTAAAAACGCGATAATCTATCTATTTTTTCTACGGTTATACACGTAAATAATGACTAAAACTACGGCTAGCACTAGAAATAATCCATTACCTCCTAAAAAATTTAAAAAATCCATATTATTCGTTATTTGATTTGTTCTTATTATATCTATAAATGGCATACGCAATAATTACAAGGGTAACGAAAGGCAATAAACTTCCAATAAACACGCCAATTTCATACGAATCGTCTGGAGCACTCTTAATTTTTTCGTTTATATCGACCTCTTGAAATAAGCTAATTATTGAAAACATCATTTATTTTTTTTCAAAGTTAATTCTTTTTCGAAAGTGGTAAAAATTCTTTCCTAAATATTATGATTAAAGGGAAACCTCTGGCTATAATCCAGCAAGTAAATGCAATAAAAATGGCATAGAGTTTTAAGTCTAAAGAATCTAACCAAAACAATACTGGAACAAAAACCAAAAATGTTGAAAGCAATAAGAGATTTCTTAAATCCTTCATTTTGCCAAGGCCTTTAAACATACCATCAAAAATAAAAGCAATGGCACATAAAGGTTGCATGGCTAAAACCATCCAAAATATGTTATAAAACGCTTCTAAAACCTCCGGTTCTTTAGTGAAAAGAGTTCCCAAGGAATAATAAAACATACTACCAATTATGGCCATAATCAATCCTAAAGAAATACCATATCTAATAAGCTTGTTACTTAACTTAATGAGCTTATGGTATTCTTTTCCTCCTAAGAGCTTTCCAGATAAAATATTTCCAGCACTAGCATATCCATCAATTATAAAAGCACCAAGAAACCACAAATTAATGGCTATGGTATAAGCCGCAATGTACTGTTTTCCATAACTGGTTGAAAAGGCACTAGCAAAATAAAGCGTGACATTTAAAGCTAATGTTCTAACAAATAAGTTAAGAATCATGTATACAAATCGTTTCATTTCTTTATTAAAAGGAAGTTGTAATTTCAAAGAAATGGGTGTCTTTTTAATTAAAAAATAGGCGGATAAAATTGCCATAATAAATTGTGCAATCACACTCGCATAAGCAGCTCCCTGAATATGTAATGCAGGAATATGTCCCTGAATTCCATAAACCAAAATAATATCGAGAACAATGTTTGAAGTGGCTCCAATTATAGCAATAATCATTGGATAGTAGGTGTTTTGCAAACCTCTAAAGGCACCAAATACAGCTATGGTAAATAAGGTGAAGGGAAAACCAAACACTCTAATTTCATAATAGGAAACACTATAATCTAATATAAGATTTGAGGCATTATAAAGTTTAAAAATCTGTTCAGCAAAAGGATAAGTTACTAGAATAATTAAAACGCTTAAAGACGTAATTATAAAAATAGCTTGAGCTGGTAGGTTTTTTACTTTATCCAAATTATTAGCTCCAACATATTGTGAAACTATAGAAGAAATAGCACTTCTTGTTTGTCCTAAAACCCAAATTAACATGGAAATAAAAGCTCCTACAATACCAACAGCCGCTAAAGACTCTGTTGCATTTATATCTATATTTCCAACAATGGCCGTGTCGGTTAATGATAAAATAGGCTCAGACACTCCAGCAATTAAAGCTGGAATTGCCAATTTATTAATATGTTTAAAGCTAATGTTTGTACTCACAAGACTAGTTCATAACAGTAAAAAGAAGATTTACTTTGGTTTGGGAAATAAATTTCACCTAAGCGTTTATAACGGCGAAGTTCGTAAAATTTTTGGTTATTTATATTTTCAGAAAACGTATCCAACCGGACAGATTTAAAGCTGTTTTTCATTGCAAAAGCTTCGGCAAAATCCATGAGCTTTTTAGCAAAACCTTTGCGTTGTTGATTTGGATGGATAGCCAATCTGTGAATATACAGGTTGTTCTTATTTTTAGTTAACCATTTAACAGGTAGATATTCTTCATCCATTAAAGTTGAAAGCACCATACAACCTATAATGTTTGACTGATACTCCAAGACATACAATTCATTTCTAAGCACATCCTTTTCAAATATATTTTTATTAGGGTAGGACTCATTCCATTGAAAAACACCCATATCCGTCAAAAATAACCCACACGCCTGGGTAATTTCTAAAATGGTATCAATATCTTTATTAGTAGCTTTCCGAATCATTTTTAATGTTTACTTTTGCATCAAATATCTTGTAAATTTAGTTTTTTAATTATGAAAAATATATTAGTTCCTGTTGGTTCATCTAAAAATGCGGTAAGTCATTTACAGTATGCTGTAGATTTCGCCAAGTCTTTTGGTGCAAAAATATATGTTGTACAGATTTATAATGTGTACACCAAAGCTGGTACCATGATTAAAATAGATCATATTTTGGAACGAGAAAGTTTAGAGTTTTTAAAATCTCACGTTGCCAAAATAGATACTAAAGGGGTTGATGTTCGAATTAAAACTTTTAAAGGAAAATTAATCGATACTATAGAATTGGTATGCAAATCTCTAGACATCGATTTAATTATGATAGAGCCTCGAACTAATTCTATTAGAGAAGAGGTGTATTTAGGTAAAACCTCTGGAAAAATTATTAAGCAAACCAATATTCCTGCTTTAATTGTACCAGAAGGATTTAAATACAAGCCTATGAGTAATATTTTATTGGCTATAAAATCTGCTATTATAAAAAAAGGAAATAGTTTAGATCCGTTATTGGATATTAAAACCCATTTTAAATCTGTTGTGAATTTATTATTGGTAAAAACACCATATCATAATGAAGGCGATTTTGAGATTGACGACCAACTGTCTGCTATAATTACCAACACAACTTTTTCTGAAAATGCGACTACATTTCAAGCAGTTTTAGAACATTATAAAGACATCAATCCAGATTTATTATGTGTTGTTAGACGTAAACGTGGTTTTTTCAACAAACTGTGGGAAAAAAATACGATTTTGAAGAAAGATTTTCAAAGCACCACTTTACCGGTATTAGTATTAAGTGGATTGAAATAAAGTAACTTAATTAGTTAAAAAAAATTATCTTTGAAGCTTCCAAATGGAAGTAGAGGTTGAAGCATATTAGCTAGAAAAAGAGAAGTATATTTAAAAACTTCCGCTGGAAGGATCTGGCGAAAAAATAATTTGGGGGATTAGCTCAGTTGGCTAGAGCGCTACGCTGGCAGCGTAGAGGTCATCGGTTCGAATCCGATATTCTCCACAAATTAAAAAAGAGTTTCTATACCTTATAGAGACTCTTTTCTTTTTATATACATCAGACTTTTATCCACCACTTCTTTTAATTTATTTGGAAGTTCTTCTTCTTCCCAAGGATGCTTAGACCCAAAAACATGATTGGTATTTTCAATGGTAATCAACTTACTATTTGGGTTCCAATTATGTAATGCTTTGGCTTCTTCAAAGGAAACTGAAGGGTCTAAGTCTCCATGAATAATGATATGGGGAATTTTTAGTCCTTTTGTTGCTAGTTCAATATTTAAACGGGTTTCATTGTTTTTGAAATCTTCATAAAACTGGTATTTATGAGGCATTTTTTGTTTGGTCCTTCCGTTTAAAACATATTTTACACCATCTTCTTTCCATTGTTCTAAATCGCCTATTGTAGCAGTTCTTTCGCTAAAATCGCAAACGCCGGCCCAAGTTATTAACTTAGTAATCCTTGAATCTTCTGAAGCAAAAATGGTAACTATACCTCCGCCTCGCGAATGACCGATTAAGGTGATATTATTTTTGTCAATCTCGCTAGCATTAGGATTATCTTTAGACAGTAAGTAATCCAAAATATCGTTCAAATCTTGTAGTTCTTTACTGTAATTGTTTTCAGAAAAAGCATTTAAATCTGGAAAATCAATTGGGTTTTTAACCGTTCCTCCGTTATGTGAAAAGTTGAATTTTACAAAAAATAAATCTTCAGATTTAAAAGCTTCAGCTACTAAATTCCAACTTCCCCAATCTTTAAACCCTTTATAACCATGACAAAAAACAACCAAAGGTTTTGGATTTTTTGTAGGATTAAAAAAAGCATCCCACACTATTGGTTTCTGGTTGTTTCTATATAAAACAAGGTTTTTAGTTATCATTCTATTTCTTTTTCAATAAAATTCACATTGGGATTACAGATTTCAACAATGAGTTTTTTTAGTTCTATTTCGAAAGACTCTAAGATATCTTCAGAAATTAAGGTGATTTTATTTCTATCGTAAGCACTTTCTTTTTTAGCAAATTTTAAAAACCCTGAACTCAAATTTTTAAATGAAATAACACCTGCTTCCAAAGGTAAACTCACTTTTTCATCCTGAAACATAGTATAGGCATAACATAATACCTGAAAGGATTTACCGTATTTCTTGTAGTCGGTTGTCAAGTCTTCCCAATCGATGACTTCCACTTGATTTTGTTCAACTTTACCTGTTTTATAATCTATAATGCGGGTAAGGCCATTATATTGGTCCACACGATCTACTTTACCTGTAAGATATATGGGGAAATCCAATCCTTCAACTTTTATAGACACTCTATTTTCACTTTCAATTCCCAAAATTTTTATCTCATTACCCTGTTTTAAATCTGCAATTTCCATCTCTAGGAAATTATTTAAATACCGTTTCGCTATTTCAAAAACAATCAGGTTTTTACCTTTGGTTATATCGCCCTCTTTGAAAAACTCTTTAAAATGATGGCTAACACGAGAATCAATTAAGGTTTTCATGTCACTAACAATTTCAGATGTAATAAACTCACCTATATATGGCGTATATAAATCGTCTAAAGTATTATGAATAACATTTCCTAAGGTATTAGCCGCTACAGTTTCCTCAACCTCATCAAATTCCCCAATTTTCAATATTTTCTGATTGTAAAAATCTATAGGATTTCTTATATAATTTATCAAAGATGAAGGTGAAAATCCTTTATCTGCAATTTCTTTAATACGATTTAAGATCTTATCATTTTTCTTTATCTGATTCAATTCAGTATTTGACAAACTGATGTTTGGTAAAACCATTTTATGTGAAATCTTATGAATTCCTTCCAGTTCCAATTGCGTAATAAATCTACTTTTCTCGCCACCATTTAAGATATCTGCCTCTGTATTGTAGAGTATGTGAATATTTTTAGCGCGTTGTATTAACCTGTAAAAATGATAAGAATATACAGCATCCTTTTCTTTATAAGTTGGCAAATGGTATTGCAACTTCACATCAAAAGGAATAAAAGAATTATTACTTTTTCCTGAAGGCAATATGCCTTCATTAACAGAAGAGATAATAACCGTATCAAAATCTAACACACGAGACTCAAGCATTCCCATAACCTGTAAACCTTTTAAAGGTTCCCCTTTAAAATCTAAAGTTTCTGTACTTAATAAGTTTTTATAAACTTCAAATAAGGTATTCGTGCTTTTCAAATATGGGTATTTGGAATGTAACCTGGTTAGCTCATTAAAAAGTTCATTAAATTTATACAAGTATTCTAAACTTAATAAATGTTGCGTTTTCTCGATGTCTAAATAATCCTTTATTTTAAGAATTAAAACTTGCACCTGTTTTAATGCCGTTTCTGCGCTGTTCTCCCAACTACGAAATAGAATATCTATAATATTTCCAAAAGGCTTAGAAAGCTCTTTTAATTGGTCGAGAGTTAAATAAACCAAATTGTTTTTCTGAATGGTTTCAACAATCTCTGTTATTTGCGATCTATTATTAATCTCAAATAATGGACTAATATTTTGATGTGTAAGTATTCCTATCACATCCTTGTAATAATATGTTTTATTGCCGTCCTTATGTAAATAAAATAATTTTTCGAATAAGGATGCCATTGGAACCGAATTAAGTGGTAATCCCATGGTTATATTTAGGGCATCGATTGCTGGAGGTAATGAATTGAGTATTGGTAGTAATAAATTTTCGTCGCCTAGAACGATGGCTGTTTTACTTAAATTATTGCTCGTGCTTGTTATAGTATTTAAAATAGAACCTATATGCTTTGCTTGCCCTATATTTTTTGGCACACCATAAACCGAAATATTCTTTTCTTCTGGATAGTTATTAGAAATCCAATTGAAAGAATTTTTTTTAAAATAGGTCCAATTCTCTTTATAGTTTCTAGTGAATAAGCCAGCATCATGTATAGTATTTTCGAAAAAGGTTTTTTCAATATCCCAATATATTTGGGCAAGACCCTTTTGAAGTAATTCTTGAATAATTGTTTCTTCGGCAGTATTTAGCGCATTGAAGCCTAAAAAGATTAGTTTTTTATCCGGATTAGATTGGATATAGGTTTCAACATTATTTACAGCTTCTCTATAAATTAAACCTTGGTATCCTATATTGTTTTCTATTAGACGATCTGTGAAATGAGTATAATACTCAAGAAGTTTATTCCAAAAAGCTAAATATTTTTTTACAAATTCGGTTTTCTCTTTTTGAAGAGACCAGTGATTTATATCTTGAATGGCACTCAAATAATTGAAAATCTCTTTTTGGGGAATAAGATAACGATCAATTTCATTAAAATCCTGAACAATAAGTTGTGCCCATTTTGAAAATGATTCAAAATTATCTTGATCAGCTACTGGAGTTAATTTTATATAAACTGAGTAAAACTCAAAAAGTAATTCGGTATTGGAGATTGGTTTTAATTGGGAAAGATCGCTTGTAAATTCTTCAATACTTATTATTTCGGGAGAAAAGATGGTTTCCTTAATAACATTTGGGATTTCATTCTTTAGAAAAACACCGGCTCTTTTACTAGGAAGAACAAAGGTAAGCTTCGAAATATTTTCGTTTTTCGAATGTAAGGAATTTAATACTTCATGGATAAATGTTCTCATCCTATAAAAATAAAAAACGCTCCGAATTTCGGAGCGTTTTTAAAAAATATTTTAAGATTTAGTTAACTTATTTTTGTAAGTTAATTTCAACTCTTCTATTGTTAGCTCTACCAGCTCTAGTTTTGTTAGTATCTATTGGGTTAGCTTCTCCAAAACCTTCAGATTTAAGTCTGCTAGATGCAACTCCGTTAGTGATTAAGTAATTCATAACTGAACTAGCTCTTTCTTTAGATAATTTCAAGTTTAAAGCATCGCTACCAACACTATCAGTATAACCTTGTATGTTGAATTTAGCATTTGGATATTCATTTACGATTCCAATGATGTTTTGTAACACCTCAGCAGATTCAGATTTGATAGAAGCTTTACCTGTATCAAATAAGATAGTTTTAGCGTAAGCATTTAATGCTTTCTTAACTTCTTCAGTTAATTCAGGACAACCTTGGTTTGCAACAGTTCCGTAAACATCAGGACATAAATCATCTTTGTCTGGAACACCATCGCCATCTTTATCTGGCCAAGGACATCCACCGTTTGCAACTGGACCAGCTACATCAGGACATTTATCGTCTGGATTAGGAATTCCATCACCATCAGTATCAGGACAACCATCAAATTGAGGTAAACCAGCAACAGTAGGACAAGCATCTAAATTATCAGGAATACCATCTCCGTCAGTATCAGGACAGCCATCAAACTCAGCTGGACCAGCTTCAAGAGGACAAGCATCTAAACTATCTTCGATACCATCTCCATCAGTGTCAGGACAACCGTTAAATTCAGCTAAACCAGGAACTTCTGGACATGCATCATTTGCATCGTATATTCCATCACCATCTGTATCTTTTCCACCAAATTTAAATGTTAAACCAGCAAAATGTTGGAAGTGTGATGATAAGTAATCTTCAAACGAATGTTTGTAAGTACTTTGGATTGTAATTGCAATGTTTTCACTCATCCAAAAATTGAAACCTAAAGCACCGTTTAAAGTACCAGCTCCTATTTTATCTACCCAAGTGTAACCACCACCTACTCCTAGGTAAGGCTCAATTACTTTAGAGTTGATTAATTCTTGGAAACTGTATTTTACAGTACCATCTAATCCATAATAAGATAAGTCATTCACTTCTTCGTCACCGAATTGTGAAATTTTGTTGATAGATCCAGTTACTCCAAATGAGAAACCATTACTAAAATACCTTGAAGCGGATACACTAGATAAAGAAGGCAAAATGTTCCAGTGATCACGAGCATTAAAATACTCATCAAAGAATTCTCCAAGTGGAGCAGGTTCTCCTGTTGGGTAGAAATCAACTGCGTTTACTCCTAGACTAATAGCCCACGGATTGTTTTCATCTTGTGCATTAATGTTGCTAAAACTTAACATAAGCAACATTGCGAACAATAATCTGCTAAGATTTTTCATATTCAAAAGTTTAATTTTTAAGTGTTAATTGTAAGCAAAAGTAAGTTGTTAAATATTATTAACAAAGACAAATATAGAAAAATATTGAATATTTTACCTAAAATTTGCGGGTTTGTATAAATTATTTAAATTATTTCTAAAAGTTTACCAACTTTTTTAAAGGCAATGATAGCTTTATCAAGGTGTTCTTTTTCATGAGCTGCCGATAACTGAACCCTAATTCTAGCTTTTTCTTTAGGTACTACTGGAAAAAAGAATCCTATAACATAAATACCTTCCTTTAGTAGTAAATTTGCCATGGTTTGCGCCAATTTCGCATCGTATAGCATAACTGGAACAATAGCCGAATCTCCATCGATGATATCCAAGCCAGCTTCTTTCATTCCTTTTTTAAAGTAATTTGTGTTCCATTCTAATTTATCTCTTAAGGAGGTATCGTTTTTCAACATATCAAATACCTTTATTGAAGCCCCTACAATAGCTGGTGCTAAAGAATTGGAGAACAAGTATGGTCTTGAGCGTTGGCGTAACAATTCAATAATTTCTTTTTTACCTGTTGTATACCCGCCCATGGCTCCACCCATAGCTTTACCAAGCGTTCCTGTAATAATATCTATTCTTCCTAAAACATTTTTCTCTTCCAGGGTTCCTATTCCAGTTTTTCCAATAAATCCAGTGGCATGACATTCATCAATCATAACCATAGCATCATATTTATCTGCTAGATCACATATTTTGTCTAGGGGTGCAACCAAACCATCCATGGAAAAAACACCATCTGTAACTATAATTTTAAATCTAGCACCATTTTTATTGGCGTCAATTAATTGGGCTTCTAGATCTGCCATATCACTATTTTTATAACGATATCTTGCTGCTTTACACAATCTAACACCATCTATTATTGAAGCATGGTTCAATGAATCTGAGATAATAGCATCTTCGGCACCTAATAAAGGTTCGAAAACACCACCATTCGCATCAAAAGCTGCCGCATATAAGATGGTATCTTCTGTATTATAAAATGATGCTATTTTTTTCTCTAATTCTTTATGAATATCCTGAGTTCCACAAATAAAACGAACAGACGACATACCAAAACCATGCGTATCCATAGTATCTTTAGCGGCCTGAATGACATCTGGATGAGAGGATAACCCCAAATAATTGTTGGCACAAAAGTTTAAAACTTTTTCTCCAGTATCTAATGTTATTTCAGCTCCTTGTGCCGACGTTATTATCCTTTCGGTTTTATATAAACCGTTGTCTTTGATGTCTTGAATTTCAGCTTCTAAATGCTCTTTAATTTTTCCGTACATGTCTAAGTTGTTTTTTGCAAATTTAAAATTCTTTTACTTCTATCCCGTCATTAATATAAACAACTATTTTTTTTGAGACTGTTAAATCCATCTCCAATAGTATGTTTTCGTATTCTAGAAGTTGTAATAAATGTTTCTTGTCTTCTACTCCTGTCTTATAATCTATAAGAGTCACTTCATTTTTATTATTAAACACCAATCTGTCTGGTCGACACATGACACCTGATTTTGACAGAATATCACGTTCATTTAAAATAAGCTCTTTGGTATTATAATAGGATTTTAAATTTTTATGAGACACAATATTTAAAACCACTGTTTTTAAAACTTTTGCCTGATCTACCGTTATGGTGTTGGTATTTATAAAATCGTCCATGACCATATCAATATCTTCTAAAGTTTTAATTTTAGACATAATGTTATGAATCAAATTCCCCTTTTCTATAGCTTCCTCCCGAAACGTATCCCATAAATAACCAGAATTGGTAACAATTTTAATATTATGCTCGTATTTTGGTGTTGAAATAAATTCCGTTTGCGCTATCGTATCCTTAGAAATTTTCTTTTTTTCTGAAGTTTTATTAGGATTCCCAAAAGTATAAATCAACTGATTGTCGTTCCAAAGTTTTAAATGACTTAAATAGTTTATTAAAAATCCTGAATATGTTGACTCTTTTACGCCTCCTTTAGCATTGATATCCTTTTTTGAAATAATATGAAGTTGCTCCACTGCTCGGGTTAATGCGACATATATTAAATTGATATTATCCAATTCTAATTCTGAACGATGGTTGTTATAAATCTGATTACCGATGTCTCCATAATTCTCGAAGTCCTTATTAAAATTCAATAAAGTATACGAGAAACCATTAAAAGTATCTTTATCTATAGGAAACCATTCTTTAGCTTCTATTTCTTTATAAATATCCAAATCTGCAAATGGAAAAATTACCACTGGAAATTCAAGACCTTTGGATTTATGAATAGTCATTATTTGAACTGCTTCTTGTCCAGAAGGAGATACAATACTTAAATTATCTTCCTTCTTCTCGAAATACTCAATAAAACCTGATAAATCTGAGAGTTTTTTCTGGGAATATTCGAATACAAAATCTAAGAAATATTGCACATAAGCATTCGATTTTTTTACCAAACTAAAAGATCTCACTACAGTTTCAGCTAATTCAAACAAGGACAACTGCAATAAATAATTGTGATTTAATTCAATATTATAAACCCCTAATTCTTTTAATAAATCTGGTAAATCCAGGTGTATCAATTTCTCAAAAAAGGTATGCTTTTCTTCAATATTAAAGACAGTAGCTAAGTAATTTAAAACCTGAATTTTAATTTCGTTGTTTTTAGGCTGTTGTAATATTTTTAAAAAATTAACCGCAAAAGCGACTTCCGGGGAGTTTTTCAATAACAAGGTTTCCGACGAAATAAGAGGGATGTGATTTTCGTTCAAAAAATCGGCAATGGCTACACCTTCTTTTTTCTTTCTTACAAGAATACAGATATCGCTATAAGTAAATCCGTTTTCTATAGAATTTTGAATGTGTTCAAGCGTTTTTTCAGTGTATAATTGATAGCTGTCATCTTCTTTGCTAATGTCCAAAAACTCCAAACTAACATACCCTTCCTGTTTTTTTGTTATTTCTTGTTTTGAATTCTGGTACAGTTGTTTGTAATCATCATTTACAAACATGGTGTTGGATAAATACTCAAAAAAGCCATTGTTAAACTTTAAGATTTCTTGAAAACTCCTAAAGTTTTGTGGCAAATTAACTACTTCCTGAGGTATTTGAAATGGATTTTCAGAGGCATTAAACAAGTCTATAAACTGTTCTGCTTTTCCTCCTCGCCATCTATAAATAGCCTGTTTGGCATCTCCAACCAGCATGACAGAACCTATTTCGCTATTTGGAATTTCTTGAGACAGGCTATTATCCATTAAAGGTTTCAAATTTCCCCATTGCAAAACAGAGGTATCTTGAAACTCGTCTATAAAATAATGTTTGAATTTTTCACCCAAACGCTCATAAATAAAAGGTGTTGGTTGGTTTTTTATCTCATTACTTATTAAGGAATTAAATTCTGAAATAAGCACTTTGTTTTGCTCTTCTTTTAACCTAATTAATTCTTTGTTTATAACATTTAAAACAGATAATGGCGTGATGTTTTTATAAAAAGCCTTTAAAAACTTATAATGAAAAAATGCTTTTTTCGTCTCGTTAAAAGCTGAAGCTATTTGAGGCTGTATGGCTTCTATGGTTGAAGCAACATCTGCCGAAACACGTTTAGGATATAACGTTTTACTTTCCAAATCGTCTTGCCATTTGGCCTCAAAAGCAACGGTAAAATTTTTATCCGCTAATTTTTGAAAATGTTTTGGTAAATAACTACCCGAGAAATCATCGAACTGCAAGCTACTTTCTTCAATAAGAGTTAAGATTCCTTGCGCTTGGGTTACAATCAATTCTACAGTGTTTTTTACGTCATTTCTTAATTGCTTTTTAAGCACTTTAAAATCGTCAAGAGTTTTATCTTTTAAGCTGTTAATAAAAGGTCTATCGTCTTCACTAACTAATAGTTTCGATATTTTATTAAAATCGAAAGACACGTCCCAGCTTTTATCATCGTCGGCTTTTTCAATAGCAAAATCCACCAATACTTTTGTTAATTCTTTTTCGGTTCCGGCTTTAGCAATTAACCTATCTACAGCTTCATTTAATAGGGCTTCTTGGTCTAATTCTACTTCAAAGTTTAGAGGCAATTTTAAATCGTAAGCAAAAGTCCTAATAATTCGATGCGTAAATCCATCTATGGTTGAAATATCAAAAGCCGCATAATTATAAATAATGGTCTTTAAAAGTTGTTTTGATTTGTTATGAATCGTTTCAGAGTCTTTTTGCAGTTCCTTGCATATCATTTGAAACATATCGTTTGGATGCTCCAAGATATCTTCCGAAGAAAAAGCAGTTAAGGTTTCTATAATGCGCTCTTTCATTTCGCTTGCCGCTTTATTGGTAAACGTAATGGCAAGAATATTTTTAAACGTATCGTTAAAAGGAGATTTTAAAATAATTTTTAAGTACTCTTTTACAAGCGTAAACGTTTTTCCACTTCCTGCAGAAGCATTGTAAACCAAAAAAGGACTCTGTTTATCCATAAACCGCAAATTTTTACACAAGATAAAAACTATCGATGAGATGATAGATATATATTATTTTTAATTCATGCTATTTATCCGTAAATTTGATAGAATTAATTATTAACACATTAAAACATAATATTATGGCTTTCGAATTACCGAAATTAAAATATGCTTATGATGCTTTAGAGCCTCATATAGACGCAAGAACAATGGAGATTCATTATACAAAACACCATCAAGGCTATACAAATAACTTAAATAACACCATTGAAGGCACGGATTTAGAAGGAAAAAATATTGAAAATATCCTTATAAATTTAGATATGGACAATAAGGCTGTTAGAAATAATGGAGGTGGATTTTACAACCACTCATTATTCTGGGAGATTATGAATCCTGAAGGAAAAGGTTATTTGTCTGGAGATTTAAAAGACGCTATACTTGAAGCTTATGGAACTGTAGATGCTTTTAAAGATGCATTTAGCAAAGCTGCTGCAACACAATTTGGTTCAGGTTGGGCTTGGTTATGTGTTCATAAAGGTGGAAAAGTTGAAGTTTGTTCTACACCAAATCAAGATAATCCATTAATGCCGGAAACGACATGTGGTGGAACTCCAATTTTAGGATTAGATGTTTGGGAACATGCTTACTATTTAAACTATCAAAATAGAAGACCAGATTACATTAATGCATTTTTTAATGTGATTAACTGGAATGAAGTTGAAAGACGTTATGCTGAAGCTAAATAGTTTTTAACTTCTTTATATTTATATGAAAGCAAATCTTAATTGGTTTGCTTTTTTTTATGTTGTGAAATTGGAGTTAAGAAATTATTGTAATCTTTAGAACAGATTGAAACTTCTTTGGGGATTAAAAATGAAAAAAGGCGAACGAGAGTTCACCTTTTTTGCCCCAAATCTACCATAAACTTAACCTACTTATGTTATGGTAAGGTCAAATATATAATGGTTAGTACTCTAAAAAAAAATAAATAGATAAACTACATATAAATTAGGTAAACGATGATTAATTCATCTTTTAAGCTATTATATCATGTTTTAAATGTTTTTTAATACTGAATTTGAGAGAATTATAAAAGAGTAAAAATAAAAAAAGGCGAACGTTAGTTCACCTTTTTTTGCCCCAAATCTACCATGAACTTAACCTACTTATGTTATGGTACGTCTAATGTAGTTTTATTTTATTTAATGGTTTTAATATTTTAGATGAAATGCATGTATTTCAGATAAAAGTCGCTTTTTAGCTTACAAACCACTTAAAATTAATGTTTTAAGATCTAAAAAATTAATATGCTCGTTCTTTATTACCCTCATAAAAATTAATAAATGCTCTGTTTACTACGCGATTTCCCCCTGGAGTTGGATAATTTCCAGTAAAATACCAGTCACCTAAATTTTTAGGACACGCTTTATGCAAATTCTCTACTGGTTGGAAAATAGCTACAACCTCAGATTTTACTGTGTCTTCACAAATTAATTCGGCAATTTTATTAGAGATGGCTTCAGCAGAAAATTGAGAATAGAGCTCTTTTACAAAATTTCTAATATCTTTATCTTCCAATTCTACTTGAGCGATACATTTTTCGTAAACTTCTTTTATTAAATGGTATTTGTTATTTTCCTGTAACAACTCTAACATCGCTCTAAAAGCAATTAAGTCTTCTAATCTAGCCATATCAATCCCATAACAATCTGGATAACGTATTTGTGGCGCAGAGGAAACAACTACAATCTTTTTAGGATTCAAACGATCCATCATTTTAATAATACTTTTCTTGAGAGTTGTTCCTCTTACAATACTATCATCTATAATTACCAAATTATCTGTTGGCTTGATTACGCCATAAGTAACATCATAAACGTGAGCTACTAAATCGTCACGACTACTATCTTCCGTAATAAAGGTTCTTAATTTAACATCTTTAATAGCTATTTTCTCAATTCTAGGGCGTTCAGATAAAATTTCAGTAACTCTTTCTGCTGAAAGTTTTCCATTACCATTTAAAATGGCTTGAGTTTTTTTCTTGTTAAGATGATCTTCAACCGATTCAATCATCCCAAAGAAGGATGTTTCTGCTGTATTTGGAATAAAAGAAAACACGGTGTTTTTGGTATCATTATCGATTGCTTCCAAAACTTTAGGCATTAAAAGTTTTCCTAATGTTTTACGCTCTTGATAAATTTCAGCGTCACTTCCTCTAGAAAAGTAAATACGTTCAAAAGAACATGCTTTTCTTTCTAAAGGTTCTAGAATTTTGGTAATTGAAACTTCGCCAGATTTTTTAGTAATAATAGCGTGTCCAGGTTCTAATTCTTTAACATCTTCGAAAGCTACGTTGAACACCGTTTGTATTACTGGGCGCTCAGAGGCTACAACAACAACTTCGTCATCTTGATAATAATAGGTAGGTCTTATTCCTGCTGGATCTCTTAATACAAAAGAATCTCCATGTCCTAAAAGTCCCGCCATAGCATAACCACCATCCCAATTTTTAGCTGCTTTTCTTAATATTTTAGCAACATTAAGTCGTTCGGCAATTAAAGGACTGCATTCGTTTTTACTATAACCTTCCTTTTTTAATTGTTTGTATTTTTTGGCAACCGCATCATCTAAAAAGTGACCAATCTTTTCCATGATGGTAACAGTATCTGCCATTTCTTTAGGATGCTGACCAATTCTAACTAAACCGTCAAATAATTCATTCACGTTAGTCATATTGAAATTACCAGCAACAATTAGGTTTCTGTGCATCCAATTATTCTGTCTTAAAAACGGATGTACATTTTCAACACTATTTTTTCCAAAAGTCCCGTATCTCACATGCCCAAGAAGTACTTCGCCTATATAAGGTAACTCCTTTTTTTGCATCGCAACATCATCCTTATATTCAGGATGATCTGACATCTCCTTATTGATTCTGTCGTTAATTTGAGCAAAAATATCTTGTATAGGCTGTTGTGCTATAGAACGAACACGACTTATATATCGTTCTCCAGGCTTGGTATCTAACTTAATGCTTGCAAACCCTGCACCATCTTGACCACGATTGTGCTGTTTCTCCATCATGAGATACATTTTATTTACACCATAAAAAGCAGTTCCGTATTTTTTATGGTAATATTCTAAAGGTTTTAAGAGCCTAATGTGTGCAATACCACATTCGTGTTTTAAGGCGTCACTCATTGTTAGTTGTGTTGTAAGTGTTTATAATTAAAAAACGCGCTCAATTACGAGCGCGTTTTTTTTATGTTAATTCAATATCGAATTGGGTTAAGCTTTTAAATTCTTGTAAGCGATGATGCACTTCTTTATTTTTCAAATCTGTCATGCGTTCCGTACCAAATTTCTCTACACAAAACGATGCTAACGTGGATCCATAAATAACTGCATTCTTCATATTCTCAAAAGAGATATCTTTAGTTTGTGCTAAATATCCTGCAAATCCTCCTGCAAAGGTATCTCCAGCACCTGTTGGATCAAAAACCTCTTCAAGGGGTAAAGCGGGTGCATAAAACACATTGTCTTTATGAAACAATAAGGCACCATGTTCTCCTTTTTTAATTACGACATATTTAGGTCCCATTTCATGAATTTTGCGAGCAGCAACTACTAAGGAATACTCACCAGTTAATTGTCTAGCTTCTTCGTCATTGATAGTAATTACATCTACTTTCTTGATAACGTTCAACAATTCGGGTAAAGCACAATCCATCCAGAAATTCATGGTATCCAAAATAACTAATTTTGGTTTACTCTCCATTTGTTCTAAAACACTTAATTGGACGATAGGATGTAAATTTCCTAACATTACAATTTCAGAATCTCTATATGTTGCTGGTACTACAGGATTAAAATCTGCAAGTACATTAAGTTCTGTAGCTAAAGTGTCACGAGAATTCATATCGTTATGATATTTTCCGCTCCAAAAAAACGTTTTTCCTTCTTTTACAATTTCTACACCAGAAATATCTATGTTTCTATCTGCTAACAGGTCTAAATATTTTTGAGGAAAATCGCCTCCAACAATAGAAACAACTGCTGAATCTATGTTAAATTGAGATGCTGCCAAGCCAATATAGGTTGCTGCTCCACCAAGAATTTTATCTGTTTTACCAAAAGGGGTTTCTATAGCATCGAAAGCTACAGTTCCAACTATTACTAATTTGCTCATAATGAGGTTTGAAAATTTGATGCAAATATAAGGTATTTAGCTACTAATACGCGTATGTTTTTTTGAAATAAAAAATCATTTTCTGCCAGACTATCTAGAATTTTTAGTCATACTTTGATTTCGTTCTTCTAGTTAAAATGGTTGTAATTGCTGAATTATCACGATAAAAAATCAATTTTGAAGGCTCTGAATCGTAACTCCGTAAATTATACGTATATTTATCATAAATCTTACAAATATGAAATCGAAAAAAAAAAGAAAGGAAGTTTCTTTAGATGAAGAAACGCTTGCCATACTTGAAGAAAAAGCAAAAAATCAAGGCAGAAATCTAAAAAATTATATGGAGTTTGTGTTGCGTGAAGAAGCAAATAACATATTAGAAGAACCAAAAGCTTTAAATGTCCGTAAAGCATTGCTTTTAAGCCGTATTCAAAGTGAGGACGGATTGGTTAAGTCAAGTAAAGATGTTATTAACGCAACTAAAAAAAGGATGAATGCAAACAGTGTGGACAAAGCAAGCTGAAGATTCCTTTAATACTACCATTGATTATCTTTTAAAAGTTTGGACAGTAAAAGAAGCTGAAAATTTTATTGAATTGGTAGAGAATATCATTCTTAAAATTGAAGTCAATCCAAAACTTTTTAAAGTTTCGATTTTCGACAAAGAAAGTCGTGAAGCTATTATTACAAAACACACGAGTATGTTTTACAGATTACTAAATAACAATACTATCGAGATTGAATATTTTTGGAATAACTATAGAAATCCTAAAAACTTAAAAAGCTCTGTTAAAAACAATTAAATTATTTTCTGCCAAAATCCGCAGGAATTTCTCCCCAAGCTTTGGTTTCCCATTTCACAATAATTGTACTATAAGTATTGGTTTTAAGCCAGTTTACAGCTCTTTCAACTAATTCAAATAATGCTTTATTTTTATCGTTTCGCTTCAATTTGGTATTGCAGGTCTTCTTTTTAATCCAACTCATCGCGGTTCTTGAATCTGTATAAAGAAGACGATCGCTATTATTTTGTTTTAAAAATGCTAAGCCATGAACAAGTGCTAAGAACTCTCCTATATTATTTGTGCCTTGTTCAAATGGCCCTTGTATAAAGAGTTGCTTTTTCGATTTCGTATCAACACCTCTATATTCCATGATTCCTGGATTTCCAGAAGAAGCTGCGTCAACAGAGATAGAATGGTAATTTGGTTGACCTATTTTTTTTAATTGATCAGAAGAAAGACTAGAAGAAAATTTATTGTTTTTACCAATAAAATCAAAGTAGCTTCCATTAAGTGCTTTCTTTGCGGCATCAAAAGTTTCAAAAGACTTGTATTGAGCACCTTCATAATCTTTAATTTGCGCTTTACAATCGTTCCAAGTTTCAAAAATCCCAGTGCGTTTTCCTTTCCAAACTGTATAATATTTCTTTTTCTTTTTAGACACTGCTTAACGGGTTTAAGATGATTTTTCTGGAAATTGGAATTTAGTTCTTGGAATTTAATAAGCCTTCCACCACTTCTGGAAAATGTTTCATTTCTAATTCATGGATTTTTGAAGCAACATCTTCTACTGAGTCAGTTGGCAAAACTTCACATGTAGCCTGAAAAATAATAGCACCTTCATCATAATGTTCATTCACAGAATGAATGGTTATACCAGTTTCTACTTCTTTATTAGCCACTATAGCCTCATGAACAAATTGCCCATACATTCCTTTACCTCCATATTTGGGTAATAAGGCTGGATGGATATTTATAACCTTATTTGGAAATTCGTTTAAAATAAAATCAGGAAACTTCCATAAAAATCCAGCTAATACAATTAAATCTGGATTGGAAGCTTTTAAAATGTGTAACACATCATTCGACTTAGAGAATGCGATTCTATTAAAAGACAAAGCGCTCACTTCTAGCTTTTTTGCTCTATCTAATACTTTGGCATGGGGATTGTTGGTTAACACCTGAATAACAGTCGCTATTTGGCTGTCTTTAAAATAAGAGATTAGGTTTTCAGCATTCGATCCACTTCCAGAAGCAAAAATTACAATACGTTTCATCTTGTTGCATTAATTAATCTACAATGGTTATCTTGTAGATCGGTGAAAAATAGAGTACAAATTTAAGGGAATGTTTGCTAAATATTTACGATACTTGTTTTATTTACAAATTATATAGCTCGGTTATTTTAATAAAAAAAGATTAAATATTAACAATTAGCAGGTAAAATTAAAATACTTCAAGCTTATTTACTAAATTACACACACATTTTTAAAGTAAAGGTGTGTTTTAAAAATAAAGTTTTTTATTTTTGCCAACTAATTAAAACTTAAAATTAAAAGATTATGTCAGACATTGCATCAAGAGTAAAAGCGATTATCGTAGACAAATTAGGTGTTGATGAAAACGAAGTTGTAACTGAAGCTAGCTTCACAAACGATTTAGGAGCAGATTCATTAGACACTGTAGAATTAATCATGGAATTCGAAAAAGAATTTGATATCCAAATTCCAGACGATCAAGCTGAAAATATCGCAACAGTTGGTCAAGCTATCTCTTATATAGAAGCAGCAAAATAATTCACAAAAACTTATGGAATTAAAGCGAGTTGTAGTTACTGGTTTAGGAGCACTTACGCCTATTGGCAATACCAAAGATGAATTCTGGGAAGCGCTAATAAGTGGCAAAAGTGGTGCCGCACCTATTACTTATTTTGATACTGAAAAGTTCAAGACCAAATTCGCTTGTGAATTAAAAAACTTTAATGCAACCGATTATCTTGATAGAAAGGAAGCACGTAAAATGGATCGATTTACGCAGTATGCTATGGTGGCTTCAGATGAAGCCATTGCAGACTCTAAATTAGATTTAGATACTATCAATAAATTAAGAGTCGGTGTTATTTGGGGTGCAGGAATTGGTGGATTGGAAACGTTTCAGGATGAAGTTTTAAACTTTGCCGCTGGAGACGGAACACCAAGATTTAATCCATTCTTTATCCCTAAAATGATTGCAGATATAGCGCCAGGAAACATTTCCATTAAACATGGATTTATGGGACCTAACTATACAACTGTATCTGCGTGTGCTTCATCAGCAAATGCCATGATCGATGCTCTAAACTATATACGTTTAGGGTATTGTGACGTGATTGTAACTGGTGGAAGTGAAGCAGCTGTGACTATTGCCGGAATGGGTGGATTTAATGCCATGCATGCTTTATCAACAAGAAATGAAAGCCCTAAAACAGCCTCAAGACCTTTTGACGCAACCAGAGATGGTTTTGTCTTAGGCGAAGGTGCTGGAGCCATTATTCTTGAAGAATATGAGTATGCTAAAGCAAGAGGAGCAAAAATTTATGCCGAAGTCCTTGGAGGAGGTATGTCATCTGATGCTTATCATATGACAGCGCCGCATCCAGAAGGAATAGGTGTTATTGCTGTAATGAGAAATTGTTTAGAAAATGCTGGTGTAAAACCTGAAGAGGTTGATCATATCAATACGCATGGTACTTCAACACCTCTAGGAGATGTTGCAGAGTTAAAAGCCATATCGGAAGTATTTGGTACCCACGCAAAAAATATTAATATCAACTCAACAAAATCCATGACTGGACATTTGTTAGGAGCTGCTGGAGCTATTGAATCAATTGCTGCCATTTTAGCTATGGAACATGGTATTGTTCCTCCAACAATAAATCACGAATTTGTTGACGAGAATATTGATCCTGAACTAAATTTAACTTTAAACAAAGCACAAAAACGCGACGTTAAAGTAGCTATGAGTAATACCTTTGGTTTTGGAGGACACAATGCTTGTGTATTATTCAAAAAAATAGATTAAATTAACGAATGAAAAACATTCGAAACATATTAAATTCCCGTTCTAAAAATGACGGGAATTTTTTTGTGTTTATTCACAAAATTCTTGGTTTCAAACCTAAATCTTTAAAAATTTATAAAACGGCATTTACACATCGTTCTATGAATATTAAAGATAATGAAGGTCATACCATCAACTATGAACGTTTAGAGTTTTTAGGAGATGCTATGTTGGGAGCTGTTATTGCATCTCATTTATATCTGGAAGTTCCAAGTGGTGATGAAGGCTATTTAACAAAAATGCGTTCCAAAATTGTAAGTCGTGAGCATTTAAATGAACTTGGAAAAGAATTAAATTTAATAAGCCTCGTTGAAAGCAAAATTCCAAAAGGACAATTTGGAGATAATATTCACGGAAATTTGTTTGAAGCCTTAGTAGGAGCTATATTTCTTGACAGAAGTTATAAGTATTGCGAAAAATTTATCTACAAGACAGTTATTATACCTTATGTAGATATTGAAACTCTTGAAGGAAAAGTTATAAGCTATAAAAGTCTACTTATTGAATGGTGTCAAAAAGAAAAGAAAACATTCGATTACAATGTTTATGAAGACACTGGTAACGACGATGTAAGGCATTTTTCGGTTAAACTTTCTATAGACAGCAAAGTCGTTTCTAAAGCTAGAGCTACTTCCAAAAAGAAAGCAGAAGAAAAAGCTTCTAAACGTGCTTATTTTGTGTTCCAAAAACAAATATCAAAAGTCTCTTAATTTCGTTTATATTAATATTTTTTTAATGTTAAGTTTAAACAAAACGTCACTTTATTGTTTGGGATAAATCTTATCTTTACATATCAATAGATTTTATGGCAATAAAAAAACTTAGCTTAGAAGATTTTTTTGATGATGCAGATTTTACTCTCATTGGAATTCATACATCTATAGAAGATTATAGACTTGCTTATTTATTGAATTCGAAATTAAATATCAATCTAAAACGAAAAACACCAGATTTAGATTTTAGCAACAATGCTAACTATTCCATTTACGAATGGGAAGACAGCAAACAACTTATTACTTGGAATTTGACATCTAACACATGTAAGGTTGAAACTACAAATACCACACTTGATAATAGCTTGTTTTCAAACACTGGTAAAATAATAGAAACCTATTATTTACTTCCAGAACTAAAAAAAATAAATTTTCTGTTAAAAATTAACGACGAAGATTTTAGCACAAGTGAAACTCAAAATATAATAAACAAGATTCAACAAATTGCTTCTGTAATTACGGCTTATCAAATTGAAGTCGAGCAACTTAAATCAAAAAATAATCTAATATTCAATTAATGTTAAAAAGAAAAAAAACCAAAATTGTAGCCACTTTAGGCCCAGCAACTAGCACTAAAGAAGTTTTAAAAGGCATGTTAGATGAAGGTGTTGACGTGTTTAGAATAAACTTTTCTCATGCTAATTATGACGACGTAAAAGAACGTATCATAATGATACGTGAATTAAACGAAGAATTTGAATACAATGCAGCGATTCTTGCCGATTTACAAGGCCCAAAATTACGTGTTGGGACCATGAAAGGCGAAGTTTTTGTCAATGAAGGAGATGAAATTGTTTTTGCAACTGGAGAACGTTTTGAAGGCACAAAAGAACGTGTTTACATGACTTACGACAGATTCCCACAAGATGCAAAGCCAGGTGAAAGAATTCTATTGGATGATGGGAAATTAATCTTTGAAGTTGTGTCTTCAGATAAAAAAAGTGAAGTTGTAGCTCGTGTCATTCAAGGTGGTCCTTTGCGCTCTAAAAAAGGAGTCAATTTACCAAATACGAATATTTCACAACCTGCACTTACAGAAAAAGATATAGAAGATGCCATTTTTGCAATAGAACAAAAGGTAGATTGGTTTGCGCTTTCTTTTGTTAGACATGCTGAAGATTTAATGCTTTTGTCCGATTTAATAAGTAAACATAGCGATCATAAAATTCCAATTATAGCTAAAATTGAAAAACCAGAAGCTGTTGAAAATATAGATTCCATTGTAGCTCATTGCGATGGTTTAATGGTAGCTCGTGGTGATTTAGGTGTTGAAATTCCAGCCGAAGAAGTTCCTTTAATTCAAAAGAAACTTGTTTTAAGAGCCAAACAAGCTAGAATTCCAGTAATTATAGCCACTCAAATGATGGAAACCATGATTTCCAGCTTAACCCCAACTCGAGCAGAAGTTAATGATGTTGCCAACTCCGTTATGGATGGCGCAGATGCCGTGATGCTTTCTGGTGAAACCTCAGTTGGTAGTTATCCTGTACAAGTTATAAGACAAATGTCGAATATTATTAAAAGTGTTGAAGATTCGTCATTAATTAAGGTACCACAAATACCACCACATATTCGTACTAAAAGATACATTACAAAATCTATTTGTTATCACGCCGCTAATATGGCAAACGAAATTGATGCAAAAGCTATTTCTACTTTAACAAATAGTGGTTATACGGCTTTTCAAATTTCTGCGTGGAGACCAAGTGCTCACATTTTAGTGTTTACTTCAAACAAACGTATTTTAACACAGCTTAATTTACTTTGGGGAGTTAAAGCATTCTTTTACGATAAGTTTGTTAGTACAGACGAAACCATTGAAGATGTAAATAAAATAGCTTGTCAGAAAGGTTATCTAGAAACCGGAGACATGTTAATTAGTTTGGCTGCTATGCCAATACAGGCAAAAGGGATGGTAAACACTTTGAGAGTAACGGAAATTTCAAGTTGTAATTTTTAAAACTCAAACTGCAACTGTACAGTAACCGTTTTAGTTTCGGGTTTGCTTGGTTTTTTGATTTTAGATTCATTATTTAAATTAGACATCGAAATACCAAGCAATCTCACGGAATTACTCAATTTCTCCTGATATAACAAATCTTTAGCGACTTCCAAAATCAGATCTTTATCACCTATATAATAAGGTAAAGTTTTACTTCTAGTTTGTAAGCTAAAATCACTATACTTAATTTTTAAGGTCACTGTTTTACCTGAAACCTTACTTTTAGCTAAACGTTTTTCAACTTCTTGAGCAATATGATCTAATTTTTCAAGCATAAATATTTCACTCGATAAATTTTCATGAAAAGTTCGTTCGGCAGCTAAAGATTTTCTAGTTCTGTGTGGTTTCACTTCTGAATTATGAATGCCTCTAACAATGTAATAATAGAAACGCCCAGACTTTCCAAAATTAGAATCTAAATATTCTAAGGTTTTAGATTTTAAATCTTTTCCAGTAAAAATACCTAATTGGTACATTTTATCAGCAGTTACTTTTCCAACGCCATAAAATTTTCTAATATCCAAAGCTTCTAAAAATCCAACAACTTCCTCAGGATTAACTGTTTTTTGTCCATTAGGTTTGTTGTAATCACTAGCTACTTTAGCCACAAACTTATTAATAGAAATTCCCGCAGAAGCTGTCAACCCAACTTCCTTAAAAATACGTTCTCTAATTTCTTTGGCCAACAAACTCGCACTTGGATTTCCTTTTTTATTTTCGGTAACATCCAAATACGCTTCATCAAGAGACAATGGTTCTACTAAATCTGTATAGTCGTAAAATATCTTTTTTACTTGTTTTGAAATCTCCTGATATCTATCAAACCGAGGTTTTACAAAAATAAGTTCTGGACAATTTCGTCTGGCTTGCGCGCCACTAATAGCACTTCTAACACCAAATTTTCTAGCTTCATAACTAGCAGCCGCAACCACTCCACGCGCTCCTTCCCCTCCAACTGCAATGGGTTTACCTATTAGTTCTGGATTATCCATTTGTTCAACAGACGCGTAAAAAGCGTCCATATCTACATGAATAATTTTTCGAATTGGTAAATTGTCTAGCATCATGTAAATTTATAATATCTTTATCAAAATTATAGGTCGAAATGGGGAAAACAGCAATCATTTTAGGAGCAACAGGTTTAACTGGGGGTTTAGTGTTAGAACAACTAGTTTTAGATACTAGGTATAGCAAAATAATTCTATTTTCAAGGTCGTCATGCAACATAAAACATGATAAAATTGAGGAACACCTAGTTGATTTAATGGATTTATCTTCATATAAAAATCTATTTATTGGAGATGAGGTTTTCTGCTGTATTGGAACCACAAAGGCTAAAACACCTGACGAAGAAAAATACCTACAAATAGATTATGGAATTCCTGTTGCGGCAGCCCAACTATGTAGGCAAAACAACATAAATACGTTGGTGGTTATTTCTGCCTTAGGCGCAGACAAACAAAGTAAGGTATTTTACAACCGTACCAAAGGCAGAATGGAAGAGGCTGTATTATTGGAAAAAATTCCAAATACCTATTTGTTGCAACCCTCATTAATTAGTGGAGACAGAAATGAAAAAAGGCTTGGTGAATCTGTTGCAAACGTGTTTATGAAACTTATTAATCCACTTATGATTGGTTCACTGTCAAAGTATAAATCTATTCATCCTATTACCATTGCAAAGTGCATGGTTATTTTAGCTAATAGTTTTCATCCTTCTGGAAGAATTCTTTCAGATGAAATTAAAATATTAGCAACTAATAAATAAATTGACATCCACTTTCGTGGGAAATAATTATGATTGAAATAGAACGTAAGTTTTTAGTCAAAAGTCATGCTTTTAAGGATGAAGCATTTAAGCAAATAAAAATAATTCAAGGCTTTTTAAATTCGAATAAAGAGAGAACCGTTCGTATTAGATTAACTGATAGTCTTGGCTTTTTAACTGTAAAAGGATTGTCGGATGATGCAGGTTTATCCAGATTTGAATGGGAAAAAGAAATTAGCAAAACAGATACTGAAGCACTTTTGAAATTATGTGAAAAGGGCATGATTGAAAAAACAAGATATTTAATCAAATCTGGAAATCACACCTTTGAAGTTGACGAATTTTATGGTGATAATGAAGGTTTAGTTGTTGCCGAAATTGAATTAAACCATCCAACAGAACTATTTTCTAAACCTACTTGGTTGGGTGAGGAAGTGACAGGAAATATTAAATATTACAACTCGCAATTAAGCAATCATCCATATAAAACTTGGTAACATGAAAAATTTTATAGGCATTCTTTTTTGTTTCATGGCCTTTACAGCTTGTAAACAAGATATTAAGGAATCACCAACTGAAAGTTTCGAAAAAGATACAGACAGCATCATTGAGGAACTTAATATTGAAGAGGTCCAAATTGAAATAGAACCTTCAGAAAAAACAATTAAGGAACTAAAAGAAGAATTAACAGCAAAAGGTTTTCAAACCTTCGATTATGTAGATGCCAAAACCCAGGACACCATACTAATGCAACAATATTTTATGGCATTTCTTAAAAGCGGTCCTATTCGTACTCAAAACGAAGAAGAAGCGGCTTTGCTTCAAGAAGCACATTTAGCACATTTGGGCCGGATGCACGAAGAAGGTTATGCCGATTTAATTGGGCCTTTTGGAGACGATGGTTCTATTCGTGGGGTTGCAGTTTATACCGTGCCGACTCTTAAAATGGCAGATAGTTTAGCTAATTTAGACCCTATGGTTCAAGCTGGTAGACTGGTTATAGAAATACACCCGTGGTGGACTAAAAAAGGTGGTTCTTTAAGGTAATTAAACCAAGGTTAAAATCCAATACCAAAACGCCAGAGTAACAAACGAAAGTGGTATTCCAATACTTACTATCATATTGCTTAATTTAGGTTTTAGCCCGTAAGCATTACAAACTATAGCTGCTGTAATCATAGGTGCCATACCAGCCTCCATCACACAGACATCAATGGCTGTACCAGATTGTCCTAAAACTGTTTTATAAAATAGTAAGATTACTAAGGGCCAAATAATAAGTTGTTGGGTTAAAACAAGAACCACAAAGCCCCAATGTTTACTTCTTTTTTCAATACTTAATTGAAAGCCAACCGAAACAAGGGCTAGCGGTGTAACTGTAGCTGCTAAATTTTCAAAAACACCATCTAGTGTTTCAGGCATTTCAATTTTAAAAAGGATGCACATAAAACCAACACAAAAGGCTAAAAAGGGAGGGAATCCAAGAATTCGTTTTCCTATTTGATTAAAATTTGCTTCTCCTCTAGAATAAGTTGCTGCCACTAAAATCCCAACAGTTGAAAGCGCGATAAAAGTACCTGGTAAATCTACTAAAACCAAGGTTTCTAAACCTTCCTTATCATATAAGGCTTCTATAACAGGAATTCCAACAAAGGATGTGTTTCCTAAGCCACCCATTAAAATAGTACAACCAATTAAACTTTTAGACCAACCAAGCCATTTTCCTAAAGATGAAAAAACAATAAAGGATAGTAAAAACCCAATCCAAGCCACACCGATAGGAAATAGTAATTTTTCAGAAAGCTCGACCTTTGGCAAATAATATAATGCCATTGCCGGCAGGGAAATATAAATGACAAATTTATTAAGAACTAACGCCGTATCTTTTGGGAATGTTTTGCTTTTTTTAAAAAGAAACCCGAGAATTAAACAAAGAAAAAGTAGGAGAATGTTATCCATAATATAATAACGTTAAAGATAATCTTTAGGTTAAGAAGACAAAAATTTGTTACAGATTTTAATTTGAAATTTCAATGTGGCGTTTTACTTCATTCCCATAGGTATCTACAACAGTGATTACGTGGCTACCATATTTGGGTAAAACGGCAAATTCATGAATGTCTTTAGTACTTCCTAAAAAAGTGTCATCTAAATACCAAAAAACAGTTGTATCTGGTTTGGAATGGGCAATTTTTAGAATTAATTCACTGGTTTTACCATCAAAATCTTTAGGTAAAAAAACGGTATTGTTATCATTTGGATAAATAAATTGCATAGAAATAAGCTCATCGCTCAAACAATCTGCTCTAAATGGAGGTAAAGGTTTATAAAACGGATTTTTGGTTTTGTAATAAAAAGCCATTAATGGAGGTAATACAAACCAGGATTTATTCGATATATTAGCTATAGTTTCACAGGAAGAATTTACCTGATATTGTTCTGTAGCATCCAAATGCACCAACACATGATACGGACAAGGTTTCGTTTTTAATCCCGAGATCTGAACAAATTTTTGCTCAACCACGTCGCAATTTGGTGATGCTCGATGCCCACTTAATTTGCAAATACTTATTTCTTGCATTTCATCAAAGGGTTTCGAAAACCAATCGCTATTGGGTAACAAATCAAATACATCAAATAAAATAGGAGCCGCTGTTTGAACGCCAACCAATCCAGGTCTACCTTCCCCATCGGCATTTCCTACCCAAACCCCAACTACATAATCTTTGGTGGTTCCAATAGCCCAAGCATCACGAAACCCAAAACTAGTGCCTGTTTTCCATGCTATTTGTTTTGAACCATCGTAAAATTCCCAGTTTTCATCACCTTCTGGACGGTTGACTTCCTTTAAACTCTCGTAGGTTAAGTATATGGAAGCGGCATCATATAATGTTTTACCAGGTGTTTTTTTTCCGAAGTCGATAGATTCCGAATTGATAAAAATAGGTTCGCAATATTCTTTGCTGAAATATTCGCTAGACGTTTCAGAAAAATGATTTAAGGTGGAAGAAAACGATGCATAGCTTTTACATAAATCCCATAAATTACTTTCGGCACCACCCAAAATAAGTGATAAGCCATAATAATTGGCATTTTGTGAGATATCTTTTAGTTTTAATTTTTTTAAATACTGATAAAACCTATCCAAACCAAACTCCTGAAGCATTCTAACCGATGGAACATTTAAGGATCGAGATAAAGCCTGACTAGCAGGAACTGCACCATCATAGCTTTTATTATAATTTTCAGGATTGTAGCTTCCAAATTGTGTTGGAACATCGGCTACCAACGTATTGGGTAGCATATCTCCTGCATCCAACATTGCGGCATACAAAAACGGCTTTAAAATGCTTCCTGTGCTTCTAGGTTTATCAATAATATCGACGTCTTTTTGATGAAATTTATCGGTTGGTGTATTACCGATATAAGCCAAAACTTCACGTGTATTTACGTCCAGAATTAACACTGCCGCATTATGAATATCGTTTTGCTTTAACTGGTTATAATGTGTTTTTATAATTTGATTGGCACGTTCTTGTAAATTATAATCGACCGTTGTTAGAACCCGTTTTCCTAAATGCGTCTGGGCGACTTTTTGTAGTAAATGTGGAGCTACCTGTGGTAAACCGTAAGGTTTTAGAGGTAAACTTTCAGCAACAGAAAGTTGAAAAGTTAACGAATCTATAATTTCCTTATCTAATAATTTTTGAAGTAGGCGATTGCGTTTTTTAAGCAACTGCTCTTGATTTTTACCAGGATAAATTAGGCTGGGAGCATTCGGCAGTACTGCTAACGTAGCACTTTCTGCCCATGATAATTGGGTTGCATCTCGATTAAAATACCGCCAAGAAGCGGCGTCTAGCCCAACAACATTACCACCAAAAGGCGCATGACTGCTGTAATAAGCTAGAATTTGATCTTTACTCTCCCGAAACTCTAAACGTGTGGCTAAAATAATTTCAATAACTTTTTCAAAATAAGTTCTATTTTGACCTTTCCGTGATAAACGAATGACTTGTTGGGTGAGTGTGCTCCCACCACGTTTAATTCCATCAGATTTTAAGTTCTCGGTAAAGGCTTTAAAAATAGAAACTGGATTAAACCCTGGATGTTTATAAAAATACGCATCTTCAAACTGAATGATGCAGGTTTTAAATTTTTCGGGAACGGTATCATTTTGAGGAAATCGCCATTGGCCATCCGTTGCTATCTGTGCCCCTAAAAGTCGGTTGTTTTTACTAGTTATAACTGTTGCTGTAGGATCCGTAAATAGCTGTTTTGGTAAACAGAAATAATAAACAATAAGCAAAAGGAGCACTATTGCCGATTTGATTTTATGGTTTTTTATGTAGGTCGTGATTTTTTTCATGTCAAATTCCTTCGTAGGCAGGAATCTTTTTATTTAATAAGATTAGCTACTTTCGCAGGAATTGGTATTCACGTTCCACTTTACAAATTCGAACATGATACCAACTGTACCAATTCTCGCGACCTTTTTGTTGGGCAAAAAAATGCTCACTTTCTTGTTTCCAATTTTTAATAACTTCCAGACTATCCCAATAACTAACGGTTATTCCTAAACTCTCTCGAGCAGATTCTAATCCAATAAATCCTGGTTGCCGTTTAGCCAATGCTTCCATTTTAATTGCCATTTCACTATAACCTTCAATATGTTCAGTTTGAGTTGAAGTAAAAATTACAGCATAATAGGGTTTGAAAATATTATTCATTGTTTATGCTTCTTTTTATCCCAAGTTAAAACTTGAACCCCTTTAGAATAGTGAATTTTATCAGGCTTATTGTTTATTAAATGATTGAATTTAGGATAATCCAACTCCAGTTTTTTAAGAGTTATAGATTGCATTGGCCATTCTACATGGTGAACATCGTATTCTATGATGTTTGCTTTATAGTCTTGAGAAACAGCGTAACGTTCGGTCAGCCAAATATCAGTATCATCTTTAATAACCGGTTTATTTCCTACTCTATATTCTATATAAAATGAATCCAAATTTCTTTTGCTTTTCGATTCATAACTATACTCTGTTCGTTTCATTTTAGAATATTGATATGGAAATTTTGACAAGGTTTTAAGCACTTTGCATGACGAACGTTTACTGCCTTCCATACTTAAAAAGTAAACACTTGGTTTCTCATTAAAAATGGTATAAACCCTAATATTTATCTCATGAAAATCTGAAATGTGCGGTAGTTTTGGTAATCTTTTCATACCAATATGATTCATATTAAAAGCCACCAAACTAATCCAAGTTTTCCCATCGATAGTATCTAATTGGATACCATTTGGAAGTAAAGGCCATATGTCTTCCGCCTCAACTTCCCAATGCAAAAAAATAGCTTCATTCCATTCTTGATAAAATTTCCAAGAACGAGAAGGAACTTCAAAAGTTCTATGTCTAGTTTGATTTAATATGCTTTTTGCTTTCATAATATTTCCTGCCTTCGGAGGAATTGGGTTATTTCTCAATAGTAATCCATTTCCCTTTACTTCGTACTAGATAATCATTATCATACATGGCTTCTGCTTGAATGCCTGGCAAATAATAGGTTCCTAAAAAGGATGCGTTGAGCATGATATTAAATGTTTTGCTTCCTTGTGTTCCTTTTTTAGGTAAATCGAAATAGTAATTTACCTCATTATCGCGAATATCTGTGTAACGTGTTTGACTAGTTGTTATGTCTCCAAAATCTGTGAAACGCGTGTTGACAATCTCCCAACCTGAAGGGAATAACTGCGTTAATGCCACATCATTTATAGCTTCATTTTTAAGATTACTAACGCTTATAGTTGCTACAAAATCTTGCCCTTGTTTCAAATTTGTAATGCTAATATTGTTGCCATTCAAATCTTTGTAAACCACAGAAACACTTAAACCACGTTGTTCTACGAGTTCTTGCCCTACTGGTAATTTTCCTGAATTAAGCACTCGAACATAAACTAAATTTGCATTTTTATTATTAATGGTTAGTTGGTTGCTCCCTTCTTTTATTGGTAAATTTCGTTGTGCAATGGCTTTTTTAGAACTGATGCTTTCCGATTTCCCATTAATGGTGTATTCTAAATTTAAATCTTTTCCGCCATTAACTTCCACCATTTTTGCCATAGCTAATAATGAATAAGCCGTAGTTTGAGTACTCATCCAACGATTACTTGATAAGTCTTTTGCCAGGTATTCTGCCACTTCGCGTTGCTGTGGATTTTTAGTAAGCACCATTGTTTCTAATGCCATGGCACGATTTCTATCTACAGAACCATAAGTATAATAGTTATATTCTGGAGATTGGAAATTAATATCTGCCGTTTTCGATATAGCCACACTAGCCTCACTTTGTCCAGCTAAAGCATAAGCTGCCGCCAAACGCCATTTAGCTTCATTTGAAATCTCACTGAATTCACGCAAACGGTTCATAGACGCTAAATCAGGACTTCCAGCCAAAGCCAAAGTGTAAAGTCTATATGCCTGAGCTAAATCTGAATTATACGTTTGGTAACTTGGACGCCAATTAAGGGATGATTGTTTTTGGTAGGCTAACCAATTACTTTTAAAAGTTAGAGGTAATACATACCCTTTCTTTTCAGCTTCCAACATAAAATGTCCTGCGTAACTTGTTGACCAATCGTTTGCCGAATTTTCACCCATCCAATAGCTCATGCCTCCATTTGGCATTTGAAATTGAGCCAAACGTTTGATTCCACTTTCAATATTTTTTTGAATATCTTGTTTTTTATCAACGGTTAAATCGAAAATATCATTTAAATATAACTGAGGAAACACCCCAGAAGTAGTTTGTTCCAAACAGCCATGAGGATATTGGATTAAGAATTGCAAACGACGTGTAAAATCCATTGGAGGTAAGGTTGAAAATTCCACAGTTGCCGAATTTGTTCCTACTTCTCCAAAGGTTGAAAAAGCGAGAGCTTGTTGCCCATTTGATTCAACCGTTTTATCCATTGATTTTGATGAAATCGGATTAGGATTCACCACATCAATCTCCACTTTATAAGTCGATTTTTCACCATTTCCACTGGCAATTACTTCAATGGTATTAAAACCTTTTGCTTGACTAACATCCAGTTCAAAATAACTCATTTTTTCGTCTGGCTTCGGAAAACTTAAGGTTTTTGTTTTCTCTCCAACTACTGAAATTCCGTTACTTAATTTTAAACTGATTTCAACATTTTTCACTTTGTCTTCCATAGCAAAAACAGTTACTGGTAAGGTTACTTTTTCACCTGGACTTAATTTTCGTGGAAGTGATGCTAAAACCATTAAAGGTTGTTTTACCTCAACCGATTTATCGACACTGCCATAAGCTTCATTTTTGGCATTTCCAGCAACCACCATGGTACGAACAGCACCAATATAATTTGGTAATTTTAAGGTATGTGTTTGGGTTTCGCCAGCTTTCATTTCGAAAGGGCCTAAATAAGTAACAACAGGTTTAAAGCGGTTGGCTTTTTTATTTTTTCCAGCCTCAGCACTACCATCACCCCCAATGGCAAAAACTTGATCGATGCTACCTGAATAAGCCCCAATAACATCATCAAAAACATCCCAAGTTTTTACACCTAAAGCTTCACGTGCATAGAATTCATCCCAAGCATTTGGCGTTTTAAAACGGGTTAAATCTAGCAACCCTTCTTCCACCATAGCAATGGTATACGTCATCGCTTTTTTATTTTTTTCTGAAACCGTAATCTGAAATTCCTGTTTTGGACGCAAAACATCAGGCATATTTAGTTGTGGCTCAAGGATGGTCTTTGGATCTTCGACCATAATGGGAATAACTCCAAAAAGACGAATCGGTAAATCGTTTGCAGTAATGGCATGAGGTTGCAAAAGTGAAATATTAATAAATACATTTGGAGCCATTTCTGGCGTTATTGGAATATTAACAAGAGTTTCGCCCTGTTGGGTTTTCACCCATTTAGTTTCTAAGACTTCTGTTCCATTTTCAACACTTACCAACGCGCGTCCTTCACTGCCTGAATTAAAGGTAATTGTTGCTGTTTCGCCTACATTATAAGTTTCTTTGTCTGCAGAGAAAACCAACATTTTTGCCGCTTCCTTATCACTTGAAGGCGCTTTTTCCCACCAGTTTTTATAAAAATAAGCTGTTTGTCCTGTGGCGTGACCACTTTCTGGATCGAACACACGAATTAAATAACGCCCACGTTCATCGTCTGGAATCTTTAAATTGAAACTTCCTTTCCCTTGTGCATTGGTATTCACTTTCGTATCAAAGTAGGGTCTGTGATAATTACTAGAAACATAACTTGATAAATTATCATATGAAGAATTCCACCACCAACGCCATTCAATTTTATAAATTTTCACTTCCAGATTATTGCGCTGGATTGGGCTACCATCTTTATCGACCACAACCACATCGAAGGTTTGATTTTCATCTGTAAAAAAGGAGCCATAAGCATTTCCTTCTGGTGCACGCAAACCAACAAACGATTGGTAAGGCGCATATGGTTTAGTAAAAGCATCCATGGAAAAGTCGCCGCCATTTTCAAAAGCACGAACTAAAAACTGGACATTTAACATTCCTGGGGCATTTTTACCAATTTCCAATTTGTCATTAATAGTCCCTATTCCTTCGGAGTTAACAGAACCTTCAAAAACAGTTATTTCTTCGGTATTAAACTCGCGAGTAGGGTCTGAAAACACATAATTTTTATAGTTTTTAAATCCCGTATTTGAGCTACTTATTTTTGCTTTAATTTCCGCTTTTAAATTTTTCCCTGGTGCGCCATGAAGCCATTTTACATCCAAAGTTCCTTCTAAAGGTTCGTTATCGCTTAGGATGTCAGAGTCAAAATCAACTTTAATTTTTAATCGGTTCGGTTTTATAGTTTCAATTTTTAAGTTTTTATGAAACGTAGCACCACCAACCGATACTTTTGCACTATAATTACCTGTTTTATCTTCGCTATTTGTTGGTACAATGAATTTGTAGAAATTATTAAGTTGATCTGTTGTAATATTTTTATAGGTTAGTTTCCCATTAGGATCTGTAATTTCTAATTTTACAGGATGGTCTTTTGGGAGTTCGTTAGCTTTATCATTCAGCATAAATGTTAAGAATAATGTGTCTCCAGGACGCCAAACACCACGTTCTCCATATAAATAACCTTTAAGACCGCGTTGAAGTTTTTTTCCAGAAACATCGAACTTACTTAAGGATAAGGAATTACCATCATTCAACTTAACATACGTTGTATTACTACCTTTTCTAACAATAGCAAAAGCGGCATGTTGGTCGCTATCAATCGTGATTAGACCTTCAGAATCTGTGAAAAGAGTCGAGATTTCTTGTTGCTGAAAATTATATAATGTCACCGAAGCATTTGCTTCAGGATTGGTATCTAGAATATTTGTAACTGCAAAATAATAGGAATTATTCTCCCCACGTTTGGCAATGACACCTAAATTTGAGGTCAATAAATTTTGAGAGGTGATTCTATCTTCGTTATAATAAGCTACATGACAAGGGTTTTCACGTTCTCTCCAATTATAAGGGTAATCTTTGTAGCTATAAGTTAAATTATCCCAATAGGCTTCTTCCCTTAAATCGTCGTCTTCAGAGTAAGAATCTTCAGAATTGCCTCTACCATAATATTCTTCTTCATAATAGTAATCCTCATATTCATCTTCACTACTTGAAACGCTTGAGTTTGCAGTACAATCATACAAAGAATAGTCTTTATTAAAACTCAATTCTACACGATAAATAGCACCTGCATCTGCCTGAAAGAATTTTGAAAGATCAATACTATAGGCTCGCCATTTACCTGTGTTTTCTGCTTCAGTTTGCAATTGAATGGTTTGCTTTGCTATTCGACGCCCAACTTGTCTTACGGCATATTGATTATCGCTATTTAAATTGTTTTCTTGTAAAAATTGAATGATATTATCTTCGTAAATTTTAATAATACGTACATCGACCGCTTTTAAATTAACGGCTTCAAAATTAAATTTGAGTTCTTTAGAATTTGGAAGAATGGTTCCATTATTAATTAAACGTACTTGTGGTTTCAAGTTTTCGAAGGTTATTTTTTCTGAAAATGGTTTTTTTAATTTAAACCCATCTGTATTCGAAATCCCTTGAAAAACATCCAATTGAATATCTCCAACTAATTTACTTTCTGGATAGACTTTTAAAATATTTCCATTAACAATAAACTTGGTGCTTTTACCATTCTCAATGGTTACTAAGCCATCAAAGTTTTGTTGTTTCTTTAAGGGGTCTGAAAAATTAATTGATACATATTGTTCTGGCATCTGAATCACTTCTACTTTTGTAATAGTGAAATTATTGATACCTGGAATGGTCAGTTTATTTTCACCTTTATTATCGGCATTTATCGCTTTGCCTTGCCATTTTACAAGAATTGCAGAATCTTCAATTTCACGATGAATGCTGTCTATTTTAAATTCGAAAACTTTCGCTTTTTCATTGTACTCATTAAAAACAATATTTAGTTGTTTTTTATTTTGTGAAGCTTCCACCAACTGCTTGGCTTGGCTTAACGAAATAACATCTGAGGTGCGCAAAACAGCTTCAACATATTGCCATTCTTTACTATAGGATTGTAAGGAATTGGTAGAAATCGTAAAATTAGGTGTTATGGTTTTAAATTGAAACGTATAGTTTTCAAAACCACTAGGAATGTCTTTGTAAATTTTATCCAGCTTGACCGTTACCGTATATTCCATAGAGGCATCAAGAGGTTCATCTGGTGTAAAAAGTAAGGTGTGTTTATTAACTACAACTAGTTTTCCTGAAACATGTGGTGAGATTGAAACGATATCGTCCGTTAATTCCTGACCCATTTCCCAAGTTTCAACATCTTTTGCTAAATTAATTTGAATAGGATCTGCTACAGAATTCAAACCAGAAGTTGTATAGCTAATATATTCTCGAAATTTAAAAATATTGTCCGATTCTGTTTCTTTCTTTTTACACGAAAAGCTAACAGTTAAGATGACAAGTAGGGTTATGATTTTTTTAAAAGACATGTATAGGTGATTTTTCAATGAATAAAAAAAGAGTTTTAAGCGCTATTCGGTTATAAAATACTTAGAATTAATAAGTCGGTTTTGGTTACAATATTCTTTAGGATAAGTTGTTCGATTAATTTTCTTGATCATTAAAAATACCAATATATAGTTCGCCTTTATCATTCATGGTAGCTCGAAACATACCAGTCGTATTAAATTCCATGACCATATTACCGTTTTTATCCACTGCAATAATCCCGCCATCTCCACCAAGTTCTGGTACTTTTTTCTGGATAACTTCTTTTGCAGCCTCTTCTAAACTCAGGCCTTTATAATCCATAAGTGCTGAAATATCGTGTGCAACCATGGCACGAATAAAAAATTCTCCCCAACCCGTACTCGAAACTGCGCATGTATTATTGTTAGCATAAGTTCCAGCTCCAATTATTGGGACATCTCCCACACGTCCCCAACGTTTATTTGTCATGCCGCCTGTGGAAGTTCCGGCGGCCAGATTTCCATATTTATCTAATGCTACGCAACCTACTGTTCCAAATTTGGAATTTTTTATGGTTGCATCATAAAAAGCTGTTTTATTGTCTGCTTCTTTACTCTCATCTGTAGCTTTAGCAGAAGATGACTTTTTTTCGTACTCTTTAACACGTTTTAAAGATTTCAATCCTTTTTCTGTATAAAAATAAGTCGTGTCAACTATTTCTAAGCCTTGCTCTTTGGCAAATACATCTGCTCCGTTTCCAGCCAACATAACGTGAGGTGAGTTTTCCATGACAGCTCTAGCCAAACTAATCGGATTTTTTACTGTTCTTGTTCCAGCCGAAGCTCCTGCATTTAGGGTTTTACCATCCATTATTGAGGCATCCAATTCATTAGTTCCTGCATTGGTAAAAACGGCTCCTTTTCCAGCATTAAAGAGTGGGGAATCCTCCATAACATTTATGGTTTGTTCTACAGCATCTAAACTGGTTCCACCATTTTTTAAAATGTTATAACCAACCCGAATGGCTTCTTCAAGTTTTAATTTATAAGCTGTTTCATCTTCGGCAGACATGTTTTCTCTTAAAATATTACCTGCGCCTCCATGAATAACTATAGAAAATTGATTGATTTTAATATCTTGTACATCAACCAACGTATCATTAGTAGCAAGCCTGCTATTCGATAAAGCTTTAAGTTCTTCTTCGTTTTTACATCCAAAAACAACTAAGCATAAACACAAAAAATATAATCCTTTTTTCATTATAAAATATATTTAAAATAGTGGCTTAAAGTTACATGTTTTAAAAAAGCCATCTCAGGCTAAAACAACTTTTTATTCATATCTTTACAACTAAATTTAATAATCAGTAAAAAACAAGTAAATATGGAAGCCATAGCTACCGATTTCGGAATTGAAACAGCCCTAAAGCAATTAGGAGTTAAAGATATAAATGAAGGAACTTCGACAGGTTCGAACAACTTCTCTAATGGAGACATTATAGAAAGTTATTCGCCAGTTGACGGGAAATTAATTGGTAAAGTTAAATCAACTACCAAGGAAGATTATGAAAAGGTAATGACTGCTGCAACAGCAGCTTTCTTATCTTGGAGAACGATGCCAGCACCTCAACGTGGTGAAATTGTTCGTCAGTTTGGAAACAAATTAAGAGAATTAAAAGAACCATTAGGAAAATTAGTTTCTTATGAAATGGGGAAATCTTTACAAGAAGGTTACGGAGAAGTTCAAGAAATGATTGATATCTGTGATTTTGCTGTTGGATTATCTAGACAATTAAACGGACAAACAATACCATCTGAACGTCCAAGTCACGTAATGCGTGAGCAATGGCACTCTATTGGTGTAGTCGGTATTATTTCAGCATTTAACTTTCCAGTGGCTGTTTGGGCATGGAATACAGCTTTAGCATGGATTTGTGGTGATGTTTGCGTGTGGAAAGCTTCAGAAAAAGCACCATTATGCTCTATAGCCTGTCAAAATATTATTGCTGGAATTTTAAAAGAAAACAACTTACCAGAAGGGATTTCTTGTATCATTAATGGAGATTACAAAGTAGGTGAAATGATGACTAAAGACACTAGAATACCTTTAGTATCTGCTACAGGTTCTACTCGTATGGGAAGAATAGTAGGAGTTACAGTTGCTGAACGTTTTGGAAAATCTTTATTAGAGTTAGGTGGTAACAATGCTATTATTATTACACCAACTGCCGACTTAAAAGTAGTAGTTCCTGGAGCTGTATTTGGTGCTGTTGGTACTTGTGGACAAAGATGTACTTCAACTAGAAGATTGATTATTCATGAATCTGTTTACGATAAAGTAAGAGATGCCATTGTTGGCGCTTATGGTCAAATAAAAATAGGAAACCCTTTAGATGAAACAAAACATGTTGGGCCACTTATTGACAAAGATTCTGTAAACACGTATTTAGCGGCTATTGAAAAAGCAAAAGCTGAAGGTGGAAACGTATTAGTAGAAGGTGGCGTTTTAGAAGGTGAAGGTTTTGAAAGCGGTTGCTACGTAAAACCAGCAATTATTGAAGCTGAAAACCATTACAAAATTGTACAACACGAAACTTTTGCTCCTATTTTATATTTAATGAAATATTCAGGAGAAGTTGAAAATGCTATAGCCGTACAAAATGGCGTTGCTCAAGGATTATCTTCAGCAATTATGACTAATGAAATGAAAGAAGCTGAAAAGTTCCTGTCTTTTTCTGGTTCTGATTGTGGAATTGCCAACGTAAATATTGGTACTTCTGGTGCTGAAATTGGTGGTGCTTTTGGTGGTGAAAAAGAAACAGGTGGTGGACGTGAGTCTGGATCTGATGCTTGGAAAGTATACATGAGAAGACAAACAAATACAGTAAATTATTCAGACGAATTACCTTTAGCACAAGGGATTAAATTCGATTTATAAAACAATATTAGTGTTAATTTTAAAAGACCGTTTTCCCTTTCGAAAACGGTCTTTTTGCATTTTATTAATTAACAAAGCCTTAGCAATTAGAGTAAAGGCTTTTGTTTATTTTTGAAGCTTATACTTTTATCAAAGCCATCTATCTAGAATCCTAATGAAAAAAATTATTATATCCTGTTTATGCGCCACCGTTATTTTAAGTTGCGACACAAATACTAAAAACCCAGAAACACAATTGAGCTATCCTAAAACCAAAACCGTAGATACCGTAACCACCTATTTTGGAACAGAAGTTAAAGATCCTTACAGATGGTTGGAAGACGATAGAAGTCCTGAAACTGCTGCTTGGGTAACAGCTGAAAACGAATTAACCCAAAGTTATTTGGAAACCATTCCTTATAGAGACAGCTTAAAAAACCGTTTAGAAACTATCTGGAATTTCGAAAAAATTGGAGCACCTTCAACCGAAGGAGATTATAACTACTATTTTAAAAACAATGGACTTCAAAACCAATCGGTTGTTTATAGAAAGAAAAAAGATGCTACGGAAGAAGAGGTTTTTCTAGATCCAAATACCTTTAGTAAAGATGGAACCACTTCGTTAGGTGGTTTGTATTTCTCAAAAAACAGTAAGATGTTAGCTTATGCTATTTCTGAAGGAGGTAGCGATTGGAGAAAAGTCATCCTTATCGATACAGAAACTAAAGACATTCTTGAAGATACTTTGGTGGACATAAAATTTAGTGGTGTTTCTTGGTATAAAAACGAAGGTTTCTACTACTCTAGCTACGACAAACCTGAAGGGAGCGAACTATCTGCAAAAACAGATCAGCATAAAGTTTTCTATCATAAATTAGGAACGCCTCAAAAGGACGATCTACTTATTTATGGCGGAACAGCCGAAGAAAAACACAGGTATATTACAGGAAATGTTAGTGAAGATGACAACTTTTTATTCATAAACCCGAAAGTCTCTACATCAGGAAATAAACTTTATGTAAAAGACTTGAATAACGCAAATTCACCATTTGTTGAGATTTTAGGAAATACAGATAGCGATACTGGAGTAATTACTAATAATGGAGAAACGCTTTACTTGTTAACCAATCTAGATGCACCAAATAAACGTGTGGTTAAAGTATCGGCTTCAAATCCGACACCAGAAAATTGGGTAGATGTTATTCCTGAAACGGAACATGTTTTATCGGCCTCCAAAGCAGGTGATTATTTATTTGCTGTTTATATGGTAGATGCTGTTTCAAAAGTTCAACAATACAATTACAATGGTACATTGGTTCGAGAAGTAGAACTTCCTGGGGTTGGTTCTGCTGGAGGGTTTTCGGCTAAAAAAGATGAAACTGAATTATATTATTCATTTACCAATTACATAACGCCTGGGAATATTTACAATTACCAAATAGAATCTGGAACTTCAAAACTGTATAGTAAACCGGAGATTGATTTTAATCCGAATGAATATGAAAGCAATCAAGTGTTTTTCACCTCTAAAGATGGCACGAAAGTTCCCATGATTATTACGCATAAAAAAGGTTTAGAATTAAACGGGAAAAACCCAACCATTCTTTACGGTTATGGCGGATTTAATATTAGCCTAACGCCTGCTTTCAGTATTGCAAATGTGGTTTGGATGGAACAAGGAGGTATTTATGCCGTTCCTAATTTACGTGGTGGCGGAGAATATGGAAAAAAATGGCACGATGCGGGTATTAAAATGCAAAAGCAAAATGTGTTCGACGATTTTATTGCTGCAAGTCAATACCTCATCGATAACAAATACACGTCTTCAAAATATTTAGCCATTAAAGGAGGATCCAATGGAGGCCTTTTAGTGGGAGCTGCCATGACACAACGCCCAGACCTATTTCAAGTAGCTTTACCGGCGGTTGGCGTTTTAGATATGTTACGTTACCACACGTTTACATCTGGAGCTGGTTGGGCTTATGATTATGGAACATCTGAAGACGATAAAGACATGTTTACTTATTTAAAAAACTATTCGCCTTTACATAATATTAAAGAAGGTGTAGCATATCCAGCTACATTGATTACTACTGGCGATCATGACGACCGCGTAGTTCCAGCACATAGTTTTAAATTTGCTGCCGAATTACAGAGCAAACAAACAGGAAATAACCCAACACTTATTCGTATAGAAACAGATGCTGGCCATGGAGCTGGAACTCCTGTTAGTAAAACCATTGAGCAAAATGCCGATATTTTTGGGTTTACACTTTATAACATGGGCTTTAAAACCCTTCCAAAAAAATAAATAATCCTGTATAAAGAATAAACCATAATCATATAAATTTAAAGTCGTTTGAAATTTCAAACGACTTTTTTTTTGTGTTATTTTGCAACATGTTACAAGTAAAAGACATCTCTTTTGGGTATTTAAAGAATCCCATACTTCAAAATATTAATTTTGAAGTGAACTCTGGCGAACATCTTTCTATAATTGGTGAAAGTGGATCTGGAAAAAGCACTTTATTGAAATTACTTTATGGCGAAATGGATTTGAATGAAGGTCAGATTTTTTGGAAAGACACAGAAATTCTTGGACCAAAACACAATCTAGTTGTAGGTTATGATTTCATGAAATATGTTGCTCAAGAATTCGATTTAATGCCTTTTATTACCGTTGCCGAAAATATTGGGAAACATCTTTCTAACTTCTATCCTGAAGAAAAACAAGCACGAATCAAAGAACTTCTTGACATTGTAGAACTCACAGAATTTGCAAATATTAAAGTGAAATTATTAAGTGGTGGACAAAAGCAACGTGTGGCTTTAGCACGAGCATTAGCCAATGAACCTGAAATCCTTTTACTTGATGAACCTTTTAGTCATATCGATAATTTTAAAAAACAGAGTTTAAGACGTAATCTTTTTAATTATTTGAAAGACCATCATATTACCTGCATTGTAGCTTCTCATGATAAAGAGGATGTTTTACCCTATTCCGATACTATGATTGTTTTAGACAACCATAAAATAGTAGCAAACCATACACCAAAATATTTATTCGAAAATCCTGAAACCCCTTTAATTGCATCGTTCTTTGGAGAATTTAATATGATTGATGACCAGATTATATATGCACATCAAATCCAAGTTGTTGAACATTCAAAGTTAAAAGCAACAGTAAAAAAATGCTATTTTAAAGGACCTTATTTTTTGATTGAGGCAAATTTAGAAGGAGCTACAATCTTTTTCGAAAATAAGGATTGCATAGAAGAAAATAAAAAAGTGAGTTTGGTTATAAAACCTTAACAATCTTAATCTCTTCATTTCTAAAAATCACTTTATCACCAACCTCCTTGCCTAATAATAATTTTCCGATAGGTGTGTTTGGTGAAATGGCATAAAAAACTTGTTTATCAAGAACTATTTCTCCTGAACTTATAGCAATAAAATAGTTGGCTTGCGTTGTAAAAACTAGGCTTCCCAGACAAACTGTTTTTGAAAAATTTGAAATATCTATTTTTGAAAGTGTTTCTTGGAGTTTTTGAATTTCAGCTAGTTGATTTCCAGATTTCTCACGTTCTAAATGAAGCATGGCTCTTCCTGTTTCATGCTTATCTCCAGCAGAACTCTTAGTTTCTGAAGTTAGAGATTCTTGAATTTCCTCAATAGATTTCTTAACAACCTCAAGTCGGTTGTCACAGAATTGTTTGCAATGCAGAAATAATTGTTGCTTTATATTCATATTAAAAATACCTATAAGGTTTTTTAAACCTTTCAGGAAATTACTTATTTACCATCTACTTTCTTATAATCTAGCTTTCCAAAATAACCCATTTGTCTCACAATCCAGGCTTTTCTTTTTTCTATATAAGTGGTAGCAGGAGAGGCTTTATATTTTAAAGGATTAGGTAAAATAGCCGCAATAGATGCCGCTTCGTATTGCGATAATTTTGCTGCAGGTTTTTTATACCAATAGTTGGCAGCAGCTTCTGCACCATAAATTCCAGGTCCCATTTCAATGCTATTTAAATAGACTTCTATAATGCGCTCTTTACCCCAAATAGTTTCAATTAAAAAGGTGAAATAAACTTCAAAACCTTTTCGAAGCCAACTTCTTTGTGGCCATAAAAACACATTTTTAGCTGTTTGCTGACTGATGCCACTCGCTCCTTTTACACCTTTTCCTTTCTTATTATTTTTATAAGCCTTTTCTATAGCTTCCACATCAAATCCGTTGTGCTTTAAAAAATTCTGGTCTTCGCTGCAAATAACGGCTAGTTGCAGGTTTTTAGAAATTTTATCAATGGAAACCCAATCATGTTTCCAAACATAGGGTTTATCGTTTTGAAAGTTCTCAACATTTCTTATTAGCATTAAAGGAGTTGCAGGAACAGGAACCCATTTATACAAAAAGACCATGGCAATTGAAATTACAAATAGCCAAATAATTATTTTAAATATAAATTTGAAGAATTTTTTAATCATTTTATTCTATTAAATCTACTATATCTTTTCCTACCAAACTACCAATAGCAATTCCCATACCACCTAATCTCACGCCACAATACACGTGATCTGACAGTTGTTTTACAATGGGTTTTTTACTTTCGCCAACACCCATAATACCAGACCAACTATAATCTATTTCAAAATCTGTTTTGGGTAAAATTACGGTTGTTAGAAGTTCTTTTAATTTATTCTGAATGCGTTCTGTTTGCCCTAATTCGGTTGTTTCTTCTACTGTAAAATCAAGATTTCTTCCACCTCCAAAAAGGATTCTATTATCTATATTTCTAAAATAATAATAGCCTTTATCTAAATGAAATGTACCTTGAATGTGAAGGTTTTTAATTGGTTTTGTAATAAGAACCTGTGCTCTTGCTGGTTTCACCTTTTCTGGTATATGTTGGGAAGCAAAACCATTGGTTGTAAAAATGAGATTCTCAGTTTTAAATTCTAATTGATTGGTTTTTACTTGAACGCCATTTGAAGCATCTTCATAACTTTCAACTAAAATATTATTCAAAATCTTTATGCCTTTGGATTGGACTTTTAGAAGTAAGGCTTCCATCATTTTTCCAGTATCTATTTGTCCTTCAAACGGATTGAACACATAGGTTTCTTGAATGTTATTAAAGTTGAATTCATTCTTTTTTGTCCGAAAAACAGCATCTTTAAATAGCGGTTTTAATAATTTATTTACTGTTTCTCTTTTCGATAAACAAACATCAAAAAGTTGGGAATCTTCTTTAGTAAATAGCTCGTAACCTCCTAATTGCTGATAATAAATAGCTTGATCGGATAACGTTTGTCTTAAAAGAAGTAAGCCAACTAATCGCTTTTTTATAAGGCTAACAACTTCTTCTTCGGAACGAGATTTTAAATCGTCTAGAATTTCACTCAAACTCCCAAAACAAGCAAATCCTGCATTTTTAGTACTTGCCCCTTGCGGTAACATGCCTTTTTCTAAAATTAAAATTGTGGCTTTTGGAAAACGTTGTTTTAATTGTAACGCACAATTTAGCCCAACAATGCCACTACCAACAATGGTATAATCGATGTTGGTTAGCCAAGATTTTATTTCCCAATAGGAGAGATTCACTTTTGTTCGTTGTTCGTTGTTAGTTGTTAGTTGTTCGTTGTTCGTTGTTCGTAAAAATAGTGTTTTCGTGTTAAGGATAGTAATGGCATCCTTTTATTTTTTTGCAAAAAATAAAAGATATAACCTTTCGACAACGCTCAAGATAAATTACTAGTCTGACTTTTGCTTTGGGGCAAAAGTAACACCATAAAAAAACTCCGATTAAAAAATCGGAGTTCTTAAATTGTATTTTAAAAGAGTTGTTATTCTACAATTATCTTTTTGATAACGGTTTTAGAACCATCATTAATATTCAATAAATAAATACCAGCTTGGGCATTATTTAAATTAATTGTTTGATTAAACGCTCCTGTACTGTTATAAGATTTATTCAAAATCGAACGTCCTCTAATATCAAATACTTGAACATTTATATGGTCGCTATTTGTTGAATTTAATTTAATTGTAAACTCTCCTTGATTAGGGTTAGGGTAAATACTTAAATTCTCTAATTGATATTCACCAACACTTAATTGGGCTAAAACATTTACGGTATAATCTTCTACTTCGCCATCAAAACCAGTTTCACATGAAGTTGGGAAGTCATTAGCATTTGGAGATGTATATTTAGTTGAAATACGCATGGTTGTACTACCAAGAGCAGCACCAACAGGAACCGTAATAGATAATGGTGAATTTACTGTAGGCTGATTGTTTATATTTACAGATGTCCCTAAGTCGTATTGTTCTCCTTCATCATTAAAGCTACAGTTTTGATTCCAATCTATCCATGCATAGGTTATAATTTGATAATTACCATCACTATTTGCATTTACTGTTAAATCGTAAGCACTATCTCGATTAACATCAGTTGACATATCCGTATAATCGCTATAAGGCATTGTTTTTCCTGTATTTAAATTGCTTATAGTATTAAATATAACACCTGTTGTACTTGTAGCATAAGCCATACTACCTGTTGAAGCACAAACCCCATCTGTTATAGACAAATTAACCGTAGTTGTTCTTGTGAAAGAAGTCGCAGTTCCAGAAACAGTAATGGTGTAATCTCCAGTTGCTGCAGGTAATAAATTTTCTACTAACATGGTAAAAGTTCCATCGTTACTAAGTTCTGTTGGAGTAAAAGTTACATTTGCTCCAGCTGGAGCTCCAGTTGCTGAAAACGTCGTATTTTCAGAAAAACCATTGGAGGTAACAAAATTAAATTCATACATAACAGAATCTATATTACAAGCAGATTGATCTCCTGAGGTATTACTAATATTAAAATCTGAGTTTCCATTTAAAGCAAAGGCATTGGAAACAGCATAAAAAATATTATCTGCTGCTTCAACTAAAATTTTGGCATTATTTGAGTTAGCAATGTCAGGAACTGTAATTGATGCTGTACCCGTATTAGGAACACCAGAAGCTAAAGTAGTATCGAAATCAACACCATTAGCAGCAAACAAGATGTTTACAGTTTGGCAGTTTATTGGTGCCACATTAGATTGTCCTAAAGCCCAATTTACAGTTTGAGTTGTATTTTGCCCCCAAGTTGGAGGTGTAGACACGGTAAAAGGTGTAACATTTTCAACAGTAACTATCACGTTATCTGAAGCAGTATTTCCACCCACAGTAGCATTATCTCTAACCGTTAGTAAAAAATCCATTGTTCTAGCTACAGATGGAACAACTTCCCAAGTAGAAGCTAAAGAACCTGAAAGTACCGTGCTAAAAGCAGGCATGTATCTATCTGGAGAAGTTGTTGGCGTTAAGGATCTAAAAGCTGGTCCAGCAGCTGATGTTGAAACTGGAGGCATAGTTGCAGGAGTTGCATCACTTTGCTCCCAGCAGTAAGTTAAAGCATCCGTAGCATTTGCATCTGTTGCCTCGCCTCTTAAAACAAAGGCTGTAGATTTTGGAATGCTATAATCCATCCCAGCATTTGCCGTTGGAGCACTGTTTCCTGTAGCAGTATTCTCACTACATGTACTATTTCCAATGGAAATATTCACCCACATTTCTTTTAAATTATCTCCATTAAAGTACGCATCACTATTATTTTGAACGTTTGGTGCACAAATTCCTGCATAACCCATAATGGTTGATGCACTACCAGGCTCTACAGAAACTGCTGAACGATTACAATTATTGTTTTGTGTATGGTTTCCGCCATATTGATGTCCCATTTCGTGAGCTACATAATCAATATCGAATGCATCTCCAGTAGGAGCACTTGAACCTGTAACACCACCGGCTTTAAGACCTGTACAAGGAGAATTTAAATAGGCTACTCCACCTCCACCGGTACTGAATACGTGACCAATATCGTAGTTAGCAGATCCAATATTGGTATCGCAAGTGGTTTGGTTTTGGGATAACATTGCTCCTCCACTATTGTTGGTATAAGGATCTGAACTTACATTTGGTCCCAAGAAAATAATACTTGTATTATCTACCATGACCATAGTAAGCGACATGTCTCTTTCGTAAACACCATTTACACGAGTCATACTTGCATTCATAGCTGCTATAACATTATTTAATGTTCCTCCTTGAAAAAGAGAATATTCTACGGTACAAGCTAAAGCTAATCTATAGGTTCTTAATTGCCCGTCGTTTGCATTTCTTAAAGCTTGAAATTCTTCGTCTGAAAGATTGTAGTCTGATTCAATAGACTCTGTCTGACATTCAAAATCTCCACTACGAGAATCCTCTTTTGAGTTTACAAAAGAAATATAGGTTCTTAAATCTGAAGAATAAGGTTCTATAAAGACTGGTTTCCCTTCAGATAACACCATACTACTTAACCCCTTTTCAGGAGATAAACTAAATCTAATTATTGAAGAAGGGTTTTCAATACCTTGTCCTACAAAAGATCTAATGTTTGGAAATTGGGCCTGAAATTCTGGTGTCATTACCGAAGCTTCTTTTATTCTAAATGATTCTAAAACACCTTCAGAATTTGGAAAACTAACAACAACCTCAGAATGACGACTAACGTTTTCCCTTTTAGGCACATTAGATAATGCTTGGGTTAGCCCTTCTAGATCTAAATTTAAAATAGTGGCATTTTGAGGCATAGTCTTAGTAAAAACCTGCTCTTCTTTTGCTGTTTTTTTAGAGCTATCTTGGCTCCAAAAAGAACTTTTATTTTGCGAAAATCCAAGAGTTGAAAACAGTAAAACTGTACAAAGGAGGATTGCTCTTCTAAAGTAAATTTTTTTCATAGTTTATTTTAAGTTAGTTAATGGTTTTAAATTTAAGCTAATTTTTTTATAATTTGATGAATTAATAAATGATTTTAATTGTATTACCTTTGTTTAAAGACACTTACTATGAAAAACATAATAATTTTTGGGTTGTTACTTATAATTTCAGCCTGTAGTTCAAGTAAAGTTTCCTCGACTAATAGTCCTCATGTTACAAATACAAATTGTCCTGAAGATGGGGTTTGTACATTTGAAGTATTTCATAAAAAAACTTTAAACATAAAAAAAGATGGGATTGGCGCACTTTATCCTGAGCTAACTGAAGGAAAAAACATTGTTATTAAATTTGAATACAAACGCAACGAGATTCCCTACACCGCGGATGGCGGTTATTCTGAAATAATTTATGCTGAAATAGATGCATCTAAAAAAGAAATAAACTTAAATAATGAAGGACTTCTTGAGGCAAAGATGGTTTACGGTAGAATTTGCTTCTGTAGAGGCGAAACTGGATATTATCCGATAAAGAAAGGTGATTTTAAAGTTTCTACCAATAAGGACGGTACTACAACCTATGATCTAACTTTTAAAATTCAAGAAGTACCACAAATTATTACTTCGTTTCACGAAACTCTATAAAACCTTCGCTGGCTTCCTTCTCCGAAATGGTTATGAAGGCTGAATAGCTATGGTTTTTAAATAAAAAAACTCCGAATAGCTATTCGGAGTTTTAAATTTAGTCTTCTGTTGGTTTTTGTATCACAAAATCTTCCATAAACTTCGTGGTATAGTTCCCTGCTAAATAATCTGGATGATCCATTAACTGTCTATGAAAAGGTATGGTAGTTTTAATACCTTCAATCACGAATTCATCTAAAGCACGTTTCATTTTATTGATAGCTTCTTCACGAGTTTGAGCCGTTGTAATTAACTTGGCAATCATAGAATCGTAGTGAGGAGGAATAACATATCCAGCATAAACATGCGTATCTAAACGTACACCGTGTCCGCCCGGAGCATGTAAAGTGGTTATTCTTCCTGGAGATGGACGAAAATCGTTAAACGGATCTTCGGCATTTATTCTACATTCAATAGAGTGTAAGTTTGGGGTGTAATTTTTTCCTGAAATTGGCACACCAGCCGCAACTAGAATTTGTTCACGAATTAAATCGAAATCAATTACTTGTTCCGTAATTGGATGTTCTACTTGAATACGTGTATTCATTTCCATAAAAAAGAAGTTTCTATGTTTATCTACAAGAAATTCTACTGTTCCAGCACCTTCGTATTTAATGTATTCTGCCGCTTTTACAGCTGCATCACCCATTTTTTTACGCAAAGCAGTTGTCATAAATGGAGATGGCACTTCTTCAGTTAATTTTTGATGTCTTCTTTGAATAGAACAATCTCTTTCAGAAAGATGACATGCTCTTCCGGTAGAATCTCCAACAATTTGGATTTCGATATGTCTTGGCTCTTCAATAAGCTTTTCCATATACATATCGTCATTACCAAAGGCTGCTCTAGATTCTTGTCTGGCAGAATCCCAAGCTTCTTTTAAATCTTCAGGTTTCCATACAGCACGCATTCCTTTTCCACCGCCACCTGCAGATGCTTTAAGCATGACTGGGTAACCAGTTTCTTTAGCTACTTTTTGACACTCTTCGAAAGTTTCAATAACACCTTCGCTACCAGGAACACAAGGTACCCCAGCTTCAATCATAGTTGCTTTTGCATTTGCTTTGTCTCCCATTCGGTTGATCATTTCTGCAGAAGCTCCAATGAATTTTATTTTATGTTCTTCACAAATTTTAGAAAATTTAGCGTTTTCTGATAAGAACCCGTAACCTGGATGTATGGCATCTGCATTAGTAATTTCTGCAGCGGCAATAATATTCGACATTTTTAAGTAAGACAAACTACTTGGTGGAGGTCCAATACACACGGCTTCGTCTGCAAACTTAACATGTAAGCTTTCAGCATCTGCTGTAGAATAGACTGCTACCGTTTTTATGCCCATTTCTTTACAGGTTCTAATAACACGCAGTGCTATTTCGCCTCTATTGGCAATTAATATTTTTTTAAACATATCTATTGAGTTTATAAGTTTTTTGGTTTATTGGTTTATAGTTCTAGTTTAAGAAACTTGGAACTTTAAATTTTAAACTTTAAACTTTAGATTATGATGGATCAACTAAAAATAATGGTTGGTCGAATTCAACTGGTGAAGAGTCGTCAACTAAAACTTTTACTATTTTTCCAGAAACTTCAGATTCTATTTCATTAAATAGTTTCATAGCTTCAATAACACAAAGTACATCTCCTTCTTTTATTGTTTGACCTACTTCAACAAAAACTGGTTTGTCTGGCGAAGGTTTACGATATAAGGTTCCGATAATTGGAGACTTTATAGTTATGTATTTTGAATCTTCAGCAGTAGAAGCAGCAGCCGTAGTTTCGGCAGTGTTTGCTTGAGCTACAGGAGCCGAAGCTTGTGCAACTGGTGCATTAACAGGAATTTGTTGCACATAAGTTGTAGTTTCCGGCTTATCGCCACTTCCTGTCTTAATTGTGATTTTCACATCTTCTGTTTCCAATTTAACCTCACTTGCTCCAGATTTAGCAACAAATTTAATTAAGTTTTGAATGTCTTTTAAATCCATAATTTTAGATTTTTAAAATTTATTTAGTAGTTAGTTAGGAGTTGTAAGCCCATTTCAAATAAATAGAGCCCCAAGTAAAGCCGCCTCCAAAAGCCGCGAAAACTAATTTATCGCCTTTTTTAAGTTTAGATTCGTAATCGTATAATAATAAAGGAAGAGTTGCTGATGTGGTATTTCCATATTTTTCAATATTGATCATTACTTTCTCGTCCTCTAATCCTATTCTATTGGCTGTAGCATCAATAATGCGTTTGTTTGCTTGATGAGCAACCAGCCAAGAAATATCGTTTACTGCTAAATTATTTCTTTCTAATATTTTAACAGCTACATCTGCCATGTTAAAAACGGCATTTTTAAACACTGTTTTCCCTTCTTGAAAAATGTAATGTTTCTTATCTTTAATGGCTTCAGGAGTTGATGGATAAGAAGACCCGCCATAAGTAGCTTGCAAAAATTCCCTACCACTACCATCGCTTCTTAAATATTCGTCTTGTAATCCTAATGCTTCCTCGGTCGGTTCAAAAAGCACAGCGCCTGCTCCATCTCCAAAAATTATACAGGTAGCTCTATCCTCATAATTAATCATAGACGAGTTTTTGTCTGCGCCAATTAAAAGTACTTTTTTATACTTTCCAGATTCGATGTATCTAGCTGCAACGGACATACCGTATAAAAAACTTGAACATGCTGCCTCCAAATCGAATGAAAACGCATTAACGGCTCCTATTTGCGTAGCCGTGTAAGCAGAAGTGGATGCCGCCTTCATGTCTGGTGTAGCCGTAGCTACAATAACCAACTCGATATCTTCGGGGTTTAATCCGGTTTTATCAATTAGGTCTTGGGCTGCTTTAATAGCTAAGTAAGACGTGCCTTTACCTTCTCCCTTAAGAATTCTTCTTTCTTTAATTCCAGTTCGTGAAGTAATCCATTCATCATTTGTATCAACCATGTCTTCTAACATTTTATTGGTTAACACATAATCTGGCACATATCCACCTACAGCTGTTATTGCCGCTGAGATTTTACTCATAATTTATATAGTTAATTTGACCTAAATTATTTAAAAATCAATCAAATAATCATGAAATGTATAAAAAGAATACATATTTGGTCTAATTTAATGCAAATTAAGTCGTTTTTGACTTCTATAAAAATTTAAAACAAAAAAAACGCTCACAAGTGAGCGTTTTATTATATGCGTGCATAGTATTTATGCCAAATTCTCTTCTACTTCAGAGTTGTCTATAAGAACTTGTCCTCTATAGTACAATTTACCTTCATGCCAATGAGCTCTGTGGTATAAGTGTGCTTCTCCTGTTGTAGGACACGTAGCAATTTGCGGTGCTATTGCTTTATAATGTGTTCTTCTTTTGTCTCTTCTTTGTTTCGAGATTTTTCTCTTAGGATGTGCCATTTTCTATATTTATTTATCCGTTAATAGTTTCTTTAATGTATTCCAACGAGGATCTGTTTCCTCTTCGTCTTCTTTATTTTCTTTAAGCTTTGGGCTTAATTCTTCTAATTTTTTGAGTATTTCTGAGTCTAACGTTCCGTCTTCTACACCAGGATGAATCCTTTTTGTTGGTATTGAAAGAACGATATACTCATAAATGTATTGTTGAATATTAATTTCATATTCTCCATGAGGTAAAATTAATATATCAATTTCTTCATCGTTAAATTCTTCACCAAATTTAACTATTAGGTTAAATTCGTTTGAAATTTCCTGATTGTAAGCTTCATTTGTTATGTCGCAATTAATATTCAAAAATCCAGAAATCTTGAAATTTAATTCCAAGAGAGTTTCCTTTTTATTGAATATAACATCAACCTTTACAGATGAATCGTTAAAATCCTCATACTCAAAATGTTCAAAGAACGCATTATCAATTTGGTATTCAAAATGATGCTTTCCTTGTTTTAGTCCTACAAATGGAATTGTAAACTCTTTCAATTGCTTCATTATTGACATCTAATTTGAGCCTGCAAATATAACAAATAATTATTTAGATAAAACAACTTATAAACATTTTTTTGTTTATATCTTTTTTTGCCTGGTTTTAAGGATATTTTCAGTTAACTCATGGTATTCATTTCTATTCTTAAAAATTTGAATAGCCATAAATACAGCTTCTTTAAAAGAACTTTCGTCTGCCTCTCCTTTTCCTGCAATTTCAAAAGCTGTTCCATGATCTGGGGAGGTTCTAATTTTATTTAAACCAGCAGTAAAATTAACTCCTTTTCCAAAAGCTAGAGTTTTAAACGGAATTAAACCTTGATCGTGATACGCTGCAATTATAGCATCAAAATTTTTATAATTTTTTGAGCCAAAAAAGCTATCAGCTGCATAAGGTCCAAATACTAATCTACCTTTATCTTTTATTTCGCTTAAAGTTGGTCTTAAAACTTCGTCATCTTCTTTTCCAATAACGCCATTATCTCCAGTGTGCGGATTAATTCCTAAAACAGCAACCTTAGGCATTCTTATTTTAAAATCCTTTTCAAGAGATTCGTAAATGATATCTAATTTATCTTTAATCAATTTTTTGGTAATATGACTTGAAATATCTTTAACTGGAACGTGGTCTGTTAGTAAACCTACTCTTAAATCATCGGATACCATAAACATTAAACTAGTTCCTTGTAGCTCTTTTGCTAAATAATCTGTGTGGCCAGGGAAATTAAATGAATCTGATTGAATGTTGTGTTTGTTAATTGGTGCAGTTACTAATACATCAATTTTGTCTTCTTTTAAAGCTTTGGTTGCAGCCTCTAAAGATTTAATGGCATATTCCCCCATTTTAGGGTCGTCTTTTCCAAATTCGATATTAAATTTATCGTTCCAAACATTAAAAACATTAAGTTTCCCTACTATTATTTGGTCGAAACTGTTTATGCCATTAAAATTTAAATTAAGATCAAAATGCTTATTTAAAAAAGTAATGGTTTTAACAGATGCAAATATTACTGGGGTACAGAATTCAAGCATTCTAATGTCTTCGAAAGTTTTTAAAACTACTTCGCCACCAATACCGTTTAAGTCTCCTATAGATATTCCTACAATTATATTTTCTTCGTTCTTCATTTAATAAGATAACTTTTGTTTGTAATTTTACACATGCAAATTTAACCAAATATTCGACAATTATGTTTACTGGAATCATTGAAAGTATAGGAGTAGTAAAAGATTTAAAAAAAGAGCTTCAAAATCTTCATATAACCGTTAAGTCTTCTTTTACTAATGAGTTAAAGATAGACCAAAGCGTAGCACATAATGGCGTATGTTTAACTGTAGTACATATTGCTGGAGATGAATATACCGTAACGGCTATTGAGGAAACTTTAAATAAAACTAATTTAAAACAGCTAAAAATAAACCATTTTGTAAATCTGGAACGCGCTATGAGACTTGGCGACAGGTTAGATGGTCATATTGTTCAAGGCCACGTAGATCAAACAGCAGTTTGTAAAAATATAATAAATGAAGAAGGTAGTTGGAAATTTACTTTCCAATACGATTCTGGTTTAAATAACATTACTATTGAAAAAGGTTCTGTAACGGTTAACGGAGTGAGTTTAACTGTTGTTAACTCTAAGAAAGATATGTTTAGCGTAGCAATTATACCTTACACTTTCGAGCACACAAATTTTAAAGACTTTAAAATAGGTACTGAAGTAAATCTTGAATTTGATGTCATTGGGAAATACGTATCCCGATTAATAACATTAAATTAACGCTTTAATAATTTTTTCACGCCTAATACAAGACCAACAAACAACCCTGCTAAAAGCCCTCCGTCTATAGGAAGCCCTGGGGGTGGGGGTGGTGCCGGTGGCTGTGGCATATCTTGAGCAACACAAACAAAACTTATTAATAAAAACAAGATTGAGGCAACTATTTTTTTATTTTGTATCTTCATTTGGTTGTAAAAGTATAAAAAAAAGCGACTTAACAAAATAAAAACGACAAAAAATATCCATGAAAGGTAAAAAACATCGATTAAATGTATTTTGTTCACGATATATTAGTCGCTTTTTACGATTTCAAATATATGTTTTTTTGTTTCAATTTAACACATATATTCGTTTATATCCATTAAATAATAGTTATCATGTTATTTCGTAAAAGATTTATGGTTCAGATCTTTAACACTAAGGTTAAAATAGAACAATTATATTAAACCTTTCCTTCCATTTATAAAATTAGTTAATTTTAATACGCTTTCTCTCCTGAAGTGAAATATCTCAACCTGACAGTCATATTATAACTAATTATTATTAAAGGATTAAAAAGGATACCCTATGGCAAAATTCAATATTGGATTAGCAACATCAAAATTATAACGCTCTCCTTTTGGCAAGGCCGGATTATGAAATGGCGCTGCCAAATCGAAACGAATTACAAAGCTTTGAATATCGACTCTTAATCCTACGCCAGCTCCCATACCTAGTTCACTCATAAAATCGCTAGTAAATTTATCTGCCCCATAATAAACAGGATTTTCTACAGAGTTCCAGATATTTCCAGCATCGACGAAAACGGCACCTTTAAAAAATGACACTATTGGAAATCTGTATTCCAGATTGGCTTCCAATTTTATGTTACCGGTTTTATCAAAATAATCATTACTATTTAGGGAAGTGTCCATATCTGAATTAAAAGTTCCTGGACCTAAAGACCTAATATTAAATGCACGAACACTATAAGGACCACCAGAATAATATTGTTTTACAAAAGGAACCACTTCAGAATTACCATAAGCTAGGCCATAACCACCAAAAAGACGGGCCGCAATAACTTGTTCTTTCCCAAAATTAAAATGATAATGTAAATCAAGATTTGCCTTTGCGTATTGCGCATATGCTAACCCTAAAAAGGTTTTAGGAAGGTCTGGCCCCTGATCTTTACCAAATAAACTAATGCCATTTCCCGCTATATCGAATGTAAAATTAATATAGAATTGATTCTTTTTTTGAACATCCACCATTTCGTTATAGGTAAAAGAATAAGTCAATCCAAAAATAAACTGTTGCTCAAAACTTTGTGCCAAAAAGGGATCATTTTCTAAAATTACATCAAACTCCGGAGTAGTATTCGATAGTTTGGTATAGCTTACGGATATAGGGTTTATTTCGTGAGTAACAAATCTATTAGCGTCCCAAAAATAACCAAATAAAGCGGAGCCCGATAAGAGAGTATACAAATCTGTTCTATCAAGATAATCGAGACTTAATGAGATTTTTGTTTTAGGAATGGAATACTTAAAAAATTCGTTATTAAATTTAATTGGAAACAAAACCCGTGGAAAAATTAGTTCGTTTTCAAGGCCCAATTCCAAACTGCTATCTCCAGAGGTATTATCTCCTCCAATTTGAGCTTCGTAACCCACACTTGGGCTAATATTGAATATTTCGCCTCCCCCAAATAAATTTCGATTACTAAAGGATAGTGCCAGCGCTGGGCCCGTGAAATTATTAGATTTAGTTACCAGTTGAAGTTCTGCTCTAACGGCTCTTTTATTTAATGGAGATAAGAAGATGTTAGCTTCCAAAAGCCCTAAATTATCAGTTGCTAGCGTGTCTATTTCTTTATATTGAATGTTGACATATTTATAAGCTCCAATGGTAGAAAGACGTCTAGCCGTATTTCTAGAATCTTCTGGGTTGTAATAATCTCCTTCATTTATAACAATAAAAGGATCTAAATATTTAGGCTTAAAGAAAACTTCTTTTTGAATGTAATTTTTATTTTCATATCGTGTTGTGGTTGCACCTGTCGAATCTGAAACTTCATAATTTGGATAGATGTTTATTTTCGATATTTTGTAAGGGATTAGACTTTTTTTAGGTGCTCCCTTTTTTAGTTTTAAAAACAAATCAAAATTTTTATTATCATATCTATTTGTATCAGCTTCAAAAAGGAAAAAACTTTCGTTAAAATTATAATAGCCCCTTTTCTTGAGGGATTTATCCAATCTATTACGCTCTATTTTCATATTGGTTAAATCGAAGCGCATCCCTTCTTTAAAAGGTGTTTCTTTAACCAATTTTTGCACATCAGAATAAATTGGCAAAGGCATAGAATCTAATTGATAACTTGCCATTCGATATGGCTCTGGTACTTTTACGGTGTATTTTATAGATGCCTTTTCTTCTGTTTTTTCAATATCTGAATAAGCACTACTATAGAAAAAACCACGATTCTCAAGACGATTTAGTAATAAGTCTTCTACATCGTTAGGTTCAACATTAGATAGATAAACAGGTTCCTCTCCAATTTTCTTATTTATCCAGCGATTAATAAACCCAGGTTTTTCTTGTTGGTTTTTATAATGGTAATAAAGCCCAAGTTGCATGCCCAAAAACTTGGAATTAGGTTCTGGCGACAAGACCGATTCCAATTCCGCCTTAAGTTTGTCTTTATTTTTAATTATTGAATCGGATTCTATGATAAGCGAGGCTCCTGTATATAGACTTTCATCTTCTGGAATGTATTTCACAATACTGCATGAGTAAAAGCTTCCTATAAGGAAAAGATAAAAAAAGATGGATGCTACTTTATGTTTCAATTTATCCTGTTTATTTAATGTGACTTTAATACTATTCAGATTTTTGTTTATTAAAACTAGGCGTTTACAATAATCAATTCTTTTTTTGTTCCATGCTTTTATTTGTAGCAGCTTCTTTTTCCTTCTGTTTTTGTTCAGCTGCTTTTTTTGCCGCTTCCTTTTCCTCTTCTAATTTCTTTTCTTGTTCCGTTTCCTTTTTAAACAACGCTGCCCACAATTCGCTATATTTATTGAATTCTTGAGTAAAAATCAATGCAATACCGCTTACAACAATTTGACCATCGATAACATTTTCAAATTCATTTCTACTAAAACCTTGTAGTCTATATCTACCAGTTTCGGTTAATAAATATTCAACACTTACATTTCCAATAATGGGAGTTTCTTCGCCAGAAGAGCCACTACCTTCAATATCTACTTCGCTACCAACTCGAACAATGACCCGATCGTTAAATAATTTTTTCTGCGCGGCAATATCTAATTGTGTTCGATCTTGTGGCGAGCTTCCTTGGTAATCTGTAAAACTATTTAAACCAAAATCAAGTTCGAACCCTGTTTTTCCTAATAATTTATCTGAAAACATATTTAATTGATCTGCAACCGCATCATTCAAGTTATCTCTAGCAATAGAGGCCACGCCACCTGTACTTCCGTCACTACCGGAATCTGGATAAAATCTATTAAGAACCAAAAGTGAAAACACCTGTCTGTTCAATTCGTCCTCTTGATTATTAATTTGTTGCACTCTACCATATACCTGACCTCCAATGGCACCTTGGTCGTTTTCTGGCATGTCTAGATTAAAGCTTATTTTAGGTTCTAAAAGTTGTCCATCAATATTTAGATACACATAAAAAGGTAATTTTTGTCTAAACTTCCCTTTAATAGCAGGATCGCTCCCTGAATAAACAGGAGCCATTAATGCAGAAGCTGAAGCCTCTACTTCATATATGGCTTTAACATCTAATTTCGCATCAAACGGATCTCCAGACCATGTAATGCGACTGCCTGGTACCAAACTAAATTTTCGATTTACAATATTGTATAAATTCAATTCATAATGTCCACTTAAAACATCGTATACACCAGACAGACTGATGCTTCCGTTTGGTTTCATTGCAAAATTAAAATCTCCTTCCCCGGAAACCTTAAAATTATCGCCAGTTTCTTCATTAATAATAATCGTTACTGAAGCTTCTTTACTAATTTTTAAAAGCGCTTTAACATCCAAACCTATTATGGTTGCTGTTTTTTCTTTACTTCTGGTTAAAATAGCATCTGGATTTTCGCGATTAACAAATACGACTACTCCATCTCGTTCTTCTATATTTACGGTTGAAGAAGGTAAAATATAAGTAATATCAGTATCTGAAGTTACTGAAAGATCCATATCCACTTTTGGAATTTGCAAATCGCCCGTTATTTTAGCCTTCCCATCAAAACTTGCTTTTCCGTAAAGAAAATCGTTGTCGTCTTTTGTGGCGTTCAATACTTGAAAATTATTTGCGGTTACTTGCAAATTAAATGTTGGATTGATAAAAGACTCGGTTCCAACTTCTCCAGACATAACAAAAGTGTTTTGGTTTTCATCTTGAATGGTAAAATTATCCATGGACAATCCTGAATTGTCAATACTTAAAGTCTCATTGTTTAAGCTAAATGCCGCATTAAACATGGCCACTTTAAAATTAGCATCTCTAAAATTTAGTTTCCCTTCATATTTGGGCTCTTTAGTAGTACCATTTAATTTGAAACTCCCGGAAAAACTTCCATCTGTTTCAGTTATTTCACCTTGAGAAAATCCAGTTAAAGCTTTCATGTTGAATTGATTGATCTCTAAATCAAAATCCAAGTTTGCTCCAGCTTGACTCGCTATATAATCTCCATTAAGGTCTAAATCAATTTCGCCACCTTTCATGCTAGCATTAAAATCGTAGCTATTATTTTCTAGAGATTTAGCATCTATAGCCAAAGTCCCTAAGTTCACATCCATGAAACCAAATTCCGAAATATTTAAATCTGCTACAATTCCAGTGTCTTTATAGGGTTCTTCAAATATAAAATTTCCATTTAGGTTTCCTGTAGCTAATTTATTTTCTGGATTTAAATAGCTTAAAAATTCACTTAGCTTAAAACCATTAAAATCTATGGCTATATGGTCTTTGGTTATTTCTGATAACTTATCCGTAATTTCAATGGACTGATTCTCTTTACTAATAAGAAAATCATTAAAAATCATTTTTGTATTTGAAATAAGCACTTCGTTAGATTCTGGAATAGTCCAAAAAGATTTATTAAAAATAAGACCCTCAGGAATTACATGAAAACGCAAATTATTGCTTGATCCACTAATTTTACTTAAAACTTTAATCAATGTTTCATTTTTATAATAGGCAAAGAAGTCGAGAGACAATTCATTATTTTCTTGATTGCCTGTAATAACAGTTTTTGGGATAAGTATAGGATCTGCCTTTATACTATTAAACCCAAGATTAAAGTTAAATTTATCCTGATCAGTATTCATTGCAAAAGCCAAGCTATCCAAAACGATATCGTTATAATTTATATGCGGAACCTGAATATTAGCTTTTAATTTTCTAGCGGATTCTTCAAAATCGACAGCTATATTTATAGTATCAAGATCTTTAACGTTTACCAAAAAGACTTCATTTAAAATTGGCGCTTGACTTATTTTTCCACGTAATTTTAAGTTTACAGGTTTAGCCAAACTACTGTCTGGAACTTCTGTTTCGCGATAAAAGTAGCTTAGCATATGTCTTTTTAAAGAAGCTGTCCACGTTTGTGGATCGGCATTAGACTGTAATACCAAATCAATCATTTTATTATTTAAGGAAACGGATGTTGTGTCCTTTTTAATATGTGCCATGGCTTTCACGCTTCCTAACAAATAGGATTTATTATCGTAAACCACAATGCCATCTTCTACATTGGCAGTCGCATCAAAATCTGTTTGATTGCCTTTAAAATCAACATTCAATTTTAAGCGTGTTTTGATATCGCGTTTCATGAGGCCTAAGGCTTGTAAATCGGCACCAATAATATCGATATTTACATGTGCTTCTGGAGAGATGGAGTCCAAAACAACGTTGGCATCTAGAGTCATGTTTAAGTTATTGTCCTTATAATTTGAGCTTATATTCCCAGCACCGTTTACAATTTCTCCAACAAGTTTTAAATCTGTAACATCGTAATTATTGTATTTAAAACTAGTAACAGAAGCTTCAATTTTTGCATCCAGATTATTTATATTATCACCTTTTCCATTGGCTTTTAAATTGAAATTCAACGCTCCTAATTGTTCGTTTTTTAGAAGTTCGTTCAATTTATAATCGGTTATAGAAAGGTCTGCATCGAATTCTAGAATTTCACCGTTTTTAAATTGTCCTTCAATGGTTGCAAGCCCTTGAGATGTAGTTAATTTTGCAGTAGTAGAAATATCATTTAGATTTCCTTTAAAACTTCCAGCCAATTGGACATCTTCAGGTAAACTCACTCCTAAATCTTCTTCCTTTACAAATAAAACAATATCCGACTTTTTCGTGGTAGCCGAAAATTCTGGAATATTAAATGCCAAGGAATCTGGAATTGTCACGTTATGAATGTTTCCTTTTGCAGAAATTCTAGTGTCTTTCCAAGTAACAATCATTTTTGAAAGATTGATGTCAGACAGATTACCACTTGCTTTTAGATCTCCAGAAATACGATTTTTGCTTAAAGTTTTAAGATATTGGTTGTCTTTTAATTCTGGTTGAATTAAAAATACATCTTTAAGTGATATTTTAAAAGATGGTAAATTTAAAGCAACTTTAGACTGTTTTGGATTTTGAATAAGTTTGGCTAGTGATAGAAAATCCAATTGTAAATTCCCTTGAAGGAAGTTATTATTCAATGCCGTTTTTAAATTAGAAATTTTAAGTTTTTTATCTGTAGCATTAAATGAAAAATGGAGGGATTTTAAATCTATGCCTGAAATGTCTTTAAAAGATGCATTGTCAAGTTGCAATGCGGCTATTTTATCTTTAAGAGTAATATCTTCAGCTTTCAACGTGATATTGGTTAAAACTATGGCATTGGAATTAAAAACCCCTTTTTTACCCTTTTCATTATTTACAAAATAACTGAAATTGTTATTCTCTAAATCAATTTCTCCAATTGCCAACTGCAATTCTGGCCATTCAAAGATTTTAATGTCCTGCTCAATTTTATCTGAAGCTTCGTCAACTTTTTCGGTAATCGCATTGTCTTCCGTTTCTGTTCGAAGCTCTATGGATGAATTTTCAAGACTAAATTCATCGATTTCAAATATATTATTTGCCAAATCTATATTTGGAATGTCTGCATACAAGGTTTTAATATCCACTTTGGTAACCATTCTTTCTGAATCACTTTGATAATAAGCTATAACATTTGTAAGCTTAAAATTATCAACAGTTAGGGTTGGCAAGGTTGTAGTTTCAGAATCTGGAGTTTTAGGAACTATTGTCTGCACGAATTTAATATTGCTATTTGCCAATTCTAGATTGGAAGCTTCAAAAATCATGTTTTCCAGATCTGTTTTATCCATATCTGCTTCAAGTTGACCAATTTTAAAACGACTATCAATTCCTGAAACATCATCTTTAAACACGACATCAAAGTCCTGAAAATTCAAATTTCCTAAAATAATTTTTAAGGGAGCGGCAGAAGTATCTACCTCAACTTTGGTCGTATCTTGCGTTGCAAAAGCGTCGATTATAAACTGAAAATTGAAACCAGAAACACTATCTTTTCTAATAATATTGGCACGAACACCGTCCCAGTCAAGTCCATCAACACCAATACCATTGCCTCTAATTAAAGACCATAATGGCATATTAGCTTCCAGTTTTTTCGAGTAAATAAGAGTGTCTCCTTTAGTATCTTCTAGATAAAGACCATTAAGTTGAATGTCGCCATCAAAAGTGACAAACAGTTTTTCAACTTCGACTTTGGTTTTCGTTTTATCAGATAAAAAAGTGACAGCCTTCGTTACAATAATATCTTGACCCCAAGGACTTCTTATAAAAAGAATGAGCAGAAATAAGAGAAGGAGGACTCCTAAAATAATGCGACCGATTATTTTTAAGAATCTAAACCGTTTCTTTTTTTTTGGAGCTGGTTTTTGTATGTCCTTATGTTCGTTTTCTTCCAAGCAGTTTTTTATGAGTTACAAATTTATTATATTAATAACTGTGAATGAACTTTAAAACATTTATTAATATCTTGAATGCTTAAAATGTTAGCTTGAAATTTAATTAAATTTCTACTTTTTATTATCATTTTTTAAATAACTGATAAAAATAATTATTGTTGAGCTGTAAAATGTTCTATTTTTAAATTTTTAATTCTAAGAAACATGCCAAAGCCAAAAGGACAAAAAAACACCAAAAACAAAGCCAAACACACCAAACTCCTCAACAGAAAAATTAATAAGCAGAAAGCAGAAAAGGATTTACGAAAAGAAAGACTTAAAGCGATTATTAAAAAGGCGAAGGAATAAACCTTGAGATATAAACAAAATTAAAAACGCCCTACAACATTAATTAATCTCATTTAAAACAACCCCAAATGCAAAAAATAATTCTAATCTTATTACTAGTCTCAAGTTCACTTGTCTTTTCTCAAAATAAGGAAACTGAAAAAATATTGAATGAAGGAAAATTACTTTTTCGATTAGAAAAAGGGTCTTGGTACGGGACTGACGATATGTTAGAGAGATTTACAACCAAGAAAGATTCTGTTGGAGGTTACCTATCATACGAAACAACTGAAAATAAAATAAACACCATTTTTTTCAGTCGTTTTAACTCTAACAAAATTTTGGTACGATATGAATTTGATAGTTTTCCAAAACCTATACCAATAAAAATCGATACCTTAAATCATAATGCAACTAATTTAGAAAAAAATCTGATTTCTATTAGACAAGATGCAACTGATAGAGCATTTTCGAATGAGGACGAGTTTTTTAGTTTTTATGAAAATACTGCTTTGAATTTCATTCCTGTAATTACTAACAAAGAAAGTAATGTATTTGTTTTAACTGGTCCACAAACTTCAGGTGTTGTTTTAATTGGCAATGATTACAAATTGAGTTACAACAAAAAAAATGAATTCATTAAGAAAGAGAAAATTCATAACTCCATGTTACAATTTTCTTATACTTCAGACAACAAGGAAAACCCTACAGTATCGACCATGCATTCTCATATTTTGACCGATTATATTTCATCTACTGATATTTGTACGCTTTTACTTTATAAAAATTATGTTGAATGGAAGCAGCATATTGTAATTAGTAAAAATGACGTATCCATATTCGATTTAGAAAACGAGTCACTATTTATAATGAAAAAAAAGGTTTGGGAGAAAATTTATAAAAACGAGAAAGATAAAAAATAACTGTGTCACACAATGCATGGCGAACCAAAATGAGAATATTATTTTTTTTAATTATTCCATACTCAAATTTTAAAAAAATAAAGAGACTAGTAATGATTTAGAAACAATTGATTAGAATTATATATGTGATTAGACATTTAATTTAATGCTAACCCAATTAACACTTAGTACCTATAAACAACTCTTAAATCAATCAAAATGAAAAAAGCCCTAATTATTTTATTTATTGGATTTACATCAATTAGTTATTCGCAAAAATTATATAAAGCTGTCGAAAAGGGTGATATCGAAAAAGTGAAATCACTCATAGATAATGGAGAAAATGTTAATGAATATAGTAAAAATGGACTATTTCCATTATGGAGGTCCACAGCTGATGATAATTTTGATATTTCAGAATTATTAATTAAAAATGGTGCAAATGTAAACCAAGTAAATAAGGTCAGTCCTGGAAACTCTACTTCTATTGAATTTCCTTGTCAAGAAGGGTATTTGGAAATAGTGAAACTTTTAGTGGAGAATGGAGCTGATGTCAATTTTAAAGGATATCGTGATTTTACTCCTATTAGAGTAGCCGCAAGAAATGGTCACCTTGAAATAGTAGAATTTCTAACCCAAAATGGTGCAGAAATTGATGTAAAAGCAATGGATGGAGCTACAACTCTAGAACATGCCGCCTCTAAAGGTCATTATGAAATAGTAGAATATCTTATAGAAAATGGTGCTAATATCAACAATAAAGACAACGATGGAGATTTCTCTTTGGGAGAAGCGGCCAAAATGGGATATTTAGATATTATACAGCTTCTAATTGACAACGGAGCAGATGTGGATTTAAAAAATAAAGAAAAGAAAAATGCATATGATTTAGCCAAAGAAAGAGGTCAAAAAAAAGCTGTCGATTTAATTAAAAAATATATGTAATGAGATGGAAAACCATACCATCTTAGAGTAAAAACATATTGTCTTTACTAAGAACCACAAACCAATAAAATAGCTATGAAAAAAATAATCCTACTAACTATTTTCACTTGTATTTATTCATTAGGTATTTCTCAAGATATCGAGGAATCCAGCAAAGAAACACTCTTAAAAGAATTAGCAGAAAGTGGTTGTAATTGTATAGATTCTATTCAAATCTACAATAAGCCTAAAACAGATATAGCTCTTGAAATCCATAAATGTATCGACGACGTTACAGGATCCTATCAATTGGGTTCAAAATTAATGGATATAGAAGAGCTGAAAGAAGATGTAGAGGTAATAGATGGGAAAAAAGAAATAAACATTTCGCTTAATGTCAATGAGGATTCAGAAGAGTACAAACAATTCTATTATGAATTAGAAAGATATATGATGGATCTTTGCGCATCATTAAAAGAAAAAATGTCAACTGACGAAAAACAAAATGCTAAATCTATATCGGAGAATGACATAGCTGGTGCCTTTTATGACAGAGGTATTACAGCAGCAAAGAATGGTTTTTATGAAGAAGCCGTTAAAAATTTTCAGAAAGCAGTAAATGAAGATCCTGAATTTTCATTTGCCTGGGATAATTTAGGTGTAAACTATAGAAGGTTAAACAAATTTGATGAAGCAATAGATGCCTATGAGAAATCATTAAAAATAGATCCAAACGGACTAATGCCTTTACAGAATATTGCTGTAGCTTATCAGTATAAAAAAGAATATAAAAAAGCTATTAAGGCATATAAAAAATTATCTCAAATTGACAAAAACAACCCTGAAGTTTTCTACGGATTTGGCACTGTTTATGCGATAAATTTACAAGATTACGAGAAAGGTTTGGAAAATATGTGCATTGCATATAATTTATATATTGAACAAAAATCGCCTTATAGAGCTGATGCTGAAAAAATAATTAATTACATTTTTTCAGAAATGAAAAAGCTTGGTCAAGAAGATAAATTCAATCAGATTCTAAAAGATAATAATATTTCTCAAAATTAAAAAGCAAAAAAAACAGCAGCAAAATCTAATTTACCACTGTTTAATTCATCTAATTATTGATTTTTATAATTCTCTTAAGAGACTGCAATTCCAAAGGGGTTATCAATACTCTCCATTGGCGTTGTAAACCATTTTGGACCATTTGCTGTCATATAAAAATGATCTTCATGGCGAATTCCAAATTGTCCCGGGATACAAATCATAGGCTCATTACTAATAACCATTCCTTCAAGAATGCGTGTTTGATTCCCTCTAACCAAATATGGATATTCGTGAATATCCAACCCTGTACCGTGACCTACACGATGTGGTAGACCTGGAATTTCGTAATCGCCACTTAATCCTGCTTCAGCAAGAACCTTTCTTGCGGCATCATCTACAGATCCACAAGTGGCATTTATTTGTGCCGCATCGAAAGCCGCCTTTTGAGTGGCTTTTTCTAAATTCCATATTTTTCTATGAGCTTCTGTGGGTGTTCCGTAAACGTATGTTCTAGTAATGTCCGATAAATAGCCTTCTAAACGACAACCAGTGTCAATTAAAACAATATCGTTTTCTATTAAATTTTGAGGTTTAGTAACGCCATGTGGATATTGAGAATCATCCCCAAAAAGAACAATACAAAAGTAAGACCCAGATCCAACCCCAGCTTTTATATGAGCCTGATGAATAAAATCAACTACAGTGTCTACTTCTATCCCCGGATGCAAAATACGCGCAACAGCTCTTTGAACAACCATGGTTATTTCTTTAGCTTGTTGAATGATAGCAATTTCATTTGCCGACTTTTGCATACGACAACCAGCTGTTAACAGTTGGGCATTAATAAAGTTATAAGATGTATTTGCTTTGGTAATTCCATCAATTGCAAAATAAGCAGTCGATTCATCTAAGGCGATGGTACCAGTTGTTATTTTTTTATTTTTTAAAACAGTCCCCAATAATTCATAAGGACTTTCATGCTCTTCCCAGCAATTCAAATGACCTTCAATTTGCATGAATTTTTTAAACGTGCCATCTTCAAATTTTGGGACGATATATTCGATGCTTTCATCTTCAAAAAGTAGCGCTCCAACCATTCTTTCCGAAGGGTTCCATTTTGTTCCTGTAAAATAATACAAGTTTGTACCTGCGTTTAAATAAATCGCTTTACAATTTTGCTCTTTCATTAAAACAACCGCTTTTTTAATGCGTAATTGATATTCTGCCTTAGTTATGGGCTGAACATCTTTTGTCATGTTTTGAATCTTATCTAGTTCAATACTTGCGGTAGAACCGCCTACTCCAATTGTCATTTGTTTTTTTGTTTGTTGTGTAGTTTATAATATTTTTATTCAATGAAATAAAATTGCAATTATGGGGAAACTTAGAACTTCCAATGTGAAAAATTAAAATCTATCCTGGTTCTTTTTCGGAACCACTTTCCATTTTAATTAAACCTCTAAAAGCATCATAAACCGTATTACCTTCGTAAAGCACTTTATATACCTCCCTAGAAATTGGCATATCAACCTTATAATCGTTTGCTAATTCCATAACCACTTTTGCCGTTTTAACTCCTTCAGCAACCTCATCCATTTCTTCAATAATCTGTTCTAAATTTTTCCCTTGTCCTATTTGAAAACCCACATGATGATTTCTACTTTTAGAACTCGAACAGGTTGCTACTAAATCTCCCATTCCTGCGAGTCCAGAAAACGTTCGACGTCTTCCTCCCATAGCTGTTCCTAATCTAGTCAATTCTGATAAACCTCTAGTTATCAAAGCCGCTCTCGTGTTATCTCCAGCATTTGCGCCATCTCCCATTCCAGTGGCAATTGCCATAATATTTTTTAAAGCGCCACCAAGCTCACATCCAATAACATCATTATTAGTATATACCCTAAATAATCCAGTACTAAATACTTTTTGCAATTGTTTAGCAATAGTTTTATCTACCATAGCTATAACCGCTGCTGCAGCCTGACCAGCATGTATTTCTTTAGCTAAATTTGGACCTGTTAATACTCCAGCTGGATGGCCTGGAAGTTCTTGTTCTATAATTTGGGTCATTCGCATTTTGGTGTCCAACTCAAGTCCTTTAGATAAACTTACAATTGGCACCCAAGGCCTAATATGAGGTTTTGCTGCACGCAACACTTCCCTGAAATTTTGGGAAGGAATTCCCACAACTATAACGTCTGCATTCTTGACTGTTTCTTCAATAGAACTCGATGCTTTTAAATTCTTATTTAACTTGGCCCCAGGAAGATATTTTTTATTTGTATGTTCTTCATTTATTTCTTGAACAGTTTTTTCATTTCTTGCCCATAAAATAGAATCATTGTTTTTTGCAGTTAAGGACGCAACAGTCGTTCCCCAAGATCCAGCACCTAAAATTCCAACGTTAAGTTTCATGTGTTTGATTTTATTGTTTTCAATAGTCACATGTCACATTCATATAATCAGTTTTTTGAATTTCAAAATTTGGTTATGAATGTTTCATAGGATTAATTTTCTAATTCATTTAAATATAAGTTCCGAACCTCTTCAATATGTTTGTTGATGTTTTTTAATTTCCAAAGCGATGTATCTACAGGATCTAAAACTACAACCTCAATGTGGGTTGGCTTAAACATACTTGATCCTTTAGGCATGGCCAGATATGCATTTTTGATTACAATTGGAATTATTGGAACTCCAGCTTGCATGGCTAAATGAAAAGCGCCTTTTTTAAAGGTTCCTAGAGTTTTACTTCCACTTCTTGTACCTTCTGGGGCTATGGCTACCGAAATTCCATTTTTTAGAGCTTCGACTGCTGGTTGCATGGCTTCAATAGCTTTTTCTTTATTGGCACGATCTACATAAATAGCGCCTAAAGCTGTAAAAATTGGACCTATAGGTGTTCTTTCCAATTCTTTTTTAGCAATTCCAGTAAAATCGTGACGAATTAATTTCATTATAATAAAGAAATCCGCGGCACTTTGGTGGTTAAAACAAAAAACTGCTGGTCTCATTTCTTCTAAATTATGCTTTCCTTTTATAGCAATTTCTAAACCTGCCATTTTAGAACCTAAATCTCCAATACTTGAAAAGGTTGTATTTGCAGCCTCTTGTCTAGACAACGTCATTGCTCCTCTAATTATGCCTTTTAATGCAGAAGGATAAATACTAGCGGCTGCCAACGCCGTTCTAAAACCATTAACTACAGGCTTTCCAACAGGTTCTTCAAATCTTAAAATTGGCCAATTATTTTCGAATGCTATTTGAGATAATTTCTGATCTGGATTTACAGCTACTGGTTTTCCAACAATTTTTAAGAGTGGATAATCCTCGATGCTGTCTGTATAAAAGTAACTTTTTGATAAGTCTGTATGATTCTTTTTAGCAAACTTACGTGCTGCTCTGGCTTTACCTTCTCCCCAACACATTTCGGAAACGCGACCTGTAAATTTACCGTTACGCAATTCCATTTCGGTAGCATATATATCTTTTATCCCTAATGCTTTTGCGATAGGTTCAATTTGATATGTGGTAGCTGCTGAAATTATGACCACTTTATGCCCTTTTGCTAAGTGATTTTTAATTAACTCACGAGATTCTGGATAAATGGTTTCTTCGAGATAATCGGTAAAAACTTGATCTCCTAATTCGGAAAATGCCGATTCTGATATTCCTTTTACACCAAGTGCTGCTATTTTGGTTAGCACTTCAAAATCTCTATTCCCTGATGCAAATATTAAAGCGGTAGCAAATTGCGTTAGATACTCTTTTGTTGTTGTTTTTCCACTGAAAAGGCGCGTTGTCATGAATTTTTTTGCAGAGAAATCGTTGATTAACGTTCTATCCATGTCAAAAAATGCCGTAATATGTGGCCCTTCTTCTATAACTTCCTCTTCATGAATTTCATCCGTACCAGAATCTGGAACAACACCTTCTTCAATAGGTTGGGATTTCATCCCTTTTTTATCTTGAATCGCTTCTATTTGTTTTAAATAAAATAAGCGTTCAGATAAGTCGTCTAATTGATTTTTCCAGGTTTCTAATCCATCGTAATCCAAAATTCTTTCTACAGGAATTAGATTCGCGTTTTTAGCAAACCGAAGTGCATTAATTAAAAATGGTTTCGAGACGCTATCTAAACGATTTATCTTAGACTGCCAATGCAATTCTTTACCTTTAAACATGGCCAAATCAATGAATTCGGCATCTGTAAACTCATCATCCGTATCCCAACTATTTAGTGTGTGGCAAACTATTTTATCAGCTTCCAAATAGGATAATAGAATAGCTCTTGAAACAAATAAATCTTGTTTTTTCAATAAGGCAGAAATATCTCCTTTTGGATCTGCTAAAATAGTTCTCCAGTTTTTGTCAAATCGGAATAATTCTGTTTCAATTTCACTACTAAATTTAGGTTTATTCGTATAGAAAAATTCAAACTTAAATAAGTTCCGGAGCCTCATTATTTCTTCCCAGAAATTGGTAATTCTATTTTTGGAATGATCATCCTTAATTTTCACCAATGCCATTTCTATAAAAGCTTGATGATATAAATGACCTGACGCCATATTAGCATAATAAGTAGCTGGTAAATACTCGGTAGAAACCAAACTGTATTGGGCACGTTGGCCTGCTCTACTTTTTTGAACTATTCTGGCTCCCTTTAATAAATTTAAAGCAGTTTGTATGGTAACACCTATCTTTTTACCACGATCAATAAGAACATCTTCTTGTTTTTGATCAATGTAGGTCATTAACTTATTGACCTTAAATTCTATTTCTTTTTTGGTTAAAGCAAAATCGTTTAACAAAGTATGACATACCAATGAAACAGTTGTCACTGGTGTTATGGCATTAGCTTTATGTATGAGTTCGAAAGCAAAACGAGGCAGTGTATGCTTATCGGTATAACTATCTTCTTCCATATCTGGAATGATAGCTTGTTGATCTGCATCTAACTCAACTGGATCTCCAAAACGAATAGCCACACGCCCATAATCGCTGCCTAGTTTTTTAATATAACTAACAGCTTCTTTTACACCTTCTGATTTTTTAGCTTGTCCTTTACCCTCTTCTGTCATTTCTTTGACATCAGGAATTAAATCGTAAACAATAGAAACAGGAACGTATTTTATAGATCTTGCACTCTGTAATTCGCCTTCTTTAATATATTTTAAAATCCCCATTTGAGGATAAATTATTTTTCCAGTTCTAGAACGCGTGCCTTCAATATTCCATGTTAAATGATCTCCTTTATCAATGATTGTAGAAATATAATGACGTAGAGCTGCTTTATAAATTAAATCGTCTTTAAAGCTGCGACGAATAAAAATTAAGCCTGCATTATTTCCTAATTGTTTTAAACCGGGAAAGGCCAAATTACTACCTCCAAAAGAATACGGAATTGGCATACCATAGCGAGCCAATGTTGAAATCAAAACTAAGGTATCTAAATATGTTTTATGAGTCATGATAAACGCTACAGAGTTTTTCTGCATGAGTTTCATGAGCTTTTTTATACCTTTTGGATCAACATCAATTTTATCATTATACGCTCTAGACAGAATATAATCGAAACCTTTTACAGAGACTAATTTTGCCATAGGATGTTGTTGTGCATACAACTCCTTAATACAATTTGCACCTTGTTTTTTCACATCGGCGAGATCCATATCTTGCTCGATTGCAATTTGTTTTAAAGCTTGCTGAAATTTATGATGGTCAATAATATGATCCATAGTTTATTATTTTATGACTTGTACAATTGGCTTTTTTATTTTGAAAGCCTTTCGGGCTTTATTCCAAAAATTAGGATACAAATAGCGTTCAATATTTGATCCAACATCTCTTATTTTTTTGCCTTGTATATTAGCACTTAGCATATTGGCTGTAACCAATAAGACACTCGCATTGGCTCCCATTCCGGAATGACTACCAAATACTTCTATATTTTTTATATCCTTTCTAAAAGTTTCAGCTTCCATACAATGTTTCCAAGGTACTAAGCCATCTGTTTTTGTGTAAATGCAGGTTACAGGAACTTTTGGAATAGGTTCTAATTCTGCTAAAAAGCGTTCATTGCGTTCCTTTAAAGATTTTCCCCTAAAGAATTCAAGCAACCCATAAACAGGTGTTTTCATATCCATAACGCCCCAAATTGGAGACCCAATAGTTAAAATTTGCTCGACTTGATTTGGATGTCTATTCGCCATTATTTTAGCAAATATGCCTCCACCACTCCAGCCAACAATACTTACTTTCTCGTTGTGCTTTTGATAAATATCGTGTAGCTTCTCTTCTAATCTTGGGATATAGTGTGCTTTTACCATATTGAATCCTAATTCCCATTTATAAGTTGTAAATCCTAGAGATTGTAGATATTTTCTAACAAATGATGTCGAAAAATCATCTCCTAAATATGGGGGAATTAATAAAACTGGTTTTCCTTCTCCCTTAATACGTTTTGGAATAAACGGATAAATACAATAAATTGAAGACCATTCTAACAAGGATCTTGTTTCCATAACCATATTAAATAATGGTGGTAGTGGGATTTTTTTGTTGATAAGAGTGATTTCTTTTTTGAATCGCTCAACAATAGAATTTGTGTATTTATATTCCTCCTGATTTTCATCATTAGAAATGGTTGACGCTATATGCTCTAAAATAATTTCTAAGGTTATATAATTACGATTGGAACCTAATTCTTCACAGACTAATATGGTTTTATCTAAGAGTTGCTCAATACTTTCATGTTCATCTTCTTTAATGGCATTAATGAGTACTTTAATCTCGTTTTCAAATGGGTGTTCTTTAATTTGCTGAAGCAGCAATTTTTTTGCTTCTTTTAACGATAGGCCATTTAAAACACCTAAAGCAACTGCTAAACGCGTGAAAATTCGATATAAAATTTGGGTCTCTTCCATTATTGATTTTTAAACTTATGTGCGTTCATTTAACCAACCTATAATCTCTTGCTTAACAGATTCAGAATTGATTTCGTTTAACATTTCGTGTCTTCCACCTTCATATAAATTAAAGGTAAAATCACTTATTCCTTGCTTTTCATATTGTTTTGCAACGCGTCTAACACCTTTACCCATTTCGCCAACCGGATCTTTATCTCCAGAGAACATGAGAATTGGTAAATCTTGTGGAGTGGCTGCAAATGCTTCAGGTTTATTTAACTTTTTAGAGTTTTTAATAATATCTAAAAAAACCCCAAGTGAAAAATCTTCAATTCGGTAAGGGTCTTCAGCATAAAGATCCACTTGCTTTTCATCGCTACTAATCCAGTCGAATTTTGTTCTATTTGGTTTAAATTTTTTATTGAATTCACCAAAAAAGAAAGATTTCAAAAATTCATTTCCTCTTGCTCTTCCACGAAAAGCTGTGACTGTTGTTGCAGTAACTAAACCAATATTTCCTAAACCTTTTATAAAACTTGCTGTTCCAGATAAGATTAAAGCATCTAATTCTTCTCCGTATTTAGTCACATATTTTCTACTAAAAAGGGATCCCATGCTATGTCCAAATAAGATAAATTTAGACTTTGGGTGTTCAGACTTCATTAGCGCAGATAGCATATGCATGTCTTCTACGCAATCATCAAAATATTCGTTACCATCATAATACCCAAATAAATGTTTTATTTCGGCAGTTTTACCATGGGCACGATGATCGTTGGCATAAACCGAATAACCTTCTTCCTGAAAAAGATGTGCCATACTATCATACCTACCAGCATGCTCTCCAAGTCCATGTGCTATTTGAACTAAGCCCTTAAAAGGTTTCTCTGGGTTAGCTTCCCATTTATAATAACAAATGGATTCGCCATCTGTAGATTTTAAAATATGTGTGTTATAATGCATTATTATCGTTCTAAAAATGCCGTAAGTAAATTCATAAATTTTGTTTTACTTGCCGCACTTCCTGTTATTTTAATTCGTCCTTGTATTTTTAATTCTTCTAAAATCAACTTGCCTTTGTACAAGGCAAAAAGGTTTTCGTCTTCTATTTCAACTAACAATTTTGGATCTAAGTTTTTCAATTTCTTAACTGTTGCAACACTTTTGGTAAGATCTATTTCCCAGCCATTTGTAGTATCTCCCAAACCTACTTGCATTTGATATACGCCTTTATATGCTTTCACATCTTTAGGATTATCTTTTAAATACTTTTTTAAAGCTGTAAAAAATGGCGTGCTTTTACTTTTAACTTTTTTGACTTCTTTACTTGATGTTTTACTTTTTCCTAAATTTTTAATTAGGTCTTCTAATTCATTTGCAGATTCTCTAATATATCTTGAAAACACATCGGCATCTGGCATTGTTTTGGCATCTGAAGTTGTAGTAATGCTTACCTGACCATTGTAACTAAAAGCAGCGATTATTAGTCCAAAACCATCTACAACAGGTGTTAAACCAAATATAGAAACCACCTTATGACCGTTTAAATACAAAAGTCCTCTTGGTCCAGGCACATTGGTTATGGTGACGTTAAAAGGTGGTCTGTGTAAATCTTTAATATTGTATTTACTATATAAACCAGCCGCTAAATTTGCTAAACCAAAAGGCACAACATCTGCCATTTTAGCCAAAGTTTTTGCACCTAAAGTATTGTGTCTCGACTTCCCTAGCATGGTTTGCTCTTGGATATATTCTAGACGCTCTAATGGGTCTTCGATATGTGTTGCTAACTGAATCATCATATTAGCAATTTGATTATTCATATCCGAACTATTTTCATTTCGAATTGAAATGGGCACATTAGCCACTAGAGGATGTAATGGCAATTTTTCTCTTTCTATCAAATAACGACGAATAGCTCCTGCACAAATTACAAGAATCATGTCGTTAATACTTCCACCCATAACCTTCCGAAGAGAGTTAATTCGATCGAAGGATAAAATAGCTGTTCCCCAAGTTCTTTTTGCAGAAATTGATCCGTTAAAAATGGTAATTGGGACAGGGAATTTTGTTGAACTAAACTCCTTTTGAATACTCAATTTGCTAGCCGCTTTACTTTTTATAAAACTATAAACTGTTTCGGTTACTGTCTTCGGAATTTTAAACGGATTTTTTAAAAAACCATACCCGCTTTTCAACAATAAGCTAAGCTCATCTGGTAAGGGTTCTGGATTGAATGGCTTTGGTTTGGTACGTTTTTTCTTCTTTCCATCTGCATCACTATCATACAAAACGCCAAGAAGACCAACTCCAGAGCTACCATCGATCATAACATGATGTACTTTAGTAACGATTGCTACAGAGCCTTTTGGTACTTGTGCAATTTCGTCTATACCTTCAATAAAATGAACAGACCATAAAGGTCTTCTTAAATCTAAAGGAGAGCTAAATAATGAGGATGTTAAATCTCTTAGAGTCTTCCAATTTGAAGGATCTGGTAATTTCATGCGATTTAAATGTAAGTCTAAATCAAAATTAGGGTCGTCTACCCAATAAGGATAATCCAGATTCATTGGCACACTTAGTAAGCGTTGTCTGAATTTTGGAATTAAATGAAGTTTGGATGCTACTATTTCTTTAAAGTCTTCATATTTTAAAGAACCTTCTACAATGTTCAAAGTAGCAACATGCATTGGGCTTGTTGGTGATTCTGCATATAAAAATGCAGCGTCATAGCCTGAAATCTGTTGGATTGAAGCATCGAATGCATCTTGAACTATGTCCTTTAAATCTATTTTCTTTGCCATTAATTAGTTGTGTTAAGCTATTCTACTAAAACTAGGTGTCCATCTTCTTTATTTTGAAAAATTAATCATTTTATTCAAAACACTCATCATAAATAACATGCCTTTTGCAAGATACACTATTTTTATAGATACTATGCACGCATAGCATCTACGGATTGATTGAAAATAATTTAGATTTAAATTGCTTTTTAAAAGGAATTATAATTTTCTATCTTGATATTTTTGGCTTGTAAGTCGAACATTAAATTGAATAAACCGAAAAATGTTCTATTCATATAGATAAAGTGACGAGAACCTCTATTTGCATTCATGTTACTTGTTCTGGTGCTTTTAAAATAACGCTCGCCAATTGCTGCAATTTTCTCAAAATAATTTGGATCTGAAAAATCAAACGTTTCTTCACGAAAAGGCTGCGTAAAAAAGCTTAAAACATCATGAAACATATGGGTGAAAAATTCTATTTCTTCCTTAGTATCATCTTTCCTTAAGATTTCTAATTCTAATAATTTATTATGAAACAATTCCGAATTATCTAAAACGTCTTTATTGAACAATTCAAAATAAGGTTCATAAAAATCTACGGGAATGGTTTTCATACATCCAAAATCTAAAGCGATTAATTGTCCTTCTTCAGATACTAAAAAATTTCCCGGATGCGGATCTGCATGTACTTTTTTAAGCACACGAATTTGATACATATAAAAATCCCATAAAGCTTGTCCTAAGTCATTTGCTAGCTTTTGATTTGTATTTATTTTTGAGAATTCAGATAGATGAATGCCATCCATCCAATCCATAGTAATAATTTGTTTTGAGCTTAAATCTTTATAATATATTGGGAATTTCAAATTAGGAATATGTGAACACGCAGCAACAACCTCTTGGCTTTGTTCAATTTCGAGTAAGTAATTAGTTTCTTCTAGCAACTTACCTTCAACCTCTTTAAAATACACATCAGAATGTTCGCCTTTAATATTAAACATTTTCATTGCAATGGGTTTAACCATTGCCAAATCTGATAATATACTATCTGCAACTCCTGGATATTGAATTTTTACAGCCAGCTGTTTTCCGTCTAAACTTGCACGATGTACTTGCCCAATACTCGCGGCATTTCTAGCTTCGGAATCAAACGTATCAAATATTTCATTTGGGAATTTTCCAAAAGACTTTTTAAAGGTCTTAATTACCAAAGGAGCTGATAAAGGTGGTACAGAAAATTGGGACAACGAAAATTTTTCAACATAAGCTTGAGGCAAAATGTTTTTTTCCATGCTTAGCATTTGTGCTAATTTTAAAGCAGAACCTTTTAAATCTTTTAAGCTGTCATAAATATCTGTGGCGTTGGATTCGTCTAATCTACCTTTGGCATCTGCTTCAGAATTTACCATTTTATCTCCATAATATTTCAGATAATTCACTCCCACTTTTGCTCCCGTTTGCACGAGTTTAGAAGCACGTTGGATTTTAGAAATTGGTATGTTTTTTAGTGTTTTCATTTTATGTTCGTCTTTCGACTATCGCTCAAGATAAACTTAAGCTTGTATGTTTCGTTTTAGAGCTACAAGGTTTTTAATCCCGAAAATTTAAGGCTTGCAGCGCTACTATTTTACTTTCTCTTTATATAAGAACTTTGCTAGATCAATAATATTATGCAATGTTTTGGTTTCTAGTAATTCGAAACTAGTGTTTAGAGATTTTTCAATAAAAATATCTGTTTTTTCGAAAGCTTCAGAGGTATCATCCAACCAGAATTTCATTGTAAATAAAAATTGTACCCAAGCAGATTCTTTAATGGTTTTCTTCTGAAGTGTTTCAATACTATCAATATTCAAATTGAATGTTTCTAAATCTAATTCCTCAATATAAGCAGAAAAACTGCGCTTTAATTTTGAAAAAACTGAAAGTGCTTTGAGCTGATTTTCAAAACCTTTTAAAGAAACTTCAACATATTCTCGATTTAGAGAAAGGTTTTCAAAAAAGGTATAATACAAACTCAGTAATTTGTCTTTTTTACTGAAACTATGATATTCCGGACTTTGCATTAAAACAACTAACGAATTTTCAAAAAGCACATTATAGATGGTTTTTTCTAAATCTTTAAACGAGGTAAAATGCTCATAGAATATAACATCATCAAATTGGTGAAGTAAGGAAAAGTCTTCAACCGATTCTGGCTTACTTTGATGTTCAACCACGTAATCCATATAAAATGTTATAATGTCTGAAACTGATATTTTCTTTTTCTTTGCCACAACCAAAATATTTGTCCTAAAAATACAAAACGTTTTGGCTAAAACTAATATCTCTAAAACAAAAAAAACCAAGCTACAAAGTAACTTGGTTTAACTAACCAACTATAATAATCAAAACTTTAAACTATGCTATAAGCTTAGTAAACCTTTTTTTACTTAGTAATACATGTTTTTTCATTCCTGTTAAGGCATCAAAAACAATGTCTTGTTGTGTTGCAGCTAATTTTAAACCATCATTTAATGCTTTATTAGCAACAGTTTGCCACTGCTCTGCAACAATTATTCCTTCAGTAACAACCTCTTCAGTTGTATTAAGAGCGAAACCATTTGCAGATTTTAATGTGCTTTTTGTTTTATCTAGTGCTTTAAATACCATTTTCTTTGGCGCATCTAGCATTGATTTTTTTGTGTCCATAATAAATTAATATTTAATGTTATTAATTAAGCAGTTCTATATCTCTCTACCCATTTAACCAATCCTTCAGAACCATCTTTAACAGCAACCTCAGCTTGTTTTTTCCAATCTTTAGCTTCTGTAGCTCCAAACGTAATTCCTTCTTTTGTTAGAATTGCCTCAATCTGTTCTACTTCCATTTTTGCTAAATCTGTATAGGTATTGATTCCGTTATTATTAAATGTAATTTCGGTTTTTGGTCCTACTCCGTAAATTAACTTTAAATCGTCTTTTGCAGATGTCTTAATGGTTTCTTTTACTTCTGCTTTTACGGTTTTTACTTTTTCCGCACCTTTTGCTTCAATGTTTGCAACTTTTTTAGTTACTTCTTTTTTAGCTTGAGTTTTGGTAACTACTTTATTTGCTACTTTAGTTTCAACTTTTGCTTTTGCTTTAGTTTTCTTTGCCGCAGTAGTAGCTTTTACCACTTTTACTTTAGTTGCCCCTTTAGCTTTGATTGCTTCAGTTGTTTTCTTAGGATCTGTTTTAGCCGCTTTTTTAGTTGCTTTTTTTGCATCCTTTTTAAGCTCTTTTTTAGCGTCCTCAAGTTTATGTTCTGCTTTATTAACGATTTTTGAAGCTTGTTTTAAAACATCTCCTTTCAACTCATTAAATTTAGCTTTTCCCATAGATTTAAAATCTTCAGTAGTCTTTTCTGCCTTCTGAACCATTGGGTTTTTAGATGCTTTTTCAGTAATACCTTCTACAATACCAACTATTTTTTTACTTACAGGATTATTAATAGCCATTTTTTTAGCTTTTTCAACTAATGCAGCATCGTAACCAACTAAATCTTTCATTCTATCCGTTCCAGTTGCAAACTGACCTTTTACAGATTCAGCTGTATCAAAAACCATATTGATTTGTTGCTCTCTTACTTTTTCAGACTTCTTAATTAATTTAGAAGCTAATTTTTGCCATTTCTCACCATTTTCTACAGTTGTACTAAGCGCAGCCATTGATGCATTAATTAAACTTGTATTCACTTTTTTTGCAACACTTGGTTTATCACCTTTCTTAGTTGCTTTTTTTGTTGTAGTTGCCATAATATATTGTTGTTATGTATTATTATTGTTTTAATTCTGGTACAAACATACAATCAGCGAGTTACAAATGAGTTGCACCTGAGGACGCGTACCTTAATTTTGGAAAATTATTTAAATTTTGGAAGAAACTTTACAACCTTCCCTTTTACTGTTTCTAAGGTATTGAAAACGAAATCTTGATTTTTAGCTGAAGCTTTTAAACCTTTCTTCATTACAGTACTAGAAAATCCTAAACCTTTTTCGGTTAAATCAATTGATTTTAGCGCTACTTTTTCAGTAGTATTTAAAGCTAAATTGTTTGCTTTAGTAGCTAATCCTAAAACTGTTTTTGCAGTAGTATCGATAAGCGTTGTTTGCGTTTTTTTAGTTTTAGTTGCCATAATATGATATAGTTTAAATGTCTTGTTTATTAATTATGGTGCAAACATACTATCAGGCAGTTACAAATGAGTTACAAATGGAATTGAAGTTGAAGTTGAAGTTGAAGTTGAAGTTGAAGTTGAAGTTGAAAATGAAAACTGAGACTGAGACTGAGACTGAATACTATTAAATATTCTCTATCTCTTGAAGCAGGTTTTTAGTAGCAGGAAGCGGATCGATACCATATTCTTTATCTAAAACATCTGCACATTTTTGATATGCCTTTATGGCTTGTGGTCTATTACCTTTAATAATATAGGCTTGCATTTGCAAACGATAGGCATCTTCCCATGTTTTATCTATGGCAATGGCACATTGTGCTAAACGGATGCTTTCTAAAGGATTTTCGTTCAGCAACATTTCTGCAAGAATAACATAAGCACCCAAAATAAAAACTTGAATTTTTTCGCGTTCTTCAGAAGACCAATCTTCAAAAATGCGATTTGGCAAATACACGCCTTGATATAAAGCAATTGCAGCTTTATAGGCTTGTTTAGAAATAACCTGATCTTCACCTAAAGCTTCATTCCCTATAATAATATATTGTTCTAAGGCTTCGACATCTATCCAGATTTTCTCCAAGTCTAATTGATAACTTACACCTTGTCTAATTACAAAACTAGGTTCGGTTCTTGAAGGTCTTTCTGGTTCTAGCACTTTATTAACACCATGCATGGCAACTTTAAAATCACGATCGTCACCTTCTTCCCAAAGATGATCCATAATTTTTTCTTTATGAAGTGCATGACGCTGCCTATTAGATATTAAATACTGTAATAATTGTATGGATTTATCTCTTCCCCATTGTTTAGAATCCACCTTTTCATTGTCGCGCCACAAATTAAACTGTCCCAAGGTTTGAATACGAATGCTCGCTTCTTCCTGAAACCGTTTTAATTCTTGTAGTTTGTTTTTAAGATGGCTCATTTAGGGCTTACTTCTTTTTAGTAGTGCGAGTTGTTTTAGTAGTTTTAACAGGTTTAGCCATAGCATCTACTTTAGCATTTAGTTTTTTTATTTCATCAGCCAAAGTACTGATGGACTCTTTAATGGTATTAAAATCGGACCTCGAGGCATTTCGCCATTGATCGATGTGTACTTTATCTTTTAAATCTTCTCCAAAATAACTTATTTGATCTTGTAAGTTAGCGACTTGCTTTCTAGGATCTTTAATGGTATCCATAAGTACTTTGGGTCCTTCTTTCGCCATAGTTTTCCATAAAGAAAAACTCTTTTTTAATAGCGAATCCTGTAATTCTGGCGATTTATCCTTCGTGGCTTCCATGGTTAAATCTCCCAATTTTTCTTGAATAAAAACGACTGCATCTTTGAAATCTGAAAAACTTTTATCCTCTCCTCCTTGCACATGAGATACTTTTCCACGCCATTGCACTTTAGATTCTCCATCTTCTTCAAAAATAATCTGGTTAAACCGAACCATAAAGGATGCCGTTTGATCTGCTTTTTTAGCCATAATCTTAAAATTTAAATCTCAGACAAATTACAAATCTTTTTGAAATTAAGCATTCATATAGCCTAACAATACTCATGACGGATTTAAAAATAGTTTCCTTTGAAAGTTTAATATTTAAAGAATATTTTCAGTTCTTTATGTTCTAGTCTTTTAAACCACCATAGAATTAGATCTTTTCAAAAGCACATCTATGAATAAAAAATATATAATCGCTTTCGATCAAGGTACCACCAGTACTAGAACTATCATCTTTGATACTCAAGGTAATATCCAAGGAATTTCTCAAAAAGAACTCACACAACACTATCCAGAAGCGGGTTGGGTAGAACATGACCCAAACCAAATTTATCAGGATCAAAAAGAAACCTTTGAAACTGTTTTAAAAGAGACTGGAATCCATTCAAAAGATATTGCTACCATAGGTATTACTAATCAAAGAGAAACTACGGTGGTTTGGGATAAGGAAACTGGCATACCTATTTATAATGCTATTGTTTGGTTAGATAATAGAACAAAAGATATTTGTAAGACTTTAAAAAATGATGGCTTAGGAACTTATGTTCGAGAGCATACTGGATTGGTCATTGACGCCTATTTTTCGGGAACCAAATTAAAATGGATTTTAGATCATGTGAAAGGTGCGCGGGAAAAAGCAGATGCTGGAAAACTTCTGTTTGGAACCATCGATAGTTGGTTAATTTATAAGTTTACAAACGGTAAGCATCATTATACAGATCATACCAATGCCTCGCGAACCATGTTGTATAACATCAAAGATTTAAAATGGGACGATACTTTATTATCCGCTTTAGACATTCCAAAATCGATGTTACCAGAAGTAAAAACATCTTCCTCTAGTTTTGGTCATGTACAATATAAAAACATAGATATTCCTATTTGTGGTGTAGCAGGAGACCAACAAGCAGCATTGTTTGGGCAAGGTGGTTCTGCAGAAGGGATTGCAAAAAACACCTACGGAACAGGTTGTTTCATACTTTTAAACAATGGAAAAGATTTTGTATCATCAAAAAACGGTTTAATTACAACTTTAGCTTGTAGCTTACCAGATCAACCAAAAAATTATATTTTAGAAGGCAGTATTTTTATTGGTGGTGCATCCATCCAGTGGTTACGTGATAAAATGCAATTAATTAACCAAGTAAAAGAAACCGAACACATTTGCAATAGCATTCCCCCTTTAAAAGATTTATATGTGGTTCCTGCTTTTGCTGGATTAGGAGCACCTTATTGGGATGCTAACGCTAAAGGTACCATCTATGGAATTACACTAGATATTGGTAAAAACGAAATCATAAAAGCAACTCTAGAATCGTTAGCTTATCAAACAAAAGATGTTATAAATGCCATGGAAGAAGATAGCGGGAAACCTCTAACGTGGTTAAAGGTCGATGGTGGAGCAAGTGCTAATAATTACCTAATGCAATTTCAATCCGATCTTTTAAATGTTCCTGTAGATAGACCAAAAATGATAGAAATTACAGCTTTAGGAGCTGCCATGCTTGCTGGTTTAAAAGCTGGTATTTGGACAAAACAAGATATAGAAACTATTCGTGAAGTGGATCGAATATTTTCACCTAAAATGGATTCAAAAACTAGAACACAAAAATATACAGGTTGGTTGGATGCTATAAAAAGAACCAGAACAATAAATGATGCCCAATAAAATATATGAAAACCAAACCTTTTTCTATCTTAAATAGAGCAAAACAAATTAAAAAAGTTACTACCCAGAAATTTGACCTTGTTATTATTGGTGGAGGAGTTACAGGAGCAGGAATTGCACTTGATGCTGCTTCACGTGGCATGAAAACCTGCTTGATTGAAAAAAATGATTTTGCTTCTGGGACAAGTAATAAATCTACAAAACTAATTCATGGCGGCTTGCGCTATTTAAAACAATTAGAAATTGGTTTAGTAAAGGAATCCGGCAGAGAACGCGCCATTGTTCATAAATTAGCACCACATTTAGTCATACCAGAAAAAATGCTTTTGCCTCTTGTTGAAGGTGGTACTTACGGGAAAATGATGACATCCATTGGATTAAAAGTTTACGATTTATTGGCAAGTGTTGAAGGTGACGACAGGAGGAAAATGCTAAATAAAACCGAAACCCTAGAAAAAGAGCCCTTATTGGATGCTAAAACAATTCTTGGGAGTGGATATTATTCCGAATACAGAACAGACGATGCACGACTTACTATAGAATTACTTAAAAAAGCTTCCGAATTTGGAGCTACGATTCTTAATTATTGCGAAATGCAGACTTTTAACTACAATACTAGAAAAAAAATTAAAAGTGTTGCATGTCTTGATCACAATTCAGAAGAAATTATAAACATTACATCTAGAAATTTTGTTTCGGCCACTGGGCCTTGGGTAGATGTATTGCGTGAAAAAGATGCCTCCAGAAACAACAAACATTTACATCTAACGAAAGGTGTGCACATTGTTTTTCCATTTGAAAAATTTCCTTTAAAACAATCGGTTTATTTTGATGTAGCTGATGGCCGTATGATTTTCGCCATTCCTAGAGGTCGCGTTACTTATGTAGGGACCACAGATACCGATTATTTTGGTGATTTAGAACATGTGGTCACCACTAAAGCTGATATTAACTATTTGCTAGAGGCCGTTAATGCTGCTTTTCCAAAAATTAATTTACACGAAAATGATATAGAATCGAATTGGGCGGGATTGAGACCATTAATTCATGAAGCCGAAAAAGATCCTTCAGAATTATCTAGAAAAGATGAAATATTTATTTCTGATAGTGGCTTAATTTCTATTGCGGGAGGAAAATTAACTGGTTATAGAAAAATGGCACATCGCGTTATTGATGTCGTTATAAAAACGATGACGACAAAACAAGCCTCAAAATTTAAAGAATCATATACTGAAAAAATTGCGCTTACTACACAAGAGATAATATCATCTAAAGATGTAAAAACCTATCAGAAAAAATTACAGCAAAAACTTAAGAAAGCAGGAATTAATGACGCTTATTTTTCTTGGTATTTAACCTCAACTTACGGGAAACAAACAGATATTATCCTCAAAAAAATGCAGTCTTTTACGAATAAAAATGCTGAGTTACGCCTAATAAGAGCGGAATTATGGTATGGTATTCACTTTGAAATGGTTAATAGCCTATCCGATTTTTTTGTAAGACGAACTGGAAGATTGTATTTTAATATTTCCAGTATTTCAAAATTTAAAAATGCTGTAATTAAAGATTGTACTCAGTACTTAAATTGGGATGCTACTCGCATTAAAAAAGAAAAAGAAATACTAAATCTCCTTCTAAAAGATGCAACACATTTTTATGACAAGGAATAAGCAATTTATTGAACCCAAATATAATAGCCACTCGTCCCGTAAGCCTTGATTTTATAGGTGTTTCATTTAATCTAGAACCAAAGACTCCCTGATTTCGAGTTATTGTAGTTAAAATAATGGGAGCCTATTTATTTAAAAATAGGATACTCTTTTATTCATATAATTTAAAAAAAACTAAAATTAAGCGCCTCCTTTAAAGCGTTTTGGAAATAATTTCTGCATTGATTGTCATGTTCTTTGTAAACATGAACAAACAAGTAAAAACAGCTTCATTCTAACCAAGTCAATGTGCTTTATCTAAATAATTCATTACCTTTAATCTACACTAAAACGCTTGCTAATACAAATGAATATTAAAGATCCTAATTATCAATATTATTTAAGCCAATTAGCTAAAAATCCTCTCTTTCAAAATTTGGATGCGGATACCATGATTTCGTTAATGGACTGTTTTGCATTAAAAAAATGGGAGAAAAACACAGAGTTTTTTCATGGAGACCATACCTTTTATCAATTTTTTATTATTATTTCTGGAAGATTAAAAATGTACCAAATTAATCCTGAAAACGGAAGAGAATTTACCGTATTTCTGTTAACTCAAAATGATGTTTTTGATGTAATTTCCTTACTCGATGGTTTAAAGCATTCCATGAATTTTGAAACTCTGGATGATGTAGAAGTCCTTTCAGCTCCAACACATGTCATGCGTAAATGGATAGAAACTCATCCTAAAATAAATAAAACTTTATTACCTTATCTTGGTAGACACATGCGCATGTTAGAAACGAATCTTACAGATAATGTGCTATCAGATATTCCTACAAGACTTGCTAAACTTTTATTATCTAATATAAATGAATCTTCTCACGAATTGCAACTCATAAACGATCTTCCACATGATGAAATTGCCAATCTTATTGGTTCCACAAGAGCAGTAGTTAATAGACACATTCAATTATTTAAGAAAGAAGGGATGCTAGAAATACATAGAAAAAACACGATCATATCAGATTTGGAACTTTTATTGGATATGGTATCGACTAAATATTAAGATAATGCCATATTCCTGGACGAATCTGACTTAAAATAATAGACTTATTCTTTAGTCCGAAAACATGCTTGAAGCATCTGGTATAAATCTGGATGCTTTTTTTTCATCAATTCTGGTTGCTCAAAGAAATATTCTGAGGCGACTGCTAAAAATTCAGCTTCATTAGTACCTCCATAGTTTCTAATATCAGATTTGTTATCGTTGATGGCCTCCATTTCTTTATGAATAATTTTAAGCCAAGGAATAACGTAAGGTCTTTTTATTAATGCTTCTGGAACACCATCAGTGATGCCATCTTGTTTATCTATTAAATGCACAAATTCATGAATTCCGGTATTCTGTTTATGCGATTTTTGCTCAAAGCCTTCATGCAGGGCTTTACGAGAAAGAATCATTTGCTTTTCAAACTGGCCATTGCCAACCATGCCTGCAATATGTCGTTTTTCATCGGTTTGCTTAAATCCTAAATCTTCATTAAAATGATCTGGATAGATTAAAACTGTACTCAAATTTTTATAATGCCATTCTGGGAAATTAAAAACCGGAATCACAGCGCTGGAGGCAATAAGAATTTTGTCTAAATCGTTTATTTCTAGATTAACACTATCCAAATAAACTTCACTTAAAAATGTCATGATACGCTTTTGAAAGCGTAGTTGTTCAGTTGAAGATAGCTCCTTATAAAACTGAACATGTTTTATTAATAATTTATGCCAGTTTAAAGGAAAGGTAGCAGCTTTCTTTTTTTTGGTAGAAATAAAAGCATACAAAGCAAAAACAACTAAAAGTGAAAAAGCTATAATAGTATAAAGCATTAAAAATGGATGAATTGTTATAGAGTAAAAATACACTATTTAAAATAAATAAAGAGTTAAACTGCTACTTAGGTAGCAGTTTAACTGATTTAGAATGCCTTACTTTATGTATTATAAAAATCCAAAAAAATGAATATTAAAATTCTATCTCGTGATGCAAATTTATATTCTACAAAACGACTTATTGAGGCCGCTAAAAAAAGAAAACACCATGTAGAAGTAATAGACTATTTGTATTGCGATCTAATTATCGAAAAAAAACATCCTAGTATCTTTTATAAAGGAAGGTTATTAGAAAATGTTGATGCCGTTATCCCAAGAATTGGAGCGTCTCATACCTATTATGGCGCCGCTGTAATTAGACAATTTGAAATGATGAAGGTCTTTTCAACTTTAGAATCTCAAGCGCTTACTAGATCAAGAGATAAGTTAAGAAGTTTACAATTGTTAACTAAAGGAAACATAGGGATTCCTAAAACCGTTTTCACCAATTATTCTAAACATACAGATGAAATTATTAATAATGTAGGAGGTGCGCCAGTAGTCATTAAACTTTTGGAAGGCACTCAAGGATTAGGAGTTGTTCTAGCTGAAACCCATAATGCCGCTTCTTCTGTTATAGAAGCCTTTAATGGCTTACATGCTCGCGTTATTTTACAGGAATTTATTAAAGAAGCAAAAGGAGCAGACATTAGAGTATTTGTTGTTGACGGTCAAGTGGTTGGGGCCATGAAACGACAAGGAAAAGAAGGTGAATTTAGATCGAATTTACATCGTGGCGGCGTTGCCAATTTAATTCAATTAACAGAGGAAGAAGAAAATACAGCTATTAAAGCTGCTAAAATATTAGGTTTAGGTATTTCAGGTGTTGATTTATTACAATCTGAAAGAGGGCCTTTAATTATGGAAGTTAATTCATCACCTGGTTTAGAAGGTATTGAACAGGCAACCAAAAAAGACATTGCTGGTAGTATAATTAAGTTTATTGAAAGAAATATAGAATAATGATAGATAAAGTTCATTCAGAAGATTTAGAATTATTAGGAGAGAAAATAAAATTAGGCGAAAGCAAAAAACTCAATTTAAATATTGCTCATTTGTTTACGGATACGGCTGTAGAAGTTCCTGTTTTTATAACGCGTTCAAAAATTCCTGGTCCAACCATTTTAATTACTTCGGGAATTCATGGGGATGAAGTCAATGGAATGGAAATTGTACGCGAAGTTCTAACCCATAAAATTAATATTCCAGCAAGAGGCACTATTATTTGTATCCCTATTGTTAATGTCTTTGGCTTTATAAATAAATCCAGATATTTCCCGGATGGACGCGATTTGAACAGAGAATTTCCAGGAAGTGAAAATGGCTCTTTGGCCAGCAGGTTTGCCCATCATTTTGTAAAAGAGATTTTACCACTTGCAGATTTGTGCTTGGATTTCCACACAGGTGGTGGCGAACGGTTTAATGCCGCACAAATTCGAATAGAAAAAGATAATCAAACCGCAAAGGAATTGGCTCAAATCTTTAATGCTCCATTTACTTTATACGTAAGTGAAATTTTAGGATCTTATCGCGAAACATGTAGTAAAAAGAATATTCCCATTCTTTTAAATGAAAGTGGGAAAAGTCTAAATCTAGATAAATTGATTTGTAAAGAAGCTTTAGATGGAATAAAAAGAGTATTATCTCATTTGAAAATGCTAGATACCAATTTCGAAATACCTATTCCTAATAAAAAAAGTGTTTTCGTTACTGAGAATCATTGGATTCGTGCCGAACATTCTGGCTTTTTGCATACTAAGATTAACATCCACGATTACGTTACAAAAGATCAAACCCTTGCTACACTTTCAGATCCCTATGGTTCAAAAAGTCATCTTGTAAAAGCAAGTAATGATGGCTATATTATAAACATCAACCATGCTCCAATGGTGTATCAAGGCGATGCTATTTTTCATATAACAACAAAGACAGAATGATTTTATAAATGTGAAAGCTATAAATTTTACTTGAATTGCACTCCTTATTATCTTGATTATAACTGGTTTTGTGATTTGACTAATGTATGAATTTTCAATTTTTTGAGTTATTGATTTTTGACCTGTGGATTAATAATATTACCCAAAACAAATTTTCTTAGTGCTACTTAGGTAGCACTTTTAGTTTAATATCTTGAGTATATTTACTCTGCCTAGTCGTTATAAAAATAAGGCTATTTCTAAATAAAAAATAGAAGCTTATATTTTAAAAATTGAAATTTTTTTCCCTTTAGAAAAACTACTATTTGAGAACAGGCTAACAAATTAAAACATACATCATGAACAAAAACGAAAAAAATCTTGTTGAAGGCAATCTTATAAATATGTACCGTATTTCTAAAGAATGGATTGATGAGTTAGAGTTTTATGAGCTTGAATTAAACTTTTTTAATAACCTTATTTCAGAGCGAATAGCATCCAATACTCATAAGGATTTAAGTCACAAAGATATTTATAGAAATATTGATGATTTATTATTTAAATTATCTAATAATTTAATTAGCGAAATTAAAACTCATAGAAAAGAATTGGTACAATTAATTGATTCTAATAATTTTTCACAAAACAGTGAAGAAAGCAAAATTCATCTTCATTTATTAGAAAAAATGTTTAGAGTTAAAGATGGCATAAAAAAACTAAAAAAAGCATTATTCATTTACATCAAAGACAATCCCTTTGATTTTGAATTTGATACAATTTTAAATGATTTGTAATTGTAAACAATGAAGTCAATATCTCAATATGTATCTATTCATTCATCAAAAAGGTGAATTTAATGGAGTGATGTAAAGCATACAATATTTGTAAAATTTGGAGTAAGCAAACAACAATAGTCACAATTTTTATATATTGATAAAACATTTAAATTCAGACAATTAATGATTAAAAATACCAACCATATTTACAAAGACGAACTCAAAAATTCCGAACGATTTGCTATTTGGATAACCGAACGTATAGGCACCATAGGCTTTTTCTTTATCATAGTTATCTGGACAGTTTTATGGCTAGGCTGGAACATGTTTGCACCACAACCTTTGCGATTTGATCCTTTTCCTGGTTTCGTTTTATGGCTATTTGTTTCTAATATGATACAAATTATGCTCATGCCATTAATCATGGTAGGCCAAAACTTACAAGCAAAAAGATCTGAAATACGCGCAGAAAATGATTTTAATGTAAATATAAAAGCCGAGAAAGAAATTTCATCCATTATGGAAGAAATTAAAGAATTAAAAGAAATGATTTCTAAACTAACTAAAGATAATCGTTGATAAAACGATAAATAATTTAAAACGTCCATGCAATTTTAGACATTTGAAGTAACAAAAGGATTTATCAAAAAACACCTTTAAGAGCATGATAGGGATTTCTATCTTAATGTGACCATCAGAATACCCTACTAGTTGTCATGTCAATACTTTTTTGATTTCTCTCGCCGAATAATTCTTAATACTTCATTTACAACAACAGATTATTATTTGATAGGATATCTATAAAAAAAACTAACTTGTAAAGCTTTTTTTGCATCGTTGAAAAGTTGTTTAACTTCTTCTAGTGTATTATTCCGTATTTGTGCAATTTCTTTTAATTCTAAATGTTGGTTTGTAAACAACTCAAAAACATTACGCATTGCCAAGGGTAAATTATGCAAAACCATTGTTACATGATTTTCAATTTCCTCAACACTTAAATCTTTATCAATTTTTTCGATCAAGGCCTTTTCATTATCTTCTATAAATACATGGTTTAAGGTATAATCGTTATGATTGTAAGACATATCATCCAGTTCCTCAATCATTAGTAAATCTCCGCCACCATCAGTACTATATTTTTCCTGCATTTCATCCCATTCAGGTTTAGAATAATCATCAATATTCTTAAAGAATAATTCATCAAACTCTTCTTCCACAATCGTATCTTCCAACAATTCATTGGTTTTTTTAAATAACCAGAGATAAAAATATTTTTCATTCTCAACATCTTCAATGTTATCATAGATTTCAATGAATAATTGATCGATAAAATCATCTGCTTTATATTTCCCTTTGGAGAAGTGTCCTTTTTTTATTGCAGTATTCAATCTTTCGTTTATATACATTTTTATTTGGGGCATGATCTTCAAAACTAATTCATTAAATGAAGTTTGCTCACCTTCCTTTTTTAGTTTAATAAGATTGGAATATGTTTTAGTTACGAATAAACGATATTCTCTTTTGTTTTGGTAATAAGAAGCGTTTGTTTTCATGAGATAAGTATTTTAATGATTTAGGTATAAAGATGCAAATAGATTAGATCTAATAAAATGACCACCGTCAGTAAATCTCATTTAGTATAAAGTAAATATTGAATAATGATATTTTTCATAATCAATACTGAACCAACTATAAGTTTAAGGTATGACTAATGTAGGTCGAAAAGGAAATTGACTTGTTTTTGGAAGCATTTATCCAGAATATATCCTGGGAAATTGGTTAAATCCAATCTAAAAATACCGCATGTAGAACCACCGGCAGACAGGAATATGCAGAAATAAAATTTCTACGGCATTCTCAGAAAATGCAACTGAATATAGCCATTTCATGCTATCCTTGCTTATTAATTTTCCCTTTTCGATCCACTTACTATCCTTGATATTATACCTTTTTGGTTTGTAAATTCTGCAAAAAGGACACCAGCAAAGTGGAGGACAATAAATCCAATCAAGTAATATATACCTAGTACATGGATTTCTTCCATTGGCTTTTTATATTCTTCTGATCCAAATTCTATAATAAGTCCAGTAACTAATGAAATAATGACACAAAGATAAAAAATGATATATAACCATTTTTGAAATTTTTCCTTTGTGGATAATTTTTTAACAAATGGATTTTGAAACTTCATTTTTCCAAAAAAAGGAAGTATAAACCGTAGACTGAATAATCCAGTCAATATATATCCCAAATAAATATGCCAGTTCCACATGGGTTGCCTTATTTTTTTTGCTAAAGCAATGAGTTGATCTTGAGTAAGGGATTGGTCAGTATTACTGAGGTAATTTTGAATAATGGCTGCTACATTGAACTTATTAAGCCATGTTAATCTCAAAAAAATGGTAATTAATAAGAGCAAAAAAGTTACTGCTATAGCCCAATGAACTATTCGATATATTTTAGAATATTTTGTCATTTCCATAGATTTAATTTTAACTAATAAAACACTATATTTTAATGAGTAGATACTTGGTTTAGTTCTTATTGTGTAATTCCTTATCCTACATTTACATTAAACAGATAACCAACTAACGCTGTCAAACCCATTGCGACTGTTCCCCAAAAAGTAATTCTTATAATTGCTTTTCCAATACTCGAACCCCCTGTTTTAGCAGATAAGCCACCTAAAATAATTAGAAAAAATAAAGCAGAGCCGTAAAGAGAGTATTCCATACTTTTTAATGGAAGAAAAAGCACCGCTAAAAAGGGAAGTATGCCACCCACAGTAAACGAAGCCCCCGAAGCCAAGGCTGCTTGAATTGGTTTTGCTTGACTTATTTCATTAATTCCCAACTCATCTCTTACGTGGGCAGCCAGAACATTGTGCTCTGTTAACTCTTTGGCAACAATCAAAGCAGTTTCTTTTTTTAGTCCTCTTTTTTCGTAAATTTCCGCCAATCGTTGTAATTCAATTTCTGGCATTTCTTCTAATTCTATTTTCTCTCTTTCAATATCGGCTTTTTCAACATCTGTTTGAGAGCTTACCGAAACGTATTCACCGGCTGCCATTGATAAAGCACCAGCCACCAATCCTGCTAAAGTTGCTAAAATAACAGGTTCTCTCATATCGCTTGCTGCAGCAACACCAAGAGCGATACTTGCAGTTGATAAAATGCCATCATTTGCTCCAAGAACTGCCGCTCTTAACCAATTGCTTCGGTGTATGTAATGATTGTCTAAATAATCATCCAATTCTTCTGAGTTTTCGTCCATCAAATACCGTTGATTTTAATTAATTGATAATAAACATCAAGATACAAAGATTGGTTATTTAACTTTCATTAAGAATGACCTAGGTCATATTTTAGATTAGAACTTGATAATTCTGCACTAATGGCATAATAGTATTGAAACTTCTTTTTATTTTTTGTTTATTTTTTGTTTATTTTTTGATGAATGCATTACACGTTATTACAAAACTAAAGGGTTTAAATCGTATTTTCTTAGTACAGAGAGCAATTGCACCAGTGGGATTTTTATGGAATAACTTCCCGCATAAGATGGACACATTACGCAATCGTCAAAATAATATTCTACGTAAGTTTCATTGACAACAAAATTATTCTTGTTTTCAAAAAAGTCATCATTAGATAACTTCCAGCAGTCGTAATATTTATCACCTTTGCTTTCTTGTTTGGAAATTTCTTTGTTTAAAATATCTGTAAATTCTACTTCAGACCCAACGTTAAAGAAATCTTCATAATTCATAAACACACCTCTGTTCAAATCGAAATTCATGCAATCAAAAGAATATGTAGGATGCAATGTGCCGGAATAAAAATTCTCTTTATAAAAAAGTACGCTAACCAATTGATCATTTACATTAAAAATCTTGTAATCGATATAGCGTTTTTCTCTAAATTGGTCTATTTTAATGGAGTCACATATTAATGCTTTGTCTTCAAGAATCCCAGCCTCTGTGCCAATAATGTCCACATAGTAATCGTTTATGTATTCATTAAAATTAACATTAGTTGGCTTAAGGTTTTCATTAAGTAAAGGATACGTGAAGTCCAAGGTATATTCATCTTCTTCTTTAAAATATTTTTTTTCAATGATGAGTTCCTTTAATTCATTTCGCTCATCCGCTATTTCTATTAGGCTTTTTTGTTTTAACTTAATAGAGAGCACTTTGCTTATTTCAATGTCTTTGTCTAAAACCATGGTGGAATCGCTTAAAATTTTCAAGTCAGTAGGAACGACTTCATCAATTACTATTGGAGGTTCTAACTTAGTATCATTTTTGCAAGAAAAAAGACTAAGAAGTAAAAAGACATATAAATATTTCATTGTTTATTACGTATTAGTTATTACTTAAATTTTTATATACCACTTTATCTGAAGTAGTAATTGCATAGAGTCCTTGACCTAGATTCTGGTAAAGACGTATTTCGAGTTTCTTCATAATTCGACTATCTTTAGTTTATGGTAAATGTAATAGGTTTTATTTATTGAGTAAATGACCTATATCATACTATTCCGACCAATTGAGAGTAAACTTTGTAGAATATTTAAAATAGTCTGATAGGAAAAATTACTAATCTCAACAGATTTTCCCGAAACAACAATAATTGAAAGTAAGTACGAAATGCGTTTGTTGAATAAGACAAAAATGAATTTACTATAATGAACGCATTTACGGATGAGGTTTATTAGAAAACAAGTATTAATATATAAGTGCCAAGACAAAATTAAAAAAATTTTAGATTTAAATTTTGAGCTACATCTTTCATTGAGAAACACTCAAAACACACACTTTTGTTCGTCCAAAGTTTAACTTCATAGCAATAAAAAAGCCCTACATCTCTGTAAGGCTTGATTTTACTAGTGGTCCCACTTGGGCTCGAACCAAGGACCACCTGATTATGAGTCAGGTGCTCTAACCAACTGAGCTATGGGACCGAAATCGGGTGCAAATCTAATATTAATTTTAAAACTCTACAAGCATTTTATTTCTTTATCTCTTGGCAAAGTTCAATTAATACGCCATTTGACGATTTTGGGTGTAAAAAAGCCACCAATTTATTATCTGCTCCTTTTTTTGGAACCTCGTTTAAAACGATAAATCCTTCATTTTTTAATCTAGCAATTTCTGCTTCAATATCTGTAACATCGAAAGCTATATGATGAATTCCCTCTCCTTTCTTCTCTAAAAACTTCGCAATAGGACTATTAGGTTGGCTTGCTTCCAACAATTCTATCTTGTTCTCTCCTACTTGAAAAAAAGAGGTATTAACGCCTTCGCTAGCTACTTCTTCCGTTTTATAATGTGGCTTTCCAAATAACTTTGCAAACAGCTCGTTGGATTCTTTTAAATTTTTAACCGCAATGCCTATATGTTCTATTTTATTCATTGTAAATTATATTTTCATTCCCCTGTAGAAGGAAATCTTAATTATTCCTTTTAAAGTAAGTTACGAATTCTCACCTCAAAAGTAAGATAATCTTTAAATATCGCTATTTTTGCATGGTAGAAATTCATTCTGAGTTTTTATTATAAATGTCAAGATTCTAAATTCAAGGATTATAGGGTTTAAATGACTTTTAAAAAATGTTATTATGGAAGAAGAAAGTCAAAGACAAAAAAAGATAGGTTCAGTTTTACAAAGAGATTTAGTTGAAGTCCTTCAAGGAGCCGCTACACAAGGTGGTATGAGAGGTATTCTTATATCAGTTTCTAAAGTAAAAGTAACCGTCGACCTATCTGTTGCAAAAGTGTATTTAAGTATTTTTCCAAATGATAAAGGAAAAGAACTTATTGAAGGGATTAGATCTAATGCGCCTTTAATTAAACATGAATTATCTCAACGTACCAAACACCAATTGAGACGTATGCCTGCACTTCAGTTTTTTATTGATGATTCTTTAGAGTATATCGATAAAATCGACAAGTCTTTAAAAGGTGAAGACAATCCAATTAACGATCCAGACCTATTAGGAAAACGTAAAAAATCTTAATTGAATTTTTCGTTATACATAGCCAAACGTTATTTGCTTTCTAAAAGCTCTAACAATGCTATAAATTTTATTACCATTATTGCTGCTATTGGCGTAATTTTAGGTGCGGCCTCTCTATTTATCGTGCTTTCAGGTTTCGCTGGTTTAAAAGATTTCACCCTTCAGTTTACTTCTATTATCGATCCAGATTTAAAGGCTGAAGCCTCTACTGGCAAATCATTTTTAATTTCTGAAGACGAATTTTCTAAGTTAAATAATTTAGAAAGTATCGCGTCCTATTCTAAGATTATCGAGGAACGAGTCTTTATTACTTTTGAAGATAAAAGTTATCCAAATGCCTACATTAAAGGTGTTGACGAGAATTTTGAAGTTGTAAATGCCATCGATTCTGTTGTAGTTTTAGGAAGCTGGCTCTCTCAAAAAACTAACCAGATTGTTTCTGGTTGGGCAATAGCAAACACCCTATCTTTTGGCGTTTTAGATTATGGAAAACGCATGAATCTGTACGTTCCAAAACCTGGAAAAGGACAAATAACGAACGCAAAACAAGCCTTCAACACCTTTGATGCTGTAAATATTGGCGTTTTTGATGTGAATGAAAATTTAAACGATAAGTACATTTATGCTCCTATTGATATGGCTAGAGCGTTGCTTAATTTTAGCGACAATGAAGTAACGGCTATTGAATTTAAACTGAAAGAAAACGCTACTGAAGAACAAGCAAGAAAAGAAATTACTTCAGTTCTGGGAGATAAAATTAATTTAAAAAATAGTGCACAATTAAATGATGCTCTTTATAAAATGCTGAATACAGAAAATTTAGCCGTTTATTTAATTTTTACCCTGGTATTAATAATTGCTTTATTTAATGTGATTGGCTCCATAATTATGATGATTCTAGATAAAAAGAGCACTCTAAAAACCCTTTATAATCTGGGTGCAACTATCCCGAACATCCGAAACATCTTCTTTCTTCAAGGAAGTTTAATGTCGGTTGTTGGAGGATTAATTGGTTTACTACTTGGTTGCATAATTGTATGGCTTCAAAGTACTTTTTCTCTAATTATGATTACGCCATCCTTGCCTTATCCAGTCACTCTAAAATTCGAAAACTTAGTAATAGTTTTCATAACCATTTCTGTTTTAGGCGTTTTAGCCTCAAAAATAGCTTCGGTAAGGATTACTAAAAATCTAGTAGAAAATTAAGTAAACTGATAATCGGAGAACACGTCTAAAACCTCATCAAAAGCCTCAAAAACGTCTTTAGATTGATCACTGGTTACCATTTTCATTCTATATTCCTTGAAGTTTGGAATGTTCTTAAAATAATTAGTGTAATGTCTTCTGGTTTCAAATACTCCAAGAGTCTCCCCTTTCCAATCTATAGCCATTTGTAAATGTCTTCTAGCGGCTTCCACACGTTCTTCTAGTGTCACAGGTCCTAAATGCTCCCCTGTATTAAAAAAGTGCTTCACTTGCTTAAAAAACCATGGGTTTCCAATAGTAGCACGACCAATCATACAACCATCCAAACCATAAACATCACGCATGAGCATGGCTTTTTCTGGCGTATCCACATCGCCATTTCCAAACACAGGAATGTGCATTCTTGGATTATTTTTTACATCTGCAATAGGTTTCCAATCGGCTTCGCCTTTATACATTTGGGCTCTGGTACGGCCATGAATAGCAATGGCAGCACAGCCAACATCTTGTAATCTTTCGGCAACCTCAACAATTCTAATCGAATCGTGATCCCAACCCAAACGGGTTTTAACGGTAATTGGAATATTGGTACGCTTTACCATTTCGGCAGTAAGCTGTTCCATTAAACAAACATCTTTTAAAATGCCTGCTCCTGCTCCTTTACTAACCACTTTTTTTACTGGACAACCAAAATTAATATCGATAATATCTGGATTCGACCTTTCAACAATATCAATGGTTTGAAGCATGCTTTCTAGATTGGCTCCAAAAATTTGAATGCCAACTGGGCGCTCCTTTTCATAGATATCCAGTTTCATGACACTTTTTGCTGCATCACGAATCAAACCTTCACTTGAAATAAATTCAGTGTAAACTACGTCTGCACCTTGTTCCTTGCACAATGCACGAAAAGGTGGATCACTAACATCTTCCATAGGAGCTAAAAGCAATGGAAAATCTGGAAGTTCTATGTTACCTATTTTCACCAAAACTTAAAATTGAATGTTTTTCTCAACGTTTACTTCATTTCTTTTTACGACCACCTGAGTTGAATCTCCTTCTTTAAAAGCAGATAAAGCTCTCATATAACTCATCATATCAACTACGGTGCTATCACCCAGTTTAATAACAATATCGCCTTTTTCTAAACCTGCTCTTTGCGCTGGTTTTTCTTCGCTAATACCATCAATTCTCATGCCTTCGCCATCAAATAAATAATCTGGAATAACTCCCAATCCTACTTTAAAACGTGGTGTCTCTTCACTTTCATTCTTGGTTTTTCTAAAAGAAAGTTTACCATCGTCATCTAATTCTGTTATAATATCAAAAATATAATTTGAGATGGCGTCCATTCCTTCATAATTCAACTTTTCTGAATCATCTCCAGGTTTGTGATAATCCTCATGCTGGCCTGTAAAAAAGTGCAATACAGGAATATCTTGCAAGTAAAAAGATGTGTGATCACTTGGTCCAACACCAGATTCGCTTTCAATAAGTTTAAAACCAGGATTGGTTGCAGATAAGGTTTGTTTCCAACGTGGTGAAGTTCCAACGCCATAAACAGCCAAAGTACTATCTTGTTTTAAGCGTCCAACCATATCCATATTAATCATGTAATTGGCATTGTTTAAATTTAATGTGGCATTTTTAGTGAAATAATTAGAGCCTAATAAACCCATTTCTTCACCAGAAAAAGCCATAAATAAATAGTTGTTAGATGTATTTGCATTTTTTAATTTGCTTGCTAAATCTAACATAATGGCTACACCACTAGCATTATCGTCTGCGCCATTATGAATTTCTGTATCACCTCTATGTAAAGATCCATCACTTCCAAAACCTAAATGGTCGTAATGAGCGCCAATTATAATCGTGTTTTCAGCATGATTATCTATAAAAGCCAAAACGTTAGTTCCTGTTATTGTAGAATCTTCAGCCATATTTACATATTTAACTTCCCCGTGTGGATCTGTTTTTGGCTTAAAGCTAAAGGTCTGATAAAACCCGTCTGTGCCTTTTGGTTGCATACCTATTTTAGTAAAACGCTCAACAATATAAGCTGCCGCTTCCTGTTCACCTTTAGTACCCGTTTCTCTACCTTCTAACTTATCATCTGCAAGAAATACAACATCTTCTTTTATTTTATTTTCATATTTATATTCTTGTTTGCAGCCTAAAAACGATATAAAAAGAACCAATAACGATATTTTCTTCATATTATAAATCTTATTTTTGGCAAAATTAGGCAATAATTGCCATTTATTTAAACTTTAATCTATGTCTATGGTTTTTAGATTTCTTTATAGCTTATTATTTTTAACACTTATAGTATCGTGTAAAAACGATAATAAACAAGGTGCAGATGCTAAGTCTGGCGCAACAAAATGGGTTGACACTTTAATTTATGCAGATGAAACTCATTTTAAATCCTTAAAGCAAATTACCTTTGGAGGTGATAATGCTGAAGCCTATTGGAGTTTCGACGATAAGCAATTGGTTTTTCAATCTAATTATAAAGACTGGAATGTGAATTGTGATCAAATGTTTTTAATGAATGCTGATGAAACATTTAAGGACAACATTCCTCCAATGGTGAGTAATGGAAAAGGTAGAACCACTTGTGCTTATTTTTTACCAGATAACAAACATATTATTTACGCTTCTACACATTTAGGTGGCGAAGATTGTCCTGAGGCGCCATTGCGTAAAAATGGAAAATACATTTGGCCAATTTATGATACTTACGACATTTTTGTAGCCGATTTAGAGGGTAACATTGTGAATCAGCTTACTAATGAACCTGGTTATGATGCAGAACCAACCGTTTCTCCTCAAGGTGATAAAATTGTATTTACATCAGATAGAAGTGGCGATATTGAGCTTTACACCATGAATCTTGATGGTAGCGATGTCAAACAAATTACGTTTGAATTGGGTTATGATGGTGGCGCCTTCTTTTCGCCTGATGGTACTAAAATTATCTTCCGCTCTTCTAGACCGGAAACTGAAGAAGAAATAAAAGAATATAAAGATTTATTAGCTGAAGGATTAGTGCAACCAACAGAAATGGAACTATATATTTGTAATGCGGATGGTAGCGATTTACGACAATTAACCGATTTAGGAAGTGCTAATTGGAGTCCGTTTTTTCATCCTTCTGGAGAAAAGATTTTATTCTCCTCAAACTTTGAATCTGAACGCGGATTTCCTTTTAATCTCTATTTAATAGGTATAGATGGTAAAAACTTAGAGCGTGTTACACATAGCGATACGTTTGATGCTTTTCCAGTGTTTTCAAACGATGGTAAAAAATTAATATTCTCTTCCAATAGAAATAATGGTGGTGGACATGATACGAATTTGTTTATTGCAGAATGGAAAGACTAAAAGGATTGACAGTCTGAAATATAACAAAACAGATACGAATTTGTTTATTGCAGAATGGCAAGACTAAAAGGATTGACAGTCTGAAATAAAATAAAACAGATACCATTTTGTTTATTGCAGAATGGCAAGACTAAAAGGATTGACAGTCTGAAATATAACAAAACAGATACCAATCTGTTTATTGCAGAATGGCAGGATTAAAAAAGATTAATCTCTTTCTTTAATTCGGTCTCTTTCTTTTAATTCTTTCTGGCGTTCGTTAGTTTTTAATTTAGTATTTCCAAACTTATACCTAAAGCCTACTTTAATGTATCTATTATCTAAATCTGTGTTGTAATAGCTGCGCTGATTTAGATAATCTGTTGTAGTATCAAAATCTCCCAGATTAAATAAATCTGCAGCGCTTAAAGAAATAATAGCTTTTTTATTTAAAATGGTTTTTGAGATTGATATTTCAGATTCTAATCTAGCCTTAACTTCCATAAAACCATGTAATATCTCAGATTGATAAATAAAGGTCATATTTGCAGATAAACTACGGTCTTTTAAAAAGGAAATGTCATTACTTAATATACTATAGTTAGACCATTTATCAGCTTCTATAGAACCATCTGGTGTATTTGTTTCTTCTTGAGAGTTATAAAAGGACGTTACAGCATAAACAAACCACCTCTCTGTTATATTAAAATATGTAATAATATCAAACCCATACTCTATAGATTTGTCAATATTTACGGGTGAAAAAATTATTTGATTGGTTAAATTATCCTGTAAAGGCAACTCTAAAATATTATCCTTTTCAGTAATATAATAAGCTTCTAAAGTTAAAAAGGAAGTTACGGAAGACCCTATAACATAATGATCGTTATAAGTTGGTTTTAAGTTTGGATTACCTACTACCAACATGTTATCATTTAAGAAAAAGGTAAACGGATTTAAATCTTTATAACTTGGTCTTTCAATACTACGTTTGTAAGTAGAATAGAAACTAAGAACGTCTCCAGCTTGATAGGTAATACTCGTTGTTGGAAACCAATCTAAATAGCTTTGTTTATCGGTTTGGTTATTAGTTATAGAAACGCCTTTAACATTTGTTTGCTCCATACGCAAACCTGCTTTTAAGCTCCATTTTTCCCATGCCTTATCATAGTTTGCATAGGCTGCAAAAATGGATTCGTTATAATTAAATGCACTAGAATTTGCAGTATTTAATATCTCTTGATTCGTAGTAAAATCGTAATCATAGCGCGTGACATCGTTTACAGTTTTAATACCTGAATATTTGGTACCAGCGTCAAAATTAGAAGTTTCGTTAATAGAAAGTTTGTAATCTAATTGACTTGTGAAAATTTGTGTATTCTGGTTGGCATCTGTATTGAAAGCTGTTGGACCAATATATACATTACTTTGATTATAATACTTGCTAGAAGATTCTTGAAATCTGTTATAATCGTATGTTGTAAATTGACTGTTAAATGCCAAGCTACCTGTTGAGAACTGATGTACATAATCTAAATCAAATCCTAAATTATATTTATCGTCAGTAGATAAATTGTCTGCCTCAAATCGAGATTGAAACACATTAGCGGCATTATAAACATTGGTATTATTATGAATTTTATATTCAAAATAAGGTGTCCATAAGATATTAGAAGATACACTTAGTGTGTTTTTTTCATTTAAAAGAAAATCGATATTAAAATTTAAGTTATGAGATCTAGACCATGTATTTCTATTAATTGAAGATTTCCAGACTTCATCTACTTGGTTATTTGCATCGAAGTAATAAACCCCATCGTCATTATCTCTATTAATTTTATCGTCTGTATAATTGTAATTTACAAATAGATTAATCTTTTCGTTTTTAAAGTAATTAGTCATTCCTAAATTATACCTTGGAAATACCCCTTGTGTGTAATTTGCAAAAACACTGCCTCTATAGCCTGTTACCAAGTTTTTAGACATAATGATATTAACTACCACACCGCTTTCCGCATCGTAGCTAGCTGAAGGGTTAGTTATAACCTCCACCGATTTTATAGCATTTGCAGGCGAGCCTTCTAAAAGTTGCATTAACTCATCAGAAGATAATTGTACTTTTCTGTTATTAATATAAACTGCAGGAGCATACCCTTTAACAGTTATTTGTCCATCTAGAACCAAAACACCAGGCGTACTTTTTACAACTTGGAGTAAACTGCCCTCAGAAAGTGCGGTATTTTCTACTCCAAACACCAATTTATCTGCTTCTTTTTTAATGGTTGGTTTGTTTGCTACAATATTTACTTCATCTAAGGATTCGTTATTTTCCTTTAAAATAACAACTCCAAGAGAAAGATCTTGTGTGGAAACAGTCACTGTTTTATTAAAATCTGAATAGCCAATGAAACTTATTTTCAGTAAATAATTGCTTTCTTTGACATTCTTTATTTCAAAAAAACCTTTATCGTTAGTCGAAGTACCTTTTATAGCTGTAGAATCTTCAACAGATAATAACACGGCATTTGCAAAATAAATGGGATTATTTTCTATATCCAATACAGTTCCCGTTATAGTTATATCCTGACCTAAAACTGAGAACGGCAGTAAAAAGATAAAAAGAAGGAATAAGTTATTTAGTTTCAAAACATAAGAATATTTGGGATTACAATATAATAATAGTTTTGAACTTATTTTTACGGTTTTCCCGTAAATAAAATATTTTCATTTAGTTAGTTATTAATATTTAAAGCAATTTTAAAATAATTATATTTGCAGATTAGCTTTTTAGCTAAGATTTAGACCTTATGAAGCACATTAGAAACTTTTGTATTATAGCACATATTGACCATGGTAAGAGCACCTTGGCGGATAGATTATTGGATTTTACTGGCACCGTAACCGAGCGCGAAAAAAAAGAACAATTACTTGACAGTATGGATTTGGAGCGTGAAAGAGGTATCACCATTAAATCTCATGCTATTCAAATGGAGTATACTTACAAAGGTGAAGAATATATTTTAAATTTAATTGATACTCCTGGACACGTAGATTTTAGTTACGAAGTTTCTAGATCTATCGCCGCTTGTGAAGGTGCCTTGCTAATCGTTGATGCGGCACAAAGTATTCAAGCTCAGACCATTTCTAATTTATACTTAGCTTTAGAAAACGATTTAGAAATTATTCCTGTTTTAAATAAAGTGGATTTACCTAGTGCAAATCCAGAAGAAGTTACAGACGATATTGTTGATTTATTAGGTTGTGATCCAGAAGAAGTTATCCATGCAAGTGGAAAAACCGGTTTTGGGGTTGAAAATATTTTAGCCGCAATTATAGAACGTGTTCCGGCACCAAAAGGAAATCCAGACGAGCCTTTACAAGCCTTAATTTTCGATTCTGTTTACAACCCGTTTCGTGGTGTAGAAACTTATTTTAGAGTACTTAATGGTACTATTAAAAAAGGACAAAATATTAAATTTATTGCTACAGGTAAAAATTATTTTGCTGATGAAATTGGTACTTTAAAACTTAAACAATTTCCTAGACAAGAAATAAAAGCTGGCGATGTTGGTTATGTAATTACAGGTATCAAAGAAGCAAAAGAAGTAAAAGTTGGAGACACATTAACAGATGCCAAAAATCCAACAACTAATATTATTGAAGGTTTCGAAGATGTGAAACCTATGGTTTTTGCTGGTATTTATCCAGTAGATACGGAAGATTACGAAGAGTTAAGAAACTCGATGGAAAAATTACAGCTTAATGATGCGTCATTAGTTTTTGCTCCTGAAAGTTCGGCCGCTTTAGGATTTGGTTTCCGTTGTGGTTTTCTTGGAATGCTTCACATGGAAATTATCCAAGAACGTTTAGAACGTGAGTTTGATATGACTGTTATTACAACAGTTCCTAACGTTAGTTACCATGCTTTTACTAGAAAATATCCAGATGTTCCAGTCATTGTTAATAATCCAACCGATTTACCAGATCCTTCTGGATTAGATCGTGTTGAAGAACCATTTATTAAGGCTACCATTATAACTAAATCGGATTTTGTTGGAAACGTCATGTCTCTTTGTATAGAAAAAAGAGGAATGGTTCTTAACCAAACCTATTTAACTACAGAGCGAGTTGAAATGACTTTCGATATGCCATTGGCCGAAATTGTTTTCGATTTTTACGATCGCTTAAAAACTGTTTCAAAAGGATATGCTTCTTTCGATTATCATCCAATTGGAATGAAAACATCGAAATTGGTGCGTGTGGATATTTTACTAAATGCACAGCCTGTTGATGCACTTTCTGCTTTAATTCACGCTGATAATGCACATACTATTGGTAAAAAAATGTGTGAGAAATTAAAAGAATTAATTCCAAGACAACAGTTTGATATTCCTATTCAAGCGGCAATTGGAGCTAAAATTATTTCTCGTGAAACCATAAAAGCACTTCGTAAAGATGTAACGGCAAAATGTTATGGAGGAGATATTTCTAGAAAACGTAAATTACTTGAAAAGCAGAAAAAAGGTAAAAAACGTATGCGTCAAGTAGGAAATGTGGAAATTCCGCAAGAAGCATTTATGGCTGTTTTAAAGTTAAACGATTAAGAATTCCTTTTAAAAAAGGAATCGCTTACTACAAATACAGATTCTAATCAAATTAATATAGATTCCTGCTTATGCAGGAATTTTTATTTGAATTCATATTAATTATAAATATATTGTTGCGCCACTATCTGTTGGCAACAAATTAAACACATTAAGTAAAAATTTGATACATGGGAAAAACTGGGATACTATTAATTGCAATATCACTTTTTTTAATAATCACTTTTCTATATTGGAAAGTTACTCGTGGCTATGCCGAAAAAGAATATGGTAAAAAAATGTTTAAACAATGGGGAACAAAAACTTTCTATTGGCAAGGGGCATTATTCTTTAGTGGCGGCGTAACTGTTCTGATAATTTTTATTTTAAAATGGTTAAATGTTTTTACTTTTTAGAAGTAATTACAAAGCAAATGGCATGTATGTCAATCCGGTTTTCCTATGGAAAATCTGTTCACACAAACACGCCCATTTAATTAATAAAATAGTTGACAGATCACGATCTTGAAAATATTAAATTTTCAATTAATCAGAATAGAACCCTTATTATCAAGACTTTATTAAGAGACTTTTTGACGCCTTAATCTTTTGATAATTCTGTTTTTGGAACAGATAACAGCTTTCCTAAATAAACCAATGTCCAACCAGCCCCTACCTCTTCAACATGCTTATTATTAGAAGATATAATTTCAAAATCTCCTTTCGTATTCTTTAAAAACAATGGAATAATATCTTTATCATTAATTGTTGTTTGTAATAAGCTTTCATAATGACTTTTATCATTAATTTTTATTTCATTGATTGTAGGATATTTTCTTGCAACTTCTGTAAGAGAAAAATAATCGTCTGTATGAGAAAATAAACCTTCCTTTATGCTAACATCAGCATTGTTAATTTCATCTGAAGCTACTAATCTAAAAGAGCCATTTTCGCCAAATTGATTACTAAATTTATTAATAGCATATTTATTAATATCCGAACTTCCAGTAAGTGCCATAACATAACCTACGTCGTTCAATTCGATATTATCTAAAAGGGTATCAGAATAAATATCGGTATTTAATGCTTCTAATCCCAAATCCTTAGCTTGTTTAATATTAGTTGGATTACTATCAATAAGTACCACATGTCTTCCATTAGACTCCAAATAATGACCTATTAATCTAGAAATCCTTGAAGCTCCAACAATTAATATTCCTTCAGATTTATTTAAAAAGACACCAACCATTTTTGCAAACATTCTAGCAGTTGTCGCGTTTAATAAAACGGTTCCAAGAACAATCATAAACACTAAAGGTGTAATATATTCCGCGCCAGGAACACCATCTTTAGCTAATTTTAATCCAAATAACGAAGCAATACCCGCTGCAACAATTCCACGTGGTCCAACCCAACTAATAAAAAGTTTTTCGTTCAACTTTAAATTGGAACCTTGGGTGCTAAGAAACACTCCAATTGGTCTAAGTACAAATACAACAATCCCAAATAAAATAGCTGTATTCCAGTTATAAATTAATAGTAAATCTTCAATATTAATATTGGCTGCTAACAGAATAAATAAGATTGAAATAAGTAAAACGCTTAAGGATTCTTTAAAATAAAGTAATTCTTTTAAGTAAGGCGATTTAGAATTCCCTAGAACCATTCCCATAACCACTACAGCTAGTAATCCAGATTCATGAGCAAATGTATCGGAAAGAATAAAAACACCTAAAACAGAGGCTAGCGCAAACACATTCATTAAATAATGAGGCACCCATTTTTTATTGATAATAAAATTAAGAGCATGGGCAAAAGTAAACCCAAATGTAGAACCAAAAAGTACAATTTTACCGAACTCAATAAAAGCTGTTTTTGTGTATTCTCCTCCTCCATCTACACTAATAAATTCGAATACCAATACAGCAACTAAAGCACCTATTGGATCGATTAAAATTCCTTCCCATTTTAATACAGCAGAGACGTCTTTTTTAAGTGGTATATTTCTAAGTATGGGTGTAATTACAGTTGGTCCTGTAACAATAATTAAAGCAGAAAATAAAAATGATATTTCCCAAGTTAGGTAAAAAACATAATGCGCTGCCACTGCGGCTCCAAAAAACGTTACTATAGAACCTATGGTTATAAGTTTTGTAATGGCAGGCCCAACATTTTTAATTTCTCCCATTCTTAAGGTTAAACCTCCTTCAAAAAGAATTATACTAATAGCCAGAGAAACAAAATAAAACAAACTTTCTCCAGGAAACAGACCTTCTTTCCCGTTCCAAATGGGTTCTATCCATTTGGAACCATCTGCACTAAAAAATTCGGATGAAATTGGTCCTACCAAAAGTCCAATTAAAATTAAGGGTAAAATTGCTGGAATTTTTAGCTTCCAAGCTACCCATTGTGCTAAGATGCCCAGAATAATTATACCTCCTAATTCAATCATATATGTTCAATGGTTTTAAAAAAAGACCTTGTAAGGAAATTTTAAAATATTTTGGTAGCAAAATAATACTTTTTTATTTTACTATTATAAACTTCAGTAAAATATGTGTAGAAAATTCAAGTGCTAAATAAATGAAAATGTGAAATTATTATTTGTCATTTTTAGAGTCGGACATATAGTACAATCGTTTCAGGCTTTTTTTAAGTAAAACAAACCGGTAAACACCTATTATAAAAAACAAAGCAGAGAATAAAAGCGAAAGCAATCCTAAAAATTTAAAATTTACAAAATCTTTAAGCTGAAAAAAAGCAATTCCCCCCAACAGTAGGTAAAGAGAAGACCTTATGTAAGACAATAAGGTGCGTTCATTAGCCAATCTAGTGCGTTCAATCGCTAAATAATCCCTTAAAATAACTTCTTTATCAGGCTTAAAATCGCGACCAAATCGTAGAAGCTTCATTTTCTTTACCTTTAAGGGATTTGGATTTAAAATTTTCATGATTCATTTTTTATAAAATTATGATTAATTTTTTAAGCTCCAAATTAATTGTAACATTGATTACTATAATTAAATGTTAAAATAGAGCTAATATCATCTGTTATTTATTACTTATATTAAGCCTTTTAGTAATTTGCACAACTTATGAAACTATATCCTATTGAATCTGGAAATTTTAAATTAGATGGTGGTGCCATGTTTGGCGTGGTTCCAAAATCTTTATGGCAAAGAACAAATCCTGCCGACAGCAACAACATGATTGATATTGCTGCACGATGTTTATTAATTGAAGATGGAGACAAGCTTACTTTAATAGATACAGGCATGGGAAATAAACAAAGCGATAAGTTCTTTGGCTATTATTTTCAATGGGGAAACCATTCCATAGATAACTCACTAAAACAACTTGGCTTTCATCGAGACGATATTACTGATGTCTTTATGACGCATCTTCATTTTGACCATTGTGGCGGATCTGCGCAATGGAATAAAGATAAAACAGGCTACGAACCTGCATTTAAGAATGCGCAGTTTTGGAGTAATCAAGATCATTGGAAATGGGCAACAGAACCTAATAATAGAGAAAAAGCTTCATTTCTTAAAGAAAACATTTTACCCTTAGAAGAAAGTGGTCAATTAAAATTCACGGCACTTCCGGATCAAGATTTCTTAAAAAATTCTGCTCTAGGATTTGATATTTTCTTTGCTAATGGACATACAGATAAACAAATGATTCCTATGATAAATTATAAAGGAAAAACCATTTGTTTTGTGGCAGATTTATTGCCAACAGCTGGACATATTCCACTTCCGTTTGTAATGGGCTACGATACGAGACCATTATTAACTTTAGATGAAAAAGAAAAATTCCTGAATTTAGCAGCAAGCAATAATTATTACTTATTTTTGGAACACGATGCACATAACGAGATTATTACAGTAAAACATACCGAAAAAGGCGTGCGACTAAATAATGTTTATACCTGTAATGAAATATTTAACTAACACTTTATATTAAAATTTTTATCAAAATGAAATTAATGAAACCTTTATTACTTTCAGCAATTGTTGCTACCACATTATCTAGTTGTGGTGGAGGTGCTGATATTGTTTCAACTCCTGTTGAAAACATAGATTCTGTTACTTTAAAAGTATCAGAATTAACTGAAAACGAAAAACACACATGGGGACATTTAGATCTTGTAAAAGATACTATTCCTGGAATGAGCGTTGAAAAAGCTTATGCCGAAATTATTAAAAACAAAAAAGGTAAAACAGTAATCGTTGCAGTAATAGACTCTGGAATTGACATTGAACATGAAGATTTAGTAGATGTTATTTGGGTTAATAAAGGTGAAATTGCTGGAAATGGAATCGACGATGATAACAATGGCTACATAGACGATATTCATGGTTGGAATTATTTAGGTGATGCTTACGATGAGCAATTAGAATATGTGCGTATTCTTGCAATGGGAGATACTAATCATCCAGATTTTGCAAAAGCACAAGCTGAATATGATAAAGAATATAATGAAACCGTTCAAAGAAAAGCACAATACGATCAAATTTATGCGCAAGTAAAAGAAGCGGATTCATTAGTATCTAAATATTTAGGTACAGAAGATTATACAGTTGCCCAAGTAGAAGCAATCACTTCAGAAGACGAAGCTTTAACTAAAGCAACAGGTGTATTAAACTTTATGTACGGAAATGGTTTCGATAATACTCAAGTTGCCCTAACCTCTATCAATGAAGGTCTTAATTATTTTTCAGATAAATTAAATGCCAACTTGAATCTTGAATTTAATGGGCGAACTACAGGAGATAATCCAGACGATTTAACAGATGTTGGATACGGTAATGGCAATGTACTTCCTTCAGAAAAAGGTGAAAGTCATGGTACACACGTTGCAGGAATTATTGCTGCTTCACGTGGTAACGGATTAGGTGTTGATGGCGTTGCTAATAACGTATTAATTATGAGCTTAAGAACTGTTCCAAATGGAGATGAAAGAGATAAGGATGTTGCTCTAGCTATTAGATATGCTGTAGATAATGGTGCAAAAGTAATTAACGGAAGTTTTGGTAAATATTATTCAAAACATAGCGATTGGGTAAGAGATGCTATTGCTTATGCTAGTGAAAACAACGTTATTTTTGTAAATGCTGCAGGAAACGAAGGTTTAGATTTAGACCTAATAGCTTGTTACCCTAACGATCAAGTAGATAATGGTCCAGAAGTATCTGAAACATTTATTACTGTTGGTGCTTTAGAGCCTAAATATGGTTCTAATATGGTTGCTGCTTTTTCTAACTATGGAAAAATTAATGTAGATGTTTTTGCTCCAGGAGCGAAAATTTACTCTACAACTCCAGAAAACGAATATGATATTAAAGGTGGAACTTCAATGGCTGCTCCTGCAGTTGCTGGTGTTGCTGCTTTAATTTGGTCTTATTATCCAGACCTTACTGCTAAGCAAGTAAAACAAATTATCATGGATTCTGGACTAGCTTTATCTACAAAAGTAATTGTTGGTGGAGATACTGAAGATATTCAGCCAATTGGTGATTTATCAAAATCAGCAAAAATTGTAAATGCTTATAATGCACTTATTATGGCAGAGCAATTATCTAAGTAAATTTAATAAATCGAAACCTCATCTTTCAAAAGATGGGGTTTTTTAATACTTTAAAAATGAGAAATCTTTTTTTATCCTTATTCAGTCTGAGTTTTATTTTTTCGACAGCAAATGCTCAAGAAATAGATCTTTATAAGTCTGAAATCAATCCAGGTTATTGGCAACAGCATGTAGATTACAAAATGGACATTTCCATGGATGTAAAGAACTACCAATACACTGGTGTTCAACAATTGGTTTATACAAACAATTCTCCAGATGTGTTGAATAGAGTATATTATCATTTGTATTTTAATGCATTCCAACCAGGAAGCGAAATGGATGTTAGATCTCAAACTATTGCAGATCCGGATGGTCGTGTTGGAGATAGAATTGGTAAATTAACTCCAAAAGAAATAGGTTATATAGAAGTAACTTCATTAAAGCAAAATGGTATTATCTTAAATTACGATGTCATTGGAACTGTTTTACAAGTGCAATTAAACAAACCAATTCAACCAGGCGAAAAAGTAACTTTCGATATGGTTTTTAATGGTCAAGTCCCAGTACAAGTTCGTCGTTCTGGAAGAAATAGTTCTGAAGACGTTGCCTTATCAATGACGCAATGGTATCCTAAATTAGCTGAATACGATTTTGAAGGGTGGCATGCAGATCCATACATTGGAAGAGAATTTCATGGCGTTTGGGGAGATTTTGATGTAACAATAAACATCGATAAAAATTATGTTCTTGGCGGTACAGGTTACTTACAAAACCCGAACGAAATTGGTCATGGATACGAAACTGAAAAAGTAAAAAAACAAAAAGGTGACAAACTTTCTTGGCACTTTTTAGCGCCTAATGTTCACGATTTTACATGGGCTGCAGATCCAGAATTTATTCATGATACCATGCAGGTTCCAGATGGTCCTATGCTACACTTCTTTTATAAAAAGACTTTAGAGGCTACTTATCTTGAAAACTGGAAAAAACTACAGCCAAAAACAGTTGAGTTGATGGAATATTTCAGTACAAATATTGGTAAATACCCATATAAGCAGTATTCTGTTATTCAAGGTGGAGATGGAGGAATGGAATATGCCATGTGTACATTAATTACTGGAGAACGTAAATTAGGAAGTTTAATAGGTGTTACAGCTCACGAATTAGCACATACTTGGTTTCAGTTTTTATTAGCTACAAACGAGCTTAAATACTATTGGATGGACGAAGGTTTTACAAGTTACATTAGCGATTATGCTATGAATGATATTATGGATTCTAAAGAAGAAAATCCTGCCGAAAATGCCTATAAAGGTTATATTTATTTGGCTACTTCAGGAAAAGAACAAGCTTTAACTACACATGCAGATAGATTTGAATACAATCAAGCTTATGGCATTTCAGCTTACAGTAAAGGTGAAGTTTTTATGTCGCAATTAGGTTATGTTATTGGAGAAGATAATTTAAAAGCAGCAATTAAAAAGTATTATAAGGATAATGCTTTTAAACACCCAACACCCAACGATTTTATTCGAAGTGCTGAAAAAATTACTAATTTGGAGTTAGATTGGTATTTAACAGATTTTGGACAAACAACCAATACTATCGATTATGGTGTAAAAGCTGTTAGTGGTAATATTGTTACTTTGGAACGTATTGGACTTATGCCAATGCCTATAGACTTAACAATAACTTATACAGACGGGACTACAGAAGATTATTACATTCCTTTACGTATGATGCGTGGTAAAAAACCAACTACTGCAACACCACAACCTAACTGGGCGTGGGCTTACCCAACTTATACCTTCGAAGCATCTAAACCAATTAAATCGGTTCAAATAGATCCTAAAGAGTTAATGGCTGATATCAATAAAGTGAATAATAAATTTGAGATGTAAAGCTTTCAAAAAATAATTTCTTAAAAAAAGACTGTCTAAATAAGGCAGTCTTTTTTTATTCTTTCCTATTAAAAATGAGATAAAAAAGAGGCTTATAAAATTCCCTGCAACCTTCACTTTTAATCATGGTAGGAATTCTTACATTTGTTTTCTATATAAATTATGAACGCATCCTATTCACATAAAGAAAAACTTAAAAGCGAAAAACTTATTTCGAAATTATTCCTCGATGGAAATTCGGTTTCAGCCTATCCTTTAAGAATGGTGTATTTAAAAACCACGTTGGAAGATGATACTCTAAAAGTAAAAGCAGGAGTATCTGTATCCAAACGGAATTTTAAAAGAGCTGTAGATAGAAATAGAATTAAACGTTTGTTACGTGAAGCCTATAGATTACACAAGGCAACTTATTTTAACAACATGACAGCACAATATGCGTTTATGATTTTGTACATTGGGAAAGAAAAGCCAACTTACATTGAAGTTGAAGACAAAATGAAAAAATTGCTTCAAAAATTTATAGAAAAAAGCATTAAAGAATAAATTTCTTATGAAAACCAGATTAAAGAAAATCATCATCATTCCTGCATTGGCTATCATTGTATTTTTTACATCATCAGCTTTTCAAAACGATTTTTTTGAAATTTCAAAGCAAATAGAAATTTTCACCACGCTCTACAAAGAAATTAATATGAATTATGTGGATGAAACCAATCCTGCAGATTTAATGGATACAGCCATTAAAAGCATGTTGAAGGATTTGGATCCATATACCAATTTCTATAATGAACAAGATGTCGAAGCAGAACGCATAAGAAGAACTGGAGATTATACAGGAATTGGAGCCAAAGTAAGAACCTTAAAAGATAAGTTAGTAATAGTAGAACCTTACAAAGATTACCCTGCAGATAAAGCTGGATTAAAAGCCGGTGACGAAATTATTAAAGTAGAAGACGTAGTTATTGCAACCTATAAAGACGATGCTGGCAACTTACTTAATGGCACACCAAATTCTTTAGTAGAAGTCACCTATTTACGCCAGGGAAAAGAATTTAAAACATCTATTAAGCGCTCTGAAATAGAAATTGATGCTGTACCCTATTTTTCTATGATAAACGACAAAACCGGCTATATAGTATTAAGTACTTTTAATAATAAAGCTTCCTCACAAACTGCATATGCGCTAAAAGATTTGAAAGCTCAAGGAGCCCAACGCATTATTTTAGATCTTCGAAGTAATCCTGGTGGTTTGCTTCACGAAGCTGTAAATGTGGTCAATTTATTTGTTCCAAAAGGGCAATTGGTTGTTACTACAAAATCGAAAGTTAAAAAATATAATAGAACCTATTACACACAAAAAGATCCTATTGATACTGAAATTCCAATAGTGGTTTTAATTAATGGAAGTTCCGCATCGGCAAGTGAAATTGTATCTGGTTCGTTTCAAGATCTTGATAGAGCTGTGGTTCTTGGTTCCAGAAGTTTTGGTAAAGGCTTAGTACAACGTCCTAAACCCTTAGCATATGGTACACAGCTAAAAATTACCATCTCCAGATATTATACGCCTTCAGGGAGATGTATTCAGTCTTTGGATTACTGGAATAGAGACGATGAAGGAAATGCTGTAAGAATTGATAGTAAAGAATATCACGAGTTTAAAACTAAAAATGGACGTCCTGTTTTTGATGGTGGAGGCGTTCTTCCTGATGAAACTATTGAAATATCTGAAAATTCAGCTATTACAGATGCTATCTTAAACGATTATTTTATTTTCGATTACGCCACAAATTACTATTATAATCATCAAAACATAACTGATATCAATGATTTCGAGTTAAAAGACTCCGACTTCAAAAATTTTAAAGATTATTTAAATACCAATAATTTTTCTTTCGTAACAGAAACTGAAAAATCTTTAAATAGTGTTTACGAAAATGCTGTAAAAGAAGAATTGGACGATAATATTCAAGCAGATTATAACACCTTATTAAAAAACTTAAAAAACTCTAAAGAGTTAGCTGTTAATGAAAATAAAGACAAGATTTTATCATTGTTAACAGACGAAATTGTAAAACGCTATGTCTACAGAGAAGGTTTATACGATTTTTATTTAAACCACAATCCTGAAATTAAAAAAGCTACAGAAATTCTTTCGAACCCTACTAAATACAAGGACTATTTAAGGTAATTCCAGTTCCATTGAAAAATTCAATGTAAATACTTATATTTACTTGAAATCTCATGTGCCTACTATGAAAAAACTTGCCATCTTAACGTTATTCTTAATTGGTATTAATGTTACAGCTCAAACCGAGCTGACGCATGAGGTCTATTTTGAAACGGATGAATTTTTAGTTCCAGATACGGAACATAGTAGATTACTTATGTTTCTTTCGGAAATTGAAGCTCTTGACATTCAAAAAATATCTATTTACGGTTTTACAGATGACAGAGGAAGTGATTCTTATAATCTCGTGCTTTCCCAAGAAAGAGCAAACGCTATTAAAACCATATTTTCTAACAACGAATTTGACGAAAGTATAATTACCAATGTTGATGGTAAGGGAAAAATATTAGTGAAACTTATAAAAGAAGCAGATCTAAATAAAATAAGAGGTTTAAACCGAAAAGTAGAGATTATAGTCCAACCCTACAATCCACCAAGGGAGCTTGTACAACCAGAAAAAAAAGACATTACAGAATCTTTAAATGATAAAAATTTAAAAGCTGGAGACAAAATATTACTAGAAAATATTCTATTTAAAACTGGTTATAGCGTTTTATTGCCAGAATCTAAAAAAACTTTAGAAGACATGGCAAAAATCATGGTTGAAAGAGAAGATATTTACTTTACCATTCAAGGCCATGTATGCTGTACTCAAAATAGTAGAGATGCGCTTGATAGAAAAACCAAACAACGCAATTTATCTCTTGCTAGAGCAAAATATATCTACGATTATTTAGCCAAAAAAGGCGTAGATAAAAGACGTATGAAATACGTTGGTATGCGTAGAAAATTCCCTTTAGGTGGTGAACCTAAATTCGATAGACGTGTGGAAATTTTAATCACCTATGTAGGAGAAACTAATTAGTTTTTTATCATTGCCATATGTGGAATTCCATCTTCTAAGTATTCTTCTCCAGTTTCTGTAAACCCTAAATTATTGTAAAAAGTTTTTAAATAACATTGTGCCGAAATTTTAATAGTTGCTTCATTAAAATCTTCTTTAATGACGTTTATGGAAGCTTTCATAATATCATAACCATACTTATGTTGTCTCTCATTTCCAGATACTACAACTCTTCCAATACTGGCTGCATTAAAATAATCTCCTGGTTTAAAAACGCGAGTATAAGCAACTAATTTACTGTCTTTATAACCCAAAACATGCCATGCCTTTTGGTCTTTTCCGTCCACATCTTGATAAACACAATCTTGTTCTACAACAAATACTTCAGCTCTTAATTGAAGCATATCGTAGAGCTCCTGGATGTTTAAATCGTTAAAAGTTTTAGTTTGTATATCTAACATAGTTTAATTTTATAAATAACTTAAATTCTAATTTAAGATTCCTGCCTTCGCAGGAATTAGTTAATCTTGAACAATAACTTCTTTAGGGTCTTCCTTTTTATATTCTGGTTGAATGGTAACATGATTGATGTTAAATTCATCATGCAACACACTTTCTATAACTAGTAAAAGATCGTTAAACTCTCGAGTTGAAATATTCTCTTCTAAATCTAAATGAGCTTCTAAATGCAATTCATTGTCACTTAAATTCCAAATATGAACGTGGTGTAATTTTTTAACTTTTGGTAACTGATTAACAACTCGTACAACCTCTTTAATATTAATATGGTCTGGCGTAAAAAGCATCAACATTTTAGTTGAGGTTTTTAATAAGTCGTAACCCACAAAAATCAAGTATAAAGCAATTAAAAACGTTAGCAAACTATCAACCCAGAACACCTGGTAATACTTCATTAACAAGCCTCCAATCAATACGGCTACACTTGCTAACATATCTGTTAATAAATGTAAATAAGCTGAACGGATATTAATGTTATTTTTAGAATCTTTTTTAAGTAATAAAACACTAAACCCATTGGCAAAAACAGCTATTAACGATAGCCAAATAACCAGATGTGTCTCTATTTCCTGAGGATGTTGAAAACGTTTTACTGCTTCAATAATCAATAAAATGGCAACAATTATTAAAGTTGACGCATTAATAAAAGCGGCTAAAATTTCGGCACGTTTATAACCAAAGGTTCTATTGATTGAAGCTTTCTGTTTAGATAATTTTGAAGCAACATAACTTACAATTAAAGAAATAACATCGCTAAAATTATGTAAAGCATCACTTAATAAAGCCAAACTTCCAGAAACTAATCCACCAACAATTTGAGCAACAGTAATTAAGATGTTAAGAAAGATAGATATCAGAAGATTTCTATCCTTTACATCCTTATAATCATGCGTGTGATTATTGTGAGATTGGCTCATTTAACAAGACACAGCAATTTTATTTACTCGGTTTTCATGACGTCCACCTTCAAAAGCGGTTTCAAAAAAAGTATCTACCATTTCAATAGCTTGTGGTAAAGCTGTAAAACGTGATGGAATACTTAAAATATTCGCATTATTATGCTGTCTGGCAAGGGCAACAATTTCTTTAGTCCAACATAATGCAGAACGAACACCTTGATGTTTATTAGCTGTCATGTTTGCACCATTACCACTCCCACAAATAATAATACCGAAATCTGCTTTTTTAGATTCCACATCTTGAGCAACAGGATGTACAAAGTCTGGATAATCAACACTCTCGTTGGAGTCTGTACCATAATTTGTAACAACATATCCTTTAGCTTCTAAATGCTTCAGAATAGCAAATTTATACTCGGTTCCCGCGTGATCGTTACCTATTGAAATTTTCATTTTTTAGTTGTGTTTTTGTTACTGTAAAGGTACAAAATGTAGTAACATACCTCTATATTTTTTATACCTTTAGTAAACAAGAAAATTCAATTGTTAATAGCTATCCATATTAAAACTCATAACCTGTTAATAACTGTTTATAATTATTTAAAACTAAAACATGGTTTATCCAGTAATTTTTCCAATCAAAAATAGGGATCAAAATACCTAAATATAACTCATCTATTTTTAGACAAGTTTTCAGACCAAATTTTTAGGTTATAAACATTAAAAATAGAAAATCTTATGAGTCATTTCTAATAAAAACCACTTGTTAACAACGCGTAAAAGTTGTTAATAGCTTTTTAAATAACGCTATAAATGAAGCTCTTAAATGTAAAGTAATTGTTAATTACATATTAATAGAACGTCAATAAGATAGTATCAAAATAAAATTCAATAAAGTTATAGACGCTATTAACACACTATAATCATCAACAATATTTTTTTAAATTTTAAAAGAAAAAGTTGATTATCTATATATATGTGGATAACTATAAAATTCAGCTTTAAAGAATTAATTTCTGGATTGTCATAGTAAAATATAAAACCTATAAATTTATACAGTTATTAAAATTTATTAAAGTCTAATAATAGATAGTAAATTATAATTTTAGGACAAAAAATAAGGGTTTTATTTCATATTATTTAAAAAGTAATATAATTTATTTATCATTGTGTTAAAGCCATTAAATTGATAAAAAACTAAAACCAAATCATGAAAAAAATATTACAATTATTAATATTTATACCTTTTTTAAGTCATTCGCAAACTCAAATAGGTGTTGAAATAGATGGTGAATCTGCAGGTGATGAAAGTGGTTATAGTGTCTCTTTATCTAGTGATGGCAATATTATAGCTATTGGAGGTCGTTATAATAGAACTAGTGGTGGTATATATCAAGCACCTGGTCATGTAAGAATTTATGAAAATATAAGTGGAATTTGGACTCAAATAGGACAAGATATAGATGGGGAAGCTTCTGGTGATCAAAGTGGTACAAGTGTTTCTTTATCTAGCAATGGTACTATAGTTTCTATTGGTGCGCCTAATAATTATGGAGCAAATGGGTTTAGTTCTGGACATGTAAGAGTTTATGAATACAATTCTGTAACGACTACTTGGACTCAATTAGGCGAGGATATAGATGGGGAACGTAGTGGTGATCGCAGTGGTAGGAAAGTTTCCTTATCTAGTGATGGTAGTATTGTTGCTATTAGTGCTCTAGCTAATAATGAAAATGGTAGTGGTTCTGGTCATGTCAGAGTTTATAAAAATCAAGGTGGATCTTGGACTCAAATAGGACAAGATATAGATGGCGAAGCTATTAATAATCAAATGGGTAGTGGACTCTCTTTATCCAGTGATGGTACTATATTAGCTGTTGGGGCTATTGGAATTGAAGGTAATCCTGGACAAATAAGAATTCATGAATACGATGCTGTATCTGAAGTATGGAATCAAATAGGCGCTGATATTATTCCTGAAGATACTGGTGATGAATTTGATGAATATGGTGATAGTGTCTCCTTATCTAGTGATGGTAGTATAGTAGCTATTGGAACTCCAGATAACGATGGAAATGGTATTAATTCTGGACATGTAAGAGTTTATGTAAATCAAGCTAGTTCTTGGACTCAAATAGGTGACGATATAGATGGTGAAGCAGAAGGAGATCTTAGTGGTAATAGCGTCTCTTTATCAAGTGATGGTACTATAATTGCTATTGGTGCTGAATTTAATAATGGCGTAAATGGTCTTAATTCTGGTCATGTTAGGGTTTATAAAAATCAAGATGGGTCTTGGACCCAAATAGGAAATGATATGGATGGTGAAGATGCTCAAGATCTTAGTGGTTATAGTGTTTCTATATCTAGCGATGGTAGTATAGTAGCTTTTGGAGCTATCCATAATGCTGGAAATGGTAATGATTCTGGACAAGTTAAAGTATACGATTTAAGCGAAGTTTTATCATCAGACGAATTTGTATTATCTAAATTTAGTTTATACCCAAACCCAGCTATTAACCAAGTAAACATCCAATTTCAAGAAGATTTAGAGTTAAAACAAGTAAATATTTATAATACTTTAGGTCAGTTTATTAGTACTTCAAAAGAAAAAGTAATTAATACCACTCATTTATCTCCAGGAATGTATTTATTAGAAATAGAAACCAATCAAGGAAAAGCAACTAAGCAATTAGTTATAGAGTAACATATTTTGTATCTTTATACTATCCAAATCTTACTTATTATGAAACATACTTTACTTTTTTTACTATTTCCTTTTTTAATTTTTAGTCAAACTCAGATTGGTCAAACTTTTTTTGGAGAAGAAGCTTATGATTATTTAGGTAAGGATGTTTCAATTTCTTCAAATGGTAACATAGTGGCAATTACTTCTATGTACAGTTCTGAATATGGTGAATCTTCTGGATTTGTAGCAGTTTATGAAAATATTAGTGGTGTTTGGACACAAATAGGACAAGATATTAGTAATGGAATATCATATGAAGGTTTTGGTGTAAGCACTAGCTTATCAGCAAACGGTAATATACTTGCTATAGGTGCTTATGCTAATGATGCAAATGGTCCTGCATCAGGACAAGTAAGAGTTTATGAGAATATTAATGATGTTTGGACACAAATTGGTCAAGATTTGAATGGAAGTACATCATTAGATCAATTGGGATTATCAGTTAGTATTTCATCAGATGGTACCATAGTGGCAATGGGTGCACCTAGTTATACGTATAATGATAATTTATCAGGTTATGTTAGAGTTTACGAATACGTTGGTGAAGTTTGGATGCAAATAGGAGCTGATATAGAAGGTGAATTTATTAGTGATGTGTTTGGAGATAGTATTGACTTATCATCAGATGGTAATACTTTAATAATAGGTGCTTTAGGCCATGATATTAATGGAAATCAATCAGGTCAAGTAAAAGTTTATGAAAATTTAGAAGGAATATGGACACAAATAGGACAAGATTTAAATGGTGATGAAGCTGAGGATTTTTTTGGTTGGACTGTTTCAATATCTTCTAATAGTGAAATTATAGCTATAGGTGCTTCAGGAAATAATAATGATTTTTTAGGACAAGTAAAAGTTTATGAAAATATATTAGGAGTATGGACACAAATAGGAAATAATATACTTGGTGATATTCCTGGTGAGAATTTAGGAACAAGTGTTAGTTTATCTTCAGATGGATCAATATTAGCAATTGGTTGTATTAATAATGAAGATAATTTGTGGAATTCAGGTCAAGTAAAGATATTTAAGTACATATTGAATAGTTGGACGCAAATAGGGAATAGTATAAATGGAGAAAACGAAAATGATTATTTTGGTAGTAATATTAGTTTATCTGGTGATAGTCATACCATTATTATTGGTTCACATTCTAATTCTGAAAACGGAATTAATTCAGGTCAAGTTAAGGTATACGATTTAAGCGAAGTTTTATCATCAGACGAATTTGTATTATCTAAATTTAGTTTATATCCAAATCCTGCCAATAATCAAGTAAACATTCAGTTACAAGAAGGATTAGAGTTTAAACAAGCAAATATTTATAATACTTTAGGGCAGTTTATTAGTACTTCAAAAGAAAAAGTTATAAATACTACTCATTTATCTCCAGGTATGTATTTAGTAGAAATAGAAACAAGTCAAGGAAAAGCCACCAAGCAACTTGTTATTGAGTAAATAACTAAATATTATTAAAAAAAATAAAGGTTTGCATTAATTTGTAAGCCTTTTTACGTTAACTTAATATTAAAGAAACAGGCATTTAATAATAAAAACGTAGCTTTGCATAAACTTAATACTTCTAATAACCTGTTCACTACTAATAATTAAAGTGAAAGTGTTAAACTCTTCTCTAAAAGTATTATGTTTATAAAACTATAAGATTCCTTTTTCTAAAGGAATGAAATGATTACAATTAATACATGACAAAAAAGAAACACAGGAAACCTTCAAATAACAAGATTTCCAACCTTACAAATACCATTCTAAGTATTTTAAAAAAAGATAGAAACCAATCCTTTAACTATAAACAAATTGCTTCAAAACTAGGCGTTAACGATGCTAGCAGTCGCAATCAAATTATAAAAAAACTTCAACAACTTAAAATTGAAAAAGAAATTGAAGAAGTAGAACGTGGTAAATTTAAAGCCATTGTTAATACAGAATATCACATTGGTAGAGTCGATATGGCTTCCAGAGGTGCAGGATATATTATTTGCGACGATTTTGAAGAAGATACATATATAGCTTCAAATAACATGAACAAAGCGCTTCACGGAGATGAAGTAGAATTTTATTCTTACAAACGCTTAAAACGTGGGAAACGTGAAGGCGAAATTACCAGTATTATAAAACGCGCAAAGAGCGAATATGTTGGTGTTATTCAGTTTAGTAAAAATAATAATTTTGCTTTTGTAGTAGTGGATGGCACTAAAATGTACAAAGATATCTTTGTACCTATAAGTAAAATTAATAAAGCGGAAGATGGCGATAAAGTTCTAGTTTCTCTAGATGATTGGCCGGATAATTCCGATTCTCCAAATGGACATGTGTTGCAAGTTTTAGGAAAACCTGGCGAGCATAATACAGAAATTCATGCCATTTTAGCTGAATATGGTTTGCCATTGGAATTTCCTCCAGAAGTAGAAGAATTTGCGAACAAAATTGATACTTCCATTACTCCAGAAGAAATAGCCAAACGTCGCGATATGCGAGATGTGCTAACCTTTACTATAGATCCAAAAGATGCTAAAGATTTTGATGATGCTTTATCATTTCAAGTTTTAGATAATGGTTTATATGAAATAGGAATTCATATTGCAGATGTGTCTCATTACTTGCAACCAGATACTATTTTAGACGATGAAGCTTATGAAAGAGCAACCTCGGTTTATTTAGTAGATCGTGTGGTACCAATGCTTCCAGAGGTTTTATCTAATAATGCTTGTTCACTAAGACCAAACGAAGAGAAATATACTTTTTCAGCGGTTTTTCAAATAAATAATAAAGCAGAAGTTAAAAATGAATGGTTTGGAAGAACTGTAACTTATAGTGATGCTAGATTTGCTTACGAAGAAGCACAAGCTATTATAGAAAATAATCCTGTTGTTCCTAAGAAGGCAGATATATCATCCATAGATACCACTATTCCAGCTGAAGTTGCAATTTCAGGTTCAGAATATCAAACCACGCCAGAAGTAGCTTTTGCTACTTTAAAATTAAACGAACTTTCTAAAATTATGCGTACAAAACGTATGAGTTCTGGAGCTATTTCGTTCGATAAAGTGGAAGTGAAATTTAATTTAGATGAAGAAGCTAACCCAGTTGGTGTCTTCTTTAAAACTAGTAAAGATGCTAACAAACTAATTGAAGAATTCATGTTGTTAGCAAACAGAAAAGTTGCTGAATTTATAGGAAAACAATCTCCAAAAAAGACTTTTATATATCGTGTTCACGACGAACCGGATGAAAGTAAATTAGCGGCATTACAAAATGTAGTTGGTCGTTTTGGTTATAAATTAAATTTTAAGGATAGAAAGAGTATTGCTTCATCTTTAAATAATTTATTAAGTGAAGTAAACGGTAAAAAGGAACAAAATTTAGTGGATACTTTAACCATTAGAACCATGAGTAAAGCCGAGTATACAACAAAGAATATTGGGCATTACGGTTTGGCTTTCGATTATTACAGTCACTTTACATCACCAATTCGACGTTATCCAGATGTTATGGCTCATCGCTTGTTACAGCATTATTTAGATGGTGGAAAATCGGTAAGTGAAGATATTTACGAAGATAAATGCAACCATTCAAGTAACATGGAGAATTTAGCAACCAAGGCTGAAAGAGATTCCATTAAATACATGCAAATTAGATTTATGCAAGATCATAAAGATGAAGAGTTTGTTGGAGTTATTTCAGGAGTTACAGATTGGGGTATTTATGTAGAAATTATCTCTAATAAATGTGAAGGAATGGTGAGTGTTAGAAACATGAAAGACGATCATTATGTATTCGATGAAGACCATTATGCACTTATTGGAAAGAATTCTAAAACCATGTATCAACTTGGAGACGAGGTAGTAGTTAAGGTAAAAGATACAGATTTAGTTAAAAAACATTTAGATTTTACCTTAATTGGTAAGCATGAGGAATAAGGATTGATTTACCATAATTCAATAATTCCTTTAAATTTTATTAAAAAATAATAATACAGATGAAACAAATAATTATAGCTGGTTTGTTGTTAATAGCAACAAGTATAAACGCACAAATTGAAACAAACTTAGGAGATTTTAAAGAACTTAAAGTTTATGATAGAATAGAAGTAGAGCTTATAAAATCAGATTCTAATAAAGTGGTTATTACTGGTAGTAATACAAGCGATGTGGTTCTAGTTAATAAAAATGGGGTTTTAAAAATAAAGATGAGTATTGCAAAAGTTTTTGATGGAGCCAATACCACAGTTAAATTATATTTCAATAAGGTAGATATCATAGATGCAAATGAAGGTACTTTTATTAGTTCTAACGATGTTATTAATCAGTTTGAAATAGATCTTCGTGCTCAAGAAGGTGGAAAAATTAAAGTCATGGTTGAGGATATTACTTATGTTGAAGCAAAATCAATTACAGGTGGTGATATTATAGTTTCAGGAAATACAAAAAATCAAAACATCGTTTTAACAACTGGTGGTATGTATCATGGAAAAGATTTATTAAGTGATACTGCAAAAGTGAATATAAAAGCTGCTGGCGAAGCTCATTTACAAGCAACAAAAGAAGTTGATGTTAAGGTTAAGGCAGGTGGAACAGCTTATATCTATGGGAATCCTGAAACAGTTACTGAAAACACGGTTTTTGGAGGTAAAATTATCCGTAAAAATTAAAAAAGATTATTTTTTAATTTATTTTTAATAGGTCTAAAGGTAAGCTACTTACTTTTTTCCATTAAATCGCTAAAAATTTTATGTAGCTTTGTATAAAACACCTCGTTTGTATGCAAGATGCTATTCTTACAGCAATTCCATTTGGTATTATTTTATCATTCACTATAGGACCCGTTTTTTTTGTGCTTTTGGAAACTAGCGCAACAAAAGGGGTTAAAAGTGCTTTGATTTTTGATTCTGGAGTTATTCTAGCCGACATTTTCTTTATTATAGTTGCATTTTATAGTACAAGTAAGTTGCTTCATAAAATAAAAGACGATCCAAACTTTCTAGTTTTTGGTGGTGTTTTACTAACAGCTTATGGAATTATTTCTTTTATAAAAGCATCTAAATCTTTCCGTGATATCCTTAGAGAATACCACAGAATAGAATTCAAAAAAAACTACGGTAAATTGTTTATTAAAGGCTTTCTGTTAAACTTTATTAATATTGGAGTTCTGCTAGGTTGGTTAGGATTTATTGTAATAGGAAGTTCTTTTACGGAATCTAATAATCAACTTTGGGTTTTTTTAGGAACTATTCTAACCGTTTATTTTTTAGTGGACTTGTTGAAAATTGCAGCCGCAAAAACCCTTAAAAACAAATTAACTCCCAGACGTATTTTTAAAACTAAGAAAATTGTTTCTTTAGTTATTTTAGGATTTGGTATTCTATTATTACTTCAAGCATTTTTCCCAAAAGAAAAGGAGCTTTTAAAAGATAAACTAGAGCAGATTGATCTTATAAAAAATAATTAATTAAGCATTATTTATCAGATTTTGATTCCAAAACATTGGTACTGGTAGTAATTTGTTTCTTTATCTAATGGCAAAAACACTATATCGCATTTATGTTGTAGAATTATCCAAGCGTGTTTTTACTGAAAATAGGAAATTTCGTGAAGCTAATCCCCAGTTTAATGGCGTTTTGGAATGTTTATATGTCGGGATGACTAGCAAGACACCTAAAGAGCGTTTTGAACAACACAAAACAGGGCATAGAAATAAAAAAGGATATAAACTATCTTCAAATATTGTAGAGAAATACGGTTCTTATTTAAGACCAAGTCTTTACAATTATATAGATCCAATAAGTTCTCGCGCAGATGCTCTTAAAATGGAAGCACAAGTAGCTTTAGAATTAAGAAGACAACGTTACGCCGTTTGGTTTAATTGATTTTTTATAAATTATTCTAGACCTGCCAGGTTTTTAAAACCTGGCAGGTCTAATTTTATTCAGAATATTTTACTATTTCCCCTTTTGATATAAAAACTAATGCATCAAAATGCTTGAACCAATTCGTATTGTTTTTCTCAAGATTAAACATGCCTTCATATTCTTTTTCGGCATATTCTGGATAATTACTAATTAGTTGTTTGGAGTCAATAAAATAATTTTTTTCAATAGAAGGTAAAAAATGAAGTAAGTCATCTTCGTCATTGCTAGCTTTTTCTATCCATTTAGGTTTTCTATAAGGCATGTATATGGATGAAAAGGCTATGTGGTAAGAAACATCCGGATTAGAATTTACAAATTGACTACCCATAGTTTGTCCTTTCATAAAATCATATTCATATTTTGCCATATGGCCATTGTGTACCCAAACAATGAACTTTTTATTAGTCATCGTTTTAACTAAAAAGTCCAAGTTTTTTGCCATTAGGCTATCTCTCAGTGGAATTCCTTTTTGACTATTTGCATAAGTTGTATTTAATATAATAGCACTTCTATAGTTTTGTAAAATTTGGAACCAAAGAGTGTCTTTAATTATTTTATCATTTTTCAATAAACTATTAATTTCGCTTTTTAAATAATCAACTTGAGGGTTGGTTAGATATTTATTTGCATCTTTTCTATGTTTAATAAATGTTTCAGTTAAAAGAACAAAGTCTTCATTATAAGCGATTTCATTTTTATTTAGAAATTCAGTCAATTTATTTGTAAAATTACTCCATGTATAGCCTGAACTCATTTGGTTATCAAAGCCCCATATGGTAACATGATGTTCTTTTAGAAATTCAAATAGTTCTAGGCATTGAATAGAACGTGACCAAAATGAGGATAAGTTTATTTTATTATGGTCAAAATAAAGTCCGAAAAAATCACCTTCAAAAGCAATATCCTTATAGCCTTTTTCTAATACTAAATACTTAACAAATTCCGTTTTAGCTAAAAAATCTGAACCATTATTGTGCTCTGATTCTCCTAAGAAAACAACTGTTTTATCAGTCAAGTTTTTATCTATGATAACTTTAACCTCATTATTTAAAAGATTATCAATAGTGTTCAATTCATAAATATTCTGTTCTACTTGAGCAGAAATAATATTTAATCCGAAAATCATAAAAAGTAATAGTGTCGTTTTTTTCATGCAGAGTTAAGAAGACAACGTTACGCCGTTTGGTTTAATTGATTTTTAATAAATTATTTTCCTTTCTGGACCTGCCAGGTTTTTAAAACCTGGCAGGTCTTTTCAACTTCTAAATATTATAATTTATTATAGTTAATAGTGTTTTAATTTTCTTAAAATTTAAAACAAAAAAAAAGAGCTACCTATTGGTAACTCTTCTTTGAGGTGTCGAGCGGATTCGAACCGCTGTAGCAGCTTTTGCAGAGCTGAGCCTAGCCACTCGGCCACGACACCCTTTTAGTTCCTGCATAAGCAAGAATATGTTTAATTCTTTTACGAATTAACGATTGCAAATGTAAAAAAAATAAAGGTTTTACACTAGTTAGATGTCACTTTTTACGCTTTTCTGTCATTTTAATTGTAACCATTTCAACATCACCACCAATAGGAGGATTTAGCTTGCTAACACAAATAGTCGCTTTTTTAATAAGTTGATCTTCAGAAAAAATTCTTTTTAAAATGCGTTTAGCTACTGTTTCCAATAGTTTAGAAGGTTTTAGCATCTCTTCTCTAACAATTCTATTTAGAAAAACATAATCAACGGTATCGCTTAAATCATCTGTCTTAGCAGAGGTTTGTAAATTAGCTTTTACTTCTAAATCCACACTATAATCGCAACCAATCTTAGTTTCTTCTTTTAAGCAACCATGATGTGCAAAAACTCTGATATTTTCAACTTTAATAATTCCCATAACGCAAAAATACTATTCAGAACGTCAGGTTTGTAAAATATCTAAAATAAATTTTTAGTTAAATAATTAATTAGTGAAGAAATCAAAGATATTACTTATGCTACTGGTTTTGGATTTATAAAACTCTGTATAGGTACATTTTGTACAAGTTACTGAGGTAAATTTTTTATTCTGAATGTTAAAAAGTTTAGAGAAAAGTCCACCAGTTGCTTGCATTTGGTCTGTATCATAAGTGCGATCATGACATTTTGGGCATTCGTAATTTCTGTGTTCCATGATTTTGTTTTATTTATAGGTATGAAAAACGCTTCAGATGTTACATTTAGTGTAAAATTACCTAATTTTGTGCTTCATATTTTGAATAAAGAATATCTTATGTCTGAAGAAGCAAAATCACTCAATTTTATTGAGCATATTATAGAAGAAGATCTAGCTAATGGCTTAAAAAAAGAAGCTTTGCGTTTTCGTTTTCCTCCAGAACCAAATGGCTATTTGCATATTGGTCATACCAAAGCCATTGGAATTAGTTTTGGTTTAGGTGAAAGATACAACGCACCAGTAAATTTGCGTTTTGACGATACCAATCCAGCAAAAGAAGAACAGGAATATGTAGATGCTATAAAAGCTGATATTTCCTGGTTAGGTTATAAATGGGCTAATGAAGTCTATTCTTCAGATTATTTTCAACAGTTATACGATTGGGCTATAGATCTTATTAAAGAGGGGAAAGCTTATGTCGATTCGCAATCTAGCGAAGCTATGGCGCAACAAAAAGGAACGCCTACACAACCTGGTGTCGATGGACCTTTTAGAAATAGAAGCATTGAAGAAAATTTGGATTTGTTTCTGCGTATGAAGAATGGCGAATTTAATGAAGGTTCTCACGTACTTCGTGCTAAAATAGACATGCAACACCCAAATATGTTGATGCGTGATCCCTTGATGTATCGTATTTTAAAGAAAGCACATCACAGAACTGGAAATGATTGGTGTATTTATCCAATGTACGACTGGACTCATGGAGAAAGTGATTATATAGAACAAATTTCTCATTCGCTTTGTTCTCTTGAATTTAAGCCTCACAGAGAACTTTACGATTGGTTTAAAGACCAAATATACAAGTATCAGCCCGAAAGTCTTCCAATGCTTCCAAAACAACGTGAGTTTGCTCGTTTAAACTTAAGTTATACCATTATGAGTAAACGTAAGTTGCTAAAATTGGTAGAAGAGAAGATAGTTTCAGGTTGGGACGATCCAAGAATGCCAACTATTTCCGGCCTTCGTCGTCGTGGTTATACCCCAAATTCTATTAGAAAATTTGTTGAAACTGTTGGGGTTGCCAAGCGTGATAATGTTATTGATGTAGCTTTATTAGAGTTTTGTATTCGCGAAGATTTAAATAAAACTGCTCCCCGAGTAATGGCTGTTTTAGATCCTATTAAAGTTGTTATCACCAATTATCCTGAAGGAAAAGTAGAATGGTTGGAAGCAGAAAATAATCAGGAAGATGATGCGGCTGGTTTTAGAAAAGTGCCTTTTTCTCGTGAAATTTATATTGAAAAAGACGATTTTAAAGAAGAAGCAAATAACAAATATTTTAGACTGACTTTAGGAAAAGAAGTGCGTTTAAAGAATGCTTACATCATAAAAGGAGAAGGTGTTGTTAAAGATGAAAAAGGTAATATTACTGAAATTCATTGCACATATACTGAAGATACCACCATTAAAGTAAAAGGCACTTTGCACTGGGTTTCTATTGCTCATGCTATAAAAGCTGAAGTTAGAGAATACGATAGATTGTTTTTAGATGAAGCTCCAGATGCTCATCAAGACAAGAATTTTATGGAATTTATAAATCCTAATTCTCTAAAATTAGTCGAAGCTTTTATAGAACCTAGTTTAGCTGAAGCTCAAGTAGGAGACAGGTTTCAATTTCAACGTTTAGGTTATTTTAATGTTGATAATGATACAACGTCTGAAACTTTAATTTTTAATAAAATTGTTGGATTAAAAGATTCTTGGGCAAAACAAGTGGCAAAGCCACAACAAAATAATGTGGTCACTGAGCGCAGTCGAAGTGAACGTAAGGCTATTGATGTGATTCAGCAGTTAGGAAAAAAATACACGAATCTTCCTGAAGCGAAACAAGAAAAAATAAAAGCTGAAATTCTGGAACTAGCTAAAAACGTTAGTTATGAAGAATTGGAGCCTTTATTTAACACAGCGGCCAAAAAAGTTGGAACCCGAATTGCCGCCATGCTAACTTTAAATGTTTTGCTTAAAAACGGACAGGATAAAAATGAAGCCATTAGCGATTTTATAGAAAAAGCACTAGAAGACTCAAACGACATTTTAGTGGCAGAAGCTAAAGCTATTTAAAGTCATTTATAATAATTTTTAAAGCCTCGGAATCAATTAGTTCGAGGCTTTTTTATTTATTTAATTCTCTTTATTTTAAGTACCTTTAACCAACTAACTAACAAATTATTATTATGGAATATAATTTTTTGGCAATCTTGGTTGCCGCTTTTGTACCACTTGTTATAGGTTTTATTTGGTATCATCCAAAAACTTTTGGAAATGCTTGGATGCGTGAATCTGGTGTAACTGCCGAATCTTTAAAAGGAGGAAATATGGCTGTTATTTTTGGATTGACTTTTCTCTTTTCATTTTTATTTGCATTTGCTTTGCAGTTTTTAACCAATCACCAAACTGGAGCTTTAGGTATGATTGGAGGTGATGCTTCCAAGGCTTTACCTTCTTATAATGCTTTTATGTCCGATTACGGCATGGCTTTTAGAACCTTTAAGCATGGCGCTTTGCATGGTTTTATAGCAGGTGTTTTACTTTTATTTCCAGTAATGGCAATCAATGCCTTATTTGAACGTAAAAGTTGGAAATACATATGGATTAATAGTGGTTTTTGGTTGCTATGTGCTATTTTAATGGGTGGCATTGTTTGTGGCTGGGTCTAATTTTGTAATGATTTAACTTATTTAAAGACTGAAATAATTTATTTTCAGTCTTTTTTATTTTTCACTTTGATAAACTATAAAATCTATAATTCTTATAAACAACTACCTCCCGAATGGGATGGTTTTGTTGTGCACGATATTTTTTTGCAAACAGCTTATTTTAAAGCTTTGGAGCAAGCTTCGCCTAATAATATATCTTTAAATTATGTAGGTGTTTTTAAAGATGAAACTTTAATTGGAATCGCTTTAATTCAGCGTGTCGAATTGTATTTAAAGGACATGTTTAGAAATGAAACGGACAGCCTTTTTGTTGAAAAATTTAAAAATTCAGTCTCTAAATTATTAAAAGGAAATGTTCTGGTTGTTGGAAATTTAACGCAAACCGGCCAACATGGTTTATATTTTAATGTGCATGAAATTTCTCAATCAGAATTTCTCAAACATATTTATCAAGCGACCCTTCAGCTTAAAAAAGATATAAAAATCAATAAGAATAAGCGTATTCGAATGATTATGCTTAAAGATTTTTTTCTTGATGATGATATTCACGAAGAAGCAGAATTATTCGGTGTCCATCAAATTCACAAAGTCATAGCGCAACCAAACATGATCATGGCCGTTAAAAGCCATTGGAATCATTTTGACGATTATTATGCTGATTTAAATAAAAAGTATCGAGATAGATATAAAACAGCCAGAAAAAAGTCTAAAAAGGTTCAAAAACGTGAATTGAACTTAGAAGATATAAAGGAGAATGAATCTCTGCTCCACGCGCTTTATAAAAACGTTTCAGAGCATGCTAAAATAAACACGTTCATACTTCCAGAAAATCATTTTTACAGCTTTAAAATGCATCTAAAAGATCATTTCAAAGTGTTCGGATATTATTTGGACAACCAACTTATTGGGTTTTATACTTTAATATTAAATGGAAAAGCATTGGAAACTTATTTTCTGGGTTATGATAGTGAGCATCAATACGCCAATCAGTTATATCTAAACATGCTTTACGATATGGCTTCCTTTGGTATTGAAAACAATTTTTCTTCTATTGTTTATGCAAGAACGGCTATGGCAATTAAAAGTTCGGTAGGAGCCAAGCCTAAAAAAATGGTTCTTTACATGAAACATACCAATTGGGTTATGAATACCGTATTAAAGTATATTTTTAAACTGATGAATCCGAAACAAGATTGGGAAGAAAGACATCCATTCAAATCTTGATTTCCAGAATTTTCTCTACTTTTAATTTAAATAGGTTGGCTATTATCACTACCTTTTAAAATCTAAAAACATGATTAAAAATATGAAAACTGTGAAAGACTTACTTTCTGAAATATCTACTTTAATAAGAGATATTGAAACCAATTATCCAGAAGTCTATAAGTATTTAGATGAAAATCCTGATACCATTCCAAATATGGATCATCCAGAAATTTCTACAGAAGATTTAGAAATTTATTTAGCAACTTTAAAAGATTTGGTCCTTAAATATAAAAAGAATCATAAAAACTAAAAGCCTCGAATGTTATAAATTCGAGGCTTTTATAAGTTGATTAAAACGTAATTACTCTTTCTTCTTCTTGTTATTTTTCATGGCTTCACCAATTTGGTTACTAGCAGTAAAACTCGCTACCATATCGTTTAACATTTGGCTTCCTGCTTGAGGCGAATTTGGTAATAAAATTAAATTGCTGTTGGTTTCGCTTCCAATAGCTTGTAAAGTATCATAATGTTGGGTTACAACAATTAAAGCAGATGCTTCTTGACTGTTAATTCCAACACGATTTAATACATCCACAGATTCTTCCAAACCTCTAGCAATTTCACGACGTTGATCTGCAATACCTTGTCCTTGTAAACGTTTGCTCTCTGCTTCAGCTTTTGCTTTTTCAACTATTAGAATACGTTGGGCATCACCTTCATATTGAGCAGCTGTTTTTTCTCTATCAGCCGCGTTAATTCTGTTCATGGCTTGTTTTACCTGAGCATCTGGATCAATATCTGTAACTAGAGTTTTAATAATATCAAAACCATAATCGGACATAGCTTCGTTTAATTCAGCTTTTACAGCTAAAGCCACATCATCTTTTTTAACAAACACATCGTCCAATTTCATTTTTGGAACTTCAGCACGAACTACATCAAACACATAACTGGTTATTTGTTCATGCGGATAATCTAGTTTGTAATAAGCATCGTAAACCTTTTCACTAATCACTTTATATTGAACTGATACTTTTAGTTTAACAAAAACATCATCTAAAGTTTTTGTTTCAATTAAAACATCTAACTGCTGAATTTTTAAACTCAATCTTCCAGCAACTCTATCCATCAATGGAATTTTTAATTGTAATCCAGAATGACGAATGCTATGAAATTTACCAAAACGTTCGACAATTACGGCTGTTTGTTGTTTCACTATGAAAAATAGAGAGATAAAAAGAAACACACAAAATACTAAAATAGGAATGTATAAAATGGACATAATAGAATTTATTAGGGTTAAAAAAATATGATTACTAATTTAAGCTATAATTGTCACAATAACATGAGAATGAACATGTAAAAAGACAATGTATACTATTAGTAGCTTTATGTATCCCTTTTGTTACAGTTCCACTTTTACAGAACATAATTAAAACAAAAAAGCGACCGTTTGGTCGCTTTTTTTATGATAATGTGTTGATAAGATTTTCTATCCGTCTAACACTTTCGTCTTTTCCTATTAAATACATAATATCGAAAACTTCAGGACCTTGTAAAGCACCAACCAATGCCAAACGTAATGGCATCATGACTTTTCCAAAACCTATTTCTTTTGAAGTAATCCAGCCTTTAATGGCTGTTTGAAGGTTTTCAACCGTATAATCTTCAACTGAAGAAATAATAGTGATTAGTTCTTTCATTAATTCAGGAGAATCTTCTTTCCAAGCTTTTTTGGTAGCTTTTTCATCTAAATCTGAAGGAGTTTCGAAGAAAAAGTTCCCTAAATCCCAAAAATCAGTTACAAAAGTCGCTCTTTCTTTAATTAAGTTGATAACCATTGAAACGTAATTAACATCGATGTCGTTTAAAGCTTCAGGGAAAAGCAATTTAAACTGTTCTGCTAGATCATCATTATTTTGTTCTTGCATATAATGGTGATTAAACCATTTTATTTTATCTGGATCAAAACGCGCTCCAGCTTTATTCACACGACTTAAATCGAAAGCCTGAACCAATTCTTCTAGACTAAAAATTTCTTGTTCTGTTCCTGGATTCCAACCTAAAAAGGCTAAAAAGTTAACAACAGCTTCAGGAAAATAGCCATCTTCTCTATAGCCTCGAGATAGTTCTTCTGTTTTTTCATCTTTATATGCCAATGGAAATACAGGAAACCCTAATTTATCGCCATCACGTTTGCTTAATTTACCTTTTCCTGTAGGTTTTAAGATAAGTGGTAAATGTGCAAATTCAGGAGCTTCCCAACCAAAAGCTTTATATAATTGATAGTGTAAAGCTAAAGAAGGCAACCATTCTTCCCCACGAATAACATGAGAGATTTCCATTAAATGGTCGTCCACAATATTCGCTAAATGGTAGGTTGGCATGCCATCACTTTTAAACAAAACTTTGTCGTCTAACACATTTGTTTCAATAGTAATATTACCACGAATAATGTCCGTTAAATGCAAAGTTTCATCTTGAGGCGATTTAAACCGAATCACAAAATCTTCACCTGCATCTAATTTAGCTTGTGTTTCTTCAACAGAAAGAGATAAGGAGTTATCTAATTTTAAACGGTTATGCCAATTATAGATAAAGGTTTTACCTTTTTCTTCGTGATCTTTTCTATGAAAATCTAATGTTTCGGCTGTATCAAATGCGTAATAAGCATTACCAGAAGCAATCAATTTATCGGCATATTCTTTATAAATGTGCTTGCGTTCACTTTGTCTATAAGGACCAAATTTTTCATTTTTCCCTGGACCTTCATCAAAAGGAAAGCCACACCAGTTTAGAGATTCAATAATATAATTTTCGGCTCCTTCAACATACCTATTTTGGTCTGTATCTTCTATTCTTAGAATAAAAGTTCCGTTGTGTTTTTTAGCAAAAACGTAGTTGAAAAGTGCTGTTCTAACACCTCCAATATGTAAAGGTCCTGTTGGACTTGGTGCAAAACGCACTCTAACTTGTTTAGACATCTTGATTTATTTGAAGTTGCAAAGATATAGCAGAGTAGAAGAAAGAACAAAGAAAATAGAATAAAGAGAAAGTCTATTTTAAATATACTTTTTTCTCTTGTCTTTTTTAAGAAACCATGTCACGTGGAACCCGTTTATTCATAATCTTAAACCATAACGGCGGAAAGAGTGAGATAACCATGGAAGTTGGATAACCATAAGGCATTTGCGGACTATCTTCATAACTGTCTAAAATTTGATATTTTTTAGACGATTTATAATGATGATCGCTATGTCTGGTTAATTCATAGAGTACAATTCTACCAAGGGCATGATTGGAATTCCAGGAGTGGTTTTGCTTAACCCGTTCATATCTTCCCGATGGTAATTTAGAACGTAACAAACCATAATGCTCAATATAATTTACGGTTTCTAACATTATAAAACCAACAATTCCGGCAGCTAGTACAAAAACAAATCCAATAGTTCCAAAAAACACAAATACTAAGATGAGATAACTTAGTTGAAACATACCATACCACAACAAGTCGTTTTTGGTTGAAAAGAAAGCGTTGTTATTATTTTTAAGTAACATTTTCTGAATGTTCCAAGAATTAAAATATTGTCGAAAGGTAGAGGTAAACCAAAACGAGTAAATGGATTGATTGTATTTTGCAGTGGCTGGATCTTCAGGTGTCGCAGCGTGTAAATGGTGGCCAAAATTATGCTCTATATAAAAATGCATATAAAAGGAAGGAAGCAATAAGGCTTTACCTAAAAAGCGTTCGTTAGTACTTTGTCTATGACCAAGTTCATGAGCCACATTTATGCCATTAACAGCCAAAACAGTACCAACGGATAAAATAAGTCCTATTATTTCAAAAGTGTTAAAAGATGTTATGGACATTGTTATTAAAGCGTAAAAGATCAGTCCGTAAACTATAGGAAGATTTAGATATAGTAGCCAATCGAATAGTTTGGTTTTTAAATTATCAGTTGCTTCTTCAGGATTTAAATTCGTTGGATCCAGTGGAAGTAGTAAATCCATAATAGGTATTAAAACAAAAGCATAGAAAGGTGTTAAATACGTGAAATAACCTTTTAAATAAATGCCCATAAATGCCATTATGGGAATGGACAAAGCGGCTAAATACTTTAAATCTTTCATTAAAAATTGAATTTTCATTCCCTTGAAGTAGGGAATCCTATTTCTAGGCATTTAAAATTAACTAAGTTTTACCAATTCTATGCCATTTAGAGTAAAAATATTATTGTAATTTTAGTGGTTAAGAAAACAGGTACTTGAGTTAGATGACAAAATTTGAAGACATTCAATTAAAATTAGAGCAATTTATTAAGCGATTTTATACCAACGAATTGCTTAAAGGAGTCATCCTATTTTTTGCTTTAGGCTTTTTATATTTCTTGTTCACGCTTTTTGTGGAATATGTACTTTGGCTAAACACTGCGTCTAGAACCGTATTATTTTGGGTTTTTATAGCAGTAGAGTTGAGCTTGTTTTTTAAATTTATTGCCATTCCATTAGCTAAATTATTTAAGCTTCAAAAGGGAATAGATTACAAAGAAGCTTCAAAAATTATTGGAAATCATTTTCCTGAGGTTAGCGACAAACTTTTAAATGTACTTCAATTAAAAGAAGATGCTCAACAATCTGAACTGTTACTAGCAAGTATCAATCAAAAATCTTCAGAATTACAACCCATTCCTTTTAAATTGGCAGTCAATTTTCAATCCAGTTTAAAGTATCTTAAATATGCGGCTATTCCAGTGCTTATTTTGCTTTTAACTTTTGTAACTGGTCATATAAATTTGTTTAGCGAGAGTTATAATCGTGTTGTAAATTATAAAACAGCTTATGAACCTCCAGCGCCTTTTCAGTTTTTTATTCTGAATGAATCTTTAAACACGAATGAAAGTAAGGACTTTAAATTAATAGTTTCCACAGCAGGAGAAGTTATGCCTGAAAATGTGAAAATTACTTTTAATAATGAATCTTATGTCCTTCAACAAGTAAGTACAGGTCAGTTTGAGTATGTTTTTTCAAAGCCAAAATCTGATATCGAATTTCAACTGTCGGCAAATAATGTCAATTCAAGACCTTATGTTTTGAGTGTTGCTGAAGTACCTAGCCTACTAAATTTTGAAATGTATTTGGATTATCCTTCCTATACCAAGAAAACGGATGAAGTTTTAAAAAGTACCGGAAATGCAATAGTTCCACAGGGAACAAAAATCACATGGAAATTGTCAACCAAGGCTACGGACAGCGTTCAATTGATTTCTAAAGATACTGTTCAATTATCTAAGACGAGTTCCAATAAATTTGAAACCACAAAGCAGGTCTCTAAACCATTGGATTACAGCTTAACGACTAGTAATTCCAAACTTAAAAATTACGAAACATTATCTTATAATATCGACGTTATTTCAGATGAACATCCGGAGTTGAACATGAAAATGGCTGTTGATAGTTTGGATCAACAATCTCTTTACTTTCATGGGCAAGCAAGTGATGATTACGGAATAAGTAAACTTCAATTAGTTTATTATCCTATTGATAATGAGTTAGATGTGAAGGTTGAACCTATTCAAATCTCATCATCCAATGTGGCAGAATTTATTAGTGCTTTTCCAAACCAATTGGAACTAAAAGAAGGAGTTAGCTACAATTTATTCTTTCAGGTTTTTGATAACGATGCGTTACATAACTTCAAAAGCACAAAAAGTACTGTTTATTCCTATAGAAAATTAACCAAGGAAGAAGAGGAACAAAAGCAATTAGAACAGCAAAGTGAAACGATTCAAAGTTTAGATAAGTCCTTAGAAAAGTTTGAAGAGAGGGAAAAAGAATTAGAATCTTTATCTAAAACCCAAAAAGAAAAAGCAGAATTAAATTTTAACGATAAACGTCAGTTGGAAAACTTCTTGAAACGTCAGAAGCAACAAGAAGAAATGATGAAAAATTTCAACAAAGAGCTGAAAGAAAATTTAGAGAAATTTCAAAAAGATAATGATGAAAAAGACCCTTTTAAAGAAGATTTAAAGGAACGTTTAAAAGAGAATGAAGAGCAACTTAAAAAAGATGAAAAGCTTTTAGAGGAATTAGAAAAACTTCAAGAGAAAATTAATAAGGAAGAACTTTCTGAGAAGTTGGAACAACTTGCTAAGCAGAATAAAAATAAGAAACGAAGTTTAGAGCAATTGTTAGAATTAACTAAGAAATATTATGTGACTAAAAAGCTAGAAAAACTTCAAAAGGAATTAGAGGATTTAGCTAAAAAGCAATTGGATCTTTCAAACGAAACAAAAGAAAATAATACCAAAGAGAAGCAGGAAGAATTAAATAAGGAGTTTGAAGATTTCAAAAAAGAGATGGAGGAACTTCAAAAGGAAAACGAAAGTTTAAGAGATCCAATGAAGATTCCTAATGAGGAAAAACAGCAAGAAGATATTAAAAAAGATCAAGAAGAAGCTTCAGACGAATTAGGTAAAAAGGAAGAAAACGAAGAAAAGAATGAAGAGAAAGGTGCTGAAGAAAATCAAAAGAAAGCATCTCAAAAGCAAAAACAAGCTGGAGAAAAAATGAAAAGCATGAGTCAGAAAATGGAAGCTGGCATGCAAATGATGGGTGGAGGAGAACAGATGCAGGAAGATATTGATATGTTACGTCAAATTTTAGACAATCTGATTCTGTTTTCTTTAGATCAAGAAGCTTTGATGAATCAGTTTAAGAGTATTGAGGTTAATCATAATAAATATGCCACATATTTAAAAAAGCAATATACCTTAAAAGAGCATTTTTCTCATATCGATGATAGTTTATTTGCACTTTCTTTAAGACAACCTAAGCTTTCGGAATTTGTAAACAAGGAAATTTCAGAAGTGTTTTATAATATGGATAAGTCCTTAGATCAATTTTCAGAAAATAACATTTTCCAGGGAGTTTCCAATCAGCAATACACGATTACTTCTGCTAATAATTTGGCGGACTTTTTAAGTAATGTTATGGATTCTATGCAAATGCAGGCTAGCGGACAAGGAAAAGGTGGTCAAGGGAAACCAGATCAAGGTTTGCCGGATATTATTATGAGTCAGGAAGAGCTTAACAAGGAGATGGAGAAAGGCATGAAAAAAGGTGAGAAAGGTGAGCCTAAAGAAGAGGGTGATGGTAAGGAAGGCGATAAAGGTAAAGAAGGCGAAAAGGGTGAAAAAGGAGATAAGGGTGATAAGAAAGGAAAAGAAGGTAAAGATGGAAAATCTGGAGGTGAAGGTGGAAAGCAAGGAGAAGGAGAAGGATCTATGTCTGAAGAAATGAATGGAGAGTTGTTTAAAATTTATCAGCAACAGCAACAAATTAGACAAGCCTTAGAAGAGAAGTTAGCCAAAGAGGGAATGAATCCTTCTGGCAACAATCTTTTAAAGCAAATGGAAGAGGTTGAAATGGATTTATTGAACAAAGGTTTTACACAAAGAACGCTTGAAAAAATGATGAATTTACAACATCAATTATTGAAAATGGAAAATGCGACATTTCAACAAGGACAGGATACGAAGCGTAAATCTGAAACAAATTCGAATGAGTTCGATAACAATACAAATAGCCAAATTCCTAAGGCCAAAGAATATTTTAACACAAATGAAATTTTAAACAGACAAAGTTTACCTTTGCAGCCAGTTTATAATAAAAAAGTTAAAGAATATTTCAAACAAGAAAATGATTAGTTATAATTCAGAAAACACATTTCAACTTAGTAATGAATCTCAAATATCTACTTGGTTAGAAAAAGTAATTTTAAATGAAGAAAAGAAGTTAGGCGAGATCAATTTCATTTTTTGTGATGATGATTACCTACTCAAATTAAACGTCGAATTTTTACAACATGATACCTTAACAGACATTATTAGTTTCGACTATACAGTAGGAAAAATAATACAAGGTGATGTTTATATTTCTACTGAAAGAGTAGCAGACAATGCTGTTGATTTTGAAGTTTCATTAGAAGATGAGTTACGTCGCGTGATGGTTCATGGTATATTACATTATTGTGGTTACAAGGACAAGACAGATGAAGATGCTAAACTAATGAGAGAGAAGGAGAATCATTACTTACAATTATTTGCTAATATTCAGTAAATCAGACTATCTTTGCGAATTATTTCATTCTAACGAAGAGTTTTATATAAAATAATCATAATTGTTCCACGTGGAACAATTTAGTACTTCTATAATTTTATAGGAGAGAATTTAAAGAATAAATACAACGTATGTTTAATACAGTATATGATGTTATAGTAGTTGGTGGTGGGCACGCTGGAAGCGAAGCTGCGGCAGCTGCGGCGAACATGGGAAGCAAAACCTTGCTTATTACCATGAATCTACAGAACATTGCTCAAATGTCTTGTAATCCTGCTATGGGAGGAATTGCAAAAGGACAAATTGTTAGAGAGATAGATGCTCTAGGTGGGTATAGTGGAATTGTTAGTGATACCTCTGCTATTCAGTTTAAAATGCTTAACAAGTCTAAAGGACCTGCCATGTGGAGTCCTCGTGTGCAAAGTGACCGTATGCGTTTTGCTGAAGATTGGCGTTTGATGTTAGAGGGTACAGAAAATTTAGACTTCTATCAGGAAATGGTTTCCGGTCTTATTGTTGAAAACAATAAAGTGGCTGGAGTTAAAACATCTCTTGGTTTAGAGATTAGATCTAAGTCGGTTGTGTTGACTAATGGGACTTTTTTGAATGGACTTATCCATATAGGTGATAAGAATTTTGGTGGGGGAAGAGCAGGTGAAAAAGCTGCTACTGGTATTACAGAACAATTAGTAGGTTTTGGATTCGAATCTGGGAGAATGAAAACTGGAACACCTCCAAGAGTGGATGGAAGATCTTTAGATTTTTCTAAAATGACGGAACAACCAGGAGACGAAAATCCTGAGAAATTTTCATATTTAGATGTTACTAAACCGTTGACAAAACAGCGCTCTTGTTATTTAACTTATACTAGTTCTGAGGTACACGATTTACTTCGTGAAGGTTTTGATAGGTCTCCAATGTTTAATGGTAGAATTAAAAGCTTAGGGCCAAGATATTGTCCTTCTATCGAGGATAAAATAAATAGGTTTGCTGACAAAGACAGACATCAATTATTTGTAGAGCCTGAAGGTTGGAATACAGTTGAAATGTATATCAATGGTTTCTCAACTTCCTTACCAGAAGACGTGCAATTTAAAGCATTAAGTTCTGTTGCGGGATTTGAGAAGGTTAAATTTTTTCGTCCAGGGTATGCTATTGAATACGATTATTTTCCGCCAACACAATTACAACATACCTTAGAAACTAAGTTAGTTGAAGGTTTGTATTTCGCAGGTCAGATTAACGGAACAACGGGTTATGAAGAAGCGGCTTCTCAAGGATTAATGGCTGGTATAAATGCGGCTTTGAAAGTGCAGGAAAGAGATCCTTTTATTCTTACTAGGAGTGAAGCTTATATAGGTGTTTTAATTGACGATTTAATTACGAAGGGTACGGAAGAGCCATACAGAATGTTTACTTCTCGTGCAGAATATAGAACGCTCTTGCGTCAGGATAATGCCGATTTCCGATTGACTCCTAAGTCGTTTGAATTAGGTTTGGCTTCTGAAAAACGTATGAGACGTATGGAAGATAAGCAAACTAAATCTGAAGCTTTTGTTAAGTTTTTTGCAGATACAAGTGTGAAGCACGAAGAGATTAATCCTATTCTGGAAGCTAAAGATTCAGCTTTAATGAAGCAGTCTGATAAGATGCAAAAAATATTTTCTAGACCAAATATCAGCATAGATGACATGCGTCAAGTAGCATCTGTTGAGAGCTATATTCAAGAGCATGATTTGGATAATGAGATTATCGAACAGGCAGAAATTCAAATTAAATATTCTGGTTATATAGAGAAGGAAAAGAATAATGCCGACAAATTAAATCGATTAGAAAACATTAAGATTCCTAAGAATTTTGATTACTCAAATTTAAAATCAATGAGCTTAGAGGCTCGTGAAAAATTGAATAAAATTCAGCCAGTAACCATCTCTCAGGCTTCACGTATTAGCGGAGTTTCACCTAGTGATGTATCTGTACTTTTAGTTTATATGGGGAGGTAATTGAAATTATTTTTGGAGATGTTCCACGTGGAACATTTAAATTCAGATCAACTTTATGAGTTTGAAAAGGCGTCTTATTTTTCTTTTATTACTCGTGGGCTTCAATAGTTTTTATGGTTGTTTTCCCGTAAAGTCTGTTCCAGATGTTAGAGGTTTTAATGTGGTCCAAGGGGATGAGAATTCTAAAAATGAATTAGAAAGATTAAATAAATTCACCTTTCAAATCTATAGTAGTCCAATTGTTTTTAATAGGTATTTGGATGATAGATATAAAAATGAGAAAGGATTCAATCCAAATAATTTTAGATTAAAAGTAGAAGGGGTTTGGTTTAATTTTAGTGTTTTAGGGGAAGCTGATACTTCTAAATATATTGATTTTACAGATTACATTTTTAAAAATGATGATCCCGAATTAGTAAAGAGTGGAAAAACAAAATACTTTATAGCAATTACAGTTACTACTGATGAGCATAAAGATTGTCTTAAAATGGATTCGTTTTACAGATATGTTATTTCAGATTATTTAAATGATATTAGAATGGGCTTCAAAGCCTATTAAGTAAATACTAAGTGAAGCAATTAAAACCATACTTAACCGTAAAAGACCACTCAGTTTCTGGCGAAGAATTCCAATTAATTGAAAACGAAACTTACGGGTTTCTTGAAACTGTTCCTCAACCAACCGAAGTAAAACTTCCAGAATACTATAAAACCGAAGACTATATTTCGCACACAGATTCCCAAAGAAACCTGTTTGAAAAAGTCTATCATATAGTTCGTGATATTTCTTTAAAACGGAAGCTGAAATTAATTAATTCATTTTCTTCAAACAAAAAACGGCTTTTAGATATTGGTTGCGGGACCGGAGATTTTTTGCAAACAGCACAAAAAAATCAATGGGAGGTTTCCGGAATTGAACCAAATAAGCAAGCAAGAGAAATTGCTAACAAAAAAACCAATCAAGCGGTATTCGATATTGATCAACTTGAAAAGTTTGAAGAAAACAGTTTTGATGTTATTACGCTTTGGCATGTTTTAGAACACTTGCCAAATTTAGAGAATCAAATCTCAGTCTTAAAGAAATTGCTAAAAGCAGAAGGCACTTTAATTATTGCCGTTCCTAATTATAAAAGTTACGATGCATCCTATTATAAAAATTACTGGGCGGCTTTTGATGTGCCAAGACATCTTTGGCATTTTTCAAAAAAATCAATTTCTAATCTGTTTTTAAAAGAACAAATGGAAGTAGTAAAAACACTTCCTATGACATTTGATTCATATTATGTAAGTATGCTTTCTGAAAAATATAGAAAAGGGACTTTAAGTATTTTTAATGGGTTTCGTGTTGGTTGGCTTTCAAATATGAAAGCTAAAAGCTCTGGAGAGTATTCTTCGTTAATTTATGTCATAAAAAACAGCTAAAACTTAATTTAAAAGATTTAGCCGATGAGTTTTCTATTCAAACGAAGTGTAAGTGTCGATTTTCTTTAAAATGGCTTAAAACGCCTCTAGTGAATCCAATTTTAATCGAGGAAGCCTATAATATTAGAAGTTTTAAATAAGTTTTCTTTATTAAGTAAATTATTCGCAATTTTTTAAAACTATCACATTTACTTTTCTACATTTGCAGCAAATTAAAAAAAAAACAAAAAATGAAAAACATATTTTTAATTGCTTTAGCAGTTATCACATTAGTTTCTTGTGATCAATCACAAAAAACAGGATTTATTGATAATAGTGAACTAATCAATAAATATCAAGAGAAAATAGATATCGAAGCAAAATTTAAAATTTTGATTGAAACTTTCCAAAAAAGAACAGATAGTATTGGAAGAGCATTTCAAGTAGAAGCACAAGCATTTCAGCAAAAAGCTCAAACTATGTCTGATGCTCAAGCACAACAAGAATACCAAGTATTAAGTCAGAAACAACAAATGCTTCAACAAGGTATCCAAGCTGAAGAGCAACAAATTCAATTAGAAAGTCAAACTGAAATCGATTCATTAATTTCTAAAGTTAGAGGTTATGTAAAAGATTATGGTCAGAAAAACGGTTACACTTATATCTTTGGAAGTAATGAAGGTGGTAGCGTTATATATGGTTCAGAAGCTAATGATATTACCAAAACTATTTTAGATGCATTAAATGCAGGATACAAAAAATAGTATTTAGTAAATAAAATTTAGAAAACGTCTAACGAAAGTTAGGCGTTTTTTTGCTTAAGCATAAAACGAAAAGGCCTTTTGAATGATAGAAACTTCTATATTTCCTGTGCCAATTAATTCACCATCTGCTTGAATAAAGGGTTTTTTAGTATCTAATAAATCAATCGATACAGAAGTAGTTTTATAAGTTTCCACCTTTTTATGGCTTGTAATTTTTCCATTAAATAACTTCGGGAGATTTTTAATAATATCCCATTTTCCAATGTCTTTAACAATACTGATATCTAAAATACCATCAAATGGATTTGATGTTTCGGTTAATTGCATGCCACCTCCAGAATATTTACAGATTCCAACTAGAATCATTAATGTTTTAGATTCAATTTGTTCTGCATTTACAGATACTTTCGATCGAAAATTTTGAAAGGAAAATAAGCCTAAAAATGCACCAGCTAAATAGGCCAAGGTGCCCAAATGCTTGTATTTATTAACCTTACTTACCACATAGCCATCAAAACCAATTCCCGCAAGGTTTATAAAATAGACAGGTCTTTTATTCTCAGGTATCAAGTCTATTTTACCAACATCTTGTATTTTTAAACTACCTTTTTTTATTATTTCAATGGCTTTTTCCAATTGGTTTGGAATTTGATGCGTTTTAACCCAATCATTTCCGGTTCCAATCGGGATAATACCAACATGAATGTCTGTTGAGAGAACCTCTTTTTGGTCCATGATGCCATTAATTATATTGTGTAGTGTTCCATCGCCTCCAACACAAATAAAATCTCTAAAACCTTGTTTTATAGCGCCTTGAGTTAATTCGAAGCTGTGATTTTGGTATTGTGTGAATACAAATTCGAAATTAAATTTATTGGAAATAAGAAGTTTTTGTATGTCTGTCCATTTTCGATTGCATGAACCATTACCAGAAGTCGGATTAATTATAACAAACCATCTTTTTGAGCCTGTCATTTTAATCTTCTTTTTTATGAAGCAATCTGGTTAACTTTATGGAAAGATCTGTTAAGATAATTTTAGAATTTCCATTCCGTTCTATATGGTAAATGGCATCTTGAAGCTCTTGTGTAATCTCAAGAATGTTATTTCCATGAACAAAAGGGGCGAATTTTTTTAAATCGAAATTCTCAGTTTTGGTCTCAATATAAACCAAACTATCGGCTTGATAATTTAACAACAGCGCTTGTCTGAAAAATACCATGCAGAATTGTAAAAATTGCTTTTGTGTTTCACGACCAGTTTTAGAAATATCTTCACTCCAGGAAATTAAATCATGAATGGCACTTTTATTCCCTTTGGCTTTAAAGGCACTTCTTATCCAAAAGATAAACCAAGATTCAAAAGGTGTGTCCTCACTATCGTGATACACCAAATCGCAGGCTTTATTATAATTTCCATTTGCTTGATGTGCAATTTTTGTAGCAATGGTTGAATCTAAAGTATAATTTTTGATTATAGCATCTTTAATGACTTCTTCCGCTAATGGAGGAAAATGCAAGACTTGACATCTAGAACGAATTGTGTTTATAATTTGTCCTTCGTCTTCAGCTATAAGTATAAAAACAGTCTTATTTGGAGGCTCTTCTATTAGCTTTAATAATTTATTAGAAGCGGCAGTGTTCATTTTTTCAGCCATCCAAATAAGCATAACTTTATAACCGCCTTCGTAAGCCTTTAATGATAAAGCTTTTACAATTTCCGTCGATTCATCTACACCAATCTGACCTTGTTTATTATCTATTCCAAGCTTTTTAAACCAATCGAATAAATTACCATAAGGTTGTTCTGCTAATAATTCGCGCCATTCTGCCAGAAACATACTGGAAACTGGATGTTTTTTGACTTTATCGTTAGTAGCAACTGGAAATGCGAAATGTAAATCTGGGTGTGATAAATGATTAAATTTTAAATTACAAGCGTCGTTGCCACCTGTGTTCTCTCCATTCGTATTTTTACATAATAAATATTGTGCATAAGCAATTGCCATTGGTAAAGTACCTGAACCTTCAGGACCAACAAAAAGTTGTGCATGAGGTACGCGACCATTTTCAGCACTTTGTGTTAAATGGGTTTTTATATGTTCTTGACCAAGAATTTCACTAAATAGCATAAGGCAAAGATAACAGAATTCAACTCTTTTTTTTGAAATGAAAAAATTATATTTGTCATTCAAAATCAATTTTTATGAAAACCCTTAATGACTTCAATTTTAAAAATAAAAAAGCACTTATTCGTGTCGATTTTAATGTGCCTTTAAACGATCAATTTAAAGTTACAGACGATACAAGAATTCAGTCTGCCAAACCAACCATTATTAAAATTTTGGAAGATGGCGGCAGTTGTATTTTAATGTCGCATTTAGGAAGACCAAAAGGAGTTGATGCATCGTTTTCCTTAAAGCACATTGTTGATAAAGTAGAAGATATTTTAGGAGTAGAAGTTAAATTTGTTTCAAATTGTGTTGGAGAAGACGCTATAAATGCAACTAATAATCTAGAACCAGGGGAAATTTTATTACTTGAAAATCTACGTTTTCATAAGGAAGAGGAAGCAGGAGATGAAGCTTTTGCTCAACAACTTGCCAGTTTAGGAGACATTTATGTAAACGATGCCTTTGGAACAGCACATAGAGCGCATGCTTCAACAACTGTCATTGCTCAATTTTTTCCGGATAATAAATGTTTTGGTTTTTTGATGGAACAAGAAATAAAAAGTATTGATAAAGTTATGAAAACAGGTGAAAAACCTGTTTGTGCTATTTTAGGAGGAGCAAAAGTATCTTCGAAAATCACTATTATTGATAACATATTAGATAAGATTGATCATTTAATTATTGGTGGAGGAATGACCTTTACTTTTATTAAAGCTCAGGGAGGAAAAGTGGGGAATTCTTTAGTTGAAGATGATAAATTAAAACTTGCCAGCGAAATTTTGGAAAAAGCAAAAGCAAAAAATGTGCAAGTACATTTACCTGTAGATGCTATAATTGCTGATGCTTTTAGTAACGATGCGCATACCAATACCTGCGATGTTAGTAATATTCCAGATGGTTGGATGGGATTAGATATTGGACCAAACACCGAAGCTCTTTTTGCTCAAGTAATTATGGAATCTAAAACCATTTTATGGAACGGACCTTTAGGAGTTTTTGAAATGCCTAATTTTGCAAAAGGAACTATTGCTTTAGGTTATGCTATTTCAGAAGCCACTAAAAACGGCGCATTTTCTTTAGTTGGAGGAGGAGACTCTGTTGCAGCAGTAAAACAATTTGGATTTGAAGATAAAGTAAGTTATGTTAGCACTGGTGGAGGAGCCATGTTAGAAAGCCTAGAGGGCAAAACACTTCCTGGAATTGCAGCTATTTTAAATTAAACTTAAAAAGTTAGGCTTGATATTCTAAAACACATAAGAAATTAATTGTAACAACGTTTACCATAGTTAAACAAGAAAATAAATGAATTTTAAAAAAATCTACTTTCTATTATTCTTTTTAAGTATCAGCATTTCTTATGCCCAGGATTCTTTAGAAGTTAAAAATCTAAACGATAAACTTTCTAAAGCCGACTTAGTTGAAGGTGAAAATTACGTGGTGGATACTATTATAGATGGAAAAACCATTTATAAAAATAAGATAGGTATTGTTCCAAAAATTTCAGAATTAGATTCCCTGAGAGACCATGAATTAGCGATGGAAATAGATGCCAAATGGTTTGAAGAACTTTATAACAATACGCTTTATGATACCATCTATAAAACAGTTTCCGACCTAGATTACAAAACAATAGATTATCCAGAATTATCTACAGATACATTAAAAGCAAGGCTTGCAAGATTAAATGCTAGAACCCCTTTTAATGTAGAATACAACCCTTCTTTAGAAAGTGTTATAAAAAACTTCTTAAAAAATAGAAGAGGTTATTTTGAACGGATTATGGGCTTGAGTTCTTTTTATTTCCCAATGTTCGAGCGTGAAATGGATGCTTATAACATTCCTTTAGAAATGAAATATCTAGCCATTGTGGAATCGGCCTTAAACCCAAGAGCAAAATCTCGAGTTGGAGCAACAGGTTTATGGCAATTTATGTATGCTACTGGAAAACAATATGGATTAGATGTTAGCAGTTATGTAGATGAAAGAAGCGATCCAATAAAATCAACTACCACTGCAGCTGTTTATTTATCAAAATTATATGAAATTTTTGGAGATTGGGATTTGGCCTTAGCGGCTTACAATTCAGGGCCTGGAAACGTGTCCAAAGCCATTCGTCGCTCTGGAGGTTATGAAAACTATTGGAACATTCGTCATAATCTACCAAGAGAAACGGCTGGTTATGTACCTGCTTTCTTAGCAACCATGTATATTTTTGAATATGCTAAAGAGCATGGATTTGTTTCTGAAAAACCGATGTTTTATGCTTTTGAAACAGATACTATTAGAGTAAAACAAATGATAACGCTCGATCAGGTTGCCGAAGCTACCGATTTAACTATTGAAGAACTTCAGTTTTTAAACCCTTCGTATAAATTAGATATTATACCTGTAGTAGAGAATAAAAATTATTACTTAAGACTACCTAGAACCTCTATTGGAACATTTGTTACCAATGAATCTACCATTTATACCTCAGCAAAAGCAGAATTAGATGCGCGTGAAAAGCAATTGCCACAATTTTCGGCAATGAGCTCCAAACTTACATATCGCGTTAAAAGTGGTGATAATTTAGGTTACATTGCAAGAAAATACAGTGTTCGGGTAAGCGATATAAAACGTTGGAATGGTTTACGAAGCAATAATATTAGTATAGGACAGCGTTTATCCCTTTACCCAAGAAATCCAGTTGCAACTCAAGAAACTAATTCAACCCCAAAGCCTGTAACTACAACTACTTCAAGTGGTCAAAATATATATACTGTAAAAAGTGGAGACTCTCTTTGGAGTATTTCTCAAAAATTTCCTGGAGTTTCTATTCAAAACCTTCGAGATTGGAACGATATTAGTGGAAGTAATTTAAAGCCTGGAATGAAACTTAAAATTTCTAAAGGTTAAGTTTTTAAACCAACATATTTATATACATGAAACAATCACTATTCTTATTATCGTTTTTGCTTATTATTAGTTGCGATGGAAAAAAATCTTCTGATCCAAAAATGCTTTCCAATTCATCAGGGAACATTAATAACTTGTCCGTAGTCATAGATAATGACCTTTGGGAAGGAAATGTTGGGGAAGCTATTAGAAACACTTTAGCTGCTCCTGTTGATGGCTTGCCTCAAGACGAACCCTTATTTAACATGAGTCAGATTCCTCCTGCTGTTTTTTCAGGATTTGTAACTAAAAATAGAACGGTTTTAAAAGTGGAAAAAGGAGGTGAAGCTGCTGTAAAAATAATTTCAAATGTGTATGCGAAGCCTCAAAAATTGGTGCTTATAACAGGTAAAACAGATAATGAGATTATTCAGCAGATAGAAGATAATTCTCAAAAAATAATAGCAGCATTTAAAAGCGAAGAGATTAAAGAAAAGCAAAGACGTATTGGTTTATCGCTTCATAATAACAACAATTTAGAAGAAAAATTAGGGATTTCAATTAAATTCCCAACTGCCTATAGAATAGCAAAAGAAGATGATAACTTTTTTTGGATACGAAAAGACATTACAACGGGAACTACCAATTTAATGATTTTTCAACTGCCATATGATGCTATAAAAAAAGATGACAGTTTGGTAAATCAGATTATAAAATTAAGAGACTCTATTGGTAAGGCATATATTCCTGGACCTACGGAAGGCACTTATATGATTACCGAAGAAGCATATGCTCCAGCAGTTTTTGAAACGATTATTGATAACAAACCTGCAATTGAAACTAAAGGACTTTGGGATGTGAAAAATGCTTTTATGTCTGGACCTTTTATTAATTATATTATTGACGATAAAATTAATAACAGACTTCTTGTAATTGAAGGTTTTGCTTTTGCACCTTCAGTAGAAAAACGTGATTATATGTTTGAGTTGGAAGCTATAATAAAGTCGCTTAAAATAAACGATTAGGCTTATAGCAACTATTTAATTCCACAAAAAAACCCATCAATTAGTAATTGATGGGTTTTTTTTGATATAAAAAGAACACTATTCTTTAGTAGCTTTAGTGTCTTTTGCTGCGTCTTTCTCTTCTTCTTTGCTAGCGTCCTTAAATTCTTTAATGCCGCTACCTAAACCACGCATTAATTCTGGTATTTTTTTCCCACCAAATAATAATAGTACAATAACAACAATAAGTGCTATTTGCCAAGGGCCTATTGCTAAGGGTAACATATATAAACTCATATTGATTTATTTTTAAAGCACAAAGTTAATAATTAAAGTTTAATATTACCGTTTTAACAAGAACTTTAGCATAAAGCACATCCACAAGTGAGATAATTTTATTTAATTTTGTTAGCAGAATGGCAAAGAACGAAAATAAAAACAAAAAGTTTAAAAAGAAGTTACTTCATAAGTATCGCTTAGTCATACTCAATGAAGATACTTTTGAAGAGCGCTTATCGTTTAAGTTAACGCGCTTAAATGTGTTTGTGATTATGTCTTTATCCTCAATTTTACTAATTGCAGGAACTACCATTTTAATATCTTTTACTAAGTTAAGGGAGTATATTCCTGGATATTCGTCAACAGCTTTAAAGAAAAAGGCAGTAGAATTGACTTATAGAACAGATTCTTTGCAACAATTAATTTCTGTAAACGAAAGATATTATTCGTCAATTAAGAAAGTGCTTCAAGGAGAGATAAGCTCTGTAGACTTTAATCGAGATTCCATTCTAGAGGAAGCCAGAATTAATACCTCACAATTAAATTTAAGCCCATCAAGAGAAGATTCTTTACTACGAGAAAAAGTAGCCAAAGAAGATAAATATAACCTGTTTGAAACGGCGACTTCTAATATAAATTCGGTTTTATTTCCACCCGTTACGGGTACTATTTCTGAACCTTATAATTTTGAAGAAAAACATTATGCTGTCGATCTGATTGTTGAAAGCAACACGCCAGTAAAAGCTACAGCAGATGGAACCGTTATTTTTGCCGAATGGACAGTAGAAACAGGAAATGTTATGATTATAGAACACAGTAACGGTCTAATTTCTGTCTATAAGCATAATGCATCTCTAACTAAATCTCAAGGCGAATTAGTAAAAGCTGGAGAAGTTATAGCTACTTCCGGAAATACTGGCGAATTAACTACGGGACCACATTTGCATTTTGAACTCTGGAAAGATGGTTATCCAATAAATCCAACTAATTTTATAGACTTTAACTAATGTTTTCACTAAAATCTGCTTTAGCAAAACCTTTTGCAAAACACGTTTCTAAATCTGTTCAAAAATGGGCTAATAACCCCATTGAGACACAAGAAACTGTATTTCAGGAATTGATAAGTTCAGCCACTTCAACACAATTTGGAAAAGATCACGATTTTATTAGCATCAATTCTCATGCAGAATTTATAAAACGAGTACCTGTAAGAGATTACGAAGATTTAAAACCTTATGTAGAGAGGGTTGTTGCTGGAGAAGAAGATATTTTATGGAAAGGGAAACCTATTTATTTCGCTAAAACGTCTGGCACAACTTCTGGAGCAAAATATATTCCTATAACAAAAGAAAGTATGCCAACACATATTGAAGCGGCTAGAAACGCTATCTTAATGTACATTGCCGAAACAGGAAACAGCAAGTTTGTTGATGGAAAAATGATTTTTTTACAAGGAAGTCCTATTTTAGAAGAGAGCCACGGAATTCAGCTAGGAAGACTTTCAGGAATTGTAGCACATTTTGTGCCTAAATACCTTCAAAAAAACAGAATGCCATCATGGGAAACCAATTGTATCGATGATTGGGAAACGAAAGTAAATGCTATTGTTGAAGAGACTTTACCAGAAAACATGACTGTTATTTCTGGAATTCCTTCTTGGGTTCAAATGTATTTTGAAAAAATCCAAGAGAAAACAGGTAAAAAAGTTGGTGATGTTTTTAAAAATTTCAATCTCTTTATTTTTGGAGGGGTTAATTATGAGCCATATAGAGCGAAGTTTGAAAGTTTAATAGGTAGAAAAGTAGATAGTATCGAGTTGTTTCCTGCAAGCGAAGGTTTTTTTGCTTTTCAGGATAAGCAAAACGAAAAAGGGATGTTGCTCCAACTTAAGTCGGGTATTTTCTATGAGTTTATAAAAGCAGATGAATTTTTTAATGAAAATCCAAAACGCATCACCATTAAAGAGGTAGAGATTGGAGTTAATTATGTCTTGATTATTTCTACAAACGCGGGACTTTGGGCCTATAATGTTGGAGATACTGTTGAATTTACCTCGTTAAAACCATACCGAATTATTGTTTCAGGCAGAATAAAACATTTTATTTCGGCCTTTGGAGAACACGTTATTGGAAAGGAAGTGGAACAAGCATTACAAGAAGCTGTAAAAGGAACTAATATTCAGGTAACCGAGTTTACTGTTGCGCCACTAATCAATCCAGAACAAGACTTGCCTTACCACGAATGGTTTATAGAATTTGATAATGAACCATCAAATTTGGAAGAGTTTTCAAACAAAATAGATGCTTCTTTACAAGTACAAAATAGTTACTATTTCGATTTGATAAAAGGGAAAGTGCTTCAGCCACTAAAAATTACCCAGATAAAGAAAAATGGTTTTCAAGAATACATGAAGTCTATAGGGAAATTAGGGGGCCAGAACAAAATAGCGAGACTTTCAAATGATAGAAAGATAGCGGACATATTTGAAAACCAAAAACTGATTAAATAATGCTATATTTGTTAGCTAAATTAGGAATATGAGTAAAATAAAACATCATGAAAGAACGAGAGCTCAAGAAAGCTCAAATGCTATAGAAAGAATGTATATTACCATGAGGCACTTGTTTAACAGAGGGTTTTACAAGCCAATGGGAGTTTCTGGAGAAACACTTCGAGAGGCATTATTGCTTTTAAGACCAGAGATTTATGGTTCTGTGGGTGAAGAAAAAGCCGAATTAGAAGGTTTGCTATATGTTATAGATAGATTACCTCAAGGAATTGAAGAATGTACATTTATTAATTTAACTAGCGACGAAGGCTATGCAAATTCTCATTTTAAGGCTATAATCCCACCTAAAAGAAGAAGAAACTGTTATCGTATTGATAAAGAACAGATGAATATTGAGATAACGCGTGGACGATCTGAAATCTACGATATTCTTACCCATCTTACCTTCATATTTATTGAGTCCCATAAAATTAGTAAACGCGTCTTAATAGACGAAGCAGGAAATACGACTCGAGACTGGGCAAAACTTGAAAAAGCTGTATTGTCTAAGAAGAAGCTTACTCAAGAAGAAAGAGAAGTCGCTATTTCGCATACAGCAAATATTTTAGGGAGAACCTTTAATGAAATTAGTACAGTTTACGATCAGTTTGCTTTAGATTCTCAACCTGAAAGGTTATTACATATTGTTTATTGGTTGGGTAAATTAGCTATAGAAGAAGTTATAAACAACAACAAAAGAACCGTTACTTTTAGTCCCGTATTAAGAGAACGTTTAGGACATCATATTCATGGTGAGATTTGGTCCAATAACATCAAAGAAATCCTAAATCAAAATGGACTTTTAGAAAGACCAATTCATATTATTAGTGCGAATATGCATAGTGTTATGAATTCTCTTTTTGCTCCTTCAGCTTTAAAAACATCTTCAAAAAACAAAACTATTTTTGAGATTTATGAAGCCATAAGTCATAAGGATAATCAGGATTTACGTAATAAAGTTACCAAAGAAGCCTTGCAAAGGGGGATGATATATATTCCAGATAGTTCTGGAACAAACATAGATGTTCAAATTTTTGATACAGAAAAATTCGATTTTTCAAAATTAGATATTGAAGTAAGTGAAACCTTTAAGAATTCTGATAAACCCGTTATATTCGTCATGGATTATGCCTTTGGAGAACAAGCGTATGAGACTATAGATGAATTATTAAAACCTATTCGATTTAACGGAAAGAAAACCCATTTAAAAGTAGAGTCTATTTCCATTATGGGAAAAGCAGGTATTTTAGAAGGAGGAAAAGGAGATATTATGATCCCTTCTGCTCATATTTTTGAAGGAACAGCAGATAATTATCCTTTTAAAAATGAATTGAGTAAAAAGGATTTAGAAGGTCATGGTTTATCAGTTTGTAAAGGAGCCATGATAACCGTTTTAGGAACTTCTTTACAAAATAAAGAAATCTTAAAATTCTTTTTTAATTCTACTTGGAATGTTATCGGACTAGAAATGGAAGGAGCACATTACCAGAAAGCTATACAGGCAGCATCCAAGGTGAGACATAGCATCAATCCGAAAGTTAAAGTAAGATACGCTTATTATGCAAGTGATAACCCACTTGAAACAGGAAGCACATTAGCTTCTGGAGGTTTAGGCACTTCTGGTGTAAAACCAACCTATTTAATAACAAGAAAAATATTAGAACAAATCTTTAATTAACCAATATGAGTAATAATTTACCCCAGAATAAGAATAATGATGAAGTAGACATATTAGTCCTTTTTGATTATTTCGGAAGAAGTATTAGAGGATTTTTTAATTTTTTGTTAAACATTATTAAAGGCATATTTTCATTTTTTATTTATGCATTAAAACCTTTTATAAGAAACTTTAAGCTAATTGTTTTGGTCATGCTGGTTGCTGCTGTTTTAGGTTATGTTCTTCAAAGAACACAACGTAATGTGTATACCTCTCAAATGCTTGTAAAACCATATTTTGATTCCAAGTTTCAATTAGTTACCAATATTAAATACTATAATACATTAATTAATGAAGGGGAATATGACCAATTAATGCAGGTTTTTAATATTTCTGAAGATGATGCAAAACAAATTATTCGCTTTGACATTAATACAGGTCCCGAAAATGAAAATGATAAAATAATTCAATATGATATTTTTTTAAGATCTATTGACAGTACAAGAGCTCAGAATATTAGTTTTGAAGAGTTTGTTGAGAATAGAAGTATTTATTCTGGTGATGTATTTGAAATTGGAGCATTCTCTTATAAAAAAGATATTTTTAGATCTTTAGAGGCTGGCTTAAATAACACTTTTACAAATTCCTTTTCAATGAAGAAAAGGGAAAAAAGAGATTTGTTGTTGTCTATAGAAAGAGAACGCATTGTTGCATCTATAAAACAAGTAGATTCTTTACAAAAAGTTTATATTAATGTTATGGATGAGGAGGCTACTTCTAAGCAAGGAGCCTATACCACCAAAGATGGGATGACCTTTGTTCAAGAAAAAACAAAAACAAGGGAGTACGATTTGCTTAAAGAAAGCATGACTTTAAAACAAGACTTGAGTAAATTAGATTCTCAAAAAGTAGAAGACGATGTGTATTTTGATACCCTTTCAAGCTTTCAAGATACCGGTGCGAGATATACAACCATTTGGAAGAAAAATGTTTTTGTTTTCCCTCTTATTGCTTTTGTTGCTCTTTGTTTTGCTTTTTTAATTAGAAATACCATAAAATTCATTTCTAAATATGAAGCATAAAAAATCGATATTAATTACTGGTGGAGCTGGATTTATAGGATCTCATGTTGTTCGATTATTTGTGAATAAATACCCGGAATATCACGTTTTTAATTTAGATATTTTAACATACGCAGGTAATTTAGAGAACTTAAAAGACATAGAGGACGAAGCTAATTACACTTTTTTAAAAGCAGATATTACGGATGAAACGGAGATTAATTCTCTGTTTGAAAAACATCAATTTGATTCCGTTATTCATTTAGCAGCAGAATCTCATGTGGACAGATCCATAGAAGATCCTCTAGCATTTGTTAAAACAAACGTTATTGGGACTATGATTTTGTTAAATGCTTTTAAAACCCTTTGGAAAGATAATTATAACAATAAATTGTTTTATCATATTAGTACGGATGAAGTCTATGGAAGTTTAGGTGCAACTGGGTTGTTTACAGAAACGACATCTTACGACCCTAATTCTCCATACTCAGCATCAAAAGCTAGTTCCGACCACTTTGTAAGAGCCTATGGCGAAACCTATGGCATGCCTTATGTTATTTCCAATTGCTCCAATAATTATGGTCAAAATCAGTTTCCAGAAAAATTAATCCCATTATTTATAAATAATATCATCAATAACAAACCACTTCCTGTTTATGGAGATGGTAATTATACGCGAGACTGGCTTTATGTAAAAGATCACGCGATAGCAATAGATTTAATATTTCACAAAGGTATCATCAAAGAAACTTATAATATAGGAGGTTTTAATGAATGGAAAAACATCGATTTGGTCACGTTATTGTGTCAACAAATGGATATGGCTTTGGAAAGACCCGAAAACTCATCAATTGAATTAATTACTTATGTAAAAGACCGCCCTGGACACGATTTAAGATATGCTATTGACGCATCAAAAATAAAGGAAGAATTAGGTTGGGAACCATCAGTTACCTTTGAAGAAGGTTTACAGAAGACCATTGATTGGTATATGAACAATAAAGATTGGTTAGATCATGTTACCAGTGGAACCTACCAATTATATTACGAAAAACAATATAAATAGATTTTCACCTTCCTGTTTGCGGACACGAAGTCATGGAAATGAAAAGATAATTTTCAATGAAAGGAATTATACTAGCAGGAGGATCAGGAACTAGACTTCATCCATTAACACTATCAGTAAGTAAGCAATTAATGCCTATTTATGATAAACCAATGATTTACTACCCACTTTCAACTTTAATGTATGCAGGAATCAGAGAAATCTTAATAATTTCTACCCCTAAAGATTTACCATTATTTAAGGATTTGCTTGGAGATGGAAAGAAATTAGGTTGTTCATTTTCATATGAAGTTCAAGAAAACCCAAATGGTTTGGCAGAAGCATTTATTATTGGAGAGGAATTTATTGGCAAAGATAAAGTAGCTTTAATATTAGGTGATAACATATTTTATGGAACTGGTTTGTCAGAATTGTTACAAAGTAATAATAATCCTGAAGGAGGTATTATCTATGCCTACAGAGTTAATGATCCTGAACGCTATGGTGTTGTAGAGTTTAATAAAAATGGTCAAGCTATTTCAATTGAAGAAAAACCTGAAAAGCCAAAATCAAATTATGCGGTACCAGGAATTTATTTTTATGATAATTCTGTTGTTAATATTGCAAAAAATATTAAGCCAAGTCATAGAGGCGAATTGGAAATAACAGATGTTAATAGAGTGTATTTAAAACAAGGCAATTTAAGTGTGAGTATTTTAGATAGAGGGACCGCTTGGTTAGATACCGGAACTTTTCAGTCTCTAATGCAAGCATCTCAATTTGTTGAGGTTATTGAAGAAAGACAAGGTCTTAAAATAGGCTCGATTGAAGCCGCTGCTTTTGAGATGAACTACATAAACAAAGAACAATTTATCAATTTAGCTGAACCACTGCTTAAAAGTGGATACGGTAAGAATTTATTAGGCTTATTGAATAAAGAATAATGACAGTAAAAGAAACAAAATTACAAGGGTGCTTTATTGTAGAACCTAGAATTTTTGAAGACAAAAGAGGTTATTTTTTTGAATCCTTTAATGCGAATAAATTCAACGAATTAACTGGGACTAAAACAAATTTTGTTCAAGACAATGAATCCTTCTCTACAAAAGGAGTTCTAAGAGGTCTACATTATCAAACAGGAGATTATGCACAAGCCAAATTAGTTCGAGTTATTAAAGGAAAAGTTTTAGATGTTGCCGTAGACATTAGAAAAAATTCTCCTACTTTTTCTCAATATGTTGCTGTTGAATTAACAGAAGAGAATAAAAAGCAACTGTTTGTACCAAGAGGTTTTGCTCATGGATTTGTAGTTTTAAGCGAAACTGCAATATTTTCTTACAAGTGTGATAATTATTATAATAAAGAATCTGAAGGAGGCATCATTTATAACGATCCTTCTTTAAATATTAACTGGCAATTGCCGGAAGAATCTCTACTAGTTTCAGAAAAAGACGTAATTTTGCCAAAATTATTGGAGGCAAAATTATGATTAACATACTTATTACTGGAGGAAATGGACAACTAGCAAGTTGTATAAAAGATCTAGAAATAAAACAATCTAATTTAAATGTGTTTTATACAGATTTTCCAGATCTAGATATTACCAATATAGAAGTTCTAGAGACCTTTTTTAAAAAAAATTCTATTAATTATTGTATTAATTGTGCCGCCTATACAGCAGTCGATAAAGCAGAAAACGACAGAGAAAACGCGAAAAAAGTAAATGAACTAGGCGCAAAAAACTTGGCAATAGTATGCCAAAACTACAATTCAACTTTAATTCATATTTCTACAGATTTTGTTTTTGATGGTAACCAATCTTCAATTTATAATGAAGAAGACCAACCTAACCCTAAAAGTGTTTATGGTGAAACTAAATTAAATGGAGAAATTGAAATACAAAAGCATCTTTCTAAACACTTTATATTAAGAACTTCTTGGTTATACTCGGAACATGGTAATAATTTCATGAAAACCATGATTCGATTATCAAAAGAAAAAGAAGAGCTTAGCGTGGTTGTAGACCAAATAGGGACACCTACTTATGCCAAGGATTTAGCTTTAATTATATGGCAGATTATAAATTCAAATAACACGCAATATGGTGTTTATCATTACAGTAATGAGGGTGTTGCAAGTTGGTACGATTTTGCAAAAGCCATATTTGAAGAAATAAATTCTGACATAAAATTATTACCAATTAAATCTGTAGCTTATCCAACCCCGGCCCAAAGACCTCCTTTTAGTGTTCTTGACAAATCAAAAATAAAACAAGCTTTACAAATTGAAATTCCATATTGGAGAGACAGTTTAAGAAAAGCCTTAATTAATTATAATGGATAAAAATTTACAAATAGCTATTGAAGCTTCATTGGAGGCAGGGAAAGTTATCATGGAAATTTATGACACTGCTTTTAGCGTAGAACTTAAAGATGATAAATCGCCTTTAACAGAAGCGGATAAGAAAGCAAACGATGTTATTAATTCTTATTTAATTCCAACTGAAATACCTGTCATTTCAGAAGAAAATAAGCAAACCGACTACGCTACTAGAAAAACTTGGGACACCTGTTGGGTTGTTGACCCTGTAGATGGCACAAAAGAATTTATAAAACGTAATGGTGAGTTTACTGTAAACATAGCCTTGATCACAAATGGGAAGCCTATTTTAGGGGTTATTTATGTACCTGCAACTAAAGTGTTGTATTTTGCTGATGTCACTAAAAAAGAAGGCTTTAAAGCTGAATTAGAGTCGCATGAAACTAGTTTGGAACAGGTTTTAAAGAAAGCAGCGCCCTTGAAACCTAAAGAAGGAAATTCCAATCCAATTCAAGTGGTAGGAAGTCGTTCTCATATGAGTCAAGAAACATTAGACTTTATGGATTCCCTTAAATCAAACGGCAGTCAAGTTGAAGTAGTTTCAAAAGGTAGTTCCTTAAAATTTTGTTTGATTGCAGAAGGCAATGCTGATGTTTATCCGCGTTTTGCTCCAACAATGGAATGGGATACCGCTGCAGGTCAAGCTATATGTAATGCGGTTGGAATTGAAGTGATTTCTAAGGAAACAGATAAACCTTTAATGTATAATAAAGAAAACCTTTTAAATCCTTGGTTTTTAGTTAGTAAATAATGGCAGATACTTCCCATAAAAGGCATATTGCCAAAACAATAACTTGGCGAATTGTTGGTACCATCGATACCATAATTCTTTCTTGGATTATTTCAGGAGACCCCTATATTGGATTAAAAATTGGGATGGCTGAAGTGGTGACAAAAATGTTATTTTACTACTTACATGAAAGAGCTTGGTTTAAGATTAATTTATCTAAAGACGGAAAAATTCTTGAAAGCAGAAAACGTCATATCGCCAAAACATTTACATGGCGAATAATTGGAACTATGGACACCATGTTAATTGCATGGATTGTTTCTGGAAACCCTTTAACAGGTTTAAAAATTGGTTTTGCAGAAGTTATAACTAAAATGATTTTATACTATTTTCATGAACGTATTTGGTACAAGCTCAATTTCGGACTTACAAAACGTAACAATAATTAATACTTGAAGTGCTATAAAAATTAGCAATAAGTAATAGAAATCTTTTCAGGTTTTTATAAACATTAAATAACTCAAGATGAACGAGAATATCATCCCACATACTTTCCAAATTTCAATTAAAGATAGAAGAGTGGGAAACAAACACAACTCTTTTTTAATTTGGTTTACTGGGCTCTCAGGTTCTGGGAAATCTACTATAGCAAATGCTGTAGAACTAGAATTATTCAATAAAGGTATTAAAACCTACATTCTAGATGGCGACAATATTAGGAAAGGCATTAATAAGGATCTCTCTTTCTCCCCAGAAGATAGAACAGAAAACATTAGAAGAATTGCAGAAACGGCTAATTTAATGATCGATGCTGGGCTAGTTGTTCTTGCTGCTTTTGTTTCTCCTTATAAAAAAGACAGAGAGAACATTAAGAATATAGTTAAAGATGTTAACTTTGTTGAGGTATATGTGAATACGAGTATTGAAGAATGCGAAAAGAGAGATGTAAAAGGGCTTTATAAAAAAGCGCGAGCAGGAGAAATACAGAACATGACTGGCATTTCAGCTCCTTATCAAGCTCCAGAAAGTGCAGATATTGATATAAAAACAGAAAATACAACTGTTGAAGTAGCAGTTAAACAGATTATAGATTTTATAACACCAAAATTGAAACTCGAAAATGAGTAAGTATTATTTAAATTATTTAGACGAATTAGAGAGTGAAGCCATCTTTATTTTAAGAGAAGTTTGGGCACAATTTCAAAATCCAGTTATTTTATTTTCTGGAGGTAAAGATTCTATTTTAGTAACACATTTGGCAAAAAAAGCTTTTTATCCAGCTAAGATTCCTTTTCCATTAATGCACGTAGATACGGGACATAACTTTCCTGAGACCATACAATTTAGAGATGATATCATTAAAGAATTTGGCGTAGAACTTATTGTAGGTTCTGTTCAAGAAGCTATTGACGATGGACGTGTTGCCGAAGAAAAGGGGAAAAGTGCCACTAGAAATGCACTTCAAATAACAACACTTTTAGACGCTATAGAAACCAACAAAGTGGATTGTGCTATTGGAGGAGGAAGACGTGACGAAGAAAAAGCAAGAGCCAAAGAACGTTTCTTTTCTCATAGAGACGATTTTGGACAATGGGACCCAAAAAACCAACGTCCAGAATTATGGAATATATTTAACGGAAAACATTTCCAAGGTGAGCATTTTAGAGCTTTTCCAATTAGTAATTGGACAGAAATGGATGTCTGGAATTATATTAAAAGAGAAAACATAGCTATCCCATCTTTATACTATGCGCACGAGCGTGAGGTGGTTTGGAGACAAGATTCTTGGATACCTAATTCGGAGTTTTTAGTTTTAGAAGATCATGAAGAAATTGTAACTAAGAAAATTCGTTTTAGAACCTTAGGAGATATTACTATTACAGGAGGTATAGAATCTGATGCAGATACTTTGGCTAAAATTGCCGAAGAAGTTTCTGGAATGCGACAAACAGAACGTGGCAACAGAACAGACGATAAGCGTTCAGAATCCGCTATGGAAGACCGTAAACGTCAAGGGTATTTTTAAAAAACACTTTCGTTTTTTAAAAGATATAATTACAATCAATGTTTAAAATTAAACTTCAAGTTTTGAGTTTAATTCACAAAAAATAAGTTAGAAAAATGTTAGACAACAATCAATTATTACGTTTTACAACTGCAGGAAGTGTAGATGATGGTAAAAGCACATTAATTGGACGTTTATTATACGATTCAAAATCAATTTTTGAAGACCAACTTGAAGCAATAACAAACACGAGTAAAAAGAAAGGGCACGATGGCGTAGATTTAGCCTTATTTACAGATGGTTTAAGAGATGAGCGTGAACAAGGTATCACCATTGATGTAGCTTATCGATATTTCACAACACCAAAAAGAAAATTTATAATAGCAGATACTCCAGGACATATTCAGTATACTAGAAATATGGTAACCGGAGCTTCTACAGCAAACGCCGCCATTATTTTGGTAGACGCTAGACATGGTGTTATCGAGCAAACAAAAAGACACTCTTTTATTGCTTCATTATTACAAATTCCTCATGTAATTGTTTGTGTAAATAAAATGGATTTGGTAGACTATTCTGAAGAAGCTTATAATAAGGTTATTAATCAATTCGAAGAATTTTCTTCTAAAATGTTGGTTAAAGATGTTCGTTTTATTCCTATAAGCGCCTTAAATGGAGATAATGTAGTTAACCGCTCTACTAAAATGGATTGGTATCAAGGAGCTCCATTATTGCATACTTTAGAAACCATTCATATAAGTAGCGATATTAATAAAATAGATGCTCGTTTTCCTGTTCAAACGGTATTAAGACCACAGAGTGAAAACCATAGAGATTATAGAGGTTATGCAGGCCGTGTTGCCAGTGGAATCCTAAGAGTTGGCGACGACATTACGGTTATGCCTTCAGGTTTTACAAGTAAAATAAAATCAATTAATTTATTCGATAAAGAATTGGAAGAGGCTTATGCTCCAATGTCTGTGTCTATTACTTTAGAAGACGATATAGATATTAGTAGAGGTGATATGATTGTGCGCACTAACAACAAACCGGAAGCAGTTCAAGATATTGAAGTTATGTTGTGTTGGTTGAATAATAAGTCGGCTAATCCTAGAACGAAATATACTATTAAGCATACGTCTAACGAACAAAAGGCTATAATTAAGGAGATTGTATATAAATTCAATATTAATACCTTAGAGCGTATTACCACAGATCTCGAAATTAATATGAACGATATTTCTAAAGTAAAAATTAGAACCACCAAACCTTTAATGATCGATTCTTATAGAGAAAATAGAGCCACTGGAAGTATCATTCTTGTAGATGATGCTACCAACGAAACAGTTGCTGCTGGTATGATTGTTTAATGGGTAGAAGTTTATTGGATTACTAAAGTGAACGCTATCAGCTCTCTTAGTTTTTTTTATCTTTACAAGAGATAAAAAGAGAACCAAAAATGTAGCCAAGTCAAAATAAAAAAATATTGGTATTAAAGAGTTTATTATTATATCAAATTTTACTAAATGGACAATAAAAACTAAAATGACATGATAAGAATAAATATGAGTTTATTGTTTTGCTGTTTTATATTTTTAAATACGGCATGTAATCAGAAAACAGATAAAAAACCAGTAGAATCAATTGAAGAAGATGTAATCGAGAAGCCGGAATTAAAAAAAGTTTTTTCTTTAACATTAAATGCCTTAGTTAAGGAAGAAGACGTTTTTTCTTTATTCTATACGCAATTTGAAGGTGAAAAATTTGGTGTTGATCAATTGATACATACTAAGGTATATCCAAGTGATGAAATACAAGAAATTAAATTTGAATTGCCAGAATCAGATTACCCATATAACATTAGGTTAGATTTTGGTAGTAACCCTAGTCAAGAGAATATTATGATTACTGAATGTGATTTGAAATATTCTAATTCTAGTTATAAAATCAAAGCAAGTGAACTTTACAAGTATTTTAATTTTAATGAAGGAATTGAAATACTTCAAGATTCAACAACATTTAAATTAAAAAAATTTACGGACGCAAGTGGAGAAAAATACGATCCTTATATTGTTGGAAATGATCGTTGTGTTATTATTTTGCAAGAGGATGTATAACAAAATAAACTAAGCAGATATTTTAATCTTATTCTGTTTTTTTAAATTTTATTACAAATAAATTCAAGAAGAGAATATGTTATATTTAAAAGGAAAATCTATATTAATTACAGGAGGAACGGGCTCATTAGGAAAGGCTTTAACTTCACATATATTAAATAATTATCCAGAGGTTAGAAGATTGATTATTTATTCTAGAGACGAACAGAAACAGTTTCAAATGGCTCAAGAATATCCCGTTGAAAAATATCCTCAAATTCGCTATTTTATAGGAGATGTAAGAGACCGAGAGCGTTTAATTAGAGCATTCCAAGGTGTAGATTATGTAATTCATGCTGCTGCCATGAAGCATGTTCATATTGCCGAGTATAATCCGGATGAATGTATCAAAACCAATATTGGTGGTGCTGAGAATGTTGTAGATGCCTGTTTTAAAACTAAAGTGCAACGCGTTGTAGCACTTTCAACAGATAAAGCTTGTGCACCAATAAATTTGTATGGAGCAACTAAATTAACGTCAGATAAATTGTTTATTGCTGCAAATAATATAAAGGGAGAAAATCCCATTCGTTTTTCAGTAGTACGTTATGGAAATGTCATGGGATCTAATGGTTCAGTTATTCCTTTTTTTATAAATAAAAAGAAAATCGAGAATATTTTACCAATCACAGACCCAAATATGACACGTTTTAATATCTCGCTTCAAGGTGGTGTAGATATGGTTATGCATGCCTTAGAACATGCTTGGGGAGGAGAATTGTTTGTTCCTAAAATACCTTCATACAAAATAATGGATGTAGCAAATGCTATTGGTCCAGATTGTGAAAAACCAGTTGTAGGCATTAGACCAGGAGAGAAAGTTCATGAAGAAATGATAACATCATCAGATTCTTTTTACACCTATGATCTTGGGAAGTATTATACCATTCTACCTCCAACACATAAATGGAGTTTAGACGAGTTTATAAGTACATTTAGCGCTAAAAAAGCACCTTATGGCTTTAGTTATAACTCCGGAGATAATGAAGAGTGGGAAACTGTAGAAAGTCTTCGTAAACTTATAAAAGAACATGTAGACCCTAATTTTTAAAAAGGAATGAAAAACGCCATACCTTACGGAAGACAAAATATTGAACAAGATGACATTGATGCTGTTGTTGAAACCTTAAAGGCCGACTTCCTAACACAGGGACCAAAAGTAAAGGAGTTTGAGGATAAATTTGCAACTTATATTGGTGCCAAATACGCCGTAGCAGTTAACAATGCAACATCTGGTTTACATTTAGCTGTTTTAGCTTTAGGTTTAAAGGAAGGGGAACGTGTAATAACGACACCAATAACTTTCGCGGCATCCGCCAACTGCATTAGGTATGCAGGAGGAGAAGTTTGGTTTGCAGATATAGATCCAGATACGTATCTACTTTCTCTTGAAAGTACCAAAAAACTTATTGAAAGTAAACCTAAAGGGTTTTTTAAAGGTATTATTCCAGTAGATTTTGCTGGATTACCAATTAATTTAGAGGCTTTCAAATTATTAGCTCAAGAACATAATTTATGGATTATAGAAGATGCTTGCCATGCACCTGGTGGTTCTTTTACGGACTCTAAACATAAAACACAAATGTGTGGAAATGGAACGTATGCCGATATTGGCATTTTCTCTTTCCATCCCGTAAAGCATATAGCCTGTGGAGAAGGTGGGATGGTGACTACCAATTCCGAGGCACTTTTCAAAAAATTATCTTTATTAAGAACCCATGGTATTACTAAAGAAAATATGGCTGAAGATCATGGAGGCTGGTTTTACGAAATGCAAGAATTGGGTTATAATTATAGGTTAACAGATATTCAATCTGCTTTAGGGATTACACAACTAGCAAAAAACAAAGCAGGAGTAGCAAGAAGAAACGACATAGCAAAAAGATATAAAGAAGCTTTTACTGGAAAAATAAAGTTTCAAACTTTACCAGAGGGCAATTTAAATGCTCATCATTTATTTGTTATTGAAGTTGAAGATAGAAAAGGGTTATACAACTTTTTAAGAACACAGAATATCTTTACGCAAATACATTATATTCCTGTACACTTATTGCCTTATTATAAGGAAATTGGATACAATACGGCTCATTTAACTTGTGCGGAAAATTATTATTCCAAATGTATCAGTTTACCTATGTACCCGAGTTTAACTGATGAGGACCAGGATTTTGTAATTAAAAAAGTTCTATCTTACATCAATGGCTAATTTAGCAATTATACCTGCAAGAGGAGGAAGTAAACGGATACCAAGAAAGAATATTAAATTGTTTTTAGGTAAACCTATTATTGCATATTCTATTGAAGCAGCTTTAAAAAGTAACTTGTTTGAAGAAGTCATGGTATCGACTGATGACGAAGAGATAGCCAAAATAGCTAAAAAATATGGTGCAAAAGTTCCTTTTTTAAGAGATAAAAAAAATGCAAATGATTTTGCCGTTCTAGCAGATGTTGTTGAAGAGGTACGCATCAATTACTCTAAAAAGAATAAGGATTTTAAAAATATCTGCTGTATTTTACCAACAGCACCTTTTGTAACACCCACGAAAATTACTGAGGCCTACAATAAATTTATTGATGGTAACTTTGAAAGCCTTTTTCCAGTATTGGAGTTTTCATTTCCAATACAACGATCTTTAAAAATTGAAAATAACAAAGTAGACATGGTTTGGAATGAGTATTTAAACTCTCGCTCTCAAGATTTAGAGCCCAGATACCATGATTCTGGTCAGTTTTACTGGTTAAAATCTGCCGCTTTTGAGATAGAAAAGAAGTTGTTTACAGATAATTCTGGAGCTATTGTAATTTCGGAATTACATGCACAAGATATTGATACCGAAACCGACTGGAAATTAGCTGAAATTAAATATAAACTCATGCTAAATGACCAAGAAAGTAATTTTTAGAGCCGATGGAAGCTCAACCGCAGGATTAGGTCATTTATATAGATTATTTAGTCTGGTTGAAACTGTTAAAAACACTTTAGAATTTGTGTTTATAACACATGAAACCTCAACAAATTCAGTTATTCCTGAAGAATATAATACGGTAATTATTCCCAAAGAAATTAATACACTTGATGAAGCAGATTGGTTGCAAGCTAATTTTTCATCTAAAGAATATATAATTATTGCAGATGGTTATCAATTTACGTCATCTTACCAAAAACAAATAAAATCGAAAGGTTATAGTTTAATTTATATAGACGATTTAGCAAAAGAACATATATATGCAGATGTTGTTATAAATCATTCGCCTTACATACAAGAGAAGCATTACAAAAAGGAGGTCTATTCAAAACTAGCTTTAGGAACAAAGTTCGCTTTATTAAGACCCTTATTTTTAAAAGCAGCCAAAAAAAATAGAGCTGTTAAAGAATTGGATAGCGCATTTGTATGCTTTGGAGGTGCAGATCCATTCCATTTAACTTTAAAAGCTGTCCAGGCGCTCTTATTATTTGAAAACTTCAAAAGTATACATGTTGTTTTAGGAGCGGCTTATTTAGATGAAGAAATTTTTAATTTAGAAGAAAAATACGGCCGTAAAATTAAAATATATCGAAACCTATCAGAAAAAAAACTCATAGAAACTATGGAGCAATGCAACTTTGCAATTGCACCTGCAAGCACGATTTTATATGAATTGTGTTGTGTACAAATGCCTATTTTTAGTGGTTTTTATGTAGATAATCAAGAATTAATTTATAAGGGTTTTTTAAATCATAAAGCAATTTTTGAAGGTGGCAATATGGAAAACTATCAAGTTTCAGATTTTGTAAATGGTTTAAAGATCATTTTTGAAAATAAAGAATTCAATTCTCAACTTGAGGCACAAAAGATATTGTTTGATGATAAAATCACTAAAAGACACTTAGATTTAATTAAAAGCTTATGTTAACGATAGGTATACTTTGCAGTGGTGGATTAGGTTTAGATACGCTTTCAAAAGTGGCTAAAAATCATGCAGTCCAATTTATTTTAACAGATAAAAATTCTACTGGAATTATAGATTTTGCTATTCAAAATAATATTCCTTTTTATGCAGGAAATCCTAGAAAAGGTAAAGGTTTCAGTTTTATAAAAAATTTTAAAACAGATGTTATTGCCTCTATTAATTATTTGTTTTTAATTGAGGAAGATATAATTAACCATTCTAATTTATTAACTTTTAATATTCATGGTTCATTATTACCAAAGTATAGAGGTAGAACACCACATGTTTGGGCCATAATTAATGGGGAAACTAAGGCTGGCGTAACGGGTCACATTATTGATGTAGGATGTGATACCGGTAAAATTATTCACCAAATAGAAATTCCAATTAACATAAATGACACGGGAGCGATAATGCTTGAAAAGTATGCTCAAGAATACTATCCGTTGGTTAATAAAGTTCTGAATGATGCGGCTACAAATCGGTTAAACCTAATAGAACAAAACGAATTAGAGGCAACTTATTTTGGAAAACGTACGCCAGAAGATGGTGAAATAGATTGGAATTGGAATAAAGAGTACATTCGAAATTGGGTAAGAGCACAAGCAAATCCGTATCCAGGAGCGTTTACATTCTATAAAAATCAGAAAGTGATTATTGATAAGATTTCGATTTCAGAAAGTATCATTACCGAAAAACAGGCTAATGGTGAAATTATTCAGATCGAACCTCATGTAATTATCAAGACCAAAAATGGTGCGGTGCAGTTGGATACAATAAGGACAGAAAGCTGTACTTTTACGCTTGGAAAAACACTTGGAAATGAAAATAGGAAATAGAACCATAGGTGGAAACAATCCATGTTTTATAATAGCAGAACTATCTGCAAACCATAATGGCGATTTAAATGTAGCCATTGAAACTATAAGAGCAGCAAAAAAGACAGGAGCAGATGCCATTAAACTTCAAACTTACACGCCTGATACCTTAACGATAAATTGTGACAACGAGCACTTTAAAATTGAAGGAGGCACCCTTTGGGACGGAAAAACTCTTTACGAACTCTATGGCGAAGCATATACGCCTTGGGAGTGGCATAAAAGGCTTTTTGAAGTAGCCGAAGAGGAAGGTTTGATTTGTTTTTCTTCGCCTTTTGATTTTTCGGCTGTAGATTTTCTTGAAGAATTAAATGTGCCAGCTTATAAAATTGCGTCATTTGAAATTCAAGATATTCCATTAATAGAATATGCGGCATCAAAAGGAAAACCTATTATAATATCCACAGGAATTGCTGAAGAAGCAGACATTCAATTGGCTGTTGATACGTGTAGAAAAGTTGGAAATAATGATATTATTCTGTTAAAGTGTACATCATCATACCCAGCGCCCTTAGACTTAGCAAATCTAAAAACCATTCCAGATTTAAAACAACGCTTTGGCGTTGAGGTTGGTTTTAGCGACCATACTTATGGCTCTTTAGCACCAACGGTAGCAACGGCTTTAGGTGCAACAGTTATAGAAAAACACTTTATATTAGATAAAGCGATTGGAGGACCAGATGCAGATTTTTCTTTAGATGTGGAGGAGTTCACAGAATTAGTAGATAAAGTAAGAGATACCGAAAAACTATTAGGAAAGGTGTCTTATGAGATATCAGAAAAAGTAAAGAACAATAGGAAATTTGCACGATCACTTTTTGTCGTTCAAGAAGTTAAAGCAGGCGATTTAGTAACGGAAGAAAATATACGTTCTATTCGTCCTGGATATGGACTGCACCCAAAATATTATAATGAAATTTTAGGAAAATCATTTTCTGAAAATATTGAAAGAGGTACACCTTTAAGTAAAGAATTAATTAAGGGGTTTTAAGGTGTTTTAAAGATTTCATTTTAAAATATTAAACTTAATTTATAAATATTGATCTTGGAAAAAATTATTACGCTTTTTCAGAAAAACAAACCGCTCTTAAGGTTTATGGCCTTGAGTTATTTGGATAAAGCCATTATTTTCCTACTGCCTTTATTAGTTTTTCAATTTTTTAAAGACCAGCGAGTATATGTTTCCATTGAATATATTTATTCGATAACCACCGTTATTATTCCTTTAGTAGATTTAGGGCTGGCAGGATATTTTTTCTATGCTTACAGAAATAGCGATAATCAGGAAGCTACTCTAAAGATATTTGTAAAAACATTCCAGAGATTATATTTGCTTATTAGTTGTATTGGTTTAGTCTTAATAGCTGTAAATTATTATGGCTTTGAGTATGAGCCCTTTATTGTTTTTATTGTTTCTAGGTTGCTTTTTGTTTTAGCGACAGTTTTTTTTGCCTCTTATTATAGACTTACCAATAAACCTGAAAAAGCCGTTTATATAACACTTTTTTCAAATGTTTTATCTTTATCATTTCTTTTTGCGTATTTCTTTTCCGGTTTAGAATTTTCTTTATGGCTCATCTTTATCGGCCAAATTTTATTTAGCGTATTTTATCTTTTTAAGTGTGTTATAGATGTTTTCTTTAAAGAGAACAAAGATTTTGATAACCATAAGTTAAAGAAATTAATTTTAAGCACCTTGCTGTTTTCATGGCCTTCTTTATTACAAGTTTTTATTATGATGTATATTACTAATTATGGTAAAATGCATGTTTTAACCAAAATGAATTTAGATGATGGTGTCTTGCTATCATTAGTGCAGCGGTTTTCGATGCTAATATTTCTTACACATTCTTCTATTTGGGCTTTTATAATAAAGGATATTTATGTGGAAAAAAATCTATTTGTTATAAGAAGGAATTTATTATATAAATATTTAGGGTTTTTAACGCTTGCGTTGGTATTTGTAATTATTGTAACAGAAATTTATCTCGTATATAATTATGTTGATTTGTTTAGAGTTACATCCATTTCTGCTTTAATAATTGGGCAAACATTTTTTGCATGTATTTATGCATATTTAGAAATGCATTATGGAAGAGAAAATAAAAATATTATTAAATTGTATTTGGCATTATTTAGTGCCTTTGTGTTTATTATGCTTTTGATATTACTAGATATAAATTTCTTAGAGAGGATTTCAATTGCCATGTTTGTAAGTACATTTACGTCTTTATTATTAAGTATCTTTGTGTTGTATAAAAGAAATTATAAAATAGCTTAGAGCAAATTTTTATTTAATTAAATATGAAAAACATATGTTTTATTGCCAATTATTACAAAACAGATGTTTTTGTTGAAGTTGCAAAGTTGCTTAAAGCTGATAATGTAAAATCTTTTTGGATTATACCTAGCAGAAAACAATATGATTTTTTAAAGACTATATTTCCAGAAGACCAATTATTATATATTGGTAAAAAAGAAGTGTTAGCGTCTAACCCGAAAATAGGTCAAGTTGATTTAAAAATTAATGAATTAGTTTATGGAGATCGGGTATTAAAAGAGGAATCTGAAACTTGGACTTTTGATTATTTATTGAAATTACAGGAATTAGTTTATAATTTTATAGATACTAATACCATTCAGTTTGTTTTTGGAGAAGTCACCTGGGCTCACGAATTACTGGTTCACAGATTAACCAAAACTGCTAAAGCACTTAATTGCGTATATTTAAATCCACACACTGTTAGAATTCCAAACGGAAGGTTTGCTTTTTTTGAGGATGAATTTCAGTCTCATATCAAAGAAGTTTCTAATGTTATAACTACAAATGGTTCTAGCATTAAACTTGAGAAACCATCTTACCTGGCAATTAACGACAAATTAATATTAAAAAAAGGGACTCTTAAGCATAACTTGGTCTTGATTAAAAACTTTATTTCAAGAACGAATCAAGATTCAAATGACCCTACTTTGTACAGTAGCCCTGCAACTCAATTTAAAATAAGAACGGCAGAAGTTTATAATCGATTTTTATTTAAAAGGTTTGTTTCAGAAACTTCAACTCAAAACTTACCACAGGATAAGAAGATGTTTCTTTTTACACTTCACAAACAACCTGAGGCTTCCATAGATGTTATTGGAAGGTATTATGAAAATCAGTTAGATCTCATTATAAATATTTGGAGAATACTCCCTGAAGATTCTATATTATTAGTTAAAGAGCACTCCAATGCTATTGGTGATAGAAATTTGAAATTTTACAAAACGGTAAAAAAATTACGTAACACTTATTTAATTAATAATAAGGCAGACTCCCATAAATTATTGGATGTGGTTGAAGGTGTTTTTACGGTATCTGGAACAATAGCTTATGAGGCAGGGTTAAAAAATAAAAATGCATTTACTTTTGCTCCAGCTTTTTTTAATAAATTAAAATCTTGCCAAGAAGTGTCTTGGAAAGATTTTAAAAATAAATCTTTAACCACTCTAATAAACAACAAAGAAGATGGCATGAGCATTAATGAATTTTCTAATTGGTTGTTAGAAAACTCCTTCGAAGGCATTATGTCTGATGCTTTTGGAGATCCAAGATGTATGCATCAGGAAAACATTAAAGCACTAAGTATCGCATTCTTAACAGTAATTAAATAAATATCTTGAAGCATTTAAAAGTTGATTATTATCTGTTTATAATTGGGTTACTTATAATAACAATATACAAGGAGCCAGAATATGCCTATATACTTATTTTACCCCTTTTAGCTATTTCGTATTATAGAGTTATTGTTAAAAGAGATATTACCACGGTATTGATCTTAATGCTATCTGCAAGACTTATAATGGGGCCTTTTATTATTAACAGTAATATATCTTTTAATATACTTAATTTGGTTTGTAATTACGTCCCTATACTAATAATATTAACTTATAATTTTAGTAGTTTAAAAAGTATTAGTAATTATAAATTGAATGCATTAAAGTGGACCATTCTCTTTTTAGTATTTATGTTGTTATTGAGCTTGTTCCATATTTCATATGCTATAACAGAATTTGCAAAAGAGATACTTCCATTACTATTATTTTTATTGGTTGTATTAAGCAATGGAGAAAAGAAAATAAACTACCATTACCTTTTAAAATTTTTCAGATATACGTTTGTGGCGTGTTTAATAATTTATATATCCCCAGACTTTTATGGCCAAATGTATAATCTGTTCTCAGGTGGTATTATTTTTAAAGAACCAACTTACACCATAGATTTAGGTGTTAATCGAGCTATTCCAAGAAATATGGGCTTTGTTTTTGATTTTAGAATAATGACGCAATTAGCTTGTTTGTACTTAATTTTACTATACTATTTAAATAAAACTAAAAACTATTGGGATGTTGCTTTACTTATTGCTGTTGCTGTCACTACGTTTTCTAGAGGGCCATTAATAATTCTAGCATTATTACTATTGGCTGTTTATTTACCTAAAAAAATTAAAATAACCAAAAGGGTCTTGTTGGTCGCATTCACTTCTTTTATAGTATTAATTGGAAGTATCGTTTATGTATTAAATGATGACAATCTTCAAAAATTTATTAGTACTTTTAATCCATTTGCAGAAAAAAATGCGTTTTCGCAACGCGGAATTTTTATGGAATATTCATTAAATAAGTTTTATGAAAATCCATTTGGAAATGGTATCGGGGCATTATCTTCACCAAATGCAGATAACAAAATTTATGCAGGGATAACAAATTTGCATAAAGAAATTCCAGATAAAGTTTTTTATTATAGCGTAACAGACACTTACTTAGCAATGTCTCTAGCCGAAAAAGGTATTATAGGTTTCGTACTCATGCTACTGTCATTTACAGAAATATTCTATAGTAAAAGAAACCGAATATCTTTAATGTTTTTAATTGGGTTTTATATTAATCTTATTGGAACTGATATTCCTAAACAAGGATTTTACTATTTTGTAATTATTTTGGTTTATTATGGTCTAAGTCACTTAAACAGTACCAAAAATTCATTGAAAAATAGTATTATACAGAATTAAAAGCATAGTTTTAAACTATTATTTTATTAATATTTTTGTGTAATTTTGAAAAAACAATTATTATGATACATTTTGACAAGTTAGAAGAAAATATTGAAGAATTTCGAATAAAATATTTAACTAATCAGCCTTTTTCATATTTAATTATTGATGATTTTTGTGATGAGGATAAATTGCAAAAATTACGAAGTCAAATACCAGAATTGAATAATAAGAGCAGAGATTATATGTTTGCTAACAATAAATTTGAAAAATCTAATTATAAAGAATTGGGGCCTCTTTTTGATGAATTGTATAATGACCTAAAATCCGATAGATTTAATAAATTTTTATCCTATATATCTGCCAAAGAAGTATTTGTCGACCCCAAAAATCATGGTGGTGGATTGCATCAAGGAAAGAAAAACAGTTTTCTAGATATGCATTTAGATTTCAACTATCATCCTATAAATAAAAATTGGTTTAGACAAATGAATCTTTTGTTATATCTTAATACCGACTGGAAAGAAGAATATCAAGGTCATTTGAAAATAGAAGATTTAAGGTCTGGGGTAAAAAAAGAATTAGCAGTTCCTTTTAATAGATTAATTATTCAGGAGTGCGGTCGTCATACTCTTCATGGCTATGATTTAACATCTTTTCCTGAAGGAAATTTTAGAACATCAGTAGCTACTTATGCTTATACGTTGCACAAAACTCATATGGAAACACCAAGAACAACTGATTGGTTCCCAGGAGAAGATTCTTCAAAAATAAAAAAACTCGTTGCACAAAATTTTGATTTTGCAGTAAAAATAAAAAATAAGTTATTTGGTAGCGGAACAGCTAAAAACCAATAATTTAAAACCATTTTTAACTTATGAATATTCTAGTTGACGGTCATGTTTTTGATGATAAATATCAAGGGACAAGAAGTTATCTAAAAGGCTTATACCTCGCACTTATTCCTATTTGTAAAGATTGGAATTTTTTTATTGCGGCATCGAATATTGATAATTTAAAAAAAGAGTTTGGAGAGTTTGATAATCTTCAGTTCGTGCCCTTAAAAAGGAGCAATAAATTTCACCGATTGATAGTTGATTTCCCTTCAATTATTAGAAGATATGATATTGATTATTCACATTTTCAATATACTATCCCTCCAATAATAAGAGGAAAATATATTGTTACGGTACATGATATTTTATTTGAACAGAAAGAATTTAAGTCCTTTTTTCCATTGAAAACTAGGATTATTAACCACTTCCTACATAAACTTTCATCTAGGAAAGCTGATGTTTTATTGACCGTTTCTGAGTTCTCTAAACAAAAAATATTAGAATTTTATAAGATAAATGCGGAAGATATTTTTGTAACTCCCAATGCGGTTAATGACGATTTTTATCTTGAAAACGAAAGTTATGTAGAAACACCGTCAAAATACATTATGTATGTTTCAAGGATAGAACCTCGAAAAAATCATTTAAGTTTACTTCAAGCCTTTACAGAGTTGAAATTGTTTAATAAAGGATACAAACTTGTTTATATTGGGAAAAGAGATATTAGCTATCCTGAGTTTGAAAATTATATTAATTCAAATAAAGAACTTATTGGAGACTCCTTAATTTGTATAGAAAACGTAGCCACTAATGATTTAATTAAGTATTATAAAAATTGTGATCTTTTTGTTTTCCCCTCTTTCGCTGAAGGATTTGGGATCCCGCCCTTAGAAGCCATGGTTTTAGAAAAAAAAGTTTTATGTTCTAATCGAACGGCAATGACAGATTTTGATTTACCTAATGAATTTTTGTTTGATCCATATAATTTGGATGAATTGAAATCAAAAATAATCAACCAATTAAACAGCAATTTTAATTTAGCGGAGATTTATAGCCCAATTCTATCGAAGTATAATTGGCCAACAATAGCTGAACATTTTAAAAAAATTATAGATTCTCATCATAAAAACCAGTAATTGAAGTTTGATAACTAAAAAACATCCATTATTTATATTCTTAATAACAACTGTAATAGCTCTTATTATACTTGGGGTTTATATACATAAACACACCACCCTATTAAATAGTAATGTAAATTTAATTCAAATTACTTTAAAAAATCAGGTAAATAAAAAAGTAATTCCATTAGTATATATAGTAAAAGGTAATGATGAGGCAATAGATTTTAAAAAGCCATACTTATTTCAAAAAATTATAGATTCAACATATTTAGCTGTTTTAGATACTTCTTCTAAAGTAAGAAAAATAAGGCTCTATTTTAATAATCCTACAGAAGATCTCTATTTATATGATATTGTAATAAAAACAAAAAATGAAATTAAATCTGTAAAGCTTAACGATATTAATTTGGTAGGTAGTTTAAGTTTAAAAAAAACGGATGATAAATATTCGATAAACGCCAATGGAAAACATAGTTTTATTGAGTTGCCTAAAACTTTTATATATACTTCAGACTTTAAGAATATTTACCAACTTGTTTTTCCAACATTAATTCTATTGGTTTTAATGGTATTAGTTATAAAAGCCTTAAAACCAATAGATATTGGGCCATTCACTATTACAAGTCTAACACTATCATTCCTTATTTTAAGTGTTTTTTTACCAGCTCCTATCTATAATATAGCCTTAATATTAATAGCGGTTTTGCATTTAAGAAACATATCTTGGCTGGCTATAAAAGCACAAAAAATTAACCTTATTATTTTAGGTTTTTTTATGCTTTATATGATAAATAACATTTTTTCTGATGAAGGTTTTAAAGAAATATCTACAATTGATCGATTTCTGCCATTTTTGGTTTTAGCCGCCGTATTACCATCTATAGCCGACAGAAAATATTTATCGCTGTTTCCTATTTCTGCATTTGTACTGGGGTTTGGCTTTTTATTAACGTCAGTTTTTGAAGTTTATATTTATCAGAATTTTGAATTTCTATCCTTTGATTATTTTTCAAAATATTTGCATCCAGTATATTTTTCTTATCTTCTATTCTTTTCCATCTGTTTTATAGATCATAATTATAAAGGTAAAAGTAAATATTTCTTAGAATTTGTCTTGCTTGTATTTCTAATATTTAGTGGATCTAAAATGGTGTTTTTACTGTCATTAATTGTTGTATTTATCAACTTGCTAAAGAATAAGAAAACGGCGCTTTTAATTTTGCCATTGGTTATAATTGTAATTTTATTTTCACCTTTAAAAAGCAGGTTTGATGAAATCTTAAAGAAAGAAGATTTTGCTATTTTAAATGAGAATCCTATAGAGAACTCTAATGATGCACGAGTTAATGGACTAACACTGCGTTTGTTGCTATGGAGAGAATCTATTGCTACAATGAGTGGATTAGATTATGTTTTTGGAAAAGGCGTTACAAAAGAAACAAATAAAATTCTTGAAAATAGATTAGTTAATTTGGGTTTGGTAAATCACAAAAGCTTTAATCCACATAATCAGTATGTTGATACATTTTGGCGAACTGGTATTATAGGCTTGATACTATTAATTTTGATTCCTGTTTATAGTTTAGTTATTGGAATAAAAAGGAAGGATAAATTAATAATTCAGTTTTCATTATTTATGTTTGTAGTAATGTTCTCAGAATCTATTTTTGGTAGAGTAAACGGAGTTTATTTTTTCGCCACGGTCATCTTAATACTTATGAATTCAAATAAAGTAAATGAAAATAGCCATATTAGGAACTAGAGGTATCCCCAATAATCATGGTGGTTTTGAGCAGTTTGCTGAATATTTTTCAGTGTATCTAGCAAGCAAAAACCACGATGTTTATGTATATAACTCTCACGACCATCCTTTTCAGAAAAAAAACTTTAAAGGTGTTCATTTAATTCATTGCTATGATCCAGAATCTAAAGTAGGCACTGTTGGTCAGTTTATATATGATTTGAACTGTATTTTAGATGCACGAAAAAGAAATTTTGATGTTATTTTACAGTTAGGTTACACCTCAAATTCTATATGGTATAAATTACTTCCTAAAAAGCCAGTGATTATTACGAATATGGATGGTATGGAATGGAAGCGTTCAAAATATTCTGCTCAAGTTCAAAAATTCTTAAAATATGCGGAGAAACTTGCTGTTAGGTCAAGCGATTTCTTAATATCAGATTCTATCGGGATTCAAGACTATATTTCTAAAAAGTACCATAGAGAGTCAGAATTTATTGCATATGGCGCATCTGTTTTTAAAAACCCGGATGATGATGTTTTAACAAAATACAATGTAGGGGCGAATAAATACTGTATCCTAATAGCTAGACTAGAGCCAGAAAACAATATAGCTACCATTGTGGAAGGATATCATAAATCCGAAACACCACATAGTTTAATTATTTTCGGAGGCTTAAATGACTTTGGAGAGAAGCTCCAAAAAAAATATAGTAATGATACAAGAATACAGTTTGTAGGTGCAAATTACAATCAAGAAGAGCTTAATAATTTAAGATTTTTTTCTAAGTATTATTTCCATGGGCATTCTGTTGGCGGTACAAATCCTTCCTTATTAGAAGCCATGGCTTCTAATACATTAATAATAGCAAACAATAATATTTTTAATAAAAGTATATTAGAAGAAAACGCCTATTATTTTGATAATTCTGATGATATTCGGAGCATGATGAATAATGAAAGCTTATTTTCTCAAAAGGGAAACTTTGCAACAAACAACATAAAAAAAGTAGAAGACCTTTATCATTGGGACATTATTAATGCAGCCTATGAAAAGTATATTTTAAAGAAAATTAAATAATTGTATGTTTGAAATGCATAAATTTAAAGCTCTTCTAACCAATTATCAAGGTGTAATTTTAGGCTTTCTAATATTAAGTTTAGGATTTGATTTTTTAGATAAAATAGGAATATTCTATAATATCGAATTATTGAAACTCAACAGAATTATAAAAGCCATATTTATTCTATATGCAGTAGTTTTTATATTAACACATTATAAATATGTGCTTGATAATTTAAAACTTTTAATGGGTTTTATTATTTTATTATCTTTTCTTTTTCTTTTAAAAAACAACTTCTCTCATCGTTATGTTGATGAATATCTGAGATATATATTTCCTTTACTTGTATTTCCATTAATACATTTTGCAAACTTAAATACAGCCCAAAATTTTGCAACGAAGCTTTATAAACTTTTTATAGGCTTTATTGTTTTAAATGCAATCTATGTATTTCTTGGTTTAATTTTTGAAATATTGATTTTTCAAACCTATCAATACCACCGATTTGGATATAATGGCATTATTTTAAGTCAAGGTTTTACCCCTTATTTGTATTTATGTGCCACCACTTTGTTTTGGGCATTTAAAAACAAAAAAATGATTTTGCTTACCCTAGTAATAGCTAGTTTGTCAGGAGTTAAAGGCGTGTTTTTTGCAGAATTCCTACTAGTAAGTTTGCTGATTGTATTTGATTCTAATCTTAAAAAATCGCTTAAATTTAAAATATTAATCGCAGCTTTTATTGCTTTTATTGGTTTGCTTGTAGGACTATTTCTTACCCCTTTATTTCAAAAAGTGATTAAATCCGACGGTTTATTCACTGCAATTTTTTCATACAGAACTGATAATACTTTAGAGCTTTTCAACGAATTATCCTCAATCAACTATAGCTTTCTATTTGGCACAATAGGGCTAGAAATTGTAAGGTTAGAGTTACAGATGCTAGACATTATGTTGTTTTTTGGAATCATTGGCTTATTGGGGTATTCGGTATTTATTTATTTTCTATACACGCATTTGGTTAATAATTATATTTCAAAAGCATTTTTTATAACCATCATAGCACTTTCAATATTGAGCGGAAATCTTTTTTACATTCCTTTATCAACATTACTAATGTTTTTAGTACTGTTTGCTCTTCATAAGAAAAAGGACCTTAACGATCATGCATTTTAGTTTATTAACTAGTCTTTTTTTAAAATACTTCCTTATTTTTGTTTATAAAAGCATTTTAAATGAACATAAAAAAAATCTGTTGTATTGGCGCTGGTTATGTTGGAGGTCCTACCATGGCTGTAATTGCTAAACAATGTCCACATATACAAGTTACCGTTGTAGATATTAATGAAAATAGAATTGCCGCTTGGAACGATGAGAATTTAGATAATCTTCCCGTTTTCGAGCCAGGTTTAGATGAAATTGTAAAAGAGGCTAGAGGCAGAAACCTGTTTTTTTCTACGGAAGTTGATAAGGCTATTGATGAAGCTGAAATGATATTTATCTCGGTAAATACACCAACTAAAACTTATGGTAAAGGGAAAGGTATGGCGGCCGATTTAAAATACATCGAATTATGCGCTCGTCAAATAGCAAGAGTTTCTAAGCAAAGTAAAATTATTGTTGAAAAATCAACTCTCCCTGTTAGAACTGCTTCTGCAATAAAAAGCATTTTGGATAATACGGGTAATGATGTAGCATTTCAAATTTTATCAAATCCAGAGTTTTTAGCTGAAGGAACTGCTGTTGAAGACCTTTTAAGTCCTGATAGAGTTCTTATTGGAGGGGATACAACTCCAGAAGGAGAAGAAGCTATCCAAGCATTGGCAGATATTTATGCCAATTGGGTGCCTAAAGAACGAATTTTAAAAACCAACGTATGGTCGTCTGAGTTATCTAAACTTACAGCCAATGCATTTTTAGCACAACGTGTGTCTTCAATCAATGCCATGTCTGAGATTTGTGAGAAAACGGGAGCAGATATTAACGAAGTTTCGAAAGCTATAGGTATGGATAGCCGAATAGGATCAAAATTCTTAAAAGCGTCTGTCGGATTCGGAGGTTCATGTTTTCAAAAGGATATACTTAATTTAGTATATATTGCAAAAAGTTATGGGTTAAATGAAGTTGCTGATTATTGGGAGCAAGTAATCTTAATGAATGACCATCAAAAACAGCGATTTTCAGATAATATTGTTAGCACGCTATACAATACCGTATCTGGTAAAAAAATAGCTTTTTTAGGTTGGGCGTTTAAAAAGGACACGAATGATACTAGAGAGTCTGCTGCAATTAAAGTCGCAGATAATTTACTAAATGAACAAGCTGAAATAGCTGTTTTCGACCCAAAAGTTGTAGAGGAGCGCATTTATGCAGATTTAGAATATTTAGCCACAAGATCCAACGAGGATAATAGAAAGCTTCTTAAAGTAATTAAAAATCCTTATGAAGTGTGTAAGAACGCACATGCCATTGCTGTTTTAACAGAGTGGGATGAGTTTAAAACTTACGATTGGAATAAAATTTATGAGAGTATGCAAAAACCAGCTTTTATCTTCGATGGAAGAGGTGTTTTAAATAAAACAGAATTAGAAAATATAGGATTTGTATATTATAAAATTGGAACTGGAAAGTAAACAATAATTAATGATAGAAAAAGTATTAATTACTGGTGCTGCAGGTTTTTTAGGCTCGCACTTATGTGATAAATTTATAAATGAAGGATTCCATGTTATTGGAATGGATAATTTTATAACTGGCGACAAAAAAAACATTGCTCATTTATTAGACCTCCCTAATTTTCAATTTATAGAACACGATGTTACCGAGTTTATTAAAATTGAAGGGAATTTAGATTACATTTTACATTTTGCATCTCCCGCAAGTCCAATCGATTATTTAAAAATACCAATTCAAACCCTTAAGGTTGGGTCTTTAGGAACACATAATTTGTTAGGTTTAGCAAAGGCTAAAAATGCTCGAATTTTAATAGCTTCAACTTCTGAAGTTTATGGAGACCCCTTGGTTCATCCGCAAACTGAAGATTATTACGGGAATGTAAATACCATAGGACCAAGAGGTGTTTATGATGAAGCGAAACGTTTCCAAGAATCTATAACCATGGCATATCACAGGTTTCATGGTTTAGAAACAAGAATTGTTCGTATTTTTAATACCTATGGTCCAAGAATGAGGTTAAACGATGGTCGTGTTATCCCCGCTTTTATGGGACAGGCCCTAAGAGGTGAGGACTTAACAATCTTTGGAGATGGAATGCAAACTAGATCATTTTGCTATGTTAGCGATGAGGTAGATGGTATTTATAAACTTTTGTTTAGTGATTATTCATATCCTGTTAATATAGGAAACCCTCATGAAATTACCATTAAGGATTTTGCAGAAGAAATCATTAAACTTACTGGTACAAATCAAAAAGTAATCTATAAAGAATTACCACAAGACGACCCAATGCAAAGGCAACCAGATATTTCATTGGCAAAAAAACTTTTAAATTGGGAACCAAAAGTAGGAAGAGAAGAAGGCATGCTAAAAACATTTAATTATTTTAAAAGTCTTTCAGCCGAAGAATTACATAAAAGCGAGCATAAAGATTTTACAAAACACATTAAAAAATAGTGACTGCATTTAAACAAGGTAGATATTCTGGCTATTTAAGACACATTTCTTACTTCATTGATTTAAGTATTATAAATGGGTTGGCTTTGCTATACTTCTTTAAAATGGTGAACGCTCTTGAGTTTACAATAATAATATCCACCTCTTGGATTGTGTTGTCCATTTACTCTAAATTCTATGAAGTTTATAGATATTCTAGAGAAATTACTATTGCTTCGTTAATTTTAAAACAATGGTTTTTATTTACTCTTTTAATGTTTGCCTTTTCAGGGTTTAATTTCGAACTAAATATCGAGCCTCGAACCATTTTTAACTATTCTTTATCCGTTTTTTTATTAATTGGATTATTTAAATTTACTCTATATTATTTATTGCAAAAATATAGAACTGTTTTTGGTGGAAATTATAGAATTACTGCAATAATAGGAAAGAATAAACAGACCATAGCTTTAGAAAACTTCTTCAATAAAAACCCTGAATATGGGTACATGCATAAAAGAACATTTAATATTAAAGATAAAGAAGTTTTTAATTTGGATGCTTGTTTTAGGTTTATGATAAATGAATCTATTGACGAGATTTATTGCTCTATTTCAGAGCTTTCCAATACCCAAATGCATAAGATTATAGATTTTGCAGATAACAACCTAAAAACACTCAAATTTCTTCCAGATAATAAGGATATTTATTCCAAAAAATTGAAATATGAGTATTACGATTATATTCCAATTCTTTCTTTAAGAGATATTCCGTTGGAAGATTCTGTCAACCAGTTTGTAAAAAGATCCTTCGACATAATTTTTTCTTCTCTAGTAATTATTTTTGTATTGTCCTGGCTAACACCATTAATAGCTATCCTTATAAAACTAGAATCCAAAGGATCTGTGTTTTTTAAACAATCTAGAAATGGCTTTAATTATAAAGAATTTGATTGTTATAAATTTCGGTCTATGATGCCTAATAAAGATGCTCATTTATATCAAGCAACCAGAGGAGATCAGCGTGTAACTAAGGTAGGGAAGTTTATAAGAAAGACAAGTATAGACGAATTACCTCAATTCTTTAACGTGCTTTTTGGAGATATGTCAGTGGTTGGGCCAAGACCACATATGGTAAGTCATACAAATATGTACGCTAAAAAAATTGACAAATTTATGGTGAGACATTTTGTTAAACCGGGTATTACTGGTTTAGCTCAAATAAGTGGTTTTAGAGGGGAAGTGGAAACAGATAAAGATATTATAGGACGTGTTAAATACGATATCTTCTACATTGAAAGTTGGTCCCTCTTATTAGACCTTAAAATTATTTTAAAGACTTTTATAGATACCTTAAAAGGGGATGATAAGGCATATTAAATAATTTTTTTTAAACGACTTAATTGATGGTTAAAATCAAATTTATCTAAAGCCGTCTTTCTTATTTTTTCTTTTAATTCCAGACTTAAATCTGATTTTTTAATAATTGAAATCTCGTTATTTAATGCTTCATAATTTCCAGCTTCTGCAATCCATCCTAAATCATGTCTTTTAATAATATCTTCACCTTCTCCACCACCAAAATAAAGCATTGGCAAGCCTAATCTGGCATATTCAAATATTTTTGATGGTACAGATCCATAAATTCTATTTAGTAGAGGAATAATCGTTAAATCGTATTTTAACAACTCTTGATGAAGTTCTTTTCTTGTAACTTCCCCATGATAGGTAATTGGTAATTCGGGATGATTTGCAATAAATATTTCTATTTTAGCTTGTTCTGCTCCCGCTCCATAAATATGAAATTCTAAGTTAGTATAATCTAACTGTTCACAAAGTTTATATATACCTTGAGCCATACCAAGCAAACCAGCATAAACCAGTTTAATTTTTTGTTCCGAAGGATTTTGAAATTCTATTTTTGAAACTTCAAAATCAGGATAGTTTCTATATAGAAATGTGTTTTTGTTAGGAAAGAGTGTTTTTACATGAGTTAGAATTTCTTCACTCTGTCCTAAAACGAGATCTGCCTTTTTGTAATTTAAACGCTCAATCTTCTCCAGCATTCTATAGCTGAAGTTTTTTTTGAATGCTCCTAATTCCAATCCGGCAATTGGCCATAAATCGCTAACATTTAGTATGAGTTTTCTATTTTTAGATCTTAAAAAAAACATATTTGTAAATGCTACCAATAAAGGAGGAGATTGTACAATAACTGTCTGTGGAATTTTATTCCAAAGAAAAAACCAAATAAGGCTAAAACTGTAAGAAAACATAGCAAATAAACGCAAGAATTTGTTTTTAGAGTTGCTCGCATAAAGCCATAATCTAATGATGGTTATGTTATTTTCAACAGAAATATGCTTGAATTTCCCTTTATATTCAGGAAAGATTTTTCCAGTTGGATAATTAGGTAGAGGTGTTATTACAGAAACTTTATAATTCTCTTTTTGTAATCCTTCAGCCAGATGAAACATGCGGTTTGAAGCCGCTCCAGTTTCGGGAGGGAAATAACTAGTTATGATAAGAACATCTTTCATTAGCTATTTTCTTTAGGTATTAATGATGAAAACTGTTTCAATTTTCCACTTTTTGAACGTTCTAATTGTTGTACTCGTTCTAAATGAATGTGAAGTCCATTTTCTAGATAATGTTCCATTTCTTTTGAAATTAGTTTCATTTTTTTAGTAGAAAGCTCTTCCGAACTTACATATTTTATAACAAAAGTATCTTTTTGGTGCTGTTCTATAATAAATTCTTTTACGCTACCATCGTCTTCAATAATACTTTTTGTTATATAATAAAATGTCAATCCAGCCGCTTTTTTCCCACTGGGTAATATGGCCATATCGTTTGTTCTGCCAATAAGTTTTTCTAGAATCGGCTTTTTTAAGGTGCTTTGTTTTGAAAGTATGCCTATATCTCCAATATCGTATCTTATAAAAGGATGTGCTTTGTTGTATAGTGATGTTATTACAATACGCCCTTCTTCTCCATAAGGCAATATATTGTTATTTTCATCTAATATTTCTACACATAAGGTTTCGCTGGTTACCTGCCATTCTTTTTTAGGGTTTTGAAACGCTATAATATCCAGTTCAGAAGCTCCATATTCATTTATAACAGGAACTCCAAATTGAGTTTCCATTAAGGCTTTATCATTTTCAAATAACATTTCAGAAGTAACTACACAAGCCTTTAATGTTGGACAAATGTTTTTTAAATGCAGATTTTGTCGTTCCAAATACTTAGCAAATTGCACTATGGAACTGGTATAACCATTAATGTAATCAAATTCTTTAGACTCAAAAATTCGTGTATAATTATGAAAAGCTTCATCACTTAAATCAAATACAGAAAACCGATAACGTTTGCTTAAGGCATCCTTAAATCTTTCTTTAAAATATCCTTTTTTATCTAATGGAATACCGTAAAATCGGGCTTGTTTAGAACTATTAAAATCTAAGCCATACCAGCCGAACCTATTTTTAATAATGGCCCAAGTTAATGCATGACAAAATTTATCTTTTGCAAAAACAAAAGGATTTCCAGACGATCCAGAAGTTTTATTTACATAAACATTTTTTTGATTGTAGCCTTCCGAAAAACGATCATTTAAAGGTTGTTGTAAATCGTTTTTGGTCATTACAGGAATCGAGTTCCAATCAAAAGGACTTGCGTTTTTTGCAAGTTTAGAGTAAAAAGGTGTGTGTTTTAAATGGTAAGAAACGATATCTTGTTTTTTGTTATTCAGATATGTTTCAAAATTAGTTTCATTTATTTGTTGAATATCATTCAAAGCAAGCGTTGCTTTACCAATAGGAAAGCCATTAAACTTTAAAGAGAGATCGAATAAATTCAAAACTAATAAACAGATTTTCCGTAAAGTAAACAAAAATAATTCGTGTATTCGAAGCATTAGTTTTATTTTTGTTCCAAACAACTTACAACATGAACATTTTAATTCTTGGCTCTGGAGGAAGAGAACATACTTTTGCATGGAAAATGACTCAAAGTCCTTTATGTAATTCGCTTTTTGTGGCACCTGGAAATTCAGGAACAGCTCAAATTGCTAAAAATTTGGATTTGAATGTCACCGATTTTCAAGCCATTAAAAAAGCTGTTTTAGAACATAAAATATCTATGGTTGTGGTAGGTCCAGAAGATCCTTTAGTTCAAGGTATTCACGACTTCTTTTTGAATGATAAGGATATCAAGCATGTTTCGGTTATCGGACCTCAAAAAGCGGCAGCCGAATTGGAAGGAAGTAAGGAGTTTGCTAAGGAGTTTTTAGTAAGACATAACATTCCTACAGCGGCTTATAAAAGTTTTAATAAAACAAATGTTGAAGAAGGCTATGCATTCCTAGAAACCTTAAATCCGCCATATGTATTGAAAGCAGATGGTTTAGCGGCTGGAAAAGGTGTGTTGATTTTAAACGATTTAAATGAAGCCAAAACCGAATTAAAAAGCATGTTAGTAGATGCTAAATTTGGCGAAGCTAGCTCCAAAGTAGTTATTGAAGAGTTTTTAGATGGTATTGAACTAAGCTGTTTTGTTTTAACAGATGGAAAAAACTATAAAATATTACCTACGGCTAAAGATTATAAGCGCATTGGCGAAGGTGACACCGGTTTAAATACAGGCGGAATGGGAGCTATTTCTCCAGTTCCTTTTGCTACCGACGATTTTTTAAATAAAATTGAAGACCGAATAGTAAAACCAACAATTGATGGTTTAAAAAAAGACAACCTGCCTTATAAAGGCTTTGTTTTTATTGGAATTATTAAAGTTGGAGATGATCCGAAAGTCATTGAATACAATGTAAGAATGGGAGATCCTGAAACTGAAGTTGTTTTACCAAGACTTAAAACGGATTTGGTGGAGATTTTTCAAGCTATCGCCAATGAAACTTTAGATGAAGTAGTAATCGAAATAGATGAACGTGCGGCTACAACGGTTATGTTAGTTTCTGGTGGTTACCCAGAAGGGTATGAAAAAGGTAAAGAAATAACAGGTCTAGAAAATGTTGAAGGTTCAATTGCGTTTCATGCTGGAGCAATTGAAAGAGAGGGAAAGATTGTAACCTCTGGAGGACGTGTTATGGCAATTACTTCCTTTGGAAACACGTATCAAGAAGCCATAAAAAAATCTTATCAAAATATAGAAAAACTACATTTTGATAAGATGAATTATCGAAAAGATATTGGTTTCGATTTATAGGTATGAATGGGATGTAATGCTTTTATCATCATCGTTAGAGTCGCTATATCCTTTTAATTGTTTCATCCAATAAAGAAAAGCAACAAATCCGATTATTATAAATATCCAAGAAATTGTATTAGCAGCAAACCAATTTTCTAGTTCTAATTTTGCCAATGCATTAAAAGGAAGTAGTAATACATTTACAAATAAATCTTGAATGGCGTAAAAAAAGTCTTTCATTATATATAATTTTTAGGCTCCTTAAGAGCGTATATGGTATTATCAATATATTTAAACAACAAAATTACATTTTTTTCAATTTAAAATTTAATAAATTGAAAAGAATATTAGTAATTTACTTCTATTAACTGTTTCAGGAGACATATTTAAAACAAATCAATACATGATTTCTAGTTTTTTTAGTAAAGCAAAACCCATTCATTTTGTTGTTGTAACTTTGTTACTACTTATTGCTTTTACTTATACTAAAGCGAATCACTTAACACAAACAATGGATGTTTTGCTTGTAAGCAAGCAAATACTGTTATTTGGAGTTTGTTTTTTTTCAATTTTTGTTTTCGATTTTCTTTCCGGTAAAAACGATTTAACCAAGAGCAATAGTTATAAGATTTTATTCTTTAGCTTGTTTATGGTCATGATGCCACAAACCTTCTTGAATTCTAAGATTTTGGTAGCAAATCTCTTTATTTTATTTGCATTTAGACGAATAATCAGTCTTAGAACCATGAAGCAAGTTAATAGAAAGGTGTTTGATGCTGCTTTTTGGATTAGTCTGGCTACCTTATTATGTTTTTGGGCCTCACTTTTTTATATTTTAATTTTTGCAGCCCTGCTATTATATGCTATTGCAGACGTAAGAGACTGGTTGATTCCTTTTATTGGAATACTTACCGTTGTGGTAATTAGTGTTTGTGTTTTATTGATAACAAATACAGATGTTCTAGGTTATTTTTCTAATATAAACACAGATGTTAGTTTCGATTTTAGCATGCTAAATTCCCCGCAAATAGTAGTTTCTTCAACCGTTATATTATCCTATTTTGTTTGGGCAATCTTTTTCTTTATAATCAATATAAAATCTAAAACTAAAAATTATAAACCTTCTTATTTACTAATTATTTTAGCCGCATTAATTGCCATTACAATAATTATTATCTCACCTCAAAAAACGGGTGCTGAGTTTCTGTTTTTATTTGCCCCATTATCTATAATCATGGCAAATTATATTGAAATTATTCCTGAAAAATGGTTTAAAGAAATACTAATTTGGATACTTATTATTGTTCCTTTAATTAACTTAATGCTGTAGTTTTTCACCAAAAGCTAAATCGCCAGCATCTCCTAAACCAGGAACGATATATCCTTTTTCATTCAATTTTTCATCTACAGTTGCAACCCATAAATGTGTGTCTTTATCAAAATGATTTTCAATAAAATCAACCCCTTCTTGTGCTGCAATAACACAAACTAAATGAATGTTTTTTGGTTTTCCAAAAGGCTTTAAAGCTTCAAAAGTAGCAACCATAGATTGACCTGTTGCAAGCATGGGGTCTGCTAGAATTAAAGTTTTGTTTTCTAAACTTGGACAGGCTAAATATTCGACGATTATTTCGAAATTTTCAGGCTTTTCTTTATGATGTCTGTATGCGGAAATAAATGCATTTTCCGCCTTATCGAAATAATTTAACAAGCCATCATGCAATGGAACTCCGGCTCTTAAAATGGAGCAAAGCACAATGTCGTTGTCTATTTGTTCAATTTCACAAACTCCTAACGGCGTTGTAATGGTTGTTGGTTTGTAGCTTAAAGTTTTGCTCAATTCGTAACCTAAAATTTCACCAATACGTTCTATATTTCTTCGAAAACGCATGCTATCCTTTTGAATGTTCACATTTCTCATTTCAGAGATGAAGGTGTTTAGTATGGTATTTTGATTTGAAAAGTTATGAATATGCATGTTGTTACTTGTTTTATGGAGTGGTAAAGTTAATTAATTAGGCTTATATTTACGTTTGTAATTTCTATTTTTAATATAATGTAAACCTGAATCTACATTCCTTTGGCTTTAAAAATATTTTAGCTAAAAAATATGTAAATTTGTGTTTTAAATTTAAAATCATGTTTGCAAACAAAGCCAATAAAATTTTTCAAGACGTTATAAATAAATACCATGTTATAAATACGGTAGATCAACCTTTTGAAAACCCATATAACAAAGAATCTCATTTATTAGAGCATTTACTTTACAGAAAGAGTTGGATTGATACGGTTCAATGGCATTACGAAGATATTATTCGTGATCCTCAAATTGACCCTGTTGCTGCCTTGAAATTGAAACGTCAAATTGATGCTTCAAATCAAGATAGAACAGACATGGTAGAATATATTGACAGCTATTTTCTAGAAAAATATAAGGATGTGAATTCTAAGGCAAATGCGACTATCAATACTGAAAGCCCTGCTTGGGGAGTTGATAGATTGTCTATTTTAGCTTTAAAAGTATATCACATGAATGAAGAAGCGACTCGTACAGATGCTTCTGATGCACATTTAGTGGCTTGTAAAACGAAATTAGATATTTTGTTAGAACAACGTGTGGATTTATCGACTGCTATTGATACGTTACTAAGCGATATTGAAAAAGGCGATAAGTACATGAAGGTTTATAAACAAATGAAAATGTACAACGACGACGAGTTAAATCCAGTACTTCGTTCGCAAAAATAAAATTCCTGCGTGGTCACTGAGCGAAGCCGAAGTGCAGACAGGAATCTCATCTTCATTAAGATGCAAAAACCAAAACACATTCTAGTAATACGTCTCTCAGCCATGGGAGACGTTGCTATGACTGTTCCAGTTTTGAAAGCATTTTCCACCCAATACCCGGAAGTAAAACTTACCGTTTTAACTCGGGAGTTTTTCACACCATTTTTTAGAGATTTAGAAAATGTCACTGTTTTTCCAGCAGATTTAAAGGGAACTCATAAAGGCATTTTCGGACTTTATAAACTCTCAAAAGAGTTAAATAAACTGAAAATTGATGCAGTTGCAGATTTACACAACGTATTAAGAACAAAAATTTTAAAAGTCTTTTTATTCGGAAAGCCCTTTTTTCAAATTGATAAAGGGAGAGAAGAAAAGAAAGCCTTGGTTTCTGGGCAAAATTTCCAACAACTAAAAACCACGCATCAACGTTATGCAGATGTTTTTAAAAAACTAGGTTTTCCATTAGACTTATCAAATCCAAAATTTGCAAAACAAGTAGAATTAGAGTCTAAATTACATTCACTTATTGGAACAGATTCTAAAAAACGGATTGGAATAGCGCCTTTTGCAGCACATGAAAGCAAAATGTATCCTTTAGATTTAATGGAGAAAGTGATTGATTCGCTTTCAAAAACTCACAAAATCCTACTTTTTGGCGGTGGAAAAAAGGAAGTTGAAATTCTTAATGGCCTTCAAAACAAATATGAAAATGTTATTAATCTAGCTGGAAAATTATCGTTAACTGAAGAATTAGATGTTATTTCTAATTTAGACGTTATGCTTTCCATGGATTCTGGAAATGGGCATTTGGCAGCCATGTTGGGAGTAAAAGTCATTACCATTTGGGGAGTCACACATCCTTTTGCTGGTTTTGCACCTTTCAATCAACCAGAAGATTTTGCGTTAATTTCTAATAGAGAACAATTTCCATTAATCCCAACTTCTATTTATGGAAATACATTTCCAGAAGGTTATGAGGAAGCTTCGAGAAGTATTTCACCTGAAACGGTTGTTGAAAAAATAAAGTATAGTTTAACAACTAACAACTAACAACTAACAACTAACAACTAACATCAAATATCATCATAATCCACCTTTACAGTAGGTGTTGTTGGATGTGCCTGACAAGTTAAAATTAATCCTTCAGCAACTTCACTATCTGTTAAAATGTTGTTTTGTCTCATAGTTACTTCACCTTCTTTAACTCGAGCCAAACAGCTACTACAAATACCACCTTGACAAGAATATGGCGCATCTAAATCTTCATCTAAAGCTGCCTCAAGAATAGATTGTTTTTGAGACATTTCAAAGGTTGTTTCTTCATCGTCTACTATAACCGTAATTTTTGTTTTACCACTAGCAATTGCGTCTTCATTAACATCTGCAGGTTTTGCGGCTTTAAAAAGCTCATAAAACACATTTTCTTTAGGAATGTTATGTTCGGTTAAGACATCTTTAACTGTATGAATCATGGCCTCTGGACCACACAAAAAGAAAGCATCTACAACTATATTCTTATGAGTGTTTTTCATAACATAATTAACCGTGCTTTTTTCAATACGTCCAAAAATAGCATCGTCCTCATCTGCTTGACTAAACACAAATTGAATAGAAAAACGATCTTTATATTGATGTTGCAAGTCTAAAAGCTCCTGCAAAAACATAGTATCTTGAGTTGTTTTATTTCCATATACCAAAATAACTTTGCTATAAACTTCCTCTTCTAAAGCACATTTAATAATGCTTAAAATTGGCGTAATGCCACTTCCTGCAGCAAATACTGCAATGTTTTTGGTTTTAGAATCGTTAGGTTCAAAAACAAAGCGTCCTTTTGGTGGAGCCACTTCTAAAACATCTCCGATTTTTAAGGTATTATTAGCATATGCAGAGAATGTACCATCCGTAACTTCTTTAACAGCTACTTTTAAATCACCACTTTTTGGTGAAGAACATAACGAGTAATCTCTACGAACTTCGTGGTTATTAAGGTTTGTTTTTAAAGTGATATACTGACCAGCTTTAAAAGCATAGGTAGATTTTAAATCTTCTGGGACATCGAAACTCAAAACAACAGATTTGTCTGTTTCTCTTAAAATGTCTTTAATGGTAAGTTTATGAAAATGTGACATAAATTAATTTTTCACAAAAATAAGAAATACAGTTAGGATTTTAGTTTTGATTGTAACAAAATGTACATTAATATTACTAATAGAATAAACCAACTAAGTTTTTATGCGCATTCCTGAATTTGTAGAATCTTTTTTTTCTTCATTTTCAACAAACTAAAAATTTCGAACAGATGAAATTAAAACACTTTTTTAACTTAGAATGGAAGCAATATTTTAGGTCAGCCTATTGGCAAAAAAGTATGGCTTTAAATATCCTTCTTGCACTTTTTGCCTTGTATTTTATAGTGACGTTCTTGGCTTTAGGGATTGCCTTGTACCCCATTTTAAAAGATGCGTTTCCAGATCAAGATCCTTTAATTATAGTAAATAGTTATTTGTTTTATTGGTTTTTAGCCGATGTAGTTATGCGGTTTTTCTTTCAAAAGTTACCAGTTATGACTGTAAAACCCTTATTAACCTTGCCGGTAAAAAGAAGGAAAGTAGTTCATTATGTATTAGGGAAATCTGTTTTTTCATTTTTTAATTTCTTACCGCTTTTTGCTATTGTTCCCTTTGGAATCATGCTAATAATTAATGATTATCCTTTAGTTTCTGTTGTAATTTGGATGTTTACAATTTTTGTAATAACGCTAATTATTAACTTCTTAAATTTCATTATAGAAAGTTTTTCTTCTGAAACAGAACTATCTTTTCTACCTATTATCGCCTTAGCAGGAGGGTTGTTTGCTATTAATTATTTCAACTTAATTTCTTTTACAAGTTTGGTTGCCACTGCCGTTAATTCTATTTATGAAACACATGTATTTATAATTATTCCCATTCTTATCTTAATTGGATTATATCTCTTGAATTTTAAACTCTTAAGAGGGAAATTATATTTGGATAGTTCGTTGCAATCTAAGGTTAAGGAAGTGAAAGCTTCAAATCTGGATTGGACTAGAAAATTTGGCGAGGCAGCACCTTTTATGCAATTAGATTTAAAACTTATTTGGCGAAATAAAAGGCCTCGTTCTTCAGTTTTTATCTTAGTTATCGGATTGCTTTATGGGTTGTTTTTCTATCCAAATCCCACTTACCAAGACCAACCATGGATGTTTGCCTTTGTTGGTATTTTTGTAACAGGTATATTTTTAATCAATTTTGGTCAATTCATTCCTGCGTGGGATAGTGGTTACTATAAAATGTTGATGAGTCAAAATATTCAATATAAGCAGTACTTAAAATCAAAATTCACTTTAATGGCAGTAAGTGTTATTATCATGTTTGTTTTAAGTATTCCTTACGTGTATTTTGGATGGAACATTTTATTGGCTCATTTGGCGGCAGCTATTTATAACATTGGTATTAATACGCATGTTGTTTTGTTTGCAGGTTCTTTTAATAGAAAAAAAATAGATTTAAATCAACGCGCAGCATTTAATTATCAAGGCACAGGAGCAGTGCAATGGTTGGTTGGGCTTCCATTAATGGCATTGCCACTTGCTATTTTTGGAGCTTCATATTACTTTTTTAGTTTTGAAATGGGATGTTTGGTGCTAGCAATTTTAGGTTTGATAGGAATTGTTTTTCATCAAAAACTAATGAATATCATCACAGAAAAATATTTAGATTCAAAATATCAAATGATTCAGGCTTTTAGTCAAGACAATTAATAAACACTTATTATGATAAACGCATCAAACCTTTCCAAAAAATACGGAAGCAATTCAGTTTTAGATATTAAAAATTTAGAGATTCCAAAAGGACAAAGTTTTGGTTTGGTCGGAAATAATGGCGCAGGAAAAACAACTTTTTTCAGCCTACTATTAGATCTTATAAAACCTACTACAGGACAAATAAAAAGCAAAGATATTTTGGTTAGTGAGAGTGAAGATTGGAAACCTTTTACAGCCGCATTTATAGATGAAACCTTCCTAATTGGCTATTTAACACCCGAAGAATATTTTTATTTTATAGCCGAACTTCGTGGTCAAAATAAAGCAGATGTTGATGGGTTGTTATCTCAATTTGAAGATTTTTTCCATGGCGAAATATTAAACCAGAAAAAATATCTACGCGATTTAAGTAAGGGAAACCAGAAAAAAGTTGGGATAGTAGCCGCCTTAATTGGAAATCCTGAAGTTATAATTCTAGACGAACCTTTTGCTAATTTGGATCCAACCACTCAAATTAGATTAAAAAGCATCATTAAAGACCTAGCTGAAACTCAGGGAGTCACCGTTTTAATTTCCAGTCACGATTTATTACATGTAACAGATGTTTGCGAACGGATTGTGGTATTAGAAAAAGGAGAAGTTATCAAAGATTTGGCAACAAGTACGGAGACTTTAAAAGAATTGGAAGCACATTTTGCAGGAAATCAGGTAGTTTAAAAAAGTGATTTCGTCTAACTGTGACCAAGAAAATGGATTCTCTTGTAGCAGATATAATTCTCTTGATGTTATATTTGGGATATTTCTATACAAATAATTCAAAAAGATGCCTTATTTTTACGGCAATACATAATATATGTAGCTAATAATAGTTTATACTTAAACCAAACACAATCAACGTTGCGTACAGCTTTTAGAATCATATCATTCCTATTTTGTATCACGCTTTTTATAACAAGTTGTTCTAGAAAAAAGGATTCATTTATTAGTAGAAATTACCACGCGCTTTCTGCTAAAGACAACATTTTGTATAATGGCTATATGGCATTAGACCAAGGGGTGCTTAGTTTAAATGAAAGCTACGAGGATAACTATTGGGATATTCTGCCTGTAGAACGTATGCAAGTTTCAGAAGAAGTGACACTTCCTGGACAAAATAAAAACGAACAATTTTCTAGAGCTGAAGAAAAAGCGGTTAAGGCCATTCAAATGCATGGTATGAACATCAATGGAAAGGAAGTCAACCCTCAAATTGATGAAGCATATTTGCTGTTTGGAAAAGCTAGATATTACGATCAAAGGTTTGTTCCAGCTTTAGAAGCATTTAATTATATCCTTTATAAATATCCTGCAAGTGATAAAATCAATCAAGCTAAAATTTGGCGTGAAAAGGCAAATTTAAGATTGGAAAACGATCAGGTTGCAATTGATAAACTAAAAAAATTACTGAAGCAAAATGATCTTAAAGATCAGGATCTAGCCGATGCAACTTCTACACTTGCCCAGGCTTATATAAATATTGAAGCATTAGATAGCGCAACAACCCAATTAAATATCGCTAGTCTGTTTACTAAAAACGACGACGAGCGCGGACGTTATCGTTATATTCAAGGGCAATTGTATAACAAACTGGGTTATAAAGACAGTGCTAATTTTGCTTTTGAAAGAGTAGTAAAGTTAAATCGTAAAACACCTCGTATTTATTTAATTGCGGCACAATTAGAATTAGCAAACAATTTTGACCATGCCACTGGAGACAAAGTTCTACTTACAGAAACTTTAACTAAAATCGAGGAAAATAGAGAGAACAGACCTTATTTAGACAAAATTTATCATCAAATAGGAAATTTTTATGCCAGAAGCGATCAAGATTCTTTAGCTGTAGAATATTATAACAAATCCTTAAGAACCAACACTAGAGATAAAAGGTTAATGGCAATTAACTATGAAATATTAGGAGATTATTTTTTCGATTATACAGAATATAAAATTGCAGGAGCCTATTTTGATAGCACCATGATGAACATGGTAACCGATACAAAACCATATCGAATTATTAAAAGAAAAAGAGATAATCTAGACGATGTTATTTACTATGAAGACATTGCTTTTGCTAACGATAGTATTATAAAATTAACCCATTTATCGTCAGATCAACAAGTAACTTTTTTTGAAGACTATATAGAAAACCTGAAACTTAAAATAGAAAAAGAAGAAGAGCAAAAAGCTATAGCACAAGAAACTACTAGTAGAGAACAAGATTTTGGTGGAATTGAATCCAAAAACAGCTTCAATTCTAGAGAAGGTAGCATGCAAAGTTTAAGAGGAAGTTCTAATAAACCTCCAGCCTCTAGTTTTTATTTTTATAATCCATCAACGGTTTCATACGGTAAAAACGAATTTCTTAAAAAATGGGGAAATAGAGAATTGGAAGACGATTGGAGATGGTCCACAAAAAGTAAATCTATTATAAGTGAGTCTGCTAAAAATATGACAGATGTTGTTGATGAAAAGAATGAAATTTTTGACCCAGAATATTATATTTCTAAAATCCCTACAGATCAAAAACTAATTGATAGTATAGCAAAAGAAAGAAATTTCGCCTATTACCAATTAGCTGTTATTTATAAAGAAAAATTTAAGGAATACGAACTTTCAGAAAACAGATTTCAAGAATTATTAGCTATGGATCCAGAACAAAAACTGGTCTTACCTTCTAAATATAACCTTTATAAAATTTACTTGCTTTTAGGTAAAAATAGCCAAGCGGAATTAGCTAAAAACGAGATTATATCCAATTATCCAGATTCTAGATACGCAACTATCTTAAAAAATCCTGAATCTGCTAATTTAAAAGACGAAAATAGTCCGGAGAGTATATATCAAGTGCTTTATAATAAAATGCAAACTCATGACTATGCTGAGGTTATATCGCAAGCAGATAACTACATTACTTCTTTTGAAGGAGATCCAATGGTGCCAAAATTCGAATTACTAAAAGCTACTGCTACTGGAAGACTTCAGGGTTATGAAGCTTATGCTAATGCGTTAAATTTTGTGGCTTTAAATTATGCGAATACTCCAGAAGGAGCCAAGGCTCAAGATATAATTGATAACGTATTACCAAAATTAGCTAGCAAAGATTTTGTTGATAATGAAGCAGATAAAAACTTTAAAATTGTTTATTATTTCACAAACGCTACTGCAAAAGAGATTGATGCATTTAAACTTGCATTACAAACAGAAACAGATAATGTGAATGTTTACGATTTGTCCATTTCTGTAGACGTATATAATCCAACTACAACCTTTGTGATTGTTCATGGATTAAAAAGTAAAGAGGGAGCCACTGGATATGCGCAAGCGCTTCAAGAAAAGAAAAAGAATAAAATTGTTCAAGATTTTATCTCTGTATCTTCCTCGAATTATCGAATTATTCAAATTCATAAAAATTTCGATGATTATTTAAATTTGCAATAACCCCCAAATAACACATAGTATGTTTTCCGATAGCAAAAAAGACAAAAAGAATGCAGAATTAATTTCAAGTCAGAATATCATTTCCAAAGGAACTAAAATAGTTGGTGATATTATTAGTGATGGCGACTTGAGAATAGATGGAACTATAGAAGGTAACTTAAAAACACCAGGAAAAATAGTAGTAGGAAAAACTGGTATTATAAAAGGCACGCTCAATGGTACAGACGCTTATTTTGAAGGAAAATTTTCCGGAAAACTATCTTTATCTGGAACTTTAACTTTAAAGGCTACTGCACACATTGAAGGCGAAGTAGTGTCAGGAAAGCTAGAAGTTGAGCCAGGAGCAACGTTTAATGTAACATGTGCCATGAAAGGTGCTGAAAAAGAGTTTCAATCAAAAAATGATAAAAAAGAAACCGCGTAGTCAGGAAAAGAAACAGCTTAATGCATATGCGCGTTATTCTAGTATTGCTTTTCAAATGTTTGCCATTATTGGTATTGGAGCCTTTGCAGGTGTCAAACTAGACGATGCTTTTCCTAATAAACACAACCTCCATACTATAATTCTATCTTTAGTGTTTGTGATTTTTGCTATTGTTTTTGTAATAAGACGTATTATTGCAATCTCAAAAGAAGACAATTAAATGAATCCAGCTTTTAAATCCAGACAACTTTCGTTTTTAGTTCAAAATGTTATACTAACGCTTGTTCTCTTAGGAATTCATAGTTATTTATTATTCCATTTTGCGAAAGACATCCACTTTATCATTCCAATTTGGCAAATCTATGTCTTCCATTTTTCAGTAACTACCATCTTGTTTTCGGTGATAAACTATCAATATTCAAGAGGTAAAACCGAGATTTTCAATTTATTTATGGGATTTACATTCTTAAAAATGATTTTAGCCATCCTATTTTTATTGCCAGTTTTTCTCTCAAAGTCAGACAATAAACAGATAGATGTATTCAACTTTTTTATTCCCTACTTTTTGTACTTATTTTTTGAAGTTTATTCATTAACCAGTTTTCTTCAAAAAAAGCCTTAAAACTAGCTAAAACACAGGGCTTTAAATTATCTAAAAAAAAGTGTTTGACATTTAATATAATGTACGTACATTTGCACGGAATTTAAAGCAAGGTATTTTTAATCAAAATAGAATGACATTAAACACCTTTAAGAACGTATTTTTTTCTGCATTATTTATTGCAATTTCATTTGCTGGATATGCATCAGAAAACCCGGACAACGAGAACGATAAAGCGTTCAATGCCAAAGAGATGATTATGCATCACGTTAAGGATGCACATGAGTTTCATATTGTTGATTGGAATAATAAGCCAATTACCATAGCATTGCCTATTATTTTATGGACAGATCAAGGTTTAACTACTTTTATGTCTAGCGAATTTCATCATGACGATTCTGGATCGCATGTTGTAGAAAAAGATGGGCAGAAATTTGTGAAATTTCACGAAAAAATATATCAGTTAGATGCGAATGCACAAAAAGTAACATTCGATGCTGAGCATCATCCAACAAACGCTAGCCAACCAACAGATTTTTCTATAACCAAAAACGTCTTTATGATGTGGGTTTCGGTTATTGTATTATTGATTGTTTTTATATCTACAGCTAGAGTTTATAAAAAATCTAACAATAAAGTTCCAACCGGAATTGCTGGTTTTATGGAGCCTTTAATTGTTTATGTACGCGACGAGATTGCTAGACCAATGATTGGTGAGCATAAGTACAAAAAATACATGCCTTACTTATTAACTGTGTTTTTCTTTATATGGGTTAATAATATCTTTGGTTTAATACCATTTTTTAATGGAGCCAACGTAAGTGGAAATATAGCATTTACTTTAACGCTTGCCGTATTTACGTTTATTGTTACTAACCTTAGTGGAAATAAAAATTATTGGAAACATATTTTCTGGATGCCAGGAGTTCCTGTACCAATGAAAATATTCTTAATGCCTATAGAAATTGTAGGAATGTTTGTAAAACCAATCTCATTAATGATTCGTTTGTTTGCAAACATAACAGCAGGACATATTATTATTTTAGCTTTAATGTCTTTAATATTTATTTTCGAAACTGTATTTGTTGCACCAGTTTCAGTAGGTTTTGCATTGTTTATCGGATTAATTGAAATTGTAGTTACTGCAATTCAAGCATATATATTTACAGTATTGTCGGCCTTATATATAGGAATGGCAACAGAAGAAGCACATCATTAATTAATTTAAATTTTATAACTATGACTATTACAGGAATCGCAGCAATCGGAGCTGGTTTAGCAGCAATCGGAGCAGGATTAGGAATTGGAAGAATCGGTGGTTCAGCTATGGATGCCATGGCTCGTCAACCGGAAATCCAAGGAAAAATCCAAACTTCAGCGCTTATTTTAGCAGCTTTCGTTGAGGCAGTAGCACTTTTTGGTGTTGTTGCAGCATTAATCGTTTAATTATGATTATTAAATACAGAGATAACGGTTGGTTATCTCTGTATTTTAAATTTTAAAACTCTAAGGTAATTTCCTATTAGTTTTATACATAGAATTTAAAAATTAAGTTGAGGTAAGCCTCAAAAAAGTATACCCACATGATGGGATTATAAACTAAATAAATTAAGAAATGGATTTAATTACACCCGGTTTAGGACTTGTCTTTTGGACAGTAATTACATTTTTGTTTTTACTTATTATCTTAAAAAAGTTTGCTTGGAAACCTATTCTTGGAGCCGTAAGCGAAAGAGAAGATGGCATTGTAAAAGCATTAGCATCTGCTGAAAACGCTCGTAAAGAGATGGAAAACTTGCATGCAGATAACGAACGTATTTTAAAAGAAGCAAGGGCAGAACGCGAATTGTTACTTAAAGATGCTCGTGAAATTAAAATTAAAATGATTGATGATGCAAAGGGTGAAGCAAAATCCCAAGCAGATAAAATAATAGTTCAAGCTCAAGAAGCTATAGAAAGCGAAAAGAAAGCCGCTATGGCAGAGCTTAAGAAACATGTTGCAGATTTATCTATTGAGATAGCTGAAAAAGTTGTACGTGCAGAACTTTCTAACAAAGACAAGCAAATGCAATTGGTTGATTCTATGTTAGGTGAAGCAAAATTAAACTAGTATATAATGGCAGGAGCAAGAGCAGCAATACGTTACGCAAAAGCAGTTTTAAGCTTAGCATCAGATAAAAATACAACTGAGGTTGTTAATAATGATATGAAGCTAATAACTAAAACTTTTGCAGAAAGCACAGACTTAAAAAGTATGCTTCAAAGTCCTGTAGTGAGTTCTTCAATTAAAAAAAATGTTTTATTGGAAGTTTTTAATGACTCTAATGAAATCACTAAAAATTTAATTGATACTTTAATTACAAATAAAAGATTGCCACTTTTAAACGAAGTTGCTTTAAAATACAACCTTTTATTTGATGAATTAACTGGAACTCAAATTGCTCAAGTTACAACAGCAGTACCTTTAACAGACGAGTTAAGAGTTAAGGTTTTAGCTAAAGTGAAAGAGCTTACAGGAAAAGATGTTGAATTAAAAAGCATTGTGGACGAAAGCATTTTAGGTGGTTTCATACTACGTGTTGGAGATATTCAATACAATGCAAGTATTGCAAACAAATTAGATAAATTAAAAAGAGAATTTACATTAAATTAAATATACAGATTTGGTGCTAATATTTATACCAAATACTTAATACTTTATAAAAATGGCAGAAGTAAAACCAGCTGAAATTTCAGCAATCTTAAAACAACAACTTTCAGGTTTTGAAGCAGGAGCTACATTAGACGAAGTTGGAACTGTATTAACTGTAGGTGATGGTATTGTACGAGCTTACGGATTAGCTAACGCTCAATATGGGGAGTTGGTAGAATTTGACGGTGGCCTAGAAGGTATTGTACTAAATCTTGAAGAAGATAATGTTGGTATTGTATTATTAGGAACTTCAGTAGGAGTAAAAGAAGGTTCTACAGTAAAACGTACGGAACGTATCGCATCTGTTAAAGTAGGTGAAGGTATTGTTGGTCGTGTGGTAGATACTTTAGGAAACCCTATTGATGGTAAAGGACCAATCTCTGGTAAAACTTACGAAATGCCTTTAGAGCGTAAAGCTCCTGGTGTTATTTTTAGAGAGCCAGTTACTGAACCATTACAAACAGGAATTAAAGCAATTGATGCAATGATTCCAGTTGGTAGAGGACAACGTGAGTTGGTTATTGGTGATAGACAAACTGGTAAAACAGCTGTTTGTATTGACGCTATTTTAAATCAAAAAGAATTTTACGAAGCAGGTAACCCTGTTTATTGTATATATGTTGCTGTTGGGCAAAAAGCATCAACAGTAGCTTTAATTGCTAAAACTCTTGAAGAAAAAGGAGCTTTAGCTTATACTACTATAGTCGCTGCAAATGCATCAGATCCTGCTGCAATGCAAGTTTATGCACCTTTTACAGGAGCATCTATTGGAGAGTATTTTAGAGATACTGGTAGACCAGCTTTAATTGTATTTGATGATTTATCAAAACAAGCAGTTGCTTACCGTGAGGTTTCTTTATTATTACGTCGTCCACCGGGACGTGAAGCATATCCTGGAGATGTATTTTACTTACACTCTAGATTATTAGAGCGTTCTGCAAAAATTATCAATAACGATGAAATTGCTAAAGACATGAACGACCTTCCAGATTCTATTAAAGGAATCGTAAAAGGTGGTGGATCTTTAACAGCTTTACCTATTATTGAAACGCAAGCAGGTGACGTTTCAGCATATATTCCAACAAACGTAATTTCTATTACAGATGGTCAGATCTTCTTAGATGGAGATTTATTTAACTCTGGGGTTCGTCCAGCAATTAACGTAGGTATTTCTGTATCTCGTGTTGGTGGTAATGCTCAGATTAAATCCATGAAAAAAGTATCAGGTACTTTAAAACTGGATCAAGCTCAATATCGTGAGTTAGAAGCTTTCGCGAAATTTGGATCAGATTTAGACGCTGTAACTTTAAATGTAATTAACAAAGGGAAGCGTAACGTTGAGATTTTAAAACAAGCACAAAACGATCCTTTTAAAGTGGAAGATCAAGTAGCTATTATTTATGCTGGATCTAAAAACTTATTAAGAGACGTTCCTGTTGAAAAAGTAAAAGAATTTGAAAGAGATTATTTAGGTTTCTTAAAAGCAAAACATAGCGATGTTTTAGCTACTTTAAAAGCAGGTAAATTAACTGATGAGGTTACAGATGTTTTAACAGCTGTAGCTAAAGATTTATCAGGGAAATATAGAGCATAAGAGTGAAGAGTTATGGGTTTAGAGTTATGAGTTTTTCTTACTCATATTTTTAACAGTGAAATAAAAACACAACTCTAAACTCATAATTCGACACTAATAGCTAAAAGAAATGGGTTTAACCGAAAGTCCTATTAGAATTAAGAGTTTCGAATTTGCTTGTGAAATAGTTATTTATTGTGATAAATTAAAAGAAAATAAAGATTTTGAGTTAGCTTCTCAATTACTTAAAAGTGGAACGAGTATTGGTGCCAATACAAGAGAAGCTCAAAGAGGAGTTAGTAAAAAGGATTTTAAAAATAAATTTGGTATTGCAATAAAGGAAGCAGATGAAACCATTTATTGGTTAGAGATTCTTGAAGCAACTGGAAGGAAAGTACCAAAAGAAATGAAGAATAAGTGTGAAGAGCTAATAAGAATATTGGTAGCAATTATCAAAAACTCATAACTCTGCACTCATAACTCACAACTAGTTTTATGGCTAATCTAAAAGAAATACGTAACAGAATATCATCGGTATCTTCAACCATGCAGATCACTAGTGCCATGAAAATGGTATCGGCTGCAAAATTAAAGAAGGCACAAGATGCTATTACCGACATGCGTCCTTATGCTGATAAGTTAACGCAACTTTTACAAAGTTTAAGTGCCACTTTAGATGCAGATTCTGGAAGTAAATTTTCAGACCAAAGAGAAGTGAAAAATGTACTTATTGTTGCTATTACTTCTAATAGAGGTTTATGTGGTGCATTCAATTCTAACATCATTAAGGAAGTAAACAAATTAGCTAAAAACACATATGCTAATCAAGAGGTTTCTTATTTAGCTATTGGTAAAAAAGCAAATGATGCTTTTAAAAAGACCAATAAGGTTATTGCTAATGAAAGTGATGTTTATGAAGATTTAACCTTCGATAATGTTGCTGAAATAGCGCAATCCCTTATGGATATGTTTGTTGCTGGCGATTACGATAAAATTGTAATTGTTTACAACAAATTTAAAAATGCGGCTACTCAAGAAATCATGACTGAACAATTTTTACCAATTGTTCCTGTTGAAGCTGACGCTAATGTAAACTTAGATTATATTTTTGAACCTTCAAAAATTGAAATCGTTGAGCAATTAATTCCTAAATCTTTAAAAACTCAATTATATAAAGGAATTAGAGATTCTTTTGCTTCAGAACATGGTGCGCGTATGACTGCCATGCACAAAGCAACAGATAACGCAACAGAATTAAGAGATCAGTTAAAATTAACTTACAACAAAGCACGTCAAGCTTCTATTACTAACGAGATCCTTGAGATTGTTGGTGGAGCAGAAGCACTTAATAATTAATCTGTCATTCAGAGCGTAAGCGAAGAATCTTATAATATAAAAACCAAAACCTCACTTTTAAAGTGAGGTTTTTTTATGGAACACTATTTGATTTAGTATCTTTATAAAACCATAATTAAGAATAGAATGAAATTACAAAAGCAAATTTTTGCAGTCTTATCAATAATCGGGATCATTATAAGCTTTACACATTGTTCTAGCGCGCAAAAGCTTCAAGAACAAGCGTCTTTCGAATTGGGACAAGTAAGTTACCAAACTTGGTTCGCAGGTGTTCAAGGAGGTGGTTCTGGAATACATATGATAATTAATGTTGTTTCAAATAAAAATCATGTGGTTTTCGATTCCGTTTTTTTTAGAGGTTATAAAGCAAAAATGGAAATCGGTAAAATTGGGTATCTGGCTAGTTTTAAAACCGATTTAAATCAACGTGAAGACGTTATAATGAGTAATAGAGATAAAGATGAGTTTAGCAACAAAACGCCTTTAAAAGAAGCTAATGATCCATTTAAACTAGACAATAACGAATGTGTTATAAGTTATATAGAGAAAAATACAACCAAATATCTTAAAGTAAAAAACCTTGTTGAAAAATCTCGCGAAGAATACCCATCTGCTCCACCAAGGCAACCATAATTTAATTGGTTGTATGGCGTCTTATAAAACTGTATATTTAGCGGACCAAAAACTAGCACTTGAGTACTTTAAAATCTCTGTTTAAACAAACTTTTATTTATGGATTAGCAACGGTGCTACCACGAATGTTAAGTTTTTTATTGGTACCACTTTATACAACAGAAGGGGTACTATCCTCTGTTGCAGAATATGGTAAGGTTTCAGTTATCTTCTCTTATTTTGTGCTCTTTAATGTCATTTTAGCCTATGGCATGGAAACAGCCTTTTTTAGATTTTTTAATAAAGATGAAGATACCAACAAGGTTATAAGTACGTCTGCAATAGCATTAATAATATCGTCATTATTATTTTTTGTTTTAGCTCTAATTTTCCAAAATCAAATAGCCTCTTTAATTCATATAGAAGCAAAGTATATAAATTTAGTTATTTGGATTTTACTGCTAGACGCTTTAGTTATTATTCCATTTGCTTGGTTAAGAGCTACTCAACAACCCATGCGTTATGCATTAATTAAAATTTTAAATGTTGTTATTAGCTTAGTTCTTAATCTATTCTTTTTATTGTCTTTAAAGAATTTGGCTATTGATAATTCTTTTTTTCAAAAAATATATATTCCCAATTTTGAGGTCAGTTATATTTTTATTGCCAACCTTGTTGCAAGCGCAGTAACACTGCTTCTACTTATATCTTTCTATACTAAAATTAAGTATAAGTTCGATGTAACTTTGTGGAAATCGATGTTCCGTTATGCCTTTCCTGTATTAATAGCTGGAATAGCATTTTCCATAAACGAAACATTTGATCGTATTTTACTTGATAGGTTATTACCTCCAGATATAGCTGAAACTCAAATTGGAATGTATTCAGCTTGCTATAAAATAGCGGTTTTTATGACGCTTTTTGTTACAGCTTATAAATTAGGTATTGAGCCTTTCTTTTTTAGTCATTCTAAAAGCAATAATCCACAAAAAAATTATGCTAAAATTTTAGAATTTTTTGTTGCTTTTGGCTCAATAATTTTATTAAGTGTGGTTGTTTTTGCCGATGTTTTAAAACATCTTATTGTAAGAAGCGAGGCCTATTGGGAAGCTATGTGGGTAGTTCCAATTATATTAATGGCAAATTTATGTTTAGGGATTTATCACAACCTTTCAGTTTGGTATAAAATAACAGACAGAACAAAGTTTGGAGCTTATATTTCTATAATTGGTGCTGCAGTTACACTAATTATAAACTTAGTTTTTATTAAGAGTTATGGTTACAAAGCATCTGCAGTTGCAACTCTTGTGGCTTATAGCTTAATGATGTTTTTATCTTATTATTATGGTAGAAAATATTATCCTATTCCTTATAATTTGAAAAAAATAGGAGTTTATTTAATGCTTTCCATGAGCATGTCTGTCATTTCTTTTTATCATTTTAGGGAGAATTATGTTATAGGAATCTCGATGTTAATTGTATTTTTGGGTATTGTTTTTTATTCGGAAAAAAATGAATTGAAACAAATATTAAAAAGAAGTTAATCTATCATTCAGAATAAAACGAAGAATCTTAAATTATGCAAATAAAGATAATCAACAAATCCAGACACGCGTTACCAAACTATGAAACCATAGCATCTGCAGGAATGGATTTAAGAGCCAACTTATCTCAATCTAGAACACTAAAACCTTTAGAACGAAGTATTGTAGGGACAGGACTTTTTATAGAATTACCTATAGGTTTTGAGGCACAAGTAAGACCAAGAAGTGGTTTAGCCGCTAAAAAGGGAATTACCGTTTTAAATGCCCCTGGAACAGTAGATGCAGATTACAGAGGTGAAATTGGTGTGATTCTTGTCAACCTTTCAAATGAAGATTTTACTATAGAAAATGGAGAGCGTATTGCACAATTAGTCATCGCTAAACATGAACGTGCTGAATGGATTTCTGTCGAAGAACTTTCTGAAACCTCTAGAGGTGAAGGTGGTTTTGGGAGTACAGGCGTTAAATAAATTCCTCCGAAGGCAGGAATCTCTAAATCGAAAATTATGAAACACTGGTACGTCTATATCATGACAAACAAGCCAAATGGTGTTTTATATATTGGAGTTACAAATAATATTGAGGAAAGAGTCAAAGAACACAAGCTTAAAATTCATCCAAATGCTTTTACAGCTAGATATAATTGTGATAAATTAATATATTTTGAAGAGTTTGAAAACGGAATCGAAGCCGAAAAGCGAGAAAGAAATTTTAAAAAGTGGAAGCGTGATTGGAAAATTGAATTAATAGAAGACATGAATCCTAGTTGGTCCGATTTAAGTATCAACTGGAAATTTAATAATAATAAATTAAGATTTTAGTTTAATAATTAATAGATACCTGCTTTCGCAGGCACTCGTATGAAAATAATAGTACCAATGGCAGGACGAGGTTCTCGTCTACGTCCACATAGTTTAACAGTACCAAAACCTTTAATTCCGGTTGCTGGACAACCTATTGTCCATAGGTTAGTAAAGGATATTGTAAAAGTTTTAGACCAACCCATAGATGAAATTGCCTTTATTCTTGGAGATCCAGCTTGGTTTGGAGACGATGTTGTTTCAAGCCTAAAAGACTTGGCAAAAAGCCTAAATGCAAAAGCTACAATCTATCGTCAAGACCAACCTTTAGGAACAGGTCACGCCATTATGTGTGCCAAAGAATCGCTTTCTGGTCCAGCCGTAATTGCTTATGCAGATACGCTAATTAGAGCCGATTTCAATTTAGACCCTGAAGCAGATGCCGTAATTTGGGTGAAACAAGTAGATAAACCTGAAGCTTTTGGAGTTGTTAAGTTAAATGCTAATAACGAGATTATAGAATTGGTTGAAAAACCAGAAACCTTTGTAAGCGATTTAGCTGTTATAGGAATTTATTACTTTAAAGATGTAGCCGTTTTAAAAGAAGAATTGCAACATGTCTTGGATAACAACATCATTAACGGTGGCGAATACCAGATTAACGATGGTATTAAAGGCATGATGGCAAAAGGAAAGGTTTTTAAAACTGGAACTGTCGATGAGTGGATGGACTGTGGTAACAAACCAGTCACTATTGAAACCAATACAAGAATGTTAGGCTTTTTAAAAGCAGATGGAGAAGAACAACTTATTGCTTCATCGGTTACAAACACTAATTCAACCATTATAGAACCTTGCTTTATTGGCGAAAATGTAGTCTTAACAAACGCAACGATTGGGCCAAATGTATCCATTGGAAACAATTGTACGATTGAAGCTTCAACCGTTAAAAATAGCTTAATACAAAGCCATACTTCTATTAAAAATGCTAATTTAGACGAAGCCATGATTGGGAATCACGTAAAATACGTTGGTGATTTCACAAAAGTTAGTATTGGAGATTATTCAGTATTAGAGTAGAATTCCTGCGAAAGCAGGAATCTCATAAAAAGTAGACAAAAATTTTGGAACATTTATAAACAGACAAACAAGCTAAACGCTTTTTTAAATATGAATCGACAGATTGTTTAAGGAATCGAGCATAAATTAGAATAAATTTAAAAATAACCCTAAGATACCTGCTTTCGCAGGCATTTATGAAAAAACAAATCTACATCCTCATTTTTTTCTTCGGAATGATTTTCACTCCACAGGCAATCTATGCGCAAGTAGATTTTAATAAAACGCCAGACGACGACTTAGGTGACGTTGAAGACAGAACCCAAGAATTATTTTTTGAAGCCATAAAACAAAAGGGAATTGAAAATTATGATCGCGCTGTTACTGCTCTTTTACAGTGTGTAGAGCTTGATAAATCGCAATCGGTTTTTTATTATGAATTAGGTAAAAATTACAATCTCTTAAAAAACTTTGGTGCCGCCGAAGATGCTTTAAAGAAAGCCGTAAAAGCAGAACCAGAAAACGAATGGTATTTGGATGAGCTTTACGAAGTATACGCACAACAAAACGATTACGACAAAGCCATTAAAACGGTTAAACAGCTCGTTAAATATCATCCAGATTATAAAGAAGATTTAGCCATGTTGTATTTTAAGTCTAAAGATTATAACGAAGCGCTTGAGATTTTGGATGAATTGGATAAAGAACAAGGCATCACACCTTCTAGAGATTTAATGCGAAATCAAATCTATGCGGCAACAGGGCGTAAAAAGGATCAAATAGAGAACCTGGAGGAACGTGTGGTTGATCATCCAGATGAAGAATCAAACTATCTAGCATTAATTTTTAGATATAGCGAAAACAACGATAAAGTAAAAGCATACGAGACTGCAAAAAAATTATTAGAATTAAAGCCTAATTCACAACTGGTTCACTTAGCACTTTATAAGTTTTATTTGGAAGATAATAATCCAGAGCAGGCCATTGCATCTATGAAAATTGTTATGCAAAGTCCGCAAATTAAGCCAGAAGCTAAAATGATGGTTTTAACAGATTTTGTGAAATTTGTCGCTGAAAACCCACAATACGAACAGGATTTGGTTGAAGCTACCAGTTTTACTTTAGACGATACAAACGAAAAAAGTCAGATAGAATTAGCGCAATATTATTTAGCGAAAGGAGATAAGCCAAAAGCCTTGGAATACTTTAATGAAGCTTTAAAAATAGATTCAGATAATTTCACCGTTTTAAAAAATGTGTTGCTTCTAGAGATTGACTTAGAACATTATAATGAAGCCATTACTAAAAGCGAAACGGCCTTGTTAAAATACCCTTCACAACCCTTATTATACTTGGTAAATGGGGTGGCATTAAATAAACTTAATAAGTCGAAACAGGCTGTTGACGTTCTAGAAACTGGCCTCGATTATATTATTGACGACCCTAAAATGGAAGTCGATTTTTACAAACAACTTAGTTTGGCTTATACTTTGTTAAACAATACTACCAAAGCCAATACGTTTAGTGATAAAGCCAAACAGTTAGAACTTACAAATTAATGAATACATCAACCTATATAAAATCCGTTGTTTTAGGATTACTCATTTTATTTTTTACTGGTTGCAAATCCACTAAGGTAGCTTCAGACGGCACTGCAAACTTGAGTTTATCTTCAAAAGAGGTTATCAAGGAAAACCACAAAACCGCCCCAGATTTTAAAACCTTACAGGCTAAGGTTAGAATTGCTTATTCTCAAGGCGACGATTCGCAAACGCACACGGTTTCTTATAGAATGTTGAAAGATCAGATTATTTGGATAAGTTCGTCGTTTAACATCATTAGAGTGATGATTACTCCAGAAAAGGTAAGTTTTTATAACAAGTTAGATAATACCTATTTTGATGGTAATTTCAGCTTTTTAAGTGAGATTCTTGGAACCGATTTAGATTTCGAAAAAGTACAAAATCTATTATTAGGGAACCCATTGTTTCCTTTAAACAAAACAGATTATAGCATGTCTGTAAATAATGAAAAATACCTGTTTCAACCTAAAGAACAATTAGCACTTTTCGAATTGTTTTACCTAATCAATCCCATTCAGTTTAAAATAGATTCACAACAACTGGCTCAAACTACTGAAGCGAGATTTCTTCAAATAGATTATTTAAGTTATCAGGAAGTAGATAAGCAAAGCTTGCCAGAGAACATTAAAATAAATGTGTTAGAAGGAGACAAAGAAACTGTTATAGAAATGGAATTCAAATCTGTATCTTTGAACCAAGATTTAAGATATCCTTTTAGCATACCATCAGGATTTGAAGAAATAGTCTTAAAATAAATGGGGTACAAAAACATATTAAAATACTTATTCCTACTAGTCTTCACTTTAAGTAGTTTTGTTGGATTTTCGCAAAGTAAAAAACAGCAAGAGTTAGAAGAACGTCGTCAGGAACTTAGTAGAGAAATCAAGCAAATAAACGATTTACTTTTCAAAAATAAATCCCAGAAAAAATCTCAAACCTCACTTATTGAAGATATAAGTTATAAGGTTAGTGTGCGTCAAAACCTGATTAAAGTAACCAATCAGCAAGCCAATTTATTGACTAGGGAAATAAACACTAATCAAAAGAAAATTACCGAATTAAGAGACGAGCTTCAAACCCTTAAAGACAATTACGCAAAAATGATTGTTACCTCTTATAAAAGTAAAAGTGAACAAAGCAGAGTGATGTTTTTGTTATCGTCTAGTAATTTTCAGCAGGCTTATAAACGTGTGCAGTACATCAATCAGTATGCGGCATATCAAAAAGAACAAGGTGAAGCCATAAAAATTAAAACAGTTCAATTACAAGAAACGAACACGGCTTTGTTAAAACAAAAAGAAGACAAACAAAAGCTTATTAACGATAACCGAGTGGCGCAAAAAGCCCTTGAATCCGATTTACAGGAGCAACAAAGTTTGATGACTTCCATCAATAAAAACTTAAATAATTATACAGCACAGATTAGACAAAAGCAAAACGAAGCAGATAAAATCGATCGAGAAATTGAAAAAATTATCCGTGACGCTATTGCCGAATCTAATAAAAAGAAAGGGGCTCCAGCAACTTCTAGCGCCGCTTCAACAGGTTTTGCATTAACGCCAGAAGATAAAATATTAGCAGATAATTTTGTGTCCAGTAAAGGAAAGCTCCCTTGGCCAGTAGAAAAAGGTGTTGTAAAACTTCGTTATGGAAAACAACCACATCCAGTGGTAACATCTGTTATGATACAAAGTAATGGGGTTCGTATTGCTACGGAAGAAGGTGCACCAATTCGTGCCGTGTTTAATGGAAAAGTATTGGCTGTTCAAGCAATAAAGCATGGAAATCTTTCGGTTTTAATACAACATGGTAATTATGTAACGGTTTATAAAAACCTTTCGAAAGTGTATGTTAAAAAAGGAGACAACGTAACTACCAAACAAGAAATAGGACAAGTATTTACAAACCCTTCTAACAAAGAAACCATTTTAAGCTTTAGTATCTTTAAAGACAGTGCCACTCAAAATCCAGCCGATTGGATTTTTAAAATGTAACAAATTCCTGAGAAGGCAGGAATCTTATTCTTTTTTGGTTCAAAAAACAGTATTTAAGTTCTACCAAATTTCCGCATAGTTAAAGCAAGAAACTTTTAATTAATGTTGAAAGATTTTTAAGGTTTTCAGATTCTTCGCTCTGCTCTGAATGACAGAATAACGAACAGTATATGATATTAAATTATGTAAATCCAATAGCTGATGCTCTTAGGTTATTCGATAACAATAGATATGCTATCGATTATTATAAAGATTATGCTTGGGATGGATTAAGAAGTGATTATAATTACACAGGTACCTTAACCCAATCTGAATCTATTTATTATTCAGAATTAAGACAAATAACAAATGAAAATATAGAAGTATGCAACGAATAAATAGGATAATTTTTAGCTTGGTTTTTTCCGTAACCTTATCTTCTTGCAATAATTCTGATAAAAAAGATGAACAGCAATTATCTAAAGTAATAAGTTTACTAGTTAAGGAATTTAGTGTGCCTTTACCACCTTTACCTAAGATGATTGAAGACTCTCTTGTTTTTGAACAAATTGCTGAAGTAATAGATTCCTTAAAGAATATTAAAATGACAGTTGCAATTTACCCTGTAATTAAAAATTTGGAAGTAGGTGAAAAAGAGAGAAAAGTTATTATTAATAATGAAGTATTAAAAAATATAATTGAAAGGAGTCATAACAAAATTGTTTTAGCGGATACCGTGTTGCTCAAAAATTCTAAAGATTGGAAGGAATATGATCTATTATATCGTTTTACTAATTTAGAATTTAATTCTACCAGAGATAGTTGTAAAATTTATTTTGGAGTAAGTAGAAGTGCGCTTTGGGGACAAGCTTATGTAGTTTACCTAGAAAGAAAGAAAGATAATTGGGAAATTACTGAAACAGTAAAAAAAGAAAAATGGTGATAACCTAAATTTAAAAAAGCACCTCATCTTAATTTCTTAGTTGAGGTGTTTTTTTATTTTTTAAACAAACAAAGCCTTCAATTCAGTAGCATCGCTAGGTTTCATTTTCCCAGCAAGCACCAAACTCAACTGCTTACGTCTTAAAGCACCTTCAAAACGTTCTTTTTCTAATTCGGTTTCAGGAGTAATTTCAGGAACTTCTATAGGTCGTCCAGTTTCATCAACAGCTACAAAAGTATAAATAGCTTCGTTGGCTTTGGTTTTTTGTCCAGATTCTCTGTCTTCAATCCAAACGTCCAAGTAGATTTCCATAGAACTTCTAAAAGCACGAGATACTTTAGCTTCAACCGTAACTACAGACCCTACAGGAACAGCACGATTAAATTCCACATGGTTTACAGAAGCTGTAACCACAATACGTCTGCTGTGTCTTCTAGCAGCAATACTTGCCGCACGATCCATTCTAGCTAGTAATTCGCCACCAAATAAATTGTTTAATGGATTGGTCTCACTTGGCAGCACTAAGTCTGTCATGATGGTTCTAGATTGTTCAGGCGTTTTCACGGACATGGATTGACATTTTTTAAATGAAATGCAAAGGTAAGCCCATTTTAGATTTTAGACTTATGAATTATGAAAATTTTGTCATTTAGAGCCTCAAGAATTGGTGCGAAGAATCTCAATGATTATTTTACTTTTCAAGGTCATTTTGACTTGATAATTGGGTCTAGCCGAAAAGGTCGAGGAATCTTTTAAATTTCGATAGATTCTTCAGTTATCCGATAATTATCGGAACTCCTTCTGAATGACATGGTCATTTCGACGCGGTCATTGAGAGTAGCAGGAATGAGGAGGAATGTATTAGATTGAGTTATTGAAAAACGATAGATTCTTCGCTTCGCTCTGAATGACAGTTACCCTCTGAATGACAAAAAATTAATCCAATTCCTTCACCAACAACCAAGCAGCTGCATTATGCGAGCTTTTCACTTCTCTTAAAGCGTTTAAGGCATCCGTACGATCTTGATAACTAGCATAAACAACTTCGTGTAAACCGTATTTGTTTACACCAATTTTCTTGGCATCATAGCCTAAAGCTTTCAGTTCTTTTACTTTTTTATCACTGTTTTCTTCTACTCTAAAAGCTCCAGCAATAAGATGATAATTACCAACCTTCTTTGTAACATTTAAAGTCACCGCAGGAAGCGGATTTTCAATAACAAAAGTAGCTTCTTGAATTTTACTTTCAAGTTGTAAATTGGCTTCTTCTTGAGCTATTTGGTTTTGAGAGTTGATGTTTTCTACATAATAGTTTGAAGCAACAAAACCACCAAGAGTTAATGCTATTACTGCAACTGCAGCATATTTTAAATACCCTCTAGATTTGCGTCTTTCGGGAGTAAATGCAATTGGAATTACTTTTTCGATTTCTTGAACTTCTTCTTTGTAAACTTCTCTACTTACTGAAGGAGATACATACTGAGATAAGCCAAAAGCATCGGTCAAATAATTTAAATGATAGGAAGGCTCGAAAATAATCTTGCCATCGTTATTTAATGAAAGCTCCCCAATACTATCAAAAGAAATGGTTTCTCCTTCTGTTAGATAAGATTTTAAAGCTTTAACGCGTTTTTCAATCTTTTTTGAAGCTTCTTCAAAAGGAATTTTTTCTACATCAGCAATATAGTGGGTTAAAATGCCATCATTTGTTTGAATTTGCTCGTTAAAAGATAATTTCTTTTTTGGAGGATAAAAGGCATTTGTAGACTCATGAATGGTTGCCGAAACGCGTTGCGTTAAAAAAGCTCCAAATTCAGGAACTGTAACACATTCATATCTATATAGTAAGTCGCTTATGTAGGATTCTAGTTGCATAGAAACAAAGTTAATAATTTTTAAATGCGAACAAAAATTCGGCATAACTATTTATTAACATCATAAAAATGCTTTACTTGTAGTCTCATTTTCAAATTATTAAAATGAAAGAAAATAGTTTACTATCCATATTAGCTTTGCAACATGTTCCTAACATAGGCGATATAACAGCTAAAAAGTTGATTTCGCATTGTGGTTCTGTGGATGCTATTTTTAATGAAAAAAAGCAGAATTTACTCAAAATCGATGGGATTGGAAGCTTGGTAATTAGAGATTTATACAGTAAAAGTCACTTTACGGCAGCCGAAGAAGAATTAAAATACATTCAAGAAAATAATATTAGCACTTTATATTTTGCAGATGCCGATTATCCCGAAAAATTAAAACATTGTATTGATAGTCCTATTTTATTGTTTCAATCTGGAAATATCAATCTCAAAAAGCAACGCATTATTAGTGTGGTTGGCACAAGGAAAATTACGACTTATGGAATTGCTTTTTGTAACAAATTAATTGAAGAATTAGCTATTTTTAATCCGGTAATCGTTTCTGGATTTGCTTATGGAACAGACATTACGGCTCAAAAAGCCGCCATGAATAATAACTTACAAACCATTGGTTGTTTAGCTCATGGCTTAAATCAGATTTATCCAAAAACGCATATAAAGTATGTGGCTGATGTAGAAAAAAACGGAGGCTTTTTTACTGATTTCTGGAGTTCTGCTCCCTTTGATAGAAACAATTTTTTAAAACGAAATCGGGTAATTGCTGGTCTAAGTGAAGCAACTATTGTGATAGAATCTGCCGAAAAAGGTGGTAGTTTGGTAACTGCAGATATTGCCAATTCTTATAACAGAGATGTATTTGCTGTTCCGGGCCGCGTAACAGATAGCCAGAGTTTGGGTTGTAATAATCTAATTAAATTTCAAAAAGCGCATGTGCTTTCTAATCCGTTGGATATTCCATATATACTGAATTGGGAATTGGAAGATCTTAAAAAAGCACCTGTACAAAAACAATTGTTTGTAGAATTGACGGACGATGAAAAAGTGGTTTTCAATTATCTAAAAGATAAGGACAAACAACTATTAGATTTTATAGCCTTAGAATGTAACATGCCAACTTATAAAATGGCCGGCGTTTTGTTGAATATGGAACTTAAAGGTGTGGTTAGACCTTTACCTGGAAAACTCTTTGAAATTATTTAAAAACAGTCATTCCTGCGAAGGCAGGAATGTATAGTTCATGTTATGAAACCTACAAGGTTCTAAAAACCTTGCGGGTTAGATTGAAACTTTGTAGGTTATGGAGTTTGGAATTTTATTTTTGGAATTTGTTTTATGAAATAAAATTTAGTATCCTACTTTTTCACGAACACGTTTTAAAACATCATTAGCTACCAAGGTGGCTTTTTCTGCTCCTATGGCTAAAAGTCTATCAATTTCTTCTAAATTATTCATGTAATAATGATAGCGTTCACGTTCTGAAGCAAATTTTTCAACAATTAATTCGAAAAGGGCTTGCTTCGCGTGACCGTAACCATAATTGCCATTTTCGTAATTAGCTTTCATGGCCTTAATTTGTTCTTCAGAAGCCAATAAGTTATATAGAGCAAAACAGTTACATGTACTCCAATCCTTAGGTTCTTCAAGAGCTGTACTATCTGTTTCAATAGTCATAATTTGCTTTCTAAGTTTTTTATCGTCTAGAAAAATATTGATGATATTTCCTTGACTCTTACTCATTTTTCCACCATTAGTTCCAGGCACAATCATGATGTTTTCTTGAATGCTACCTTCAGGGATAACAAATGTTTCACCCATTTTAGCATGAAAACGTGAAGCAACATCTCGAGTCATTTCTATATGCTGTAACTGGTCTTTTCCAACAGGAACAATTTCAGCATCATAAACTAAAATATCTGCAGCCATAAGCATTGGATATGTAAATAATCCTGCGTTTACATCCTCTAATCTATCCGCTTTATCTTTAAAACCATGCGCAAGTGTTAATCGTTGATATGGGAAAAAGCAACTTAAATACCAGGACAATTCTGTTACTTGAGGAATATCGCTTTGTCTGTAAAACACTGTTTTTTCAACGTCTAAACCAAATGCTAGCCAAGTAGCCGCCGTAGAATAGGTATTGCTACGTAAAAGAGCTGCGTCTTTAATTTGAGTTAAGGTGTGTAGATTTGCAATAAACAAAAAGGAGTCGTTATTAGGGTTGTTAGCCATATTGATAGCTGGGATTAATGCGCCTAAAATATTTCCTAAATGTGGTGTTCCTGTACTTTGAATGCCTGTTAAAATTCTTGCCATAATATTTCCTGCGAAAGCAGAAATCTTTTTAATTAGTTCGTCTAAATTTTTTTACAAAGCACAAAGGTAATTTTTTTGATACAATAGCTCAATAAATTTAACTAGTTTTGGCTCTTATGAAGATATTTAAGTATTTATTTTGGATTTTATATCGCATTTGGTTCTACATCCTTGTTGCACTTCCAATTATAGTTCTTTTCCCAATTCTCTTTATAACCATATTAAAGGAGTCTTGGTATCCATATTATTTTAAAATTGCTCGATTTTGGGCGAAATTCATTTTATGTGGAATGGGTTTTGTTTGGAAAATTGAACGTGAAGAAACTCCAGATCCAAACAAAAGTTACATGTTTGTCGCCAATCATACTTCCATGGCAGATATTATGCTGATGCTAGTTTCGGTCAAAAATCCTTTCGTTTTTGTTGGAAAACAAGAGTTAGCCAAAATCCCTTTATTTGGATTTTTCTATAAACGAACCTGTATTTTGGTAGATAGAACTTCAGAAAGAAGTCGTAAAGCTGTTTTTTTAAGAGCGCAAAATAGATTAAAACAAGGAGCAAGTATCTGTATTTTTCCTGAAGGAGGCGTTCCAGAAGAAGATGTTTTTCTGGACACCTTCAAAGATGGTGCTTTTAGGTTGGCCATTAATCATCAAATTCCTGTTGTTCCAATGACGTTTTTAGATAATAAAAAACGTTTCTCTTATACCTTTTTTAGTGGTGGACCAGGAAGAATGCGAGCTAAAATTCATCCATTTATTGAAACCGAAGGCTTAACTATTAAGGATACTAAAGAGCTGAACAGTAAAGCCAAAGCAGTTATTTTAAAGACCTTAGAAAATAACCAATAAAAAAAGTTACTCATGGCACAGAGTAACTTTTTTAAGATTGTCTTTGTTATTCTTTATATCAGAATTACAAATAAATCCAATCAATAAAAAACTAAAATTTGTAACTTAAACCTGTGTAAATACCTATAATATAGGGGTTGAAACTTCCAGATGTATTTTCAAACGCATTTAACTGATATTTAAAGGTAGGCTCTAAGTTGAACTTTACTTTTTCTGAAAATTTATAGTCGAATCCAAGTCCAAAATTCGTGCTAAAACTCATGCTGTTTATATTGTTAGCTTCACCTATATAAGTTTTTTCATCTTTCAATTCAGAATAGACTTCATTGCCATCTAAAATAAACGAACTAAAACCAGCTATCAAATTTAAGCCTACTTTATTGTTTCCAATTCTATAATTTAATTCCATTGGTATTTCGAAATAACTTATACGCTGACTAATAGCCGCATTCGAATTTGGGCTTAAAGAATTATCTATTTGTGCAACACTTAAATTTTCTGCACTTATAGCTGTAAGCGTCTCGTTTCCTTCAGATAAATCGATGTTTCTCAAAGCACTTGGAGCAGAACCAGTACTTGCTATACTTTGATATAACATAACGTCGTTTGTGTCGTAACTTAAATTTAGCGAACTCAAGCCTGTTCGGATGGATAATTTTTTGTTGACATTGTAACTAACATTTACGCCATAACTGGTATTAACTTCCCCAGTTTTAGAGTTGTTATCAAACTGTGCATCAATTTGCGAACCTTTTCCCATCGAATTATAATAAACAGGCGCAATATTAGCATATACTTGCCACCTGTTTATTATTTCATCTTTCTCTTCTTCAATAAGATCTTGGTTGGCCGCAATAGCTTCCTCTATAGTAAGATCTATTTTGTTTAGCTCTTCCTCTATAGTTTCTTCAATGTTGGCGTCTGTATTTTCTTTTTCTGCAATCGTATTTTCTGCAGTACGATTGTTTAATTCTTGTAATTGCTTGTCTGTATAGGTTTTGTTTAATTCCGAATTATCTACATTCGAAACACTTTTGCTATTGTTAATCTCAGAGGTGTTGTCAGCAAGATTATTTTTATTGGTACTTGGGTTATTAGGATTGATTATAGTCCCATTTTCATCTGAATTCACGTGGTTCTTAATGTTCGTGTTCTGAGTAATGCGGGTGTCATTTCTATTTTCAGAAACTGAAGGGTTAGTGTTATTATTTTCAGCTCCACTAGGATTTTTAGTGATGAATTCAGTAGTTTTTTCATCGGAATTCAATTTATCCTTTGAAGACGAATTTTCAGTAATTCGTGTGTCAGAATTAACCGAAGAAGCTGAAGGATTAATAATACTATTTTTAGAAACCTTATTATTTATATTGTTGAGAGATTTTTCTTGAGATTGCTCTCCGGTTTCTTCTGAAGCTATTTCTGTAACATTTGAATTATTTAAACTATTAGTTGCTTCTTGAGATTCAGAATTTGAATTCTCTAAATTTTCTGGATTGGTTTCAGTAATTGACTTGTTTGTTATACTTGAATTGTTAAAGGTCTCATTTGATGAATTTATACTGTCTCCCGAAATATTTTCAATGTCTACAACCTTTGTATTTGTTGTATTACCTGTATTATTATTGACTAATAAACCGCCAACCGTTAGAAATAAAAGGAGTAAGGCCGCAATTCCTGCAACTTTAAACCAAAAAGGGATTATTCTCTTTCGTTCTTTTTCAGGTTGGTTGAGCTTTGCTTGAATATCCTGCCAAACCTTTGGGCTTGGTGTTGCTTCAAAATCTTTGAATTTTTCCTGAAAAATTCTATCTATATGTTTTTTATCACTCATTACAAGCTATGCGTGTTTAATCTTATTTTGTAATCTTCAATTTTATCTTTTAAAATCTTTCTAGCTCTTGCTAAGTTAGATTTTGAGGTGCCAGTTGTTATTTTTAACAAGTCTGCTATCTCTTTATGGGAGTAACCATCTAATACATAAAGGTTAAAAACCAATCTATAACGGTCTGGTAATTCTTGGATTATATGTAATAGAAATTCTAGAGAAATATCATCTTCTTCAATAGTTACTTCTACATCTTCAATATTAGAGTCGTCAATAATTTCAAAAACACCTTGATTTCTGTAGCGTTGTAAAGCTGTGTTAATGGTTATTCGTTTTAGCCAACCTTCAAATGATCCTATATTTTTATACTGTGATATTTTGCTGAAAATAGTCACAAAAGAATCCTGCAGATTATCTTCTGCTTCAGCGTAATTTTTACAATACTTTAGGCAAACAGAAAACAATTTACCCGAAAAGAGTTGATATAGTTCTGCTTGTGCTTTCGTATCATTATTACTACATTTTTGTATGAGTAGTTTTAAACTCAAATAATTGTGTATTAAATTAACAAAGTTTTACTCTATTACTGGAACTTCAATAATCATATAATTATCTTGTCCTTGCCATAATTTAAAAATATAGGGACCATTACGATTTGCTGTTAAATTGAAAGAAATTTCCATCTCTTCATTTAACGATTCACAATTGTTAGTTCCCAAAGCTACATTGGCAACAATTGCTAATGTAATTTCATTGACGACTTGTTCTTTATAAATGCTATTAAAAGCATAACAGGAAGTTGGTCTAATATATGTTAAAGTAATTTCATAGGTATCACCAAAATGAAATTGATCTGGCAAATTAGTGCTTTCAATAGGTAAAAATTCATTATAGAATTGCGGTGCGCTGTCATCGCTAACACTACAAGAAAAAATGAAAAGAACCAACAAGCAGTAAGCAACAAATTTCTTCATTAAAAAATACATATTTACTCTGTAGATGCAGAAAGTATGAAAAGGTTGCGTGAGAAAATAAAAAATCCCGAAATGTTCGGGATTTTAAGGTTTATTCTTTATTAGCTTTTAGCTGATCTTTAATTTTTTTCTCCAGTTCGTCTTGAAGTTCTGGATTGTCTTTTATCAAAGCTTTAACAGCATCTCGCCCTTGGCCTAATTTGGTTTCGCCATAACTAAACCAGGAACCACTTTTTTTAATGATTTCAAATTCGACGGCTATATCTAAAATCTCTCCAACTTTAGAAATACCTTCTCCATACATAATATCAAATTCTGCCATTTTAAATGGTGGAGCTACTTTGTTTTTAACAACTTTTACTCTGGTTTTGTTACCAGTAACATTACCATCAGTTTCTTTAATTTGTGTAGATCGTCTAATATCTAAACGTACAGAGGCATAAAATTTCAATGCGTTTCCACCAGTAGTAGTTTCTGGGTTTCCAAACATCACTCCAATTTTTTCACGTAATTGGTTAATAAAAATAACCGTACAATTGGTTTTGCTAATTGAAGCTGTTAGTTTTCTTAAAGCTTGAGACATTAAACGTGCATGAAGTCCCATTTTGGAATCTCCCATTTCACCTTCAATTTCACTTTTTGGTGTTAAAGCGGCAACAGAGTCAATTACTACAATATCGATGGCGCCAGAGCGAATTAAATTATCTGCAATTTCTAAGGCTTGTTCCCCGTTATCTGGTTGTGAAATAATTAAATTATCAATATCAACACCTAAGTTTTTTGCGTATGTTCTATCGAAAGCATGTTCTGCGTCAATAAATGCGGCAATACCACCAGCTTTTTGAGCTTCGGCAATAGCATGTAATGTTAAGGTTGTTTTTCCTGAAGATTCTGGTCCATAAATTTCTATTACACGACCTCTTGGATAACCTCCAACGCCTAAAGCAATATCCAATCCTAAAGATCCAGATGAAATAGCTTCAATATCTACAACAGCTTGATCGCTCATTTTCATTACTGTACCTTTTCCGTACGCCTTATCTAATTTATCTAAAGTAAGTTTTAGTGCCTTTAATTTTGCTTCTTTCTCGTTGCTCATTTCTCTATAATTTTATCTTGTAAAAGTGATGCTAAAATACTACTTCTTTTTTCACTTTACAATTTTATCACGCAACCTTTTCATACTTTCTGCATCTACTATATAAAGTGGGAAAATTTTAACTGTGAAAAAGAAAAAGAATCGCTCACTTAAACAAATGATTAGTTCAAACTAAAAGTGTAGAGACTATGAAATTTTTTAAAAAATGTATTTACTCAAAAGGTGTTTCAGTTGCTATATTTATAAATAGCAACTGTAAAGCCGATGGAGGTTAACTCGTAGTAATGTTTTTTCGATTTAGAAAATAAATTAAAAAATATTAATAACGAGTTAGTCTACTTAAAGCACTTTATAAAAAGTTTATAAAGTGCTTTTTGGTTTGTACAAATTCGTAAACTCGCAAAAAATAGTACCTTTGCCTCTAATTACTTTAAAATAATCTTTAACCTTAAAAAATTAGTATAGCATGCAACTGTACAATACCTTAAGCGCTAAAGAAAGAGCAGAACTTATTGAGCAAGCTGGAAAAGAACGCTTAACTATCTCTTTCTACAAATACGCGAAAATTGAAAACCCTGAAATTTTTAGAGATCACCTTTTCCTGTCTTGGGATAAATTGGATGTTTTAGGAAGAATTTATGTCGCTCACGAAGGCATAAACGCACAACTTTCTGTGCCAGCAGATAACTTTAATCTGTTTAAAGATCATTTGGATACCATTTCGTTTTTAGAGAATGTGCGATTGAATATTGCCATTGAACACGATAATTTTTCATTTTTAAAATTAAAAGTGAAAGTGCGTGATAAAATTGTGGCTGACGGTTTGAATGATGATACGTTTGATGTGACCAACAAAGGCATTCACGTGGAAGCCGAACAATTCAACCAGCTTATTGACGATCCAAATGTGGTTTTGGTAGATATGAGAAATCATTATGAAAGTGAGATAGGTCATTTTAAAAATGCTGTAACGCCAGATGTAGATACTTTTCGTGAATCCTTAGATATTATTGAATCCGATTTAAAAGAGCATAAAGAAGATAAAAAACTAGTCATGTATTGTACTGGCGGCATCCGTTGCGAAAAAGCAAGTGCTTATTACAAACACAAAGGGTTTAAAAATGTGTATCAACTAGAAGGTGGCATTATCAATTATGTGAGACAAGTTGAAGCCCAAGGTTTAGAAAATAAATTTATTGGGAAGAATTTTGTCTTCGATGAACGTCGTTCTGAAAGAATTTCAGACGATGTTATTGCCCATTGTCATCAATGTGGCGAACCTGCCGATTTACATACCAACTGCGCCAACGAAGCTTGTCATTTATTATTCATTCAATGTGAATCTTGTAAAGAAAAAATGGAGAATTGTTGTTCAACGCCTTGTCAGGAAATAATCCATTTATCTTTCGAGGAACAAAAGGCATTGAGAAAAGGTCAAGGTAATAGCAACGATATCTTTAAAAAAGGACGCGCAGATCATTTACCTCACAAAAAAGATTTAAGAAACATATTTGAAGTTTTTAAAAAAACAGAATAAATGAATATTTACAAACTGTTACAACTCAATAGAAAAATTAAAAGTCATAGAATTAAATTTCTAGGTCTCTATTTGTTGCATAAGTTTGACCAACGTTATTTGGCTGTCAATCTAGATCCCGTTATGGCTTGTAATTTGCGCTGTAAAATGTGTTATTTCACAGATGCCGATTTTGTTAAAACCCTAAAAGGTCAATTTAAAGAGGATCAATTAAATCAGGTAGCTAAAACTATTTTTAAACGGGCTTTAAAACTTCAAATTGGTTGTGGAACAGAGCCAACTTTATATAAAGACTTAGTGAAAGTTGTCGCATTAGGAAAAACCTACAAGGTGCCATACATTTCCATTACAACCAATGCCAATTTATTGGATGAAGAAAAAATTGAAGCACTTTTAAAAGCGGGATTAAACGAGTTTACCATTTCTCTTCACGGCGTAAATAAGGAGAGTTATGAAAACTTCATGAAAAAAGCGAGTTATGAAAAGTTTCATAATGCTTTTAAAGCGTTTGAAAAATTAAAAAAGCAATACGATTTTAAAGTTCGAATTAATTATACTTTCAACAAAGATAATTTTTACGAATTAGCAGATTTTTTCAAGCATTTTAATGGAAAAAGCTTCGATATCCTTCAAATTCGTCCCATTCAAAAAATTGGAAACACAGAATACAACGATTTCGATTTGGATAGTATTCGTGACGATTACCCGCAATTGATTCAGGATATTAGAACCCAATGTAAAGAAAATCATATTACATTATTGGCGCCAAAGACCATTCCTAAAAATCAAAGCGCTAATGCTTCCAGTTTAATTTTCGATTACACGTTTTGTTACGTGTCTCCACAAAAATTTTGGAAGGATGGTTTCGATTGGAACAACGAAAGTTTCAACGCCTATTCCGATAAAATTGGTTGGAGCAAAATGCTATGGTCTAACGTTTTTAAATCTGAAAAAGAATTAAAATCTTTAGCAAATAGGCTTAATTACGAGATTGAATTCAATTAAAAAAGGGCTATTTTAAAGTCCGTAAATAATATTACCTTTACAAATCAAAGTATTTACTTTGGTGCGTAATTTTTACAAAGGTAGAAATTGCTCAAAAAATAATAGTTTTTATTAATTTTCTTCTGAAAACTAAGGCTTTCAGAATCTATATATACATAAATCATATGAGTTGTAACACTTGCTCCACAAGCAAAGATGGTCAACCAAAAGGTTGCAAAAATAACGGCACATGCGGTACAGATAGTTGTAATAAACTAACTGTTTTCGATTGGCTAGCAAACATGACGCTCCCAAATGGTCAAGCTCCTTTCAATTGGGTAGAAGTACGTTTTAAAAACGGAAGAAAGCATTATTATAAAAATACAGAGAATTTAACTTTAAGCATTGGAGATATTGTAGCAACTCAAGCACAATTTGGTCACGATGTTGGTATGGTTACGCTTACAGGAGAACTTGTAAGAATCCAGATGAAACGTAAGAAAGTTTCAGAAACGGATGAAGAAATCTTAAAAATATATAGAAAAGCATCACAAAAAGACATTGATATCTGGTCTGAATATAGAGACAAAGAAGAACCAATGAAAGTGAAAGCTCGTCAATATGCCATTGAAATTAAACTTCAAATGAAGATTTCGGATATTGAATTTCAAGGAGATGGAAGCAAGGCTACATTTTACTATACAGCCGAAGATCGTGTAGATTTTAGAGAACTCATCAAATTGTTTGCCAGAGAATTTAAAACTAGAATTGAGATGAAACAAGTAGGTTTTCGTCAGGAAGCATCAAGACTTGGTGGTATTGGTTCTTGTGGTAGGGAATTGTGCTGTTCTACGTGGTTAACAGATTTCCGTTCAGTAAGTACCTCAGCTGCCCGTTACCAACAATTATCCTTAAATCCACAAAAATTAGCTGGACAATGTGGGAAATTAAAATGCTGTTTAAATTACGAATTGGATACCTATTTGGATGCCTTAAAAGATTTTCCTAGAACAGAAGCGAAACTTATTACAGATAAAGGAACTGCTGTTTGTCAGAAAACAGATATTTTTAAAGGTCACATGTGGTACGCTTATGAAGGCGAATGGAGCAATTGGCATGTAATTACAACAGCTCAAGCGAAAGAAATTTTAGAAAAAAATAAAAATAATGAAAAGGTAGCTAGCCTAGAAGAATATGCTACAGATTTAATTATAGATACTAAAAGCGAATTTGAAAACGTTGTAGGACAAGATAGTTTAACACGATTTGATACGAAGAACACAAATAAAAAAGGAAAAAGTAATAACAAGAATAAAAAACGAAGAAAACCCCAAAACAAAAATAATAATGCGAAATAGTGTTTTATTGGTTCTTTTGGCGCTTCTTATCGTGTCTTGCGACTCTAAAAGCGTGTTCGATTCCTATAAATCTGTGTCAGACAAATGGCATAAAGATTCTATAATTAGTTTTAAAATACAGCCGCCAGATACTTTAAATACGTATAACTTATATGTTAATTTAAGAAACAATAACGAATACAAATACAACAACCTTTTTTTAATTGTAGAAATGCAATTTCCACACGGAAAAACTTTAAAAGATACTTTAGAGTATAAAATGACATATCCTAATGGTGAATTTTTAGGCACAGGATTTGCAGATGTTAAAGAAAACAAATTGTGGTATAAAGAAGGTGTCATTTTTAATGAATCTGGAGATTATACGGTAAACATTCAACAAGCTATGAGAGAAAATGGGAAGGTGAATGGTGTCGTTAATTTAGAAGGGATTACAGATATTGGATTTAGAATAGAAAAACCAGCTGCGAAATAAGTTTATGGCTAAAGTACAAAAGAAAAAAACAGAGAAGAATCAAGGTTATTCAAGCTACGTTAGATGGTTTTGGAAATTATTTATAGCAGGCCTTTTATTTGTTGTTATGCTATTTTTATCAGCATCTTGGGGTCTTTTTGGGGAGCTTCCGGATTATACCATTTTAGAAAATCCTAAAACAAATCTTGCTACAGAAATTATTTCTTCGGATGGAAAAACCTTAGGAAAATTTTATTTTAACGACAATAGAACGCCAGTTGGTTATAACGATTTACCACAGCATTTAGTAGATGCTTTAATAGCTACCGAAGATGCCCGTTATTACGAGCATTCTGGGATAGATGCAAGAGGTACTTTAAGAGCTATTGTCTATTTAGGAAAAAACGGAGGAGCTAGTACGATTTCTCAGCAGGTAGCACGTCAATTATTTGTAGGTGTGCGTTCCAAAGGCTTGGATAAATACACGCAAAAATTAAAAGAGTGGATTATTTCCATCAAGCTAGAGCGTCAATATACCAAAGACGAAATTATTGCCATGTATTTTAATATCTACGATTTTGGTAATAATGCAGATGGAATCCGTTCGGCATCCAGTATTTATTTCGATAAAGAACCAAGCGAGTTAGATATTAAAGAATCGGCCATGTTGGTAGGTATGTTTAAGAATTCCTCACTTTATAACCCTAGAGACCATAGAAATCCTGTCGGAACTAGAAACAGACGAAATGTGGTCTTATCTCAGATGGAGAAATACGATTATATTTCTGAAAATGTGATGGACTCCCTTCAAAAAACAGATTTAGATTTGCATTATTCCCCGCAATCACATCGTGATGGAATAGCCACCTATTTTAGAGCTTATTTAGATGGATTTATGAAAGATTGGATAAAAAACAATCCGAAACCAGATGGCGAAAAGTACAATTTGTATGGAGATGGGTTGAAAGTCTACACAACTATAGATTCGCGAATGCAGAAATATGCCGAAGTTGCTGTTACACAACACATGACTAAGCTTCAGGCAGAATTTGACAATCAGAATACACCAGATAGAAATCCAACAGCACCATTTTTAGAGCTAAATCAGTCAGAAATTGATGGCTTAATGAATCGCTCTATGAAACAAAGTGAGCGTTGGAGACATATGAAATACGATTTAAAAATAGACGAGGATGAAATTATTGCGTCTTTCGATAAACCCACTCAAATGAGCATTTTTTCATGGGGAGGTGATATTGATACCATTATGAAGCCAATGGATTCTATGCGTTATTACAAGTCGTTTTTACATACAGGTATGATGTCCATAGCTCCACAAACAGGACATGTAAAAGCTTGGGTTGGAGGTATTAATTACAAGCATTTTCAATACGATCACGTAAAACAAGGACGCAGACAAGTAGGTTCTACTTTTAAACCTTTTGTTTATGCAACTGCAATAGACCAGTTACATTTATCGCCTTGCGATGAGTTACCGGATACGCAAATTACTATTGAAGCTGGTAAATATGGAAATCCGGATCCTTGGACACCAAAAAATGATGGTAATAAATATGGTGGTAATAGAACTTTAAAAGATGCATTAGCAAATTCTGTTAATACTATTACTGCTAGATTAATGGATAAAGTTGGACCACAACCTGTAGTGGATTTAGCTAGAAAATTAGGTATTGAAGCAGATATACCTGTGGTGCCTTCAATTGCTCTAGGAACACCAGATTTAAGTGTTTATGAAATGGTTGCCGCTTATGCTACGTTTGCCAATAAAGGGGTTTATACTAAACCTGTTATGGTAACACATATAGAAGATAAAAATGGAACAATTTTATATCAATTCACACCAGAGACAAGAGATGTATTAAGTGAAGAAGTGGCTTATGTAACAGTTAAACTTATGGAGGGTGTTACACAATCAGGTTCTGGAGCTCGTTTAAGGGGAAGTGGACGTGAAAAATATCGAGCAGATTATAGAGAGGTAATAACAGGTTATCCATACGAATTTACAAATGCAATAGCAGGAAAAACAGGAACCACTCAAAACCAAAGTGATGGTTGGTTTATGGGAATGGTACCAAATTTAGTAACGGGAGTTTGGGTAGGAGCTGAAGATAGAGCTGCGCATTTTAGAACCATTACTTACGGACAGGGAGCTGCTATGGCTTTACCTATCTGGGGAGTTTATATGAAGAGCTGTTATGAAGATAAAGACTTAGATATTTCTACAGCAGATTTTGAAAGACCTTTAGAACTTTCTATAGAAGTAGATTGCACGAATTACGATCCAGATAATAATTCAAATTCAGGCATCCCAGAGGGTGAAGTTCCTGATGAATTGGATTTCTAAAACATCAGATAATACAATCATAATATTAAGCCATTCTTTTAAGAATGGCTTTTTTTTATTTATTCTCCAAAATTTAATTGCTAATCCTAGCTTGTATATCCAGAACTTGGCGATTTGTAAATGTCATTCCGAGCTTGTCGAGGAATCTATTATATAATCCCATTATTTTTGGTGTTTTACGGAAAAACCGTAACCAAAAAACACGGATTTGATTGTATTTCGATGAAATGCATAATTTTCTTAAAAATTCGGGATAGAATTTTTATTTTAATTTTTTAGGTTTGAATATTAAAAATAAGGACATTAATTTTATATAGAAAAATGAAAAACAGAATAAACACACCATTAATTTGTCTTCTCATGTTAATAGGGATATTATTTATTAGTTGCGATAAAAATGATGACGAACCATCAGATTGTGGTTGTAACTCTGAAACGAATTATACAATTACTGAAACAGATAGTTTGATAGGTAAAATTTATTATAGGTCACAAAACAGTACTTACAATAACCTTTATTCGATAATATATAAAGAAGTACAATATTCTAATTCTTCTACTTTTATGATTGTTTGTAATGAAGACTTTTTAAACAATGAATTTGAAGACATAAAGAATTCTGGAGAAAGCGTAGAGGTCAAATTTTCTGGTGATCTCAAATCAATTTGCGAAAAGCCAAATGGACCTGCAGATATCTCTTATTATAGAATAATACTAACCTCCATAGAAAGATTATGAAAAAATTAATTTGCCTTTTTGTTATAAGCTTGCTAATAGTTTCATGTAATTCGGATGATGAAAAGGATAACAATACTTCAGCAAATCACCATGCAATAATTATACAGAATATTGTCGAATTCCGAGTGTCATCGAATACAAATATTGATTTATTAAACCCAGATAATACAAATGCCTTTTTTTTAGAGGATATAAAATTATATTATGAACAAAATGGTGTCCTAAAAGAAATAAATAATCCAATATTTGGTCAGTACCTTACCCTAGTTTCTCCCGTAGAATCTGGTGAGGAATATTATTATATAGCTGTAGAACTCAATACTTCAAATCTAGAAAATGCAATAACTTATATAGAGTGGAACAGTACAGATACAGATACTATTACAGCGAATTATCGGTCAGGTCAGAATTTCACTTTTTTAACCAAGGCTTGGTACAATGGTGAATTAATTTTTGATGAAGACAATATTCCTGAAGCATTACCTGAGATTATTAAATAAGATCATCATTAAATACACATATTAAATTTGCCATTCTTTTTAGAATGGCTTTTTTATTTCGTATTTTTCCACTACAAAATAATAGTAACATGATTAATAAAAAAGTGGCCAATGTTCATGAAGCCCTTCAAGGTGTTTCAGATAATATGACCTTTATGCTCGGTGGTTTCGGACTTTGTGGCATTCCAGAAAACAGCATCAACGAGCTTGTAAAATTAAACCTTAAGGGTCTGACTTGTATTTCAAATAATGCAGGAGTGGACGATTTCGGTCTAGGTTTACTACTTCATAAAAAGCAAATCAAAAAAATGGTGTCGTCTTATGTTGGCGAAAATGACGAATTTGAACGTCAGATGCTTTCCGGAGAATTAGATGTAGAACTAATTCCTCAAGGCACTTTAGCAGAACGATGTCGTGCCGCACAAGCTGGTTTTCCTGCTATTTATACACCAGCAGGTTACGGAACTGAAGTTGCTGAAGGCAAAGAAACCAGAGAATTTGATGGTAAAATGTATGTTTTGGAACATGCCTTTAAAGCCGATTTTGCTTTTGTAAAAGCTTGGAAAGGAGATGCTGCTGGAAATTTAATTTTTAAAGGCACAGCCAGAAATTTTAATCCTGTCATGTGTGGTGCAGCAAAGATTACCGTTGCTGAGGTGGAGGAGTTGGTTCCTGTTGGAACTTTAGATCCGAATCAAATTCATATTCCAGGCATTTTTGTACAACGTATTTTTCAAGGAGAAACTTATGAGAAGCGGATTGAACAACGTACAGTTAGGCAAAGAAGTACTTAAAGTTATAAGTATTTAAAGTGCCTAGAGTTAACAGTTTTAAATTAAAATTATATGTCACACTGAGAGTGGTCATCGAGCGTAGTCGAGATGCAGTCGAAGTGTCTGATCAAAATAAAGAATATTATGGCTTTAGATAAAATAGGAATCGCAAAACGCATCGCAAAAGAAGTACAAGATGGCTATTATGTCAACTTAGGAATCGGTATTCCAACCTTAGTAGCAAATTATGTTAGAGACGATATAGAAGTAGAGTTTCAAAGTGAAAATGGCGTGCTTGGCATGGGTCCATTTCCGTTTGATGGCGAAGAAGATGCAGATATTATAAACGCAGGAAAACAAACCATTACAACGCTTCCTGGAGCTAGTTTTTTCGACTCTGCCATGAGTTTTTCTATGATTCGAGGAAAACATGTGGACTTAACCATTTTAGGAGCTATGGAAGTCTCTGAAAATGGAGACATTGCTAACTGGAAAATTCCAGGAAAAATGGTAAAAGGTATGGGTGGTGCTATGGATTTAGTAGCAAGTGCCGAAAACATTATTGTTGCCATGATGCATACCAACAAAGCTGGAGAATCTAAAATACTTAAAAGATGTAGCTTGCCCTTAACAGGAGTTGGTTGTGTAAAAAAAATTGTCACCAATCTGGCTGTGCTTGAAGTAACAGACAAAGGTTTTAAACTTTTAGAACGCGCTCCAGGGATTTCAGTAGAAGATATTAAAAAAGCGACTGAAGGCACTTTAATTATTGAAGGAGATATCCCTGAAATGAGTATTTAAAACGAATTCCATTTGACCTTAATATAAAATAGAAACGACAAATAAAATGAACCTTTAAAAATTAATATTATTGAAACAAAATATTAATTAGTGAATTCAATTTGTCCAAAGCTTGAAATAGAAAAAACTATTAATTACTACCTAGAGAAACAATCAGACCTAATTGTATTTGGGTCTGATTTACTTTGTTAAAATAGTCTTCCCAGTTTTTATTGGTGCGTACGTTAAACCAAATATTATTGTAATTAATACCTGTATATAGTGATAAATTCGGAATTATTTTAACAGTAACATTCAGTCCTGCATAAAAATTCATTCCGTAGAAACTATTTGCATTTGCACCTGCATATTGTTGTTGAATTTTAGTTGCTCCTATTCCAAGATAGGGCTCCAGAGACGCATACTTTAAAATATCCCATTGATACTGGAATTTTCCAAAGGTTGCTAAATAAGTTGTATTGTTGATATTTCCTATGGTGGCTGGATTAGTCACATTGTAATCGGTAAATTCCCATCCAAGACCAAATTTAAAATCATGAAATTTGATAAAGTTTATTTGAAATCCAACTCCAACAAAATCTGCGTCATGGCCATCGGCTAAAAAATTATCTCCACTATTGATGTGATGGTTTACATAGAAATAAAATTGAGGTTTAAAAGAAAGGGTTTCTTCGCTTTCTGTCTTATCTGTTTCTTGGGAAAATAGCAAACCAGGCACACCCATTACAAGTAATAATAGTATCTTTTTCATTCTTAATAGTTTAAGGTGTATGGCGTAACATTATCAGATTCCACAACGATAGATTCACTGAATGACTCTGTTTGACCTGTAATAACGTTAGATACCTCATAATATAAATTCAAGGTTTGATTTTTAGCTACGTCTCTATAATAAGTATCGTAATTGTAATAATAAGGGTAGTCGTTTTCAAAGGAATTTACCCAAACTATTTGATCTGCCATGATTCCAGTTACCTCAATAAAAGAGATACTATTTTCAGCAGTTACATGGTTTAAGGTAATTTGTAATTGCGAAATATCGTCACCTTTAATTAGAGTGACTTCTCCAAGATTTAGTTTATAATTTATAAAGTCAGATTGCCAAATGTTTACATATTCTTTTTGGCTATAAACGGATCCTCCTTTTATTTTAAGGGCGAACTCATTTTCATTAATTGGTTCTGGAATAATTAGTGTAAAATTACCGTCTGCATTTGTAGTTGTAAATCCTATGAGATCCGAATCGTTAGAATTGTAAATCCATGCCTCAACAGCATTATTATCTATGGGATTGCCATCTCTATCGTTTACCTGTCCTTCAAATACGAATCGCGTAGAAACATCATATTGAATTTGACAACTATAAAAAAGACCCAATATAAAAATGAGGCTAAGTTTTTTCATATTCTTTTTTTGATAAATATAGAAAAATTTTCACATCTACAAAACATAAAATTGTAGGAATATTCATAATAAATATTCTTAAATGTTAAATTTTAATGTATTTCATCGATTTATAATGTATTTTAGCTGAACAACTCAAAAATAGTTTCATATTAGCAGAACCAAATCGAATGAACCTAATGAACCAAGTTCTTTAAAATATGGAATTTATAATTTGCCCCAAATCTATTATAAATTTGTACTGAAAAGAATAAAACCCCAAATCTACCAAAAACCCTACTTATTATGAATTTTGCCTCAAATCTACCTGAACAACCTACAAATTACGAGAGCAAGCTTTATTCAGGTTTGCAAAACACTAAAAACTTTATTAAAAGTTTGATGTATTTAACTAAAAAAGTATTCATGCTATAACCCTTTTGGGATGGCATGAATTAATTTTTTGGTATAGTCTTTCTTCGCATTGGTATAGATAACATCTGCATCATCCATTTCCTCAATATCTCCTTGATTCATTACAATTAACTGATCAGACATATATTTTACAACGGCTAAATCGTGTGAAATAAAAATATAAGTAAATCCAAAATTGGCTTTTAAGTCGTTCAGTAAATTCAATACTTGTGCCTGAACTGAAATATCCAAAGCAGAAACCGATTCGTCACAAATAATCAATTTTGGGTCTAAAGAAATAGCTCTAGCAATTCCAATTCGTTGTCTCTGTCCGCCAGAAAATTCATGCGGATATCTATTAAAAAACGTGTCGTCTAAACCTACTTTCAAGAGCAAATCTAAAACCATTTCTTTTCTTTCTTTTTCAGATTTTCCTATGCCATGAACTTTCATAGGTTCCATTATCGCTTTCCCAACAGGAATGCGCGGATTTAAAGATGCATACGGATCTTGAAAGATAATTTGAATGTCTTTTCTTAACGTTCTAACCTCTTTTTTAGATAGTTTGGTAATATCTATTCCTTTGTATAAAATGGATCCAGAAGTGGCTTCGTCTAATAGTAAAATAGCATTTGCAAGCGTAGATTTTCCACAGCCAGATTCGCCTACCAATCCCAGCGTTTCACCTTCGTATAATTTAAAACTTACTTTATTTACCGCTTTAAAAATATCTGGTTTTGAAAACCAACCAGATTTAGAGATGTATGTTTTTTCCAGATTAATAACTTCCAATAAAGGTGCTTTTGAATAAATGTTATCGTGGTAAGCTTTTCTGTCTTCACTTGAAACAATAGATCTATCCGTTGTTTCATTCATGAAATCTTTAATTGTTGGAAGTCTTTTTAATCTAACATTTAAAGAAGGTTTAGAGTTTATTAGTGCTTTGGTATAAATATGTTCTGGGTTTTTAAAAACCTGTTGCACCAAACCTTGTTCCACAATTTTTCCTTGATACATGACTAAAATTCTGTCTGAAATTTCAGAAACCAAAGACAAATCATGAGAAATGAAAATAATGCTCATATTCTCTTCAGCTTGTAGTTGTTTTAAGAGCAGGATAATTTCTTTTTGAACCGTAACATCAAGAGCTGTTGTAGGTTCATCAGCAATTAAAATTTTTGGCTTACAAGCTATGGCCATTGCAATCATGACGCGCTGTTTTTGTCCTCCAGAAATTTCGTGTGGATATGCTCCAAATACACGATTGGGATCTGGAAGTTTTACTTTTTCAAAAAGTGCTAAGGTTTCAGCTTTAGCTTCATTTTTTGAAAGTTCTGTATGCTGTAATAATATTTCCTGAACTTGCTTGCCACAAGTCATGGATGGGTTTAAAGAACTCATGGGTTCTTGAAAAATCATAGCAATCTCATTTCCTCTTATTTTTTGAAATGTTTTAATAGGAATTTTAGTTAAATCTAAATCATCAAAAACAATACTTCCTGTAGTAATTTTTGAAACATTTTTAGGAAGTAACCCTAGAATTGCCAGAGAGGATACTGATTTCCCCGAACCAGATTCTCCAACAATACCTAAAATCTCGTTTGTGTTTAAATGAAAGGAGATATCATGGATGATTTCCTTCTCTATTTTATTGGAATAGAAAGAGATGCTGAGGTTGTTAATTGATAATAAAGGAGTAGTCATATTAAAGATAAAAGTAGTTAATATATTCGAAAAAATTACGGTTTTCCCATCGTCTGTTTACGGGATTCCCGTAAATCTTTACAGATTTCTTGATTTTAAACGAAAAGCCTTGTATTAAATTAACATATTAACAAAAAAAGTATACATTTATGATAATATTAACAAATTTTCCCACAAAAACTTACACAAAAATGAAAAAAACTATCTCAGTACTGATGATGTGTTTTCTGTTTTCTGGAGCTCTTTTTGCTCAAGATATGGAAAAAGCGTCTGAAGTGCTAAAATCAGAAAAAGACCAAAACGGAAATCCTTCGTTTGTGGTCTTTAAAAAAGACAACACCTACAATCTTCAAAATTCAAATCAGATATTTCAAGATGTTTTAACTAAAGATTCACGAAATAGCTTTCAGTTATTAGAATCTACAAATGATCAAATTGGGTTTAATCATCAAAAATACCAACAATATTTTAATGGCATAAAGGTAGAATTTGCTACTTATACGTTACATGGTCAAAATGGAAAACTTAGCTCAATGAGTGGCGAATTTTATGATGTTAAAGAAGCAGCAACTCCTAGGCTTAGTAAAGAACAAGGCTTAAATAGAGCGATGCAACATCTTGGTGCTTCTAGTTACTTATGGGAAGATGAAGCAGCTAGTAAAGAGTTGGGCTACGAAAAACCTGAAGGAGAACTGGTTTTATTACCAATGCTGGATGTGGCACCTAATGCTAGGTCTGAAGACAAAATGAAATTAGCTTACAAATATGAAATATTTACAATAGTTCCGCTTGGGGGAGCTGATGTTTACGTGGATGCTAATTCTGGAAATGTCTTATTTTATAATAATAGAGTAAAGCATTTTGACAATTTTGGTCATGATGGAAGGGAATCAAAAACGATTAACAACACGCCTTTTATTGGACCGTTGGAAGTTAGTGAAGAAGATGTATTTGTTGCCGGAACTGCTGCAACTAGATATAGTGGATCACAATCTATTGAAACTACCAATACAGGTTCAAACTATACCTTGAATGATGCCTCTAGAAAAGTATATACAAGAAATGCTAATAATTTAGCACCAGTTGGAAATTCTCTCCCTTATATCACCAATTATTCTCAGTTTACTGATAATGACAACAATTGGACTTCAGCAGAATATAACAACTCCAACAAAGACAATGCGGCTTTAGACGCGCATTGGGGAGCCATGAAAACCTACGATTATTGGAGTCAAGTACATGGTAGATCTAGTTACGACAATAATGGGGCACAATTAAGAAGTTATGTCCATGTTGATAATAATTATGATAATGCTTTTTGGTTTCTAAATGTCATGTCTTATGGAGATGGAAGCTCTAATGGAAACGAAGGAAATGGATATTTTGATGCCTTAACATCTATTGATGTAGCTGCCCACGAAATTGGTCATGCCGTTACAGAATATACTGCAGATCTAGCTTACCAAAGAGAATCTGGAGGCATGAATGAAGGGTTCTCTGATATTTGGGGAGCAGCAATCGAACACTTTGCAAAAGGAAATGGTAATGACGCGGCACCAAGTTCAGATATCTGGCAAATTGGTGATGAAATAGACCGTAGAAGTGGTTCTGCGGCCTTGCGTTCTATGAGTGATCCTAAATCTTTAGGACAACCAGATACTTACGGAGGAACTTACTGGCAAAATCCAAATTGTGGTACACCAACAGATAGCAATGATTATTGTGGAGTTCACACCAATTCAGGTGTATTAAACCACTGGTTTTATTTATTAACAGCTGGAGGTTCTGGAACTAACGATGTAAGCGATAACTATAATGTTTCTGGAATAGGAATTTCAAAAGCATCCAATATCTCCTATAGATTAGTAAGTGTTTATTTATCCGGAAATTCAACTTATGCGAATGCAAGAACTTATGGAATTCAATCTGCAGTAGATTTATATGGTGCAGGTTCAACAGAAGTAATTGCTACAACGAATGCTTTTTATGCCGTTGGTGTAGGTAGCGAGTATGTTCAAACTTGTAGTTTAGCAGCACCTTCAAATCTTGCTGGTTCAAGTATAAACGACAATGGTTTTACCTTAGGTTGGAATTCGGTTTCTGGAGCAGCTTCTTATACTGTAACGGTTAATGGCTCTTCAAATAATACGTCAGGCACTTCTTATGTAGTTTCTGGTTTAAACCCAGGAACAGCTTATTCAAGTTCCGTAGTTGCTAATTGTTCTTCAGGAGGAAGTGGCGCAACTTCAACCACAAGTATTACAACCACAGGAACAGCACCAATAAATTACTGTGCTTCTAATGGCAATAGTGTTTCAGATGAATATATAGGAAAAGTTCAGTTAGGAACTATTAATAATACCACTGGAGGTTCTGCAGGAGGTTATGCTAATTACACGTCTATTTCAACTAATTTAACTAAAGGAAATTCAGCAACCATTACCATTACTCCAACTTGGACTGGAACATCTTATAATGAAGGCTACTCTGTATGGATAGATTATAATAAAGATGGAGACTTTAGTGATTCAGGAGAACAGGTTTGGACCAAAGCGGCTTCCAAAACAACTCCAGTAAGCGGTTCGTTTACGGTTCCAGTAAACGCAGTAAACGGAGCAACTAGAATGAGAGTATCTATGAAATATAATGGGATTCCAACGTCTTGCGAATCTTTCTCTTATGGTGAAGTAGAAGATTATACGGTGAACCTTATTACTGGAACATCAGATACAACGGCACCGACAATCACCTTAACAGGAGCCTCTACAATCAATTTAGAAGTTGGAGATACTTATAATGAGTTAGGTGCAACAGCAACAGATAACATAGATGGTAATTTAACTTCAAGTATAGTTATTACTGGAACGGTTAATACAGCTTCGGCAGGAACTTATACAAAGAATTACAACGTAAGTGATGCTGCTGGCAATAGCGCAACTCAACGTACTAGAACTATTATTGTGAAAGTACCTGCAGATACCACAGCACCAGTTATTACTTTAACTGGCTCGGCCGTAATTAATTTACAAGTTGGAGATGCTTATACTGAATTAGGTGCCACAGCAACAGATAATGTGGATGGTAATTTAACTTCGAGTATTGTTATTTCAGGAATTGTAAATACAGCTTCAGCAGGAACTTATACAAAAAATTACAATGTAAGTGATACTGCAGGTAATGCCGCAACGCAACGTTCTAGAACGATTATTGTAACTCAACCTTCTACAGGCGGATGCACAGGAGGCATTTCTTCTTTCCCGTATTCTGAAAGTTTTGAAAACACCTTAGGAGCTTGGTCTCAAGGTTCTGGTGATGATTTCAATTGGACTATAAAATCTGGAAGTACACCATCAAGTAGTACGGGACCTTCAAGTGCTTCGGCTGGTTCGTATTATGTGTTTATGGAATCGTCTTCCCCAAATTATTCAACTAAAAGAGCAATTTTAAATTCTCCTTGTTTTGATTTAAGTACAGCTTCTCAAGCAACATTTGAATTTAAATATCATATGTATGGAACAACAGCCATGGGAAGTTTGGCTTTAGAAGTTAGTGTTAATAACGGTTCAACTTGGACAAGTGTCTGGAGTAAATCTGGAAATCAAGGCAATGCTTGGGCAACTGGCTCAGTAAATTTAGCGTCTTATGTTGGTTCTACTGTTCAATTGCGTTTTAATGGCCTTACTGGAACTACTTGGCAAGGAGATATGGCTGTAGATGCTGTAAGCTTATCAACTGGAGGTGGAACTGGAACAACATGTTCTAATGTAGCACTTTCTATTACTTTTGATAATTACCCTGAAGAAACGGCTTGGAGTCTTAAAAACGCATCGGGAACAACAGTTGCTTCTGGTGGAACCTATGGGTCTCAAGCCGATGGTTCTACTTTAAACATTAATGTAGGATGTTTGGATAATGGGTGTTATGACTTTGTTATTACAGATGTTTATGGCGATGGTATTTGCTGTTCTTATGGGAATGGATCATACACTCTAACAAATTCTGATTCTGGAGCAATTTTGGTTTCTGGAGCATCGTTTACAAGCTCTCAAACAACTAATTTCTGTTTAGGAAGTTCTGGCGTATATCAAGGTATAAATTCTGGAACAGTTGCAGAGAACCCGAATCAACGCTTTAAAGTGTATCCAAATCCAGTTAATCAAACCCTAAATATTGATTTAGCAGGTTTTGAAGCTCAAACTTTTGAAGTTAAAAACATGCTTGGACAAACCGTCTTAAAAGGCCGTTATTCCTCTACAATCGATGTTTCTAAGTTTGAAGCTGGTGTTTACATGTTACAATTAAACATTGGAGAGAAAACAAAAGTTACAAGATTTATTAAGAGATAATTTTTTCAAATAATTAATATTAAACAAAAAGTCCAGCGTGAAAACTCTGGACTTTTTTATGTTTTGTTTTTTTGGAACTAGGTGAAGGATGAACGGTTAAAACAACTTGAATTTAGGAATAAATTCAGCTATTTTTCAGATGCAGATAATTGTATCAAATTAATACACGCTTCATAAGTTTCCTCAAAAGGAATACCGTCTTCCGGATGATATTCGCTTAATTTAATATAGATATCCTTTCTTACATCTTGACATTTATTCAAATAAAAATCATGTCCGTCATGCTTTCCAAACTCTCTATATGAAATCAATTCTTGTAAGGGATAAACAATAAGATGATCTACTTTGTCCTTTAATTCCACGTCGTTACAGTCATCACAGATCGGCTGATATTGGTCTAATTCGCCAATATATTTATCTAATAATTTATCTGTATAAAGATGCGAAGCTTCGTGATAAATTCTCGCTTTAAGATTATTGTCTAATTCTAAAATAGTGTTTTGGGCGGTTGGCTCATTCGGATCATCACATATGTTGGCAACAATAACCGCTCTTTTCTTCGGATTGTATTTATCATAATAGGATACCGCTTTGTTGTTTGCATTGTTAGTGAGTTCTACAATTACAATAAGTTCCATACCATTTTCTTCCCCTTGATAAAAATTTGTAATTGTATTAAACAACTGTTCTTTATCCAGTTGCATTTGAACATTTTCAACTGCCTTTTCGTAATACGCTTTGCTGTTATTGTAGAAAGATTTAAAATCAGTTTTAGTATAAAAGTCAATTAAAAGTGGTCTCATGGAGTCCATATCTTGTTTTGAAACACCATAAATGGGAAATTCTTTAGAATATATGGTATCCATTTCAAAATTTTCTAAAGTGTCGTACATCAAGCCTATAGTAGGAAAATCTATTCCCATGGTTTCATGGTCGTAGATATATTTAAGTAGCGCATGATTCTTAAAAGGCTCGAAATACGAATTGATTTGGGTTAAGTACTCCGTTTTGCAAGGCGCTATGTCTGCAGGTAAGTCCTCCTGAACTGCTAAATTGAAAATGGTTCTAAAGAATTCCGTGCGCTCATCTACTTTAAATATAATTTTGTTCTGTTCGTGATTAGGTGAATTTTGAGTTCCAAGAGTGTTTTTATCCTTACAAGAGAAAACTGTTATAATAAGAAGTATAGGAATGTAGACTAGAGATTTATACATGGTTTGATTTTACCTTTAAAGATTACTCTTTTTTAAGATTGTTACAGTTTTAACTTAGTTCTTAGAAACTGTTTGTTGTTTCTTAATATGATCCAACATGACCTTAGCATTTGTGTTTTGGGGATTTAGTTCTAAAGATTTCAAATAGTTTTCTTTGGAAAGCTCTAACTGATTGTTTGACAAATAACTTTCAGCCAAACTATCAAATGCATTCGAAGATTTTGAATATAATTCTGTGTTTAGTTTGAAAATTTCTATGGCAATATTAATCTGGTCGTTTCGAAAATAGGTATAAGCAAGTCTATTTAAACTGTTTTCATCAATATTGTAATTATTTGAATTATTGCTAACCTCATTTTTAATTTCGGTAGTTGCAGTTATGATATCGGTTGCTCTATACGCCATCACTATTTTGTTAGTAATTGGAATCTTAGGAACCGTATACTGCGTTTTTTCTAGGATAAGGTCTATGGATGTAGTCAATTCCTCCATTGCAAGTCTACCGCCTTGATTTGTCAAAAATATATAGTCGTACCCATCTGTTAAATTTTTCTTTATCAAAGAACGATAGCTTTCTACCGATCCATCATGCTGAACGTACTTTTTTCCATTTGCTACGTATGGCATCCACCCAAAACCGTAACCATATTCTTGATTATTCATGGAAATGGATATAGGCCCTTCATTTAATTTTCCATTCTTAAAGGCCTCATCAAGTGTTTTTGATGAGACTAATTTGTTTGTATTTATTGCTCTATTCCATTTTTCTAAATCGTTTAATGTTGAATAAATTCCACCTGGTCCCATTACGGAAGATTTGTAATCAATTTTTTCCCCAATAAGATTATAGCCAATTACCTTGTTCGGAATTTGATCCACTACAGCCTTCGTAGCTGTGGTGTTTTTCATTTCCAAAGGTTCAAAGATTTGTTGATTCCAGAATTGATCAATTGAGTTACCTGAAAGTTTTTCAATTAGTAAGGCGAGCATTACATATCCTGAATTACTGTAGCGAAAGGTTTCGCCATTTTTCAATTCTAGAGAATCTTGTTTCATTAAAACTTCTAATACATCTTGGTTATTTGGGTTGGTTAACTGATAATATTCTCTATCCGTGAGCCCGGACGTATGGTTTAATAATTGTCTTATGGTTATGCTGTTTAGATACTCTGGATAATTTGGAAAAAAGTTTTTGATTTTATCATCAAAAGATAACTTGCCTTCTTCTTTTAAAATCATAATTCCCATAGCGGTAAATTGCTTAGAAACGGATGCTATGTAAAACACGGATTCTGGGGTTATTTTTTCTTTTGTTTTTTCGTTGGCATAACCAAATGCTTTTTTGTAGATAATTGAGTCATTTTTTGTAACCAAAACAGCTCCGTTAAACATCCCATTCGAGTGACTAAAATTGAATAATGAATCCAGTTGTTGAATTTGAATATTTCTTTTGTCCAGTTGAATTTTTGATTTATCTGAACAAGAATTCAAAAAAAGAAGTACAAGTAGTAAACTCCAAAATTGATGTTTCATTTAATATGGTTTTGCACTAAAGACGATAAATTTTGTTGATTGTGACAGTTTTTTAACTGAATTACTAAATTAAGATTAGGCAACATGATGTTTTTCATGTTATATATGAACTATTTCATTATCATGAAGTAAGGCATCCCCTCGAAGTCTCAGAAAAATTTGAGCCACCGCAATGGTGTCTTTTTCGCAGTAGACAACTATCCGGTCTATCTGCTTTTCTTCGTAATACACACGATAAACTTCGCTACCATCGATATCATCTTTTGGTGAAGGGATTCCTAAAATATTGGTCAATAATTTTAAAGAGGTATAGTGTTTGTAATCGCCAAATTTCCAGAGCTCTAAGGTGTCCAGATGAGGTACTTCCCAGGGTTTTTTCCCAAAGAGATTTAGTTTATATGGTAATTCTATATTGTGAATAATCATGCGTCTGGCTATATATGGAAAATCGAATTCCTTACCATTATGAGCACATAACAAATGTTTAGTCTGACTGAAATGTGAAATAAGAAGATTTTTAAAATCTTTTAATATGTTAGTTTCTTCTCCATAAAAAGAGGTGACTCTAAAATTCCGAACATCACCTTGATTTTTAAAATAACCTACTGAAATACACACGATTTTTCCAAACTCAGCCCAAATACCTGCTCTGTCGTAGAACTCTTCGGCAGTAAATTCATCTTTTCTTTGGTATTGGGTTTTATGCTCCCAAAGTGCTTGTTTGGTTTCGTCTAAATCTGAAAAATGATGATTTTCTGGAACAGTTTCAATGTCCAGAAATAGTATGTTTTCGAGATTTAGTTTGTCAATCATTTAGAAAGTAATTAACGATCAGATAATAAAGTTACGCATTGTTTTCCAAATATTCCAGAAATTCCTGCAGCAAGACCGCCAATAATTCCAGTAACTAAAATTAAGAGATAGGCATTTCCGTTTAATGGCAATAGAATTGCAATCTTTTGGGCGAGAATAAAATCGTTAGCACTGCTTAACCAAAAGGCATGAACCATCCAGAAAAGACTTATGGCTAAAAAAGGTACTACAAATACAGATGCACGTTTTAAACTTATAAATAAACTTGTAGCAAAAGCGGCAACCATAATGGACCACCAAGGTAAAAACTGAGATAAAATAAGAGCAATGATGATAGTTGCTATAAAATTGATGATGTTTTTTGTCATGATTATGGAGTTAAAGTTTGAGTTGAAATAACACCTTCAGTGCTCGTTTGATCTTGAATAAATAGCGCTTTAAAATACTCGCCAACAGCCCAATGATCTATAAAGTTATCGTAATACTTGCTTCCTGGATTTCCAGATTGTCCTCCTGGATAAATACCTAAAGCTGTTGGTGGCGAAGTCATTTCAACTATCATTCGCCAAGAAGGTCCGTGATTTTCAGCCGCCGCATTAACGGTGTTTCTATCGCCGCCAATTGGTAAATCAAATCTTGAAAAAGCTGGTAATCCTTGTAATAAATGACCCGCGAAAGTACCTTTGTAGGCTTGCCAATTATAATCGCCATGTTCTTTTTTCCATTCGGAAAGTTCTTTGGCAGTTTCTTTAAAAGTGATTAGAAATAAATCCTTAGCCGTTTCTTTTTCGGGTGTTTCAACAATATCCATAAAGTCATCTTCTGGATGGTTTTTAAACATATATATGGTTTGATAGGTGTAAGGATCAATCAAAGCAGTGTTATCCAGATCGAATTCGTCCCAAGTTAATGGATACAATTTCTTCCACCATAAATCCCAAATGCTTGGTGCTGTTTCTGCGATGTCGCTATTAAAATCCCAAGCTTTTATAATGTTTAAAAAGTCTAATTCTTCTTGATTTAGACTGGAAATATCCATGTTTTCGAACATGGTTGGTAATAATTCTGAAGCTTTTAAATTGTAATTGTTATTTTGAAGGTCTTTAAAATCTTGAATAGAGAATTTTTCTTTTGAATTAAAAAAATCGTTAATCACTCGATTTCTATAGGTTTCATAACCATCATTGAAAACATAAAACGGATAAGATTCATCTACGGGATGTTGATTTGCGGAACTTACAAAACCACGTTCCGGGTTTTTACTAAAGGCATTATTTTCACTAGGAATAAAGCTTTGCCAATCGTTTTCCGGATTACTACCATCCATTAAAAATTTGCCTTGTCCTTCCCATTTATTGGCAAAAGCCCCTTGAATCCAAAGAGCGATATCTCCATTGGTAGAAGCAAATACAAAGTTTTGTGCTGGAGCTACCCAATGTTGAAGTGCTTTTAAATAATCGTCGTAATTTTTAGATGTATTTAAATCGATTAGAGTACGTTGGTTATTGCCACCAATATGACCAATCCATTTCATGGCATAACCTTCCATTTGACCATTCCCTTTAAAGGTGTGATCGTAACTTACAGGTCCATGATGCGTGTAAATAACAGAATCTAAATAGGTTTCTTTTCCCTGTATTTTAATTTCTTCAACTCTAACGGTGGTGTTTTTCCAGGCGTTATCGTACTTGTATTGGGTTCTATTAGTGTCTTTAAATTCAATTTTATACCAATCTTTAACGTCTCTGGTAGCATTGGTTTCTCCCCAAGCGATATCTGTATTGAACCCAGACACTACGCCTAAAGCTCCAGGAAGCGTCGCTCCGTATGAGTTGTGTTCTGGAGTTGCTAATTGCATAACAAACCAAATGGAAGGTAGGTTGAGGCCTAAATGTGGATCGTTGGCAAGAATGGCTTTTCCTGAATAAGATTTGTCACCTGAAATAGCCCAATTGTTACTTCCGTTATTTGGATGCGGTTTTTCCATGGTTTCCGCAATGGAATCTAGAGGTAATTCGCTTTTTGGTGTTTCGGTTATAGCTGTTTCAATATAACTCCAATCGGTTTCTTTTGGAATAATTGGGTCGTTGACATCAAAAAAATCTGGAAAGAGTAAATCAAAACGTTCTTTACCTAATAATCTTAAGGCATTGGTATATTCTAAATCTGAATCTCTTCCACACAACATATCTGTCATGTACATCAATAAATAAGCTGTTTTATCAATAGTCCATGGTTCCGGTTTGTAACCTAATAATTTATATTCTACAGGATAATTTTTTGGATCAAGAGATTGAATAAAATCGTTAACACCTTCGCTGTAAGCTCCTATAAAAGCTATGATTTCAGGATCTTCTTCGGTCATTTTTTTAAGCGTGTTTTCTGCGCCAAAACCCATGCCTTTTCTTCTTTGCGCTCTGTCGTAATCCAATGCTTTTTCACCAATAATTTCCGATAATCTTCCAGCGGCCGCAAATGTTTGAAATTCCATTTGCCACAATCTGTGTTTGGCAGTTATGTAGCCTTGGGCTTTATATAAATCGGTGTCATTTTGTGCAAAAATATGAGGCACTAAATTTTCATCATAATGAATCGTCACTTTTTCGGTAAGGCCATTTATTTGAACATTTCCGGTAATAGATTCGGTATTTTCATTTTGCCAGATCCCTTGTGCAGGATTTAAAAAGTCGCCAATGACGGGAATAGAACCAAATTTGGTATTTAAAACGAAAAAGATGCCAACAAGAAGAACTAGGGAAACAAAAAATTTAAGGTATTTCATGTATTTAAATTTAAAAAACTAAAGATATGTTTTTTAGTTGAATATGAAATATTAAAGAAAATCAGACCTTTAATTAAAACAAGGATTGTTGTTTGAAAGGACTTTCATGCTCCAGCAACCATTGTTTTCTGTGTAGACCTCCAGCATAACCCGTAAGACTTCCATCGCTACCAATAACACGATGACAAGGCACTACAATCCATAGAGGATTTTTTCCATTAGCATTTGCAACCGCACGAATCGCTTTTACATCACCTAATTGTCTAGAGAGTTCTAGATATGAAAATGTTTTACCAGAAGGAATGGTTAATAGTGCATCCCAAACTTTTCTTTGGAAATCTGTACCTTGAGGATTTAATTGCAGGTCAAAATGTTTTCTTTGACCATCGAAATATTCGTTGAGCTGATAAACACAATCTTGAAGACATTCTGGAATAATATCTGTAATTTTCTCTTCAGAATTTAAAACGGTGATTGATGAAATACCATCGTCGTCACCAGTTATTTTGGTAAAACCTAAAGGAGAATTAATGATACAGTCTTCCATTAGATTTCAGGGTCTTCCTCTTCTTCATCATTAATTAATCCAAGACGTTTGGCACGTGCTTCCCAACTTTTTCTAGCCAAAAGCTGTAAATCTGGAACATCGTCACTTTCGTCCATAATCTCTAAACCGAGAAGAGTTTCAATAACATCTTCCATAGTAACAAGACCACTTACTGAGCCGTATTCATCTACAATTAAAGCCATGTGATTTTTACTTTCAACCAATTGCTCAAACAAACGTGGAATTGGCATGCTTCTGTTGATAATAATGATGTTTCTCTTAATATCTGTAAGTAATTTGCTTCCATTTCCAAAAGCCATTTCTTTAAATACCTCGTCTTTTAAAACCAAGCCAGTAATATTATCTGGGTTGTTCGTGAAAACAGGAATTCTGGAGAATTTAATATTGGCATTTTTTTTGAAGAAACTTTCAACAGTTTGGTTTTCATCTTCAATAGACATGATGGTTCGAGGCGTCATGACATCTTTTGCAAGGACTTCTTTAAAAGTTAACAGGTTTCTAATAACTTTAGATTCAGATTCTTGAAAAACACCTTCTTCCTCAGCGATGTTGGTCATGGCATGAAAATCTTCACGACTTAAAACACTGCCATGTCCGCTACCTCCAATAAGTTTGGTTGTGAGTCTTAATAGCCATAAAATACCCGTATATTTTAAAGGAAATATTAAAACATTAAGAGTTGTTGCAGTAAACCCGGCTAAGGATTTCCAATGTGATGCACCTATTGTTTTAGGTATAATTTCAGAAAGAACTAAAATAAGCAAAGTCATGATAGCCGATACAATACCCACTGTATTTATTCCGAAGATCTCTATTTTATAAGGTAATTTTTCAGCTTCAATACCAACCATCATAGCGCCTAAGGTATGTGCAATCGTATTTAGGGTAAGAATGGCAATTAAAGGTTGATCAACATCGGCTTTAAGAGTTTCTAATTTGAAAGCATACTCTTTGTTTTCTTGCTTTTTCACATTAATAAAGGTTGGAGTAACGCTTAGTAAAACGGCTTCCAGAATGGAACATAGAAATGAAAAAAATATAGAAACGGTTGCCCATAAAAGGAGTGTGCTCATTGATGTGTGTTTTATATCCTGCTAATTTAAGGATATTATAAGAGTTTGACTCTATGCTAAGAAGAATTTTAACAAGCTATATTTCATTAATCCATTATTTCTAAAAGAGTTAAAAACAATTTCATTACAGGCAATCTATGTACTTAATTTTATTGTTTTTTGTAATGTCAGAAATAAGGGCAGATCAAAATTGAATGCCATATCATGAATAGTAAAGTCGTTTAAATTTATACAGAATAGTTTGATTTCAATGTCCTGAAATTAACAAAATTTGGCTATGATTGACTAAAATAAACATCATATTGCTTAAATAATAAAGTTGACATCAAATTTATTAAACATGAAAATCTATCATTCTCTTTCTCAGATACCCTTTCTGAAAAAATATTCTTACAAATTTCTTTTCATAGCTTTTTTGGGTATTCATATTCCATTATTGGGTATTATATTATTTGCGCTTTTTTCGACTTCGATTTCAACGACTACCTTCATTATAATTACCCTAGTATTGACACTTGGCGCCACAGCATTGACTTTGAAAATTCTAAATGCGCTTCTAAGCCCCATTATAAAAGGAGAAGTAGCTTTGAAAGAATTTGTAGATCATGATGTCGTTCCAGACTTGCCAATTACTTATACGGATGAGGTTGGGGAAATGTTGAAGAATATTCAATATACCATAGAATGTTTGGATGAGGTAGATAAGGAAAAACAAGATATTATCGAGTTGATTTCTCACGATTTAAGAACTCCCATTCTACAATCTCTAGATATAATCACTTTTTTAAATGATGATGGGGATGATCCGGAACAACGTGCAGAAAACTTGAGTTTATTGAGTGAGATTGTTACCAAACAACTTAAATTTCTTGAAGAAATGCTGAAAGCTTTAAAGGCTAAACATATAGAGATTGGGTATAAGAATTTTGAATCTATACCGGTTTCGAGCATGATCAATAAAATTATTTACGATTATAAAAAACGCATTGAAGTAAAACATTTGTCCGTTATTAACACCATCCCGGAACATGTAAAACTACACGGTCATTCCTTAGGTATGAAACAGGTTTTTGAAAACTTGTTGAATAATGCAATTAAGTTTTCTGAAAAAAATGGGGAAATACATATTTCAGAAATTTCAGATAAAAATTCAGTGCAAATTATCATACAAGATCAAGGGACGGGTTTTAATGAAAGAACCAAAGACACCCTATTTAGTAAATTCGTACCAGGTCATTTAGGGACTAGTGGCGAGCCAACAACAGGCTTAGGGCTCTATTTAACTAAAAAAATTGTAGAGAAACACGCTGGTACTATTGAGCCTTTTAGTGAGGGTCAAGGTAAAGGTGCTAAATTTGTGGTTTCTATTCCAGCTTAATTTTTATTTAAAAATAAAAAAAGACCTCAAATCTTTAAAAGATAAGAAGTCTTTTGTGTTTTATTATAGGTGATTTTATTTGTTTAATAATTTCGCCACATCTTTAGCAAAATAGGAAGCTATTATGTCTGCTCCAGCTCGTTTCATAGCTGTAATTTGTTCCATCATAACTGCGTCATGGTCTAACCAACCTTTTTCTACCGCGGCTTTAAGCATGGCATATTCTCCAGAAACTTGATAAACAGCAACTGGTACATCAACTTCGTTTTTTATTTCTCGAACTATATCTAAATAGCATAAACCTGGTTTTACCATCACGATATCTGCACCTTCGTAAATATCCATTTCGGTTTCTTTAAGAGCTTCAAAACGGTTAGCATAATCCATTTGATAGGTTTTTTTGTCTTTTGGAATATTCTTTAAATCTACAGGAGCAGAATCTAAGGCATCGCGAAAAGGACCATAAAAAGCAGAAGCATATTTAGCAGAATAACTCATGATTCCGGTGTTGAAAAAGCCTTCGTCTTCAAAAGCTTCACGTATGCTTAATATTCGACCGTCCATCATATCGCTTGGAGCAACAAAATCGGCCCCAGCTTGGGCGTGAGATAAGCTCATTTCGGTAAGTAAATCGACACTTTCATCATTTAAAACAATGCCATTTTCTATAATGCCATCGTGGCCATATTTTGAATATGGATCCATAGCCACATCTGTCATGACTAACATATCTGGACAGGCATTTTTAACCGTTTTAATAGCTCGTTGCATCAAACCTTTTGGATTTACAGCTTCTTTTCCAGCATTGTCTTTTAAATTATCTGGTACTTTTACAAAAAGTAAAACCGATTTTAAACCCAGTTTCCAGAGTTCTTTGACTTCCTTTTCAAGCAAGTCTAAACTGAAACGATAATAGTTTGGCATGGAAGCTATTTCTTCTTTGACACCTTTTCCTTCAACCACAAAAAGTGGGACTAAAAAATCGTTTGGAGAGATGATGGTTTCACGAACTAAGCTTCTAATAGCTTCGTTTGTTCTTAGTCTTCGGTTTCTTTTAATAGGATACATAATTTTCTAATTTTTGGCATAACCTAGGTAATACCATGTGTCGTTTTCTTTTATAAAAGCAGATTTTTCATGAATAACGTCTACGTTTCCATTTTCATGAAAGAAAGCATTAAATGTTACTGTGCCTTCGGTATCATTTCCTAAACCTTTAGTTGTTTCTAGAACTTCAAGTTTGATCCATTCTACAGATTTTGCCCATTTTACAATCGCTTTTTTTTCTGATATAGGTCTTGTAGAAATATGATGGGTTTGCATTAAATAATCGCCATTGGCTAATACAAAAGCGCTATATCTAGAACGCATTAACTGTTGTGCTGTTTCCGTTTTTTCTTTGTTTAAATGAAAGACTTCACAGCATGCTTTATAGGTTTTATTATTTCCGCAGTAACAAGTCATATTAAACCTAGGCTATTGGATTTCGTAATAGGTTTATTAATTTTTCTTCAAATCTAAATCTTCAAAATCAAAACTAAAATCAGTAATATCAGAAATTGGTTTTAATGTCATTCCTTGAGCTTTTCCGTTTTCATCGAATTGAAAATTCACAAATACATCGGCATCATAACTTCTATCATCCCATTTTGCAATCATTACATTTGAAGTATAAGGAACTAATTCACCTTTTAATCTAGGAGATGTTTTGCAAGAAATTCGTAACGTATTTCCTTCGTTTAAAATTAGTACATCACCAAACCAATCGTCGGTGTAAGTTCCTAAAATTTGCTCATTTTTTATTTGGTTTTTTTTATCTTTCTTAAAAGCATCTGATTTTGAATAAATGTCTTGTTTTTCTTTCTCAAATTCTGCATTCCTCTTTGTCATTCTCTCGTCATACTGTGTTAGCCAATTTCTATCTTCAATACCTAAATATGAGTCTTTTATAGTATTGGTAATTGTACTAAAAGCGGCGCCACTTTGTTGATTGGTAAGAATAACAATTCCTAATTTCATATCTGGAATTAAAGTAAATTGTGTTACTGTTCCTATTAATCCACCAGTATGATATACTTGTTTGTGTCCTTCTACATCGGTTAAAAACCAACCTAATCCATACCCGCCAAAATTAGAATTATAGGCATTTTTAAATGAAACAGGTGTTGCGATTTGAAGATTCCATAATTGATAAATTTGTTTGTCTGAAACAAGCTTTGTTCCTTCTTTTGTTGTAAAACCATTCATTAAAAATTCTGCCCAAGTGTTCATATCTTTAATGTTACTTATAATTCCACCAGCAGCATTTGCGGTTTCATTCCAATCGTGAGGAACAGCAACTGCCTTGCCATCAATTGGTGCATGAGCATCAATAATATTTGAAACATTTGCAGTTTTTGCGTTATTATAACTTCCATAACTTGAAGTCATTCCTACAGGTTTTAGAATTCTTTGTTCTATAAATTCTGACCAGGAAAGTCCAGAAACTCTATGAATAATTTCACCAGCAACAATAAACATAATATTGTTATAATCTAAAGTGCTTCTAAAAGAATTTTCAGGTTTTAAATATCTTACATTATAAATAATGTCATCAACCGTAAGTGTTCCTCCTTCTGGAAAAAACATCAAATCCCCTTGTCCTAAACCCAGACCAGCACGATGAGTAATCAAATCTTTGATTGTTATTTGTTGCGAAACATAAGCATCATTCATTTGAAACTCTGGTATATGTTTAGATACTTTGTCATCAAAATTTAACTTTCCTTCATCTGCTAAGATGGCTAAAGCTGTTGCTGTAAATCCTTTTGAATTTGATGCAATTCCGACTAACGTTTCATCAGTCATTTCTTGATTTGTATTCAAAGATCTTACGCCAAATCCTTTTGAATAAATAGTTTTTCCATCTTTAATAATTCCGACAGACATACCCGGAACATCAAAAGTTTTTAACGTATTTTGAATCAGTTCATCTAATTTTTTTTCTTCAATTTGAGAAAAGGAAACACAGGATATTAAAAATAATAAAATAGAGAATTTTGTTTTCATTTTTAATTATTTAAATTTTACGAAATAATCCATTCTTTTGGATTCATTAATATTTTGATCAATTTTTCTTCTTCACTTCCTTCTTCAGGATGATGATTATAAACCCATTGCACATGTGGTGGTAAACTCATAAGAATACTTTCAATTCTTCCGTTTGTTTTAAGGCCGAAAAGGGTTCCTTTATCATGAACTAAATTGAATTCTACATAACGCCCACGACGAATTTCTTGCCATGTACGTTGTGCATCGGTATAAGGTAAATCTTTGCGTTTTTCAACAATTGGAACGTAGGCTTCTAGAAAACTGTCACCAACTTCTGAAACAAAGTTAAACCAGTTTTTCATACTCATATCGTCTGAAACTTTGCAATAATCGAAAAATAGACCTCCAATGCCTCGACCTTCATTTCTGTGGGCATTGTAAAAATATTCGTCGCAACGCGCTTTATATTTTGGGTAAAAATCGGTATTATGACGATCGCAAGCTGTTTTACAAGTCTGATGAAAATGTTTGGCATCTTCTTCAAATAAATAATAAGGCGTTAAATCTTGTCCACCACCAAACCAACTATCTACAATATTTCCTTCTAGATCGTACATTTCAAAATAGCGCCAATTAGCATGAACTGTAGGAACCATGGGATTTTTAGGATGCAAGACCAAACTTAAACCACAAGCAAAAAAGTTGGCGTCTTTTACACCAAAATGATTTCGCATGGTTTCAGGTAATTCGCCATGAACAGCAGAAATATTAACACCACCTTTTTCAAAAACTTGTCCGTTTTCAATAACACGTGTTCTGCCTCCTCCACCTTCTGGGCGTTCCCAAAGGTCTTCTTGAAATTTAGCTTTGCCGTCTACTGTTTCGAGTTTTGAGCTAATGCTATCTTGTAATTCTTGGATGTATTTGTAAAATTTATCTTTCATTCCGGTATTAAATAAAAGGTGTTTTTTATGTTATTTAAACTTATCAGGTCTCAAAGACCTTGCAGGTTGACGATTTGTCTTTCATATTGCAACTCATAAAGCTCCATATCTAAAGCGATATCGTCTGAATTAATAAATTCATCTTTAAGCGTTTTAGTCCAGGTAAAACCACATCGTTTAGCAACATTGACGCTACTTGTGTTTGCTTCATGAATAATGATTTGTAGATTTTCTAAACCTAGTTCTTCAAAAGCAAATTTTGTAAAGGAATTAATACTTTGTGTGATCCATCCTTTCCCTGAAAATTTTTTTCCAATGCAATAAGCAAATTCGCCTTGCTTTAAATTATAATCTATGCTTTTTAAAAGCACTAAACCAGCAACAACATTTGTTTCAATGTCTTTGATAGCATAAGTAAATTCGGTGCGTTCTTTTATGGCCTTATTCTGTTTAGAAATATAAATTTCAGAATCAATTTTAGATAAATTCTGTGCTAAGGTTTTAGGTAAAAATTGCTGAAAATTTTTACCATTAGAAATCATTAAAGCATTTAAACTTGGAGCGTCCTCTGGTTTGAGAGCTTCAAGTTTAAATGTTTCAGTTGAAAAAGTCATTTTTCATTTTGTTAAGCTTTGTATTCTTTTACAGCGTCAATAAATGCTTTGGCATTGTCCAAAGGAATATTAGGTAAAATTCCATGACCTAAATTCACGATATATTTATCTTTTCCAAACTCGTTAATCATTTGGTGAACCATTTTTTTAATTTCAGCAGGAGGAGAAAACAATCTTGTAGGATCGAAATTTCCTTGTAATGTAATGTTTCCACCTGTTAAATAACGAGCATTTTTAGCCGAACAAGTCCAGTCGATACCTAAAGCTGAGGCTCCAGATTTTGACATCTCATCCAGTGCAAACCAACATCCTTTTCCAAATGCAATTACAGGTGCATCATCTTTTAAAGCATCGATTATTTGTTGCATATATTGCCAAGAAAATTCTTGATAATCTACTGGAGAAAGCATGCCTCCCCAAGAATCAAAAACTTGGACAGCATCACAACCAGCTTTCACTTTTTCTTTTAGATAAGCAATGGTGGTATTGGTAATTTTTTGAAGTAATTGGTGGGCTGCAACAGGGTTTGTAAAACAAAATTCTTTAGCTTTATCAAAGTTCTTGCTTCCTTGTCCTTGTACGCAATAGCATAAAATAGTCCATGGAGAACCTGCAAAACCAATTAAAGGAACCTCGTTGTTTAATTTTTCTTTTGTAGCTTTTATGGCTTGATATACATAATCTAAAGCTACCGTAACATCTGGTACAATAACGTTATCGACGTCTTTTTGAGAGCGAATCGGATTTGGCAAATAAGGTCCAAAATTGGGTTTCATTTGCACTTCTATGTTCATGGCTTGAGGAATCACTAAAATATCGCTAAATAAAATAGCGGCATCCATACCATATCTACGAATAGGCTGCACCGTAATTTCACTAGCTAATTCTGGAGTTTGGCAACGTGTAAAGAAATCGTATTTTTCTTTTATGGCCATGAATTCAGGTAAATAACGCCCTGCTTGACGCATCATCCAAACTGGTGGACGATCTACTGTTTCACCTTTTAATGCTCTTAAAAATAAATCGTTTTTAATCATATTTTTATGTCATTCCCTTTACTACAGGAATTATTTTAATTGTACTTCAATTATTGTTGTGTTTATTGGGACACTTTTTAGACCTGCCAGGTTTTTAAAACCTGGCAGGAATAGGAATACTAGATATAATGTTCGTTTACCAATTCAATAACACTTTCTACAGTTGGAACTTTTGCAACTCTAACATCCTGAAAATGTTTTTTAGCTTCCAAGGCCGTAGATTCTCCAATACAAAAGGCAATTCCATTTGCATGGTTTTTCTTAATATAACTTTGAACCGTTGATGGACTATAAAACATAATAGCTTCAATATTCTCATCTACTTCAATAGCATCGTACTTTGTTTGATAAGCTTCAATTTCGTTAACTTTAATATTATTTTCTTCTAATATTAGAGGTAAGTGATCTAATCTTAAATCGCTGCAAAAATAAGTAACCTCAGTACCATCAATATATTCAACTAGATAATTGGCTAAATCTTTAGCGTTATTTTCAGTATGTGTAACTTTTCCAATGCGTTTTTCAACCATGCGTTTGGTACGACGCCCAACACAATAAATGTTTTTGAATTTTAATTCTTCGGCAGGACAGTTTGTTAAAATGGCTTCTACAGCATTTTTACTTGTAATAACAACATTCTGCATCGGAACTTTTAAGGTAGCTAACGATATTCTATTCAAACTAATCTTAATGGCATCGTTACTTTTTGCAGAAATTTTTTCATTAAATAGTAACTCCTGTCCTTCGGTGAAAGATTTTGTAGAGTAAACATTGGTTTGTATGTTTTGGTTTTTTATACCATCCATCAACGTTTTTCCGCCTCTTTCTATAATATAATTAGAACAGAATTGTGCAATATTGTGATGTCCGCCCAATTTTTCGGTTCTAGTAACTTCAATTTTTCTAGACCCATCAGGACTTAATAAAACACCTTTAAAAACTACTTCTTCTTCATTTTTAATATAGGCAATAGCACCAATTGGAGCAGTACAACCTCCTTCAAGTAGATTTAAGAATTTACGCTCTATGGTTGTGCAAATTTCTGTTTCTTCATGATTAATTTCAGCACAGATTGCTCTAATTTCTTCGTCTTCTGCTAAAGCTGTAACCATGATTGCTCCTTGTGCTGGTGCAGGAACCATCCAATCTAAATTGATGGCATCTTCTGGAGTTAAATCCAAACGACCCAATCCAGCAGCGGCAAAAATAGCGCCATTCCAATCTTCACTCTCTTCAAGTTTTTGAAGCCTTAAATTTACATTTCCTCGTAACCCAACAACGGTATGTGTTGGATATCTATTTAGCCATTGCGCACGTCGACGTAAACTTCCAGTTGCTATAATAGCATCTTTGTTTGATAAAAACTCTTCGTTATTTTTAAAAACTAGAGTGTCCTTAATATTTCCACGTTTTATAACTGCCGCTTGTACAATGCCAATAGGTAAAACAGTAGGGACATCTTTTAAAGAGTGTACTGCAATATCAATATCGTTATTGAGCATGGAAATATCTAGGGTTCTAGTAAAAACACCAGTAATTCCAAGTTCATGTAAGGGTCTGTCTAAAACTAAATCGCCAGTAGATTTTACTGGTACGAGTACGGTTTTATGACCTAATTTTTTTAACAGGTTTTGTACTGTTTTGGCTTGCCATAGCGCTAATTGACTATCGCGTGTACCTATTCTAATTATTTTAGACATGTTTTATAGTTTCATCTGAAAGATGATTTTTAAATTTTCGACAAAGATAACACCTTTTAAAGCGTCTTACTTCATTCATGTTTACATAGTTGCTGTTGCATCTAATTGAAATACCTTTTTTATAAGTTCCAGGCTTTCATCTGTAGTAATCGCATCATCTTTTAAGTGATGTGCAAAATGATTGGTTATCTTTTGAATGATATTATTGCTAATTAATTCGGCTTGTTCTTCGTTAAAACCAGATAGTTTTTTACGTTGCGTGTCTAATTCAGCAATTTTAAAATCGTTTAATTTTAGCTTTAAAGCTCTAATGGTTGGAGCAAATTTTCTAGTTTCTAACCAAGAATTAAAATCTGCTTCTACTTCTTGAATAATTTGTTTTGCTTGTGGAATTTGTGCTTTGCGTTTTTCTAAAGTTTCGTCTGTAATTTGAGCTAAATCGTCTAAATGAATTAAGGTTACTTGCTCTAATTCTGAAACATTCACATTCACGTTTCTAGGAATCGATAAATCTAAAATTAATAAGGGCTTTTTAGATTGAATCAAATGCTTATCAACCGTTGGGTTTTGCGCTCCAGTAGCAACAATTAATACATCGGATTGATTTATTTCTTCTTGTAAATTAGCATAATCTTTAACTAACAAGTTAAATTTTCCAGCTACTTCTTCAGCTTTATTTTTGGTTCTGTTAATTAAAGTAATGTGTTCGTTTTTGGTATGTTTTACTAAATTTTCACAAGTGTTTCTCCCAATTTTTCCTGTACCAAAAAGCAAGATGTTTTTATTGGTAACATTCTCTACATTTTTCATAATGTATTGAACGGAGGCAAAAGAAACAGAAGTTGCTCCAGACGAAATATTTGTTTCTGTCTTAATACGTTTGCTAGCTTGAATTACCGCATTTATTAAACGTTCTAAAAAGGCATTTAATAAATTCACTTTTTTAGAATTTCTAGCACTTGTTTTAAGCTGACTGATAATTTCGAAATCCCCAAGAATCTGACTATCTAATCCTGATCCAACTTTAAACATGTGAGAAATAGCCTCTTTCCCCTTAAAGATATATGCTACTTTTTGAAACTCTTCGACCGTTCCTTTGGTGTTTTCGCAAAGTAATTGGATGAGTTGATAAGGATGTTCAGCAAAACCGAAAATTTCTGTTCTGTTACAAGTAGAAGTAACTATTAAACTTTCAATACCATTTTCTTTAGCTTGCTGTAATAAGTTTGATTTAGAATTTTCATCTAAACTAAAATGACCTCTAATTTCGGCATCGGCTTTTTTGTAGCTTAGACCAATAGCGTAGAAATATGTTGTTTTTGATGTATTCATATATTCCATACCTGATTTGGGAATTTGGAAACAAAAGTAATTTTATGTTCAGACAAAAAGTAACGCTCAAAGAACTTTAAGTATCGCTGCTCGATTTTTAACTCAATTTTTTAATATAACATGATAAATGTCATACTTTTGCCCTTGTATCAATGCTTTTAAACATATCAGTTTAGAATCAATCTAAATAAAACAGAATGAATTCATCTTTTAATACTGAAGAAAACATCGCTAAAGGAACTTTTGAGGAAGTTGAAATTGACCAAGATTTTTTTGTTTTAACATATCAAAATGAAAGCGGTGTTATTGAAACTCTTGAACGTGAGATAGATAGTAGTTTTATTCAATTTCATTATTGCGTGAAGGGTTTAAGTAAATTTATTTTTAACGAAGGGAGTTATGTCTTGGATATTCAAGATGAAAATTCGCTTCTACTTTATAATCCGCAAAGAGATTTACCCATTCATTTAATTGTAAATCCACATTCCTGGTTGGTTTCTGTATTGATCTCTATTAAAAAATTTCATAGTTTATTTTCCCAAGAAGCAGATTATATCACGTTTTTAAGTGGAGATAATAAGGATAAAAAATATTATAAGGAAGGGAAAATTTCACCATCGATGGCTATTGTATTAAATCAGCTGATAAATTATAACTTGAATTCATCTATAAAGAATTTATATTTTAAAGGAAAAGCTTATGAATTATTGAGTCTGTATTTTAATAGAAGTGAAGATGCTAATATTGAACAATGTCCTTTTTTAGTTGATGAAACCAATGTGATTAAAATTAGAAAAGCAAAGGACATTATTATTTCTAGAATGGCAGAACCGCCTTCCTTACAAGAGTTGGCAGATGAAATTCAATTAAGTTTAAAAAAACTTAAGGAAGGGTTTAAAGAAATTTATGGCGATTCTGTTTTTAGTTTCTTATTCGATTATAAAATGGAATTTGCCAGAAAGCTTTTAGAATCTGGAAGTCATAATGTAAATGAAGTAGGTTTAAAAGTAGGTTATAGCACGTCCAGTCATTTTATTTCGGCATTTAAAAAGAAATATGGAACCACTCCAAAAAAATATATAATGTCGGTATCTTCGCAGGCGTAATTTTTAATTTGTATTATTAATTAATAGAATTCCCGCTTTCTAGGGATATGAATATGAAAGGAATATTATTAGTAAACTTAGGCTCACCAGAAAGTCCAAATCCTAAAGATGTAAAAAAATATTTAGGAGAGTTTTTAATGGACGAACGTGTTATAGATGTGCCACTTTGGGCAAGAACACTTCTTGTTAAAGGGATTATTTTAAATACCAGACCCAAGGCCTCTGCGGCAGCTTATCAGAAAATTTGGTGGGAAGAAGGTTCTCCTTTAATTGTTATTTCAGAAAGACTTCAGGAAAAAGTACAACAAAAAGTTGAAGATTACCCTGTAGCTTTGGCTATGCGTTATGGTACGATGACCATAAAAAAAGGGCTTCAAGAATTGGTAGATAAAGGTGTAAATGAAGTGTTATTATTTCCCTTGTATCCACAATTTGCTATGGCTACAACCGAAACTATTGTGGTGTTAGCTGAAGAGATTAGAAAACAACATTTTCCGAGTATAAAAATTACAGATTTTCCTGCATTTTATAATAAACCAGATTATATTGAAGTATTAAGTGCTAGTGTTTCTAAACATTTGGAGAACCATCCATTTGAACATTTACTATTTTCTTATCACGGCGTTCCAGAAAGACATATTTTTAAAAGCGATGTCACAAAATCTCATTGCAAAATTGATAAAAGCTGTTGTGTCACGCCATCTAAAGCGCATGAGTATTGTTACAAACATCAATGTTTGGAGGTCACTAGGTTGGTAGCAGAAAAACTTCAGCTCGAACCAGGATCATATTCTACCAGTTTTCAATCTCGTTTAGGTTTTGACCCTTGGTTACTACCTTACACAGATAGAACGATAGAGCGTTTAGGAAAACAAGGCATTAAAAATATGGCTATTGTAACTCCAGCTTTTGTAAGTGATTGCCTGGAAACTTTAGAAGAAATAGCCATGGAAGGACAAGAGATATTTCATGAAATTGGTGGTGAAAATTTTACTACGGTTCCGTGTTTGAATGATGATGAAGCCTGGGTGAATTTACTTGCAAAATGGATTAAAAACTGGGCAGAACCAAGCATAGCAGAACTAATTTAATGGCTACAATCTCTTCACAAAATCTAGGATCAGAACCCATTGGAAAACTACTTATTAAGCAAGCAGTTCCTGCATCTATAGGTATTTTGGTGATGTCGCTTAACATTCTTGTAGATACCATTTTTGTTGGAAATTGGATTGGTTCTACAGCCATTGCAGCTATTAATGTGGTATTACCTGTTTCCTTTTTTATTGCTGCCCTTGGAATGTCTATTGGAATTGGTGGTTCTTCCATTATTTCAAGAGCTCTTGGAGGAAACAATCCTGAAAAAGCTTTAAAAACTTTTGGAAATCAGATAACATTAACTCTTTTGTTTACCGTTGCCTTAGTTTTTCTAGGACTGTACTTTGTCGATTCTATTATTCCTGCTTTTGGAGGAAAAGGCGCTATTTTCGAGCCAGCAAAAACCTATTATACCATTGTGCTATATGGCGTGCCATTTCTAGCTTTTTGTATGATGGGAAATAATGTAATTAGAGCAGAAGGCAAACCTAAATTTGCCATGTATGCTATGATGATTCCATCCGTTGGGAATTTGATTTTGGATTATGTATTTATCAATATATTGGATTATGGTATGGAAGGTGCTGCTTGGGCAACTACAATTTCATATTTGCTGTGTTTTGGTTTTGTTTTGTGGTTTTTCGCTTCTAAAAATTCAGAATTAAAAATAAATTTTTCGCATATAGGACTTCAAAAACACATAGTTAAAGAGATAGGTTCCTTAGGAGCTGTAACGCTAGCAAGACAAGCTGTTGTAAGTATTACATATCTTTTTATGAATAACATTCTTTTTGATCTTGGTGGCGAAACCTCCGTTGTTTCCTATGCCATTGTTGGAAGAATGCTCATGTTTGCTTTGTTTCCAGTTTTTGGAATTACCCAAGGGTTTTTGCCTATTGCCGGTTTTAATTATGGGGCTTCAAAATATGAAAGAGTGAGAGAAGTAATTAATACAGCCATAAAATATGCTGTTATTTTGGCGACTATCATTTTTGTTTTACTCATGGTATTTCCAGAAGCCATTACTAGATTATTCACAGACAACGCCGAAGTTATCAAAGAAACGCCAAGTGCAATGCGTTGGGTTTTTGCAGCCACCCCAATTGTTGCAATTCAACTTATTGGAGCAGCTTATTTTCAGGCTATTGGAAAAGCTATTCCTGCACTTTTATTGACTTTAACCAGACAAGGCTTCTTTTTTATTCCTTTAATACTTATTTTACCAATGTTTTATGGCGAATTAGGGGTTTGGATGTCGTTTCCAATTTCAGATGTTTTAGCGACCATAGTAACAGCTTATTACTTAAATAAAGAAATAAAATCTACCTTGCTAACCCAGCCAGTAGAAACCGACTAATTACTTTTAAACAGTGGAATATTACAATTACATAAAATCGCTTCACCTTATATTTGTTATCACTTGGTTTGCAGGCCTTTTCTACATTCCTAGGCTTTTTGTTTATCAAATTGAAGCATTTCATAAACCGTCTCCCGAAAAGGAAATCCTTGGAAAACAGTTAAAACTTATGGCAAAAAGATTGTGGAATATTATTACTTGGCCTTCAGCAATTTTAGCAACTATTTTTGCAGTTTGGCTATTAGTTTTACAACCCGAATGGCTTCAACAACCTTGGATGCATGTTAAATTAACCTTTGTAGTTCTTTTATTCTTTTATCATTTTAAAACTCATATATATTATAAACAATTACAACAAGATGTGGTTAAAAAATCTTCAAATTTCATGAGACTTTGGAATGAAGGCGCTACTTTTATTCTGTTTGCAATTGTATTTTTAGTAATTTTAAAAAGTGCTATAAACTGGGTTTTTGGAGTGGCAGGAATCTTTGTATTAGGTATTTTATTGATGCTAGGCTTTAAGCTTTACAAAAATATTAGATCTAAAAATCCAGAGGCTTAATAATTAAAATCTAAACGGAAAACACCCAATTTTAAAAAGAATTGCAGTGCCTTTGTAATTTTAAATTTTGTCAAAGCTAAAGTGCATTTGGTTTGATTATTGCTATATTTAACACAGCACAATTTTTACCATGCATTTAAGAAAACTATCCTTACGACTTCGTATATTTTTAGCCATGATTCTCTTGGTGCTTTTAGCGTCTATTCTAATTGCTGCGGTAACTATTTACCAGTACAACGAAGAAGCTATAGATTATCACAACGAAAGATTAGAGCGTAAAGAAGAAAATATAAAGCAAAGTATTGAGTACGCTATTAAAAAAACAACTTATCCTGTTTCTACAGAAACAATGCCTCTAATTTTTAAAGATGAAATTTATGAAATTGCAGCCATTCATAAACTACAAATCAATCTTTACGATTTAGACGGCGGTCTTATTAAATCTTCCAGAGCCACTTTTGTAACAGACTCTCTTACAAAATGTTTGTCGGCAAACGTTTTAAATACCATTTCTAATACCGCGGAACACCGATATGTCAATAAAACAGAAGAAAATGGAGAGGTCTTTTTGTCTTCATATTCATACATAACGGATAAAAAGTTTAAACCTTTGGCTATTTTAAATTTACCCTATTTAGAGAATGACGATTTTTTAAATAAAGAGCTTAACGAGTTTTTAGAACGTTTGGGATATGCCTATTTGGTCATGCTAATTATTGCTATTAGTTTGTCTTATTTTCTTTCGAAATTCATTACAAAATCACTTAAAACGATTAGTGATAAAATGAATGAAACTACTCTTGAAAAGCGCAATAAAAAAATTGAAATTGAATCAACAAGCGAAGAGATTGGAACTTTAGTGAGATCTTATAACGGCATGATAGACCAACTTGAAGAAAGTGCTGTAAAATTAGCGACTAGTGAGCGTGAACAAGCATGGAGAGAAATGGCAAAACAAGTAGCTCACGAAATTAAGAATCCGCTAACTCCCATGCGCTTAACGGTGCAAAGTTTTCAGCGAAAATTTGATCCCAATGATGAAAACATCCATCAAAAGTTAGATGAATATTCTAAAACGCTTATTCAACAAATTGATACTATGAGTTCTATTGCGTCTGCATTTTCAAATTTTGCTAAAATGCCAGCCCAACAAAATGAAATATTAAATGTGGTTGAAATTACGCGTTTGGCTTTGGATATTTTTAGTGAAGATTACATAGTTTTTCAAAGTGAAGAGCAAGAAATTAAGGCCAAATTTGATAAAACGCAATTAATTAGAGTGATTACCAATTTGGTGAAAAACGGTATTCAAGCCATTCCTGAAGAACAATTTGTGAAACACATAAATGTAAAAGTTTTTGAAGAAAATGAAGAAGTAGTTATTGAAATTTCAGATAATGGAATTGGTATTTTAGAAGCTAATGGGGAAAAGATTTTTGAGCCAAAATTTACGACCAAAACAAGTGGTATGGGACTTGGGCTTGGTATGGTAAAAAACATTGTGGAAACTTATAATGGAAGTATTATCTTTACATCACGAAAAAATGAAGGAACAGTTTTTAAAGTTAGGTTTCCTAAAAATTAAAATAGAATTATAAATTATTGGAGCTTTAAGCCTGTCTTACAGTCTTTATAAAATCAAAAAAAATGTCTTATACCAACATCCTTTCAGAACGTAGTAATGGAATTACTACTATAACTATTAACAGACCATCCAAATTAAATGCTTTAAATAGTGCTACTATTCAAGAACTTCACAGCGCTTTTGATGAAGCAAATAAAGATGCAAAAACCAAAGTAATATTTGTAACAGGAAGTGGCGAAAAAGCTTTTGTTGCTGGTGCAGATATTAGTGAGTTTGCCGATTTTGATGTTGAAAACGGTGGTAAATTGGCGGCTAAAGGCCAGGAAATATTATTCGATTTTGTTGAAAATTTAGCTACGCCAGTAATTGCCATTGTCAACGGTTTTGCACTTGGTGGTGGCTTAGAATTGGCTATGGCTTGTCATTTTAGAGTGGCTAGCGACAATGCTAAAATGGGCCTTCCAGAAACGTCTCTTGGTGTTATTCCAGGTTATGGAGGGACACAGCGTTTATCACAATTAGTTGGAAAAGGTAGAGCTATGGAAATGGTTATGACTGCTGGAATGATAGACGCCAACCAAGCGCTATCTTATGGTTTGGTAAACCACGTTACTACTCAAGAAGAATTATTACCACTGGCTGAAAAGATTGCTAATAAAATTATGAGAAACTCATCGGTGGCTATTCAAGGAGCCATTAAAGCTATAAATGCTAACTTTAAAGATGGTGTTGATGGTTTTAAAATAGAAATTGAGGAATTTGGAAACTGTTTTGGTACTGAAGATTTTACCGAAGGAACAACAGCTTTTTTACAAAAACGTAAAGCTGATTTTCCTGGGAAATAAAATTTAGTTTCTTTAACTTATTAAGTGTTTGTTTGTGGTACTATAAAAGGTGAAACAAACAAACACTTCTATTTTTTGAATATGCGGTTATAAGTAAACTCTTTTTTATTTTCTTCTTTTAAGATACAAATCCTGCACTAAAACAATTAAAATAACAGTTATTGGAGTTGCCAAAACCAATCCCCAAACTCCTGTTACTGCACCCATTAATAATTGTGCAATTATTATGAGTGCTGGAGGCATGTTAATTAATTTTTTCTGAACAAGAGTTGTAATAAAATTACTTTCAATAAACTGAATGAGAATATAAAGTCCTGCAATTAAAAGTGCCATTTTAGGGCTTTGCATTAAACCTACTAGAATAGCTGGCACCAAGGCAATTAATGGTCCAAAGTTGGGAATAAAGCTTATCAAACCGGCTAGTAGTGCTAGGACAAGCCAAAGCGGAACTCCTAGAATAGCTAAACCAATAGCTGTTAAAACAAAGACAATAAACATGGAGAAAAAAGTGCCTTTCAACCAATTTAGCAATTGATTATCTATGTTTTTTAAAACGTCGGTACCAGCTTCCTGTGCTTTAACGGGTAGTAATTGCACCATGCCATTAACATATGTTTTGGGAGAAATGGTAAAGAAAATTCCAATAAAAAGAATAACATAAATATCACCAAAGAACCCAAATGTGGACTGGAAAAATTGGCCAGCAAACACTTGTGCTTTCTCCATTGAATCTGCTGAGGATATGTTATTTATAATTTTTTCGCCTATGGCATTATTTTTCAATTTAGCTTTGGCATTATCAATTATTTCAGGTAACGTATCTATTAATTCGGTACCTTGATTCTGCACTTTTGCTCCAATCAACCAGAATAATCCTGCCACTATTAACAAGGTACTTATAATGGAAATAGCGACACAAATCCCTTCTTTCCATTTTGTTTTACTTTGAATGAAATTACTTATACCTCTAAAAAATATTGCTATCAGTGTTCCTGCTAGTATGAGCAAAAACACCCGAAACGTGGCTTTTAAAAGCAATAAGAAAATTATTGAAAAAGATAGTATTCCAACTACAATCCATACTTTTCTTTGAAAAGAGGGATTGTTTTCTGAATTTATTTGAGGTTCATTCTTGGGTGTCATAAAAATATAATTACTAATGTCATAAATTTACAGTTTATTTTATTCAGTTTCTATAACATTTTATTTTAAATGTTTATGTCAAAGAAAGGTTGATCCTAAAATAGAGTTTAGACGTCATTTTGGTATCCGTATAAAAATGGTTCGAATATTAAAAGGGAACTTTTCAAATGTTTCTTTCATCCTTCTTGTTTTTATTTTTTTGAGACAATAGTGACCTGTAAATAGATGCGAGCAAGGACATTATAATGAACGCAGGAAAATACCAGTTGAACTAAGGAAAAAACTTGTTGAGTAGTTTTAGAATTAAAACATTCTTATGATTTTATTCAGTTATTTCATTTTTTAATTTAACAATATCAGTTAGTATTTGCATCTCTTTTAAGACGCCTTTTCTAATAACAATAAAAAGGACGATTCCAATAACAACATAGGAAATATCAATTAATACGATATTCCAAAATGGCATGTATAAGCTGAATTCTGGTGTAATCATATAAAAACCAATCGTGTATAATACAATAACTATTGGGGCAATAACCTGATGTATGTTTTTTCTAAATCGGTGAAAATTTATAGAGTTCTCTGCTGTTTTTAAAGTGGTATCTAGAAGGTCTATTTGTTTGGCTTTTCGAATGCTAATTATCTCAATAATAATTCGAAAGGCCAACCCTAAAATCATTAAACCTGCCCCAATTCTACTTAAAATGTCTTTTACTGGTGCCACATAATAAAAGAAAAGAGAAATGACGATAAGTGTTACTAACAGGATGGTAATAGTACCATAGTAGAAAAAATAAGTCTCCTTTTCTTTACTTTTTATTTTTTTATATAAGCTGTCAAAGTTTGGCGTAGAAACTTCCATGCTTTTTTTATTGGTTTCCCAATGACTTTGTAGGTTTTTAAATTCGCTACTCATTTTTATTATTTTTTAGAATGGTTTCAAGACGTTTTTTTATTCTATGGATTTTAACTCTCACATTTATCGGATTAATACCAATAACCTCTGAGATACTATCATAATCTTGGTTTTCCAGAACCATCATGATTATTAATCGGTCTATTTTTTTTAATTGTCCAATAGCCTTATATAGTTCTGAAATGTCGTCATGCGATGTTTTTTCTGTATCTATTATTGCTGTTTGATGCTCTAGTTCTAAAGGGGAAAGTGTCCTTACTTTTTTGTCTTTTTTAACATATTGTAAACAGGTGTTTACTGTAATTCTATAAATCCAAGTTTTGTAAGACGATGCTCCTCTAAATTTATCTAAATTATTCCAAACACTTATAAATATTTCTTGAGACAAATCGTTGGCGGTATCTTTATCTCCTTTAACAAATCCCAAACCCATTTGTAAAACCATGGGATGGTGCTGTCGATAAATTTCTTCAAAAGATTCGTTTTTACTGTGCTTCATTTTCTAAAAAATCGTTTACAGATTTATAAAACCACTCTGGCTGATCAAACATAATAAAATGCTTGCTATTAGAAGCCATTAGTATCGTTTTGTTAGATAGGTTCGAATATTGACTCTTATAATTTGCTTTTGCAACGTTTACATCAGGAAAAGAGGCTCCTAATATTAACGTTTCGCAAGTTACTTTCTTTAAGCTATTTCTTAAATCGAGTTTTAATAAATCGGTATAGCCATAGACCCAAGTTTCACGATCTGCTTCGAACATCCAATTTGTTAGGAGCTCCTTTTTATCTTCGTTTATTGTCATGTTTGAAGACATCATGGAAGCTATGTTTTTAAATTGTTGGGCATCCATATCAAGCATTTGTTGGTTGTATGGGCTGTTATATTGAAAACTTTCGGCTGGTACATTTGGCATCATAACTTCCCGCATACAAGGTAATGCTTCAACTAAGATAATTTTTGAAACTTTGGAAGGGAGTTCGGATGCGATATCTACTGCTAAACTTCCACCCATACTATGACCGATAATTATGATATCGGACATGTTATTATCTGTAATATATTCGATAATAGCGTTTTTAATTGTTGCATACCATGGCATTTCAATAGGCGCATTGCCATTAAAACCTGCATAAGAGAAAAGATAAGATTTTCTGTCTAAATTTAAACTCTCAACAGTGTCTTTCCATACGGATCCAGGTGTTGCAAATCCGGGAAGATATATTATGGGTTTTCCTTCTCCAAGCGTTTCTACTGTAATAGGAGTAGGTTCTGTTGTTAAAACTAGATTCGTTTCAATATTTAAACCGAAACTAAGGGTTGTGCTTAAGGTAATTAGAAATAGGGCGGTAACTTTGATTAATTTTTTCATGATACTATAGTTTTTAAAGGTTTACACTCCTTTGATGAAAAAAACAGTATTTGTTACACTTTAAAATTATTTTTTTTGAAATTATTAATATTGTTAGTCATTTTTTATAATGAATGCTAGCAGTGATAAGTTGCTTAACCGATTGGATCCTTCTCTTAAAAAAATCTAGTTGAACATTTTTAATAACCGTTAAAACTTATCCAAAAAAAAACCAACCTTAATATAGGTTGGTTTTTTTAAAATAATTCAAATGGTACTATTCGAAGGTTTCTACTGATTAATATTGAAAGTACTCAGTAAACGTTTCGTTAGCAACAGTAAATACCATCTTGTAATTTCCTTTTTCTTTCTTGTCTAGCTTATAAACACTTCTTAGTTGGTCTTTAGTAATAGTTTCAGCCTGAATTTCTTGGTGATACTTTTTTTAGGGTTCCAAAAATGAAAGCCATCAACAAATCACTTCAAATGAAATAGCCGGAAAAGTTAGCATGACTGTACCTGCTTTTTGTAGATATTTCAAACGTGTTACAGGTAAGACTTTTACTAGATTGGTTAATGAATATCGTGTTGTTCATGCCACAAAACTACTTCAGCAAAGTCAAAGCAGTATTACAGATATTTGTTTTGAATGTGGTTTTAATAATTTCTCAAATTTTAATAAATTTTTTAAAGAGATTACTGGAAAAAATGCCTCAAAGTATCGAAGTGAAATGAAACAAATGACTAGTAATGGTTAAGTTACATATTGTCATAATTGACCAGAATTATTTTTCACCTTCCCATTCAGCATAAAATTGCTCTAAAAATAAGAGCATAAATTCATGACGTTTTTCAGCAATTTCTTTCCCAGTCTGGGTATTCATTTTATCTTTTAATAAGAGAAGTTTTTCGTAAAAATGATTGATGGTTGGGGCAGTAGAGACTTTATATTCCTCCTTGCTCATGTTGAGGTCTGGAAGAATGTCCGGATTGTAAAGTGCTCTATTTTTAAATCCCCCATAATTAAAGGTTCTGGCAATTCCAATAGCGCCAATAGCGTCTAACCTGTCTGCATCCTGAATGACATCTAATTCTAACGATTTAAATTTTTGAGCCTCATTTCCGCCTTTAAAAGATATGTTTTCAATAATATTAACTACATGAATAATATATTCTTCTTCTACTGCAATTCGCGTTAGAAAATCTCGAGCTAATATTGGACCAACAGTTTCGTCTCCATTGGTAAATTTACTATCTGCAATGTCGTGTAATAAAGCACCAAGCTGAACAACAAACACATCTACCTCCTCATTTTTAGAAATGAGTAAGGAGTTTTTGAGCACTCTTTGGGTATGAAACCAATCGTGTCCGCCTTCCGCATTTTTAAGGGTTTCTTTTACAAAACTCTTGGTCTTTTCAATTTGTTCTTTTCGAGTCATTTTGGAATTAAACAGCTGGTTCAACCCATTTAAACTGGTGCGAGTTTTCTGGAATTTTCATACGTTCAGAAAGTCTTGATAATCGCGTTGGTAATTTCATTAAATAATCACGTGCTTTTTCTGCTTCATCAGATAAATTGGTCATTTTATCAATTTCCCAACGTATTAAAAGTTTATCCAAAATATCTACATAATCGGTAGCTGTGTAAACTCCAATGCGTTGTGCTGTATTTGAAAACTCTTCGAAAGCCGATCCAATTTTTCCTCCAGATTCTCTTAAAAAATGTGCTGGCATGGTGATTTTCATTTTCATCATTTGTTGAAAAGCCATCATCATCTGGTTTGGGTCTACCGCAAAAATACGTTCTACAAATTCGCAATAGGCATGATGGTGTCTCATTTCATCTCCAGAAATAATTTTACACATTTTGCTTAATTGCTTATTGCCTTTGTCTTTAGCAAGTTTTGCCACACGATTGTGCGAAATGTAAGTTGCTAGTTCTTGAAAACTAGTATAAAGAAAGTTTTTATAAGGATCTTGATCTGTTCCAATATCAAAACCATCAGCAATAAGGTGCTGTGTGGTTTTTTCAATTTCTTTCATATTAACACGACCAGAAAGATAGAGGTATTTGTTTAAAACATCTCCATGGCGGTTTTCTTCAGCTGTCCAATGTCTAACCCATTTCCCCCAAGAATTTCTTCCACCTTGATCAACACCTTCAACATCCATTAGCCAAGATTCATAGGTTGGTAATGCCTCTTCGGTAATCATATCTCCAACTAAAACCACCCAAAAGTCGTAAGGGAGTTCCTTGGAAAGTTCTCTAATTTCTTTAACTTCTTCTATAAAATTTTCACCTTCAGAATTAGGTAAGAAATCTGTTGGTTGCCAAATGCTATCAACAGGAATTAAATATTTTTCAATTAATGATTCAACATCTTTTTCTAGATGATTCATTACTTCCAATCTGACATTTTTTAACGACATAATATAGAATTTTATGGGTTTATACTTGAGCTTATTGTAGTTTCAATTTGTTTAATTAATTCCTGCTTATCCTCAAAGTTAGATAATTTTAAAGGTTCGTGAACAGTTAATTTAATATGATTTCCAATTCCCATAGGAAATTTACCATATCTTAACATTTTCCAGGAATTATTTACTGTAATCGGAACAATGATTGCTGAAGGAATTTTCTTAAATAACATTTCCAATCCTTTAGTTTGAAATGGTTTGGGATGACCATCCTTGCTTCGCGTTCCTTCTGGAAAAATAACAGCGGCTCTCTTAGTTTCTTCAATATACTCACCAAATTTTAAGATGGCTGGGATGGATTGTCTTGGATTTTTTCTATTTATTAAAACAGAACCTCCATGACGTAAATTATAAGACACACTTGGGATACCTTTTCCCAATTCTACTTTGCTAATAAACTTTGGATCATGTTTTCGCATATACCAAGTTATAGGCGAAATATCGTACATACTTTGATGATTTGAAACAATGATTAATGGCTGATCTGTAGGAATTTTATACGGGTTACTGAAGCTATAACGTGTTCCTAAAATATTGGTGCACCTCATAATAAAAAATTGAAGCCAATCCACGCTAATATTATGTGCTCTGTAACCAAATACATTAAAACACACCCATTGGATAGGTTGGAACACGATTAATGTTAGTAAAAAGAATACTGCGTATATAGATGTTAATATGTAAGCTATTAATTTTTGCATCTTACAAAATTAAGAAATTTTCAGAGCTTACAAACATTAATATATGGGAATGCATTTATTATCTTGACATTCAAAATCAATTGGCGATGGAGGGATATTACAAGGTGACATCCCACCACATCCTTCTTGGTTGTAAATTTCTTCCATGTTGTTAAAGTCATTAACCCAATTGGTTAACTCTAGAGTATCAATAGTGGTGGAGTAAATTAAATATTCCCACGGTCCACCACAAGGTTTACTTCCAAATCCTATATAGCGACATTCAAAATCGTCACTACATATAGAGGTTTCTGCAAAGGCTCTAATTTGATCTCTTTGTTCTGCTAAAAAAATCTGTCTGTCGTTACATGATACAGGTTCATCGTTTTCTGAACAACCAAATACTGCGAGAAAAATAACTTGCGAAACAATTAATAAGAATGTAAAATAAAATTTCATCAGATATTATTTATGACGCTATATTACTAAAAGCTTAGGTAATTATATAAAAAAACCACGATTTTTAAATCGTGGTTTCAAATTCTTATTTAGTAAAATGATTTAGCAATACTCGTTGTAAGCATCGATTAAATTTTCTGAAATTACTTCTGCTGGACGACCTTCAATATGATGACGTTCTAACATGTGAACCAATTCTCCATCTTTAAATAAAGCCATACATGGCGAACTTGGAGGAAATGGAATCATTAACTCTCTGGCTTTGTCAACGGCTTCTTTATCTACTCCTGCAAAAACGGTTACTAAATTAGTAGGACGTTTTGCATTTTGAATACTCATTCTTGCTCCTGGACGTGCATTTGCTGCAGCACAACCACAAACAGAGTTCACAACTATTAGGGTAGTCCCTTGTTTTGTAAGCGCATTTTCAACAGCTTCTGCGGTATGCAATTCTTCAAAACCAAACTTGGTTAAATCTTCGCGCATTGGTTTTACTAATTCTGCTGGATACATATTTTTTAATTTTAAGATTATTATTTTAAGACTACAAAGATACGGAAAAAGTAATGAGTTGGCGTTGGCAGTTAGCACAGTTTTAACGGGTCAATAAATTTGGATAAACATTAATTTTAATGGGTTTACGTAACAAATGCCATAAAAAATCGACTAACAATAGTATCTTTACCCAATATTAAGAATGGTATTTAGAACTGAAAAAAAATTTAAAAGAATAAAAAATATATGAGTTTTTCAAAATGGATTGGTGCTGCCTTAGGGTGGTCAATTGGTGGACCAATTGGTGCTATTTTAGGTATGGCTTTAGGTAGTGTTGTTGATGGTTTTTCTAAGGGAATGATTAAATTTAATCCAGATCAAGCATACGGAAGAACAAAACAAACCCAATCTGGCGATTTTGAAATAAGCTTATTGGTACTTGCCTCTGTTGTTATAAAAGCAGACGGAAAACTAGATAAACGCGAAATGGATTTTGTAAGTCAGCAGTTTGTTGGCATGTATGGTAAGGAAAGGGCGAATAAAGCTTTTAAATTATTTAAGGATATAAATAAACAAGAAATTCCTGTTCGTGAGGTTTGCTTACAGATAAAACAAATGATGGACCATCCATCTCGTTTACAATTGCTTCATTTTTTATTCGGAATAGCAAAAGCTGATGGGATTGTTGTTGAAAGTGAAGTAAAATCCATTCAAAGCATAGCAAACTATTTAGGCATCAGTCATCAAGATTTTGAAAGCATCAAAGCCATGTTTTATAACAGTAGTGATAATGCTTATAAAATTCTTGAGATAACAAAAGAAGCTGATGTTACTGAAATTAAGGCAGCTTATAGAAAAATGGCTAAAAAATACCATCCAGATAAAGTGATTCACTTAGGTCCAGAACATCAAAAAGGTGCTGAAGAAAAATTCAGACAGGTTCAAGAGGCTTATGAGCAGTTACAGAAGGAGAGAGGGTTTTAACCTCTAAACAAAAAGAAGTCGTCTTTCATGTCTTCAATTTGTGCATCTTCGTTGGTAATAATATAATCGATAGCTTTGGATGTGAATTCGTCTCCTTTTTGAGTTAAGGAAACTATCTTATTATCAATAAGAATCATGTTGTTTTTTAAAGCGAGTTCTAAGACCGTTTTTGCTCTAACTTTTTGCCAATTAATATGCTCTTGAAGGTGATTGACGTGTCTTTCGCGTTCTTCAGAATGATTTTTTAAGTGAAGTAAAAAGGTTAAGAGAGAAACTTCAATACGTTGTTGCTTTTCTCTGTATATCACAGCAATTAGTCCTTTGTTTGGAGCAAATAAATAAATGAACAGAAATAATAAGCCCAACATAGTTGTTATAGAGCCGGCAATGGAAGCATCTAACCAATGCGCCAACCAATAACCTGAAATAGCACTAAACACACCAAAAATTATTGCTAGACCTAGCATTTTCTTCAAATCTGTGGTCAGTAAATAGGCACAGGCCGCAGGAGCAATCATTAAAGCTACAACTAAAATAGCTCCAACAGCATCGAAAGAACCTACAGTAGTAATTGACGCAACTGTCATTAGTCCATAATGAATTAAAGCTGGAGAAAATCCTAAGGAAGCGGCTAAACCAGCATCGAAGGTGCTTATTTTTAATTCTTTGAAAAAAGCAATTAATAAGGTGATGGTTACGGATAGTATAATTCCTATAACCCATAGAGATTTTGGACCAACATCAACACCAGAAATAATAAGCCTATCAAAAGGTGCAAAGGCTAATTCGCCCAATAGTACGGCATCTACATCTAAATGGACATCGTTGGCGTTTTTAGCAATTAAAATAACACCAATACTAAATAAGGCTGGAAATACCAGTCCAATGGCAGTATCTTCTTTTACTAATCCTGTTTTTTGAATGCGTTCTACTAAAATAACTGTTATTACTCCAGTTAAGGCAGCTAATAAAATTAATAAAGGTGAGTTGAGGTCTTGCGTGATGAAAAATCCAACTACAAGTCCAGGTAATATGGAGTGACTAATGGCATCACTAATCATAGCCATTTTTCTAAGGACTAAAAAAGTCCCTGGAATAGCACAAGCAATGGCTACCAAACTAGCAATTAATTGTATTTCTATTTGAGCACTATTCATCTTTTATAGCTTGTTGATTATATAAATTGGCTGCAGTTTCAAAGCCTTTTTCTGTTAAGCTCCACATGGTTCCATCTAAAGTGACATAATTTTTATCTACTAATTTTTTTAGAGTTTTACGCGTATAGCCTTGAAAATTATTTAAGATTTTTATGGTATGTGGATGCGAAATATTCTCGTGAGTTTCGGCAATATGATACATAAAAGCCAATGTCTTTTGTAATTCTAAATCTCGTCTATTCGCAATAAATCTAATTTGACGAAATAATAAACCCCTACTTGGTGAAAATATAAAGGAGAATATGACGAAAACGGAAGCGACAATCACAATCACAGGTCCTGTAGATAGATTGTTCTGACTGGCACTAATGGCGGTTCCAAAAACGCCTGAAAAAGCTCCAAAAATAGCAGCTAATACAACCATGTTCGTTAAACTGTTTGTCCATTGTCTTGCCGCGGCAGCTGGAGCTAATAACATGGCGCTCATTAATACAACACCCACTGTTTGCAACCCTAAAACAATAGCTAAAACAATAAATGAGGTAATAAGAACATCAATGAAAGTTGTATTAAAACCAAGTGTTTTGGCGTAATCTGCATCGAACAAAAACAATTTAAACTCTTTCCAAAAGAACAATAAGACCAGAAGGCAAATTCCGGTTATAATGGCCATAAGCCAAACATCGCTTTCTAATAAGGTAGCCGCCTGACCAAATAAATACTTGTCCAATCCAGCTTGATTGGCATTGGGTTGCTTTTGAATAAATGTTAGTAGTAACATTCCAAATCCGAAAAATAAAGAAAGTATTAACCCTAAGGCTGTATCAGATTTTAGATGTGTTTTTGTAACAATGCCACGTATCCAAAAGGTTCCAATTAAACCACTTACTAAAGCTCCAATTAACAATGTGTTACTGTCTTTAGATCCGGTAATTAAAAATGCTATAGCAATTCCAGGCAAAGCGGCATGAGAAATAGCATCTCCAAGCAAACTCTGTTTTCTAAGTACGGCAAAACTACCCAGCATTCCTGTTACAGCACCAAGAATGGCTGTTCCCAATGTGATGGTTCGTAAGGTGTAGTCACTAAAAACGAGTTCTATGTATTCTTTTATGTCCATAATTCCTTCGAAAGCAGGAAACCTTTAGGTTCAGCGAAGCTAATCTCTTCCTCTTTTGGCTAGATGTTTGTTAATTTCTAATTATTAGATTCGTGTTGTATAGCAAATTTATTTATCACCATTTATATTGATTTTTTTTTCATAAGAGTAAGCACTGCAAACTGCCACTGAACACTGAATGCTTTTTTACTCCTGAATGCTGACTTTATAATTAATTCCGTAAGTTTTTGTTAAGTTATCATCATTAAAGATGTCTTTAACTGGACCGGTTGCTATTTTCTTTACATTTAAAAATGTCACCCAATCGAAATATTCCGGAACTGTTTGTAAATCGTGATGCACGACAATAACCGTTTTTCCAGATTTTCTTAATTCTTTTAAAATATTTATGATGGCAATTTCAGTGGTGGCATCGACCCCTTGAAATGGTTCATCCATGAAATAAATAGAGGCATCCTGTACTAGGGCACGGGCCAAAAATATACGTTGTTGTTGTCCGCCAGAAAGCTGACTGATTTGTCTGGACTTAAAAGGAAGCATTCCAACTTTTTCTAAAGCTTCGAGAGCGGCCTTTTTTTCTTTTTGTCCTGGACGTTTAATCCAGCCTAAACTGCCATAAGTTCCCATCATGACCACATCTAATGCTGTGGTTGGGAAATCCCAATCGACACTCCCTTTTTGTGGGACATAAGCGACAAGTTTGCGTTGTTGGTCATACGGTTTTCCATAGATGCTTACACTTCCAGCAATAGGTTTAAGAATTCCTAAAATAGATTTAATTAATGTGGATTTTCCTGCGCCATTTGGGCCAACAATAGCCATAAGAACACCTTCAGGAATTTCTAAATCGATATCCCAAAGTACGGGCTTGTAATTGTAGGCAACTGTTAAATCGTCTACTTGAACTGCTATTCTTCCTGCGGAGGCAGGAATCTCTTTTTTTTCAGATGGTTCTTTCATAATTTTAATTCTGTTCATTTTATTTTTAAAGCAAAATGAACCAAAAGATTATAATCAATATTTGAGAATTGCTATATCATCAATCATATTTGAAATTTCATATCAGCTTCGCTTTCTATTCCTTATTTCTAAATTTGAATAAACACCAATTAAATAGACCTGAGGCTTTCACTTTAACTATGAGATTCCTGTCTTCGCAGGAATTTGTTATTTCAAAGCATTAACTATCGTGTTCACATTAAATTCAAACATACCAATGTAAGTTCCTTCAATGGAATCTGCATTTCCTAAAGCATCAGAATACAGAGTGCCTCCAATAATAACATCATGATCTTTAGACTTAACGGCAGCCTGTAAAGATTCTATGGTTCTTTTTGGAACCGAACTTTCAACAAAAATAGCCTTCACTTTTTTGTCAATAATAAAAGCTGCTAGCTTTTGAACATCTTGAACTCCAGCTTCTGTTGCTGTTGAAAGACCTTGTAAGCCAACAACTTCAAAATTGTATTTTTTTCCAAAGTAACTAAAAGCATCATGAGCAGTTACTAAAATACGTTTTTCCTGAGGAAGTGTTTCGATAGTGGTTATTAAATTTTCATTTAAAACGGTTAGTTTTTCTATGTAGGTTTTTGCATTTGCTTCAAAATAAGCTTCATTCTCTGGGTCAGCTTCAGATAATTGTTCTGCAACATACTGCGTAATTTCAATCCAGTAATCGACATTAAACCAGATGTGTGGGTCGTAGTTTCCCGCAAAAGATTCAGATGAAATAAGTGTTGTTTGATCTAAGGCATCAGAAACTGCTACAGTTTTAATATTTTGATGCCCCATTTTTTCAAAAACTTCTACCAATTTACCCTCTAAGTGTAGTCCGCCATAAAAAATGATATCGGCATTGGCTAATTTGGAAACATCACCCTCGCTGGCTTTATACAAATGTGGATCAACTCCTGACCCCATTAAGCCCTGAATATTTATTTTATCACCACCAACATTTTTCACTAAATCCGTAATCATAGTCGTTGTGGTTACAACGTCTAGTTTGCCGTTGCTTTGTTTTTCGTTTTTACAATTGAAAAATAATCCAAACAATAACAATGTGAAAATTAATTTTTTCATAAGTCTAAATATATATTGCGAATTTACTAAAAATTTAATCATGGTATACTGATAATAACACTTTGTGTAGTTACTTTGAGATAATGCTTAAAAACTGTTTTATATTTAGATACTGAAAATAGCGACTTGTAGCTTGGAAATTCTCATCAAAAAAAATTAATGCAGGCAATGTGAAGGGCTTGTTTTTCTGACTAGCCATTAGTAGTGGAATTTCATGAACTGGATTTCTTTTTTTAGTTCGTTTATTTATAAAAGTTTGATTTCCAAAATGAATAGTATCTGTGCTTTCAACATTCATTTGTATGGCATAATAATCTTCATTTAGAATCTTTATGACATTTTCGTCACTAAAAACCTCTCGTTGCATTTTTAAGCATGGCGCGCACCAATCGGCATAAAAGTCAATAAATACTTTTTTTGGTTTGTTCTCGAGGGAATCCGACAATTGTTCAAAACTTAACCATTGGATAGTCTTTTTTTCTTGAGAAAGGCTTGTCGTGCTCCAAGTAAATATGAAAATAAGAACATAAATTTTACACATGTATTATCAAATTTAAAGCGATTGAATTGTAAGTCCTAAAAACACGGAACGTGGAGATCCTGGACCATAAATATAATTACTATCTCTGTTTTTACCAATATCGAAGTCATCTTGATAACTGTTGGTTAGGTTTTTTACGCCACCTGAAAACTCTAAACTAGTATTAAGTTTTGTAACATCTAATGTATAAGTAGCATTTAAACTTAATTCTAGAAAAGAAGGAGTTGTGCTATACTCATCTACAGTTTGTCCTGTATTCTCTCCAGAAAAATGAATAATTTCCATTTGACCAGTATAGATCAAATTCGCATTTATATTTAATTTTTTTAGGGGTGTGTAAGTAAAAGTTGCAAAGCCATAATGGTTTGGTGTTCGTAAGAATTCACGTTTGGATTCTAAACCTTGAATATTTTCAACCGGATCGTCGTATAAGCTTGATTGGATTGTGAAACCTGCATTGACTTCAAATATGTAATCAAAATTTGCTCGTGCTTCTAGAGTGACACCTTGTACAGTTGCTCCACTGCCATTTCGTTTTTCGAAACGTTCACCAAATTCATCTTCCCCTAAAGGATGCTGATAAAAAGCATTATCTAAATGGGTGTAGAATCCATCGATGGTAAATCCTGCAATAAAATGTTCAGTAGCTTTATCGTAATTTACGGATGCTGTAAAACTATTGGAGCGTTCTTCAACCAAATCATCAGCAAGCGAAATCCTTGAAACGCCACCACCAGAAAAGGCAATGTGCAAATCTGTATCAAATGCCTGTGGTGCTCGAAATCCCGTTCCCCAACCTAGACGGAATTGTGTGGTTTCCTTTAATTTATATAGTAATGCCATTCTTGGACTAAAAATAACATTCTCTACCAAATTTTGTTTATCTATTCTAAATCCAGAAAGGAAATTTAGAGATTTTGTTATATCCCAATCATTCTGAACAAAAACACCAAGATCGGTAGTAGTCTGGTCTATTAAATAGTTGTACGTAGGGATTTCATCAAAAACAGAATCATATATATATTCTGCTCCACCAGTAAGAACTGTTTGGCCTCCTAAAAAATCATTGAATTTTTGGTTGAATTGTGCACCGGCTTGATGAGTCTCAACTTCTGAAATGCCATAAGGAGGGTTTTTATAAAAAGCTTGAACTTCCAATTCATCATCAGGAAAAATACCGGTATAATGGTCTCGATCGGTAAGTTGGCCACCATAATATAATATTAACGAACTTTTATCATCATTAAAATTAATTTGATAATCCAAACTTCCCATAAGTACGCGATGATCTCGCTCTTCAGATTGTTGTGCTAGATGGGCAGGTTTATCGACTATTTCTCCTCCATAACGATACTCAAATATACTGCTTACACTCAATTCTAATTTTGAATTTTCTGTAGGTAAATAAAAGGCATTAACACCAAAGGAATTGTCTTTCAATTCTGGTAATTCCGAATAGTTGTCGCCATTAGCATCATAAGCTGATCTTTTACGATTGCTTACAAAAAAATTCGCTCCAGATTTGAAGTCTTTGCTAACCACTGTGGCGTTGCCATTAAAAATGCTTTGTGTTGCACTACCATCAATGGATTCGAACAAGTATCCAAAGCTATAATTATTTTGTTTTGGAATTTTAGTGATAACATTTATGGTTCCTCCAATGGCGCTTGAGCCATAGAGAGCAGAAACACCACCTCTTACGACCTCTATTCGTTCAATCATGTTTACAGGAATTTGTTCTAAACCATACAAGCCTGTCAAGGGACTAAATATGGGACGCCCATTAATAATAATTTGAGAGTAGCCACCTTGTAAGCCATTAATTCTAATTTGTGAATAGTTACAAGTTTGACAATCTTTTTCAACACGAAGACCTGGTTGAAAACGTAAACCTTCAGATAAATCTGTAGCCACTACCTGTTTTAAAGTTTCACTGTCAATAAGACTTACAATTATGGCAGAATTGGTTCTCTTTTTTCTAGTTCGTGTGCCCGTGATAACAACTTCATCTAGGGCGTCACCACTATCCAACTCGAAGTTAATAGTCAAATTTTTATCTGTAATGCTAATGTTTACATTTTTTGTTGAAAAGCCTGTGTAAGATACTATTAAGGTGTAATCTCCAGGTTCAATATTCTTTATGAGGTAGTTTCCAGATGCATCTGAAGTAGATCCAGTTGTTGTTCCTTTTAAATAAATGCTGGCAAATTTAAGAGGCATGCCTTCAGAACTTACGGTTCCATTAATGCTGTGATTATTTTGTGCATAGCTTCCAATGCTGAATAGAAATATCAACGCAATTAGTCTCATGTTAAATATATTTTGCACAAATATAAAAATATTTTTAGATTAGTCTAAAATTACTTTTGTTATTTAATTATTTTATATTTGTTCATATACAAAAATGAAGATGATTACTCTAACAGAAGAAAATTACATTAAAGCTATTTATCACTTAAGTAAACATGGGAAAGAAATGGTGAGTACCAACGCTTTAGCCGATTCCATGAATACAAAAGCTTCTTCTGCAACGGATATGGTGAAAAAATTAGCGGATAAATTGTATGTAAATTATAAAAAATACCAAGGAGCTATACTTACTGAAACAGGTAATGAAATAGCTATTGGTGTTATTAGAAAACATCGATTATGGGAAGTGTTTTTGGTGGATAAGTTACAGTTTTCATGGGATGAGGTTCATGACATTGCTGAACAGTTAGAACATATTAAATCTCAAAAACTAATTGATAAATTGGATGCTTTTTTGGGACACCCAACTCATGATCCACATGGAGATCCTATTCCAGACAAGAATGGTGATTTTATTTTTATTGAAAAAATTAAGTTGTCTCAATCTCAAACTGGAGAAATCTATAGTTGTGTAGGAGTGAATGATAGCTCTTCTGAATTTTTACAATATTTAAATAATAACCTGATAGAGCTTGGAACAAAAATTGAAGTATTACATAAAGAAGTCTTTGATAATTCCATAAAAATAAAAGTAAATGGTACTATAATGATGGTTTCTAGTAGTGTGGCACATAATTTATATATTCAAAAACTATAATAGGATGAGAGCTGTATTTATAATCTGTTTGTTTTCTAGTTTTTTCATTCATGCTCAAGACTCGGTTAAAATTAAGGTTGAAGCTCCAAAAATTGTAACAAAATTACACTTGGGAAAAACCTATCACGTAGATGCTATTTCGATTAAATTTGTAGATGTGTTAACGGATTCTCGTTGTCCAGAAGATGTTACATGTATTTGGGCAGGGCAAGTAGTCGCTTTAATTGAAATATATGAAAACGATACTTTACTAGAACAAAAAGAAATGGTTTTTGAACCAGGAAAAACTAAAGCTAAAGAATTAAGAAGCTTATATTCCAATGAAGATAAGACAATACTTGCAAATTCTGTTTTACCTTATCCAAAAAAATCTAGAGAAAAGATTAAAAAAGAAGACTATTATTTACAACTTGAAATGAGTAATTAATGGCAATTATCGCAATCATGGATTTTAATACCATTTTTGGGTTTCGGTTTTTTCCAGAAGAATTTCTTCACCAAAAAGCCTAGAGCTATAAAAAGGGCTGCGAAAGCTAGAATATTTTGTAGAATATCATTCATAATTATTCAGTCGTATTTTATACTAAAACCTTAAATCAAAATTTGATAGGCAATTAGGGCCACTACATAAGCAAAAGCGCTCATAAGTACTAATTGTAAAATAGGCCATTTCCAGCTATTTGTTTCACGTTTTACAACAGCAAGTGTGCTCATGCATTGCATAGCAAAGGCATAGAACAGCATTAATGAAATACCAGAAGCAAAATTAAAAAGCGGGCCACCTAAAATAGGGTTTACTTCGCCAGCCATTCGGTTTTTAATAGTATCTTCATCATCACTTCCAACACTATATATAGTTGCTAAGGTTCCTACAAATACTTCTCTTGCAGCAAAAGAGCTTACAATTGCAATACCAATTTTCCAGTCGTAACCCAAAGGCCTTATAGCAGGTTCAATAGCTCTTCCCGCTAATCCTATAAAGGAATATTCTAGTTTTTGAGAAGCAATTTCTTGTTGTAATTCGTCTTCAGTTAGATTATCGGAAGCAAATTTTTCTGTTACAATTTCCTCGGCATTATTAAATTGGTCACCTGGTCCATAAGAGGCTAAGAACCAAAGTACGATGGAAATAGCTAATATTATTTTTCCGGCACCAAATACAAACGACTTTGTTTTTTCTACAACTGTTAAAGCGACATTTTTTATTAATGGGAGTTTATAATTTGGCATTTCGACTACAAAAAACGATTTGCTTTTAATTTTTAAAACCTTATTTAAAATCATAGCTGAAATTAGAGCAGATGCAAAACCTATTAAATACAGAAGCATTAGGGTTAAGGCTTGATAACCTAGACCAAGAAAACGACCTTCAGGAATGACTAAGGAGATTATAATTAAATAAACAGGAAGTCTGGCCGAACACGTTGTAAAAGGCGTTACCAAAATAGTAATTAAACGTTCTTTCCAGCTTTCAATATTTCTAGTTGCCATAATAGCTGGAATAGCACAAGCAGTTCCAGAAATTAATGGTACAACACTTTTCCCGCTTAATCCAAAGCGACGCATTCCTCGATCCATTAAAAAGACCACGCGACTCATATATCCACTCTCTTCAAGAACTGAAATAAATAAGAACAGAAAAGCAATTTGTGGAATAAATATAACGATTCCACCAAGGCCAGGAATAATTCCTTCGGCTAATAAACTAGTAAGAGCACCTTCAGGAAGAGCATTTTTTGTCCATTCGCTTAATGAAGCAAAAGCACTATCTATAAAATCCATTGGAATGGCAGACCAATCGTAAATGGCTTGGAAAATGGTTAATAAAATAAAAAGAAAAATAACATAACCCCAAACTTTGTGGGTTAAAATTCTATCTAATCTAATTCTTAAATCTTTAGCCGTACTAAGATCTATGTTTTGACCTTTTTTAAGGGTGTTATTTATAAACTGATAGCGTTTTATAGTTTCTTTTTGCTGTAATTTCTTTAAATCTGCTTTCGTCTTAGTTTTAAAATCGGCAACTGCATCTATAACGTTTCTATCCGTTTTTCCAAAGTTAACATCTTGCGTAATTACTAACCAAAGTTTGTATAATAACTGATTTGGAAAGGCCTTACGTAAGTTATCGAAATACTCTTTATCTATTTCAGAAGCACTTAAACAAGGCGTTATAGAGAGTTCCTTGAAATTAGAAATCAACTCTTTTAAATTGTCTATACCTTCTTTTTTTCTTGTACTTACAATGGCAATCTTCGTATTAAGCTCTGCTTCTAAATATGGTATATCCAAAGAAATCCCTTTATATTTCATTCTATCTGCCATGTTAATAACAAGAATGGTAGGAATCTCTAAATCTTTAATTTGAGTAAATAAAAGTAAATTTCGTTTTAGGTTTTCGACATCGCTTACTACTACAGCAACATCTGGGAAATCTTTATCGTTTTTATTTAATAGCAATTCAATAACCACATTTTCGTCTAAAGAAGATGCGTTAAGACTATATGTTCCAGGTAAATCTATGATATGAGCTTTGACGCCTCGAGGAAGTTTACAAATCCCTTCCTTTTTTTCAACAGTAATTCCTGGATAATTTCCAACTTTTTGGTTTAATCCAGTTAGGGCATTAAAAACGGATGTTTTTCCAGTATTCGGGTTTCCTATTAAGGCAACATTTATCTGCTTACTCATTAGTTATTTCAATTATAATATGAATAGCCGTTTCTTTTCTTATTGCTAAATGGGTTCCATTTATTTTAAGATACATAGGATCTGAAAATGGAGCCAATTGAACAAGTTCTACCTCGTTCCCAGGTAAACAACCCATTTCTAAGAGTTTTAATGGAATATTTATGGAAGAAACATCAACAATGATGGCCTTTTCTCCTCTTTTAAGATGTGCTACGGTAACTTCCAAGCTTATTTAGATTGATTTTAAAGAAGCAAAAATAAGTTAAATTATTAGTGTAAAAAAATTGTAAACAAAAAACTATTTATATTCTTCTTTTAAGATTTGAATATCATCAATTAAGCGCGAAATATCTTCAGGATTTGTTCCGTCATAATAACCTCTTATCTGTCGTTTTTTATCAATTAACATAAAGTTTTCGGTATGAATCATGTCAAATTCATCTCCATTCCCATCCGTTTTAACAGCTAAATAACTTTTTCGTGCTAGGGAGTAGATTTGTTTTTTATCTCCTGTAACTAAATTCCATTTGGCATCATTAACACCTTTTTTAATGGCATATTTTTTAAGTTGAGGTACACTATCAATAACAGGTGTTACAGAATGAGATAGTAACATGACATCCGGGTCATTCATAATTTCTTTTTGAATTATGGCCATATGATCTGTCATGATTGGACAGATGGTTTGGCAGGTTGTAAAAAAGAAATCGGCCACATAAATTTTATCTTTATACGTGTCCTGAGTGATGGTTTCGCCATTTTGATTTGTTAAACTGAAATCGGCGATTTTATGATATTTTTTTACGTACTGAATGGTGCTATCCACCATTTCGGTATTTACCATAGCTGGTTGATAGATGGGAAGAGGCTTGTAAACATCGAAAATATTGTAAATTATAGAAACGATAATCAGAGATATTATTGCGAATACAATAGCGAAGTATTTGTAATCTTTAAAAAATGAAAGCATGTACTTAAATTTGAAATTACTTATAAGAATTATAAGCAAAAATACGATAGGTTAGTCTTTTATTCGGTATTTTTAACAACTTAAATATAACGTTTTGAAAAAAATAATAAATTACCTTCTCATTGTATTTCCATTAATTTCTTTTGGACAAAATTATACTGAATCCATGGAAATGATTAGAGAAGCCGAAACAAAGGCGGCTTTAAACAAAATACTTCATCGTGTTAACATGAATACTGGAAATTACGATGTGACTTACCATAGATTAGAACTAGATGTGGACCCAACTCAAGCTTTTATTTCAGGAGATGTGACTACTTACTTTGAGGCTAAAGAAAATCTTTCGGAAGTAACTTTCGAACTGTCAAATAATATGGTTGTTTCTCAGATTTTACAGAGAGGAACACCACTTTCTTATGTTCAAAATTCTGAAGATGAATTGGTAATTACCTTAAACCAGGTTCAAAATATGGGAGTTTTAGACTCATTAACCATAAGTTATTCTGGAAATCCAATAAGTTCTGGTTTTGGTTCTTTTGAACAAACAACTCATAATGGCGACCCAATAGTTTGGACACTTTCCGAGCCTTATGGAGCTATGGGATGGTGGCCATGTAAACAAGATTTAATTGATAAGATAGATAACTTGGATGTGTATATTACCACACCTATAAATAATCCTTCAAACGAAGAATATATTGCAGTTTCTAATGGTTTGGAGCAGAGTCAAACTATTAATGGATCTTTTAAAACTACGCATTATAAGCATCAATATCCTATTCCTGCTTATTTGGTGGCAATGGCAGTAACTAACTATGCTGTTTATTCGCACAATGTTCCTAATAATGGAGATCCGTTTGAGATTATCAATTATGTCTATCCGGAAGATTTGGACTATGCAGAAGCTAGTACACCTGTTACAGTCGATATTATGAATCTTTACACCGATTTGTTTGGAGAATATCCTTTTGCAAATGAAAAATACGGACATGCCCAATTTGGTTGGGGTGGAGGTATGGAACATACAACGGTTTCTTTTATGGGAAGTTTTGGAAGAGGCTTAATTGCACACGAATTAGGACATCAATGGTTTGGAGATAAAGTAACTTGTGGAAGCTGGAAAGATATCTGGTTAAATGAAGGTTTTGCTACTTATTTATCTGGATTAGTTATTGAAAATTTAGATGGTAATAGTTCTTTTATTAGTTGGAAGGAATCATTAAATAGTTCAATAACCTCACAAAGTGGAGGAGCTGTTTATTTAACAGATTCGGATACTTTAAGCGTAAATAGAATTTTTAGTAGTAGGTTGAGTTATAACAAAGGCGCTATGGTAACCCATATGCTACGAAAAAAGTTAAGCGATGAAACCTTTTTTCAGGGCATGCAAAATTATTTAACAGATGTTAATTTGTCTTATGCTTATGCGAAAACTGAAGATTATAAAGCTGTTATGGAAACAGCTAGCGGGCAGGACTTAACAGAGTTTTTTAACGATTGGATATACAATCAAGGGTATCCAAGTTATACCATAGAATGGCAACAGACTAATGAAAGCCAGATAAGGGTTTCCATTGCACAAACTCAAAGTAATGCATCAGTTTCCTTTTTTGAAGCACCAGTTCCAATAAGGGTTATAGGAACTTCTGGAGAGGTTTTAGATCTGGTTCTAGACAATACAACAAATAACGAAATATTTTTAAGAGCCGTAACATTTCCAGTAGCTAACATTCTTTTTGATCCAGAAGTAGATTTAATTTCAAGAAATAACACCGTTCTCTTGGGTATTAATAGTGTAGAATTAGACAATCAGTTTAGTATTTATCCCAATCCTACAGCTCAAAATATAACAATTTCAAAGCCTCAAAATATAACAGTAAATAAGATTAACGTTTATAATACCTTAGGTCAGCTTTTAATTACAACGCCATGGACCAGTAATTTAGACTTCTCTTCTTTACCTACAGGTATGTTTTTTGTTCAATTAGAAACCAATCTTGGGGTAATTAATAAATCGGTGTTAAAAAACTAGGGAATACGGTTGTATTTGTTTTCTAAATCATGCTAAAAGACTACTTTTGCAGATTAATTTACATTAGACAAGAATTTACATGGAGTTTGTTATAAAAATATCTCAATTTTTATTGAGTCTTTCATTATTAATTGTTTTGCATGAGTTAGGACATTTTATTCCTGCAAAGCTTTTTAAAACTAGAGTAGAAAAGTTTTACTTATTTTTCGATATTAAGTTTTCTTTATTTAAAAAGAAGATTGGGGATACCGTTTACGGAATAGGATGGTTGCCACTTGGAGGTTATGTTAAGATATCAGGAATGATAGACGAAAGCATGGACAAAGAGCAAATGGCTTTACCACCACAACCATGGGAATTTCGTTCCAAACCAGCCTGGCAACGTTTAATCATTATGCTTGGTGGTGTCACAGTTAACTTCCTTTTAGCAGTTGTTATATATATAGGAATGAGCTATTTCTATGGAGATAGATTTCTTCCTGTTGAAAATATTAAAGATGGCGTTTTAGTTGAAAGTACGGCAGCGAACAATGCAGGATTACTTACTGGGGACAAAATTGTTTCTGTAGATGGCGAGATTATTGAAGACTTCTCTCAAATACCTGAAAAAGTACTATTTGGAAAAAATATTGTAATAGAAAGAAACGGGCAACAGTCGACCGTTACGTTACCACAAGATTTTTTAGCACAGTTAATAGACTCTAAAGAAAAGAAGTTTATTGATTTGCGTATGCCTTTTATTATTGCTGAGGTACCAGATTCTTCTTTCAATAAAGGGAGTGGTATTTTAAAAGGCGATATTATAATTGGTTTTAACGGACAAGAAACAAAGTATATTGACGAGGTTATTCCCGCACTTGAAACTTTAAAAGGTCAAGAAGTGGAAGCTACTATTTTAAGAAATAAAGAAACCATTCAAATACCTTTAACCATTAGCGATGATGGTAAATTGAGTTTGATATATGCATCTGGTGCGACTTCAGAAACTTTAGAAGCCTTGGGTTATTATACCTATGAAACTAAAAGTTATGGTTTCTTAGAGTCTATTCCTGTGGGAATTGAAAAGACGGGTGATAAAATATCATCTTATATCACACAATTCAAAGCTATTTTTACGCCAAGTACAGGAGCTTACAAGGGTGTTGGTGGTTTTAAAGCTATTTATGATATCTTTCCAAGCTTTTGGAGCTGGCAGGTGTTTTGGAACATTACAGCCTTTTTATCCATTATGCTAGGGGTTTTAAATTTATTACCAATTCCAGCTTTAGATGGTGGTCATGTGATGTTTTTGCTATATGAAATGATCTCTGGAAGAAAGCCAAGCGACAAATTTTTAGAGTATGCACAATTGGTTGGTTTTATTCTTTTAATCGGGTTGGTTTTATTTGCAAACGGGAACGATATATTTAAAGCAATTTTTAATTAAATTTTTTTAAAAAAAGTTTGTAATATCTAAAATAACATATATATTTGCGCTCGCTAACGCGAAAAAACACACTACAAAACAACTCTAATTTTAGATAGTTTAGGAAATGTGGAAGTCAGAAAAAAGACTTAAAAAGAAAGCAACACTCCTCCTTAGCTCAGTTGGTTAGAGCATCTGACTGTTAATCAGAGGGTCCTTAGTTCGAGCCTAAGAGGAGGAGCCAAATGGGAATAAGCCTTTACAGAAATGTAAGGGCTTTTTTATTTTATATGGGTTCAACATAGGTTCAACAAATTGGATTATTCTTTCTATATTATATTAAACCATTTTTTAAAATTTTGAATTCTTCAAGGGAGTGCTTTTCTATTTAAGTTGTTTAAAATTTAAATAAATGGCAAAAATAAAACATAGTGATTAAGTTTATGTTTTTAGTTAAAAATACTAACATTGGAGTAATAGAATTGAAGTGTCATAGATAGGGAACGAGTAGATCGTTGGTGAAAAACAAACTAAGCCTGAATAATTTTTTTTATCAAAACATTTATTCATTTAAAATTCAAAGACAATAAATTGTGTATTATATCGAAAATATAGCTTTGGAGTTTTTATGTTCGCTACAGAATTTGTTTATTCGTAAAGTTAAGATTTATAGATATGAAACAGTTTTACCTTGTAATTATTTTCATTTTTCATTTACAGTTGAGTTTTTCACAAATAGCGTTTCAGGAAAATGTCATTACAGACCGAACGGTCTCTGTAGATGGAATAAACACCATTTTTTCTGCAGATTTAGATGGAGATGGAGACATGGATATATTGTCCGCTTCTTCTAATGATAATAAAATAGCCTGGTATGAGAATGTGGATGGGCAAGGCTATTTTGGTCTACAAAAAGTTATTTCCATTGGGGTTAGTGGTGCATCCTTTGTTTCTGCTACCGATTTCGATGGCGATGGCGATTTGGATGTAGTTTCCAACTCAAATTATGATTACAAAATAGTTTGGTTTGAAAATACTGATGGCCTTGGTGCTTTTGGTGAAGAACAAGTGGTTGCTACTGACGCCCATTCAGTTAACTCTTTAGTGATGGTTGATTTTGATGGCGACGGAGATATGGATATACTGTCTCCAGATAGTGATGGTAATGGCATTATTTGGTACGAAAACACAGATGGGTTAGGCACTTTTGGAGTTCAGCACTCCATAGCAACCAACGTGGGTCATATAAATATTATCAACTCAGTTGATATGGATGGCGATGGCGATATGGATGTAGTGTATTTGTCAGATAGGCTGGCCTGGCAAGAAAATACGGATGGGTTAGGCAACCTAGGGCCTCAAATAAACATATCTACCGTCAATAATGCACAATCATTATATGCGAGCGATTTGGATAATGATGGCGATATGGACGTCCTCACATCAATATATTATGACAAAATAGCTTGGTATGAAAATATGGATGGCCAGGGGACATTTGGTGAACTACAAATTATTTCTTCCAATGCACTCGGTGCCAACAACGCATATGCAAGAGATGTGGATGGAGACGGAGATATGGATGTCATTTCATCGTCCTCAGGGGATGATAAAGTTGCTTGGTATGAAAACACTGATGGTAATGGTAATTTTGGAATGGAACAACTTATTACTGAAAATGCCCATTTTGTGCTTTCAATTTATCCCACAGATCTAGATGGGGACGGAGATATGGATGTCATTTCATCTTCCTCTGAAGATGATAAAATAGTGTGGCACGAAAATACAGATGGCCTAGGCTCATTTGCAATAGAACATCCTATAATTAGCAATCCAGGCTATAACCAATGTGTTTATGCGGCAGATTTAGATGGTGATGGCGATTTAGATGTGCTCACTGCATCTAGTTCTACCTATGGCAACATTGCCTGGTATGAAAACACAAATGGGCTGGGTGCTTATGGACCGCAAAAAATCATAACAACTGATAGTTATAACCCTAGTTCAGTCTTCACAACAGATATAGATGGCGATGGAGATATGGATGTCATTTCTGCATCCTTCGGCACGGGCAGTTGTACTGGGAAAATAGCTTGGTATGAAAACACAGATGGGCAAGGCACATTTGGCCCTCCACAAATTATTATAATAGGTTGCAATCGTCCAACATCAATATATGCGGCAGATTTAGATGGTGATAACGATATGGATATAGTCGCAACTTTATCTAATGATAATCATCTTGCTTGGTTTGAAAATACCGATGGTCAAGGTAATTTTGGTCCCCTTGAGAACATTCTATACAGTGTTGATAATCCAAAATCGGTAAATGTAGCAGATGTAGATGGCGATGGCGATATGGATATACTATCAGCATCTTATGATGATGACAAAATAGCTTGGTATGAAAATACTGATGGACAAGGAGATTTTGGACCGCAACAAATTATAACAACAAGTGCAGATGGTGCGAATTCCGTATACAGTATGGATTTAGATGGGGATGGCGATAATGATGTGCTTTCCGCTTCTCGTGGGGATAATAAAATAGCTTGGTATGAAAATATAGACGGTGAAGGCACATTCGGTCCTCAACAGATTATTACAACCAATGCAGAAAATGCAGTCTCGGTATTCGCAATAGATTTAGATGGTGATGGCGATAATGATGTGATTTCTGCATCTGGTTACACGTATGGCACCATTGCCTGGTACGAAAACATAGATGGTCAAGGTGATTTTGGGACGCAACAAATCATAACTGCGAATTTAAGTAGAGCCACCTATGTCTATGCAGATGATATCGATAATGATGGTGATTTTGATATTTTATGTACATCGGAATACTATGATACTCAGGTAATTTGGTATAAAAATTTAGGAAATCAGAGCAATGAGATCAATGGGATTGTAAACATTGATATAGACAACAATGGTTGTGACAATTCTTATATCCCAGCTTATAATTTTCTAATCAATACAACGGATGGAACAAACAACCACTCAAGCTTTACTTTAAACAATGGTTTCTACCAATTGTTCCCAGGCCAAGGCGAATTTACTACTCAAATAACAAACCTTCCTAATTACTATACTTCAAACCCAATAGCTCATACGTCAAACTTTACAAATACCGGCAATACAGATACAGCCAGTTTTTGCATTCAGCCTATTGGTTCAGTAAACGATTTAAATATTGCCATTTACCCATCCCTTAACGACCCAAGACCAGGTTTTAACACCACCTATCAATTGGTTTATAGCAATGGCGGCACTTCACAATCAAATGGAAACATTAATTTTGGGTTTGATAATACCAAACTTCAATTCTTAAATGCAAGTCAAATAGTGTCCTCCCAAACCAGCAACGCATTAACATTTGAATTCACTGACTTAAAACCCTTTGAAACAAGAACCATTGATTTAAATTTTAATGTGTTTGCACCACCTACCACAAATATTGATGACATTTTAAGTTCCATGGTCACAATAAACCCAATTTTAGCAGACGAAACTCAGGAAGACAATGTCTTTACCTTACAACAAATAGTGATCGGTTCATACGATCCAAACGACATCACTGTGCTAGAAGGTGCCCAAATCTTAATTGAGGATGCCGACAACTACTTGCACTACCTTATACGTTTTCAAAATACAGGCACAGCAAGTGCCATCAACGTCCTTGTCGAGAACACATTGGACGATAAGCTAGATTGGACAACCATGCAACTGGAAAGTTTAAGCCATACAGCAAAGGTTGAAATTATGAATGGTAGCGAAGTAAGTTTTATATTTGACAACATCTATTTACCCGATAGCACCAATAATGAACCAAATTCCCATGGCTACATTGCATATAAAATCAAACCGAAAGACAATGTGGTTTTAGGCGACATATTTGAAAATACTGCGGATATATTTTTTGATTATAATCCAGCAATTACAACAAATACTGTTTCAACTGAGATAGTAGAGACTTTATCAGTATTAGAAAATAATTTAGAATATGTTTTAATTCATCCAAACCCTACAAATACCACATTATATATAGAAGCCAATAATAAGCTAACATCTGTAGAAATTTACAATTTATTAGGACAACAAATGTTTAGTAATAAGTCAAATGCATTAACGGAGGAAATAGATATGTCTAGATTCACTGCTGGTATGTATCTGGTTAAAGTTACAATAGGTGAAAGAGCATCTATTTATAAAGTTATTAAGGAATAAACATTGCCTTAACCAATGCAAAAACTAAATTAGAATAATTAATAATAAAAAGGCATAGAATTCGGATACCATCATTTTTAATAGGAATGTAATAGTTTGAAATACAGTTTAGTCTCCTTTAAGGTTCGAGCCTAAGAGGAGGAGCCAAATGGGAAAAGCCTTTACAGAAATGTAGAGGCTTTTGTTTTTTATATAGGTTCAACATAGGTCGAACAAATTGAATTATTCTTAGTGCTTTTAAAAGGGATGTATCTTAAAGTCTCAATACGAAATTATTAGTGGGTTCTAAAAATAATTCATTTTAAAACTCAAAAAACCCGTTGGTTCTTTCATCCTAGAATTCACAAGTAGGTTAAAAAAATAATTACTTAATCAATTGTAGTTCTTCTCTCTTAGCTTCATCCTTTAAACTTTTCTGATTCCAATATGGCTCGTTAATACTTTTTTTCAATCGCGCTTCAGTTATCAATCCATCTCCATCATCTTCGGTCCATGATAAAATTTTATAAGGGAATTCCTTTTGAACATCAATAGAAACCTGCCTGTTATATTTCAAGTAAACAATATTAAATGTTACTATAGTGTCTGTTTCCGTTTTACTAATTTTAGCCTTGGTCGCTTTTAAATCATGATGAGCAAAACGACTGTAAATGGTCGAGAAAATCATATCGATTTCTCCTAAGGGTAGTTGTCCTTTATTTAAACGAATAAGTGTCATTAATTCATCTTCTAGAAGTGCTACAGGTATGTTTGTTTCAGTATCTCCCTCAGCTTCAAAATAAGAGAACTGTTTGATGTTATAATTTTGGTCTTTGAAATTTAGTTGAGTAAAAGTATGGCCACACCATTCTTGAATGCTTGTATTCGACTTTAAGGTGTGGGGATACTTTTTAAGATCGATCGGTGTAAAAGTTGAGGTTACAATGGAATAATCATAAATACCTGTATTGAACTTTCTAATGTTGTTCAATTTCATAACTGTTACATTATCTTTTTCAGCATCTTGCGGATTATCTAATTTCACCTGCTTGCCTATTGAAAATGGTTCTGTAACAAATACCAATACAACCTCACCTTCACGGATTTCTCCATATCGCGATTGTTTCAATTCATAGCTATTCAGCTCAGCTTTTCCTGAATACCAATATGTATTAAATTGATTTGTTGTTGGCGTAATATCTTTCTCCTTTATAGAGCTTATTTGGTCGGTAGAGACTGTCTTTTCTTGTTGGCAGCCAATAACTGAAAAGATGCCTAATACACAAAATACTTTTAATAACTGATTCATAGTTTTTATATTAAATACAACGGTTTGTGTCTGGGTTTTAGTGGTCCCAAAGTTAGGTAGGCACTAAATACACTTGTTGTATGGCATTTCCTCTTATTCAAATTTAAAAATTTAATGACTAATAGTGGGTTATCTAAGTATTACTTCCAAAGTTCAGTTAGATACCTTATCACATTTTCACTACTTATATCTTCAATAATGTCTGGGGAAACCTGTTGTGAAATAGATTGAAGAATAGATGGATAGCGACTTGCATCTTCATGTTCTTTAAAGTAAAAAGGAATCCTTGATTGATCAGGATTGGTACTAGTACTAAAATAATCAGCTCCAAAACAGATGGCTTTTGAACCTCCAAGTTTAATTCCGTGATTTATATGCTGGTAAAGGGCATTGGAGTCCTCGTTATTTACAAAAGCTCTCAAAAAATTAACCCCAATAATTCCACCCCGTTGGATTATTTCTTTAGCAATGTCGTCAGGAAGGTTGCGTGCATGATTGAAAACCTGTCTGTAATTCGAATGACTTGCCAAGATAGGAACTTCCAAATGGTGTTTTGAAATATAGTCCAGGATATCTTTCGCCAAGGCATCACTGGTATGTGAAAAATCGACTGCAATTTTTCTTCCATTCAAATACTGAAGCAATCTTTTTCCATCTTCTTTTAACCCAACTTGGCTGTTATTTCCTCCTCCAAATCTATTTTCTGCATGATGTGTAAATCCAATATATAAGATTCGCGTTGTATTGGCGATAATTTGTTCCAATCGCTCTAATCCAATGTCCAATGGCTCATCCTCTTCACAAAATCCAGAGGCATTTTCAATGGCTGCAATCATACCCAATTTGGATGAAGTTGCAATTTGATTCAATGTACTTAGATCATGGATTAAGGTGCAATGATTTGGGTATTTGGCAAGGAAGGAAGCAAAAATCTCACTCTGTCTTACAGCTAATGCTGTGCTTCCCTTTTCGGTGGCCGTAAAAATGGCCATTACTTGCAGTTTTACATGTCCTTCAGCCAAAGCTGGAAAAGAACAACCAATTCCTTCTCGTTGGAAAGGATCTGGATTGGGCATGTTTAACATATGACCGAGTAGATCGCAATGTAAATCTATAACTGGGTGTTTCATGAGTATTTCAATTTTTAAGATGTTTCCTAGAGGAGTCTAACTAGAAATTTCGTTCTTGGTTTTTAATCCATCAATCAAGCTAGCCAAATTTAAGGATCAGAAAACTTTAATCTTTCAATTTAACAAGTATTAGCATGGGTTTATGAAGCTTATTAGTAGCGGAAATTAATTGATAAACTAAAGTAATTTAATTGGTCAAATTCAAGTAATGCATTCTCGTTTCCTTGTCAAATTTCTCAATGGCGTACCGAAGTGTTATTCTCGGCATTTTAGTTGCGTGTTTATTGAGGAAAGCTTTTAGGGTCTCTTCATTACGTTTTCCTGCCTCCCTTATCCAGCTTCCTACAGCTTTTTGAACATATTCATCTGTGTCATTTATAAGAATATCAGCAATTTTAAATGTGTGCTCTATGTCATTTTTTCTAATGAAATAATAAGTGCTGACTATTGCGCTTCTTCGTTCCATTGGGTTTTTGGATTTTGCTAAATCGTATAAATCCTTTTTATCTTTGTCGTACAAATATCCGCCAACAACGTAAGGTGCAGCTCTATCTACTAAACCCCAATTGTCAATCCAATGATGATTGTCAATATATGCTCTGTATAATTCTTTCCTTTCTTCTTTGGAAGTTTTTTTATTTCGAGCTTTCCAATCTAATATAGATACTGCTCCAAGTCGGTGGTTTTCATTTTTATCTTTTAGCAATTTTACAACCTCAAAGACTGGAATTTGTTGATACTCTTTTGCCAATAAGAATATCTCCCTTTTCGGAATTCCCTCTGAATAATCTTGCCCGATTATTTTTAAAGTTTCAATAAATTCTTTAGCAGTCATTTAATTCTTAAAGTTATCAGGCGATTAGGCCTAAATTAATAAAAGTAAATGAGTCTAAGTGAAATTTCCATTTTTATTCAAGGAACCGCCCTAATAGTATGAAATATTCATGTGGGTGGTTTGTCCTTTATTTATTCATAAGAATAGCTTATTATCAAATTTGACCTTCATAAAAAGTTAGGCTAATTAAGAATTATTATTTAAATCCTCTTCTTGTAAAATGCATGCTTCTTTTTCTGAAATTCTACCAGCATTGATTGACTAGTGAAAAACTTTCGAGTTAATTTAATTAGCATACAAGTCAATCTAATATCATAAAAAGAGATATTTTTAATTATGGACTATATAGAATACGATGTTTTTGTAATTGGAAGTGGTGTTGCTGGCCGTTATGTAGCTAAAACTTGTGCTAAAGCAGGTATGACAGTTGCTATAGCTGATAACCGTGAATTTGGTGGAACTTGCGCTAATAGAGGTTGCGACCCTAAAAAAATAATTCTGGGACCGACAGAAGTTTTTGATTTCGCCGACAATCTAATGGGAAAAGGAATCTCTACTTTGCCCAAATTAAATTGGAAAGCAAACCAAAAATTCAAGAAGAAATTTACAGATAAAGTACCAGCCGGTACAGAGAAAATTTTAGAGAAATTAGGAGTTACTTTATATCATCAATCGCCTACGTTTATTGATAAGAATACGCTATTAGTAGAAGGGAAAACCATTGTGGCTAAAAAAATAGTTATTGCCACAGGTCAAATTCCTAGAGTATTAGATATGGAAGGTGCTAAATTCTTAAAGACAAGCGATGATTTTCTGGAATTAAAAAAACTACCTAAAACTATCATTTTAATTGGTGCTGGATATGTAGGTATGGAATTTGCCCATATGGCTGCGAGATATGGTTGCGACGTGACCATCATGGAGCAGGGAAGTACCACATTAAAAGCTTTCGACCCCGATTTAACTACAGAATTGGTTGAGATATCTAAAAAGATAGGAATTAAATTTTTATTTAATTCTGAAATATCTAGTATAGAAAAATTGAATAAAAATTATCGAGTTAATTATAAGAAGGATGATAAAAACTCCTCGTTAAAAGCGAGAATGATTTTTAATACCGCGGGGAGAGTTCCTGCTATTAATGAACTTGATTTAGAAAAAGGGAAAGTAGCTTATTCAGATAACGGCATTTCGGTGAATGCTTTTTTACAAAACACCAGCAATAAAGATGTATATGCTTGTGGTGATGTTTCTGATCACAGTGTTCCGCTTACCCCGCTTTCTGGAATAGAAGCGAAAGTGGTATCAGAAAATATTATAAACGGTAACAGTAGTAAAATTAAAATTCCCAATGTTCCTTCAGCCGTATTTACGTTACCAAATATAGCTACTGTTGGTTTTTCTGAAGCAGAAGCAAAAAAAAGATATAATAACATTATTGTAAAGCATGAATTTGTGTCAGATTGGTACAATGCCAAACGTAGTAATGAGAAAGCTTATGGCTATAAAATTTTAATTAACGAGCGTACCAATCAAATTGTAGGAGCTCATATTTTAGGTTCTTACGCCGTAGAAACCATTAATTTGTTTACCATGGCAATCAATTTAAAACTAACAACTGATGCTGTGAAAAACATGATTTTTATTTATCCTTCTTGGGGAAATGATATTAAATCGATGTTATAAATTGAAATTTATTTATAAACTGTAAGTAAGGCGTAAATGTATAAAATATATGGTCAAAGTTTTTAATATGAAGGTTTCACCACAACGTCAAATTTCATCGTCATTTATGTACTCATTTTTAATAATAGTCCGCTTATAAAAATAATTGATAATGAGCTTAAAACTAAGCAGGCAGTTCCGTTTGGTCACTCAGTTTTGATTGCCACCATACTAATTATTAATAATTGAAACGCGTGAAATAACATGAGAGGTAAAAGAACAAGACCAATAGATGCCATATTTCCGAAAAGTATTTTAGAGAAAACAGTACCATGTACTAACGATTTTTTAGTTCCACAGAATTGTGCAGTAATCTGATCTTGCTTATTAAGTTTTAATTTTCTAGCCATAAAACCGGTTAATAAAAACGCGGCTACAAACAAAACGGCGACTCCTATAAAAATGGAGAGTAAATCTAAAAGTGAAACGGAACTAAATATATGATCCTCAAAGGATTCTGCAAAACTCTTATAAATTATTAATAGGATAACAGACTTATCAAATATGGTTAACTTACTACTATGTTTATGCGCAAATTCACCTAAAAATCTCTGTAATAAAATCCCTAAAACGACAGGTAAAATTATTTGAACAATAAGTTTGACGTAAATATCTGTAAAATCAAAATCTGTTTGTGCATTATTAATAAACAAGCCCATCCAAAGTGGTGTAATCATAATTCCTATAATTCCAGAGATACTAGCATTAAAAATGGCTGCTGGAATATTTCCTTTTGCAATGGAAACCATAACAACTGACGATGATACTGTAGATGGCAATGCGGCCAAGAAAAAGAACGCTAGCCAAATGGTTTCTTGTTCCTGATTTTGAATCCATGGACGGAATAATAAAACCAGTAATGGAAACATTAAAAAGGTAGAAGCTTGCACCAAAAGGTGCAATTTCCAATTTTTGAGGCCTGCTTTTATTTGAGTCGGATTTAATTTAAGTCCGTAAAAAAAGAATATAAGCGAAATTCCTATGGCACTAATCGTGTCAATAGGAATTTCACTTTCTTGAGTTCCCCATTGCGGAAAAATATAGGCTAAGCCGATTACCGCTATTATAGATAGGATAAACTTATCAATTTTTAATTTCAATACTATTATCTTTTGTTCATTGCTTTACTTTAAAAATTTGCTTTTATATTGAGATGATGTCATTTCTTTTTAAATCGTTATTTTAAAGTTTTTCAATCCTTCTCTACACCTCTATATAATGAACCACAGAGTTTATTCTATAATTTCGTAATCAATACTCAGTTTTCGCAAAGCTCTTAAAGCGGAACCAGAATTTTTATCTTCCACCTCAATATCTACAGCATCACCTTCTAAGAGGATATCTGTAAGTTCATTGGCCAAGGATTCACTTATGTTAGATGAAATTTCCATAATACATTGGGCAATTGCTCTTCTATCTGGTCTCTGAGCATCACAGGACAATAAATTTAATTTCATAATAATTTTATTTTTGCATTATATGAGGGTTGAAGTAAGTCTGGATGATTTCGTTACGAATTTGCTTTTGAAATTAGCACTAAAATAAGCTATTTTATATTAAGCGCTAGATACCTTGTTTTACGAACCTTGGTTAATAATTCTGAATGTTGTAAAATGTGAATGGTTATTTAATAAAATCTGGCCATCTTTTTAAGTACTCTATAAACTTATCACCTAATCCTTCATTTTTTAGATACACTTTGGAAACTGGAGTTTCAATTGGAATAAAAGCAGGGTTTTCCATAACCAGTTTTGGAAAGTTATGATGTAGGATGGCAGATTTTCCAATAGTTACAAAATCGACTCCAGAATCTAAGATCTTTTGTACATCTACAGCCGTATTAATTTTTCCAGCGACCGTCCATTTTACGTTTTTAAAATCTAAGTTGCTAAAGTGTTCTAATAAAGTCTTTTTTTGATATTTTTCTTCATTGGGTATTTTAAAACTATCCCATAAAGAGATATCTAAAAAATCAATATTTCCACCATCAATTAATTGCTGACAAACCCATTTTACTTCCTCTAGGTCCATTCCAAATCTTTCTGGAGACAAACGGACTCCAAGAAGAAAATCTTTGCCACATTTTTCTCTTATAGCATCCACTATTTCAAAGAGTATTCGAGATCTGTTTATTAAAGATCCGCCATAATTATCTGTTCTTTTGTTTATTTCTGAACTTAAAAATTGCGTTATAATATATCCATGAGCTCCATGTACTTCAACACCATCATAACCACATTTTTTTGCACGAATGGCCGCAGTAATAAAATCATCTCTAAGTTGCTTAACTTCTTCTAAAGTAAGTTCTCGCGCATTATTTTCTTCATTATTAGAAGGGCAAACAGGCTTTTCATTAATGAGTTCAAAAGGTGTCCGCATGCCTGCATGATGTAATTGAATAACGGCTAAGCTTCCTTGTGCCTTTATATTAGTTGTTAACGCTATATGGCCTTCGTTTAAATCATCACTAAATATCCCTAACTGACCGGGAAATCCCTTTCCAATTTCTTGTACATGCGAGGCGCAAGTCATGACGATACCAAAACCGCCTTCCGCTCTCATGGTTAACCATTTTAGTTCTTCATTAGAAAGTTTTCCATTTTCATGGCTTTGTTGGTTTGTCATTGGAGCTAACATGAATCTGTTTTTCATGGTTGTTCCACAAGAGAATGTAAGTGTTGAATTTGCTTTGGTCATAATAAAATATTAAAGAATTTGGAGTTTAAAATTGAAGCGTATGGCATTAATTCAAGTCTTTATCTTTCCAATATTTTGTTCCTTGAATAGTTGCTTGAGCAGCCAAACCTTTACGTGTAATTTGATACAATAATATATCTGGAGAGATGCTGATGGCTCCACCTAAAGCAGCACCTTGTTTATCATCTTTTGCAGCGGCATCAGCTTGTGCGCCACCTTGCCAGCCATCTTCAATAAAATTTTCGTAAGCTTTTGTAGTTTTGAAAACAAAAACAGCATAGAATTTTTTAATACCAATTCCAACACCTACTCCGGCCGAAAACATTTTCATATAGGTTGGATTTCCATTTTGATACGCTACTCCAGCGCCATTTCCTGAGGAAACTACTAAAACATTTACTCCTGTGTTTCCGAAAACAGCATATCCTTTTGCATTTGCAATCTCATTTTTTGCGGCAGGGTTTATTTTGTAAAGTTCTTTAAGGGCTTTATTTTTCATTTTTTCTATATCTGCACGCTCTTGAGAAGGATTATCTTTGCTTTTTTTAGTGCCTTCTTGTGCATTTATAGTCATTGAAATGAATAGAATAATTAATGTTGTTAAGAATGTTGATGGTTTTTTAAATTTCATATTATTTTTTTTTAAAATTACCATTTCTTTTGAACTTCTAATCTAATTATAGATAAGTATTATTTATAACGGGATTTATAAATGTAGTTTTCAATTACTTTTTATAATCCGTGATATAAGGCAAGTACTTTTTTAAAATCTGTAGATTTTCCTATGTCATAAAAATAGTTTAATTGCCATTTTTGGGTTTTTTCTGCTTGTTTATTTTCTGCTTTATCCCAAGCAGGATAGACGCGGAAACCTCTTTTTCCATCTTTTTTTTCGGTAGACATAATGCCATGTTTAATTAACACAGATCTTGGAAATACAAATTGTCCAAGTAAATTTTCATGTTGTACATTTATGGTATAAAAATCAATAGGATCGGTATCATCAAACGGCTCTGTAATGCCATCTTTATTTCTCCTCCAACATGTTACGAATTGTCCAGCTTTTGTAGGTGTAATTTTCGCTTTCCTGCTTAGTATATTCCAAGTATTTAGTTTGAACTTACAAGCATGGTATTCTTTGCTTTCCAACTCAATTTCTAGGTTTGAAATTTTCAGGTTACATTTTTCGTAAACTTCTGTTTTAATTTTATTCAGAGTCTGGTTCATGTATTCTACTTCTATTTTTATTGGGAAATTGGTAGTCTTTCTAGTCTTGAGATAAAACATTTTTCAAGAGTTTAAAGATATAGGTTATCTAAAGTATTTTTAGAATTTTTAAGATTTTTATCTAATGTTTCATTAAGTGAAGATTTTAAATTATAATCGAGAGATAGTTAATTTTATAATTCTTTTAAGTGTTTTAATAAAAAATTGATGTCTTTCAAATCCCCACATTGAATATAGTAATTGTCTGCATCGATCTTTATTTTACCATTTAATAAGGCATTTTGAGGTAAAAAATAGTGTTCATTAATAATATGTTTTATAGTTTTCTTACTGCAAATGCCACCAAAATCGTAAAACCATTTTTCATTTAAGATCACCTCTTGAAGTTTGGTTTTCTCCACAAAATCAACACTGAAGAGCTTTTCTATTTGCAATAACTTTTTAATATCTGGCTTTATTCTAACCAATATAAAATAATCATAATCTTTGCTAGAAGTGTTTTTTATATTTGGAATGTACTCGCCATTTTTGTTCCAATCTTTGCATTCAAGTAAGAGTAAATTTGAGAAAAATGTAGCCGATTTAATATTTATTTTCTTGTTTTTATACATCAAATCATAAGCATCCCAAATTCCTTTTCCGGAAACACTTGTATCTGGTTTTTCTATATCTGGAAAGTCATTCTTAGTTAAATAATTATAAACTACAAATTCAGCCATTTTACCTTGAAATGTATTGGCAAATAGTTCTCCTTTGGGTCTATTGTGTAGACCGCCAGATCTATGGTTTCTATGGTGGCCAGAACCAAAAATCATTTCAAAAGCAAAATCAAAAGATTGCAAAACAATATGTTTTTCGACATCATTTTGTATAAAGGCACGTTTGTTATTGATGATATATTCAATGGTATTTTTAACTTCTAACTTCATAAGTTATGGTGTAAATATATAAAGCTTCAATGCTACAAAATTTTGTAACCCATTGGTTGTGGGTTATATAAATATACATATTATCTTAATTCTTTAATTTCTAAGCTTGTTTTTTTATTAAAATTAATAAAAGACTAAAAGGTATTAAATATGTTTTCATTTGATTAAGTTTGTAACTTATTTAATTTTTAAAAATTAATAGATGAGTTTACCAAAATCATTACACACATTTCATATTCCAGTTATGGGATTAGCTTATACCATAGATAGCCCAATTCGCGTGGCTCAATATGGAATTTCGTCTGTAATTTCGATTATAGATGATGAGCTTATGGAGAAAATGAATGCGTTCTACAGCAAGAAATTTGACTTACCATATCAGGAAATATCTAAAAAAGCACAAGATTATCGCGCCGAACGTATTACTTCCTATTTAAATTTAGTAGATACTATTGTAAAGGAAAAATTCGCAAAGTTTAAAACGGAACTTTCCGAAAGCAAAGTAGCTTTAGAGAATTATATAGCTACGTTACCTAGTAAATCCACAATAAAAGAAGGACTTTTTACTGTGCTGAATGAAGGAACTTTATTTAAGGAGAGCATTAAAAATTATCTTGAAACACATTTAAAGGCTGGTGATATTGATGTAAATATTATGACTAAAGTCGATAAAGATAATTTTATAAAAGGCGAACAATTACCTGTAGAGTTTAATGATGCACATGCCTCACTTCGTGGTTTTGCTAATAGTAATCTTAGTTCTTCGGTTGTGCTTTCTGCTGGAATGAATCCTAGATTATATAGTTATTTTGAAAATTTTAGCGACTTCTTTCCAGATAATCAAGGGGATTTAAAAAAGAAAATCATCTTGAAAGTGAGCGATTATCGTTCGGCTACTATTCAAGGGAAATTCTTAGCTAAAAAAGGACTTTGGGTTTCAGAATACCGCATTGAATCTGGATTAAATTGTGGCGGACATGCTTTTGCAACAGAAGGATTTTTATTGGGGCCTATTTTAGAGGAATTTAAAAACAAAAAAGCCGAATTAATTCAAGAGACACACGATGTGTTTGTGAAAGGGTTAAGCGCGAAGGAATTAGCTGTTCCAGAACAGCCTCTAGATTTAAAAATCACGGTTCAAGGTGGTGTTGGAACGGCTAATGAACACGAATTTTTACTTGACAATTATCAAGTAGACTCTGTAGGTTGGGGAACACCCTTTTTATTGGTTCCCGAAGCCACGTCTGTAGATAAGAAAACTAGAGATTTGTTAGCGAAGGCTCAAGAAACCGATTTATACTTAAGTGGTATTTCTCCTTTAGGAGTTCCTTTTAATACCATAAAAGGCACCACTAACGAGTTCTTTAAACAAAAACGTATTGATGATGATAAAGCTGGAAGTTCTTGTCCGAAAAAGTATTTGGCTCTAAGCAAAGAATTTGGACCAGAAGGTATTTGTACAGCTTCGAAAAAATATCAAGATGTAAAATTGCAAGAATTAGAAGAAAAAAGAGATGAAGTAGCTTCAAATATGTATGAAAATGCCAAAGCAAAAATCACCGAAAAAGCTTGTCTTTGTGTTGGTTTGTCTAATGCTTCCTATTTAGAAAACGATATTCAAATTAAAGGTCAGGAGCAAGGTGTGGTAATTTGTCCAGGACCAAATATGGCTTATTTTGATAAAGAAGTGTCGCTTTCAACTATGATTCAACATATTTATGGAAAGACCTCTGTACTTTCTAAGGTGGAGCGTCCAAACATGTTCGTTAAAGAATTGAAAATGTATGTGGAATATTTAAAAAATGAAATTGCTACTATCTCAGAGGAGGTTACATCCAAACAAATCAAGAAATGGGAAGCCTTTAAAAGCAATCTTTTTGATGGCATTTCCTATTATCAAGATTTATTTTTAACGACAATATCTTCTGAAAATAGCATCATTCAAAAAGAACTTCAATTTTATAAGAAAGAACTCAAAGCTATTAGGATTCCGAATTTGGAATTGGTTTAATGTTACTAAGAAAGAGTTTTAAGAATCTATATTCCTTTTGTCGATAACCATAACTGGTTTTCTACTCATAATTGGAAATTGCAATTTTTGAATCTCTTTTTTATCGTGAATTTCAATTCGTGGAGACACGCGTAATTTAGCTCTAAAATGATCTTTTATTCTAGGTAATAAGCTGTCTGTAGGCGAATTTGTGGCTATTTTAATGCAGATTTCGTCTGTACCTATGGCATTGCTTGAAATTTCAATGATATAGCTTTCTACCTCATTAAAATCGTTTAAAATATTATCCATTGCTGGGGGATATAAAGTTGTGCCTTTATATTTTATCATTTGCTTTTTTCTACCTACAACAGGCCCTAAACGCATGGTATTTCTGCCACAACCACAAGAATCCGTATGTGCTTGAACCATGTCTCCAGTTTTAAAACGAAGCAAAGGCATCCCTTCAATTCCTAAAGTGGTAATTGTTAGTTCGCCAACAGCATTTGTGGAAACCGGTTGGTCATTTTCATCTAAAATTTCAACAATAATCAATTCTGGATGTTGGTGGCCACCTTGTTGCTTTTCACACTCATTAAAAGCGGTATTCATTTCGGTAGAAGCGTAAGTTGAAAATAACTCTATGTTCCATTGAGAGGTAATTTTGTCTGCTAAAGTATTTAATGAAAAATCTTGATTCCTTAAAGGTTCGCCTATGCAGATAGCGCCTTTAACACCAGATTTGTTTATATCAATATCATGCTGGTTCGCATATTCAATAAGCTTTAATAAAAAAGAAGGAACCGCAATAAGATAGGTAGGTTTAAATTTTAAGATGGAATCCCACTGTAATTCTGGTATTCCTGCTCCAACTCGAATAATTCCAGCCCCAAGTTTTCTAGCTCCAAGAAAATATGCTAATCCCGCCATAAAACGTCTGTCCATGGTAGTCATGAGTTGCATCACGTCATTTTCTGTAACGCCAGAACAGGCAAAAGATATGGCTTCATTATAAGCCAAACGGTTTAAATCGTTGTCTGTTAGAGCAAATGTTACAGGATCACCCAAAGTTCCAGAAGTTGTTACATAGTCGATGATTTTGTTTTTAGGAACACATAAAAAATCGTTGTTGTATTGTTGCAATTGATCTTTGGTAGTGGTTGGGATTTTCGTTAAATCTTCCAAAGAATTTATGGAACTAATGTCTATATTTTGTTCCTTAAACACGCGTTTGTAATAAGGTGATTGCGTATTTAAATACTGTAATAAGTCTTTCAATTTTTCTTCTTGAAAGGTTTTTATTTCTTTGGGTGATGCTTGTTCTATTTTGGGAATCATATTTATTGCCCACGAAAGTGGGTATCTTTTTATTTTTTTTTATCCTGCAAGGTTTTCAAATCCTTGTAGGTATTTATTGTTTGGGCTTTATACCTACAAGGTCGAAAAGAGACCTTGCAGGAGGAAAAACATAATTTCACTAATTTTTGATGACTAGGAATCAATCGTTTAATTTCTTTGTAATCTTCTTAATATACAAATCTATTTGTTCTTGGTCAGGAACCGTTGTAATTTCTTTCGTTTTTGCTTTTTGGAATGCATTTAATGCGGCCCTAAATTGTTTGTTTTCATAGTGATATTTCCCTGTTAAATAATAGGCTTGCCAATAATCTGGATTTGTTTCCTGCAATGCTCTTAACGTGTTTGGATCCACATAATCATCATCACCAATAGCATTTTCAACTTGTCTACTTATTACACGATATTTTTCGTAATCTAAATAGGTTTCTGTATATTGAAAAGGGTCTTTTTCGATAGTCAGTTTTTTGTTGTTTAAGGGTTTTGCTTCCCTGTTTTCTGGACCTTCATTGAAAATAGTATTTAAATTATAAGCAACAAAAGCACCTAATTGATATGGATTTGCAGAAACCCAAACCAAACGATCTGAGGGTTTAAAAACAACGCTATGATGCGCCAAAAGTTGATTAAGTGCTTTTTCATTTCCATAACCAAGGGTGGCATCGTGCAGTCCTTCTTTGTTTCGTAACATATCCACTGCAATTTGAGGCGTTATTTTTGGAGCTTCGTTAAATAGTTCTTCGATGCGCTGATAACGATATTGCGAATGACTTTCGGCCTTGTGTTTGCTGTTTTTTTCATCGTCTGCGTAAGCCTCACTTTGAAAATGATTTGTGCAAATTAGCTGATTGGAATTTTCAACTTCATAAACACCGAAATTCTTTGGAGACACTTCAATAGTAATGGCTCGATTGTCATGAGCACTTCCAACGAAAATAGATTCTGAAACAAAAACCTGACGTTTTTGAGCAATGGCAATAGCTTCTTCAATGTTGGAAGCATACTGTAAAATTTCTCGCGTAACAATGGAAATAGGTGTTTTGGCGATCCAAGGAATATCCGATTTTCCAGCGTTAATGGTAACGGTTAACCCTTGATCGTTCATTCCAGAAACTACGCCAATCATGCCAGCCCAAGTTACCGACATAAAATTGTAACCATTGGTGGGTTTAATAAATGAAATTATTTTGTTTGTAGAAAAATCATCTCCAGCATAAAAATCGAAATTTCGGCCGATAATTAAGTTACCATCTTCAGATTTATTTCCCCAGGCTGCAAAGGACGAACATCCTACTAGCATGAGGTCTTGCAGGGCATGACCAATATCGTGTGCGCTATGGAAATAGAGAATTCTGAGGTAATCGTCTGCAACATAATCGTAATCGTCTCCTGCGTATTTTGAAACACCTAATATTTCAGCTTTATACTCTTCGGGAACGTACAAATACATTTTACGGTTGTACCAAGCTAACATTTTTCGCAACAGATATTGTTTGAATTTAGAAGGAACCAATAGATCTACTTTACTCAAAAAAGCATGTTCTTGCGCTTCAAAAAGTTCTTGAGTTAAACTTCCTATGTTTAAACCCATTTGATATGGATCTCCAGAAGCATATAATTCCCATTGGCCAAAGCTGTTTTTTGTTAGATAGCCATTTTCAGTAGTAAAAGATGTGTCCGAAATTTGAGTACGTTCTGGAAGACTTGATTCATACATGCTAACATCTGGAAGGTCGTGTATCGATTTTGAAACACCACAAGAGGCTAAACTTATAAGTAAAAAGAATGATAGTATGTAGGTTGTTAATCTCATTGTTATATTTATTCTGGTATTTTATTAGCTTGAATAATTTTATCTAATAAATATTCTTGGCCTAAAATTTCAGAACAGGTTACAACACCACCAATTGTGACACCTAAAATACCATGCATGTTTAAACATTGTCCTGTAAATAGTAGATTGTCTATTTTTGTTTTAGGGGAAACAAAAGATTGCATGGGTTTACTAACATCTTTAGTATAGCCATACATGGAGCCACGATTGGTGGCGATATAATCTCTATAGGATAGCGGGGAAGAGGTGTAAGTTTCTTGAATACAATCTCTAATATTTGGAAATTTTTTCTCCAGTTCTAAAATGATTTTTTCAGCTTTTTCCTGTTTAAATTGTTCGTAAGTCTGACCTCTATCGTTTTTATCGGCTACTGTATTGAAGGTTTTTTCCCAAGCCTGAACTTCTTCATAACGCATATAAGTCATAATGGTTATGTTATCGCCATATTGGTCATTATTTTTCTTGACTCCCATAGATAACATATAGTTTTCAGGCCAAGTTTCTTGTGTATAATTTTGCCCATTCCAAACGGCATCAACCGATTTAAAATGATAATAATTTTTGTTTAAATATTTAAAACTATCTGGTTTTAATACGATGTAAAGGCTGAATGCCGCAATGGTACTTTCTATATTTTCAATTCTATTGGTGTAAGATTTTCTAAGTTTTCCATCTTCAATTAACTTCAGGGTTAGTTTTGGATCGATGTTAGAAATAAACATATTACCATGAATTTCATGCCCATTTTCACAAATTACAGATCGTATTTTTTTATCTTCAAATTCAAACTTAACAGCTTCGTGATACTTGTAAACTTCACCTCCAGCTTCCGTAAGTCTTCGAATTAAAAGTTTTGTAATTTGGCTACCACCGTTTAGACAGCGATAGGCACTTTGAATGTATGAATTTACCGATAGAGAATGAACATAAAAAGGCGTTTTATAGCCATCTCCGGCGTATAGAAAATTAGTGCCAGCCAAAACAGCTTGTAGGCGTTTGTTAGTAGTAATTGATTCTAGAAACTCTCTAATTTGCAGTTTAAAAACGCCATCTGCATAAGGTCTGCCAGGTTTTAATCTGTAAAGGGGGAATTTGTCGCAGGTTTCTTTAATTTTATCGCAATAAGCTTGAATGGCTTCTGCTTCATCTGGAAAATCTGCAATTAAATTCTCTATGAATTTATCGTAGCCTTGGGCATAATGGTATTCCTTTTTATCGTCGTCGAAAGTAATGGTATCAAAACTATCTTCATCCATCTTTTTTAGAGCAAGCTCTTTCATGATACCTAGATAGTTGAAGTATTGATAGAGGTTTTGGCCTTTATCTAAACTTCCAATATAATGAACGCCTGTATCGAAAATAGATTTGTCCCTTACAAAGGTTTGAAGATTGCCTCCATACTGCTGATTTTTCTCTAAAACACAAACACTATAACCTTCTTTGGCTAGAATAACTGCCGAAACAAGACCGCCTAAGCCACTGCCAACTATAACAATATCGTAATGTGACTTTGGTTTCAAATACTATCAGATTTTATTAGTATGATACAATTCGCTATTTGCTGTTCAATTTTAAATAACTGTTTTTTAAGAATTTCAGAATATAATTCTAAGTCCAAATGAAGTAAAATAATTTTAGTTACACCGTTTGAAATGGCAACTTCCATTTGATTGTTTGTCAAATAAATGTCATCTAAAATAAGCACATTTGCTTTATTCGTTAGAACTTCTTCCAACCCATCTAAAACTGAGATTTTATAATGATTATTGCTTAGATAACTGTTTTTTATAATATCACTAATTATTTTGTCTTCAAAATATGTAATGATTTTTCTATCAGGTCTATCTAAAGCTAATAAGAAATCTAACTGTCCGCAAGCTTTTGAAATATGAAGGATACTGTCTTTTTCTCCAACAGAATCCATGATGGTTTTATAAGCCGTTTTATTATCTTTTAAGTCGGCTTTCACTTGTTTATATAACCCATCTCCTTTATATCTAAAATCTTCCAAAACGACCTTATGAAAATAAGTTTCACCTTCAGTTTCTTGCCTAAAGATATTAAATTGATTTTTGAAATAAGTACTTACTTTTCTAGTAGTTTCTCGCGTAGTTCCTGAAAACAGGTCGTTTTCAAAAGAGATTCTATCTAGTATTTTAACTGAAATAACCCCTTTTTTTATAACAAAATTCCCTTTTGGAAGTACTTCAGAATTTCCATGTATCATTACAGGTACAATGTCTAAATTAAATTTTTCAGCTAAAAAGAAAGCTCCTTTATGGAAACGCTTTGCCTTATTGGTATAAGAACGAGTTCCTTCTGGAAATGCCATTAAACTATAACCCTGGTTCACTTTTTCTTGAAGATGATCAACACCTTTTTCAATACCACTAGAAACTGGATAAAAACCAGCAAGTTTCACCGCTTTACCAAAAAATGGGGAGTTATAAACCCAATCGTTTACTAAAAAAATAATTTTAGGATGTAACATCCCAATGGCTAAAATGTCTAAAAATGACGTGTGATTAGCTATAATCATAGCTTGTTTCTCGAACGTTTCTTTAGAATTGTTTATTACTTTGGTTTTAAAAAAGGGATATGAGTCTAAAACCGATTTCATGAATTTGGACATGACTTTATGGAACCAATTCATTTTAATTTTCATGCTAATTGGCACTACTTTCATAAAAGCAATTCCAATTAAAGATAAAATTAAACCTCCTAAGCCATAATAAATAAAGGAGATAGAAGAGAATATAAACATGTGAACTGGTGAGGTTCTGTGATGTTTGCTCCCTATAAAAAAGCCAAATAAAAGAGGTTGAATAGTAAACGAAATAAGCATGGCCGAAAGGATTCCAATGAGAGATACCAAAGAAATACTGTGCAATGCTGGATGTTTGGCAAAAATTAAAACCCCAACCCCTAAAATAGTAGTAATGACTGAAAGTAAAATAGAGGTTTTATGAGTTGGTAAAGAACTTTCTCCTGTTCGCAACTCGTGTAATAAACCATTGGTAATGAAAATGCTATAATCTATTCCTAAACCAAAAATAAAGGTGGTAATAATAATATTGAAAATATTGAATTGAATATTCAACAGTCCCATAATTCCTAGGGTTAAAAACCAAGTTAAAGCAATAGGAGCAAGTGTTACCAAGGTTAATGAAAAACTGCGATAGAAAAGCAAGAGAAGTAATGAAACGACTAAAAATGAATATCCAACTAGGCTATTAAAATCCGTTTTAAGGCCGCCCAAAAAGGTTTCGTTCATTTGTTTTCTGTCTATAACCATGGTTTGTTGGTTATTTTCAAATTTGCTAAACAAATTATCGGCTTGATCGTCTTTTAATTTCACTAAAGTTGTAATGGTTGTAAAATCTTCTTTTGTGGCAATATAATCGTCAACCGAGATGGTTTTAAACTTATTATAATCTTCTATGTTTAGGGTTGTGAAATTGGAATTTAAGTGTGAATAAAACCCATTAAAACTATTTGGCTTAAAACCTAATTTAGAACCACTTTCTACTAGATTTTTTTGGACAAGTTGTTTGGTGTCTGCTGTCCAGAAATTATTCCAAGTATTAAGTTGTTGCTCTTGGATTTCTCTAGATTTTATTATAGCACTAATGGAGCTAAAACCAATAATGCTATCTTTCTCCCTAAGATCTTTTAAGGTTGAAAAAACACCGTCGTTTATTTGAAGTACTTTTTGTTCATTCGTTCCGTAAGTAGCTATATAAACAGATTTGGAATTGATATTAGTTAAGGCATCCAGTCTGTCTTGTGCTTCACGAAGTTCTGTTGGTTCAAAATTTAAATTGGCTAAATCGTTATTGAAAGTCACTTTGTTATAAGTAAAATAACTCATAACAAACAACAGAACCAATCCGATTAAGGCCCATTTGTTTTTATGAAGCGGATAAGAAGCCACTTTGTCAATTAGGGTTGCTTTCTTAGTGGTTTTATTTTTTTCTTTATAAACCAAAGGAATAAATATTAAAGCGAAAAATGAAGCTCCAAGAACACTAATTGCTGCAAAAAGACCTAAATCTTGGAGCGCTTGAGAATCTAAAAACAGCAAACATAAAAATGCTAAAGCCGTTGTTAAGCTACTCATTAAAATAGGCTTGGTAATTTCTTGATATAATGCTTTTACATTGTTGTTTCTGCGAATATGTGTTAATATATGCAAAGCATAATCTAAAGTAATACCCAACAACACCGAACCAATTCCTAAGGAAATTGCAGAAATCTTTGTTCTAAATAAAAACAATAAAGCAACAGCTAATAAAGCCCCAAAAGCCGTAGGAATAAAGAGAATTATTGGAACACTTAACTTTCTATAAAACACAATAAGTATTAATAGTAAAAACGTTATTGCAATGCCAACGGTTAGTTGAATGTCTTTTTTTATTTGTTTTGCATTGGCAACTGCAACCAAAGCACCCCCAAAATATTCGCTACTTACTTTGCCTTTAAAATCGTGGTTTAATTTTGTGTTTAAGCTATAAAGTTGTTCGGCAAAAAGGGCGTTTTCTGAAGTTTCACTAGAGGAATGCGTTGGACTGATAAAAAGTAAGATGTGCTTTTTGTCCTTGCTTAGCAAGAACCCATTTTGCATGGTAAACTCATTACCGAAACTTAATTGCTGTAATTTTTTTAAAGCTAAAAAGGATAAACCTAAGGGGTCTCTTAAAATGGTTTCTTTGGCGACCATTCCAGAAGGTGAAATCAGTGTTTTGTAATTCGCTTTTGTTAAGGCTTCTATACTATCTTTATGAAGCTTGCTTTGTATGGTTTTGTAATCTGAAGGTTCTAAAAAATGAGGGAGATTGTTATAAACAAAATCTAAAGTGTTGAGAATTTCATCGTCTTCAACTTTTCCTTGAATTTTAGTAAAATAACTGCTAGAGGTTTTATTAATGCTATCTATAAATTGTGTGGCGTATTGAGTTAAATCGTTAACTGATCCAGAGGACTCTCGTTTAATATTTACGATAATCTTATCGGCAAAATTAACAGATTTCAATACTTTCTGCGCATCTTGATTTTCTTCGTTAATAGGAATAAGTTTCGTAATATCTTCTTCAAAAGTAATTTTAGAAGCAAGAAATCCTAGGCTTAAAACCAATAAGGCTAAAGCTAAAAAGCCTACTATTTTTTTAGAGGCTAAGTAAGTATGTATGTTGTAAAAAAAGTTAGTCATTTTTTAAAGCTACATGCTTCTTATTAAAAAAGGTGAAGAAAAAGTATCCGATACTCCCAAATACCGCTGCACCAATTATGGCTAAGGTAAAACTTCCAACAAGATACGTTTTTAGATGTTCAATTGCTTCAAAATTTTCCATCATTTCTTCAATAGAATAGGAGATTTTTTCGCCTAAAACCAATTGTCCTAATTCCAAACTAGCAATAACAATAAATGGAATAAAAGGAGGTAAGCTAACGTTTGAAAAAGCAAAAGCAATGGTTTTATTTAATTTCAGAAAAATAGCAAGGGAAATAACTAAAATGGTTTGAAGTCCCCAAAGCGGGGAAAATCCTATAAAAACTCCTAAAGCAATGGATAAAGCTTTCTTTTTAGGCGAATCGTTACTTCCTAATAAATCTTCAGCTAGAAAACGTTTCAGCCCTTTTTTTTTAATATTTCTAATAAGTCTTCTTGGGAAATAATAGATAAAGGTTAAAAATACCAACCAGGTATTTAAGATACTAATTCTGGTAAAATCTTTAAAAGGTCTGAAATGTGACACACGTTCAGATTCGTCGTAAAGTACTTGAATAGGCATGTTTTTAACTTCCACATCTTTCCAAGCTGTTTTTACAATGACTTCAATTTCAAGCTCAAATTTAGTGGTATATAATTTTAGATTTTTAATCACATTTAAGGGATATAATCTAAATCCAGACTGTGTGTCTTTAAGTTTGATACCTGTTTCTATCCAAAACCAAAAATTAGAGAACTTGTTACCAAAACTACTTTTACCTGGAACACCTTCTTGCTCCATATTTCTGGAACCTATAATTAAAATGTCCTTGGTTTCATTTTGTTCCAATGCGTTGATGAAATGTGGAATATCGTTAGGAAAATGCTGTCCATCCGAATCGATAGTAATTGCAAACTGATAATCTAAAGAAATAGCATGTTTAAATCCTTCTTTTAAAGCAACTCCTTTTCCTCTGTTTTCTGGGAAATGGAATTGTTGAAGGTGTTGATACTCTTTAAGAATATTTGAAGTGCCATCTGTAGAGCCATCATTTACAATAATGATGTTATTTGTTAATTCTAAAACACCGTCGAGAACTCGTTTTAGGGTATGTTGATTGTTGTATGTTGGAATAATAACACATACATGCAATTGGGATATTTTATTGTTTATTAGCTCGTTATTCAATGACATTAGAGTCTTAAAAATTACCTACTCGAAATTACTGATTTTTCTTCTTATTTAATCCTGTAGAATAAATAATTAGAGCTAAAATTTTTGACCTGGATCTTTGCTATTGTTTTTTAGAAGAAAGTTATAATGTTTTAAAGCATTTACAATGGATTGAGCATGATCATGACCTTCTACACTCATCACTAATTTTAGTTTATCCCATTTGTCCTTTTTTTCGTTTGCTAAAAATGGCACATAAAAATTTAAATAGGCAAGTTGGTCATCTCTTCTGTCCGGACGTCTAAATGAATACACATTTTTAAAATTGTATAAATAGTTGCTCAATTCCTTGGTCTGGTCTTTATTCATTACGATTAGTCTTAAATAATCTCCTTCGAACTTGGCTTTATATCTGTTTTTTAAATATCCGTTGTCATCATAGCAATACTTATTAATATATTCCAATAAAAATGCTTGGGTTTCTTCCAGCGTAGCAACACTTTCGTCTTCAGAGTCTGAATTAGTTTCAGCAACTTCAAAAACCTCTTCATGCCCATTTTCAAAAATAATTTTAGTAACATCAGATTTTTTTACATGATATGTAGGTCCTGAGAGATTATCAAATCTTTTATATGTAATGGTTTCAATATGAATTTCTTCAACTTTAGCGGAAATTTCTTCATCATCGGACATGATGATAACATCTTGTGCATTTATCGATAGCGTGAAAAGTAGTAAAAATAGAATAGTAATTTGTTTCATAAGATTCAAGTAGGTTAGTGGAAGTTAAAAGTAGTTATTGGTTGCTGATACTTAATTTCTCTTCTTCAGTAAAGACGGTGGATTGTAAAATATAGTCTTTAATATGGGTTTTTAAATTTGTTGAAGGAATGTTTTTGTATTGTATTAGAAGGAAAAGTTTGTCTTCGTCTATGTTATCTTTATACTTTAATATTTTAGGTGAATTTTCTTGAATACCTAATCGAATAAACCTTGGTTCAATGGCATTTGGTTCCTTTTCAATTGCAAATTCAAGATAAGAGACACCTTCTATAAAATCATTTTTCTTTTCTTTTATCGTTCCGGCATATTTGGCTTTAATTGCCATAGAAGCTCCTTTATAAGCCACCAAAGCCACATTGTCTTGTTTAGTAACTTCTAAAAACATGTTATAAAAAGAATCAGCACTTTCGCTATTTTGAGGTGCTTCTTTATAAGCCATGCGAATGTCGCTTAGATCTTGACTAAGCGTAAAGAAACCGATAATGGATATGAATAGAGTTAGAATTCTCAAAAAAACTGTTTTATTTTATAATATAATTATTAGTCAATTTTAATGCCACAGTATCCTCAAAAGTTGTACTATTTTTCACTTTGTAGCCATTTTCTGTTTCGGTTATATCCAATTCTAAAACTAAATCTGGTGTTTTTTCAGGATTGATAATGGCCATAAACTTCACATTGCTGGACGATTCCATAAAAAGCTTTTTATCGACAATTTGCTCTGTAAGCTCTTTAATTATCTGTATCATGCACACTCCTGGAGTTACTGGGTTTCCAGGAAAATGGCCTTTAAAAACTTCATGATCTTTGTTGATAGTAATTTCAGCAGTTGCTAAATTTTCGACTACGGTAAGGCTGTTTACTTTATAAAAATCTTTTAATAGCATGACTATTAGTTTTTAGTTAAGTTGAATGTATAAGCGAGACCAATTTGAAAAACAGAATTAAATTGGGATCTGTTTTCATATAATTCCGAGTCAAAATTATGAAATGTACCCGAATATACATCAATTAAACCTTGTTTATATCGCGCTTCTATAGCCAATCCATTTTTAAATTGGATACCTAAACCAAAAGACATGCTGAAATCTATAAAGGTTGCATCGTTGCCTTCGTCGTTGTTTCTATTCATAAAACCAAAAGGCGTGTCGTCTATATCCAAATCAAAACCAGGAGTTACTAACATATAAAACCCAACATCTGGAGCCAAAAATAATTTATTGGTAAAGCCAAACGTTAGGTATTCTACATAAATATTATCACCATCTTTTGTTTTTCCTCCTTGATTGGAATAGCCTATTTCTGGTTGCAATGCATATAATTCAGACAATCTAACCTGATAAAACATGCCAAAATATGCATTGGTTTTCACCTCTAAATCAGCAGTGCTTAATTTAGAAATATTAACACCACCGCGAAATCCAATTCCTTTTTCATTTTGTGAAAACGAAACGTTTATAATACTAAAAAGGCACAGAGCCAACAGGAGGTTTTTCATGCGATTAAGATTTTGTTTCACTATGGAAATTACATTCCAAATTTATAATAAACGTTAAATTGAAACACAGAGTTTAGTTTGTTGTTTCCATTGTAATAGTCGTTGCCGTCATAATTATAATCATCGTAATAATAATCATAATAACCCTCTCTAACATCCACGATTCCTTGTTTGAATCTGGCTTCTATACCCAGTCCCATTGGAAATTCGTAACCAATACCTCCAAATAAAGATAAGTCAATAGGAGTAACATCATAGTATGCATTATCTGAAACATTAATTTCTAAACTAGGCCCAATTATAAAGTGTAATCCTAAATTAGGAACGAAGAAAAATTTATTTGTAAGAGCCATTCCTAAGTAGTGAATATTAATGTCTTCTTCATAAATAGAAAAAGAAGGATTGTAAGGATCGACAATACCAGAAAAGCGTTCTCCTTTATAGCCTTGGTTGGAATAGGTTAATTCAGGTTGTAATTCGTAAAAACGTGCAAGATGAATATTTACAAACATGGCACCATTAAATCCAAGAACTCTTTCGGAATCATAATGATTTGTAACTGTTGAAGCGTTTAGTCCCATTCTTAATCCTGGGCTAACTTTTACTTGCGAAAATGTAGAAATGCTAATTGCTGCGAATGCAATTGCCAAAAGTAGGTTTTTCATTGGGTAATTGATTTTAATTTAATTTCTAGGTTAATATTTCGGTGTTTTATTTCAATTTGATTTGCAAGATGCTTATTTATTTTTGAATATAAAAATCGAACATTTTCTTTTCCGTTTTTCGTTCGAATAACTTGCGTAAGTTGACTCTCATTAAAGAAATAATAATGCCTTTTATTATAAATGTTTGTTTCGAAAATAGCCTTTTCGGTATCTGAAAAGCTTTTTAAAACGTTCAAGTTTTCAGTAATCAAGACTTTAAAGTCCTTTTTAAGGATGTTGATTAGGATCTTTTTATTGAATTCGTCTAAAATAAAATTCACTTTAAAATCATCCTTTAAAAAAGTGAAATCGAACAATTTATTTCCCATTTCAGTTGTAAAAACAACCCGATGATTATTATCTCCAATCTTCTTTATAATTAAAAGACCTCCAAAATGCTTGTCATAAACATCAATGGTCGCTTTATAAACATAGTCTTTGCTGGCATCTGAAAAATAAGGATTTTCGATATTTTTTGAAGCCGATTGATCTAATTTAAAGTTCTGTTTTTTAGGATAACTTCCGCAAGAAAGCATTAAAAGACAAATGCTAATTAGTAAAAATCGCATCAGCAAGAGGTTTGTTTATTTCTTTGTTAGAGAAAACGATTTTGGTGAAATCTCCTGAAGGTTCTATCATTTTTACTTCTAAAACATCTCCTTTTTCATTAAATGTAATTTCAAAAGCAGAAATGTATTTTGAGGATTTTTTGTCCTTAGGAATAAAATGAACTTGCTTGGTTTTGTCTAATTTAAAGTAGGTAATATCGAAAGCTTCATCATCAAACATATCGCCTTTAATGCTGTTAATTATCAAACCATTTAATTCTTTAAACAGTTTGTTAGAACCCATATCTACTTGATTTTTTTTGCCTTCGTCATTTATAAAAATAGTTTCGTTTTTAAAAATAACGGTATATTTATAGGGATCTGTATATTCCCATTTAACAAGATTTGGCGTTTTAAAGGCGAGTTTCCCTTTGGTTACAATATCGTTGGATAAAAAATCTAAATGCTTGTATTGGGTAAAGTTGCTATAAATGGTTTTAGTAGTTAAAGCTTGAGCCTTAACAAGTGTTTTTAGTGCTTGTGCTTCCGAAGGAGACATGGTTGTTTGCGACTGAATACTAGCAGTTAGCAATAAAAAAAAGTAAACAAGGTTACGCATAAGGTTCTATATTAAATAAGCTATCTATGGTTACAGCTTGCAAATTTTGTTTTTGTAAAATTAACAATAACTGTTCCAAAACCCACAGTGTTTTTTCACTAGCATCATGTAATAAAATGACATCACCTTTTTTTAGATTTTTTGAAGCTCTTTTTAAAACGGTTTCTTTGCTTAAATTAGTTGTGTCCAAAGAGCGTTTGCTCCATCCAATAGCTTGTAATTTGGTTGTATTGATAGCTTTTTTAATTCTAGGATTAGTAACTCCAAATGCTGGTCTGTACAAATTCAATTTTAAACCTGTTTTTTCTAAAACTAAGGCATTGGTTTGTTCTAATTCTTCAACGACTTGTTTGGTGCTAAAAAAACCAAACATGTTATTATGAGAATAGGTGTGATTCCCAACCGTGTGACCTTCGTTTATAATGTTTTTGAAGAGTGCGGGATGATTTTCTATGTTCAATCCAATGCAGAAAAAGGTTGCTTTGGCTTGATGTTTTTTCAAGAGCTCTAAAACTTTGGGTGTGAATTCTGGATTTGGACCATCGTCGAAAGTGATAGCTACCTGATTTTTTGAAATAGATGGATTAGAATTTAAAGCTTGTAAATGGTAATTCCAACCTATAATTCCTGAACCTAGAGCTGTGAAAGTAAACCAACTAAATGCTAACAAAGCTAGCCACCAAAAAGAAATACTAAACATGAAGTAAGCCACTATTAAACCTATTAAGATAATAAGCATAAAAATGTTTACTGTTCTAAAGTTTAGCATGTTTTAAGTAAGGTGAAGCTATGATTTTCTCCGCGATACTGATTATATAGTAAGATGTTTTTAAATGAAGCAGTTCCTAGATGGTTTCTTTTTAAGGCTTCAGGAATTGTTTGAGTTTTTAGTATTTTTGAAGCAATCCAAAGACCAAAAGGCGAAGCTGTAAAGAATTCTCCAATAAGATTTTTATAGCAAACTTGTTGTGTGTTGCTGAAGGCAGTTGAAGTTAATTCATTATAATATCCATCAAATTCTACATCTCCATTATTACCTAATATAATGGCATCAATAGCTTCAACTGTGAGGTTGTTTTCCTTTAAAAAGTTTAGTGCAGTTTTAGCAACATCATTCTGAGACAAAGTATTATACATTTCTACTGAAACTACTTCAGCATAAGATGTGTCTTGTTTTTTATTCGATACTACAAAGAAATTGGCTCCTTCCCCAAAAACAGTTCCTTTTGTTTTAGAATCCAGTAGGTTGTTACTGTTCGTTTTTTCATCTTTTATGTGATGAATGATTTTATTTAATTTTGTGGTATAATCTCCTAATTCATCAACGCCACCAATTAAAATGTTTTGAGCTTCGTCTAATTCCAATTGAAGCTTGGCATCTAATAAGGTAGATTCAAAGGAATTGCTACCATGAACATAAGTAAAGTTATAGCCTTTACATTGAAGCTCTAAAGCTATTTGTCCGCCAACCGTATTATGAGTGGATTGAATGAAGGAAGTTGGGGTTAAAAATTGTTCGTCATTGTCTATAATACCACTTAAAAACTTTTCAGAATCGCGTAAACAACCCATTCCAGTTCCAGTAATTATGGCATCGACCTGTTCCAAACCAGCTTCTTGTAAAGCTAATTTAGAGGCAACAACGCCCATTTTAATCCCTTTTGCCATGCGTCTTGCAGCAGCAGGTGGAATGTAATCTTTGTAAACAGGTTCTACAGCAAAAATAACTTGATCTTCATGTATAATAACCTCGTCTAAAAACTCCGAGTTATCGAATGTCTTTTGAGCAGTAATACTTGAGATGCTATTGATGTAGACTTTTTTCATGTTTTACTTCCTGCGAAAGCAGGAATCTATTTTTTAGATCTTTGTTTTTTTTGCCTCCTGCAAGGATTTTTAAACCTTGTAGGTATTTATTGTCTATCTTTTCAAACCTACAAGGAATCCTCGTTCCTCGGAAATGCCTCGCAGGTTGTTACTTTTTTTATTGCTCTTTCGAGAAAATAACAGTCGAACAATTCCCTCCAAATCCAAAGGAATTAGACATAACCGATTGTATCCTTTTTTCTTTAGCTTCCAGTTGAGGTGTGATATTAAATTCTTTCATCTGAGTTTTAAAATTCAAATTTGGAAAAATCACATTGTTTTGTAATGCTAAAACTGAATATATAGCTTCTATTGCACCAGCTGCCGCTAAAGTATGTCCTGTATAAGCTTTTGTTGAGCTGAATTCTGGAGGTGAATCCCCAAAAACACGAATAATGGCCCGACCTTCAGATAAATCATTGTTTCCGGTAGCAGTTCCATGTGCATTGATGTAATCGATATCCTTTGCAGTAAATCCTGCTACTTCAAGGGCTTTTTCCATGGCCAAAGTGGCGCCATCTCCATGATCTGAAGAGGCTGTTTGATGGAACGCATCATTTGCGTTTCCATAACCTTTTACATATCCTAACACCGTTTTATTTTCAGCTTTTACTATGGCTTCCGATTCTAAAACTAAAAAAGCAGCGGCTTCTCCAAGATTCAGGCCTTTTCTATTTTCGTCGAAAGGTGTATTGTAAGTATCTGATAATATCATCAAGGTTTTAAATCCGTTGATAGTGAATTTGGACATGCAATCTGCTCCTCCAACGATAACACGGTCCAATTGTCCAGCTTTAATAAGTCTAGCACCAAGCATGATGGCATTTGCTGCCGAAGAGCAGGCTGTACTTATGGTGGTTATTAGACTGTTATCTATTCCTAATTGCTCGGCTATTTTTTGTGTGGAATCTCCAGCATGATGACTTTCTATATACCTTCGGTTCGTGTCATTTTCTAAATAATCGTAAAAATATTTTTCAGTCATATCCATTCCTCCAACACTCGTAGCAGAAATCAAACCTGTTTTATAGGCTTTCATATCTTTTATTCCAGCGTTTGCAACAGCTTCCTTGGCGGCAATTGCACCAAGTAAACCAGTTCGGGAATAATTATTTTCTGTGCTTAATCCTAAAAGATCTACCAATTCAGAATTTGTATAAGCAACTTCACCTACCATAATGTCATCTTTATGGATAGTCTCTATTTTAGAAATTTTAGAAATCCCTTTTTTACCTTCCATAAGCGACTGAAAATTTTCTGCAACATTGTTTCCAATAGCAGATATAATTCCCATTCCGGTAATTGCGATTCCTTTGCTCATATTATTTCCTGCCTTTCGGCTCTGCTGAAGATAAACTCAGCAGGGATTTAGTTATTTAGATCTATGCTCTTGAATATAAGTAGCCATTGTGTTGATAGACTCAAAAATGGAACGCCCTTCTTTAGGGTCTGTTAATTTGATACCATAGTTTTTATCTAACATCACGATAAGTTCTAAAGCATCAATTGAATCTAGTGCTAAGCCACCACCAAAAAGGATTTCATCATCAGAAATATCTTCAACGGACATATCTTCAAGGTTTAATTGCTCGATAATGTTTTCTTTTAATTCTTGTTTTAAAGCTTCCATATTATGTATTATATAATGTTTTTATATTTTGTTTGTTGTGCTCTGTGTTTCCTTCTTTTGAGACTAAATATAAGAAGGCTTCGTAATTATCTCCTTCTAATTCTACCCAACCACAAAGTGCAGATGTTGCTTTATCTGTTTCCAATAAACTATTGGTATATGTAAACAAATGTGCCGCATTAAAGTATTCAAAGATAAAAAAACTATTCTCAGAATAGAGTTTATATTTAATACTTATCTCCCCCAGGCAAATATTTGGTAAGGTGTATACAAAAACTGCTGGGCTAGGGAAGTAGTTGTCTTTGTGTTGAATAGCTTTTTGGTGCATCAAATCGGTATCTAAACTAGATGCTTTATTTGAAAATACCAAAGCCATGTTATTTTCCTTTTCAATGTCTATATTTTGTTCCTTAAGTAAAACATCGGCAGCTATAAAAGCCAATTTACTTAAATGGTCCATTTTAAAAAATTTCGGATATTTTGTATTCTGTGCTTTGTATGCCGCTTTAATAAAATCTGAAAAATTTGAGTGCTGTTCACTAAATATCACAGAGCCATTTAAAGAAACTTGGTTGTTCTTTATATGGCAAAATGAGGATATGTTATATTTAGTATTCACGATTTTATTACTTTTTTTTACAAACTAAAATAGTGTGATATTCTCCCACAGCAATATCTTCTTTTAAAACCAATCCGGCTTTGTCTATTAACTTTTTGAATACTTCAGCTGGATACATTTTACTGTTTCCATTTGCCATAACTGTAAAATACAAAGAAGTTGCTTCCAGTATAAACTTGGCATTATCAAATCTCTGACGATCTGTAAATGTCTCCATAATCAGGATTTCTCCATCGTCATTTACTGCGTCTTTACAAGCATTTAATATGGTTAGAATCTCATCTTCAGAAAAACAATCTAAAAACTGACTCATCCAAATGGCATCGGCCCCTTTTGGTAATGTTGGATTTTCAGATAACCAATCTATTTCGTGATGTGTAACTCTGTCTTTAAAACCAGCTTCTTCAACATGGCCCAAAGCTATTTTTAATTGCCCAGGTAAATCGACCATTTTTATGGAAACAGATTCATTGTATTTACTACCACTAATCGCAAATTTTCCAGTGTTTGCTCCTACATCGTAAACTGTTTTTGGATTATTTCGAAAAACCGTTTCTAAGGCTTCTTGAAAAACATCGTCTGAATAGTGATGATCAAATTCAAACCAAGATTTTTGAATGTTAGGAGTTAATTTAGATAAACCTTCATATATAGTGCTCCAATCTCCTAATTCTTTTAAACCAGAAGGTTTGCCTGTTTGGATGGCTTCCGTTAAATGAAAAAGACCTTTGTAACAAACTTCTTGTGTAAAGTTAATATTTACATCAACCGTTTTATTATATGCTAAAAAGTAACCAGTAGTAGTTAATTCGAATTGCTTATCGTCGTTTTTTGAAACAATATTAGAGCTTTCAGCTATTTCTAATAAAACACCTACACCATATATGCTTAGAGATAATTGGTTTGCTATTTCCTCTACAGTGATTCCACCTTTTCTTCTTTTTTCAAAGATTAGGTCAAAAATCCCAAGTTTTCTAAGGGCAATCACAGCTTGAAATACAAATGGTGCAAAAGCAATTTTTTGTGCTTCTTGAATGGCATCTATTGCTTTAATTGAGTTTTTAGACATGTTTATTATTTTGATTTTATTTTTTTAAATATGACAGCTGTATTGCAACCTCCAAAACCTGAAGCCGTTTTTAAAAAAGTATTTAATTCTTTTGCTGTTGTTTCTTTTATAACATTTATAGGTTTTGAAACACCTAAAGTTTCAAAGCCTTTGGATGCGTATAGAGTTTTGTTGTATAAAGAATGCATACCAACAATAGTTTCTAATAAGCCAGATGCTCCTAAGGTGTGTCCAAAATAGCCTTTTAAACTATTTAATGGAACATCTTGTAATTGCAATCTGTTGAAAGCAATAGCTTCCATCTCATCATTGAACATGGTTGCAGTTCCATGAGCCGAAATATAATCGATGTTTTTTGCAGACATATCCGCTTGTGCCATAGCAGAACTAATACTTCTATATAATCCTTCGCCAGTTCTAGATGGTCCTGATATATGGTTGGCATCGTTACAAGAACCTTCTCCAATAATTTCTACTGCTTCTATCGAGAGTTTTTCAGGATTGTTTGTTACTAATACACTTGCGGCAACTTCTCCAATATTTATTCCTGTTCTGTTTTTATCGTAAGGCTTACATGGTTCATTGCTTAAGGCTTGAAATGAATTGAAACCAGAGAGAATAAACTCGGTTACCACATCTCCACTAACAATAAAAACATGGTCATACAGGTTTTGTTGCATGTATCTTTTGGCTACAGCAATAGCTAAAATACCCGAAACACATGCGTTTGAAACTATGATTGGTTCATTGTTAAATCCGAAAAATTCTTTGATGCTTTTCCCTAATTCATTTAAATAAGCACGTTCTTTTGGAAAGGGATTGTTTTCATCTAAGGCGTCGATATTTCCTTTTGTGGTAGAAATTATTAACCCTACACGTTCATTTAATTTGATGTTGGATGCTTGGATAACTTCGTTTAATGAGGTTGTCATCATTTTTTCCAAGCGGGTATACTCTTGTTTTGGTTGCAGTTTTTGAAACCCTTTTTCTAATTTTTCAGAAGGGATTAAAGCTGAATAAAATGGCTCTGGAAGCACATTTTTGTCATCCATTAATTCTAATCCAGAAACGTTGTTGTGAATATTTTCAACAACCGTTTCACTGCTAAAACCTAAAGAGGAAATAATGTTATTATATGAGACATAAGCTTTATTCATCCAATAAACCTACGTTTTGTTTCCAATCTTTAAAGAAAGACGGAAGGTTTAGCCATAAATCACCTTCACCTATTTTATCTACAAATACTTGAATGGTTTCACCTGTGCAAACCAAATCCTCATTCTGATTGTAAATTTCATAACGAAATACCATTTTGGCAGCTAGACTATCTACATAAATAGTTTTAATGGTTGCAATGTCTCCATATCGAAGTGGCAATTTATGATCTGTACTGGATTTTACAATAGGTGTTGCAAAGCCATATTTTTTTTGATCTAAATAAGAAATCCCATGATGTCTACCAAATGCCTCACGTCCATCTTCAAAATATTGAATGTAGTTACCATGCCAAACAATCCCAAGAGGATCTGTTTCAACAAAACGAACACGTACTTGACTTGTATGTGTTATTTCTTTTGATTTAGACGGTGTTTTTCTTTTCATTATAAACGATGGCAATTAATGTGGTTGCTAAAAAAAATAAGAATAGCAAGCTGATTTCTGGTAAAATATCTAAGAGTGAGCCATGACGCAAAAATACATCGTAAAAAGCATTTAAGCCCCAATTCATAGGTGAAATATTAGAGAGGGTTTGCATGAATTTTGGCATGATAAAGACTGGAACCCAAACGCCACCAAGAGCAGCTAAAATAACCACGAAGGTTGCGCCAAATGGTGCAGATTGTTCTTGAGTTTTAGCTACAGTTCCTAACAATAATCCCAAACCAATAGCCGCTAGTCCTGCAAAAATGGCTACTACAAAAAGCAATGGCAATCTGCCAGAAATATCTAATGTTGGTAAGCCAATTGCTGGAAATAGAAACACGCCAACCATTAACATAAGCACAAATTGAATAAGGCAAACCACAAGATATACAAGGGTTTTTCCTCCTAAAACGGTGGCATAAGATATTGGGTTTGTACGTAATCTAACAAAAGTACCTTGACTTTTTTCCTTAACCATATTAATTGAAAGAGGTACAATTATAAAAAAGATGGCGAATAAAGTCCAAGCGGGCACGTTATGTTGTACCGAGTTTGGAATGAGTTCTTTGTTATTGTTTTTTGGTAAAATTTCTGTGAAGGTGATAAAATTTTCGGTTTCAAAAATAACTTCTGAAGCATCGTCGCTTATTTGTTCCTGAAAAGCTTTGTAAATAGATTGTGTTTCAATTTTAGAAACCATCTTATCTATCCCGTTTTTTACAGAGTTTTTAAAAGATATTTGTGTGGCAGGATCAAAATAAAGCTTGACTTCCTTACTTTCAATTTTTGGTTTGGTTACGCTTTCTGTTTCATCTTCAATTCCAAATTTGGCAATAATACCATCGACATTTTGGGCTACTTTTTGTGCAAGCCCAGAACTTAAATCTTCAGGAATAATAATGGCTAATTGAAATTTTCCTTTAAAAACAAGGTCTTTTGCCTGTTCTTCTGTGTCTTTAATATTCACTTCAAAGGCATTGGAATCCTCTAAACCCTGCAAAATGGTTTCAGAAACATTTCCATGATCGTTATTTACAACCAGAATAGGGATTTTAGCATCAGAAACCGTTTTAAATGTGCTATCTTGAATTAAAGTTATGGTTACAATAAGAACTAAAGGCATTATAAAAAGTATGGCAATACCTCCAATATCGCGTATTAGCAATAGGAATTCTTTACGTGCGGAAGCCATTAATTTATGCATGATCTCTTAAAGCTTTTCCAGTTAAACTTATAAAAACATCTTCTAGATTATTTGAACCGTCACTGTTATCTATTAACTCTTTTGGCTTCCCTTTTACAATTAATTTCCCATGGTCTATAATAGCCACACGCGTACAAAAGGTTTCTGCTTCGTTTAAGTGATGCGAGGTATAGATTATAGTTGTGCCGTTTTTATTTAATTGCTGAAGGTATTCAATAATCACGTTTTTAGATTGTACATCCACACCTACGGTTGGTTCATCCAAAAATAAGACCTTTGGATTGTGAAGAATGCTCGCAATTAAATTAACCCTGCGTTTCATTCCACCAGAGAAAGTATCTATATTTTTATTTGCAAATGCCAACAGACCTAGATGATCTAAAGCATCATTGATTTTTTTGTCTAGCTCTTTTCCTTTTAAACCATACATACTTCCGAAGTATTTTAAGTTTTCGAAAGCTGTTAACGAAGGATATAAAGCGTATTCCTGAGGAACAATACCAATAAGTTGTTTGAGTTGGTTTTTGTTTTTCTGATAGGTCAATCCAGCAATAGAGAAGGATCCTGAAGTTGGCTTAATGAGGGAGCATAATATAGAAATGAGCGTAGTTTTTCCAGCGCCATTTGGACCTAATAATCCAAAAATTTCTTTTTCATGTATGAGCAGGTTTAAATCAGATAAGGAAAAATTATCTGCATTTTTATATTTTTTAGAAATGTGCTCAATTTTAATCATCTTACTTAATAGCTTTCCTTAATTTTTTAAAGAATATTTCTTCCTTATCTGCAATAGCTTCTAACTGTGTTGCCACATGGTTATAAGCATCATCTTTAGCACTTCGGTTTTTATAAATCCTTGAAGCATCTACAGCGAAATCACGCCATGAATCACCAATTAAGGTCATTTCTTTTGAAAGTTCTGAAAGTTCTGGTTTTTTTAATATTTTACTTGATTCTTGTAAGAAAGCGGCAAAAATATATCTAAAACCACCACCACCTGTGCCAATTTCTTCTTGCATTCTAACAATTTGACCCAAATAATGATTGGCTTTCTTAACACCCTTTTTCTTTGGCCATTTTCTAATAAGTTTGGCTGTATATCTAATACCTTTTACACCCAAAACAGGGACAGGAGCAAGCATGTCTTTGCAGGTATGCTTGATTCCTTTTACAATGGCTTTTTCTAAATCTAATTCTTTAGGAAAGTCGACAGGATAGTAAATATGTCCTTTTGGAGCAAAAGCACCTTTAGCAAAACGCACTTTTTCTAACTGTTTATCAGTTAAAGTAGTAACCTCTTCCATGACAGGGTCGCTAATTAAATAGGTGTCATTCTCTTTGCCATAAACCACTAAGTTATGTGCGTTAAAATGAAAGCGATATTCATCTGGAAAATACACCAAATTGTAAACCCCAACTTGCAGTCCAACAGGATTGTTATTCTCTAAATTTTTATCTAAAACAGCTTTGGCTTTTGCTGGTGATTTAAATTTTTCTCGTTTTATTTTTATTCCTACACGTTTAGCAAATCGCTTAAAAATAATTCCTGGTAAAGCTCTGTAAGTAAATGCTGGGGCATGATTAACCATTAAAAATGGAATATGACAAAACAATAATCCAGATCCAATACCAAAAGCCATGGGTTCGCTTACTTGAAAGCCATGATGCTTCATTAAATTAGAAATCACACCGTTTTCGCAATGTGCAGATTGATGATGCGTGAAATTAATTTCCATGATGTAGGTCAATATTTTTTAACTGTTCGATGCTGATTTCGAAGGTGTCAGCATATTTCTGTAGTATGTTGTTTGAAAGTTTATGGAATACTTGAGGTTTGAAATGTCTTTTTACACGCCATTTCCAGAAACCAACATAACTTGCTAAAATAGGAAGGTCCATTTTATGAAATTCCATATAATATTCAATAGGACTTGTTTGGTTGCTTAAAACTCGTTGTTTAGCTTCATCAACACGTTGATTAATGTCTTCGATGGCTTTATTCAAGGCTATGGTTTTAGGATCCCAACCAGAGCTATTAACTGTTGTGTATTCGCCATTTTCGTCAACAGCGTAGCATAATTCTTTAAAACTAGCCGATTCTAAGTTGCTTTTATCCTGGGGAACTTCATCTTTTTTCATCGGAAATTATTTAACTTCTTGAATAACTAAATTTATTTCACAAGATAACAATTCTTTATGGTCTTCAGTGATATAACATTCAATAGCACACATGGTAAATTGGTCTGTATTAAGACGCGATTTAATGTAGGCTTTTGTGGTGATAGTCTTACCAACTTTAGCCAAACCATGAATGTTTATTTTTTTAATAGCACTAATAAAACCTATGAGTTTTGTAGAGTTGCCTTCCAAGTCGCCTTCATCAAAATAGCTTTTCCCAACGATGGAAGAACAGGTTTGAGCGGCATTTTCAATCATGCCTGCTTCGTTAAAGACTCCGTCTTCGTTAAAAATGCATTCTGGTTTAATGGTAAAAGATGTGGAAACATGTTCATCGTCAATAGTCAGCACATGATCCACCATTAAAAAAGGTGGGCGATGTGGTAAAAATTTCTTTATGTCTAAATGATGAAAATTCATTAGTTAGCAATAACAGTTTTCATTTCGCCAGAAGCTATTTCTTCATTCTTGGCATTCAATACTTTCACTGCAACCATAGTGACACCGTTAAATTCGTACAAAATATCTACTTTGGTTGTAATAATTTCGTTTAAAAGAGGCAACTTTAAAATGGTTACTTTTTTTATGGAACCAATATATCCTGTAGGAGCTTGTTCGTTCTTAATAAAAAAATCGTAACCTGTATGAAGTGCGACAGTTTGTGCCATGTTTTCAATAAGACCAGATTCCGATAAACTATTGTTGATTAAAAATAAGTTTTTTTCTGAAATTTTAAATGATGATACCACATGGTTACTCGAAAAATCCATTAAGGTATCTACCATCACAAAAGGTGTTTTTTGTGGGATTAAATTAGATATATCCGTTATGGGTAATTCTTGTTGCATCATTTTAACAAACTGTTAAAAGCGCATAAGCATAAGCAAAACGCGCACTTTCTGGGACAGAAAGTAAAATCTTATCACCTTTTTTAAGTTTTCCAGAAGCAGCTAGTTCTTCAACCATAATATAAATGGATGCCGCACCAACATTACCAACGTTACTTAAATTCATGAACCAATTTTCCCAAGGGATTTCTACATCTTGTTTTACCATTTCTTCATATAACTTATCTTTAAAATAGTAAGATGAAATATGAGGTAAATAATATGTAATATCTTCTGGTTTAAGTCCGTGTTTTTGAATGGCCATTTTTAAGCTATCTACACCTTTTACAAGGATGTTTTCGCCTAAAAGCTTCACATCTTGCTTCATGGCAAAAAGTGATTTTTTACTCCATTCATCTGAAGGGTATTCACTCCATGGTTTTAAAAAACCCGATTCAAGTTTGTCTGCTCCAGCATACATACACGCATCTAATTCGTGAGCGTAGGAGTAGCCTTCCATCCATTCAATTTTTAAAGGAAGTTCTCCATTTGGTTTGTTTTCTAAAAGAAAAGCACCTGCACCATCTGAAAGCATCCAACGTAAGAAATCTTTATTAAAAGCTAGAATTGGATTGTCTTCTAGAGTATTTAAGTGTTTTAATTCGTCTTCGAAGGTATCAGATTTCATCCATGAAGATGTACGTTCTGAACCTGTACAAACCGCATTTTCCGTTTGACCAGATTTTACAGCTAAAAACCCATATTTTAAGGCATTCATTCCAGAGCAACATGCTCCAGAAGGTGAGTTTATTTCAGTATTTCCATTTTTCAAGAAACCATGAACCATGGCGGCATGAGACGGTAATATTTGATCAGGACTAGAAGTTCCACAAGATAATAACTCAATTTCGTTAGGTTTTAAGTTATCATCGTATAATTTTTCAACAGCTTCTTTTGTTAATTGCGCATTGTTGTGTGTAATGTTTCCATTATCATCAATGGCGTAATACCGTGTAGTAATTTTATTATTACGTAAAACGATACGTCTTCCCTTAGAAGATTTTCCATCAATTATGCCTAATTTATCTTCCATCTCGTCGTTACTAATAGGACGATTTGGTAAAAACTTTGATATTTTAGTAATATATACTTCCTTCATTTTTCAACCTTCTATTTTAATGCTACTGATGAGTAATATGCTTTCATCTTTTTAATTTTACCATAGAATGGTAAATAAGTCAACAAAAATAAGATAAATACTATAGGAGCAATAGTCCAAATGACAAATAATAGATAAAAATTAAATAAATTGACATATAACTGTCGTTTTTCAGGGTTTTTATCACCTCTAGATTTTATCAATTGCGCCCATTTTGAGAATAAAATGTTTGCACGTTTGTCAACTGTAATTAAAAACGGCTTTACTTTTACAGCGTCTTCTTTTAACAGCTCGCTTTGTAAGGTAAGGTAATTATTATTTAAAATGTGCCTTTTTATTATTGGACCAAACTTTACAGCGTTATCAATATCTTCTTGTGAAACTCCGGGTTTAGGGAAGATTCCTAAAAAACGTTCTTTTTTTCCAGAGAACATCCATTGAGCAATGGTTATCACACTAATATGATTGATATGTCTATCTACAAGTACAATGTTTCCTACTAAATTAGCTTGAAGTTCTTGAAGTTTTTTCTTCATTTTTTCTTGAGCCATGATCCACATATTTCGGCAACCAATAACTGTTATTACAGTCGTGTTTGCGAAAAGTTTTTTAGCGTCTGGGGAATTTAGAAAGGAGGTTGTTGGCAACGAGGGTGTTAAGTACCATATTGAAAAGCCAAAAACAATTAAATCGTATTTTTTATTAAGAATAGCCTCAGGAACAGGTTTTGTTTTTTGAGGAATTTGAAGAAAGGTCTCAGGGAAAACACCATAAAATTCTTTTTTATTCCAAGGGAAAGGAAATGGGGTTTCCATTTCAATTTTTAGAAAAGTTAGATTTATTTCCTCAGTTTTTAACGGTGAAACAATGTTATTTACAATTTCTGATAACTGACCAGATTGTGAATAATGAATGACTAAAATTTCTTTCATCTGCTTCTAATTATTTTTTAAATGTGTCCCAAAAGTCGAAGTAATTAAACCATTGTAAGGGATATTTTTTAAGCATCCAACTAAGGCTTTCTGTATATTCTTTTAATAAAGCTTGTGCATCTCTATGTTTTGCTTCAGATCTTCTTGCATATAAATGGTAATGTTTATTGGTCTCTTTCATGACGTATACAAACAATACAGGAACATTAAGTCTTGATGCCAGCATAAAAGGTCCAGCTGGGAATTTGGCATCTTCTCCTAAAAGATTTTCTGTTAAGAATTTGGAGCCTTCAAAATAGCGATCCCCAGTAATACACACAATTTCATTTCGTGCTAAAGCGGCATTGACTTCAAATATATGTGATAAATCGTCTTTTATTAATATTAGATTAATGTTGGATTTTTTCCTAACACTATCCAAATATTCTTTGATAGCCGTATGTTCAATATCTGTAGTCAATAAGCTTATTGATGCGTTTTCCTCTAGAGCTCCAAAAAAGTATTCTGAAATCTCAAAATTACCGACATGAGCACTTATTAGAATCCCACCTTTTTTCTCTTTAAGGGTTTCATTTATAAAATGAACTCCATCAGACTCGTAAGTATACCTGTCATTTAAGTTTGAAGAAATCGCTATTTTATCTAGAATGGTTTGACCAAAAACAAAATAGCTTTTAAAAACACCTAAAATACTTTTTGCTGTAGAATAATTTAATCTATGTCTTAAATAATAATAAATGGATTTTGTGCTTTTTCTAGAAAAGAAACAGAAGTAAGTAGCAACAAAATAGAGTATAAAATAAGCTGCGCCTATTCCAACATGCTTCATGAAAAACACGAAGATTTTGTATCCTAGAACGGTACCTCTGGATTTACCTTGCCATTCCGCAGCCATAATGTTAAGAGTAGTATGTGTTTAGCCTAATTTACTTTCAATAAGGGAGTAGAAATCATTAAGTGATTTGACATTTACAAAATCTTCACCAACTAATTTAACACCAAAGTTAGATTCAACTGCAACAACCAGATCAACAAAATCTAAACTATCAAGTTCGAGTGTTTCTTTTAAATTTGCTTCTGGTGAAATATCGTCACTTTCAACTTCAAATTCATCAATAAGAAAGTCGTTTATCTTTTCAATAATAACCTCTTTATTCATTGCTTACACTATTGTTTTTTAATAATTAATGCTGAATTTGTTCCTCCAAATCCAAACGAATTCGACAAAAATACATCAAATTTTTTATCTAACGTTTTGTTAACTAACTTTAATTTTGATGCGTCCTCGTCTGGTGTTTCTAAATTAATGTTTGGAGCTATAAAATTATTTTGCATCATAAGAACAGAGTAGAGGACTTCGCTTGCGCCAGCCATCCAGCATTCATGGCCAGTCATAGATTTAGTTGAGCTTACAAATGGGCCGTTTTCTCCAAAAACTTCAAAAATGGCTTTCGCTTCGTTTGCATCTCCAACAGGAGTTGAAGTAGCATGAGCATTAACATATTCTATATCTGTGGCACTGATTTTTGCTTGATTTATAGCCATTTTCATCGCTCTTGCCGGACCGTCCACATTTGGTGTTGAAATATGATCGCCGTTAGATGAAAAACCATAACCAATAACTTCCCCGTAAATAGTGGCACCTCTTTCTATAGCAGATTCGTATGTTTCTAGAATTAGTGTTGCAGCACCTCCACTTGGAACCAAACCATCTCTGTTTATATCGAATGGTCTGGATGCTTTTTCTGGATGTTCGGTGTTTTTAGAAAACACGCCTAAACCATCAAAACTCCCCATAGCAAGTTTGTTTATTTCTTGAGCGCCACCACAAATAATGTAATCTTGTAAGCCACTTTTAATTAATTGATAGGCCATTCCAATAGAATGGGAACCGCTTGCACAGGCTGCACTAATAGTGAAATTGATGCCTTTTAATTTAAATATGGTTGAAAGATTCATGGTAACTGAAGAGTTCATGCCTCTAAAAATTGCTCCAGAACCTACAAGAGTGGTATCTTTTTTTTCTCTAATGGTGTCGTTAGATTCTATAATGGATTTTGCAGTACTATCGTTTCCGTAAAGAATTCCAATTTCGTGAGTATCTAAAAACTCTTGCGATATTTTAGCGTTTTTTAATGCTTCTAAAGTAGCAACATAAGCAAATTCACCTTCTTCGCCTAAGCTAATGCGTTGCCTTCTTGATAGTAAGTTTTTTAAGTTTGGTGTTTTAACCATTCCTGTTAACGGAGAACGATAACCATATTCTACTCTTTCTGGATCTACAACAATTCCTGATTTTCCTTTATATAAAGATACTTTTACTTCCTCTAAATTCTCCCCAATACAAGAATATATTCCCATTCCTGATATCACAACTCTCCTCATCCTCTTTTTAATTTACGAGTAAATACCTCCATTTATATTAATCACTTCTCCCGTAATATACGATGCTTTTTGAGAAGCTAAAAAAGATACAGCATAAGCTACTTCTTCTGGTTCGCCAAATCTGTTAATTGGTATTAAGTTTTTTAATTCGGCCTCATTTAAATCGGCAGTCATATCCGATTTTATAAAGCCTGGTGCTACAGCATTAACCGTTATTTTGCGCTTAGCAACTTCTTGAGCCAAGGCTTTTGTAGCCGCAACCAAGGCGCCTTTTGCAGCAGAATAATTTGTTTGTCCAGCCGTTCCTTTTACGCCAGATACTGAAGCCACATTTATAATGCGACCATATCTGTTTCTTAGCATTTTTTGGATTAGGTGATTGGTAACGTTAAAAAATCCGTTTAAGGAGGTGTTTATAACATCTTGCCAATCGCTTTGCGGCATCCACATAAAGAGACCATCTTTAGTAATTCCTGCATTGTTAACTATAACTTCTATAAGTGCATCCTTGTTGCTTTCTTGCCAAGCGTCTAGAGTCGATTTTACCTGTTCGGCATCTGTGACATTAAATTGTAAAATGTCTCCGGTATTACCTTCGGCTTCGACAGCTTTTAGAGTTTCAAGTGCTGCTGTTTTATTGTTGTTGTAATTTATTAAAATATGGTAGTCTGTATCTTTTGCTAATTGGATGCAAATAGCTTTACCAATTCCTCTAGATCCACCAGTTATTAAGGCACATTTCATTTATAAATCTTGTTTTTAATGTCGTAATTGTTAGAATAATTAATTGAATAATTCTAAATTTTCAAACCACATATTTTTAAGAACTTCTCCTTTAGTATTTATATAAGCCCAATCTTTTTCTTTTACTCTAGCTAAGCCATCTTTAAATCCTTTAAGATTATTTTTTTCGAAAATTGAGAAACCTCCTGCGGTAATATCATATTTTTCTGGGATAACTAATTGCCCTTCGGTATTAATAAACCCCCATGCTTTTGAAGATTTTACTGGAGCTAAACCATCTTCACTAAAAATCTCTGCATCTTTATATTGAAAAAGAATAATTGTTTCTCCTTTTGTATTAATATAACCCCAACTTTTATCTTTCATTACTGGTGCCAAACCGTTTACAAAAGCGCGAGCTTTATCGTAAGTAGGTTCTATAATCCATTCGCCTGTATTGTCAATATACCCCATTTTACCATCCTTTTTTGCATAGGTATATTTGGAATTATTAGAGAAGTCCCATATTTTTTCAGCGCCAGTAACTATTTTAAATTCGTTATTAATGATTAATCCGTAATTATCTCCAAGGTTTGCCACAACATTTCCTTCGTAATAGTTGCTTACACCATCGTATTCCGTTTTTACAAAATAATTTCCTGTAGGATCAATTAATCCCCATTTATCATTTTCTAAAACTTTAGCATAGCCATTTTCGAAATCGAAAACTTTTTTAAATTTTGCAGGCACAACCACTTCACCTTTGGTATTAATAAAACCAACGAAGTCACCAGTTCTAATAATGGCTAAACCATCTTTAAAATCGTATAATTTTTCTGTTGAAACGTTAGTCAAGGTAGGATCTCCTTTTGTATCAATGTAGATCCAAGTTTTATCTTTTAAAACTACAGCTATTCCTGAGTTAAATTCTTTTGTTTTCTCGAAGACAGGTTGGATAACCCATTCGCCTTTACGGTTAATAAAGCCCCAAGTTTTACCGTCTTTAGATGCCTCAGCTAGATCTCCAGAGAAATTTTTTGCCACTTTAAAATTAGGTTGAATGTGCCAGTCTCCTGTTTTGGTAATATAGCCATAAGTACCATTTTGGTTAGCTAAAGCTAATTCTTGAGCGTGAATATTCATGCCTAAAAAAAGCAGTACGATTAATAGCATTTTAGTTTTCATAATAAGAAATTTGATTTTTATGTTCTATTGTTAATGATAAAATCTTTAACAAGGTTAACATATGGATACATAATAACGTCTTCTGTAAAGATAGGAACTAAATTTCTAATCTCATCGTACATCTTTTTAGTTTTAGAAGATACTTTATCCTGAACTTCCAAATACTCAATAGCTTGCACAATGGTTATTATTTCAATAGATAAGACTTCGAATGCGTTTTCTATAACTTTTTTGGTAGTTAAAGCTGCATTTGTTCCCATACTTACAATATCTTGATTGTCGTTATTGTTAGGGATGCTATGAATGTACATTGGGTTGGAAAGCATCTGGTTTTCGGCAGTTGTAGAAGTGGCAGTAAATTGCACACCTTGCATTCCAAAGTTTAAACCTAATTTTCCAAGATTTACAAAGGGAGGTAACATGTTGTTTAATCTAGCATTAAGCAGATAGTTTAATTGTCTTTCTGAAAGCATACTCAGTTTTGCGACAACTAATTTAAGTTTATCCATTTCTAGAGATACATAATCTCCATGAAAATTTCCACCATGATAGACATGTTTCTTTTCTACATTAACAATTGGGTTGTCGTTTGCAGAATTTACTTCTTCAATTAAAATATTTTCTACATTGTTTAAAGTATCTAAAACAGGTCCTAAAATTTGAGGCACACAACGTAAGGAGTAATATTCTTGAACTTTATCTTCAAAAATAGAAACATCGTCGTTTTTAGAATATAAATGATGTTCTCTTTTTCTAGTTAAGGTGCTATCTTTTAAATGTTCACGCATGGCTTCAGCAATTTTGCGTTGCCCTACATGTCTTTTAGATTGGTTTAATTCGTAAGATAAATGGTCGTCGTAAGCTTTAACAATTTCATTTATTGCCGCCGAACAAGAAGTCATCCAGTCCAATAAACGTCTAGAGTATATGGTATTAATAACACCAATTCCTGTCATTACTGAGGTCCCATTCATTAAAGCCAAACCTTCACGTAATTCAACAGAAATAGGTTTTAGATTTAATGCTTTAAAAACATCTTGAGTGGCTTGCCTTTCACCTTTATAAAACACTTCGCCTTCTCCAATTAAAACCAATGCCAAATGTGCTAATTGTACCAAATCGCCACTGGCTCCAACGCCACCGTGTTCGTAAATTAATGGGGTTATATCTTGATTAATAAGTTCTGTCATTAATTCAATAACAGATATATGAACTCCAGAATGTCCAAGAGATAGGGTATTTAATCTAGCAAGCATGGCAGCTTTTACATACATGGGTGCAATAGGTTGCCCAGTTCCAGACGCGTGACTTCTTATTAAATTATATTGAAGTTGGATGCGTTCAGAATCTTTGATTTTATATTGTGCCATTGGGCCAAAACCTGTATTAACACCATATATTACTTTGTCTGCAGAAAATTCTTTTAAGAAATTAAAACTATCTTCAACCGTTTTAAAAACTTTTTTGTCTATTTGTATTTTGCTACCTTCAAAAATAACTTTATAAAAATCCTCTATTCCTAATGTCCCGTTAAATGTTAGCATCTATTTTTTATTCTGTAATTTTATATTGAAAATTTTAATAACTAAAACTAAAGTAGTTATTTTGGATTGCAAATTTATAACAATAAATCAATTAATACCATAAAGACCATGAACGATATACATGTTGATGTTTTAATAATTGGCGCAGGACCTTCTGGTTGTGTTGCAGCAGCTTATTTAAAGAATCAAGGTTATAACATTAAAGTTGTTGAAAAAAGTGTTTTTCCAAGATTTGTAATTGGTGAAAGTTTATTGCCAAGGTGTATGGATCATTTTGAGGAAGTTGGTTTAATTGATTGTTTAAAAGAAGCTAATTTTGAAGTAAAATCAGGAGCCAGATTTTTAAGAGGAGATATTGTTTGTAATTTCGATTTTAGTGATAAACACTCTGAAGGTTGGGATTGGACTTGGCAAGTGCCAAGAGCTGATTTTGATCATATTTTGGCAAACGAGATAATAAAGAAGGGTGTTGACCTCTCTTTTGAACATGAAGTTGTTGGAGTAGTTATTGCTGAAGATGGCTCATCTAAAACGGCCATAAAAACTAAAAATGGAGAAACTTACAATGTGCATGCTAAATTTATAATTGACTCTAGTGGTTATGGGCGTGTGTTGCCTAGATTGCTTGATTTGGATAAACCTTCGACTTTACCAGACCATTCCTCAATATTTACTCATGTAATAGATGCGAGAAGACCAGAGGGCGAGGAAGGAACTCGAATTACTTTTGATGTATTAGATAAAGACACTTGGTTTTGGGTGATTCCGTTTTCTAATGGAAATACAAGCTTAGGTTTTGTTAGTAAAACAGAATATATGGATTCTTTTGAAGGGACTACTACAGAACGTATGAAGCAGATGCTGAAACTTTCTGACTATTATTATGATAGATTTGAAGGTCTCGATTTCTTATTCGACCCAGTAAATATTAAGAATTATTCCAAATCTGTTAAGCAATTGTTTGGTAAAGGATATGCTTTAACGGGAAATAGTTCTGAGTTTTTGGATCCAGTTTTTTCTTCTGGAGTAACCTTTGCTACGGAATCTGCTTTGTTGTCTGCTAAATTAATTTCAAAAGAATTAAAAGGAGAACAAGTTGATTGGGAAGAAGATTATTCAAATTATATGAAATCTGGCGTGGCGGTTTTCTCTACGTATGTTAAAGAATGGTATACAGGGAATTTACAGACTTTGTTTTTTCATAGACCCGAAAATCTTGAAGTTAAAAGACAAATTTGTGCGGTCTTAGCTGGTTATGTTTGGGATGAAACCAATCCATTTGTTAAAAAACATGATAGAATAGTTAAGAATTTAGCGCATATAATAAATATGGAAAAAGAAAAAAGCGAGACTAATTAGTCTCGCTTTTTTTTCGATAAACAATTAAATTTATTTATTGTTTTTATACATATCTTTTACTAATGCTCTTGCAAAAATAATATAAGCATCGGCAATTCGCTGTCCAGAGTTGAAATCGTAGCCACCGCCTCCAGCACCTTCAACTTTCGTGTAATCTACGGAAATTAAAATGTCTTCTGGACTATCATTTTTATAAACAGTTAAAGTAACTTCAATTTTAGAGTTGTGTCTAACAACACCTACATTATATCCAGGATACATAAAGGTTGTGTGAATTTTCATAGTGTATTCTGCACTTCCTAGATCACGGTCAACTCTTACAAGACCATCTTTATACTTATCATTGAATGTTTCAATAAATCTAGGCTCATAAAATTCTTCTCTATCAGAGAACCAAGATTTTTTAAAAGCTTCCCCCGAACCAGGTTCTTTATCGTTACGTTTGGCCATTTTATCGTCTAAGAAGTCTTCCTCAGAATCGTATTTAGGGATCTCTAAATCAGAATAGTCAAAAACAAGATCATACTCTGTGATGCCTTTTAAATTGGACCAATCACCTTTGGTGACTTTTTCTTTTTGAGAAAACATGATTGACGTAGAAAATAATAATGCAAAAAATAATAATTTATTCATAAGTTAAGTTTAAATGGTTAATGAAGCGAATATAAAAGAACTTCATTTAAAATAACACACGAAAAGTTGCGTATTTTAATAAATTAATAATTTAATTCGTTTCTACTTCCTTTTTCTTCAAATTAGTAAGCATCTCGTTTGTAATATCGTCCAAAGAAAAAGAATGTTTCCAACTCCAATCTTCACGAGCATTGGAGTCGTCTATGCTTTTTGGCCAAGAATCAGCAATTTTTTGTCTAAAGTCTGGTTTGTAAGAAATTGTAAAATCCGGAAGGTGTTTTTGTATGGATTGAGTCATGTCTTTAGGCGTAAAACTTACTGCAGAAAGATTGTATGACGATCTTATTTTTATAGCTTCTGGTTTGGCATCCATAATATCTAAAGTAGCTTTAATAGCATCGTCCATAAACATCATTGGAAGTTCTGTTTCTTCAGAAAGGAAACACTCATATTTATTATCAGCAATAGCTTTGTGGTAAATTTCTACAGCATAATCAGTAGTTCCTCCTCCAGGAAGGGTTTTCCAGCTTATAATGCCTGGATAACGGATACTTCTTACATCTACACCATATTGATTGTGGTAATATTCACACCATCGTTCGCCTACTTGTTTCGTTATTCCATAAACAGTGGATGGTTCCATAATGGTATATTGAGGTGTGTTTTCTTTAGGTGTAGTAGGTCCAAAAACAGCAATACTTGAAGGCCAAAATAATTTTTTTATAAATCCTTCTTTCGCTAAATTTAAAACATGAAATAGAGAATCCATATTTAAATCCCAAGCTTTCAACGGGTATTTTTCGCCAGTAGCACTTAACATGGCTGCCATTAAATAAACCGTATTTATTTGGTGCTTATCAATACATATTTTTACTGAAGTATAATCTTGTGCATCTAAAATCTCGAAAGTTCCAGAGTTAACTATATCTAGATTGTTATAGCTAATATCGCTAGCAATAACATTATCTTTTCCGTGTATGCTTCTAAGTTTGTGTGTTAATTCGGATCCAATTTGTCCGCAGGCACCAATGATTAATATTTTTGGAGTCATTTTTGTAAGTTTTAATGTCTTCAAAAATAATAAGATTTTTGTTGAAGACTTGTATATTTAACTTAAAAAAACATGTTATTTATTAAACAATTGCCAAACAATGGGATGTGAAATCCCGAAATCTATATATTTGCTATTCATTATAGATTTTATGAAAAATATCTATAATTACTGTTTATAGAGCAAAGGAATGATTGCATTGAAGTTCCATGCCTGTAGAGAGAGACATATTAAAAATAAAAATTATACACCTATTCAGATGAAATTATTAATTAGTATATGCCTTTTAATTTGTTTAGTTTCTTGTGGTAATAGCAATGAAGATACGAGTCAAAATGAGCAGGATATTGCCTTGCCAACACTTTCTAAACAAAATATTCAGAAATTAAATTATACAGAGTATCTATTAGACTCGAAAGTTCAAGTAATAACAAAAAACTGGACTAAATACAATGAGTTGGCGGACGTTATCTCAAATTTAAAACAAGCCGATCTAGCCTTTTTTAAAGGTAATCAGGTAATTTTAGAAGCTTTAATAACCGATTTAAAAGAATCTATTCCAGAGCAGCTAAATTCTCCACCTATTATCTCTCGGATAATTGCTTTGGAAACCAAACTCTACAAACTAGAAAGTGTTGTAAATCTTTCAAACGCTACACCAGAAGAGATAATGGCTTCTATAAAGGAGGTGTTGGTTTCATTTTCAAATTTAAATCTTCAAATGAATAAAAAGATAGAAAGAGAATCTCAGAAAATTATCAAACCTTAAGTGAATTTATATAATCTTAACTCTTAAGCTTTTGTTAATATTTAAGGGGGTTTCAAATTCACTCTAAGTATTTAGTAAATTGCACTTTTTATAATTTAACCCAGACCCTATGAATAGAAAGTACTTAAAGTTACCACTTTATAGCATGGTAGCTTTTGCAGGCCTTGTAGCTTGTAAAGATGATTCAAAAAAAGAAATGGCAAAATTAGAAGTGGTGCAAGTACCAGGAATCAATTTAGATTTCATGGATACTTCAGTGGCACCAAATCAAGATTTTTTTAACTATGTTAATGGAACGTGGTTAGAGACTACAGAGATTCCAGATGATCAATCTGTTTGGGGAAGTTTTAATGAACTTCGTAAAAAGACCGATGCAGATGCTTTAAGTATCTTAGAGGAGGCTATGTCTGATAATAAGGATCTTTCTTCCATTCAGTTATTGCCTGGTTCAGATCAAGAAAAAGCTGTCTTTCTTTATCAAACCATAATGGATACTATTGGACGCGATAAACAAGGAATGGCTCCTATAGAGCCTCTCCTAGCTAAAATTGAGGCTATAGCAAGCATTGAAGACTTGCAAGCGTACATGATAGAGATGGAGCCTCAAGGTGGAGGTGGTTTATATGGTTTTGGTGTTGGTTCAGATCCTAAAGACAGTAACCGTAACGTCGCATATTTAGGTGGAGGTAGCACAGGTTTACCTGATCGTGATTATTATGTAAAAGACGATGCGGATTCTAAAGAAAAACGTGAAAAATACGTGGTTTACATGACCAAAATGCTGCAGTATTTAGGTGAAACAGAAGCTGAGGCTAGCGCAGAAGCCAAACAAATTTTAGCATTTGAAACCCGTTTAGCGGAAGCTAAAATGGATAAAGTAGATAGACGTGATGCAAGAAAGCGTTACAATCCAAGATCTATAGAAGAGGTACAAAAAATGGTGCCTTCTGTAAATTGGAAAAATTATTTGGAAGGAATTGGTGTTAAACAATTAGATACGGTTATTGTAGGCGATTTAAATTATTTCAATCGTTTACAAGAGGTGTTAGCTGAAGGTAATGTCAACGACTGGAAAGCATATTTACGATGGGATGCATTTAACAGTGCGGCAGGAAAACTTAGCACAGAATTAGAAACAGCAAACTGGGAGTTTTATGGTCGTGAATTAAACGGAGCAAAAAAACAACGTCCGCGTGATGAACGTGCATTAGGAGTCTTAAACGGTACTGTTGGAGAAGCTTTAGGAAAGCTGTATGTAGATAAAATGTTTCCACCTGAAGCGAAAGTGAAGGCTGAAAAAATGATTAAAAATGTTATTTTGGCATTTGAAAATCGTATCAATAATTTAGAATGGATGAGCCCAGAAACAAAGCAAAAAGCCATTGAAAAATTACAAGCAACATCTATTAAAATAGCCTATCCAGATAAATGGAAAGACTATTCTGAATTAGAAGTAGCAAGTGTTGAAAATGGAGGTTCTTACCTTCAAAACTCTTTAAATGCACGTGCTTGGAATTTTAATAAAGATCTTGAAAAGTTAGGGAAGCCAGTAGATAAAAGCGAGTGGTACATGGCACCTCAAGTAGTGAATGCCTACTTTAACCCTTCGTTTAACGAAATTGTTTTTCCAGCAGCTATTTTACAACCTCCATTTTATAATTATCAAGCAGACGATGCTGTAAATTATGGTGGTATTGGAGCGGTAATTGGTCATGAAATCTCTCACAGTTTTGATGATTCTGGATCACGTTACGATAAGGATGGAAATTTAAATAATTGGTGGACAGATTCAGATTTGGAACAATTTGAAGCTTTAGGAGCACAACTTGCAGATCAGTACAGTGCTATTGAGGTATTACCAGAGGTATTTATTAATGGTAAATTTACTTTAGGTGAAAACATTGGTGATTTAGGTGGTGTATTAGCTGCTTACGACGCCTTGCAAATGGATTTTAAAGAAAATGGTAGACCAGCAGATATTGATGGGTTTTCTCCAGAACAACGTTTCTTTATGAGTTGGGCAACTGTTTGGAGAATAAAAATGCGTGATGATGCATTAAAAACAAGAATAAAAACAGATTCACATTCCCCTGGAATGAATCGTGCCGTTCAACCTCTATTAAATGTAGATGCTTTTTATGAAGCTTTTAATGTTAAAGAAGGAGATAGCATGTACATTGCTCCGGAAGAAAGAGTTAGAATATGGTAATGTAAATTTTTAGATACTAAATAGAGAAAGCCAGCATAATTGCTGGCTTTTCTGTTTTTAAGTTCGAAGTTCATGCATCAGACTCTTTTATGGATATGGATTTATAAAGGAAGGTTGCTTGTCAATATTTCCTCAATTATGCCTAAGAAGTACCTGTTAATTGGTGCCGTTTTTGTTGAGTTAATTATCTTCAAAGTAATTTTGTATTATTTGAAATATACCTTGGTTTATTCCTAAATATTTGTTAATTTCATTAGATTATTCCCAATACTATAGATGATTCATTTTTGTAAGTATTTTTAAATAAAGAATCTGATTGGGATTTTTTTTAACAATTATAAATTAATCTAAAACGTATTTATTATGAAAAAAATTACTTTGTTATTTTTTACAGCCTTAGTAGCCACATTTATGTGGAACTCTGGCTATGCACAAACGGCTTGTTCTCAAGAAACCCTTGGTGGTGCAGAGGTGGAGGATGGTTATGGAAATCTGCAATTATTAATATTTGCGAACGATTTGGTCATAGATGCCGATACTGCCTTTACATTAAACACCATTCAGTTTAATGTATTGGTTACCCCTGGTGTTCCAGTAACTGGAGTACAATTTTATTTTTATAAAAACTCTGCTTCTGGAAATGGACCCGGCCTAGAATTAGGTTCTACTGCTGTGCAGGCACCAACGTCTATTACAAATGTGGGAACTGCATTTGGTTTTGATTTAATGCAGGTAAGTACAGACTTAGCTGTTCCTTATACGCTAGTAGGTAGTGCCACGGAAAGTATTTCTTGGGTTGGTGTAACCATAGAATACAGTGGCGCCAGTTCTTATATGGAAGTGGTTACTGCGCTTAATACGCCTAATGAATCTTATTTCTTGGCAAATGGAATCTGGGTTCCTGGTTCAGATCCAATTGATGGATTTGATCAGGCAGCCGATGGAGTTATGTCCTTTTTTGGAAATTGCGATGCCATTGCTTCTTGCGCTGGAATGCCTGACGCTGGAATAGCATTAGTTAATCCAACAATGGGCGGTCCTGGTACTTCTTATACCGTATCAGCTCAAGGTTATACTGTAAATGCCGGAATGTCTTTTCAATGGCAATCCAATACTAATGGTGCTGGTTGGGTAGATGAAGGTGCCCCTACAGTTGAGGTTTTGGCATATTCTGCAACGGCTCCTGCACAGGTTGGAGATTTGGTAGAATGGAGATTTTCTTCAACTTGTACAAACTCATCAGAGACTGCAATTTCTGGAGTAGCAACTTTTACTACTACAGAAGTTGAATATTGTGATGTGCTTTTTCCTAGTGGTGTTGAGCCAATTACTTATGTAAATTTTGCTGGTATAGAGAATACTACAAGTGCAGCAACTGGTGGAGCTCCTTTAGAAGACTTTACGGCTCAAATTGCTTCTGTAAATCTTGGTGAGGCCTACCCGATTGAAATAAAAGGGAATACGGATGGTGCTTTTACCACAAAAATTGTTGCATACATTGACTGGAATCAAGATGGTGTTTTTGATAATGCCACAGGTTCTAATGAGATGTATTTGCTTCCTGATATTTTTAGCTCAACCGGAGAAGACGGTGTCTCATCTATAGGTTCTATTACGGTTCCTACCTCCGCAATAATGGGAAATACTACCATGCGAGTTATGAAGAGATTTAATGTTGTAGCTGCGCCTTGTAATATAACAGGTTATGGTCAGGCTGAAGATTATACCGTTGAAGTCTCGGATGCAACTACAAGTATTGATGAGAATAATTTGTTAGCAGGTACTAGTTTGTTTCCAAATCCATTGAATGGTAATACATTCTATGTTAATGCACCAAAATTAAATGGGGAGAACATAGAAGTGAGGATTGTAGATTTGGCAGGTAGACAGATCTTTAATAATACTTTGGTTGTAAATAACAATAAATTAACTGTCTCTGTAAATGATGCCTTGACCTCCGGAATGTATCTTGTAACGCTTAAACATGCGGGAGAAGTGCACACATACAGATTGATTAAAAAGTAAATAAAGTTTATTGAATAATATTCTTTATAATAAAAAAAACCACCTCAAACTGAGGTGGTTTTTTGTTTTAAAATAAACTTTTGTTTAAGATCTGTTAAGAATTAATAAAAGTCATTAATCTAGAATGATTGTTTTTTTAAGCATCACGGCATCGTTTACAACAAAAGGTTTTGGAATCATGTTTTTTGGTCTTTCAGGAACATCAAATAATGGGTTGTCAAGCAAATTGAATGAATTCTCATAATAGATTACGCTTGTTTTTTGGTTTTTAGGAACTGTAAATTCAAGTTCCAAGAATTTATCATCAACCACATAATATTCAAATAATCGGTTAAAATCCCTATTATGAAACACGAACCCACTTTCATCTTTTTCAATCTCTAAACCATTCACATTGAAAGATGTGAATACATTTAAGGAATCGGCATAAATATCCATTCTGTTAACCAAACGTTGCGGTGAAATAAATAATTTTATATGTCTTTCTTCACCAATAATAGTATCTTTTTGGATATCTATAAATGGTTGTTTTATAGGTTTTATATTGGCTTTTTTACTAAAATTGAAACTGGTGTTGTATTTGCTTCCAAAGGTGGTTTTTGAAATAGCATGCTCTGTATCTGGAGATTCTGAAACATATGCTTTAGTCCAAGGATCTAATATATTGTCATAGCTTGCCCAAACAGCATCATCGATGTCTGTGTCTAAATAATAAACCAAGCTATTTGGTTTTGGATGTTCTTCATTAAAAGCTGAATTTAAATGAGCAAAAATAAATATTCCAATCGCACTTATAAATAAGAGATATGACCATCTGTTTTTATACTTAAAAAACCCAAGAACCGCTATTAATAAACCAAAAATTAATGTGACTAAAATGGTTGAAGCTAGTAGCAGTTTTAAACCCAAACCAACTGGAAACATTTGAATAAAAGGCGATAGGATGGTTAAAGCTGGAAATGCTAATAGTGTTAGTAAAATAAGATTAGGCTGCTTTTGTCTTACCAAAACAAACAGACTAATTAATGCGAAAAAAACTGGGATGACGAAAAAGCTTGCTCCTTCAAGTTGCCAAGCAATAATGGCACAAATTAGTAGCCAAATAAAGATTGGAGCGATTAGTAAACTAGCTGTGTTTTCTGGCTTGTATATTTTGTGATAAAACCAAAAGCAAATTCCCATGGATAGTAAGGAAAAAGCCCAAATATAGGCATGCCCATTGTATGTGAATCCTTGTAGGATTTCGGAATATTGCGGATATATAACCAATAATAATTTCCATCCAAAAAATCCAATAGCACCATTTATTATTAAAACTTCTAGAAATATGAGTGCTCCTTTTCCAATCTGTTTGGAGTTTAATGTTCTTTTACTTAAACCATAAAAAATTAGCCCCATAAAAATTACAATAGCCAAGATAAGCATAGGAATAATCCATGAAAAAGGGTAGCTAACGGTTTTAAATAAAGGCACGTTAAAATAAATAACATCCTCATCACTTTTTAAATTGTTGAGGTTTGCATCCGAAAAATAGTTTAACAAAGGCATTAAATAACTCCCTTGATGTTCTAGAGTATTTCTATCTAATCGATCATATGTATCTAAAGACGTGTGGTAATCGAAGTGGTCATCAATAAAAGCAAAGTTAAATCCATCAATATTTCCGTCTTCTCTAAAACGGGTTAAATCTGTATCGTTTGGTAATTTTTTATAAACACTATAAGCCAAAGAATTAGCCACAGGATAATCTGGATTGGCTTCTTTAAAACCAGAAATTAAATTATGATTTCCACCATTAGTTTCCATTAACATATAGCTTGGGCCACCACTTCCACGAGCTTCAAAATTTAATACCAAGCCAATGTCTTGTGCCCAAGGATGCTTATTTACAAACAATGAGGCGCCATTTAAACCTAATTCTTCGGCATCAGAAAACAAAATAATAATATCATTTTTCGGTGTTTTGCCTACCTGTCCGTCAGGCAGGTTTTCGTGTAAATAGGCTCTTAAACCTTCTAGAATAGTGACCACTCCAGAGCCGGCATCGCTGGCTCCTAAAGATGCATGCGATTTACTATCATAATGGGATAGTAGCATCAGGGCTTTTGAATTATCAGACCCTTTAATTCTGGCTAAAATATTTTTTGGTTTTGTAATGGTTCCCCAATCTGTTAGAATATAATCTTCTTGAATTTCGGTTTCTAAGCCCAAATCTTGTAAAGCATTTACTAAATAGTTTCTAACCCTTTCATGATCTGGACTACCAACGTAATGAGGGTTTTTAGAAATTTCTTCTAAATGAACTAAGGCTCTTTGGGTAGAAAATGAATTGTCTGGAGCATCTATAGTCGATATTTTACTAGGTAGTAATGCCGAAAAACTCCAGTAAATAGCTATAATAATAAGTGCTAAGGAAATTCCTTTTTTAAACATGGTATAGAGGTTAGTTAGTTTCTATAAAAATAAGAAATTATTCTCAGCTAAAGCCTAGTTAGGAAAACTCGTCTAATTTTGTTATATTTAAGATTAATTCTAAATTAAATAGTCATGGGTATAAAGAGTTTTCAAGGTGCTAGAAAGCAACAACCAAATTCATCGGAAGAATTTCCTTTTAAGGTAAGCGATGTCATGTGCAAAGACTTAATAACCTTTAAGCCAGATCAATCTATTGAACAGGTTATAGATATTCTTATTAAAAATAAAATTTCTGGTGGACCAGTTGTTAACGAAAACTACGAATTGGTTGGTGTTATTTCCGAAGGAGATTGTTTAAAACAAATTAGTGAAAGTAGATATTACAATATGCCAATGGAAAATGATAATGTTGAAAAACGCATGATTAAAGATGTCGAAACCATTGATGGAAATATGAATGTTCTAGATGCCGCTAATAAATTTTTAGAATCTAAAAGAAGACGGTTTCCAATTGTTGAAAATGGAAAATTGGTAGGGCAAATCAGTCAGAAAGATATTTTAAAAGTTGCCATGAATTTAAAAGGTCATGATTGGAAGTAATATCTATAAGTATCTACATTAAAATAGCCATCTTTCTTTTCTACTTCCTTGTAAATAACGGCTTTATTTAAGCAGCTTATTTCTATGTTTAAATTCAACTCGTATAATTTATTAGAAATAAAAATTTATCGTTTATCAGATTTTAAAGTTAGGTTATAAATCTTATATTGAGATCATCTAAGGTAAAATCAGACTAAAACATCTTTTTTGCATATCTTTGAAAAAAATTACTGTGTTATCAAATGCTTGTCAATACGCTATCAGATCCATCTTATATTTAGGAATGTGTTCCGATGAAGAACATAAAATTGGAGTAAAAATTATTTCTGAAGAATTAGAAGTGCCTCAACCTTTTCTGGCCAAATTATTGCAAAAATTAAATAAGAGTAACCTTGTTACTTCTACTAAAGGGCCTTATGGCGGTTTTTATCTAAGTGATGAAAATAAAGAAAAAACTGTCTGGGATGTTTTGTTAGAAATTGATGGTTCCGAGAAATTTAATCAGTGTTTTTTAGGTTTATCAAAATGTGGGGATGAAAATCCATGCCCTATACATTTTACCGTTATCGCCTTTAAGCAAAAGCTATTTAAAGACTTTAAGGAAAAAACCATAGCCGAATTTGTTGTGGAGATTCAATTGAAAGGCAGATATATCTCCTTAAAATCTTTCGAAATTTTAAACTAGTAATCACAGTTTTATAGTGTCTGTGCTGTGTAAACATAGATGCTTTTTTAACTCTCACGCTTTACTAGTGCATAAAATTCACCTTCTAGTGGCAGATATCCTTGGTCGTAAACAAAGTAATAAATAGTTCCTGCCTTAGTAGTATAAATGCTAGTAAAATAATTGAAATCAAATCCTTTCTCTATCAGTTTGGCTCTGGATGTTTTGGTTTTTTGATCTGGATTGAGATCTTCTAAAATTCGGTAATTTTTTCTTAATCGGTTATTGGTATTTCTAATCAGGTTTTTACTGTCTTTATTTACGCTATTATTAAAAGAGTTTCTACAAGCATCGCTACAGAATTTTTTATCAATTCTGCCTACAATTTTATCACCGCATTCTGGACATTGTTTTTGCATAGTTTTTTAATTAATGCCCATTATGGGCTTTCCATTTTATACCAACGTAAATTTAATTGCTCTTGTTCAGAATAAAAATCTTCCACATAGTGTAATCCGATTTTTAAAAGTGCTTGATGAGATGCCTCATTTCCTATTTCTGTGGTGGCAAATATCTCCGGAAGTTTCATAGTTTTAAAAGCGTATTCCACAGAAGCTTTGCCAGATTCTGTTGCGTAGCCATTTCCCCAGAAACGTTTTAGAAGTCTGTAACCTACATCGTAATATTTGGTAAAGCCATTCATGCTATATTCCGTATTTAAACGTATTCCAGACCAGCCTACAAAGTCTCCAGAAGATTTTTCTATAATAGCAAATCTGCCAATACCTCGATCTTCATATTGTGTTAGAACACTTTCTAAAATTTTTTCAGATTCTTCAATTGCTTTCACGGGGTTATTCCCTAAATATTTATGGACTTCGGGATCTGAATCTAGTTCAAACATACCTTCTAGGTCGGTTTTTCTTAAGTCTCTAAGGATCAGTCTTTCGGTTTCAATATGGAATTTCATAATAGAAGCAAGATACAAATTATTCATTTACAAATACCTACAAGGCACTTGCTATAACCAAGGTGTTTGTTTGATTTACTTTTTCAAAAACCGCTACTTTATATACATGGGATTTTAAATAACTAATAATAGATTCCAATTTACTTCCTAGAGATTTTTCTAAAGACGCGTTGAATATTATGATGCCATTAGTAGATTTTCGTTTTAAAACAAATTCCCAGAAATCTAATTCAAGAAATTGTTTTGGCACTTGAGTATCTATAAAAAGATCGATAATAATTAAGTCGAAAGTTTGGTTGTGGGTTTCTACAAAATGAAAAGCATCATCGCAAATAATCTCTAATTTTTCATATGCTTTTAGTTGAAATTCGTCTTTAGCAAGATCGATAATCACTTGATCGATTTCAATGGCTGTAATGTGTTTTTGATATTTAAAATCTTTACGTAGGGTTTCAATAACACTGCCACCACCAAGTCCAAGAAGGAGTACCGAATTAACTTTCGATAGGTTTATTTTTTCTAAACCAAACTTTAAAATTCGTTGTAACGAACCATAAGAATAGTTGGCATTTTTTGAGTTTAAATGCTTTTTTCCGTTGAACCAAGTTATTTCAAGAGTTCCGTTTTTATCCGATTCAATCTTTTTTGCAACAGGATAGATATAGCTTAAAATTCTTTTCATTGTCTGTAAAGATAAGACTTAATAAGGAATAATTATTCGTTTACAAACGACTACAAATATTTACAAACGAATTTAAATAGTTAATAACCGACTAACATTTGGAGGTGGTTGCATCTTTGTACCGTTGAATTGACCGAACGATATTCAATAGTATTAACTGTTTAACCCGCCATGCTTTTGGGCTGGCCTTAAAATTTAAAATTATGAAAACGCTTAGAAACAAAGTACAGTTGATTGGAAGATTAGGACAAGATCCTGAAATTATTAACTTTGAAGATGGTAACAAAATGGCTAAATTTTCTTTAGCTACAGACGATAGTTACAAAGACAAAAATGGACAAAAAGTGGAGCGTGCTTACTGGCACAACATTATTGTAAAAGGAGGCTTGGTAAAAATAGTGGAAGAATACATTACCAAAGGAAAAGAAATTGCAGTAGAAGGAAAATTAACAAATCGCTCTTGGGAAGATAAAGATGGTAAAAAACATTATACAACCGAAATTTTATGTAACGAGTTATTGATGTTAGGTAAATAGTATTTATAAAACTCGATTAAAATGCGATCTGGAATATTCAGATCGCATTTTTTGTTTTGAACAACTTGTTTTTAAAAGTAGATGTAATTTGTTTCTCATAGAAGGTTACTCGTATCCCAAAAAGTAAAATAAATCCACCCAAAACCATTTGCAGAGATATGGTTTCATTTATAAATATCCAAGCAAAAATGGAAGCCAAAATTCCTTGTCCTAATAAACTAACTGAAACTCTGGTAGCTCGCATGTGTTTGGTTGCATAACTAATAAGTAACCAGGCCAAAAGCTGACAAACAACTGCTTGGATAATTAAAACAAACCAACCCGTATTAGAAAAGCCAGTGAAGGGTTCGTCTAGAGCATAACTTACGAAGCCTAAATGAACAGACGACCCAATTAAACTGATAGTCATAAAGGAAAGTACATTCATAGTTTTTAAAACTTCTTTACTAATCAACATATAAATGGCATATAAAACGCCAGAAAGAATTCCAAAGCTAAAAGCTAAATCAAAATCTAGATTTCTGAAAACGGTAAAACCAACCAACATCATCATCCCAAAAACTGCTATAATTGTTCCTATCCAGAAATTTGTTTTTGGCTTGTCTTTTAGAAAAAATAATGATAATACACCAAGCCAAACAGGAGATAAATTTGTTAGCAATGAGGCTTGAGTAGCTGTAGATTCTTGGATGGCAATATTCCAAACTGCTACATCACTCCCAAAAATAACACCGCAAAGAAGAGCCAAAAGTCCCGTTTTTAAATTTGGAATTTTTAGTTGTCTGCTAATTAAAACATACGGTAATAGCAACAGCAATGAAAACAACATTCTATAAAATGCCGAAATCACACCTGGAGTCAGGTTTAACTTTACCAAAATAGGGAATATAGAAATACAGATTATTCCAATAACTAATGCAATTCTTGCCTTTTTCATCTGAAAACTATTTAGTGACTTTAAATGAAGCGGCAAAAGTACTTCTACTTTACGGATATATGTGAGACTATATTCACATTTTGTGGTTAAATATTATCCTGTTTTTACTTATGAAGTTTTAATTGAATACGTTTTCGAGCCACATCTACTTCCAAGACCTTTACAATAACTTGCTGGTGTAGGCTAACATGTTCATTGACATCACTTACAAAGCTGTCTGATAAATTGGAGACATGAATTAAACCACTTTCTTTAATACCAATATCTACGAAAGCACCAAAATTGGTCACATTATTTACTATACCAGGAAGCAATTGTCCTTCCTGCAAATCGTTAATGGTTTTTATATTTTGATTAAAAGTGAATACTTTTGCTTGCTCACGAATATCTAAACCAGGTTTTTCAAGTTCTTTTATAATATCCTGAAGTGTTGGTAAACCTACAGAATCTGTACAATATTTTTTTAAATCTAGTTTTTGAAGTAGCTCTTTGTTTCCAATCAAGTCTGAGACATTTTTGCCTAAATCTTTAGCCATTTTTTCAACAATCCCATAACTTTCTGGATGCACAGCCGAATCGTCTAACGGATTTTTAGCCTCTTTAATTCGTAAAAAAGCAACACCTTGTTCAAAAGCTTTATCTCCCAAACGAGGTACTTTTTTAATAGCAGTTCTGGATTTAAAAACACCGTGTTCTGTACGGTAATTAAAAATGTTTTCGGCTAATTTAGGTCCAATTCCAGAGACATAGCTTAGCAAACTGGTACTCGCTGTATTGATGTTTACACCTACAGAATTCACACAACTTTCAACTACAGTGTCTAATTCACTTTTTAGTTTTGTTTGATCTACATCGTGTTGGTATTGTCCAACACCAATGGATTTGGCATCAATTTTTACGAGTTCAGCTAGCGGATCTTGCAAGCGTCTTCCTATAGAAACCGAGCCACGAACGGTGACATCGTAATTTGGAAATTCGTCGCGAGCAATTTTGGATGCCGAATAAATACTGGCTCCAGCTTCACTAACAACAAAAACCTGAATATCGTTTTTAAAATGTATTTTTCTGATTAAAGCTTCTGTTTCACGAGATGCTGTTCCGTTACCAATGGCAATTGCTTCAATTTTATAGGCTTCAGAAAGGGAGCCTATTTTTTTCATGGCTCCTAAGGCATCACTCTTTGGAGGATGAGGATAGATGGTTTCGTTGTGTTTTAAATTTCCTTGGGCATCCAAACACACAATTTTACAGCCTGATCGAAATCCAGGATCAATAGCTAAAACACGTTTTTCACCTAAAGGCGAACCTAATAATAATTGTTTTAAATTTTTCGCAAAAACATTAATAGCAGATAAATCGGCTTTTTCTTTGGCATTTTGAAGTGCTTCATTCGATAAAGATGGAAATAATAATCGTTTATAAGCGTCTTGAATGGCTAATTCAATCTGCTCTGAACAGGCATTGTTTGATCGCATAATGCGATCTTCTATGTTTGACAAAGCTTTCTCATTATCAATCTCGATTTTTACTTTTACAAAACCTTCTTTTTCTGCTCTTAAAATAGCTAATAACCTATGAGAAGGGATACGGCTTAAAGCTTCTTCCCATTCAAAATAATCTCTAAATTTTTGAGCGTTTTCATCCTCCTTTTTCGATTTCACTACTTTGGTAGAAATCCTAGCAAAACGTTCTAACTGTTTACGTATGTTATTTCTAACATCGGTACGTTCATTGATCCATTCAGAAATAATATGTCTAGCACCTTCCAAAGCATCTTCCACAGAGCCAACATTTCCTTTTACGTATTTATATGCAATAGATTCAACATCTGAAGCATTCTGGCTCATTATGATTTTTGCCAAAGGCTCTAAGCCATTTTTTCTTGCAGTTTCAGCTTTGGTTTTTCGACTTTTTTTGAAAGGTAAGTAGAGATCTTCAAGAGTTGTTAAATCTTGTGTTTTCTCTATTTTCTGTTTTAATTCGTCTGTTAAAACATCTTGTTCCTCTAAAGCTTTAAGAATGGTTGCTTTTCGTTTCTCTAAGGCTTCAAATTGCTCTTTATATTTTACAATATCTCCAATTTGAACTTCATCCAAATTTCCAGTGCGTTCTTTTCTATAACGAGAAATAAACGGAATGGTACAAGCCTCATTTAATAATTCTACGGTGTTTTTTACTGAAACTTCAGGAAGTTGTGTTTGGGAAATTATATAGGAAATCATAAATCTATTTTGAAAGTCGAAAATACTAAAAAAACCTCGCAGTACATAGTCTACGAGGTTTTCCTTTTATAGGGAGATAATGGACTTATTCTGCCGTTTCAAAAACTGCCAAAGGCGCCATTTTTGCCTTATTTAATGTCATAGTATTTCCGTTAAGGGAAAAGTTATCAGCTGTATTAAGCACATCCATAAATTGGTCTTCAATAGTCATGTCTGGGCAAGCCATCATGGTTGTAGCTATTTTGGAAAGCTCAAGTTGCGTATTGTTTTTAATTTTATAGGTTCCAGAAAAAGTATTACAACCAGCATGTCCAAACACACGATTCTCTTCAGTAGCAAACGAAATAAAGGCTTCGCTCTCTGAGATGTCTTTCCCCTTGAGTTTTACCAATATCCATTTGGTGTCTGTAAAAACAATGTCGTCATCTTGAGACACATTTTGTTTTTTTAGAATATATAAATCGGCTAATTCGCCTGTTATTTTATTCCCAGATTGATCGAGTTGCGTCAAAGTATTTTCACCTGCAAAATAAGATGTTTCATTATCGTCTGATAACATAATTTTCTGACCATTATCAGTCCATTTTATATAACCACGACTATCAAATACACCATCTTTTTTTCCTAGATAATTATCTTTGGCTACAAAAGTTTGGTCTTTATTTATGGTAATCGTTCTTTCAATACCTTCACAGTCTGCACATGGAAGGGTTCCAATATATGTGCCTTCCCAATCTAATGCATTTTCACTTGTATGGGAATCTATTACAACTTCTTCAACAATAATATCTTCGGAAGCCGTTTCAGCATTCTTTTTTTCATTGGAATTACAACTTGTAAATAAAACAAGCATGATAGCTGTTAATTCAAAAAATCTTAAATTCATATATACGCTATTTTTAATTATTTGCTTGTTTTTGAGCATCGTCAATCATCTGTTCATTTGGTAATATGGCAATGTTAACACGTCTGTTTTTAGCACGTCCATCGGCAGTTGTATTATCATGCATTGGTTGGTTTTCTCCAAACCAATTGGTTGTAAATCTACCACTACTTAAGCCAAGTCCTTTCAAATAATTTGTTACTGCATATGCTCTGTTTTTGGAAAGCGTCATGTTATAATCACTAGCTCCCACACTGTCTGTGTGTCCAACAACCAAAATATTAGTGTCTGGATATTCTTTAAACACATTAGATAATTTTTTTAAAGTAGCTTCAGAAGCGCTATTGATATTATATTTATCTGTTGCAAAATACACACCACTATTTTCATCGAACGTTATTACTATCCCATCATCCACTCGTTCAACTTGAGCTCCAGGAATTTCATTTTCAATTTGTTGCGCCTGTTTGTCCATTTTATTACCAATAAGTACGCCAGCTCCACCGCCTACAACGCCACCAATTACAGCTCCTAATGCACCATTACCACCTTTACCAGCATTGTTACCTATTATGGCTCCTAGAAGAGCACCACCAGTAGCACCAATTACAGCGCCTTTTTGCTTGTTGTTTGCATTATCTACAGTCTTGCAACTTGTAAAACTTATTATTAGGACACTTGCAAGTGCCATTATTTTAAATTTATTTATTATGGATATCATATTTTTATAGTTTAGTAAAATTCATAATTATTGTAAATGGCTTGTTGTTAACAGTAACTGTTTGTTGCCATTGCATATTGGTATCTGATAAAGCATTTAATTTCAATCTGAAACCTTGACTTGTTTCCGACTTGCCTTTTTTGTTTGTTGGTTTTAAGAGAAAGTCATAAAGTCCTGTAGTTTCGTCTACTTCTTGGATGGTAAATACAAAATAACGTTCTCCTGTAGAACAAGAGGTGTCATTGATGGTATACAATCCGGTATTATTATTTGGAATAAACTGCCAAGTACTTCCTTCAAAGCAAGCTTTAGAAGCATCATCTAGAAGCGACACGTTATATGTTCCCACTTCGCTATAGCTTATGGAATTAAGTGTCCAATCTCCTTTAATTACTTTTTTGGAATCTCGAACTGTTTTTGTGCCTCCACATGAAAGCATGGTCATTGTTAATAGTAAAATAATTAGGTTTTTCATAAGTTGTATTTTAGTAATAAATCAAAAATAGAGGTTAAGTAATTTCTGGATTGATGCAAAAAAATAAGAAACTACTTCATATGCATGAATGACTATCTTAAATACGGAATTAAGAATGCTTTAGATGTTCATGTTAGTAAGGAACGATAAGAAGTTTCCTATTTAATTTAAAGAGAGTTTGTTGACTTAAGATTTTAACGTAAGAAATAATATAATGACATAAAAAGACTAATTAGGCCACTTTTTTCAAAAGGTCAAAACAAGGACATTTTTTACAACGCTTGCTTTCTTTCTTCTTGAATTTTTCGCAGCAACTACTTTTTACTTTATCAGTAATCATACCTGAGGCTTGTAGCGCTTTTAAAGCTTTTTTCTTTTCTTTTTTTTGCTTCTTTTTTCCCAAAACAAATACGTTGTATTAGACAATGGGGCAAAAATAGTTATTTTTAATGAATCTAAATAAACTATTATGTTAAAAATTTATCCCTTATCTGTTGATGCAGAAGTTATTGTAAGTTGTTGAATATCTCTATCAAACAAATAGAGGCCACCTTTGTCGTCTCCAATCAGGTTAATTTTATCTAAAATAGATCTAGCCATAGCTTCTTCTTCAATTTGTTCGGCTACATACCATTGCAGGAAGTTATGAGTGGCATAATCCTTTTCTTGTAAGCTAATATCTACTAAATTGTTGATGCTTTCTGAAACAAGTACCTCATGCTCATATAAAGTTTCGAACATATCCTTAAACGATTTATAAGTGACGTTAGGAGCTTTTAATTGAGAAATATGTGCGTGTCCACCACGTTCATTAATAAACTTCACAAACTTAAGCATGTGATCTCTTTCTTCGTTAGACTGTGCAAACATAAATCCTGCAACACCTTCTAGACCTTTAACTTCGGCCCAACAGGCCATAGCTAAATATATTTGAGAAGATTCTGCTTCAATTCTAATTTGTTCGTTTAATACTTTCTCTATTGATTTAGATAACATAATTTCTGCTTTTAGTCAAATTTAAGCAATCTTTTAATCATTTGCAGTGCAAAAACGATAGACATTTTAAAAGAATGTTATTTTAATTTAGAATGCTTAAATACTATTTATTTTGGAATAAAGTATAAACATATGGACGTGCTCCACCAAAAGGGTTGATAAACGTAAAGTTGAAAGAATCTATAAGTTTAAAGTGATTTCCTAGCTTATTTTGTAGCATTCCTACATTGTAACGTTTTAAATCTAAACCACAACATTTTTCGGCACCATCTAATGCGAACACAGCAATCAAAACAAAGCCACCCTTTGTTACTATGCTTTTAATGAGGTCGAAATAGGCTGTTTGCTCTTCCTCCTTTAAAAAGAAATGAAGCACAGCTCTATCGATCCATAAATTTATAGGTTCTAAGGTTTTTAGTTTTGTTGGATGGGTTAAATCGTCTGCAATCGTTTTTAAATGGTAGTTATGAGATTGCTTGATTCGTGTTTCTAGCTTCTTTAAGGCTAAATCGCTTAAATCGTTGGCAATAATTTTGGTGTAACCTGCATCTAAAAGTGAATCAATTAAAGTGGTAGTTCCTGCTCCAACATTTAAGATTCTAGCATCCTTTTCAAGTTTGCAAGTTTCAATTAATTGCATGGTTGGAGTGGGATTTTCTTCAAACCAGCCCAATTGATTATCTGCTTTGTCGTAAGCTTTGTTCCAGTGTTCTTTTATGTTTTGAGTAGTTTCCAAAAGGAATTTCTTTAAAAGGTTACGATATTATATTCGCTGTCTTTTAAATTAAAAAAGCTAAAGTATAATGTGCCATTATGGAAAAAGACATCTTCTGCAGTAATATATTTATACTTGTTTGTATATGATTTTATGATCTCAAAAACATTTTTGTCAATAGTTCCTTTAATGTGATTAAACTCGGGATCTAATTTGGTATTAAAGTAAGTCGATTTGGTATTCGAATAAGAATTATAACTGAAATAGGTAGGATTATAGGTTACTAATCCAGCTGAATTTACTGATGTTCCACCCATCATGGGATTTGCACTTGCTGTATTAACAACAACATAACCTCCTAGAGTAATATAAAATAAATCATCTTGTTTTAAAACTGAAATCCCGACGTTACCTGTCGATATTTTTCTTAGATATTTGGATGATTCTTCTAACTCTCTCCTGTTTACAAAAGGGACCCCTGTAGCTCCATCTTGAATTATTGGACCATTCTTAAATGTTATGGCTTTATTGTCATAAACCGAAAACGATTTGATTAAAGTGCCATCCAGATTATTAACTAGAAACTTCATCTCATCCTTAGAACTTGCTATCTGAAAGAAATAATCTTCATAGATATAAGAATTATAGCGTTTAAAATCGTCTTTTGTTCCTTTTGGATAGTCATAACTTTTGTAAGAATAAGAAAAATCGTCAAAATTGATTTTATAAACTAGGGTCGCAGTTTCGTTATTTTCAAAGGTTAAATAAACCAAGTTGTCAAATTGAAACAGTTTATTATCACTAGAGGTTAACTCTATTGCTCCGGGAACACGATGATCGATTTTTTTTACGCTCGATTTCGAATCTCCTAAAACGTAAAACAGACCAAATGTGTGTGCTTCTTTTAGAATTACTTTGTTTTCTTCAAAACCATCAATAGTTATCTTGTTGACACTACTAAAATTGAGGTTTTTGTCTAAAATTCTAATATGAATCACATTGTCATCAGTTGCTGATAAAAGATAGACTTGATTCTTATAATTTACGGTTTCAACAAAGGTTTCATCTTTGAAATCGAAAAGCACTTCTTTTTCATAACTCTCTTTTGAGTCAAAATCGAGAGTCATGACTGCAAATTTTGTTTTTTGATTGTTGGAAAATAAAATATGCTGTTTTAAACCATCGATTTTATAGCCAAGAGCATCTTTATATTTGCTTTTAATGGCATTGGTTTCAAATTCTTGTTTTAAGTTGAAATCGACATCATATAAATAAGCATAAATATCTTTTCCTTCAACTAACAACACCGTTAAATCTTGGTTTATAGTATTAGAAAGCGTTAAGGTCTCCTTGGAAGTACGTCTAGAAACCTCTTCATTTTTAAACTTTAAAACGGTTTTTTGCGCAAGAAGACTTTGCATACTTGCTGCTAGAAAAAACAAGGCAAAGATGAATCTATTCATAAATAGTAGGTTAACTTATATGTAATCCGTTGTTTACATTAGCATCACCTGTACTGAGCGCAGTCGAAGTGTCAGGATTTACAAAAACTAATTTTCCTTCAGGAGTTTCGGTCATTAAAATCATTCCTTGACTTTCTACACCACGTAAAGCTCTTGGCGCTAAATTAACTAAAACAGTTACTTTCTTACCAATTACTTCTTCTGGAGTGAAACTTTCTGCAATTCCAGAAACTATGGTTCTGATATCAATGCCGGTATCTACTTTTAAAACTAAAAGTTTTTTAGCTTTTGGCATTTTTTCAGCTTCCAAAATGGTTCCAACTCTCAAGTCTAATTTGGTGAAATCATCAAAAGTAATTTCTTCTTTTTGAGGCTCAACTGTTTTGTTGGCTGCTTCATTCGCTTTTTTAGTTGCTAATAATTTATCAACTTGGAACTGAACCGTTTCATCTTCAATTTTTGAAAATAACAACTCTGCTTTTCCTATTTGGTGTCCTGCAGGAATTAAGATGTCTTTTGAAGAGACTTCATTCCATGTGTTTTTTTCAAAGTTTAAAATTCTTTTTAATTTATCTGAAGTAAATGGTAAAAACGGTTCACTTAAAGTCGCTAAAGCAGAAGCAATTTGAAGCGCTACAAACATAATTGTTTGTGTTCTGACTTCGTCTTGCTTAATCATTTTCCAAGGCTCTTCATCTGCTAAATATTTGTTTCCAAGGCGGGCTAAATTCATTAATTCCTGACTTGCTTCACGAAATCTGTAGCGTTCAATAGAACTAGATATAACGTCTGGATAGGCTTTTACCGTAGCTAAAGTTTCTTCATCTATCTTAGAAAAATTAGATGCTTCTGGGACAATTCCGTTATAATATTTATCTGTTAATACAACCACACGATTGATGAAGTTCCCAAAAATAGCAACCAATTCGTTGTTATTTCTAGCTTGAAAATCTTTCCATGTAAAGTCGTTATCTTTTGTTTCTGGAGCGTTTGCAGTTAATGCATAACGCAACACGTCTTGCTGATTTGGAAAATCTTCTAAATATTCTGGTAACCAAACAGCCCAATTCTTAGAAGTTGAAAGTTTGTTTCCTTCTAAATTTAAAAACTCGTTTGCAGGTACATTATCTGGAAGAATGTAAGATCCTTCCGCTTTTAGCATGGCTGGAAAAATAATACAGTGAAATACAATATTATCTTTTCCAATAAAATGAACCAATTTGGTATCCTTATCTTTCCAATAAGGTTCCCAATCTTTTCCTTCGCGTGCTGCCCATTCTTTGGTTGCAGAAATGTAGCCAATTGGTGCATCGAACCAAACGTAAAGTACTTTGCCTTCAGCATCTGGAAGAGGAACAGGAATTCCCCAATCTAAATCTCTGGTTACTGCTCTTGGACGTAAACCGTCGTCAATCCATGACTTACATTGTCCGTATACATTCGATTTCCAGTCTTTTTTATGTCCTTCTAAAATCCATTCTTTTAAAAAGGCTTCGTGTTTATCTAAAGGTAAAAACCAGTGTTTGGTTTGCTTTAAAGTTGGCACGTTGCCTGTAATAGCTGATTTAGGATTAATTAAATCTGTAGCATTATGACTTGTACCACAAGCTTCACATTGATCGCCATAACTTTCTTCGTTGCCACATTTTGGACAGGTTCCAATAACAAAACGATCTGCTAAAAACTGATTCGCTTCTTCGTCGTATAATTGCTCTGTAACTTCTTCAATAAATTCGCCTTTTTCGTATAAAGTGGTGAAAAATTCTGAGGCAGTATCGTGATGAATTTTAGCAGTAGTTCTAGAATAATTATCTAAAGAAATTCCAAAATCTTCAAACGATTTTTTAATAATTGCATGATATTTATCAACGATATCTTGAGGAGAAACGCCTTCTTTTTTCGCTTTTATAGTAATTGGAACACCATGTTCGTCGCTTCCACAAATAAAAGCAACATCATTTCCTGTTAAACGTAAGTAGCGAGCGTAAATATCTGCTGGTACATAAACACCTGCCAAATGGCCAATATGAATAGGTCCATTTGTATAAGGCAATGCGGCTGTTATGGTATATCTTTTTGACATTTTTAGAACTTTTTTAGAATCCACAAAAGTACACAATTTGAAAGGGATTTAGAAAAAAAATGTACATTTACCATATGACAAAAAACATCTTTTTTTTATCCTTACTCTGCCTGGTTTTTTTCTTCGGAAAAACCTCGCTTTCAGCTCAGGAAACATTAACATATAAAACACAAGTTTTGAAACAACCTCCATATTTAAAAGCTGGCGATACGGTTGCCATTGTGGCACCCTCAGGAATTCTAAAAAATAAAGCGGGCGAAATTCAACAAGCTGAAAACTTGCTTAAAAGTTGGGGTTTACATGTGGTTGTTGGAAAACATGTTTTTAGTCAGGATAATCATTTTGCTGGAACAGATGAAGAACGCTGTGAAGATTTTCAAAAAGCGATGGACGACCCTACAATTAGTGCTATTTGGTGCGCCAGAGGAGGTTATGGAACGGTTCGAATTTTAGATAAATTGGATTTTACAAAGTTCAGTAAAAATCCGAAATGGCTGATAGGCTATAGTGATATTACTGCCTTGCATAATCAATTTCATAATGAAGGTTTTGAGAGCATCCATGCGATAATGAGTACCAGTTTAACAGATAATTTAGACGATATTTCGGAGTCTGTTTCAACATTTAAGGAAGCGATTTTTGGAGTAAACTTAAAGTATACACTAATGGGATCCAATTACAACCGAGTTGGAACAGTAACCGCTCCCTTGGTTGGAGGAAACTTAACCATGCTACACACCATGTTGGGTTCTAAAACTAGTATTGATACCAGTGGCAAAATATTATTTATTGAAGAAATAGGGGAGTATAAATACCATATTGATAGAATGTTGCAAAGTTTAAAACGAGCTGGATATTTTGATAATTGTGCAGGTGTTTTAGTTGGTGATATGAGTAAAATGAAGAAAAACACGACCCTTTGGGGAACATCAATAGAGCAACTTATTTTAGATGCGCTATCAGATTATAATTTCCCAATTGCCTTTAATATGCCAGCAGGACATGAAAAAGATAATCGCGCAATGATTTTGGGAAGGAAAGTTGAGATGACTGTTGCAAAAGATAAAACAACGGTTATTTTTAAAGACTAAATTACTCTGAATAATCTTTTAGCAAAGTACGATAATTGGTTAAAATCTTAGAACGACTAATGAAACCGCAAAACTTTTTATTTTCGTCTAACAAAGGTAATTGCCAAACATCTGCTTCATCAAACATTTTGGTGACTTCCATAACAGAATCAGTTTGATTGATAATAAACGAAGGTTTAATGGCTAAATGACTCACGGTTATTTCATCAGCTGGCTTTTTTCCTAAAAGATACGGACGAAGGTGCTCTCTATTTAAAATACCTAAGAATTGATTATTGTCATTAATAACAGCCATACTGTTCTGGTCGCTATTTCTGAATTTTTGCATTACTTCATCCATACTTTCGTTAGTATGCAACACCAAAGAAGCAGGATTTATACAATCTTTCAATGAGATTTGAGAAAGAATGTTTTGATCTTGACGCGTGGTGAAAATTTTACCTTCGGCTGCCAATTTATTATATGCTGGGTTTATGGGCGAAAAGAACCTATTTACAACATAAGCAATAACAGAAACAGTCATTAATGGAATAAATAAATCATAACCACTACTGGTTTCAGCAATCAAAAAGATGGCTGTTAGTGGCGCGTATAAAGCTCCAGACATAACACCAGCCATTCCAACTAGCATTAAATTAGTTACAGGTACGTCTTGGAATCCAATCATTTCCAGAGCAAAACCAAAAGCATACCCCAAAAAGCCACCAGCAACCAGTGAGGGTGCAAAATTACCACCATTCCCACCGGAACCAAGGGTTATACTTGTTGCAAAAGCTTTTAAAAGTGTGGCTAATGCCAAGAAAATTAAGATAATAAGTTGCGAGTCGCCAAAATATTTAAAAAAACTTTCATGAATTAAATTCACAGCATTGCCTTGATGCAAAATTTTAATATTGAGATAGCCTTCGCCAAAGAGTGGAGGAAAAGCAACGCATAGCAAAGATAATAAGCTACCACCAACGATGGCTTTTAATATGACTCGTTTGCCAAAACGGTCAAAAAACTCATGGACTTTCTGGCCTACAATTAAAAAATAACGCGCATAAAGGCCGGTTAGTAAACCTAAAATGATATAGTAAAAAATATTAAGATGATTAAACACTTCACGTGCTTCAAAATTGAAAAGAATATCTTCATCTAAAATAACTGTTGAAAGCAAACTTCCGCAGATTGCTGCAATAACAAGCGGAATAAAATCTGTAAAAACCAGCCCTGTAAGTAATATTTCAAAAGCAAACATAATACCTGCAATTGGAGCATTGAAGGCGGCTGCAATACCTGCGGCAGCACCAGAAGCTAGCAATAATGTTCTTTCCTTAAATCCTAAACGGTAGCGTTGTGCATAATTAGAACCTATAGCAGATCCTGTAATGGCAATTGGAGATTCTAAACCTACAGATCCACCAAAACCTACTGTGATTCCACTTTGTATAATTTGCGAATACATTTTAGAAGGTTTAATTTTACTTTGATTTTGAGAAATGTCCTTTAAAACAAATGATAACTCTTTATCCTCATCCCCTTTGAAAAAATACTTGACTACTAGAGCGGTAAGAGTAATTCCCACTACAGGAAAAATAGCATATATATACATTCGTTCCTCAAAAGGGACTTCCGTATTAATAAATACTTGAATATGGTGTACAATAACCTTAAGAACAACTCCTCCCAGACCAGCTGTTAAGCCTACCAAGATGCCCGATAAAATAAGGAATTGTGAACGCGTTAGGCGCTCGCTTATCCAGATTAAAAGGATTTCGGCAAAATTAAATTTTCTATATGGGTAATTGATAAAAGCTTTTTTGAATTGCAAAAAGCTGACATATAGTTTCTTGATTTTGTACATTATGAGTGATATTTCTATTTAAGGCTTAAAGGAAATAAAGGTGTTTTAAATCAAAGTAGTAAATTGATAGAACCAAACATTCTCCAACATTAAAATATCATGCAAATTTCGATAAAATAATAAAAGGAAGGCATTAAAAGGAATAGAAATTTAATTTCTGTTCTTAAAAAGAAATATAGTCTAGATCTTTCAGGTTTTTAAAACAGAAAGATCTCAAAATAATCTTTTGTGGAAGAAATAAAATAGGAAAGCTCCTAAAAAATAGAGTATCACATCTATAAGATCTCCTGTATATCTCATGTTGATTTTTGGCATCAACCATTCGAAATATATAGCATAGTATACTGTTAGAACAAAAATGATACTTAATGGTACATAAATGGTATCTGTTTTTTTTATAAGACGAAGTGTGGCAAGACTAAGGCTTAATACAATTGGCATGCAGAGTAGATCGTTTGCATAAAAGTATATCCAAGTTGGAAGTGGTAGTGAGAATCTACTTGCTAAATATATAAGCAATGCGACAAGACATAAGCTTAAAAAAATGTGATTTTTAAGGATTTTCATGCGGCGACAGCTGAAATTAACCAAGCAATAAACATTCCAATAGCCATAAATGCAAGCCAAATAGAACGGAAGATTTTAGCGATAATACGAATTAACAAAAACCGATGATTACCATATTTTTCAAAAAAAGAGGGTTCCTTTTTTTTGGATGCATCTTGTTTTAATCGTTCCTCTTTTTCCTTTTTTATGGCTAATTCGCGTCTTATTTTATAATTTAATACCTCTCCACAGTGCTCGCAATAATCATTATCTGTATTATAAATACCACAACTAGGACATTTTATAGTAGCCATGTTTTACACGCTTTAATTAATTTACAAAAGTACTGCTTATTGGATGATTTCATTTTCAATTTGAAATATCATTTATCTTTTGCTTAAAGGTGAGAGATAGTTATCTTTAACTTATTACTTACAAGGTTTTTTAAAACTTATTAATTTGCAGGCTAAGATTCCTGCGTTCGCAGGAATTATGGCACAGCATAACGAACTTGGAGAATGGGGAGAGCAATTTGCTGCCGAATATCTTTTAAAAAAAGGGTATAAAATTTTGGAGCGTAATTATTATTATGATCGCGCCGAAGTTGATATTATAGCCAAAACAAAAGCTGGGGACTGTATTGTTTGTGTCGAGGTGAAAACTAGAAATTCTGATTTTTTTGGCGATCCACAAAGTTTTGTAAGCCAAGGAAAGATCAAACTTCTTGTAAAAGCTATGGATGCGTATCTTATAGACAATGATATTTCCCTAGAAACCCGTTTCGATATTATTGCTATTATTAAAAATAAATTTAAAGAAGATCTTACACATTACGAAGATGCTTTCTATCATTTTTAATTCATAATAGGTTTTAAAACAGCCAATGCCTGTTTTACGGTTTTAATATTCTCGAAAGTCAGTAACAATCGGAGACCATTTCTGGTTTGTTTTTCTTTCATTTTACATGCGCCTGGATGCTGTTGTACAAACTGTAACACCTTTGTAAATCCGGTACTTTGATAAAAACCACTTTTTTGATCGGTTATAAAATAGCCTATAAGCTTGCCTTGCTTCATAATCACTTTTTCAAATCCCATTTTAGTAGCAATCCATTTTATTCGAACACTATTTAGTAGATCGACCACTTGGGTTGGAAGCTCGCCAAAACGATCCACGATTTCCGATTCGAACTTTTGTAAGTCTTCTTCGGTTTTCATGCCGTTAAGTTGTGTGTAAAGATTTAGACGTTCAGAAATATTATTGACATAATCGTCTGGAAAAAGCAATTCGAAATCAGAATCGATGGTAATATCTTTTACATATTCTTTTTCTTTGCCATCGTCTTCATATAAATCTTTAAATTCATTTTCTTTTAGTTCCTCAATGGCTTCATTTAATATTTTCTGATACGTATCAAAACCAATATCGTTTATAAAACCACTTTGTTCACCACCTAATAAATCTCCAGCCCCACGAATTTCCAAATCTTTCATAGCAATATTAATCCCGCTTCCAAGTTCAGAAAATTGCTCTAAGGCTGTAATTCGTTTTCTGGCATCATCTGTCATGGCAGAGTATTCCGGCGTAATAAAATAGCAAAAAGCTTTTTTATTGCTTCGCCCAACACGTCCACGCATTTGGTGTAAATCGCTAAGTCCGAAATTGTTAGCGTTATTTATAAAAATGGTATTCGCATTTGGCACATCTAAACCACTTTCGACAATGGTTGTACTCACTAAAACATCAAATTCGCCATTAATAAAAGCTAGCATTAAGCTTTCAAGTTTTTTACCTTCCATTTGTCCATGACCAATACCAATTTTGGCATCTGGTACCAAACGTTGAATCATGCCAGCAACTTCCTTAATGTTTTCAATACGGTTATGGATGAAGAAAATCTGGCCTCCACGTTGGATTTCGTAGGTTACCGCATCTCTTATGGTTTCTTCGCTAAAACGAATCACATGACTTTCAATAGGGTATCTATTTGGGGGAGGCGTTGTAATTACCGACATGTCTCTTGCGGCCATTAAACTAAATTGAAGGGTTCTTGGAATTGGGGTAGCCGTTAGCGTTAGCACATCGACATTGTCTTTTAACGTTTTTAGTTTTTCTTTTACGGCAACACCAAACTTTTGTTCTTCGTCAACAATTAATAAACCTAAGTCTTTAAACTTTACGTTTTTATTTACTAGTTGATGGGTTCCAATAATGATATCTACTTTACCATTTTCCAACTGCTCTAAGGTTTCTCTTTTTTCTTTAGCCGTTCTAAAACGATTAAGATAATCCACAGTAACTGGGAAATCTTTTAAACGCTCTTTAAAAGTTCTAGAATGTTGATAAGCCAAAATAGTTGTTGGCACTAAAACAGCCACTTGTTTTCCATTATCTACAGCTTTAAAAGCGGCGCGAATAGCTACTTCTGTTTTACCAAAGCCAACATCGCCACAAATCAATCTGTCCATGGGTCTTTCGCTTTCCATGTCTGTTTTAATATCTGTGGTAGCTGTAGTTTGGTCTGGCGTATCTTCATATATAAAAGAAGATTCCAATTCCAATTGCATGGAACTATCTGGGTTGTATTGATATCCTTTTTCTAGTTTGCGTTTGGCATAAACCTTAATCAGGTTAAAAGCTATTTCTTTAACTCTAGATTTGGTTTTTTGTTTCAGGTTTTTCCAAGCAGCAGACCCTAGTTTGTAAATTTTAGGTGCTTTGCCATCTTTCCCATTAAACTTGGTGATTTTATGAAGCGAATGAATGCTTAAATATAAAATATCGCGTTCGCCATAAATCAATTTTATGGCTTCTTGCTTTTTACCTTCAACATCTATCTTTTGTAATCCTCCAAAACGCCCAACACCATGATCGATGTGTGTTACATAATCACCAATTTCAAGGTTTGTTAACTCCTTTAAAGTTATAGCTTGCTTTTTTGCATAGCCATTTTTAAGATGAAATTTATGGTAACGCTCAAAAATTTGATGGTCTGTATAGCAGGCTATTTTATTTTCCTTGTCTATGAATCCCTGGTAAAGAGACAAAACAATGGTTTTATAATGAACCGTTTGATCTACATCCTCAAAAATATCATGAAATCTTTTGGCCTGTTGTTCACTTGCGCAAGCAATATAATTTGAATAACCTTTGTCGTGATTGGTATTTAAGTTTTCAATTAATAAATTGAATTGTTTATTAAAAGAAGGTTGTGGAGACGTATTAAATTGGATTACATTCTCATCGTTTTTGAAAAATGCTTGTGTACCAAATTCAACAATGGTATAATCTAATAGTTGTTTTTTTAGTAAAGTGCTATTACAAAATAACTCTTCTGGTTCGGCATGTTTTAATTCTGATGATAAATTTTTGAAAGTTTCAACGGCTTTTTGGAAAAAATCGTCGATTCTTGAAAACAATAAATCGCTATTTTTAGTAAAAACCACTGTTTTGGAAGCCATATAATCTAGAAAACTTTGTCTGCTTTCTTCAAAAAACTTGTTGGCAACATTAGGAATGATGTTTATTTTTTTGATTTGCTCTGTAGAAAGTTGTGTTTCTACATCGAAGGTTCTAATACTATCCACTTCATCTCCAAAAAATTCTATTCGGTAAGGTTCATCATGACTAAATGAAAAAACATCTACAATCCCTCCACGAACTGAAAATTCGCCAGGTTCTGTAACAAAATCTACACGTTTAAATTTATATTCAAACAAAACTTCGTTTACAAAATCGATAGATAAATTGTCGCTTACAGAAACTTTTAAAGTGTTTCGCTCAAGTTCTTTTCTGGTGACTACTTTTTCGAATAAGGCATCCGGATAAGTAACTATGATAGCTGGTTTTTTACGAGAATTTATTCGGTTTAAAACTTCAGCCCTAAGAAGCACGTTTGCATTATCTGTTTCTTCAATTTGATAAGGTCTACGGTAGCTTCCAGGATAAAAAAGGACATCTTTATCATTTAACATGACCTCTAAATCATTCAGGTAAAAGGCAGCTTCTTCTTTATCATCAAAAACTAGAAGAAAAGGTTTGTCTGCATGTTTAAAGGTTTCGGTTAAAACAAATGAAAAAGAAGAGCCTACTAGTCCTTTTAAATGCGTTTTACTTTGGGTTTTGGCAATAGCAGTTTTCAGATTTTGCGTTTGCAAAGCCTGTGCATATGTTTGCGAGAGAAAAGTTTTACTCAAGACAATTTATTTTTATGAATCTCGGATTCTAAGAAATGCAAATATAAAGCATAGTATTTAATAATAGTTTAATTTATTTCTTGAAATAGACCCCGATTTCATCAATTAAAAAAACCAATTTTATATTTTAAAAGGTAGTATCTTTGATTATATTTGCAGCACTAAAAAAATAAGATTATATGTCATTTTCAGATTTATTCGATAGCGGATTTAAACAACGCAACTCAGACCATTTTGCATCTATTGTTAGAGTAGCTATGGATGATGGAATTATTACAGATGATGAGAAAGCGTTTTTAGATCGTTTGGCTCGAAATTTAGATATTAATGAAGATGAATACAAAATCATCTTAAAAGACTATCAGTCTCACCCAATCAATCCTCCTACATCTTATGATAGACGTTTAGAACGTTTATACGATTTGTCTAGAATGGTTTATGTAGATCATATTAAAGGAGATAATGAAGTTGATGTCCTTAAAAAGATTGCTGTTGGTCTAGGTTTTACCCCAGACAATGTGAAGTATGTTGTGGACAAAGCATTAACTTTAGTTAGTAATGGTGTGGATTTAGACACCTTTACAGAAGAAATAAAAAAGATGAATAGATAGAGTTGACTATCTTAAATAAGAAAAAGGCGAGTTGTTTAAAAAACAACTCGCCTTTTTTATGTTCTATAAGAGATTGATTATTGAGCGTTTCTCATAAATTCTTCAGCTTTTTCAACCATATTTTTACTTCCACAAATAAAAGGAACTCTTTGGTGTAGCTCTGTAGGCTCGATATCCATAATTCTAGTAAAACCATCGCTAGCTTTACCTTTTGCTTGCTCTGCTAAAAATGCCATTGGGTTACATTCATATAATAAACGTAATTTACCATCTGAAGTTTTAGAACTTTTAGGATACAAGTAAATACCACCTTTTATCATGTTTCTATGAAAATCTGAAACTAAAGACCCAATATATCTACTCGTATAAGGTCTATCTTCTTCTTCCATTTGGCAATATTTAATATAATCCTTGATGCCTTTAGGGAAATGAATGTAATTTCCTTCGTTTACAGAATAAATATGTCCATCTTGAGGAAATTCCATATTTGGATGCGATAAATAAAATGTACCAATTGCCGGATTTAATGTAAACCCGTTGACACCATCTCCAGTAGTGTAAACTAACATGGTAGAAGTGCCATAAACAATATATCCAGCGGCAACTTGTTGATTTCCTTTTTGAAGGAAGTCTTCTAGAGTTACTGGTGTTCCTACAGGAGAGACACGTCTATATATTGAGAAAATAGATCCAACAGATACATTGACATCAATGTTAGAAGAGCCATCCAACGGATCAATTAAAACGACATATTTGTTCTGATTGTTTTTATCTTGACTATTGATGCTAATAAAACTATCTTCCTCTTCACTAGCAATACCACAAACAATATTTCTGTTTTTAAGAGTCTGGATAAATTTTTCGTTTGCATAAACGTCCAATTTTTGCTGGTCTTCACCTTGTATGTTGGTGTCTCCGGCAGCTCCAATAATATCTACCAGACCAGCTTTATTTACCTCGTGGTTTACTACTTTTGCCGCTAAGCGAATAGAGTTAATTAGTCGGGATAATTCTCCAGAAGTGTATTTAAAAGAAGTTTGATTCTCAATTATAAATTCCCCTAAAGTTTTATTTTTTCTTAGCATGAAGTTTCAATGTGTTGATTGAATTGCAAATATCGTGTTTTTTAATAAACTACAACGTTTTCGGAAGATTTTAATCATAGCCGTTAAACATCTTTCACTTATCTTTATCACAAATTTTTTATATGAAAATTTCAATAAGGAAGGCAGAAAAGGCAGACATGGCAAACGTTCTTAATTTAATTAAAGAACTGGCTATATTCGAGAAAGAACCCGATGCTGTGGAAATTTCCGTTGCAGATTTAGAGCGTGATGGTTTTAAAGAGCATCCCGAATTTCAATGTTTTGTTGCTGAAGCAGAAAATAAGATAGAAGGGATTGCGTTGGTTTATAAACGGTATTCAACTTGGAAAGGTAGCGTCTTGCATTTAGAAGATTTAGTAGTAAGCCAGAAGATGAGAGGGAATCAAATAGGCACTTTGCTTTTGGATGAAGTTGTGAAGTACGGCAATCAATTAGGTGTGAAACGAATATGTTGGGATGTTCTGGATTGGAATGAAGATGCTATTGCATTTTACGAGAAAAAAGGAGCCAATGTTATGAGAGATTGGGATGTGGTTCATTTAAACGAGCAAGGAATTAAAGGATATTTATCAAATATTAATTAAAAAGATTCCCATTTGCATGGGAAATAAATATGCAAGTATTTAAATTTGGAGGTGCATCTGTAAAAGATGCAAAAGGAGTAAAAAACTTAATAAGAGTTTTAAATAGAACTGGTTATAAGAATACATTGATAGTGGTTTCTGCCATGGGAAAAACAACCAATGCTCTGGAGGAGGTTATCAATAATTATTTTAATACCAAAGGCGAACTACAAAGTTCTATTCAAGAAGTTATAAAGTTTCATAATGCTATTTTAATGGATTTGTTTGACAATGAACATCATGAAGTCTTTAAAAAGATAGCCCATTTAATTAACGAACTAAAAGCGTTTTTGGAAATAAATAAATCGCCAGATTATAATTTTGTATACGATCAAGTTATAGGTTATGGCGAGTTGATTTCTACAACTATTATTAGCGAATATCTTAACGAGGTTGGCTTGAAAAATCAGTGGTTGGATGTTAGGGAGTTTATAAAAACGGATACGTATTATAGGAGCGCTCATGTTAATTGGGAAGAAACTCAAGAACGTATCTCTAAAGGTTTTAATAGAAATCAATTAAATATTACCCAAGGTTTTTTGGGAAGCGATTCCAATAATTTTACAACCACTTTAGGTCGTGAAGGAAGTGACTATACAGCCGCTATTTTTGCATATTCTTTAAATGCAGAAAGTGTTACTATTTGGAAAGATGTGCCTGGTGTTTTAAACGCAGATCCACGTTATTTTGAAAATGCCCAATTACTTCATAAAATATCTTATCGAGAAGCTATTGAGTTGGCTTTTTATGGGGCTTCTGTTATTCATCCAAAAACATTACAACCTTTACAACGTAAAGAGATTCCTTTGTATGTAAAATCTTTTTTAGAACCAGAAAACACAGGGACTATGGTTTGTAAAGAATTTGGGCTAGACCCACATATTCCTTGTTTTATAGTTAAGAAAAACCAAGTGCTTATTTCGTTGTCTTCTTTAGATTTTTCATATATCGTAGAAGATAATATTAGTGAGATTTTTAAATTACTACACTTATATAAAATGAAAGTGCATGTAATTCAAAATTCGGCCATTAGTTTTTCGGTTTGTGTGGATAATATGTATCAAAATTTAGATAAATTATTACAGCATTTAAAAGCAAAATTCAAAGTAACTTGTATCGATAATGTGTCGTTATACACCATTAGACATTATAATGAAGCTGCAATAAAACAGCTAGAAATGGGTAAAACTGTGTTGCTTAAGCAATTAACGCAGGAAACCATGCAAATAGTTACTAAATAAACATTTTCATTACATTTGTATTCATGACCAAGCAAAAAGATACAGAATTAGTTTCTGCCAAAGAAGTGGCTAAAGCCATACAAATAGATTCCTATGGATTTGTAGGAACTTTTATTGGATGGATTCTTATGAAAGTATTAAAATTGTCCACACTTAACACTATTTATAACCGAAATAAGCATCTTAAAAATGAGGATTTTATAAATAGCATTTTAAGTGAATTTGAAATTAAATTTGAAATTCCTGAAGAAGATTTAAAGCGATTACCAAAAAGTGGCCCTTATATTACGGTCTCTAATCATCCGCTTGGAGGTATTGATGGAGTTTTACTTTTAAAATTAATGCTGGAACAAAGAGAAGATTTTAAAATTTTGGCTAATTTTCTTCTTAGTAGAATAGAGCCATTAAAACCTTACTTCTTGCCGGTTAATCCTTTTGAAGATAGAAAGGAAGTGAAATCTAGTGTTGTAGGTTTTAAAAATGCCATAAAACATTTAAAAGATGGTCATCCTCTTGGTGTGTTCCCAGCGGGAGAGGTTTCAACATATAAGGACGGGAAACTTTTGGTAGATAAGCCATGGGAGGTTCCTGCTATGAAACTTATTAGAAACGCAGAAGTTCCTGTTGTTCCTATTTATTTTCATGCGAAAAATAGTTCTTTGTTTTATAAGCTCTCCCGGATAAGTGATAAGTTTAGAACCGCTAAATTACCTTCGGAGTTGTTAACTCAAAAACGACGAATTATTAAGGTAAGGATAGGAAAGCCAATCTCTGTTGCCGACCAGAAAGAACATCATAGTCTTGAAGAATTTTCGGAATTTATAAGAAAGAAAACATACATGCTTTCTAATTCTTTCGATGAAAAAGGGAATTTATTAAGTACTTTTTCAACATCATTAAAAGTTCCAAAACCACCTAAACGTATTGTAACTCCAATCTCTAAGGAGATTATGAATAAAGAAGTTGAAGCTTTAAGAACTGGGGATTTTCGACTGTTACAAAGTAAAAATTATGAAGTGTTTTTAGCAACTTCAAAAGAGATTCCAAACATCTTAAGAGAAATAGGAAGATTGCGTGAAATTACTTTTAGAGAAATTGGAGAAGGTACAAATGAAGCTATAGATTTGGACACCTTTGACACTTATTACCACCACATGTTTCTTTGGGATAGTGAACAAGGCGTTGTGGCTGGGGCATATAGAATGGGTTTAGGTTCCGAAATATTTTCGAAATATGGTATTGATGGTTTCTACCTTCAAGATCTTTTTAGGTTTGAACCAGAATTGTACAAAATGATGAGCGAATCCATAGAATTGGGGCGTGCTTTCATTATTAAAGAATACCAGCAAAAACCCATGCCTTTATTTCTGCTTTGGAAAGGTATCGTTCATACTACTTTGCGTTATCCAGATCATAAATTTTTAATTGGAGGTGTTAGTATTAGTAACCAGTTTACTAATTTTTCTAAGTCGCTTATGATTGAGTTTATGAAATCTCATTATTACGACCCTTATATCGCGCAATATGTGCATCCTAAAAAAGAATTTAAGGTGAAGCTGAAAGATGCTGATAAAGATTTTGTTTTTGATGAAACTGAAGCCGATTTAAACAAGTTCGATAAAATTATCGATGAGGTAGAGCCAGGAGCTTTACGCTTGCCAGTGTTGCTTAAAAAATACATTAAGCAAAATGCTAGATTGGTTGCTTTTAATGTCGATCCGTTATTTAATAACGCTGTAGATGGATTGATGTACATCAAAATAGCCGACTTGCCAGAAAGTACGGTAAGACCAGTAATGGAAGAGTTTCAAGCCGAATTAGAGCAGAAGCTTTCAGAGCAAAACGATTCTTAACATTTTTATTTCGGAATGAATTCTAGGCTTTTTAATATTTAGATTTGAATATTATAAAAAGGCCTTGTCAACAGGTTCCCAAAGTTCTATTTTATTTCCGTCGTTGTCTAAAATCCAGCCAAATTTGCCATAGTCGTATTCTTCCATGTCACCTACAATGGTAACGCCTTCATCTTTTAAAACAGCTAATAACTCCTTTAAATTTTCCACACGATAATTAAACATAAAATCTCTTTTTGAAGGCTCAAAATGTTTGGTGTCTTCAGCAAAAGGACTCCATTGGGTGGAGCAATCTTTCCCATCTTTGTCTTTCCACCAAAAGGTACAACCATAATCGTCTGTGTTGAATCCTAGATGTTTTTTATACCAATCTTTTGAGGCTATTGGATCTTCGGTTTTAAAGAATAAACCTCCAATTCCTGTAACGCGTTTTTTCATATAAAATATTTTTTCATTCCCTTGAAGAAGGGAATCTTATTCAATTAAATCATGTTTTTTTACCACCAATAAACGAATAATTATAGAATACAACTTGATGTTAATTCCTGAAATAATTACTTTATTATTTGTTCTTTATATTTTTCTCATAAATCTGAATCCATTCAACCACCGTCATTTTTCTACAGAGCTCTCCAATAAGCTCAAAGGGAATGTCTTCCAATATTTTGAATCTCACACAGCTTTTTCCCATGTCCAGTTTCCGTTTACTATGTTTTGGAAACTCGGCAACAAACCAATCGTGAATTTCAGGATTTGCATAAATACCACTATGATAAAGATTAACAGAGTTTTTCTGTGAAGCGAAACCCATAAAAGGCAATGGCGTTTTTGGATCGCAATGATACCCTTCTAGATATACAGAATGTGGCACATAATAACCAATCATACCGTATTGAATGCCTTCCTCAAAACCTTTTGGAAGGTTGTCATTAATTATTTTTCTGAGTTTATTTAGAGCTACTTTTCGTTCTTCAGGAACTTGATTAATATAGTCTTCTGGAGAATTCGCTTGGTATTGCATGTTTTGTTATTCTTTATGTTATAAAGTTAACAAAATTTTTCTTTAATCTTATCGACAATGGTTTGTGCTAATTTTTCTTTGCTTTCAACTGTCCAACCAGCAACATGAGGCGTTAGAATAACATTGTTGGCTTTTATTAAATATTGAAAAGGTTCTGGCATGGTTGAAGTAAACATATCTTCAAAAGACGCTTTTTCATATTCTAAGACATCTAATCCTGCGCCTAATATTTTCCCAGATTTTAAAGCCGAAACCAAATCTTTTGTAACCACACTTTTACCACGAGCAGTATTTATAAACCAAAAGGGTTTAACGAAATTATTAATAAACTCCATGTTTATCATATTACGTGTTAAGAGGGTTTCTGGAGTATGTAAACTAATAACATCTGCTTCTTGATATAATACGTCTAATGCAACTTGTTCTGCATTTTTGTCGCCTACATTGGGTTTTAAATCGTAGCAGAGGACATCAACCTCAAAACCACTCAATTTTTTAGCAAAGGCTTTCCCCATGTTTCCGTAACCAATAATTCCAACGGTTTTCCCGTCTAATTCGATACCTCGATTATCTTCACGTAACCATTTGCCTTCACTAACTTCTTGGTTCGCCTTCTTTAGTTTATTAAATAAGGAAAGAAGCATGGCCAAGCTATGTTCGCCAACGGCATTTCTATTGCCTTCTGGAGCAGAAATTAAATAAATGTCTTGGTTTTCGGCTTCTTCACAATCAATATTTTCTAATCCTGCACCGACTCTTCCTATAAATTTCAGGTTTTTTGCAGCGTCTAAAAATTGTTTGTCTATAGCAAAACGACTTCTAATAATAAGACCATCATATGCTGCGATTTTAGCTTCAATTTCAGCTTTAGACGAATTATAATCTTCGTCATTCTGATATCCTAAAGCATTTAACTGCTTAATTAAAAGTGAATGATTGGTATCGAGATGGAGGACTTTCATAATTAAAAACCTAAAATGAATTTTGCTATTAAAAAGTAGATTAAGATTCCAAAAACATCATTGCTCGTGGTTATAAAAGGTCCCGTGGCAACTGCTGGATCTATTCCTCTTTTATCTAAAAATATGGGAATGAATGTACCAATTAATGCGGCCATTACAATTACTGCTACCAAGGCAAGAGCTATGGTTATGGAAACAATATAAGGCGTTCCAAAAACAAAATGCGTTATGGCTAAACCTATCAAAGCAATTGCAACACCATTGACTAAGCCTAATATAAATTCTTTTAAAAGTCGTTTTAAAATATTGCCATCTATCGTGTCGTTTGCTAACCCTTGAACCACAATGGCTGATGACTGTACACCAACGTTTCCTGCAGTTGCTTGAATTAATGGAACAAAACTAAGAAGGACTATAAAGTCTCCCATTTCTCCATTAAAGTGTTCTATAATACTTGCGGCACCTAAACCTCCAAACATACCAATTAATAGCCAAGGGAGTCGTGCAATGGTTAACTCCCAGATACTATCATCTGCTTCAACGTCTCTTGTAATACCTGCGGCAAGTTGGTAATCTTTTTCCGCCTCTTCTTTCATAACATCTACAATGTCATCAATGGTAATTCTTCCTAAAAGGATTTGGTTATCATCAACAACAGGAATAGCTTCTAAATCGTATTTTTGCATGACTCTAACCACTTCTTCGGCTTGGTCATGAACATTTACAGAATCTACATTGGAGTTAGAAATTTCTGCTATTTTTTGATCGCTTTTGGCAACAATTAAATCTTTTAAAGAGAGACGGCCAATCAGCCTATTTTTTTTGTCAACCACATAAATGGAATGAACTCTAGTAACATCTTTTGCTTGTCCTCTAATTCTACGCATGCAACCAGCAACTGTCCAGGTTTCATAAACCTTTACAAGCTCTTTCGCCATTAATCCACCAGCAGAATCTTCATCATAACCTAAAAGTTCGGTAATTTCTGCTTTGTGTTCTTCATCTTCAATTTGAGAAATAACTTCAGCTTGACGTTCTTGTGGTAATTCCGCAATAATATCTGCGGCATCATCTGTGTCTAGCTCTTCAATTTCGTCAGCAATTTCTTTGGCGGACAAGTTTCTTAATATCCTTTCTCGAGTGTCTTCATCGAGTTCCATTAAGATGTCTGAAGTAGTTTCCGAATCTAATAACTTGATAACATAGACCGCTTCTTCTAGATTTAATTCATCTAATATTTCAGCTATATCCGCGTAATGAAACTCATTTAACAAGATATGAAGTTCCTTATCGTTTTTAACTTCGATAAGTTTTTCTACTTGTTTTATAAGTTCATCTGTTAATTCGAATTGTATGTTTTCTTTTTCTTCAGCCATGAGGTTTATCTTCGTTTCACTCAGTCGAAATGACAAAGATTTTATTCATTAATATCATTATCAATTAATTGCGTAAGGGCTATAAACTCTTGCACATTTAGTTGTTCTGGACGTTTATCAAAGATAGTATTTGCTTTTAAATTATCTGATAAATTGAAAGATTTTAAACTATTACGTAGGGTCTTTCTACGTTGTTGAAACCCTGTTTTTACGACCTTAAAAAGCATGGCTTCGTTACAATCAAGTGTCTGATTTTCTTTTCGTTTTAATCGCAACACTCCAGATTCTACTTTAGGTGGTGGATTAAAAACACTTGGAGGAACCGTAAATAAATATTCGGCGTCGTAAAAAGCTTGTGTTAAAACTGAAAGAATGCCATAAACCTTACTGCCTTCTTTTGAACAAATACGTTGTGCAACTTCCTTTTGAAACATGCCAGCAAATTCAGGAATCTGGTCGCGCATTTCTAAGGTTTTGAATACAATTTGTGTGGAAATATTATAAGGAAAATTTCCTATAATGGCGAAGGGTTCGTTATTGAAAACTTCGTTTAAATCGTATTTTAGAAAATCTTGTTCAATAACCCGATCTGCTAAATTTAAATAGTTGTTTTTTAAATATTCTACAGATTCGGGGTCTATTTCTATAACATGTGTTGTGGTTTCCTTTTTAAGGAGGTATTTTGTTAAAACTCCCATTCCTGGACCTATTTCCAGCACGTGCTTGTAGCCTTTAAACGACAAACTGTTTGTTATTTGTTCAGCTATGGACTCGTCGTTTAAGAAATGTTGTCCTAATTTTTTTTTTGCTTTTACTTGATGGTCTTTAGACACAATAGTTCTTTTTTATAATTAGTTGATAGTCACGGAATATTCGTCAATAATTTCCAACTCGGTTCTAAAAGCTAACACTTTGTCAGCAAAACGTTTTAAACCATCTTGCCTTAAATGATTTGCATGATCCTGGTAATAAGCATCTAAATCTTCTCTAGATTTTGCTCTATATTGAATGGAATAGGTGAAACCTTCTATCTTTTCATCTACCAAAACACGAGTTAATTTTGCTTCAGTAAATTTTCCTGTCGCCAACATTAATGGAATGTGTTCTTTAATCCATGAAAGCCATTCTTCATGGATGCTTTCTTCTAAGTTTACCGTTACGTTGTATATAATCATTTCTTAAGTTATAAGTGCCTAAAGTTGTTTCTGCAAATTCCAAACCCCAAAAAACTAAATTCCAAAAGGGTTTTAACTATAACTTGGAATATGATCTTTGAAATTTAATTTATATTATAAATCTTTTGCAAATAACAGCAGTTCTTCGTCATCTTCAAAAGGTTTCACCCTTTTTTCATAAGTTAAGCCTAATTTTTCTAATAACTTTATGGAATTGGTATTAGTTGGTAAGGTTATGGCTACTATTTTATCTAGGTTGAAGGTCTCTTTTGCTAGTTTTAAAATGGCGTCGGATGATTCAAAGCCAAAACCCTTGCCTTCGTATTCTGGTAACATGGCAAAACCAATATCAACATCATCTAAGGTCTCTCTTTTTATAAGGCCACAAGTACCAACTATTTTATTTTTTTCTTCCTTAAGTAGTAGTTTGTAAAAGCCAAAACCATTGTTTTCATAGCTTTTAAGGTGGCCATTTTTTAGAGCTTCTTCAGCTTGAGCAATGGTTTTTATATTGCGTTCTCCAATATACTTTAACCAATTAGGCGTATTTACTAGTTCCAAGAAAAACGGCGCATCACTTAATGTGAATTTGGAGATAATTAGTCTGTTGGTTTCTGCTATTTTCATTAAAGAATGATTTAATATAGAAATTGTATTTAGCTTTGAAAACAATTTATTTTCTGATGTTTGGCAATTGCTTTGTGTTATTCAATATATAAATACCTACAAGGTTTATAAAACCTTGCAGGAGATTCTAGCGAAATTTGGGTTTGTTTTAAAATTGAAATATTTTTTTTGTGAAACTCCGTCTTTCATTTTAAGATCTATCTTACCTCAAACCTAATTTATTGCATCACCACGAAGGAGCCTAAAATTATTTCTAGCGTCAACAAAATAGATGCTGTCTTGGTAGTTAAAGATGATTTTCTCGTACAAATCCTGAGCTTTTTCTGGCTCATTTAGCTTAGTTCGGTAGAGTTCGGCTAAGTAAAAATAAGCATCGTCTGCCAGAATATCATCGCTAAAATTAGTAATGATGGATTGGTAATTAGCTTCAGCTTTATGATATTCCTTTTTTAAATCGAATAATTGTGCTTGTTTAAATAAAGCTTGATCTTCTATCGTTTTTCCTTTGTGTTCGTTTAAGATAACATCTAAAAGTTCTATAGCTTCGTTTGTGTTATTTTGAAAGGCCATTAAATCTGCTTTGGCATAAAGATTTAAGGCTGTTTGTGTGGAATCTTCATATTTGTTATCTGTTATAAGTAACATAAGTTCCAGCGCATCGTTGGCAATTAATTGTGATGTAGACGATTTTAAAATTTTAAGTTGCGATTCTGCCCATTTGAAATCGCCTTTATAATAACTTGTTTTTGCCACTTTAAAACGTGCTTCTTGGGCCAAAGTGCTGTTTTTTAAATTGCGTTGTACTTGAGTATAGTAAATTAAAGCTTCATTAAAATTTTCCTGCAAAACTAAAATATCTCCAAGTTCCATTTTAACACCCGCTTCCTGAAAGGAATTGAGAGGTAATTCTAAACTTTTCTTTAAAACAGTAATCGCATTTGGGGAATCGTGTATATAAAAAGCTAAAAAATGGGCGTAGGCAATTTGAAGAGGCAAGGTTTGTGTTTGCTTGCCATAGGTATCAAAAACAAGGTCGTATTCTTTTAAAATATTCTTGTACTCTGCAGGTGTTGCAATTTGTGTTTTTATGTTAATTACGTGATAATAAGCATCTAATTTGGTGTCCAAATCTTGGGCGGTTTCTCCTAAATAAGTAAAAATATCTAAAGCTATTTCAAATTCTTTATCGTTAATAGCAATATTCCCTAACTCCTCAATTCTATCCAAAGTTTCTGGCTGTCTGAAGAAAATGGCTTTTTCTTGAGTGAAGGCTTTGTTAAAATCTTTTTGTTGCACAAATAACCAACTTAACATTTCGTTCCAAAGTAAATTTTGATCGATTTGAATCTTCTTAAGAAGAAGACGTTTTAAGATAATATTATTTTCGTTATCATTATTTTCACTTATAAATTCACTAAAAGCACGTTTAATGGTATTTAAATAGGTGTCGTTAATTTCTACAAAATTCAAATAACTTTCAAACATTTTTTCAACTTTGCCTTGTTCTCCATAAATACGAGCCAATAGAAAATTGAAATTTTGATCCGGTTTTAGGATTATACCTTTTTCATAAGCTACAATAGCTTGCTCTAATAAGGATCTGTCTTCGAAGGCTTTTCCTATTACAAAAACAAAATTCGGATTTTGATCTATAGTTTCTAAGGCTATATTATAATTTTTTTCGGCATTAATAAGGTCGTTTTGTAGCTGATAGTTATAACCCAATTCTATTGTTAATGGTGGATAATTAACTTTGGTAATCTGGTCTAAAAGTAAGGTTTCAGCCTCTTGATAATTTTCTAATTGCTGATAAGTTTTTACTAATTGAAGTAGATAATTATTGTTGTTTGGGGATTTGTCGTGTAATCTTTTATAAGATAATGCCGCTTTTTCGAATTCCCCATTTTTAAAATATTCTGATGCTACAAGGTCTTCTTGCGAAAACACATTGAAACAAAAACAGAAACATATTAAAAATAGAAACCTCATAATATTACTTTGTGTAAATATAACAAATGTGATTTTTAGATATTGTACGATTCTTAAAATTTTGTGATAGATAGTGTTTGGGGTCTCATTTTATTCAAAAAGAGAGGCGCTTCTACTTTTTATAAGGTTTTAAATATTTAAATTTTGAGTATAAAAAAATGCCTGAAGAAACTTCAGACATTTTACCAACCAAACTAAATGTGCTATTAATCTTGTTTACTTAACATGATTCAAATACTCGATTGGGGCAATAACAATTACCAAATCAAACTTTTGTAATTACTTAGTCGAGACTATAGTAATCTTGTTGCTTTCAGATTTTGCTATATGAAAATCTGAAAACAAAACTTTACTAGCCAAAAAAACTAAGGCAATCAACAGAAAAATACGTACTACATTTTTCATAATAAGTAGGTTTTAGGTTTGGGACTACTAACTTGTGAAAAATAATTTAATTAACAAAGAAAAACGCTAAAAAATCGTTGAACAACGTTGTTTTTTAGCGTTTTGTCGGTAAAATAAGAATATTCTTACAAATTTAATCAATTATTTTAAAGCCGGTATATGGCACTAAAACATCAGGAATAACAATCCCATCTTTAGTTTGATAATTCTCTAAAATGCCAGCAAGAACTCTTGGTAAGGCAAGTGAACTTCCGTTTAATGTATGAGCTAGTTCGTTTTTACCTTCAGCATTTTTAAAACGAAGCTTCAATCTGTTTGCTTGAAAGGTTTCAAAATTAGAAACAGATGAAATTTCTAACCATCTATCTTGTGCTGTTGAAAACACTTCAAAATCGTAGGTTAGGGCAGAAGTAAACCCAATATCCGCACCACAAAGTCTTAAAATTCTGTAAGGCAGTTTTAAGTCTATTAAAAGCGTTTTTACATGTGCTACCATCTCATCTAAAGCTTGATAAGAACGAGAAGGATGTTCTACACGTAATATTTCAACTTTATCAAATTGGTGTAATCTGTTTAAACCTCTAACATGAGCCCCATAACTTCCAGCTTCACGTCTAAAACAAGGTGTGTAACCGGTTATTCCTATTGGTAGTTCAGATTCATTTAGAATAACATCTCTAAAAATATTGGTTCCAGGAACTTCAGCAGTTGGAATTAAATACAGGTTATCTTCTGTAACATGATACATTTGCCCTTCTTTATCTGGAAGTTGTCCAGTTCCAAAACCAGAAGCTTCATTTACTAAAAGTGGCAACTGATATTCCGTATAACCAGCCTCTGTGTTTTTATCAAGGAAATAGGCAATTAAAGCACGTTGTAATCTAGCGCCTTTTCCTTTGTAAACAGGAAATCCAGCTCCAGTAATTTTATTACCAAGTTCGAAATCTATAATATCGTATTTTTTAGCCAATTCCCAATGAGGAAGCGCTTCACTATGTAGCACAGGAATGTCTCCTTCTCTGAAAATTTCTTCATTGTCTTCTTCAGTAGAACCTTTTGGAACAGAAGCATGAGGTACGTTTGGTATTTTATATAACAAATTGTTTAAAGCTTCTACAATGTCGTTAAGCCTTTCGGTTAAGTTTTTAGTAGTTTCTTTAAGCTCTGTTGTTTTTTCTTTTAAAGCATTGGCTTCTGCTGCTTTCCCAGATTTGTACAAGTCACCAATTTCTTTGGACAAGGTATTGGCTTCTGCCAAGCCATTGTCTAAAAGGGTTTGCGTTTGACGTCTGTCTTCATCTAAAGAAATAACGTCTTCAATCATTTTGGTTGCATCGATATTTCTAACAGCCAATTGTTTTATAACGGTTTCTTTATTCTCTTTAATAAATGGTACTTGTAACATGGTTTGTGAAATTTAAGCCACAAATTTAATGAATTGCCAAGAAATTTAATCCTAGAAAGGGAGTTTAATTACTAGATGTTTTTTATTGGGAAGGTAAAAGCCATTCACTATGTTTAAAAATGTTCCAAGGTACCGTTGTTAAATCGACAGTTGGATCAACAAGTTGCTTGTAAGGACTTCCGTTAATGCCTATTTTACAATCTACATAAACAGAAATATCCTCGCCTTTTTCAGCATAAATTTCCTTTAAGCGTTGCGAAAATTGCCAAATAACATCTGGTTTCGTAGAGGCCAAATGAACTTGTTTGTTACTTAAATAATCATGTAATTTAATGTTGGTAGATTTTAAGGTTTTTTTATTAACTACCTTGTAATTGGCATGACCTTGTTTGGAGCGCAACATCATTCGCCATGATAGTCTGTGGCCTTCTTCGGTCCAAAGAACATTGTCTTGAATAAAATAATGTCTTAGTGGAAGTGCTATTTGGATTATAAAATAGATTGAAAAAACGGTTAACAACCCATTTCTATATGAAGGAATAAGTACTTCATTTTTACTATAAAAGGGCTTCCTTTTTAAAAATATATTATGAATGGTCTTTGGCTCAAAAAAGAAAAGAGCAAAAGCTAACGATAGGTATGGAAATATTCCAACCTGAAAAACGAAAGAGTTAAATAGATGAAAAAATATGCCTACAAAAAAAGCCCATTTTCTGGTTGGTTTATAAAGTAATAAAGGAATAATCAAGCCGTCGAACAAAAGGCCTCCATAAGCTAGAAAATAGTGTGCCCATTTTTGTTGAAGCAAGTCGCCAACAAGAAAGTAATGTTCCTTTCTTTTCATTAATATCTCTATGAATGTGGTGTCTAACCAATCTGGATACATTTTAGCAATGGAACCGTAAGTATAAACAATTAGCATTTGTAAAATAAACACCAAACGACACCAATTTGGCATAGATAATTTCTTGATGTTTGGGTTGTTTTTTGCATCTAGGGAAAAATACGCGTTTGCTGGTTGAAAGACCATGATGGCACTAAGCAGAATCAATAAATAGTAATGGTTGTTGTACGATGCTTTTTGCATAAAATACGTGCCAGCCCACATAATGGTAAACATAATGGCGCTAAAACGGTACTTGTAACCTACCATAATTAGTAAAGCAAAAACACCCATTAGCGAGTAATAAATATACATTCCGTTACCAGGAAGTGGTTGTAGCCATTCGAAACCAATAAAAGAAAAAGTGAACTCTGGATCGATAAGCGTTCTTTTAATCCAACCAGTAATAATGGCTCCAACAGACTCTAAAAAACATAGCAACCCAAAAATAATTCTAAAAATTATTAAAGAACTATTATCTACATGTTTAAAGAGGAGTTTATTTAGCATGGAACTTTTCTATATATTTTAAAGATGTCTCTTTATCTTTTTGAAGTTGTATTTTTAAAGCTTCAACAGAATCAAATTTCTGCTCGTCTCTAAAACGATCCAACAATTCTACAACTAAAAGTTTGTTGTAGATAGACTGATTGAAATTAAAAAAATGGATTTCTATGGATTGTTCGTTGTTAGAATTTATGGTTGGGTTGAAGCCAATATTCATCATGCCATAAACGATTTCATTGTCAATAGTTGTTTTAACTATATAAACACCTTGTTTTGGAATGAGTTTGTAGCTTTCTTCAACATGCAAATTAGCTGTTGGAAAACCTATGGTATTTCCTAGACCTTTTCCTTTTACAACTACGCCTGAAAGCATAAAAGGAGAGCCTAAATATTTAGTTGCTATTTTAATATCGCCTGCCACTAAGGCGTTTCTAATTTTTGTTGAACTAACTGAAACTTCGTTGATATCTTGAGCCGAAATTTCTTCAACTTCAAAATCGTAAATTTTCCCGAATGCTTTTAAGTCGTCTATGTTGGCAGATCTATTTCTTCCAAAATGATGATCGTAACCAATTATTATTTTTTTAATGCGAAGTTGTTTTACTAAAACTTCAGCAACAAATTCTTCAGCAGTTAAACGAGAAAATTCTTTAGTGAATTTTTTAATAACTAATACGTCTAAACCAAGTTGCTCTAAAATAAGGCTACGTTCGTCTATGGTATTAATAAGTTTGATGTTGGCATCCTTTTGTAAAACCATTCTTGGATGCGGAAAAAACGTTAAGACAACAGATTTTAACTGGCTTTTTTTAGCCGTTTGAACTAAGCGTTCAATGATTTTTTGATGTCCAATATGAACCCCATCAAATGTACCGATGGTTACAACGGTATTAAAGTTAAAATCTAGTTGAAGTGACTTATAAATTTTCAAGGTTGAATAATTTGTTCAAAAATAAAAAAAGAGGATTGATAAACATCAATCCTCTTTCAAATTTATTTGGAATTAAAATTTATTTCTTAATAAACGGTAAAGAAATTTGTTTTGATTCTTGAGCTATTTTAATAAAATACATCCCATTGCTTAAAGTCGAAGTATTTATTAATAAGTCCGATTCATTATTAATTGTTTTACTTAGCACAACTTGACCTAACAGGTTATAAATAACATAAGCATCTGGTAACGTATTATTACCTGATTTTATAGTTAACAGGTTTGTTACAGGATTTGGAAACATGCTAAAGTTGTTAAACGCATGGTTCTCCACTCTTAAATAAGCGTTTAACGGGCCAAAATAAAAGTTACCATTTAATCCAGAAACGTTTGCCTCTAGTGTAACATCTGTACTGAAACTACCAATAGTAGCAGCTACAATATCTTCAACGTTGCCGTCTACTTCTCTAATAATGTATAAATCTGCTCTAGATTTTCCAGTAGCGGTTTCCCATCCAGCAATTTCATCTTCCGTAAAGTAAAATGAAGCAGTAACATTTCCTGTAGTACTTGTATTTGTTGTATTAATAGTAAACGATTTACTCATTACAAATTCTGTAGGGTCTGTGTTTTCATAAACTTGAGATTCCGTACCCGCACGATTAACCGAAACGTCTGCACAACCATAATCGAAGGTATCACCGTTTTGTAATCTAGCCATGATATTTTTAGATGAACTATCAAATGCATAAGCATCTCCTGAGCCAGAAAATTGCATGGAAGCTGCTGTTCCAGTATTTACAGTTGTTTGAACATTATTTTGAAAGAATGAAACAGCACTAAAATCATCTACCATAAACATATATCTATCGGCAGAAATACAGTGTATTCCAATTCTAATTTCTTGATTATTGTAAGCAGATAGATCATAAGTGTCTTCAGACCAAGTGCCATAAGGAGCTGTCTCAGAAGAAGCAGAAATCAATGTGAAATCTGATCCTGAAGTTGGAATCCCGGTCCCAACATAAACACCTACATTATAGTTTTCTAGACCATAAGTGTTGGATAAAGATTTTACCCAAAAAGAAACCGAATTTCCTGATACTCCTAAAGAAAGGACAGGAGAAATTAACCAGTCGTTGTTTGCTGTAACGCCACCTTCTGGACTTCCAGCCCATGATCCAGCATATTTTGAACCACTATGTGGATCGAAATTTCTTGTTTCTCCAGAAGCTCCTGTTAAATCATTTGTAGAAGGTGAAGGAGTGGTAGTAGATGGATTGTATATTTGATAAGCCATCTCTCCATATGCATTAGGATAAGTAGGATCTTCTACAGCGGCGTAAGTTCCTAATTCATCTAAATCTAAAGTGATCCATTCTCCAATATTGTCAATTATAAAATCTGAATAACTTTCAAAATCTTCATCTATTAAGGTCGTTAAAGTCCCGAAATTTGGAGCATCATCGTCGTCATTAATCGTGTAAGTTAGAGTCTCAGAACCATTTGTTGCTAATTCTGCATCTCCCGTTGTGGATAAAGACATGTTTACAATAATGGTTTCATCATTTTCAATAAAAGCATCTTCAAAGATTGCAAGTGTTAAGTATTGATTGTCATTAGAACCTGCATTGAAAGTAAGGTTAGGCGTTATTAATTCATAATCCACCAAATTTGTTGCAGTGCCACTTAATGAAAAAGTAACAGTAGCATTTTCAGAAGGAGCTAACCCTATATTTACAGAGATGTCAACAAAACGAGAATTGCAACTTGTTCCTTCTACTTCGCTAACGTTTGGAGTTCCAAAGGCTATTACTGGTTCAGAATTTCCTGTAGTCGAATTTGGTAAATTCGAAATACCAGTTCCATTTTCAAGAACGGTAACCATTCTATTTACTTGATCGAAAGTAAATATGTTCATACAAGCATCGTTGGTATAATCCATGTAATTTTCAACCATATCTCTAATCCCATCACAAGTTGTTTGGTTCGATGGGCAACCACCATTAGAAGTTGTAGTTTGTGGCGTGTCTGCGCAATAATCATTTCCACAAGTTGAGTCTCCCCAAATATGTCTTAATCCTATCCAATGACCAACTTCATGAGTTAAAGTACGTCCTAAGTTATAAGGAGAAGCTGTTCCTGGATTTGCTACAGAACCAACACTTCCAGCTAAAATTACAACACCATCTGTAAGAGCAGAGCCTCCATTAGTATCTAATCCCGGAAGAGTCGAGTTAGAAGGGAATTGCGCATACCCTAATAAACCACCACCAAGATTTGCTGTCCAAATATTTGCATATAAAGAGCGATCCCATATGGTAGCAGGTTTAATAGTATTATCTAAAGCAGCTGTAGAAATAGTTCCTGAATATCCATAAACTCTATCAATTCCAGGTTCTGTCATGGCATTTCCATCAGGATCTATCATTGCAGGAATAAAATTAATTTCAGCATCTGTTGCCGCAGCATGTGTGCTTCCTGCTAAGTTTCTAAAATCAATATTTAATTGATCTATTTGAGCTTGAATTCTTGCTGCAGATAAATCGTTAGTATCACCTTGAGATCCAGTAAGAACGTGAAATACAATTGGAATATTCACCACTGCACGTCTAAAGGTTCCGTTGGCTTTTTCTTCAGCTACTCTTATTTTGCGAGCTTCTATTAAAGGAGCTAACCAGTTTTCAAAAGCTTCTTGAGATTGGATTGTAGGATCTTTTTGTCTACGTAACTCATCCATTTCTACAGTAGCACATCTTACAAAGCCAGTTTCGTTGAAATGCCTTTGGTTTTCTTCTGTTAATTGTAATGGCTCATTGGAATCTGTTCTTGAATTTGAAGTTGAATTTGATTTTTGTTGCGCATGCAAACTAAAAATCATCATAAACATAAATAAGCCCAATACTTTCTTAAAGTAGTCTTTTTTCATAATGTAAGGAGGAATAATTAATTATTAATGTATAAAAATATATAAAATTTAAGGAAGAAGTCTAGCCTTTTATTAAATTTCGACCAGAAACATGACATTTTAACATAAATAATTGATGAGCAATGCTTTTAAGCTCTAAAAAATTTTAAAATGACGTTAAATATTTCTATTTTAGAAGCATAACCAATATAATAAACTATGAAATTAAAAACTACTCATCTAAAATGGAGTAAAATGAACCTGTTATTTCTAACGGTCATTTTATTTAATTTGAATTTGATGGCTCAAAAGCCAATGCCGGCTAGAGATTTTGAAATAAGTCTTGCAGCAGATGAAAAAGTGGACTCTGAGATTAAAAGTAACATGCGTGTTAATTTAGAAACAGGGTTTCCAATGGCACTTTATGGACTAAATTACGAAGTACCACAAGGAACACCAGAAGCCATGGCTATGTATTATATAGAGCATGAATCTGAAAGATTTGGAATTAAGAAAAATGAAATTTCAAATCTTCGCCATCACGCAACAAGATCTACAAATGCAGGTTCCGTAGTGAGATATCGTCAGTATTCTGGGGACTACCCGGTTAACAAAGGAGAGTTGACTATTAGTATTTCACCAGAGAATAAGGTGGTATTTGTAATGAATAGTTATGAGGTTCATGTTAATTTACCTAATGTACAGCCAACAGTTTCAGAAGCAAATGCGTATCAAATAGCGATTGATTATTTAAAGCCAGAATCTCAAGTATCTTTTAATGACAGTCGTTTAATGGTTTATAAAAATTCAAAAATTACGCGATTAGCCCATGAAGTTACAATTGTTTCTGATACTCCTGCTGGAGAATGGCATGTTTTTGTAGATGCACGTACTGGCCAGATTTTTAAAGTGGTCGATATGGCACATTATTATTGTGACCATAAGGAGGGAGCCCATGATGAGAATTGTGATCATGAAAAAGAAAAGAATTTAAATTCTGGAACAGAAGATTTTAGAAGAGCAGAAGGGACAGGAATGGTATTCAATCCAGATCCACTATCTTCAAATACTGTAGCATATGGAGGTCAATATGTTGATGACAATGATGCTACGAATGCCACTTTAGATGCTGCTAGATTTAGTGTTACCTTAAGAGATATAACTTTAAGTGGTGGTACTTATTCTTTAGTAGGGCCTAGAGCTGAAATAATTGATTTTGCAGGACCTTATAATGGTTTGTTTACCCAAGCATCTCCTGATTTTAATTTTAATAGATCAGATGATGCCTTCGAAGCTGTTAATGTGTATTATCATATTGATTATTTGATGGGTTATATTAATGATGAATTAGGCTGTAATGTTTTGCCTTATCAATATAGTTCGGGAGTTCGTTTTGATCCTCATGGCTTCAATGGAGCTGATAATTCGTCTTATAATTCTGGTTCTGGTCAATTGCAATTTGGAGAAGGTTGTATTGATGATGGCGAAGATTCAGATGTTATTCATCACGAATTAGGACATGGATTGCATGACTGGGTTACGTCAGGAGGATTATCTCAAGTTGATGGGTTAAGTGAAGGTTCCGGAGATTATGTTGCCCAATCTTATAACAGAGGTGTTAGTATAGCTAACGGTTATTGGACTTCTGGAGATGCAGCATGGAATTATGTATTTAATTGGGATGGACATAACACATGTTGGAATGGTAGAATTACAAATTATAGTGCCATCTATCCAGGCGGATTGGTTGGACAAGTACATGCAGATGGTCAAATTTGGGCAAGTTGTTTAATGACCGTTTGGGATGAAATTGGTCAACAACGTATGGACAAAATATTTTATGAAGGCTTAGGGATGACAAACGGTTCTTCAAGTCAAAATGATGCGGCAGTTGCTGTGTACCAAGCGGCAATTAACTTAGGTTATACAAATTCTGAGATTAATACGATCCATACTAATTTAACAGCTTGTGGTTATACTTTACCAGCAATTGCTGGACCTCCAGTAGCTGCTTTTAGTGCAGATAATGAAACCATTTGTTTAGATACAAATAATACGGTTAACTTTATGGATGAGACATCTCCAGCGGGAACATCTTGGGCTTGGTCGTTTGAAGGTGGTTCTCCAGGGACTTCAACAGAGCAAAACCCTTCTGTAACTTACGCGTCAACAGGTGTATATGGTGTTACTTTAGAGGTTACAAACTCTTTTGGAACAGATACTTTAACATTATCTGATTATATATCTGTGGTTTCTGGAGCGGCTTGTCCTAGTTGTACAACCTATACTTCGGAACAAGATTTAAATCTTCCAATTCCTGATGGAACAGGAGGTAATGGTGATTCTGGAGCACCAGCAGTTAGTGTCATTAATATTCCTAGCTCTGTTACTATTGATTATGTAACTGTAAGTGTAAACGTGTCGCATTCTTGGATTAATGATTTAATAATCGAAATAATTCATCCTAATGGTACAACTGCAACAACCTTGTATAATAGAGAATGTGATGATGAAGATAATATTGTTGTTAATTTTGCTGATGGATTCTCTGCATTTAATTGTGCTTCAACAACAGGAGACTATAATCCGTCTTCTCCCTTAAGTGTGTTTTCTGGAATGGATGGTGCTGGAGATTGGACCATTTCCATTACAGATAATTGGAGTATAATTACTGGTGTTTTAAATGATTGGTCTATAGAAATCTGCGCTTCACCAACGGTTTCAATTGCGGAAAATACTTTTGAAGATTTTGCTATTTATCCAAATCCAAATAATGGGTCGTTTAACATTATGATGAATACGGGGTCTAACAAAAATATTAATGTGGAGGTTTATGATATTAGAGGACGTTCCATATTTAATAATACGTTTGAAACTACTTCAAGATTTAATCAAGAAATCACTTTAAATAATGCCGAATCTGGAATGTATTTAGTTAAAATTTCAGATGGAGAGAGACAAACAATTCAAAAGATTGTTGTTGAATAATATAAATAAGAATAATACTAAAAAAGGGAAGCTCATGAGCTTCCCTTTTTTTATTTACCATTAAATGTATTCATGGTATTATTAATGCCTGCTGTTCCAAAAGATTTTATTAATTCAATGGATTTATCTAAGCGTTCAGGAAGAATTTTGTTTTCTTCGTCTTCCCATTCTCCTAACACATAATCTACTTGGGAACCTTTACTAAACTCATCGCTTATTCCAAATCTAAATCTATTGTAATTGGTGGTATTTAGCTTTTCTTGAATATCTTTTAACCCGTTGTGTCCCCCAGCACTACCTTTCATTTTTAAACGAATGCTTCCAAAAGGCAGGTTTAAATCGTCAGTAATTACTAATAAATTTTCAATAGGAATTTTTTCTTTAGTTAACCAATAAAGTAGGGCCTTTCCACTTAAATTCATGTAGGTGTTAGGCTTTACCAATATAAAGGTTCTTCCTTTAAATTTGTAAGTGGCTATGTCTGCTAATTTTTGAGTTTCAAAGGTTAGATCTTCTTTTTGAGCTAAATGGTCTAAGACTTTAAAACCTATATTATGTCTTGTGTTTACGTATTGTTCACCAATATTACCAAGACCAACAATTAAAAATTTTTTCATTGTGTTCGTTTCTTCGTTAATGACAGAAGCACTTTGTTTGTTGAATAGTTTTTTTAAGAAGTGACAAATCATATAGACAAAAATAAAAAAAGCATTCTGATATATCAGAATGCTTTTAAATAACTTAACCTATTAAGGTCTATTCTTGAGCTTCAGAAGCATCTTCTGGAGTTTCTCCTTCAGCACCTTCAGTTTCTTCTTCGTCATCTTCAGCAGCAATTGCCATAGCGGCTCTTGCACGTTTAATTTGACAAACTACAGTGTTATCTGGATGCATAATTTTGTAAGCTTCATTTTCTAAAGCTGTAACATATAATTTACTTCCAATTTTTAAAGGAGTAATATCTATTTCGATAAAATCTGGTAAATTACTAGGTAAAGCTTTAACACGTAATTTACGAGCGTTTTTACGTAATACACCACCAGCTTTAACACCTTTTGAGTTTCCAACAAAGTGTACAGGAATTTCCATCATAATTGCTTTGTCTTCGAACAATTGATAAAAATCGATGTGTAAAATATTGTCTGTTACTGGGTGAAACTGGATATCTTGCATAATGGCATTGAATGTATCACCATTTTCTAAGGTAATCACAACTGTATGCGCATTAGGTGTGTAAACCAGTTTAGAAAAGGCTAACTGTTCTGCATTAAAATGAACTGGTTTGTCTCCTCCGTATAATACGCAAGGAACCTGACCAGCATTACGTAAGGCTTTTGTTGCTTTCTTGCCTACGCTTTCTCTTTGAGATCCGTTGATTGTAATTGATTTCATTGTTTAAAATATATAGTTATTATTAATATTCTTTTTTTGTCAAAAACCTTAATTAAGGAAATTGATTTTTAGCCGAAGCTACATGATAAATTTAGAACTAATTGATTTGTTGTAATGCACATTATGCATGACATCTGCAAAAAGGTCGGCACAACTTAATACACGAATTTTGCTACATTTCTGTTTTAGAGGAATAGAATCTGTTACAATTAATTCTTCTAATTTTGATTGTTCTAACTTTTCGTAAGCGTTACCAGATAAAATAGGATGTGTACAAATTGCTCTAACGCTTAATGCGCCACGTTCCATCATTAAATCGGCTGCTTTGGTAAGCGTTCCTGCTGTATCAACCATGTCGTCTACTAAGACTACGTTTTTACCAGTAACATCTCCAATAAGTTCCATATGAGAAATAATATTGGCTTGGGCTCTTTGTTTGTAACAAATTACCACATCGCTTTTTAAAGCTTTAGAATAAGCATAAGCTCGTTTTGATCCTCCCATGTCTGGAGAAGCAATGGTTAGATTATCCAAATTTAAACTCTGTAAATAAGGTAAAAATATAGTGGATGCAAATAAATGATCTACAGGTTTTTCGAAAAAACCTTGAATTTGATCTGCATGTAAATCCATGGTAATAATTCGAGTAGCTCCAGCTACTTCCAACATCTTTGCTACTAATTTTGCAGCAATTGGTACTCTAGGTTTATCTTTTCTATCTTGTCTTGCCCATCCAAAATAAGGAAGTACAGCTGTAATATGTCTTGCAGATGCACGTTTAGCCGCATCTAACATTAACAACATTTCCATTAAATTTTCTGGACCAGGATTTGTAGAGCCAATAATAAAAACACGAGTTCCTCTAATAGATTCTTCATAAGATGGTTGAAACTCACCATCGCTATAAGTAGAGGTTATAACATTACCTAGTGGTACACCAAAAGCGGTTGCAATTTTAATAGCAAGTTCTTTACTTTGTGTACAAGTAAAAATTTTAGCTTCTGTGTTTCCGTTTGGCATGGCTAAACTATTGTTTTATAACGAATTAAATCGTTTTTGTTAATTGAGGTGCAAATTTAGGAATTTATTTCAACTCCAAAAGGATAAAAGACACAATTTTTAATTGTTTGTCGTATTTTATTTTATAATTTTGCAGTCTACTTTGCTCAAGTGGTGGAATTGGTAGACACGTCGGATTCAAAATCCGATTCTTCGGAGTGCGGGTTCGATTCCCGCCTTGAGTACAAATAAAACCTCAACTATTTAATTATGAATAGATTGAGGTTTTTTTTTTATTATCGATATTACCAGATTTGTTACTGGATTATCTAAATTATTTTTGATGAAATAGGATGTGACTTGCCATTGTTCTTCCGAATGTCCTATTTAACTCTTTTGAAGCGAAACAACTTTAAAATCCAATTTGGCAATGGATGATTTCCTCTCTTTCTAAAATCAATATACCATCCAATTTTTTTAACCAATGGGATTTTGTGTGTTTCCACAAATTCGATTAATGTTCCTTCTGGAGCTTGGATGTAAGAAAAGTTTCCAGCAGCATCTCCCATATCAAAAGTGTCCATGGCTCTTGCGCTATCTGCCGTAAATGGAAATCCAAAACCTTCTGCTTTTTCTCTTAAAGCGTCCATGTCATTAATATCGTAACACAAATGAATGAAACCTGGATCTCCCCAAATTCTACCTTCATAAATATCTTTTGGTGATCCGTCAATTACTTGCAGTAATTCAATTTCGGAATCACCAAAAATTGGGCTTAGAGCGCCACTTTTAACATCTGAATGACGTAAAATAACTCTTCTAAATTTTTGATTCCCTCCAGGAATGCCAGAAAGGTCTTCAAAAACTTTGGTTTCATCATAAACGACCTTGTCAAATCCTAAAATATCTCTGTAAACAACTAAGCTTTCATCAATATTTTTGACTCCGATTACGGTTCCAAAAACACCTCCATTAACAGCTGTTTCTTTACTGAAAACGAATTGATGTTCTTTTACTTCCCAAATATTATCATAAGGATCCTTCAGGAAAAAATGTTTAGATCCACTTGGTGAGACCGAAACTTCTCCCAATAAATTTAATCCGGATGCTTTGTATTTCGCATAAGCCGCTTCAACATTATCACTTTTTAAAACGCCAATATTTATACCCAGATCTCCTAATACAATGGGAGTCACTTTTGGAGTTGGCTTTTTACCTGTATGTTGCCAGATTTCAAAACCGCCGCCGCCTTCCATGTTCAATGCTAAAATGGCATGTCTTGAAGCCGTTTCTCCGTTAGTATGAGCAAGCATTAGTTCTGCAACAGCTTCCTCATCGAAAATTAAAATATCCATAGAAAAATGCTCGCGATACCATTTCCATGCCTCATGCACATCTACTACTCCTACTCCTAATTGTTGAATTCCGTTAATTTTCATGATCTATTTTTAATAACTATAATGGCTGTGTTTTTGTTGATAAATAATAATATAATCTAGGAAAGAATCTTCTAATATGAACCATCATTAATTCTTTACCTCCTACAAGAATTTCTTTCTTTTCCTTTTCTAATTTTTTTACAATAATTTTGGCTGCTAGTTCCGAAGAAATTCCTTTATCTTGGCCTTCATCCATTTTATTATGAGCATTTCCATGTTTATCTAACGCATTCATGGAGATATTTGTTTTAACCCGCCCAGGAATAATCATAGAAATCAATATTTTATTGCTAAAATTTTCAGCTCTAACACTTTCAAAAAAACCATGTAAGGCATGTTTTGTTGCCGCGTATGAAGAACGGTAAGGGAATCCGAATTTCCCAACAATACTGCTAGTAACTCCAATTTGTCCGCCACCATTTTTAATCATAAGGGGTAAAACTCTTTTTGTAAGTTCAATGGTTCCGAAAAAATTGACTTCAAAAATCTTACGATCCATAGAAATGGGTGTGTCATTGGCGTAGGAACGTTGACTAATACCTCCAAAATGGTATAAGCCATCTATATGGGTTTCAGTTTTTAAAACATGATTTGCGGCTTGTTCGATAGAAGATGGGTCGCTTAAATCAAAAGGGATAACAGAAGTCGTACTTCCATTTTTCTGACAAATACTAGCTACTTGTTCTAATTCCTCCTTTTTTCTTGATGATAGAATTAAATGACACTTCTTTAAAGACAACTCCATTGCAACTGCTCGTCCTATGCCAGAAGAGGCTCCAGTGATCCATAAAGTTTTACTAGTGAATTTCATTTAAATTTCTTTTTCAGAATAGGCGAAGGTAAGAGATACATTTTACTTTTCTAAACAATTTTCAATTTCAGTTTGGGTTGTATATTTTTAGAATATCTGGTAATTTGGATAAATTTGTGTGAATATAATTATTGCTTTTTTCATAAAAAATTAATTTTAATAAGTTTAAGATTTTAGTGTGGGATTAAGAATAATTCTCCTGAAAATCTAACTAAACCTTATTGCATACTGTCCTGATATCTAGCTGAGAATTAGCTACAAATAAAAAGCCTCAATTAATTTTAATTGAGGCTTTTATAAACATTATAAGTAAAAAGAATATTGACTGTAAATTAATTACAAGGTTGCAAACGATTTGCCTCTATAATAATCTAGAACTATAACACGTAAGAAATACTCGTATTTAGCATTTGCTAAATTGGTTTGGGAACTATCTAAATTATTTTTACTGGTTATATAAGCTAAAAAATTAGAGGCTCCATTATTAAAACGAATATCGTTAACACGATAAGATTCTTTATAGGCGGCCACTTGTTTTAATAAACTTTGATAGCGTAAAAAAGCGGCTTCCATATCAAAATGAACTTGTTTGATTGAGTTTTTAATCTCTTGTTGTGTGCGCTCTAATTCAATAAGCGATTCTTCAACTTGAATTTTTTGCAATGCCACATTGTTTTTTGCTCGGAAACCATTGAATATTGGGACTAATACAGATAGTCCAACTACGGTATTTAAGTTATTATCAAACTGATCTGTATAACTTATATTCTGACTTTTATATTCTGTTTGGTTAGCAAATACCGGAAGGTTTTGATTATTTACGACTACAAAATCACTAGTTTCTACAACATGAGATCCTGTTTCAGTAAACGTTTGCGCAACACTGGAATGATTGGTGTTTAATTGGCCAAACAAAGATATTTCAGGAATATACTGAGCTTTTGCGACACTAACACCTTTTTTAGTAGCGTCAATTCGTAGAGTTTTGGCTTTAAAAGTTGCTAAATTTTGCAAAGCCTCTTCATAAACATCTTGAGATGAATATGGATAACCATCTAAACTCATTAATAAATCTGTAGTATCAATGGAAAATTCATCTTCTAAGTTTAGCAACCTAACCAGGGTTAATTTGGAATTATTTAAAGCACTTTCAGAACTTAAAATATTGGTTTCATCCATAGATTCTTGCCCAACCATATCTGCATAGTCGGCAGGATTACCAACTTCTTCATTATATAAATCTTCCTGTCTTTTTAGTTGTTCATTAGTTGCAACTAATCGTTTTTTAGCTAATTCTAAAAGGTCTCGATTGTTTAAAACTTGAAGATAAGCCAAGGTCACACTTAAAACTAAATTTTGCTTGGCTTCTTCAATTTCCATCTCAGCCGCCTGTTTATTTAGTTGCCCCTGTTTTACTGAATTTAATAGCCTAAAGCCATTAAAAATGGTTGCATCTAAATTTAGATTTGCATTAGAAAAGGTTAATTCTTGGTTTATAAATAGGTTTGTAAACGGATCGATACTTCGCCCATTATTCATACCAATATTATAGCTTCCGTTTAAAGAAGGTAGCATATTGGCTTTGGATTGCTTGAAATTGATATCTGCCGAATTAGCAACTAATGCCGTTGATTTTAAGTTTAAATTGTTCTCCAAAGCAATCGCAATACACTCGTTTAAAGTATAACTGCCATCAGGTTCTGATTGTGAAAAAAGAACACAATGAAAACAAAAAGCTAATAGGACTATAATGGGTTTTAAGGACATTTTGTTTAAGTTTATTCAGAGACAATCTTGCCATCTAATAGATTAATAATTCGTGTACCATAAGCGGCATTACTTTCTGAATGTGTTGCTTGAATAATGGTGACACCTTCTATGTTTAATTCTGCAAACAACTCCATAATTTCAATACCTTGCTTAGAGTTTAAGTTTCCGGTAGGTTCGTCAGCTAATAGGAGTTTGGGTTTTGAAATTAAAGCTCTAGCAATTCCTACTAATTGCTGTTGTCCGCCACTTAATTGCGATGGAAATAAATCTTTCTTGCCAACAATATTAAAGCGATCCAATATATCTGCTACCAAAGCTTTTCGTTCTGAAGATTTTATGTTTTTATAGAGTAAAGGTGTTTCTATATTTTCTTGAACGGTTAATTCATCAATAAGATGATAGGCTTGAAATACAAAACCAATATATTCTTTGTAAAGTTTCGTTTTATCTCTTTCTTTCATGCTATGAACCGGTTCTTCTAAAAACACGTAGCCACCATCTGTAAAATTTTCTAGCATACCTATACAATTCAATAAAGTTGATTTCCCAGAACCCGATGGTCCCATAAGTGAGATAAACTCTCCTTCTTTCACATTAAGATTTATAGTATCTAGTAAGCTTATTTTTTTACCTCCAGATTTAATAATTCTAGAAGCTTGATTGAGTCTTAAAAGCATGATTCTTTAGTTTTTATTATAGTGATTAGTCAACTTTTGAAATGTCTACATCTCCAATAGTGATTCCTTTTTCGAGAGATGCATTGCCTTTGTATTGTAATTCTGCTTCGCCATAAGCTGTAATTTTTATATTATTTGAAGCATTTATTTTAAATTTGGATTCCCCATAGGCGGTAATCTTGGTTGTTCTATTTTCTACTGCAAACAGATTAATTTCACCTTCGCCATAAGCTCTTATCTTTTGATTGTTGATGCTTCCTTTTTTAATTTCTAAGGAGCTTTCTCCATAGGTATCTAAATCAAATTCATTAAAATCAACTTCATTAAAGATGATTTTTGATTCGCCATAAATTTTTAAATCAAAGCTTTCTACTTTAATTGGGCTTTTAAATAATGTAGATTCTTCGCCTTTAATGATAAGCTCCTTTAGGTTTTTGTAAGTAACAGTGATGGTTAGTATTTTACCTTTATAAATTGGCGCTTTCATATCTTTACCATCTCTATTAACGGTTTCCGTTTTGGTCACGTTTTTTGCATCTTCTAAATAAACCTGAAGCGTTTTTCCTTTCACTTTTATGTTAATTTTGTCTTCAGACACTTTGCTTTCTTCAATGGTAACCGACTCTTCAGTGCCTTCTATAAAGGTTACTTGAATATGTGGACTAATTTCAGCTGAATCAAAAGCATCCACGGTTTTCTTTGTTTGTGAATACCCTAATTGTATGATGCTTATAAATCCAAGTAATATGTAATATTTTAAATTTTTCATGATTCTATTTTAGTTTTATTATTCTGTTTTTAAACTTTTTACTGGATTTGCAATCGCGGCTTTTACAGCTTGAAAACTAACTGTAACTAAAGCAATAAGTATGGCAACAAATCCTGCAATTAAAAAGATCCACCAGTTTATTTCTATGCGATAAGCATAGCCTTGAAGCCAATTACTCATAACGTACCATGCAATAGGAATGGAGATTAGTATTGAAAGACCAACTAGCTTTAAAAAGTCTTTCGATAATAATTTGACAATACCTGGTACACTAGCTCCTAAAACTTTTCTCACACCTATTTCTTTACTGCGTTGTTCTGCAGTATAAGCGGCTAAGCCAAATAAGCCAAGACAAGAAATAAGAATGGCAAGCAAAGCAAAGATTTGCGATAGTTTTCCAACCAGTTGCTCACTTCTAAATCTAGCATTAAAGTTTTCATCTACAAAAGTGTATTCAAAAGGAAAGGCTGGATTATTTTTTTTCATAACGGCTTCTACTTTAGATAGTATATCAGGTGTTGCAACTTCAGCATTTGTTTTCAAGTAAAAATAGCGCGCTTGATCATGGTAATTATAGAAAAGAACCGGATCGCTAGTTTCGTACATATCACCATACTGAAAATCTTTTACAACACCAACTACAGTATACGTATCACCTCTTGTAATTTGTTTGCCTAGGGCAGTTCCTTCTCCCATTAATTTGGCTAACGATTCCGTTACAATAACACTTGTACTGTCTTTGGCCGTATTTTCGCTAAAACCTCTACCTTCAAGTATTTCCATTCCTGTTGTATTAAAAAAGCTAGAACTGATATTTCTAAAAGAAATTAACACATCTTCAGTATTAGTGCCATCTGTCCATGTTAATCCAGAGCCATTATTTCCGTCCGATAACAAATTCGAATTACATAATGCTGCGTCTTTAACCGCCCCTGTATTTATTAAATCTTGTTTTATAGCTGTGAATTTTTCAATCATATTCCCATTGACTTTCATAGAAATTAGTTGGTCTTTTTCATAACCCAATTCTCTATTTTTTACATGCTGAATTTGTTGATACACGAGAATGGTACTAATAATAAAAACAATAGAAATTGTAAACTGTCCCACAACTAGCCCTTTTCTGATAAATGAAGCAGAACCATGTGTTGACTTAACACCTTTTAAAACTTCAACAGGTTTAAATGACGATAAATAGAAGGCAGGATACAAACCAGCAAGAACACCGCAAAAGATAGTAATGCTTAATATAAATATTATGTGCATTGGGTTTGATAGTCCTAACACCAAGTTTTTGTCTATTAATAAATTAAATTGAGGAAGTAATATGATTAATAGAAGGATGCTAACAAATGAAGCAATAAATGCCATAATTAAAGCTTCAGAAATAAACTGAATCATTAACCGTGATCTGCCAGATCCCATAGCTTTACGAACACCTACTTCGTTGGCACGTTTTTCACTTCTAGCTGTAGATAAGTTCATGAAATTTATACAGGCTATTAATAAAATAATAAGTGCAATAATGGAGAATAAACGCACATAGGTAATTTGTCCACCTGCTTTTTTACCATCTACAAATTTAGATTTTAAATGCCAGTCATTCATGGAATGCAAAAAAGCTTGCGTATCACTGTCATCCGTTTTTTCTGGAATGAGTTGACGGATACGAGTATCAGCCGTTTCAAAATTAGCTTCAGGAGATAATTCTACAAAAGTATATGAAAAATTACTACCATATTCCATCATCCATTCTGCTCCATCTCTATAGCGCTCAAATGGTGCGACCCAATTAAATGGGAAAGTTATATTTTTAGGTAAATTTTCAATGACACCTGTAATGATATACGTATCTGTATTATTCACTTTAAGTACTTTTCCTAAAGCTTTTGTTTGCTTTCCATAAAGTTGTTCGGCGGTTTCTTGAGTAATTACAATGGCTTCTGGGTTATTAAAAGCTGTATCGGCATTACCTTCAATAAACTTTAAACTGAAAATCTTAAGAAAATCAGCATCAGCATATCTCCCCATTCTATTAATGGCATTATCACCTACAGTAAACATAAGCTCTTCGTCACTAGAACGAGTAGCTCTAACAACACCAGGAACCTCATCTTTTATGGCTTGAGCCAGTGGTCCAGGAGTAGAGTAATAGGTACGCCACTCATTATCATACTTCTGATTTGTAGGAATGATATATACTTGATCTTGTTTTTCAAACGTATCAAAATGAAGTTCATCTTCTACCCAAAGAAAAATTAAACTAGCACAAGTAATCCCTATGGCTAAACCAAAAATATTTAGAAAACTATAGCCTTTGTTTTTAAGTAAACTTCTGAAGGCTATTTTTATATAATTGAATATCATGGTTTTTTGCTTTTAAACGTATACTATTTATATAGAGAAGATGATGCCAAAGATGTATCGCTATTAATATCAAGTGGTTAGTGTTATTATAAAATATAAAAGTGTTCGATTTTGATACACACTTTGTTCGTAATCGAACACTTTAAAATCTCAAAATAATTGGATGCTACTTATTCATTTTTTTAACTAATAACCAATTTATTCCGAGCGTAATGAGTCTACAGGATTTGCATTAGCAGCTTGTAATGTTTTAATACTAATTACCAACAATGCAAAAAACAGCATGGCGCAACCACTTAATAAAAACACCCAAAAACTAATGTTTGTTTTATAAGTAAAATCTTGAAGCCAATTATTAATTCCAAACCAGGCAATTGGTGATGCAATGATAAAAGCGATTAACACTAATATTAAAAACTCTTTACATAACATGGTGTTGATTTGTAATAAGGAAGCACCTAAAACCTTACGAACACCTATTTCTTTAACACGTCGATTGGTTGTGTAAATAACGAGTCCGAGTAAGCCTAAACAGCTAATTAAAATAGACAAGCCAGTTGCCCAATTTAAAAGTTTAGAGACTTTACGTTCACGATTATAAAAGCGTTGGATGTTTTCATCTAAAAATTCTGCTCTATAATCGTCTGTTTCAGAATAAACGGATTTGTAAGTATCTTCAATTTTTGAAAGCGTTGCTTTTAAATTTTCAGAAGATTCATTTTGAAAAGCCATATGAACGGCTTGAAACTGACTCCAGTCTGGTCGATGCCAATCACCTCTAAGTGCCATTGGCTTAATGTCACTTCGCAAGGATCGCTGGTTGAAATCGGACATGACGCCAACAATAGGAATATTTTCATCATCTATCATGATTATTTTTCCAATGGCTTCATCCGGACTTTTGAACCCTAAAAATTTTCTACAAGTCTCATTGATTACAAGTTCCTTTATGGTGTCATTTCTATGTCCACGTCCAGCTAATAATTCTAATTCAAAGAGTTTTAAATAATTTTTATCACCAAAGATAAATTGTAATTCAGCATTAATTTCTTTCTCACCATTATTGTATGTCATTCCAGAACTATGTGTAGAAAACGAAGCGGGTGCTTGCCCACCAATACTTATTTCTTTTATCTCTGGAATCGCTTTTAGTTTTTGGACATAAAGTTCTTTTTTAGAAATTTCACCCTCGGCTCTTGGACTGTAAACAGAAACAATAGCATCCGTTTTGAAACCCATATCTTTATTTAGCAAGTAATTAATTTGCTTACCTACTAACAAAGTTGCTATAATAAATATTTGTGCAATGGTGAATTGAAAAACGGTTAAAAATTTTCTCAGTTTCAATTTCTTTTCACCGGAAGCTAAATGATTTTTTAATACGGAAACTGTGTTGAATTTTGATAATATTAAAGCGGGATAGAAACCTGACAAAAATGTGACTACGAGTAATAAAATGATGATACCAATAATAATTAATGGCGTATTTAAAAGTTCTATACTTAAGCCTTCAGGTACAAAATCTGAAAATAAATTGATTAGCCATTTAGACAGGATTAAAGATAGGATAGCCGAAATAAGAACCAGTAAAAAGGTTTCTCCCATAAACTGACCAATAAGTTGTTTTCTAGAACTTCCTAAAGTTTTCCGGATGCCAATTTCTTTGGCGCGTTGCGATGCTTGAGCTGTATTTAGATTGATAAAATTGATACAGCCTAAGAGTAATAAGAATAAAGCAACTAATGCTAAATTCCATAATAGAGACAAGCTTGCTTGGCCTTTACTCCAATCGTAAATACCATAATCTTCATTAAAATGAATATCACTTAGAGGTTGCAATGTGAATATTTGTTCATCACCATATTTTATGGATTCCTCATCCCGATGTTCTTTTGCTAGTCCGTCTAAACGTGCTTGGATAGCAGGCAGATTAGACGACTTATTTACTTTTACAAATAATTGAGAATTAGAATTGGTATTGCTCCAATTTTTTTCTATAAAATTATCCTTCAGTCTTGTTTGTAAAAGGGTTGGTTGGGATATAAATTCTTGAAAAATAAAATCAGTTCGGTCCTTAAAATTTTCAACAATTCCAGTGACTGTCACTTGAAGTGAGTCGTTATAAACAAGGGTTTTTCCAATAATTTCTGATGGCGACATTTTTGGAAAATAATCTGCAGCCCGTTTGTCTGTAAGTATAACTTCGTTCGGGTTTGTTAAAATATTTTGATTATTCCCAGCCAGGAATTTATAGTCAAATAAATTAAAGTAATTCTGATTTGTAAATATCACAAAATCAGGCCATTTAAATTCTAGGTCTTTTGCCTTGTTTTCAACTTTTGAAGGTCTTTCAATGTAAAAACTACTGACGGTTTTAAAGTTAGAATCTTCCGCAATAGCATCTTCAAGAGCTAATGTAATTCCAGAGTTATGAAAAAGGCCTTCAGGAGATTTAAAGTCGGTAACCACGCGATAAATACGATCGCTATCTTTATGGAAATTATCGAATGTGGCATCGTAATAAATCATAAGTCCGATTACAAATGATGCACTTAATCCAATGGTGAGTCCAATGATATTAATCATTGAAAACACTTTGTGTTTCATAAGATTTCTCCAGGCTATTTTAAAATAATTACGGATCATGATTCGTCGTTTTAATTACTGAAACAACACTTCGTCAAGCTCAGTGTGACAATTCAATACAAGTTAATTTATTCTGTTCTTAAAGAATTAATTGGATTCGCGATTGCGGCTTTTATGGCTTGAAAACTAACAGTAATTAGAGCAATTAGTAACGCCCCAATTCCCGCTAAAATAAAAACCCAAACACTGATATCAATTCGGTACGTAAAATTTTCTAACCAATTGTGCATCGCTAAATACGCTAACGGAGTTGCTATTACAAAAGCGATAATAACTAATACCACAAAATCTTTAGTTAATAGTTTTACAACAGTCTGCACACTTGCTCCTAATACTTTTCGAATGCCTATTTCTTTTTTCTTTTGTTCGGCATAATAAGAAACTAGACCAAAAAGACCCAAACAACTTATTAAGATTGCTAAAAAGGTGAAAACAGTACATATTTTACTCAAGCGTTGCTCTTGAGCATAAAGATTTTCAACTTCCTTATCCACAAAAACATATGTAAAAGGAGCGGTGTCAATATTTTTTTTCCAAGTTGATTCTAAATTTGATACTAATTGTTTATAATCGTCTGTTTTAAATTTTACAAATACCCAGTTTGGTTCATTGTCCAGATGTAAGAACAAAGGAACTATTTCATCTTTAAGCGTGGTAAAATGATAGTCATCTACAACGCCAACTATTGGATATTCGTAAACGACTTCATCATGAGTTTGTAGGAGTATTGTGGACAGCGCTTTATCTTCAGGAATATTAAAAGATTTTAAAGTTGCCTTGTTTACAATTATCTGATTATCATCTGTAGCATTAAAATCTCTACCCTGTAAAAGATCAATGTTCATGGTGTTAAAATAATCTTTACTCACGCCATTTCTTCTAACTATGGTTAAATCTTGTGGATTCTTCCCTGGTAGATACATGCCATTATCATTTAAAACAGTTTCAAAAGGCGCATATCTTCCACTAGCTACACTAACAACCCCTGGAATATTTAAAAAATTAGATTTAATTGCGTCGTATTTGCTAGTAACATCACTGGTTCCAGCACGTAAGGCTACCATATTTTCTTTATTAAATCCTAAATCTTTACTTTGAGTATATTTAAATTGTTGCGTTATGATTATAACAGAAACAATAAGAGAAATTGAAATAACAAACTGAAAAACAACAAGTGCTTTTCTAAACATACCATTGCCAGATTGAATTTGCACGGCACTTTTTAACACTTGTATCGGTTTTATAGAAGACAATATGATAGCAGGATATATGCCTGCAAGCAATCCAGTTAAAGTGCTAATGGATAGTAATAATACAAGGACTTTCCAATTAAAAATATTCAGATAAGAAAGAGATCCCAAAGTCAACTCGTTAACTAATGGTAACAACAAAATAGCAATAGGGATACTTATTAACATCGCTATTAATGAAAGCAATAAGGATTCGCTTAAAAACTGTCTAATCAAAGAGCCTTTTCCTGCTCCTACAACCTTACGGACACCTATCTCTTTGGCACGTTGGTTGGCTCGTGCGGTACTGAGGTTTATAAAATTGATACATGCTACTAATTGAATAAAAAAGGCCAAAGCTAATAGAAAGTATAAATATTTAATGTTTGAAACAGTACCAATTTGATTGTCTCTCCCTTCAGAATATAAATGAATATCTGTTATTTTTTTCAAGAAGAGTTTTTTATCAACCATTCCTGCATTTTCAAGCTGTTTTTTTCCATGCTTTTGTATAAACGAAGGAAGCTTCTCTTGTAAATTTTGTGCATCAGCATCAGGAATAAGTTTAATATAACTATAGACAAAATTATTAGTCGCAAAGTTTTGAAAAGTACTGACAAATTCGCCCATTCCAGGAGTTGTCATGCTTACAAAATAGTTGGGATTTAAATGTGATTTAGTAGATTCATCATCAAAAACACCAGTTATTGTTAAAGTTTGTGCCTCAGCGCCACTTCCCCAGATAACAGTTTTACCCACAACACTTTTATTACCAAATAATTTTTTAGCTAATGTTGCAGAAAGGACGGTTTGATTAGGCGAATTTAATGCGCCAATAGGACTACCTTCGATAAAATGAAACTGAAATATTTTGAAAACTGTGGAATCTGCTAAATAAGCGCGAGGTTCATAATAACCATCAACTTCTAAAGAAGCACGTATCAGATTCACATTAAATAAATCGGTTAAAACGATTCTGGTCATTTCAGAAACCTCAGGAAAATCAGATTTTAAAGCTGGAGCAATAGGAGGAGATGTTGTGGCTGTATTAAAAGACGGTTTGTCTCCTCTTCCGTTTACAGTTTCTATGCGATAGATATTTTCAGCATGATCAAAATGTTGGTCGTAACCCGTTTGATTAAGGACATAAATTAAGATGATAAGGCAACTTACCGTTCCTATAATAAGTCCAAAAAGATTAATGCCTGTAAGCAACTTATGCTTTAGTAGATTCCTTAATGCTATTTTAAAATAATTTCGGATCATGATTACAAAGTTTTTGATACTGAAACGCGTTCAGCACAGGTTGATTTATTCTGTTTTAAGTGATTTTACAGGATTAGAAGTCGCTGCCTTAATAGCTTGGAAACTAACTGTCAGAAAGGCGATGCTTAGTGCCAGGCCACCTGAGACCGCAAATATCCACCAACTCATATTCATACGATAGGCAAAATCCTGTAACCATTTGTTCATAATAAACCAAGAAATAGGTGTCGCAATAAAAATGGATATTAAAACCAGCTTTAAAAAATCCTTGCTCAATAGATTCACAATTCCCATGGAAGATGCCCCAAGAACCTTGCGAATTCCAATCTCTCGACGACGTTGCAAAGTACTGTAGGAAGCTAGTCCCAGTAGCCCCAAACAGGAAATAAAAATGGCTAGTAAAGCAAAATTCAGGAAAAGGGTTCCAAAGCGCTTTTCTGATTTATATTGCTCATTGAATAAATCATTTACAAAATGGTATTCGAAGGTTTTATTAGGATATGATTTTTTAAAGCTTTTTTCTATAATGGCTAGAGTAGAATTCACATCATTACCAGCAATTTTTAAATTGATTAAAGAATTCCCAAAACTATTATAAACCATGCTTAATGGCAGAATTTCCTCCTTTAACGAGGACATATGAAAATCTTTCACTACACCTATAATATGACCATTCCTACCCCATTGTTCAAAACCTTTACCTATTACTTCTTCTGGATTGGAATAACCCAAAAGACCTAAGACTTTTTCATTGATAATCATAGATTCTAAACTATCGCTTGCCAAGTCTCTTGAAAAATTCCTGCCAGCCAGAAGCTTGAGATCAAATTGATTGATATAATCATCGTCTATTCTATAGCGTTCAATATTGAGAGTTTGTTCATTACCTTGTTTATTTACAATTTTACTTAAAGCACTACTATTATTTCCGCCACCTCCAGGTACAGTGGAAGCGGTGCTTATGGAAATGATATTAGGAATGTTGGTAAGATCATCGATAATTATTTTTTGCTGTTTACTCCCGTCTGTTTCAATTATCAGTACCTGGTTCATATCAAAACCTAAATCCTGACTACGCATGTAGTTGATTTGATTATAGACTATAATCGTACTCACAATCATAACGATAGATATGGTGAATTGAATAATAACTAATCCTTTACGCAGTTTGGTTCCCGAAGAACTATTGGAGAAATTCCCTTTTAAAACCTGTATAGGTTTAAAGGAGGATAATACCATTGCAGGATAGGATCCTGCTAAGAAAGCAATAACCAGAGCTATTCCAAATAAACTAATTGGATATATAGGATTATCCCATATGCTGATGGCAATTACCTTGCCTGCGAGCGTATTAAAATAGGGTAGTGCGAGCCATGTTAAGGCTATGGCGATTAAAAATGAAAATAGACAGATGATTGTGGATTCACTTAAAAACTGAATTGACAGCTGTTTTTTTTGCGCACCTAATACCTTGCGTATTCCTACCTCTTTAGCACGTTCCACAGATCTTGCAGTGGTTAAATTGATAAAATTAATAGCTGCAATTAAAAGAATGAAAAAGGCAACAATTAAGAAAATGTAAACATTGCCTATTTGCGCACTTGATCCACGTTCGGAGTACAAGTAAAGATCTTCAATAGGTTCTAAGAAGTAGGTTAAATTCAACTCTGTTTCTTTCATTACTTTTCCATGAACCCGCTCGTTATAAGATGCAATTTTTGTCTCCAACATTTTTGGATTCACATTTTCATTTAGCAAAACAAAACCGCGGTTATCGAAATTACCCCAAGATTCCTTCAGGTCTGGATCTAGAACTTCCGTGTAGGTAGAAATAGAAATAAGGATATCACTATTTATTTGTGTGTTTTTTGGATTGTCTCGCATAACACCGGTAACATTCGCTACGGTACTTCCATCCATGATTTTTAAAGTCTTACCTAGTGCATTTTCATTTCCAAAGTACTTTTTAGCAACGGTTTCTGACAGGACTAGACTAAACGGTTTTTTAAGAGCTTCTGTTGGATTTCCTTGCAATAATTCATAATCGAAGATTTGAAAGAAACTTTCATCTACGCCTAATACTTTATTTTCATGATAATTGTTACCATCTATACTTACATCGAATTCCGTGTCATGCAGTCTGGTGTAATTCTCAATTTCTGGAAATTCAGAGGTTAGTTCACTTAAAATATTCCAATCAACTACAGGAGTTTTATAATTATCAGAAGGGGTGTGAATATCAGTTACTACGCGATAAAGGCGTTCCTTATTAGCGTGAAAGGATTCATAGCTCATTTCATACCCTATGTACATTAGTAATAAAAAGCCCGCTGTCATACCTACAGCAAGGCCTCCAATATTAATGGCAGAATAACCTTTGTGTTTCCATAGGTTTCTAAAGGCTATTTTTAGATAATTTTTAAACATGATCGATTGTTTTTAATTGTTCGATTTTTGATTTGATATTGAATCTCTGAAAATTCGAGAATCACCTATTATTTTATTCTGTACGTAATGAATCTACTGGATTAGACGTCGCTGCTTTAATAGCTTGAAAACTAACCGTAATTATGGTGATAATTAATGCTCCCGAACATGCTATGGCAAAAATGTCCCAAGAAATATTGGTTCTATAACTAAACTTTTGTAGCCAATGACTCATAATATAATATGCAATCGGAGAAGCTATTAAAAGTGAAATAATCACCAAGATTATAAAGTCTTTAGAGAGTAACATCCATAAGTTTTTTACTGAAGCTCCAAGAATTTTACGAACCCCAATTTCTTTAGTGCGTTGTTCAGCAACGAAGGCTGCTAAGCCAAAAAGACCTAAACAACTAATAAAAATGGCCAATCCTGTAAAAACTTTAGCGAGACTAGCAACGCGTTCTTCAGATCTGAATTTGTCGGCATATTCTTGATCCACAAATTGATAGTCGAATGGCAAGTTTGGAAAATTGTTTTTGAATACTTTCTCTATTAATTCTAAATTCTGACTCACACTGTTTTTTGGATTGAGGCGCAAATTATAATAACTCGCATTTTGATCAGAATCAAAAACATACATGGCTTGTTTTACAGGACTATAAGGAGATTGGACAACCATGTCTTCTACAATCCCGACAATAATTAAAGGAGGTTCTGGGTTTTCCGTATCGGCATCTCTCATATATTTTCCAATAGGATCTTGGATTCCCATATATTTTACTGCTGTACTATTTAGAATAACAGCATTAGAATCTGATGCAAATTCACGAGAAAAACCACGTCCAGCAATTAATTTAATTCCAAGAGTTTCAATAAATTCATACGAAACAGAAGTATAAGCTAAGTCCTCCTGAAAACCTTCCGGTTTTCCATCCCAAGTATAACCAGCTCTATTGGACCAAACTTCTGTTGTAGGACTACTAGACGTTGACATTTCAATGGCAGCTCCTGATGCAATAAACTGCTCTCTCATTAAATCGGCTTTGCCAAGAAACTCGGTACTCATAGCGGGAATTTGAATAAGTCCTTCCTTATTATAGCCTACAGGTCTATCCTTACTAAATTGAATTTGGCTCATAACAACCAAGGTGCCAATTATAAGTGCTATGGAAACTGTAAACTGTGTAACAACTAGTATTTTTCTTGGAAGTGCCGCGAATCTACCGGCTTTAAAAGTTCCTTTTAAAACGGAAACAGGGTTGAATGAGGATAAATATAAGGCTGGATAACTTCCTGCTATAAAAGCAGTAAAAAGCACAAAGAGTAGTGAGATTTCCCAGAATTGTATACTTGTCCATGGAAAGACAATAGACTTACTTGCTAAATTATTAAATCCATTTAAAAATAGAAGTACGATTGCAATGGCTGAAACAAATGATAAAAAAACAACTAAAAAAGATTCACTTAAAAACTGAAAAATGAGTTGTCCTCTATTGGATCCTATAGATTTTCTGATGCCCACTTCTGTCGCTCGTTTTTCAGAACGCGCTGTGCTTAAGTTAATAAAATTGATACAGGCAAGAAGAAGTACAAACAAACCAATAACGCCAAATAACCAGACGTTTTCAATGCGACCTCCTGTTTGCACACCGTTTTCAAAATTAGAACGTAAATGCCAATCTTTCATAGGTAACAGAAATAATTGAGGATTGAATTGAGCTACATCTTTGTCGTTATTTTTTTTGACATCTTTAATTTTTGCTGTTACCGCATCCATCGTTGTATTGTCATTAATCTGAACAAATAACTGAAATGAATTATTTCCCCATTGATCGGCAGTACCCATAAGCCAACCTTGAGTTGTGATATAATGTTTCCAAGGGATTATGAAATCGGTATCATTAAAGGAGGTATTATCTGGAAGGGTTTCGTAAACAGCAGTTACAACCAAATCATCTTGGTTATTAACCTTAATAATTTTTCCAATAGGGTTTTCTGAATCAAACAATGCTTTCGCTGTATATTCAGAAATCATGATAGAGTTTTTCTCCTTTAATCCATCTTTTATCCCAGATATAATATTTAAATTTAAAAGGTCTGGCGCGCCTTCTTGCATGAAATTGCCATTTCTGTTTATGTTTTTGTCGCCATACTTTAAATATCTAGAATTGGTCCATGAAGACATTATAATATGTTTAAAATTATCTTTATAACCTTCACGTAGTGCAAATTCTAATGGTCTTGGAATGGCCGGGCCAGTTCCCTTTACACCATTAAACTCTTGGCTTTGATAAATCTGAGCTATATGAGCTTTGTCTTTAAAATAGTTATTAAAATTTAACTCATCCACGATCCAAAGACCAATCATGATAGTGACTGCCATACCTATGGCAAGACCAGAGATATTAATAAAAGAATACACCTTATTCTTAAGAAGATTCCTAAAAGCAATTTTTAGATAATTTTTAAACATGATTGGTTGATTTTAACTGTTGGATTTTTGATTGATGATGAAATTGATATTTATATTAAAATATTCTCGGTCACTTTTTGACCATCTAACATGCGAATAATACGGTGACTGTATTTGGCGTCATGTTCACTATGTGTAACCATAATAATAGTAGTTCCAGCTTCGTTTAGATCTATTAGTAAATCCATAACTTCATTTCCATTGGTGCTATCCAAGTTTCCTGTAGGCTCATCGGCTAGTATTAATTTTGGATTATTAACTACAGCACGAGCTACTGCTACACGTTGTTGTTGTCCACCAGATAATTGTTGCGGAAAGTGATTACGTCTGTGCATGATTTGCATTTTTTCTAAAACTTCTTCAACACGTTTTACACGTTCTGCAGGTTTTACTCCCGTATAGATTAATGGTAGTTCTACGTTTTCAAAAACAGTAAGTTCGTCGATGAGGTTGAAACTTTGAAAAACAAATCCAACGTTGTGTTTACGTAGTTCAGAACGCTTACGTTCGTTGTAACCTGCAACTTCTTCGCCATTAAATTTGAAACTTCCTCCATCAGGATCGTCTAATAATCCAAGAATATTTAAGAGTGTCGATTTCCCACATCCTGAAGGTCCCATGATGGCAACAAATTCACCTTTTTTAACCTCAAAGGATAGTTTGTTTAATGCAATGGTTTGTACTTCTTCGGTTCTGTAAAATTTCTCTAAATTGGTTATTTGTATCATTGTATATGTTTTTAATTGACTCTTTTATTTTATTATTAATTCTTCAGTGTCTCCATAGCTGTCGTAGCTAGAAGTGATGACTTTATCTCCAGGGTTTAGTCCTTCAAGAACTTCGTAGTATTCTGTATTTTGACTTCCTAGTTTGATGTTTACTTTATAAGCGGTGCTTCCATCTTCACTCACTTTAAAAATCCAATTCCCACCAGTTTTTTGGAAAAATCCACCTTTAGAAACTAATAAAGCTTCCTTTTCGGCACTTAAAGCAACTCGTATTTGAAGGTTTTGACCACGACGAATTCCTTCAGGAACGTCACCTTCAAAATGCATATCAACCTGGAATCGACCATTGTTTACTTGGGTAAATACCTTCTTAATAGTTAAGGTGTATTGTTTATTATTGAATGTGAAAGTTCCAGTTTGTCCATTATAGATTCTAGAAATATAATGTTCGTCAATATCCACACGTACTTTAAAGCCGCTTAGCACATCTAATTGCCCCAAACGTTCTCCTTTGTTTTTCGATTGACCAATTTCTGCATCTAAAGCTGTTAATTGACCATCCACAGGTGCTCTAACAACCAAGTCTCCCACTTTTTTACGCATCAGTTCTAAAGCACTTTGTGTTCTTGAATACGAACTTTGTGCTTGGCCAACTTCTTGTTTTGTTGAGGTGGAATCTTGACTTAATACTTTTTTAGCCAATTCCATACGTTGTTTTTGGTAGTTGAAATTGTTTTTTGAAGACTCATAATCTTGTCGACCAATCGCGTCCTTTTCATATAAACGTTTGTTTAAATCGTAAATACGTTTTGCTTCAATAAGGCTGTTTTCAACATCAGTATAATTATTACGTCTATTAATTGTGTTTTGACGAGCCGCATTTTGAGAAATCTGCATCTGAGTTAATAGATTATAAACTGAGGTTTCTTGGTTGATTAGACTCAATTCTAAATCGGTATTTGATAATCTTAAAATAGGATCGCCTTTTTTCATAATGGCGCCATCCTCTACAAATTTCTCTTCAACACGTCCACCTTCTAAGGCATCTAAGTAGATAGTTGTTATTGGTAAAACAATTCCGTTTACTGGAATGTTTTCTTGGAACACATCATTCATAACCGAATTAATAGAAATACGCTCTTTCTCAACGTTTAATTTAGAACCTCCACCTGTGCTTATAATTACAAAGATTATCAAGGCCACGATAGCTAATCCGCCACCAATGAATAGTAATTTTTGAGTTGAGAATTTTTTCTTTTCTATTGGAACGTCCATATTAAATTGTTTGATTATAGTATGTATATAGTGAAGATAATGCCAAAAATGTAAACACCTAGTAATCAGTAATTAACATTTCATTAAGAAAATAATAGTGTCCGTTTTTGATACACATGTGTTCGGTATTAATACATGTTTTTTGTGAAATAAATTTTTGGTTTTCTAACTTTTATAAGCTGAATATAAAGTTGTAATATTGTAACAATGGTTTTAAAAGAAGCGAGAATATTAGTAATTGATGACGATTTAGACGTGCTAACTGCATTAAGGCTATTATTAAAGCCTCTTGTAAAAGAAGTTGTTATAGAGAAAAACCCAAGCAATATTAATTTTCAAATAGAGAATAGTAAATTCGATATTATTATTCTAGATATGAATTTTAACGGGTTAGTAAATACGGGTAACGAGGGTATTTTTTGGTTAAATAAAATCAAAGAAAAGAAACCTGAAATAGCCGTTATTTTAATTACTGCCTATGCTGATATCGATTTAGCCATTAGAGGTTTAAAAGAAGGTGCTTCAGACTTTTTAGTAAAACCTTGGAAGAACGAAAAAATTATAAATACCATTACGTCTTTACTTGAAGCAAAAAAATCTTCGGGAAGTAAAAAGAAAACACATCAGGTTGAAAATTCAGAAATCATAGGAGATAGCGATGCTATGAATGCGGTGTTTTTAAAGCTTAAAAAAATTGCACCAACAGACGCTAATGTTTTAATTCTTGGTGAAAACGGAACAGGAAAAGATCTTATAGCGAAAGCGCTTCATGAAAATTCTAACAGAAGCCGTATGCCCTTTGTAAAAGTAGATGTTGGATCTTTATCATCTTCTCTTTTTGAAAGTGAGTTGTTTGGTTATAAAAAAGGAGCGTTTACAGATGCAAGAGAAGATAGAAAAGGACGCTTTGAAGTGGCTCATGGAGGAACTCTTTTTTTAGATGAAATAGGCAATATCAGTTTAGACCAACAAGGAAGGTTATTAACCATTTTGCAAAATAGAGTCGTTACTCCTTTGGGTTCTAATGAATCGATTCCTATTGATATTCGTCTTATCTGTGCAACAAATATTGATCCTACTATATTAGCCGATGAAAAGAAGTTTCGAAAAGATTTAATTTATAGAATAAACACGGTTGATGTGATTATTCCTCCTTTAAGAGATCGGGAAAATGACATAACCATATTGTCCAAACATTTTATTTCCATCTATGCAGACAAATATAACAAAGGTGCCATTTCTCTAGATTCCGGATTTATTTCAAAACTTAAAAAACATCAGTTTCCTGGAAATGTAAGAGAACTTCAATATGTTTTAGAACGTGCAGTAATTATGGCAGAAGATAGTGTGCTAAAGTCGGACGATCTCGTTTTTTCATCTATTGAAAGAACAACAACTACAAATTCTATCCCTACCACAAATTTGGACGACCTTGAAAAGCAAGCTATTTTAAGCGTTTTAGAAAAGAATAAAGGCAATGTGTCTAAGTCGGCTAAGGAGCTTGGTATTACTAGAGCCGCTTTATATAGAAGATTGGATAAGTATGAATTATAGAGGCTACATCTTCAGACTTTTTTTAAGAATTTTACTTCTAGTCGCTGTTATTCTTGCATTTATATATACCATTTATTTAAAAGAGACTGCTACAAGCACTATAATTGGTGTTGCTATTTTGTATTTGTTTTATAACATGTATGGGTTTGTAAAACGTCGTTTTATAGTCATGGACGATTTTTTTGAAGCCGTGAAATATCGTGATTTTTCTAGATGGTTTCCCGAAGATCGTGGGCCTAAAGATATCCGGTTTTTATACACAGGATTTAATGAAATTAATAGAACAATTAAAGAAATAAATTCTCAAAATGAAGCCCAATACGTCTATCTCCAAAAAATATTAGAGATGGTTGACATAGGTATTATTGCCTATAATTTAGAATCTGGCGATGTGCTTTGGTCTAACGATTCTTTTAGAGAAACATTAGATGTGCCGTCGTTTAAAAACATACGTTTTGTTGAAAGTAGACATCCAGAATTATTTAGTACCATTTTCGAAACCTATCATAGAGAACCAAATTCCATAACTATAGCCTTACAAAATGAAAACATAAAGGTATTAATTTCTGATACCGTTTTTCAAGTAGATAAAGATGCTTTTAAGTTAATTGTTATCCAAAATATTGAGGATACCTTAAATCAAAATGAATCGGAAGCTTGGAAAAAACTGTTGAGCGTTATGACTCATGAAATTATGAATTCCATTGCGCCTATTTCTTCTTTAGCAGAGACGCTTCAAAGAAACATTCAATTGACATTAGATAATCCAAAGGAAAATGAACTGGAATTAGAAGACCTTAATTCAGGAATAAAAACAATTAAAAATAGGAGCGAAGGACTTTTAAAATTCGCAAAAACCTATAGAAGTTTAAGTAAAGTCACGCATTTAAACCTTCAAAGAGTAAAATTGTCAGAACTTTTTAAGAGCATCCAATTATTGATGGAGCCTTCTATAAAATCTAAAAATATTGAAGTAGAATTTAACTTATCTTCACCAAAATTAGAGCTTGATATCGATGCACATCTTATAGAGCAAGTTATGATAAATTTGATCCTAAATGCTATGGATGCTTGTAAAGATCAACAAAATCCTTTTATCAAAATTAGTGCTGAAAAAATGCCAAATAGAGACATTGTCATCAAAGTTTATGACAACGGTTCTGGGATTCCTCTTGAAATTATGGAGAATATATTTATTCCATTTTTCACAAGTAAAAGTACTGGAAGTGGTATTGGTTTGAGCTTGTGTAAACAAATCATGCTGTTGCACAAAGGCAAGATTTTAGTGAATAGTAAAGAAGGAGAAGGTTCTGTTTTTACATTAGTCTTTTAGTTTGTCTTCTTAATATTTTGTCCCAAACAGTTAATAATAATCTTAAATGGAATAGCTTAACTCTGTTTCAATTTGTATTTTAAGGGTCTACTAACTTTTAATATAAATTAACAAGATGGAGTCCATTCAAGTTTTCGAGCAATCTCTTCTAGGCTATTGGAATGCCTTTGTAGCTAGCATGCCAAGAATTATTTTAGCCATTGTAATGATTGTTATTGGCTTTTTATTAGCCAATGTTATTTCCAAATTTTTTAAAAAAACAGTTCTTTTAAGAACACAAGACCCGTTGATGGTAAATTTTTTATCGAAAACCATCAAATTAGGCATTGTAATTTTAATAGTAATGATGGCCCTAAATGTAGCTGGATTAGGTGGAATTGCAACTGGTATGTTAACAGCTGCTGGAGCATCTGCAGTTATTATAGGTTTTGCATTTAAGGATGTAGGTGAAAATTTTATTTCAGGGATTATCCTGTCTTTTAACAGACCTTTTAATGTGAATGACACCGTCATGGTGGACAATATCTTCGGAAAAATCACCTCCTTGGAATTTCGATATACTAAGCTAAAAACATTTGATGGGCGCGATGTGTATATTCCCAACAGCGATATTATTAAAAAAGCAGTTTATAATTATACCGAAGATGGTTTTTTTAGGTTAGATTTTATGGTAGGTATAGATTATGAAGACGACATTGAACTTGCCAAAAAGGTCATTTTGGAAGCTGTTAGAACTTCCGAAGGCGTTATTGAAAACCAAGATCACGAATGCTTTGTAGTGGTAGATTCTTTAGGTGTGAGTACGGTTAATTTAAAAATTCTTTTCTGGACTCAAACTAAGGAATATCGTAAACGAGCTCTAGAAGTTAAAAGTAAAGTGGTTCAGAATGTGAAACAAGTAATTATGGCGAATGGTCTAAATATGCCTGCAGATATTACCGAAATTAAATTATACGGTTCGCAAACAAGTATTCCTGTAACTGTTGATTATATCAATAAGGAAAAATAATATTCTGAAATTTTTTTAAATCAAAGAGTTTTAGATATTAGGAATTAGGTATTTAAACCAGTTGACCTAATATCTAAAATCTTGTTTTTTGTAATCTATCAAGTCTCATCATAAATTGATGAATGTAAATCAAAATGAGATAACGCTTTTAAGAATTAAAACCTAAACCCAATATTTACATATGCTTGACTTGGATTCGATTTTGTACTTTGGTTATTCGTATCATCAATAAGGTTACTAAAGCCATAATTATAACCTGCTTCAACAAAAAAGAATGCAATATCAACTCCAACACCTCCTTGACCATAAAACATAAAGCTGGTCAAATCATCATCTTGAAAACCACTATTGCTACCTGCATTTTTATTTATGGTAAAAGACGGTACGGCACTAACAAAAAGACGTAAACCAATAAGTTTTTCAGCAAAGGATGTCAGGTTAATACCTCCAGTAATAGGTACGTCTATTGCAGAGAGTTTTAATGAAGAGTTATTTTCAACTGCTGTTGAAGTGTCATTAATGTCGAAGTTACGGTCATTATATCGTGCACCAACTTCGAAGTAAAAAAAACTACCTCTGTAATAAGACACCCCTAAATTATAACCCATACCCATATCAGTGTTTATTTGATCTTTAGAATCAACATTCAGGCTGTTAAAATTGACACCTGCAGATATCTTAATTGAGCTTTTTGCATTATCGTCACTAGACTCGTTATTTTGAGCGTATGTAATAGTTGAAAATAAGATTGCAATTACAAGGAATTGACCTCTTTTTAGTATTAAATTATTTTTTAAAGTTAGCATAGAATTGGTTTATTTAGATATTTTAATCAAATGTAAAACATTGAATTTATATTTTTATTATTTATTTAAACAATAGATGCTCTTATTCTAAACTCGTTTTAAATTGTATCTTTGAAAACACCCAAAAACGGCAATAAATAATGTTTGATAATTTCTGGTTTCACGTAGAGTATGGCATGAATCACGTACTTGATATTAATGGCTACGACCATGTTCTTTTTTTAATAGTTCTAGCAGTACCATACCTTTTTAAGGATTGGAAGCGTGTTTTGCTACTAGTTTCATTATTTACTTTAGGTCATACTTTGTCTCTGGTTTTAGCTGCATATAATGTTGTAAGTGTCAATGGTCAATTGGTGGAATTTTTAATTCCAATAACCATTTTAATTGTTGCAATTTTTAATGTGTTTACAGCCGGAAAAGGGGCTCAAAAAGAGAAGGTTGGAGTTCTGTTTTTCTCTGCCTTATTTTTTGGGATAATCCATGGATTGGGTTTTGCAAGAGAATTTAGAATGTTGGTAGGACAATCTGATAACAAATTAGTGACCTTGGTGGAATTTGCCTTAGGGATAGAGTTAGCTCAAATTATTATTGTATTTGTCATCTTGTTTTTAGGGTTTATAATGCAAACCGTTTTCAGATTTTCAAATCGCGATTGGGTAATGGTCATATCAGCTGTTGTAGTTGGATTAGTAATTCCTATGATTTTAGGTAGTGATTACTTGGCCTAAACGAAACATTCATATTTACCCAAAGTTTTCATAAAACTTTAATTCTCTGGTTGTAATTAGAATACGAACAGCATATCTTCGTTGTATATTATTAAATTAACATGTTCACTTTTGTGAAAGAAAAGTAATACTGATTTTTCCACTTTCCCGTCTGTTGGTAGGCAGGCGTGGAAATGCTAATAAATTTTTAATGAAAGAACACAAACAACTTAAATACGATAAAGCTTATTTAAGAATTGCGGAAGAATGGGGAAAACTTTCTTATTGCGAACGTAAACAAGTTGGTGCAATTATTGTAAAAGATAGAATGATAATTTCCGATGGATTTAATGGAACACCTTCAGGTTTTGAGAATTTTTGCGAAGATGATGAAGGCTACACCAAATGGTATGTTTTGCACGCTGAAGCCAATGCTATTTTAAAGGTAGCATCTTCTACGCAATCTTGTAAAGGAGCCACATTGTACATTACATTATCTCCTTGCAAAGAATGCAGTAAATTAATTCATCAAGCTGGAATTGTAAGGGTGGTTTATAAAAATGCTTATAAAGACGATTCAGGTTTGCAATTTCTTGAAAAAGCAGGTATCAAATTAGAATTAATTGAAGATTTAAAAGCTTAAAAAAGAAGATGGCACTTAAGAAAAAATATTTACCACTTATTATTGGTGTTGCCATAGCAGCAGGTATTTATATTGGTGGAAAATTAAATTTTTCTGACACTTCTGATAGACTATTTACAAAAAATAGTAAAAAAGACAAGTTAAATAGGCTTATAGATTTTATAGATTATGAATACATAGACGATGTTAATACAGATAGCATTGTAGATGTAACAGTCAACGGAATTCTAAATAATCTCGATCCACATTCTGTATATATTCCTAAAGAAGATATGGAACGTGTGGCGGATAATATGAAGGGTGAATTTGTTGGTATTGGCATTAATTTCTATACCTATAAAGACACCATTACGGTTATTAGAACTATAGATGGAGGCCCTAGTGAGAAAGCTGGAATTGTAGGTGGAGACCGAATTATAATGGCTAATGGCGATTCTATTTTTGGAAAAGATCTTAGCAATAACGATATTATTAAAAAGCTTAAAGGTCCAATGAATTCGCTTGTAGATTTAAAGGTTTACAGAAGAGGCGAGCCAAAGTTATTGGATTTTAAGGTGAAACGGAATCATATTCCTATTACAAGTGTCGATGCCGCTTATAAGCTAACCGATAAATTGGGATATATAAAAATCAATCGCTTTGCAGAATCTACTTATAAAGAATTCAAAAAAGAACTTAATAAATTACAAAAAGTAGGAATTACTGAAGTAGTCATCGATTTACGAAATAATCCTGGAGGCTTTTTAGGGGTTGCTGAGCAAATTGTGGATGAATTTCTAGAAGATGATAAACTCATCCTATTTACCAAAAACAAAAGAGGAGATATCGAAAAAAACTTTGCCACTAAAAAAGGGGATTTCGAAAACGGAAAAGTATATGTTCTAATTGACGAAAACTCGGCTTCAGCTAGTGAAATTGTAGCAGGAGCTTTACAAGATAATGATAAAGGAATTATTGTTGGACGGCGCTCTTACGGAAAAGGCTTGGTGCAACGCGAAATGGATTTAGGAGATGGAAGTGCAGTAAGATTAACCGTTTCTAGATATTATACGCCAACAGGGCGTTCCATTCAACGTTCCTATAAAAATGGAAATAAAGATTATTTTGATGAGTATTTTGAACGAATTAAAAGTGGCGAACTCTTAGATCCTGAAAAAATTGAAGTAGCCGACTCATTAAAATTTACAACTCCTAAAGGGAAAGTTGTTTATGGTGGTGGTGGGATTATTCCAGATGTTTTTGTGCCTTTGGATTTAAGCATGCAAAATGAAACCCTTACATTTCTAGATAGAAGAGGGTTTATAAGCAATTTTGTTTTTGAAGAACTAGAGAAAGACCGTCATGCCTATGATACTATTTCCAGAGAAGAGTTTATCGAGCACTTTCAGTTTGATGACGATATGGTTTTACAATTTCAAGATTATTTAAATGAAAAAACCAAAGCCAACATCACCTTTGTGGCTTACAATAAGGAGGTGAAACAATATATTAAAGCGACTCTAGCCGATCAGATTTTTGGAAATGGTGCTTTTGAAGAAGTTATAAATCAATCAGATATTATGATTGATGAGGTTATTGAACTGAGTAATAGTACTAATTAGGCCGACACTTTGTTTTCCTGCTAAGTTTTTAAAACCTAATAGGTATAAAAAAATTAATTCAAATTATAAGGAGAAAAAATACCTTCCAAGATCCTTCAAAAAAGATATAATAATTAAAGCCGACTAGCTCGACACCTTATCATGGATCTTGACATGTTCACCATTGTTCCAAAGCGTTAAGATGTCTGTTGCTACTTGAGAGCCACTGCCACAAGCAATAGCAAGTTGACTTCTCCAACCAGCTAATGTTCCAGCCACATAAAGTCCTTCGTCTATTTTGTGATCTGTGTTTTTTAACCAGATTCTATTTTTTTCTGCCTTCGCTCTTGGATGAGGTTTAATATAAGATTCTAAACCTTCAATAGTCATTAAGTTGGTATAACCAACAGCTACTACAACTAGTTTGGTAGTGTGTTGAGTTTTGTTCGTTTTTACTAAAAAACCATTTTCAGTTTTACTAATTTCTGTTACTTTTTCATGGTCTATCTGTATAACATGTGGATACAAAGAAGTAAGTTGTTGTTTACCACTTTCAAGAATGGAAGCTCCAGTAGTTCCAGGAGTTATTCCTAAAACATTATTAAATAAGGCAGTTTGCAAATGGGATGTTTTTTGATGTACAATAATTCCAATCTGTTTGTCTTTAGCAAAGGCCTGTTTATTAGCAGAACCTAGAATTAAAGCACAAGATAGTCCGGCAGCTCCGCCACCAATTATTAGCACATCGAACATTATTTTCTAGTTTTAGAATGTTTTTCTATTTTTTTCGAAATCCTTAAAATCTGCAATAATAAAATAGCACATAACGAAGCGAAAATAGTTATTAATGCTACTAGACTGTCACCTTCAAAAGGGGAATCGAAATTAACTTCTGTAAGGTTGTAAATAATTAAAATAACAGCGATTAGAGATAATAAGATTTTAAAAATTTTCATTTCAGTATTAATTTTTAGGCATAAAAGCGATTGCAAATTTCGATAATTTGAAATGAATATTCCCTGTTTTCTCCTTTAATTTTTCTTTTATAATGTATCTTTGCACATACTTTATTAGCATCAAAACTTATGTTCCAACTAGGAAAAACAATTGTTTCAGAAGATATTATCGAGAAAGATTTTTTATGTAATCTTTCGGCTTGTAAAGGAGCATGCTGTATAGATGGTGATGCTGGAGCTCCATTGGAAACAGCTGAGACTCAAATTTTAGAAGATATTTATCCAAAAATCAAACACTTTCTAAGACAAGCTGGAATTGATGCCATCGAGAAACAAGGCACTTTTATTACTACAGAATTTGGTGAATTTGAAACGCCTTTAATTAACGATGCCGATTGTGCCTATGTTATTTTCGACAAAAAAGGAACTGCGCTTTGTGCCATAGAAGAAGCGTATAATCAAGGTGTCATTACTTGGAAAAAACCTGTTTCTTGTCATTTATATCCTGTTAGAGTAAAGGATTACAGCGAATTTTCTGCTGTAAATTATGATAAATGGGAAATTTGCGACGATGCGTGTACTTTAGGAAAAGAACTTCAAGTGCCTATTTATAAGTTTGTAAAAGAAGCACTTATTAGAAAATTTGGCGAAGATTGGTATGCCGAACTTGAGATTATAGCCAAAGGTTATAATAGATAAAGAACCATTTTATGCCATTTTTAATATGGCAGTTTTAATTGGAATGGAAACTATTACTTTGGTGCCAGAAGCTTGGCCATTTTCAAATAAATCCTCAATCTCTAACTTGTAATCGTTGTTGGAGCTTTTAGAAAAATTAGCTAATCGTGCTTTCGTGATTTTGATACCAACAGATTTACGTTTTAATTTTTTTCTTTCTTTAATTTCTTCGGAAACAGCTCTTCCTATGCCATTATCAGTAATAGAAATAGTTACATAATCTGAAGCATATTTCTGGACTTCTAAAACAATTGATTTGTCATTAGTTTTAGAAGATAAGCCATGCCAAAGCGCATTTTCTAAAAAGGGTTGTAAAATTAAAGAAGGGACTCTAATTACGGACGTGTTTACATTTTTAGCAATACGTACTTGGTAATCTATTTCATTGGAAAAACGCATGTTTTCAATATTCATATATAATGCCATGGTTTCCAATTCGTCTTGTAATGATATCTCCTTTTCGGTGGAAGCAATAAGTATTTTTCTAATAAGTTTAGAGAACTTATTTAGGTAGTAAACAGCATTTTCTTTTTCGTTATTTATAATATATAGCTTAATTGAATTTAAAGAATTGAAAATAAAATGAGGGTTCATCTGGTTTCGTAACATCTCCTGCTCCAAGGTTACTATCTTTTTTTCGTTTTTTAATTTTCCTTGTCGTTGTAGAATAATAAAAAAGCCTATAATTAAAAAGGCTCCAATTAAGCTTAGCAATAATATGTTTCTATTTTGAACTAGTTTAAGCTTTACAATCTCATTTTCGCTTGCAAGAGACTTAATTTGGTTGTTTTTCTTTTCACTTTCATATTTTAAAATTAAATCGTTTACATATTGAAAGTTTTTATCGTTGGCAATAGATTTGTCTAATTCTAAGTATTGTTTGTAATATAAAAGCGATGTTTTGTAATTCCCTAATTCTTCTTCCAATTGCGATAAATGGTTGTAAGTTTCGGATTCCTGAGATTTTAAATTATATTTTTTTGCTATACTTAGCGCCTTGTTTAAGTTGATTTCAGAAGAATCAAAATTTTTCATTTTTAAATTAATCAGGCCTAGATTAGAGTAAGAGGTAGAAATGTAATACTTGTCGTTTATTGTTTTTGCTTTCTCCAAAGCGTTTTCTATTATTGGTAAAGCCGTTGTGTATTCGCCTTTTATAATATCCAGTTTCCCAATACTATTGTAGCAAATAACACGCCCAATATCTGAATCTATTTCATTGTTATATTTTAAAGAAATTTGATAATTTGTTAGGGCTTCATCTAAAAACCCTTTCGCTTCTTGAGCATAACCAATATTATGGTAGTTAATGGCGAGTCCTAATTTGTTATTTAATTCTTTTTCAATAATTAAAGATTTTTTGAAAAAAACTAAAGCCAAATCGTATTGTTTAAGGGCGAGATAAATATTTCCCATACTGTTTTGAGAAATAGCGATACTGTGTTTTAGATTTTCAGTTGCAGGTTTAATTGTTTCAGCTAAGTCTAGGGCTTCTTTATGGTAATCTAATGCGGTTCTAATAACATCGAGGCGTCTGTAAACTACGCCTAACATGTTTAAGCTAATTACTTCAAGTTCTATATTTTTTGCTTGTTTGGCTTTCACTAAAGCGCTTTGGTGAGCCTCGACAGCTTTATCGTAAAGGGATAGATTTCTAAAGTTTTCACCAAGCATGTTTAAAGCGTAGCTTTCTCCATCTAAAAACGTCTTTCCCTTAGATTTTTGCAAAAGAAATTGCATTTTCAAAGTGTCTTTTGAAAATTCTTTGAAACTGGAATTTAACAACTGATAGTTTCTTTGTTTTTTATCCAACGTACTATTAACAAGTTGTTTAAAGGAATCGTCTATACTGTCTTGGGCATAATTAGTTGCTGAAAAAAGGAATAAAACTAGAAGGAATAAATAGCATTTAGAATTTCTTTTAAAGGCTAAAACACGACCGTTGAAGTACCATTTCATGTGCTATAATTTGTTAAGGAAGTCTGTTTTTCGTTGTCTGGCAACTGGTATTTTTTCGTTGGATTCCAGAACCACATAGGCTTCGTTTTTCACAAATTCTTTAATTTTATTAAGGTTTATAATATATGAATTGTGAATTCTGAAAAAACAATTTTCCGGTAAGATGGCGTCAATTTCTTTGATTTTTTTAGTTACCACCATTTTTTGATTGTTAGTCATAAAAAACGTGCTGTAATTTCCATCAGATTCTACATATAGAATATCGTCTATGTTTAAAAATACCAATTTGCCGTCTGTGTTTAAAATAATTTTTTGCTGTTTCAGGTTGGCATTAAAATTTAAAAGAACTTCTTCCACCTTTGCAATGGATAGATTGTTAGTATAAAATTTTTTTATTTTTGAAATTGTGTCTTTTAAATCATCAGAATCTATAGGTTTTAATAAATAATCAATGGCTTCGTTTTTTAAGGCTTTTAAAGCATATTCATTATAAGCAGTAGTGATAATAACGGCATAATCTTTATGGTTAATGAAATCCAAAAATTGGAAACCATCCATTGTTGGCATGTTAATGTCTAAAAACAAACAATCTGGAGTGTGCGTTTTTAAATAGGCAATGGCTTTCTCAGGACTAGTAAAGGTTTCAATAACTTCTATTTCTTTATTAAAATTCCCCAATTCCCAAGTCAAACTTTGAATCGCTTTTGGCTCATCGTCAACAATTACAGCTTTTATCATAGACTCAAATATAATAATATATTAAGTAGGTTAGAAAGATAGATGTATAATTGGTGTTAATTTCTGTATAAAAGGTTATAATTTTAAGACTTCTAAGAAGATTTTGGTTTTGAAATGCCAACTATACAGTTTTTTGTACCAACTATACATTAACTGTTTTTTTTAAGATATAATTTCAGATATTTGTTTTGCTATTAATTTAAGGGAAGCTTTCATTTTATAGATGATTGCTATTAATCGATTTTAAAAAACCAGTGAAAGCTGGTTTTTTTTATGCTCTATTTTTAGGGAATTTTTCTCCAGGAAAATCAATAAGCACCTTGCTTAAAAGGATGTTTCTACCTATTTTTCTTACACAGTTTTTCTATTTTAATTTTTCATAAAACACTGTAAAACAGTGAAATGGGTTAATAATAAAAATGAAGTTAATTCTTAAACGTTTAAAGTATTGTTAAGAACTTGTTGACAATGTTTATAACTTAAGCTTTCATTTTCAATCACATTTTTGAATCTTTGTTAGTTCCAAATTGCAGTTGAATTTTTGTCTAAATTTTAATAAAACACATAAAAAATGTCTCAATTACCAGAACCAATATTAGAACCAAATAAGGATAGATTTGTGATTTTTCCAATTCAACATCATGATATTTGGGATTGGTACAAGAAATCTGAAGCCAGTTTTTGGACTGCAGAAGAAATAGATTTACATCAAGATCTTACAGACTGGAAAAATAAACTGAATGACGATGAGCGTTTTTTTATTAAGCACATTTTAGCATTTTTTGCGGCAAGCGATGGTATTGTTAACGAAAACCTAGCCGAAAACTTTATCAACGAAGTACAATACAGCGAAGCAAAGTTCTTTTATGGTTTTCAAATCATGATGGAAAATATTCACAGCGAAACCTATTCCCTATTAATAGATACTTACGTAAAAGACGAAAAGGAAAAAGATCAACTTTTTAATGCTTTAGATAATTTCCCTGCTATTAAGAAAAAAGCCGACTGGGCGCTAAAATGGATAGAATCTCCAAGCTTTGGTGAGCGTTTAATTGCTTTTGCTGCTGTTGAAGGCATCTTCTTTTCAGGTGCATTTTGTTCTATTTTTTGGTTAAAAAAACGTGGCTTAATGCCAGGATTAACATTCTCTAACGAATTAATTTCTAGAGATGAAGGCGTTCATTGCGATTTTGCTGTACACCTTCATAACAACCACTTAATCAACAAAGTTTCTAAAGAACGCATTAGAGAAATCCTTGTAGAAGCCTTAGATATTGAAAGAGAATTTATTACAGAATCTCTTCCTGCTAGCTTAATTGGAATGAATTCTAAATTAATGGTTCAGTATTTAGAGTTTGTAACAGATAGACTTTTAAGCGAATTAGATTGCGAAAAAGAATATAACACTGGAAATCCATTCGATTTTATGGATATGATTTCACTTCAAGGAAAAACAAATTTCTTTGAAAAACGTGTTGCAGAATATCAAAAAGCAGGCGTAGTTAATAAAGAAGATGCTGCAGACAAGTTCAGTTTCGATGCAGATTTTTAAATAAAAACCTTTAAAATTCAATAAGTTAATAGCATTTATTGTGCAATTTCAAGTTCGAAATTCTAAATGCTTTTTACTATTAAATATCATTCTTAAGCATTTTTATGTTGCGTAAAAATGTTTGAATTAATTAACCCATTTTCTGAACGTATTTCAGAAAACTAAAATCGTGTAATATATGTTTGTTTTAAAAAGAGATGGCAGGAAAGAGCCAATGATGTTCGACAAAATTACAGCTAGAGTAAGAAAGTTGTGTTATGGATTGAACGAACTGGTGGATCCTGTAAAAGTGGCCATGAGAGTTATTGAAGGTTTGTACGACGGTGTAACTACTAGCGAACTGGATAATTTAGCAGCAGAAGTTGCTGCAACCATGACGACTGCACATCCTGATTATGCACGTTTGGCAGCAAGAATATCTGTATCGAACTTACATAAAAACACTAAGAAAACATTTAGTGATGTCATGCAAGATTTATATGCCTATGTAAACCCGAGAAATGGAAAAAAAGCACCATTGCTTTCAGATGAGGTGTATCAGGTTATAATGGAAAATAAAGATAAATTAGATTCTACCATTATTTATAATCGCGATTTTACTTACGATTATTTCGGATTTAAAACCCTTGAACGTTCTTATCTATTAAAGCTTAATGGCGAAATAGCCGAACGTCCGCAACACATGCTTATGAGAGTTTCAATTGGAATTCATCTAAACGATTTAGATGCCGCTATTGAGACCTATGAGCTGATGTCTAAAAAATATTTTACACACGCAACACCAACACTTTTTAATTCAGGAACTCCAAAACCGCAAATGTCATCTTGTTTTCTTTTAACAATGAAAGACGATAGCATCGATGGAATTTACGATACGTTAAAACAAACGGCAAAAATCTCACAATCTGCAGGTGGTATTGGTTTAGCTATTCATAATGTGCGTGCTACAGGAAGTTATATTGCCGGTACAAATGGTACTAGTAATGGAATTGTTCCAATGCTTCAGGTTTTTAACGACACAGCTAGATATGTGGATCAAGGAGGAGGAAAACGTAAAGGAAGTTTTGCTATTTACATAGAAACTTGGCATGCAGATATATTCGATTTCCTAGATTTGAAAAAGAATCATGGAAAAGAAGAAATGCGCGCTAGAGATTTATTCTATGCGATGTGGATTTCAGATTTATTTATGAAACGTGTTCAGGAAGATGGACATTGGACTTTAATGTGTCCTAACGAATGTCCTGGCTTACCAGAAATCCATAGTGAAGAATTTGAAGCGCTTTATCTTAAATATGAAGCTGAAGGGAAAGGAAGAAAAACAATTAAGGCTAGAGAACTTTGGGAGAAAATTTTAGAATCTCAAATTGAAACAGGAACACCTTATATGTTGTATAAAGATGCGGCAAACAGAAAATCCAATCAGAAAAATTTAGGAACTATTCGTTCTTCAAATTTATGTACTGAAATCATGGAATATACATCTCCAGATGAAGTTGCTGTTTGTAATTTGGCTTCTATTGCTTTGCCAATGTTTATTAAAAACAACGAGTTCGATCATAAAGAATTATTCAAAATTACCAAACGTGTTACTAAAAATTTAAATAAGGTTATTGACAGAAACTATTATCCTGTTAAAGAAGCTGAAAACTCCAATTTCCGTCACAGACCAATTGGGTTAGGGGTTCAAGGTTTAGCGGATACTTTTATTAAGCTAAGAATGCCTTTTACTAGTGATGAAGCTAAAAAATTGAATCAGGAAATTTTTGAAACGTTATATTTTGCGGCTTTAACAGCAAGTATGGAAGAAGCAGAAGTAGATGGTCCTTATCAATCTTATAAAGGATCTCCAATTAGCCAAGGCGAATTTCAACATAATCTTTGGGGAATTAAAGACGAAGAATTAAGTGGACGATGGGATTGGGCAAAACTTCGTACAGAAGTTAAAAAACATGGGGTTAGAAACTCTCTATTAGTGGCTCCAATGCCAACAGCAAGTACCTCGCAGATTCTTGGTAATAATGAATGTTTTGAGCCATATACCTCAAATATTTATACACGTCGTGTGTTATCTGGAGAGTTTATTGTTGTAAACAAACATTTACTAGAAGATTTAGTAGAACTTGGCCTTTGGAACGATGGTTTAAAACAAGATATCATGAGAGCTAATGGTTCTGTTCAAGATATTGATTGTATTCCTCAAGATATTAAAGAGTTATATAAAACCGTCTGGGAGTTAAGTATGAAAGATATTATAGATATGTCTCGTCATAGAGGGTATTTTATAGATCAGTCACAATCTCTTAACTTGTTTATGGAAGGAGCAACTATGGCTAAGTTAACCTCTATGCACTTTTATGCATGGAAAAGTGGTTTAAAAACAGGAATGTATTATTTAAGAACAAAAAGTGCCGTAGATGCCATCAAGTTTACTTTAGATACTAAAAAGAAAGAAGAGCCTATAGCGGAAGTTGTGGAGGTGGTTGAGGTAGATGAAGCTCTTGAAGTACAACAGAAAAAAGCAGTTAAAACAGCTGAGAAATTTAGTCAGCAAGCTAAAGAAGTGGAACCAATGACTGCAGACGAAATGAAAGCCTTAATTGCGCAAGCAAAAGAAGCTGAAGGAGACGACTGTTTGATGTGTGGTTCTTAGATTAATTTAAGTTAAGTGTTATAAAAAAAGCATCTCGAAAGAGATGCTTTTTTGTTTTTAGACTGTTTTTATTACGTTCTAATCTGTTTTTTCGCTCGTGTTTTCACTGGCGTTTTCACTAATGTTTTTATCAGGAGTTTCTTCTGATATTGTAGCTGGTTTTATACTGCTATCGAAGGCATCGTGATACTCTTCTAATAAGTTCATAATGGCAGCTAATAAATCTTTCGTTTCTAAAAGAATACTAAAGTATAAGGTTGTGTTTTTAGGACTTGATTCTTCAGTTCTAGTACGTTCAACCTGTTTTTGAATTTTATCGGTAACTAAAGAAACAATTTCTTTCTTACGATTTAAAACAATACCAATTTCTTCAAAAGAACGGGATTCGAAAGCATTTCTTGTGTTGTTGAATAATCTCTCAAAACGTTCGTCAACTTCTTTTAGCTCTTTAATTTGACTAAATTTAAGCTTCTTATGGTTGTTGTTAACGTGTTTATGACTCACCTTGGTAATGTACTCCAAAGATTGCGTAAAGTCTTGTAGATATCCTAACACGTTAATGTAGAAACTACTTGCTCCAACACTAGATTCGTCTAAGTTTTTAATAAAATAAAAGATATGATCTCTTAATTCATCTATTTCATCAGAGAGTTTTATAACCTGTTTTTTGTTCTTTTTAAGTAAGGTTAAATCTTGTTTCGCTAGACCGTTAATGGCATTGGTGTAAATTCTGTTTCCACGTTTAATAACATGTGCAATGTTATCTGCACTTTCGTGAATAACACCTTGAATAGAACTACTTTCTGCACGAGTTAAACTTCCTTCAGCTTTCGTGGTATCGGATTTCTTTTTGTGTGAAATATAACTTCTTACCAGTAAAAGTGTGGCAATTAATAAGAAAATAGGCACCATAACCTTAACATTCCAATTAAGGAAATAGGCAATTATTGCGGCCGAAATAAAAGCAATGAAAGCAGTAAAGAACCAACCTCCAATAACATTTAAAACTCCAGCAACTCTATAAACAGCACTTTCTGCTCCCCAAGCTCTATCTGCTAAAGAAGTTCCCATGGCAACCATAAAGGTAACATAGGTAGTAGATAATGGTAATTTCATTGAAGTTGCAATGGAAATCAGTACGGCTGCAACCATCAAGTTTATTGCTGCTCGAACAAGATCGAATGCAGGCATTTCGTAAGTTTTATCCTTTTTTAAGTTAATAACAGGTTTTTCAAATTGCTTTTCAATTTTTGCCTGCCATGAAGCTGGTAAAACATAGGATGATAATTGAGACCCCAAAATAGCAAATCTCACAAAACCTCGAGATAAGAAATTAGGTTGGAAACGTTCTTTGGTATCTTCTTGACTAGATAAATCTAATGACGTCTTAACAACTGCTTTAGCTTTACTAGAGAACCATAAGGTGGCAACCATAATTAAACCTGCAACAACTAATAAATAAGTAGGAGTAGGAACCTTGTCTGCTAAAAAGCCCATGCTAAAAGCATCTGCCGCAATACCAGTCTCTAAAAACGCGGTATGCCATGCAGAGTAAGATAACCAACCAGCAATTGGTACACCTATAAAGTTTACTAAGTCGTTTCCGGCAAATGCCAAGGCTAGTGCAAAAGTACCTACAAGAATAATAATCTTATAAATATTAGCTTTTAAAAACGTAATAAGCACGTATGATAATATAGACCAGAATGCCAAACTTGCAATTAAAATAATTGTAACTTGATTCTCGAGGAGACTATCAAATGTTTGACCATTTAATAAGGCAATAGGCTTCTGAGTAAAAGCCATTCCTTTTAGACCCTTCATAAAAATAAAGTAGGTAATAGATGTCAAGGCTAACCCGCCAAATAAGGCTCCAACCCAATTGGCTTTCTTTTCAAAATTATAGGAAAGCAATAACCTGGCAACCCATTGAACCAATGCCCCTATAGTAAAAGCGACGACGACAGAGAGGAGAATTCCAAAGATAATTTCGGTAGCTTTCGATGTGTTTATATAACCAATAACATCGACAAAATTACCTCCATCATGAGCTACTTTTATTAATGCCATAGCCACAGAAGCACCTAATAGTTCAAAAACTATAGATACTGTTGTAGACGTTGGCATACCTATGGTATTAAAAAAGTCTAATAATAAAATGTCTGTTATCATGACAGCCATGAAAATAATCATGATTTCATTAAACATAAATTCATGAGGATTGAAGATACCTTTTCGGGCAACTTCCATCATACCACTAGAGAAAACAGCTCCAACAGCAACACCAATACTGGCAACAATCATAATAGTTTTAAATGAAATCGCTTTCGATCCAATAGCTGAATTTAAAAAATTAACAGCATCGTTACTTACCCCCACAATCAAATCTGCTATTGCTAAAACAGCAAGAGCAACAATCATTAATAAGTATATGTTTTCCATAAGTTAGTTTCTAATTAGGATTTGCAAATATCCAAAGTGTTTTTAATTGACATGTTATCTAAATGTTATTATTTAAAATTGTATTTCAAATTGAATTCTAAAACCAATTCTACTATTAAAATTTTCGGTATCCACATAGGTCAGATCAGATTGTACTTTTAAATTATTTCCTACAATATATTTAGAAAGACCTATTGCATATTCATTAACCATACTTTGGCCAGTGAAACTTTTATTTAAATTGACATTCGAAAAACGACTGGCTACTTCCCAGTTGCTTTTAAATAGATATCCAGCTTGTAGGTTTATAGCATTTCCAATTTGAACTACTAAGCCAGTAGGAGTGCCATCCTCTTCTTTGGCAATGGGATCTTCAGCATTTCTATTGGCAAATTCGCCCATAAAAGAAAAGCCTTTATATTTAAATAAGGCATCTACATAAAGGGACGTAATATTTGTTTCATAATAACCAGTATCGGTTATCATATAAGCTCCTTGGTTGGATCTTGTTTTTACGGCATTGTTGTTAAAATCGTATGAGATACCTAAGGCGAGTTTTGGTGTTTGCGGTCTGTTTAAGGAACTGACCATTTTTTCTCCATTTTCTGGAAACAAACCAAGTGGTAGAAATTCTAACCGACCTGTATATTGAAAACCACCTAGATTTCCTGTGGTTACGTTTCTTCCTTCGCCTTGAGAAATTGCTAAAACCTCTCTAATTATAAAGGTTTCAGTTAAGTTAAAATGATGCCTAAGCTGGATTCCAACATCTCTATCGATATTAAATTCAGCATTTAAAATAGAGCGATCCACAAATTGAAGATTTGCAGAAGAAATAACACGTTCTCTATTACCGGGAAGTTTGGTTTGTCCGAACCAAAACTCAAAGTTTTGGTAAAAATTCCATTTCATAACGGCATCAAGAATTATCCTGGGCGTATTACTAGTGTAGATAGAAGATCCCGACATATCTCTATTAGATAAGCCTAACTCTATTTTATACTTCAATTTTGGGGTTAAGGCAAAGCCATCAAATTTTAATCTAGCTCTTCTAATTAAAAATGAAGATTCACCATTTATTAATTCACCATTATTATTTTCCCAGCTGGAAGCGGCTAAAAATTGCACTCTTGCTCCAATTTTCATAGTCCAAGAACTGTCTTGTCCTACTAGATTAAATAAGCCTTTCCCGAATGGTGGCGATTTAATCTCTTGAGCCATGGAGGTACTTACGATGCTTAAAAAAAACACCATAAAAAGGGCATTAATTTTCATAAATGATTAATAGTTTTTGTCACTACAAAGAACTAAAATTTATGTTAAATTAATGTTTCCTAAAGATTAAATCTTAATTATTAAAAAAAAGGCTGCTTCGGCCTAAAGCAGCCGTAGAATTCATGATAATATAGTCGACAAAAACTAATTAATTATATGAAATTACTAATTGATATGTCTTAAGACAAAACAAATATCTTACTTATTCTTGAGGTTATTGTAAACTAAATATTAAGTAATTATTAAAATAAGGGGCGCTTAAATTGTTATAATGATTTTTTAAAACACTGATATTCAGTGTTTATGGTTCTCAATGTAAAATTAACGTTAAGATAATGTTGATTTAATGTTAATAAAGACTATATTTGAATATTAAACCTTTAATCCGAATAGTTATGAAAAAAGTTGTGATGTTTTTTGTTTTTTTAATTTCAGTAGTTTCTTTTGCACAAGAACAAATAAGTCCTAAACTGGAACAAGTAGGTGATGAGATAGAGGTAACCTATTTTCATGATGACGGTGTGATTCAACAACATGGGTTTTTTAATCAAGAAGGTAAGTTACAAGGAACTTGGACTAGTTATAATGTTGATGGAGAGAAAGTGGCTATAGGAAATTATGACAATGGTCAAAAAGTTGGTAAATGGTTTTTTTGGGCTAATGATACCCTAAAAGAAGTTGATTTTATTGAATCTAAAATCGCAACTGTTAGCGAATGGAAGGATGGTACTAAATTGGCAATACAAAATTAATTTAAAAGTTATATATATTAAAAAAGCCCTTTCAAGTTTGAGAGGGCTTTTTTGATATTAGTACTTAATTTTATTAAAACGATAGACTATAGCCTATAGAAAATTCTGTTCCAATTTTCCTTTGAGAATAAATTAAAGGACTTGCATCATAAGCTTCATATAAACTTTCTCTGTCTTCTCCTAAGATGTTGCTAATCTTTAAATTTACTGAAGAGTTTTTATTTTCTCCAAACTTTTTATTTAAAGTAAGGTTAAGGCTATTAAAAGGCTGGCTATAAACATCAGGAATAATTCCAGTACCAACAACTTCTAAAGATTTACCTTGAACATTGTAAAACAAGCCAGCTTGAAAACCAGATTCTTCAGTGCTGTAATCAAATCCAACATTGATTAAGTACGGAGATTGTCCTTGTAATTCTCTTTTTCTATCAATGGTTTGACCGGTTCTAGCGGCAAGGACTCTTCTTTCGTACTCGCTTTCAGACATGGTTACTTCAGAATAGATATAAGATGCATTAATGTTTAATTTCAAATTAGATAAGCCATTTGTAATAAAACCAAAGTTCTGTCTGAATTCCATTTCTGCTCCAACAACTGTGGCGTCTCCTAAATTTGCAACTGTTAATTGTTCTGCAGAAGATGGGAAGAATACAGTTTCTAGCGGATCAATAAAGCTTTTATAAAAACCACTAGCAGCAATCATTTGTCCTTTTTCTCTATAGACTTCATAGCGTACATCAAAATTGTTGATGTAGGTTGGTTTTACTGGATCGTATATAACTGAACCATCCACATTATAAATTCCAAACCCGTTACCAATAAAAGTTCTGTTAGTAATTGGATCAAAAATCTGAACGCTTGAAGCTTCCATGAAACTTGGTCTTGCAGTTGTTCTAGCGTATGAAGCTCTTAAGTTTGATTTATCTGACAAAGCATAAATTACGTTTGCAGAAGGGAACAAATTGTATTCATCAATGGTATTTACGTTGTTATATTTTACACCTTGAGCAGTTTCGCCTGTATAATACAATTGGTATAATTCAGTTCTTAAACCTAAAACCGTTTTTAAATTCTCACTTAAATTAAATTCTTCAGATATATAGGTAGAATAGACATACTGTTCTCCTTCGTAAGCATTTGATGGTTTAAAGGTTTGGTTGTTAGCTGTTGCTTCTAAAAATGTTCCTTGTTGATTTGTAGGTGTCCATAAATTTCCATCTTGTAACAATAAGTTAGTATTTCCATCTGGAACTATTAAGTTTGTATTACTCATGTAAAATTCATCGATGCTAAAGTCTCTAAATTTATAAACATAGCTACCTCCAAATTTTAATTTAGCAGGCCTTCCTAGAAAGGTGTGTTTATTTGAAAGATCGGCTTTAAATACCCAGTTTTCTTCTAACAAACTTCTCCAGATTCTAGTTGGGTTTGTTGTTGTACTTGGGTTGATTGTGTAAAGACCTTCTTGAGTTACTAATAGAGGTGTCACCCTCCAATCTTTATCTTCTACTTCGGAAAAAGATGGAGATAATGTCCAATCAAAATTCCACCCAGTATCTACACCTAGCTTATGATTCCCTGTGAAATTGAAATTTGTAATCGTTCTTTCTGTATATAAAAGGGCGTCCTTTACCACAGTTTCATAGGCTCCACCAGCATTATCTTGTGATAGTTTTTGATTAAAGAATCCAGCAGATGATTCCCCGTTCTGTAACATTAATACAGTAAACTTATATTTAGATAAATCGGTTTTGTAGGTAACGCCTCCTAAACCACTTATTAAAATTTCATTAATACCTTCACTACCTACAGTATAAAGGGAATAGCGAGGCTCGTAATCATTTTTATCCGAATCTAAAATCGCGCCTCCATCAATTCTATCCTCATAGAATACGGTATTGTTTTTGTAGGATGCCGAAACTAGATAGCCAATTTTATTTCCATTTTTAAGTTCAAACTGGTTTCCAGCTGTAAACCCTAAATTAAAGTTAGGATTACTAGTAGTTTCAGTAGCTTTTAATTGCTCTTGGAATCTATTGGTTAAGCTTGTAAGTAAAATTTTATTTTCGAAAGTACCAGGTATCGGTTGATATCTGTTGATTGGTCTATTTCTAGTTCCATCATCATATCCAAAAAAATCGGTATTACTCCCTTCATAAGTTAAATAGTTGCTTTTGAAGTGCATGGACGGATTGTAGCCAAACCCTGCAGAAATACTGTATTCAGCTTTTGTTGGAAAATCTTTAGTAATAATATCTACGGTTCCTCCAGTAAAATCTGATGCTTGATCTGCGGCGGCAGATTTAAGCACCATCACATTGTCAATAATGTTTGTAGGAAAAACATCCATAGGAATCGTATTTCTATCTGGATCCAATCCTGGAATATCTACGCCATTTAATGTGGATTTTGTATAGCGATCTCCTAAACCTCTAACATATACAAATTTGCCATCTTGTACGGATACTCCTGGAACACTTAAAACAGCACTAGCAATATTACTAGCTCCAGATTTTTTTATACTTTGTGAAGAAAGTCCGTCTTGAACAATGACTGATCTGCGTTGAATATTTAGAATGGCGTCTTCAGTATTTCTTTTTAAGCTTGTAGTAATTATTACTTCATCTAATGTATTGGTACTTAATGATAAATCTAAAACGGTAACATCGTTTTGTTTAACAACTACATCATTAACTTCCTTTGTTTCATAACCTACATAAGAAAATACAATGGTATAAGTTCCAGGTTCTAATTCAAGCATATAGTTACCATCGAAATCTGTTGTAGTTCCAATAGACGTATCTTTAACTGATACATTGGCAAATGGTAAAGGGTCAACAAATTCTCCATCAATTATGGATCCTGCAACCTTTCCAGTTTGTGTGTAACCGAACAAAGTAACAAACAACAAAGATAGCGTGAGTAGTATTTTGTTTTTTTTCATCTGAGCTTTTTTGTTATTTCCTGTCTTTCAGGGGTTACTATAAAAACGAGAATTTAAATTTTTATAGTTTATCCTAATTTTAAGAAAGATTAAAAAAGCACTAAAGCTTTATAATTAAAGAAAGGCTTTAGTGCTATATATAAGGTTTGTATTTAGAAGTTTAAAGCTCCTAATTCGCTAGCGTAAGTCCAACTTAAAACAGACGTGTTAGCTCCTACAGTTTGACTTCCAAAATTAACAGCTGTAGCTTCTGTTCCAAACCCAGGAGTTGGAGTTGTAGCTGATGCTGCATTGTTAAAAATATCTGTTATGTTTGCTACACCAGAAGGCAATACAATTTCCCAGTTAGAAAAAGTAAGAGTTCCGTTATTATAGTTTTCTGCAACTGCATCGTTATCTAATTCTACATCAGAACTATCTTTGAAATTAAAACCAAAAATGTTATTATTTGCTCCCATAGCTCTACTTCTATAGTCAGCATACTCTCCATTGGCAGTAACTAAATTGCCTTTCATTGTTACGTTTTGGATGGTGTAAGAACCTAATAGGTTTCCTTCTGGACCATCTATCTCTAAAGCGTGATCTGAATTATCTCCTAATATAATTACAGCATTATCTATAGTTCCAGAATAAGCTTGGTCAATATCAAGAGAATCATCTCCAACAGCCCAAATTAATAAGTTGGTAGCATTAACACTTCCTCCAAAAAACTCAATCCCATCATCCACATTAGCAACAACTTCAATGTTATCTATTGTAGTTCCAGAACCAACGCCGCCAAGGGTTAAACCATTAATTTCGTTACCATCACCAAGAAGTGTTCCTCCATGTCTAATGGATATATATGAAAGAACGCCTGAGTCATCAGTAGGATTCGTTCCGCCATATAAGCCAAAGGTGTCATCTGCAGGAATACCTTCTATTTGAGCAGTCACAACATCACCCGAAAGTGAGCAAGGAGCGTAACCCATAATTAGTAGACCTCCCCAAAGACCACGATTGTTTTCATCTAAATTGGTTCCTGATGTTTCACCACAAGTAATGTTATCGCTTTCAGAAGTAAAAATAATAGGCTGTTGAGGTGTCCCCTGTGCCATTATTTTACCACCTTGAGCTACGATTAAAGCAGAAGACAAAGAACCTTGTCCTGCTCTACCTTTAATAATTGTGCCTGGCTCAATAGTTAATGTTACACCATCTTGTACAACCACTTTTCTGTCAAGAATATAAATATTATCATTTACCCATGTTTCGTCTAGTGCAATTCCACCAGCTTTAACAATTATAGGACAAGTTTCACCTGTACCACCATTACCATTTTGATAAATTGTAGTTTCTTCAATTACTATAGGTGTGTCATCATCTTTAAAACAACCTGTAAGTGTTATTGATAATAGGCCAATAATGGCAAAAGTTAATTTTTTCATTTTCTTAGTTTTTAATATAGGTTTATCTAGGTAAATTTCTGTGGCAAAGAAACTGCAACTTTGTAAAGTTGGCGTTAATAGAGGGTTAAACGATTGTAATAAAACAGTTACTTAAAAGTTATGTGATTTACACAACGTGTAGTTTTTAGAAACTATTTCTTAACATGAATTCCAATGGATTTATTTATATCTGATTTAAAAAAATGACATATTAAAAGATGAAAAATGTATCTTGCACTGGATAAATAGTAACTATGAATTGGGAACAATTACTCTCCTTAAAGCGTTATGGAGACACAAATAAGCGTTTAAGAAAAGAACAAGATGAAACCAGATTAGGTTTTGAAGTTGATTACGACAGGATTATATTTTCTTCAGAATTTAGAAGCCTTCAGGATAAAACGCAAGTTATTCCATTATCTCAAACGGATTTTGTTCATACTAGATTAACACATAGTTTAGAGGTTAGCGTTGTAGGAAGAACCTTGGGTCGAAAAGTGGGAGCGAAATTAATTGAAAAATATCCGCATCTACAAACAATTCATGGATATCAAGCAAACGATTTTGGAGCCATAGTTGCCGCAGCGGCCTTAACGCATGATATTGGGAATCCCCCGTTTGGTCATTCAGGTGAAAAAGCTATTGGTGAATTTTTTAAATCGGGTAACGGACATAAATATAAAACACAGCTAACAGAGAAGGAATTTCAAGATCTATGCGATTTTGAAGGAAATGCGAATGGATTTAAAATTATTACTGAAAGCAGGAATGGGAGAGAAGGTGGCTTGCGATTAAGCTACGCAACCCTAGGCGCATTTACTAAATACCCTAAAGAATCTTTGCCTAAAAAACCTAGTACTCATATTGCAGATAAAAAATTTGGATTCTTTCAAAGTGAAAAAGAATTGTTTGTTGATGTTGCAAACGAGTTGGGTTTAATTAAAAGAGGTGAGAAAAACGACATTAGTTATTCAAGACATCCTTTAACATATTTGGTAGAGGCAGCCGATGATATTTGTTATACCATAATTGATTTTGAAGATGGTATTAATTTGGGGCTTATTCAAGAAGAGTATGCTTTAGAGTATTTAATTAATTTAGTTAGGCATTCTATAAATTCCAAGAAGTACAATCAACTTTCCAATACAAAAGATAGAATAAGTTATTTAAGAGCACTAGCAATAAATACATTGATAAATGAAGCTGTTGATATGTTTTTAGCTCATGAAGAAGCCATTTTAAATGACACTTTTATCACAGGTTTACTAGATAAAAGTAAATATGAAGCTCAAATTAATGATATCATTAAGTTAAGTATCAAAAATGTTTATCAGTCTAAGGAGGTTGTAGATAAAGAAATAGTAGGTTTTCAGGTTATTAGTACACTTCTTGGTATCTATACGGAGGCCCTCATTAATAAATCACTACAAAAAGAATCTAATTACGATCTATTAATTTTAAAGAGTGTACCAGAACTTCAATATAATGAAAACAGCTCTATATATAGTAAGTTGTTAAGTGTTTGTCATTTAGTGTCCTTACTATCTGATAGTCAGGCTATTTTAAAATTTAAGAAGATAAAAGGGATTTCCTTGTGAAATTAAAATAAGATTTTTTTTGTCTTTTGTCGGATAAATGTTGCTTTTAATCGATTTAATGTGTACGTTTACTTAACCGAACATTAAATCTATCTAAAATGAGAAAAAACATCTATGGAGCAATTGTCATCATTTTTGTTGTCTTTGCATGTATATTGGTTATGAGTGAAATAAATACTCCTACAAATGCTGAAATGGATACCTTGCAATACTATGCAGGTTCAGAATAAGTGTTATTTTAAAATTCTTCAATTTTATCCTTTTTAGCTATTCAAAGAAATTATTTATTTATTCTTTTTTAAGAATATGATAAATAGGGATTTAACATTAAAATAAAAGAGTGTGATTTTTGCAATCTAAATTAATTTCGATTATTTTAGCGATTCTAAATAAAATAACACATGAAAAAAATTTCCCTATTAATTTTTAGCGTCTTACTTATTGCTCTAGCCGTTTTTGTAATTACCAAAGATGACGCGACAATAAATGAAGAGGCTTTAGAAAATGAAGTGGCTTTAGTTTCAGTAGATGAATTGAAACAACAGCACCAAGAATACATAGATAATAATCCTTTTCAGGAAGATTTGTTATTATCAAAACAAGAGAGAAAGGAGCATAGAATGACTCCAAACAAGTATAATGAAGAACAATGGATTTTAACTATGAATCCAGCTTTAGGAAGACCAACACCTATTAAGGTAGCGGAACTTCAAAAAGAGCTTTTGAATCAAAGAAATAATGATTTAATAAATGGAAGAGTTCCTGGAGATGCTTTAAATAATGGGTGGATTGAACGTGGTCCAAACAATGTTGGAGGAAGAACCAGAGCAGTAATGTTCGATCCTAACGATACTTCAGACAATACCGTTTTTGCTGGTGGAGTTAGTGGAGGTTTATGGAAAAACACAAATATTTCTAGTGCTAGTAGCGTTTGGGAAAGAGTTGATATCCCTGAAAACTTAGCAGTTTCATCTATTACTTATGATCCAATCAATACGAACACATTTTATGTTGGAACTGGTGAGTCTTACGTAGGGCATACTGATGGTTCTGTAAATGGAGATGGAGTATGGAAATCTACAGATGGTGGTGATACATGGATAAATATTTTTGGTGGAAGTACAGGAGTTAGTTATTTTGTATCTTCTTCAAATATAACGGTAAATACGCCTTCAAGTATAGCAGGAAATTATCAATCTTTCCCAACTACAAACTTTGGGCCAGAAATTACAACAACCTTAACAGCCGACTTTATTTTAGCTAATGATGCAACAGGAGTACCTACACAAGCATGTACTTCTTTTGGTCCTAGTGCAGCTGGTAAAATTGCTGTAATTAGAAGAGGAGATTGTTCTTTTGTAATTAAAGTAAAAAATGCACAACTTGCAGGTGCAATTGGTGCTATTGTATTAAATAACGTTCCTGGAGAACCAGTACCAATGGGAGGAGAAGATGCTACTATTACCATACCTTCTGTAATGGTTAGTATGGCAGATGGAGATTTAATTGAAGATGCTTTGGCTTCTGGTGCAACCGTAAACGGTTCTTTAAATCCTGCTACAGGTGATTTTACTGCCACAGTAGTTCCTGGAATTCAACATATAAATGATATTAAAGTAAGAAATAATGGCGGTGTATCTGAAATTTATTTAGCTGCAGCCGATGCGTTATATGGATCATCAAATGCAGCAACCACAATTGGCGGACTTTCATACGGAGTATATAAATCTGTAGATGGAGGTGCAAATTGGATTGAACTTAATTTGCCTTTAACAGAAGCAGGACACAAGCATTGTCCAAACGATATAGAAATTGGACCTGATGGTAAAATTTGGATATCTACAACTCAAAGTAAATTATATGGAGATGGAGGAGGAATTATATTTTCATCTACAGATGGAACTACCTTTACCCAAGTTTATGCTGTTAGTGGAGGAGCAAGAACTCAAATAGCCATTTCTTCAACTACTCCAAACAAGGTTTATGTGTTAGCTGAATTAACAGCTGGAGGAGTAACTATTAAAAAAACTACCACAGGTTTTGTTCCTGCATTTTTAGTGCAAACCAAAACATTACCTAATGATGCAGACACAGGAATAGCCGCATCAGATTTTACAAGAGGTCAAGCTTTTTATGATTTAATGTTAGAAGTAGATCCAACAAACGACGAAATAGTTTACACTGGTGGTATCGATTTGTTTAAATCTACAAATGGAGCTACTGCTTGGACCCAATTTTCTCATTGGTATGGTGGTTTTGGATTTCAAGAAGTTCATGCCGATCAGCATATTTTAGCATTTGGACATACAGATCATAATAAAATTGTCATGGGTAACGATGGTGGTGTTTATTATTCTGCTAATGGAGGAACACTTACACAATACAGAAGCACGGGATATAATACATCTCAGTATTATACTGTTGGTGTAGCTCCAACTACAGCTCTTACAGGCGATTATTTTGCCGGAGGTTTACAAGATAACGGAACACAATTAATGCAAAATGCCAACCCTACAGGAGTAGACGATTCTACAGAACCTTATGGAGGTGATGGTGCATATACCTTCTTCGATCAAGATGGTACCGACAGATATTTTATTAGAAACTATGTTTATAATTCAGGTGTTAATTTACGTTTCTTAAATGCTAATGGATCTCTTGGTGATAACGTTACTATTAATAATGAAAGTGCTAGCAACGGATCTTTTATTAATCCGCAAGCTTTAGATTCTAATTTAGATATTTTATATTCTAATTATACTTCCGGTGCAAATGCAATAATAAAAAGATACTCTGGAATCAAATCTGCAGGAACATTATCAAGTACAGACTTAACAGATGCTTCTTTAACAACAAGAGTTACTGCATTAACGGTATCTCCATATACTACAGGATCTTCAAAATTAATTGTAGGAAGTTTATTAGGTGATGTTCTATTAATTTCAAATGCAAACACTGCAAGTCCTACATGGACAGCTTTAGATGGAAATCTATTGGTAGGTAGTGTATCTGATATTGAGTTTGGACAGACTGAAGCTGATATTTTTGTAACCATGCACAATTATGGTGTAAATAATATTTGGTTCACTAATGATGGTGGAGCTACTTGGCAAGCCAAAGATGGTGACTTACCAGATTTACCAGTAAAAACAATTTTACAAAACCCATTAAATTTGGAAGAAGTGATTATTGGAACAGAACTAGGAGTTTGGTATTCAAATAACTTCTCTTCAACTTCACCAAATTGGTACCCAGCATTTAATGGTATGAGTAATGTTAAAGTATTGGATTTAGACTTAAGAAATGATAATATGGTATTTGCTGCTACTCATGGTAGAGGTGTTTTCTCTGGTATGTTTTCTTCAGGTTCTTTAAGTGTTGAAGAAAATGCGCTAGCTTCAGATTTAACATTATATCCAACGGCTTCTAATGGTGAGATTACTATTGCTTCTAAATCTAATTTAGGAAAAATGGATTTAGCTATTTACAACTTAAGTGGTCAATTAGTTTATAACTCGACTTTAAACATGAGTTCTAACAGTAAAAAACAATTGTCATTAAGTTTAAGCTCAGGTTTATATCTTGCTAAATTTTCAAATGGCACGGTTACTGAAACCAAAAAGTTTATTATAAAATAAGCGTAGCTTAGTTTAATATATTTTAAAGGTGACTTGAAAAAGTCACCTTTTTTTTATAAAATATTTTGAGAAATAGAAATGATTATAAAAATTTAGAGATTTGCTTTGAAATGGAAAGGCTATCCAAAAGGTATAGTTGTTGCAACTCTTCTGTTGTACCATGTTCTACAAACTTGTCTGGAATCCCAATTAACTTAAAAGTGTTCTTGTAGTTATGTTTTGAAGCAAATTCTAAAATTGCGCTTCCAAAACCACCATGAATACAACCATCTTCCACTGTAAAAATGGTTTCGTAAGTGCCACAAATATGATGTAATAGTTTTTCATCTAATGGTTTTACAAAGCGCATGTCGTAATGCGAAACGGTGTCTACATCATTTAAAATGTCAATAGCCTCAGAAACATTTACAGCAATAGTTCCTATGGTTAGTACGGCTATTTTTGAGCCTTTCTTTAATTGAACGGCAGTCCCTATTTCAATTTCTGAAAAATCTTTTTCCCAATCTAAAGTAACACCTCTACCTCTAGGATATCTTATAGCAATAGGATGTTTTAATTTCCCTAATTGCGAAGTGTACATAATATTACGAAGTTCGATTTCGTTTCTTGGAGCAAAAATAATAAAATTTGGTATGCAACGTAAATAGGCTAAGTCAAAAACACCATGATGGGTCGCACCATCTTGACCAACCAAACCGGCACGATCTAAACAAAAGATAACAGGGAGATTCTGTATGGCCACATCATGAATAACCTGGTCGTAGGCACGTTGTAAAAAGGTGGAATAGATATTGCAAAAAGGAATTAACCCTTGTGTAGCCATTCCCGCTGCTAGTGTTACTGCATGCTGTTCTGCTATGCCTACATCAAAAGCGCGATCAGGAATTTCTTCCATCATAAACTTTAGTGAACTACCTGTTGGCATTGCTGGAGTTATACCAATAATTTTTTTGTTTTTCTTGGCTAATTCGACAAGAGTAACACCAAAAACATCTTGATATTTTGGTGGTAGTTTGTTACTCGTTTTTACAGCCAATTCTCCCGTATCTGCATCGAATTTTCCAGGCGCATGATAGGTGACTTGATTATCTTCAGCTTGTTTTAAACCTTTCCCTTTTTTTGTAATAACATGTAAAAACTTTGGGCCTTTTACCGTTTTTAAACGTTCTAATTCAGAAATTAACTCGGTGAGATTATGCCCATCTACAGGTCCTGAATAATTAAAATTTAGGGCTTCAAAAATATTGTCTTGCTTTTGTGTTCCTTTCTTAACATTAGTTAAATATTGCTTCAAAGCTCCAACCGATGGATCTATTCCAATGGCATTGTCATTTAAAATAACTAGTAAATTTGCAGTCGTAACACCAGCATGATTTAAACCTTCAAAGGCCATGCCGCTTGCAATGGAAGCATCTCCAATAACAGCAATATGTTGTTTGTTATCATCTCCATTTAATTGTGAAGCAATTGCCATTCCTAAAGCGGCTGAAATTGAAGTCGAAGAATGTCCAACTCCAAAAGCATCATAGTCACTTTCTTCTCTTTTAGGAAAACCACTTATACCATGTAACTGCCTATTGGTATCAAATATATCTCTTCTACCAGTTAATATTTTGTGTCCATAAGCTTGATGACCCACATCCCAAATAAGTAAATCTTTGGGCGTGTTAAATACGTAGTGTAAGGCAATGGTAAGCTCAACAACACCTAGACTTGCTCCTAAATGGCCTTCTTTAGTTGCGACAATTTGAATAATAAAGCGTCTTAACTCCTTGGCAAGATTAGGAAGTTGCTTGACAGGTATCTTACGTAAGTCTTCAGGCGAATTGATAGATTTCAAAAGTGTTGTAGTCATTGTTACAAGATATTCAGTAAAATTATTAAAATAGAAGTTATTTTGGTGGTTTTGATGCATATTTTAAAATATAATTCTTGTTTTAAGAATTTTATATTTTAAGTATTAATGGACATTGAAATAGTGCCACTCATGAGGTTATTGAAAACGAATTGATTTTTATTTGAATAATTTGAAAACAGCTATACATTTATAGCTGTCTTTTTTTATTTTTACAGGTATGGAAAACATGTTTGATGATAGTTATTTTATGAAAAAAGCACTTCAAGAAGCAGAAATAGCTTTTGATAAAGGCGAAATTCCTGTTGGAGCCGTTATTGTAGTTGAAAATCGGATTATTGCCAGAGCCCATAATTTAACCGAACTTTTAACTGATGTTACTGCTCATGCAGAAATGCAGGCAATTACAGCAGCATCCAATTTTTTAGGTGGCAAATATTTAAAAGATTGCACATTGTATGTTACTTTAGAACCTTGTCAGATGTGTGCAGGAGCTTTGTATTGGAGTCAAATAAGTAAAATTATATATGGAGCCAAAGACGATGAAAGAGGCTGTACAGCCTTAGGAACAAAGTTACATCCAAAAACTATTATGGTTGGTGGTGTTTTAGCTGAAGAGGCTTCTAGCTTAATGAAACGCTTTTTTATAGAAAGAAGAAATTTAAACTAAGAACCTTTCTTTTCCTTATATTCTCTCATTTTGTCTAAATTCTCCTTGTTAATCATGTAATCTTTCATGTCTCTATCTTTCCATCTATAATATGAAAACAAAGGAAAAACAAGTAAAAATAGACCAACAACTCCAAAGCCAATAAGTTTTTGTGAATAAGTAACATCTAATAAATAGCCTGCAAGAATACTTCCTATTGAAAGGACAAGTAGGATGCTAGTGATGGTTTTAATAATAGAAATTTTCATTAAGTAAAGTTAATTAATTCGCGTCTATATGCTGTTAATAATTTAGATTTAGAGACAAAACCATAATATTTTCCGTTCTTAATAACTGGTAAGTTCCAAGCATTTGTATCTTGAAATTTTTGCATAACGATCCGCATTGAATCTTTTTCATAATCTATAAAACCAGGAGGGATATGCATAAATGTTTCCACCGATGTTGACTCATATAAAGATTGATCGAACATGATACTTCTAATATCATCTAAAAGTATGATTCCTACCAAAATATTATCTTGATTTATAACAGGAAATAAGTTTCTATTAGATTTTGAAACACCTTTATGTAGCATGTCTCCCAAAGACATTTCCGGTTGTAATTTTATAAAGTCTTGTTCAATAACACTATCAATATTCATGGAAGTAAGAACATTATGATCTTTATCGTGGGTTAATAAGTTACCTCTTTCAGCTAGTTCTTTGGTGTAAATGGTGTGTTCCATATAATTTTTAGTAATCATATACGAAATAGCAACGGTAATCATTAATGGCAAAAATAATTCATAGCCTCCAGTAATTTCAGCAATTAAAAAAATGGCAGTCAGTGGTGCATGAATTACCCCAGCAATCAGTCCTGCCATTCCAATTAAAGTGAAATTAGATTCTGATACCTGATGGCCAAACCCAATGTTATTAATTACTTTGGCAACCACGTTACCTAAAGCACTCCCCATAACCATGGTTGGCACAATAACTCCGCCAACTCCTCCAGCAGCAAAGGTAGTAGTCATGGCAATAACTTTAAAAATAGTAAACCCAATCAGTAATACAATTACAACCCAAATATTATCTAAATAATCATCAAATAAGTTCGATCCTAAGGCATGTAAATGATTTCCATCAAATAAATCTCTTGTAAAACTTAAACCTTCACCATAAAGAGGTGGAATAAAATAAAGCATAACCCCAATAGAGGAACCGCCAACAAGTAGTTTAATAAATTTGGTTTTAAACCTGTCAAAGAAGGCATAAATAGCAAAGTAAATTTTTGTGAAATAGATCGATGCAATTCCTGTTACAAGACCCAATATGATATAAAATGCGGTATCGTTTATGGTAAATTTATCGGTTAACGTGAAATTAAAAAGAACCTCATCTCCAAGGAAAAAATAAGAGGTTAATACCGACGAAATTGACGCGATCAACAAAGGTAATAAAGACACAAAAGTTAAGTCTAAGCTAAAGACTTCAACAGCAAAAACGATGGCCGCAATAGGCGATTTAAACATTGATGCTATGGCTCCTGCAGTAGCACATGCTATAAGTAAGGTTCGTGTTTTCTTGTCGATATGCATTAACCTACTCAAATTAGAACTAATGGCAGAACCCGAAGTAATGGCAGGGCCTAGTAATCCTACAGAACCACCAAAACCAATAGTTAAAGGCGCAAGTATTAATGGGTGGTAAATTAATTTATAAGAAAGAAGTCCTTTTTGCCTTAAAAGCGAATATAAAAGGGATGGAACTGCCCGTTTAATATAAGGAGGTACTGAAGGAGACATCTCTTTTCGAAACATGTATTTCTTAATAAGATACACCAACAATAGTCCTACTATGGGTAGAATAAAATACAATTGATTTTGAGAAAAAACAATGCCTTCTTCAAGCGAAACTTGAATGGAATAGGTTATGTTTTTTAAAGTTACAGCAGCAAGACCAGCCGATAACCCAACAAAGGCACTCAAAAATAAAACAAAGTTTTTCTGGGAAATATGTTTATATCTCCAAAGCAAAAATTGTTTTATTAAAGATTTCATGTCCATTTATTGCTTCGATTCAGAATTTAAAAGTAATAAATCTTCCATATAGATTTGTCTTAAGACTTCAGAATTGATCTTTTTAGGTGAATAGTTATTTATGTTTCATGAATCCGTTTAATAATTCATAACATAGTAAGCATATCCATACAAGCCAAATAATATGATAGTAAAGACGACGACTACATATAAAACGATTTTTATAATCTTCTTTCTCATAAATTAAAACTACTAAAAAATCCTGCAATTGCAGGATTTAATATTTATGATTTTAAATGGAGCTTTAAACTAAGTTCCGCCAATTGTTTATCGTCAATTGGAGCCGGAGCATCTATCATGACATCACGTCCTGAATTATTCTTTGGGAATGCTATAAAATCTCTAATGGTCTCTTGTCCACCAAGAATAGCAACCAATCTATCTAAACCGAAAGCCAAACCACCATGTGGAGGCGCTCCATATTCGAAAGCATTCATTAAAAATCCAAATTGTGCTTGAGCTTCTTCTTTTGTAAAGCCTAAGTAATCGAACATTAAGGCCTGCGTTTTTTTATCGTGAATTCTTATAGAACCACCACCAATTTCGTTTCCATTCATAACCAAATCGTAAGCATTGGCTTTTACTTCTCCAGGATTTGTAGCTAGTAATTCTAATTGTCCAGGTTTAGGTGACGTAAATGGATGATGCATGGCATGATAACGTTCGGTGTCTTCATCCCATTCTAAAAGAGGGAAATCCATAACCCAAAGTGGAGCAAATTCATTTGGTTTACGTAGGCCTAAACGTTCTGCTAATTCCATACGCAAAGCACTCAATTGTGCTCTTACTTTATTTTTATCTCCAGAAAGCACGCAAATTAAATCGCCAGCTTTAGCACCCGTTTTTTCAGCCCATTTGGCTAAATCATCTTGATCGTAAAACTTATCTACAGACGATTTGTATGTTCCATCATCATTACAACGTGAATAAATCATTCCTAAAGCACCAACTTGAGGACGTTTTACCCAATCAATTAATTGGTCTATTTCTTTTCTGGTATAGCTATTTCCTCCCGGAACAGCGATTCCAACAACCAGTTCTGCGGCATTGAATACCTCAAAATCTTTGTGTTGTGCAACCTCATTCAATTCGCCAAATTCCATTCCAAAACGAATGTCTGGTTTGTCATTTCCGTATAAACGCATGGCATCATCATACAACATTCTTGGAAATTCGTTTATTTCAACGCCATTCACTTCTTTTAATAAATGACGAGTAAGTCCTTCAAAAGCATTTAAAATATCTTCTTGTTCCACAAAAGCCATTTCGCAGTCAATTTGCGTAAATTCTGGCTGTCTATCTGCACGTAAATCTTCGTCTCTAAAACATTTTACTATTTGGAAATATTTATCCATGCCTCCAATCATCAAGAGTTGTTTGAAGGTTTGTGGGCTCTGTGGAAGGGCGTAAAATTGTCCTTCGTTCATTCTGCTAGGAACAACAAAATCTCTAGCGCCTTCTGGAGTAGATTTAATTAAATATGGCGTTTCAACTTCAATAAAACCTTCTTTTGAAAGATAATTTCTAACTTCCTGCGTTACTTTATGACGAAAAACCAAGTTGTTTTTAACCGGATTTCTTCTAATATCTAAATAGCGATATTTCATTCTAATATCTTCACCGCCATCTGTTTTGTCTTCAATAGTAAATGGAGGTAATAAAGATTCATTTAAAACAGTCAGCTCAGTAACCAAAATTTCAACATCACCAGTTGCCATATTTGGATTTTTAGAAGCACGTTCAATAACAGTTCCAGTAACCTGAATTACAAATTCACGACCTAGATTTTGTGCTTGATCTATCATAGCTTTAGGCGTACGTTCTTCATCAAAAACCAATTGCGTGATGCCGTAACGATCGCGTAAATCTATCCAAACAATAAAACCTTTATCACGAGACTTTTGTACCCAACCAGAAAGTGTTACTTCATTATTGATATGTGATGCTCTTAATTCACCACAAGTATGACTTCTATACATAAATTTAAAATTTGTACACCTACGCTAAAGCTTCGGTGCATGAGGATGCAAATTTAAGGAAGTTAACTGATTATGAAATGAAAATGATTAATTAAAATATGTAGATTTACAATCAATAACATTAGAGTGATTCGAAAATGAAGGAAGTTTGGACAACGGAAGCAAAAGAGACTTATTTAAGTAATATTAAGTATCTTAAAACTCAGTGGACCAACAAGGAAATTCAATTTTTTATGGATACCTCTTTAGAAGCGATAGATTTATTACTTCAAAATCCAAAATTAGGAAGTTATGATGCTACATGGAAAGCCTATAAATTTTTAATTGTACCACAAGTTTATCTTTATTATGAGGTTAAAAACGATGAATTAATTTTGCTTTCGTTCTGGAATAATTATCAAAAACCACTATTCTAATAGCGTATTTATTTCTTTTAAAATGTCTTCTCTACTGTGTGTTCTATGGTTGTTGTAATCGGATTTACCACGATTAATACTTTCTTTCAATTCTTGTAAGTATGATTCTTCAGGATTTAAAATTCTTACAATTTTAAGTGTTTCATCTGCAGTAAAAGTAAGTGATTTTAATTTTCTGTAAAATGTAGGTGAAGGAATTCCAGAAGCTTCAATAATAAAACTCTTTTTTAAAGCTGATTTATTAATTAAATCTGCTAAGGATTCTAGAATATTCTTATATGTGATAATTTCTTGAATCATAAATAATAATTTGTAATATCAAATATAACAAATGTTTTAATGGGCTACAAATTTAAGGAAGGTAAATGATCATCAAATAAAAAGCCTCAACAATTGTCGAGGCTTTTCCGCTATTAATCATTCCTTTTATTAGAGAATAAAAAGAAAGGTAATTAGTTAAGGTCTGTAGTCGTTCTTTTTGTGCGAATCCACATTTTTAATTGCACAGATAAATAGAACAATACAGGAACTACTATTAGTGTTAAGAAAGTTGCGATAAATAGACCGTAAATAACGGTCCATGCTAAAGGTCCCCAGAAAACAACATTGTCTCCACCCATATAAATATTAGCATCGAATTCTTTAAAAAGTGTAAAGAAATTAATGTTTAAACCAATGGCTAAAGGAATTAATCCTAAAATAGTAGTAATAGCTGTTAATAATACTGGTCGTAAACGTGCTTTTCCAGCTCTTACAATGCTTTCAAATAAATCTTCTTTTTCTAAATAGTCATGGTCGTCTAGATCTAAATCTTGTTTTTTCCTGTCTATTAATAGTTGTGCATAATCCAGAAGTACCACCCCATTATTTACTACAATTCCTGCTAGTGAAATTATACCAACCATGGTCATCATAATTACAAAGGCACTTCCTGAGAGAACAATCCCTCCAAAAACCCCAATAAAACTTAAGAATATGGCAAACATAATAATGGCCGGTTTTGAAATGGAGTTAAACTGAAATATTAAGATGAAAAATATCAATCCGAGACCTGTAAAAAAGGCACCCATTAAAAAAGTCATTTGTTTGTTTTGTTCTTCAATCTGACCAGTGTAATCAATTTTAATATTGTCTTGTAAACCTTCGTAGTTTTTCATTTCTTTTTGAACCTGGGCTACAATGGCTCCTGCATCTGTAAAACCAGGTGATAAGGCTGAATAAACCGTAACCACACGTTTGGTAGCTTTATGTTTAATAGCACTAAACCCAGAGTTGTTTTCGTGTTTTGTAACTGCGGAAACAGGAATGCTTTTTATCTTTCCAGAGTTGTCTCTAAACGTGATATTTTGATTAAAAAGTGCACTAGTGTTATAACGATTGTCTTCATTAAAACGCACATAGATATCGAAATCGTCACCGTCTTCTTTATAAATACCAGCTTTAGAACCAAAAATAGAGTTACGTAATTGCTGTCCTATTTGAGACGCACTAATACCTAATTCTCCAGCTTTTTCTCTGTCTACCACTACTTTCATAGTAGGTTTATCCTTATTAACATCTATTTTAAGTTCATCAATACCTGGAATGTTTTTGTTATTGATAAATTCACGCATGTTTTCGGCTGTATTAATCAGCTCGTCATAATCGTCTCCTTCAATTTCAATATTGATTGGCGACCCTGCCGGTGGACCATTAGCATCTTTTTCAACAGAAATTAAAACTCCTGGAAAAATACCAACTAATGCTTTTTGTACTTTTTGACGCAATAGTTCACTGTCTTCTCCACGACGAAATTTATATTCACGCATGGAAGCTGTAATCTTGGCTTTGTGAGGCATTTCGGCAGAAGATCCACTATCTGTTTGTGGATTCCCAGCTCCTTCACCTACTTGAGATACAGCACTTTCAACCATGAAATTATAGTCTCCATCTTTGTACTGGTCATTGTTGATTACTTTGGAAACAATCTTTTCAATTTCAAGAGTAATCCCATTGGTTTTTTCAATAGCTGTTCCTTGTGGATATTCTATATACACAATAATCTGGTTGGGTTTATTGTCTGGAAAAAATTCCACTTTGGTTCGTTGAATCATTAAAGAATATACAAAAGCAGCAATGGCCAAGAAAAACAGGAGTGTTGTTAATCCACTTAAGATATATGGTTTCCATCCAGATAAAGCCCAACGTAATTGACGCTCATACCATTGTTCTAACCTAACCAGTGTTTTAGTTTGGAAGCTATTAGCCCATTTACGTAAAAATAATCGATACACCCAAAGCATGATGGCTGTAAAAATCATTAGAGACCCAAGAGCGCGATATTCACCACCAAAAAGGAGTATTAAAAGACCAATTACCGCCATGATTAAAGTGGTTCTAATTATTTCTTTTATAGGCATGTCTTTATCTTCAATACTCATAAATTGAGAGACTAAAACCGAGTTAAAGAAAATGGCAACAAATAAAGATGAGCCTAAAACTACTGAAAGTGTAATAGGTAAAATCATCATAAATTCACCCATAATTCCTGGCCATAAACCTAAAGGGATAAAGGCTGCGACCGTTGTTGCTGTAGAAATAATAATAGGAAAAGCAATTTCACTAATACCTTTTTTGGCAGCTTCAATCCTGCTCATGCCTTCTTCATCCATGAGTCGATAGACATTTTCTACCACTACAATTCCGTTATCCACTAGCATTCCAAGACCCATAATTAATCCAAAAAGAACCATGGTGTTTAAACTTTGTCCTAATAGATTTAATATCATAAGCGACATAAACATGGACATTGGGATAGCAAAACCAACAAATATGGCATTCTTAAATCCTAGAAAGAACATTAAAACGGTAACAACAAGGATAACTCCAAAAATAATGTTGTTTACTAAATCGTCTACTTGTCCAATGGTTACAGGAGATTGATCGTTTGCAATAGTTACTTTTAAATCTGGAGGAAAGACATTGTCTATAGCATCTTGAACTATAACCTGAATTTGCTCGGCAGCAGCAACCATGTTTTTCCCGGCGCGTTTTTTCACGTCCAACATAACTACAGGTTCGCCAAATTCTCTGGCAAAAGTGGTTTTGTCTTCTTCGTGAAACGTAACTGTTGCTACGTCTTTTAAATAGATAGCATGACCTTCATCTGCTTTTACAACAAAGTTTTTAAGTTGGCTAGGGTTATCAATTTCACCTAAAATCCTAATGGTTCTTCTTTGACCACTAGTTTTTAAATTTCCGGCAGACATGGTAACGTTTCCGTTGTTAATGGCTCCAATAATATCAGAAAAGGTGACATCGGCAGCCATCATTTTGTAGATATCTACAGCAACTTCAACTTCTTTGTCTTGAGCCCCACGAATATCTACTTTTTTAATTTCCATTAAATCTTCAATCTCATCTTGAAGATATTCGCCATATTCTTTTAATTTTTCAATAGGATAATCCCCAGAAATATTAATGTTAAGAATTGGCATTTCTTCTGAAAGGCTCAGTTCGAAAACATCTGGTTTTACCTTAGCTCCATTAGACATTGGCCAATCTTCTCCAGCTGTAATGGTGTCAATTTCGTCTTTAACTTTTTGTTTGGCTTGTTCAACTGTAAGATGTTCATCGAATTCCACAATAATCATGGAGAAATCTTCTTGTGATGTTGAAGTTATTTCAACAACACTACTTACCGTTTTTAGTTCGTCCTCCAAGGGATCTGTAATCAGTTTTTCAACATCTTCAGCAGTATTTCCTGGATAAATAGAACTTACATATATCTTAGTTTCATTTACTTCTGGGAAGTTTTCCCGAGGCATATCGAAAAAGGCAGAAACACCTAAATAAAATATGACCAGAATAAGCACATACATGGTGGTCTTGTTGTTGATTGCCCATGTTGATAAACCAAATTCTTTATCGACTTGTTTTTTCTTTTTAGTCATTAGTCTTATTCGTTAGTGCTGTTAGTTTTATCGTTTGGTAAATCAATTACTTTAACTGTTTGCCCATCTTTTACACTTCTAGCACCTTCTTTTACAATTTCAGCACCATCTTCAATACCTTCAAGGACTTCAATAACATCTCCTTGTGTTCTTCCAGTTTTTATAATAACACGAGTGGCATCACCTTCACCTTTAGCATTTTTATTTGTGATGACATAAATGTATTGTTCGCCTTCTGCATTTTCTGAAATAATGCTTTGTGGAATTAGTAAAGCGTTTTCGTTTGTATAATCGTTAATTTTAAGACGTGATGTTAAGTTTGGTTTGATGCTTTTGTCTTCGTTTGGAACACTTACTTCAATTTTAAAAGTTCTGTTTGCAGGATTTATAACATCACCAGCTTGACGAATAGTAGTTTCAATGGTTTTTCCTAAGACAGGAAATTCTACAGTCACATTTTTACCTCTAACAACATCGCTTACGTAGCTTTCTGGTACATCTGTTTCAATATACATGTTGTCTAGGTTTACAATTCGTAAGATAGGAGTTTGCCCTGCAGATACAACGCTTCCTTGCTGCGTAATAACATCGTCTATAGTTCCTGAGAAAGGTGCTGTAACACTCGTTTTAGAAATTTGTTGCTTCAATTGGCTTACGGCTTTATCTTGAGATTCGTAAGTAGATTTTGCTTGTAAGTATTGTATTTCACTTCCTATGTTTTGATCCCATAAACGTTTTTGACGTTCAAAGGTAGTTTTAGCAAGATTGGTTTGTATTTCTAATTGAGCCAATTGTTGTCCTAAACCGCCATCGTCAATTTTAGCTAATAGTTGTCCCTTAGATACTTTCTGACCCTCTTTTACATAAACGTTAGTTAAAATACCATTGTATTCCGGAGTAATAATTAAAAGATCTTTGGTTGTTACATTTCCTTGAATTTCTAAAAGGTGATTAAAGACTTCCTCGTGTACTTGGAAGGTTGTAATTAATGGAATTTTTCTAATCGTATCTAATTGCGATATTTTTTCATTTAACAATTTTATCTGATCACTTAAACCTTGTTGTTCCGTGTCAATCTCATTGCGTTTTTCTTTTAATAAAGTCAAATTGTCTGATGTAATAACATCTTCAAAAGAATTCGCTTTTTTATCGCCACAAGACGTTATAATAAGAGCAAGGATTATGAGGGTTTTTATATTTTTCATGGGTATATATGATTAATGACTTAGTAGTTTACTGTATTTAATATGGTTTCTAATTCTGCTTTTTTGGTAATAACGTCGAACATGGATTGTAAATACTCCTGTTGTGCTGAATAAAGTTGTGTTTGTGCTTGTCTTAAATCGAAACTAGAAGCAATACCTTCAAAAAATTTGGTTTGATTTTTTTTCTCAATTCTTTCGGCTAGATTTAAGTTTATACTTTTGTTTTCGTATTCTTCAATGGCAAATTGGTAGTCGCTTTTTGCATTTGCTATTTGAAATTTTAATTGTTGTACAGTTTCAGTTAAGTTTTCTTTAGCTATTTCTAAGTCTATTTTAGCTTGTTGGGTTGAAGCACTTCTCATGCCAGAACTAAATATTGGAATAGACATACTAACACCTAAAAGAGAAGAGCCATACCATTTTTGATTGTTAGTTGCGAATGTGAATTTATCGTCAAACCCGCTATATCCAGCATTTATAAAAGCATTTAAGCTAGGTAAGTAACTGCTCTTTTCTAGTTTCAATAACAGTTCTCTAGTATATTCTTGGTTTTTTGCAATTTGATAATCGATGGTGTTTTCAACATTTTCATCAACACTTAGTAATTCTAATGAAATATTTTGAAGCGTTAGAGTTTCTAAATTGTCTGTTAAAATAGTTGGCTCATTAAGGTCGATACCTAAGGTAATATTGAACATTTTATAGGATAAATCCTTAAGACGACTAATCTTACTTAAATAGTTTTCTAATCCTGTAAGGGTAATTTGTAACTGCTCAACACTTTCTTCTTCAGCTAAACCGTTTTCATATATTTTTGTGGTTTCATTTAGATTTTTTTCAAGCACTTCAATGTTTTTGTTTGCAATAAGTAAGTTTTCATCAGCTAACAAAACATTTCCATAAGCATTAATCACTGCTTGACGTACTTCTAAATCTGTTTTGGTTTTGGAGTTTTCTGAAATTTCTAAATAAACTTTTGCCGATTGTAAACCTACTATATAAGAACCGTCAAAAATTAGTTGGTTTAATGTAGCAAAGGCACTAACGCTTTGTTTAGGACTGAAATAAACGGGAACAAAGGTGCCAGGATCTCCACCCGCAATTTCTGCTGGAAGTAAAGATACTTGCTGTTTTATCCAATTTTGGTAATCGATAGCACCATCAATTTGAGGTAATCCAGTAGCCGTAGTTTCCTTTTTTTGTTGCTCGGAAGCTTCAACTTCTCTAACGGCATTTTTTGCAGCTCGATTATTTTCTAAAGCATAATCTATGGCTTCTTCTAAGGTAAATTGACTAGGTATTTCTTGAGAAAATATGCTAGAAGTAAAGAAAATGCTAACAAGTAATATATAAGTGTGTTTCATGTGTTTTTAAGTACGTCTATTTGATATTTTTCTATGGGTTAAGAACGCTGTTTAATTTAGCGATACCTTTTTCTGTGCTAATGCCACGAATATGATATTCTAAATAATTATCCATAAGGTCTCGCATAGAAAAAGTGTTTAGTGGAAACAATTCTGGGTCCTTTAGGCTCATCATGCTACTAAAATAAAGTCTTGAAATAAAATCGATGTTAATCGATGTAAGGTAATAGCCTTCAGTAACACCGCGAGATAAATTACTAGTGACACAATCTTGCATGATACAAAATTGATTCATTTTTAATTTGTTGAAAATCTTAGGGTAATATTTTTGAAGCTGATGTTGTGGCGACGATTTCTCATCTTTTAAATGCTCCATGATGAATATTTTTATTTCAAAAATTTCATCTATCGGGTTTTTGTTTAAAGCACAAATACAGTCTATCCCATGAGAAATCATTTCAAACATGTAAAGCGTGGTCGCTTCAACTAATTTTGTTTTCGTATCAAAATGTTGATAAATAGTTTTTTTAGATATGCCTATTTTATTGGCAATATCGTCCATGGTTACGCTTTTAAACCCGTAGTTTAAAAACATGTCTGATGCACTAATTAGAATTTTGTCTCTCATAATTGAGTGCAAATGTACAATAGGAAACTTTAAAAACCAAAAAAGTTTCCAAAGTTTTAACCATTTGTTAATATTGACAAAAACTTATTGCATAAGTGCCTTTAATTATAGTATTTTTGTTCCATGCAACAAGTACTATTTTATCAGGAAGCATTTGTTTCTTATTTAAACACGTTTACAATAAAGAGACAACCGGAATCTCTGTACAATCCCATAAATTATATTTTAAAATTAGGAGGCAAACGCTTGCGTCCGGTTTTAACTTTAATGACTGCCGAGATTTTTGAGTGTGATTATAAAAAAGCCTTGGATGCCGCTTTAAGCATTGAAGTTTTTCATAACTTTTCTTTGGTCCATGATGATATTATGGACGATGCACCTTTAAGAAGAGGAGAAGAGACAGTTCATGAAAAATGGGACCTTAATACCGGAATTCTTTCTGGAGATGCCATGTTAATTATGGCCTACCAATTATTTGAAAATTACGATGCTTCTATATTCCAAGCCTTGGCAAAATTATTTAGTAAAACGGCATTAGAAGTTTGCGAAGGGCAACAATTTGATGTCGATTTTGAAACCAGAGACGATGTTAGCATTCCAGAATATTTAAAAATGATTGAATGCAAAACAGCTGTTTTAGTTGGTGCAGCCATGAAAATGGGTGCCATTGTTGCTGAAGCGTCTGAAGAAGATCAAGATGTTATTTACGAATTTGGTAAAAACTTAGGGATTGCATTTCAGTTGCAAGACGATTATTTGGATGTGTTTGGAGATCCAAATACGTTTGGAAAACAAGTTGGTGGCGACATTATAGAGAATAAAAAAACCTATCTGTATTTAAAAGCTGTTGAGTTTTCAGAAGCTAATAAGAAAACGGAGCTACAACATTTGTATAGTTTAAATACCACAGATCATTCCGAAAAAATTAATACCGCCAAACAAATATTTATTACTAGCGGTTCGGCTGATGCCACACAAAAAGCTATTGAAAATTACACGAAGAAAGCCTTTTTAGTATTAGAGAAATTAGACATTTCTGAAAAGAATAAATTAGAACTTATCACTTTTGGAGAACAACTAATGGGCAGAAACGTTTAATTGTTTTCTAAAATTAGTTTCAAATATATAAATGAATCAACCACAAACAACACAAGATATTCTTGATACGGCAATACAACTAGAGTTGTATAAGAAATTGGTAATTCAGTTAAATAAAGACTTTCTATATGCTAACATCGATTTAGATTTTGATGAAGACATTTTGCCTTCAAGTTTAAAACTCATGTTGCATGAAACCATTTTTAGATTGATTCAAGAAAAATTCATGGATTATTTAAATCTACTTTATATAGTAGACGTGCCAGAAGAAAAAGTAAAACAATTAGATGGAAGTGACGTGTTAGTGCTTTCTGAACAAGTAACTTTTTTATTGCTTCAAAGAGAATGGCAAAAAGTTTGGTTTAAACAGAAATATAGTTAATTTCCTTCTTCTTAATTAAAAGTAAATACGTACAAAAGGCATCCAAGGCTGTGCATAAGTGCTTTTATCACTGTCGTATAGAACATCAAATCTAATTCCCATCGTAACATTCTTGGTCTGGTAACCTGCGCCAATAAACAAGGAAGGATACCAATAGTTTTCGTTGTCAAATCCTGTTCTGTTATCCCAATCTACGGTTACATAGTTTTCTTCAAATTCTGCAGAAAGTTGTAATTGGCTAATAGGATTGTAAAGTCCAAGAATGCTTCCTCCAATAATAGTAGATTTGTAAAAATATTTTTGAGAATTATAAGTACCACTTAAGGCAACACCAAAAGCAAATTGTGGGTTAAATTGATAGATAGCACTTGGAGATAGTGTGCCACTAAAAAATTCGTTTCCAAAGCTCAATCCTATGCCACCACCAAACCGTACATGATTCCAAAAATCACTCTTTTGGTTATTAGAAGGTTCCTGTGCAAAAATTGGCATCGAAAACAAACATATAAAAAAGACAAGAAGTATTGATTTTAATTTAATTGGGGCGTTGTTTTTCATAACTTACATTTTGGTTTAAATTACTAGAGTATAAAAATAATAAAACCATATCTAATTTTACTAAAAGTTGTACTTTTGTATAAATTTAGATTAAACGTTTTAGCATTTCCTTTTATATGGACAAATTTTCTTTCTTAAACGCCGCACATACAGCATATTTTGCTGAATTATACGACCAATATTTACAAAGCCCAGATTCTGTAGAACCAAGTTGGAGAGCCTTTTTCCAAGGTTTCGATTTTGGTAGCGAAAGTTCTGGAGAAATAGATCTACCAAGAGAAGACGTTTCTTGCGAGCTTGTTTCTGAAAACCTTACTAAAGAATTCCAGGTTATAAAGCTTATAGATGGTTACAGAACACGTGGGCATCTATTTACAAAGACAAACCCTGTAAGAGATCGCAGAAAATATGAGCCAACATTAGATTTAGAAAACTTTGGGTTGTCTAAATTGGACTTAGGGACCGTTTTTAATGCAGGAGAAGTATTAGGTACCGGACCTCAGACATTACAACAAATTATAAATCATTTAGAGAGTATCTATTGTAGTTCTATTGGTGTAGAATATATGTACATTAGAAAACCTGAGGAAATAAAATGGATTCAGGAAAAACTAAATATTAATGATAATCAGCCAAACTTTTCAGCTGAACAAAAAAAATACATTCTTAAAAAACTAAACGAAGCTGTTTCTTTTGAAAGTTTCTTGCATACAAAATATGTTGGACAGAAACGTTTTTCTTTAGAAGGAGGAGAGTCTTTAATCCCCGCTTTAGATGCTTTGATTGAAAAAGCATCAGAATATGATGTGAAGGAATTTGTTATGGGAATGGCCCACCGTGGTCGTTTAAGTACCTTAACTAATATCTTCGGAAAATCTGCTAAAGATATTTTTAGTGAGTTCGATGGAAAAGATTACGAACAAGAAGTTTTTGATGGTGACGTTAAATATCACTTAGGTTGGACTAGCGACCGAATTACAAATTCAGGTAAGAAAATTAATTTAAATATAGCGCCAAACCCGTCGCATTTAGAAACGGTTGGAGCTGTAGTAGAAGGAATTGTTAGAGCCAAGCAAGACGATAAATATCCGGATAATCCGTCTCAAGTTTTGCCAATTATAGTGCATGGAGATGCCGCTATTGCTGGTCAAGGTATTGTTTACGAGATTGTTCAAATGGCGAAATTAGATGGTTACAAAACAAATGGAACCATACATATTGTTGTAAACAACCAAGTAGGTTTTACTACTAACTATTTAGATGCACGTTCAAGTACGTATTGTACAGACGTTGGAAAAGTAACACTTTCTCCAGTATTGCATGTAAATGCAGACGATGCAGAAGCTGTTGTACACGCCATGTTATTTGCATTAGACTTTAGAATGCAGTTTAAACGCGATGTGTTTATTGATTTATTAGGGTATAGAAAATATGGCCATAATGAAGGTGACGAACCTCGTTTTACACAACCAAAATTATATAAAGCGATTGCTAAGCATGAGAATCCAAGACAGATTTATGCCGAAAAGCTAATTTCTCAAGGAATTATAGATAGTGACTATGTTACTAAATTAGAAGAAGATTATAAAGCTTCTTTAGAAGTAAAATTAGAAGATTCTAGAAAAGAAGATAAAACAGTAATAACCCCATTTATGCAAAATGAATGGGTGAACTATATTTCTGTTGATGAAGATAAAATGATGAAACCTATAGATACAACTTATTCTACGGAAGGGTTGACTAAAATTACAAAGGTTATTTCATCATTACCAAAAGACAAAAAATTTATTCGAAAAATTTCTCGTTTAATAGAATCTAGACAAGACATGTTTGACGAAAACAAGTTAGATTGGTCTATGGCAGAGCATTTAGCTTATGGTTCTATTTTAGAAGAAGGATACGATATTCGAATTTCTGGACAAGATGTTGAAAGAGGAACTTTTTCTCATAGACATGCCGTTGTTAAAGTAGAAGATAGTGAAGAAGAAATTATTCTTCATAATAATATTAGTGATAAGCAGGGACGTTTTTTTATTTATAACTCCTTACTCTCTGAATATGGCGTTGTAGGTTTCGATTACGGTTATGCTATGGCTAGTCCAAATACACTTACTATTTGGGAAGCACAATTTGGAGATTTTAGTAATGGAGCCCAAATTATGTTAGATCAATATATTTCTGCGGCCGAAGATAAATGGAAACTTCAAAACGGGTTGGTAATGCTTTTACCACATGGTTACGAAGGTCAAGGAGCAGAACATTCTTCAGGGAGAATGGAGCGTTATTTACAACTTTGTGCAAAGGACAATATGTATGTAGCAGATTGTACAACGCCTGCTAACATGTTTCATTTATTAAGAAGACAAGTAAAAGCAAAATTTAGAAAACCTCTAATTGTATTTACACCTAAAAGTTTGTTGCGTCATCCATTAGTTGTTTCAACTGTTGATGAGTTTGCAAATGGCGAATTCAAGATGTTAATTGACGACGAAAGAGCAAAAGTGGCTAAAATTAAAACCTTGGTTTTTCTTACAGGAAAATTCTATTACGATTTGCTTGAAGAACAAGAAAAATTAGGAAGAGACGATATAGCTTTAGTTAGAATAGAGCAATTGTTCCCATTACCTGCAAAAGATATTAGAGCGATCTTAAAAAAATATAAAAATGCTGACGATGTGGTTTGGGCTCAAGAAGAACCAAGAAACATGGGGGCTTACAGTCATATGCTAATGCATTTAGACGAAGTGAAAACGTTTAGAGCAGCAACAAGACGAGCATATGGTGCTCCAGCAGCTGGTAGCTCTGTGCGTTCAAAAAAACGTCATAAAGAGGTTATAGATTTTGTTTTCGATAAAACTAAAAACAACCAGCGTTAAATGAAGAAAGGATTATTCATATTATTATTGCTCGTATCTTTAGTGTCTTTTTCACAAGAAAAAGAAAATTATGAAAAAGTACTTTCAGAATTGGAGACTTTTTATAATGAAGGAGATTACAATGCCATATATAATATGTTTAATTACACCATGAAAAAGGCAATGCCACCTTTAAAGACCAATGCATTTTTTGGCGATTTAAAGAATTCCTTAGGAGATATTTCTAATATAGAATTCAATAAATTAACAGATAAAGCTCAAATTTATAAGGTTACATTTGCTTCGGAAGTGAGAGATTTGATGATTTTTTTAGATAAAAACAATAAAATTGGAGGCCTGAAAGTAACTTACCATAGGCCTAAAAGTCTGAAAGAAATTGAAAGAAATGCAACTAAAATGATTTTGCCTTTTAATGACTCATGGTTTGTATTTTGGGGAGGAATAGAAAAAGCTCAAAATTATCACATAGATTACGAGAATCAGCAGTTTGCATATGATTTTTTAATTAGGAAAGATGGTGCAACTTTTAAAGGTGATCCTAAAATAAATGAAAGTTATTTTGCATTTGGAAAAGAGATAATTGCGCCTTGTGACGCTAAGGTTGTTAAAGTAATTACTGGAATTGAAGATAATATTCCAGGAGAAAAAAATGCCAAACAAATAACTGGAAATACCATTATTTTAGAAACTAGTGATAAAGAATATATCATGTTTGCGCATTTAAAACATCAATCAGTTGTGGTTAGAGAAGGACAGTTTATTAGACAAGGAACCTTGTTGGCGCAATGTGGAAATTCTGGAAATTCAACGGAGCCACATTTGCATTTAAGCCTGCAAAACACTGTGGACATGAATATTGCTACTGGTGGGAAAATATATTTTGAAAGAATTTCTGTTAATGGCGAAACAAAAATAGATTATCTTCCTATAAAGGGAGATGTTATAAAGAATATAGGTAGATAGGGTTTTATTTAGAAACCAAATACAAGAAACAATTTAAAGATTTGTCCATAACTTTAAATTAAGAATTGCAAAAGGACAAAAAGAAATAGAACAAAAACAACGTAAGCAAATAGATTACAAATAAAATTATAATTATGATTTTAGAAATGAAAGTTCCTTCACCAGGAGAGTCAATTACAGAAGTAGAAATAGCAACTTGGTTAGTGCAAGATGGAGATTATGTAGAAAAAGACCAAGCAATTGCTGAGGTAGATAGCGATAAAGCTACATTAGAATTACCAGCAGAAGCCAGTGGAACCATTACACTTAAAGCTGAAGAAGGTGATGCTGTTGCGGTTGGAGCTGTTGTTTGTTTAATAGATACTAGTGCTTCTAAGCCAGAAGGAGATTCTGCTCCAACTCCAGCGAAAGAAGAACAAAAGGTTGAAGCTCCTAAAAAAGAAGAAAAACCTGCTCCAGTTGCAGAAACAAAAACATACGCAACAGGAACTGCTAGTCCTGCAGCAAAAAAGATTTTAGCCGAAAAAGGCATGGATGCTTCAGGTATTTCTGGTACTGGAAAAGATGGCCGTGTTACTAAAGAAGATGCTGTACAAGCAGTACCTTCTATGGGAACTCCAACAGGTGGAACAAGAAGTTCTTCAAGAAGTAAAATGTCTATGTTACGTCGTAAAGTAGCAGAACGTTTGGTAGAAGCCAAGAATACAACGGCAATGTTAACCACGTTCAACGAGGTGGATATGTCGCCAATTTTTACTTTACGTAATGAATATAAAGAAACTTTTAAGAATAAGCATAATGTAGGTTTAGGATTCATGTCCTTCTTTACTTTAGCAGTTGTAAGAGCATTAAAAATGTATCCAGCTGTTAATTCAATGATAGATGAGAAAGAAATGATTTCTTACGATTTTGTTGATGTATCTATTGCGGTTTCTGGACCAAAAGGTTTAATGGTTCCAGTAATTAGAAATGCAGAAAATTTATCTTTTAGAGGTGTTGAGGCAGAAGTAAAACGTTTGGCTATCCGTACGCGTGATGGACAAATTACTGTAGATGAAATGACAGGTGGAACTTTTACCATTACTAATGGTGGTGTTTTTGGAAGCATGTTATCTACACCAATTATTAACCCACCTCAAAGTGCTATTTTAGGAATGCACAACATTGTGGAACGTCCAGTAGCTATTGATGGGAAAGTAGAAATTAGACCAATTATGTATGTTGCTTTATCTTACGACCATAGAATTATTGATGGAAAAGAATCTGTAGGGTTTTTGGTAGCTGTAAAAGAAGCGCTAGAGAATCCAACGGAACTATTAATGAATAACGATATTAAGAAAGCTTTAGAATTATAACAAAAAGCTGTTATAGGAATATAAAAAAAGCGCAATCTATTTTTTAGATTGCGCTTTTGTCTTGAAAATAACTAACTAAAAAAAATTAACAAGAATATTGATTGAAATAACAGTTACAACAACAATAACTAATCCAATTACAAAATATTTGTTGATAGAATCATACTCATTTTCCATAACTTAAAAATTTTAGATTTTTGGGACTTTAGTAATTTTAAGAGGAAATAAAACCCTGTGCCTTTTTTAGTACACAGAGTTTTATCGGTACTCCCTTAAAGGTAATTGATTAATAGCACTGTAAATATCTTAATAATCTACATGCCAAACAATACGTAGTACTACGTATTTTTACGAAAACTTGGATAAAATTTCTAAATTAGTTCTGTATTCTTCTAAATAAAAATATCATAAACCCTTTAAAATCAGTGCTTTTTTGAGATTTTGGAAGTTTTAAAAAAAAGCCTAGTAGGAAAGGTGTTAAATTTGAGAAACAGGAGGATTACAAAATTATTCTTTGGTTTTTGGTTTAGAAATAGCTATAAACGAAGAAAGCTCCAAATAAATTAGATTTATTTAGAGCTTTCATTAATTCTCCCTAAGAACTAATTAATAGCAGGACAAATATCAGCTTAATTAACATGCCATACAATACGTAGTACTACGTATATTTCATATTAAATGGTTCTTATTTTCTTTGGCCCAAAATAGTAAACTATATTTTGTAGGAGTAAGGTTTAGTTTTTTATTGATATTACTTTTATGTTTTTCTACAGTACGAAAGGATGTAAACATGAGATCTCCAATTTCCTTCGCTGTTTTATTATCTGAAATGTATTTTATAACCTCTATTTCCGTTGGAGTTAAGGTTTCAAGCTCTTCTGGTGCTTCTTCCACTTCTAATGAAGAAAGTAATTCTCTACTAAAATAGGGGATGTCTCTAATAACATTATCAATGCAATGTTCAATTTCTTCTAGAGCAAATTCTTTTAATACATAGCCATAAATACCTAAGTTTTTGGCCTGTTTATATATAGTTTCATCTTTCTCAAAAGTTATAAGGATTATTTTTGTGTGATAGTCTAGATCCTTACATTTCTCTGCAATCTCTAAACCAGTAAAATAAGGCATTTGGATATCTAAAATAGCAATATCTGGTTTATGACTCTCTATAAGATCGAAAGCTTCTTTACCATTAACGGCACTTGCCAAGACATTATACTTTTTTTCGATTAAGAAATCGTTTAAACCTCTTAAGATTAATGGATGGTCGTCTGCTATAATAATGGAAGCTTGCATAGGGTGGATTCGTTAGTAGAAATAAGTAATAAAGATATGAATATTTAAATGAAAGAAGTTTATTTACTGGAGTTTTAGATAGAGATATTTCTTTTCATAATCTATAATGGCTTTAGATTTTTTTAATATATCTGCACCAATAATACCATCAACTGGTTGTGCATTATGGCTTACTAAAGCGGTATTTACGTGGGTTAAATTAAATAGAATAAGAGCTACTTTGTTTTTTTTCCACTTTCCTATTTTCAAGGTATTCTTATTGGAAATTTGAGTGACCATATCTATTGCTCCGGCGCCAGCAGCCTTAATTTCAGAATCCTTGGCTTTGAGGTTAAACGTTTCTATGGCTTCAAAACCCACGCAAGAACTAGAAGCGCCTGTATCCAAAATAAAAAGTCCTTTGACGCCATTAATGCTGGCCTTGATTTCAAAATGATTGGTTCTAGTTAATTTCAATTTAACCTTGGTATAACCCTTTTCTAAAAGAAAGTCTTTAAGATTTAAACTTGCTATCTCACTCATATTCTGTTCTGTTTTCTATAGTATAAAAATACAATAATTAAGAGAGCCAGAATGCCTAAGAAATAATAAATGCCATGGTTGGATTCCTTTTCTGGACTTAATGTTCCATAATAAACAAAAGCACTCCAATAATATGGCGATTTCTTAATGTTACTAATAGAATTGTCTTGTAAATAATCTAGTTTAGAGAGTCTGTTAGCTATGGAAGCAGATCCAGTTTTTTTATACTGTTTGTAAAAATAAGTCATTAAGGTGGCTGTAGAGGCATCATTTATTTGCCATTGTGAAAATAAAATGTTCTTTGCGCCTGCATATTGAAAACCTCTAGCAATGCTCATGGCACCTTCGCCTTTTTGGATCTTTCCAACTCCCGTTTCACAGGCACTTAAAACAACTAAATTTGGATTGATATTTAAACTGTAAAATTCGTTTAAAAGCATGGGCTCATCATAAAAAGCCATAGTTGCAGGATTCCTAAAATCCCCACTTGTGGCATGTGTAGATATATGTAACACATTGTATTTTGAGGCCGATTGAATAAAATGACTTTTTGTAGCTTGGGAATCTATAAAAATAGTAGCCCCAGTTTCTTCTTTTAAAGCTTTTGCCTCCTCTATAGAATAGCTAAGCGGTTGATTTGTATTTTTAAACACTGGAAAAACCCCTAATACTTTTTGATTTATAGATACCATTGGTTTTTCTAAATAAAAACGCACATTTGAATTGTAAACCACCTGCTGTTTGACTACTAAAAAGGGCATAGTAGAAAAGTTCATGCTCTGCGTTTTTTCTGTTAGTAGCGCTTCAAAAGGAATAAAATTTAACAGGCCATCGGGTATTATAATCAAGTTTTTAGCAGTTAAAGTTTCATCTAAATTCAAAAAAGTATACATCTTAAAAGCTTGTGCTGAAAACGCATCAATGTTGTTATTTATTACGGATGCATTATCGAATAAATGAATAAAATTGGTGATCTCGCTTTTGGAAGCAGCGTTTAATTCAATCTTTTGAAAATCCGTGCTCTTTTCTGAAATTATAAACTGATAAATAGCATGTTGTCCATAAAAATAGTCCACAAGAATTGCTTGGTCCAATTGAAGTTGTTTTTGAATATCTGATATTTCAAAATTGGTTCTTTCTTTAGGATATTTAATTTCTATTTGCTGTTGAAGGGTTTTTAAACCCATGCTAATATCTAAAAGTTGTTTGTTTAAACTATCGTTCGTTCTTGTTTGATACCCTAATTGCGTCTTGATTAAAATATCTGTTAACTGTTCTTGTTGTTTAAGGAGATCTTGTTCTTTTAGTAGCAAACTGTCGTTTGGATGTTTTTCTAATAAAGATTTTTTGTCCATGACCCCTTTTAAAACAGATGCCTTATAAGTTTCTGCATAATGCAAGGCTCGTGTAAAAGTTTCAGGATTTGAATTGTTTTGATATTTTTCAAAAAGTAATTCAATGCAATTTTCACTGCGTTTTCTATTACTTGCTTGATTCGTGATTTTCGATTCTTGTGATGTGAGACTCTCTATTAATAATTCGGAGACATAAAAACTCAAATCGTAATAAGCTAAAGCTATTTCTTCATTTATTTGTAATCTGGCCATTAAGTCGAAAATATCTATAAATGTATTTTCAGCATATAAATGTGATTTTTCAGGAATGATGTTTATTTCTAAATCAGGAATTAAAGGACGTAAAGCTAATTGTAAACTTTGATTAGCTACATCAAAATCCCTTAATAAATAGTGTAATTGGGCTTTTTTGAGATGGTTTTTAGCAAGTTCTCTGTGTGTTAGAGAATCTCTATTTTGAAATAGCATTGAAAGATTAAAGTTTTTTAAGGCCATTTCATAATCGCCTTTTTTTAATGCCAATTCATATTCTAGTTGGTATCTGTTATACGCTCCTTTCGGATTTGACAACATATCATCCCGATCTAAATGATAATTAGTAGTCCCGTTTAAAGCAATTAAACTAGAGGTTTTAAGCGTTTTTAATGTCTCTTTTTGTGTGGTTTCAATATTTGAAACAGTCTCGGTTTGACTTATTAAATCCACAACAGATGGATGCATGCCACGAGTTTGGTATAACACAGAAAGGTTGATGATACCTGCAATATATTGCCTATTATTATCCTTTTTTTGCGCTAAAAATAAATACTGTTTGATGGTGTTTTCAGCATCTGTATAGTTGTTGGTTTTGGTATATAAATTTCCAAGAGGTTTTAAACAGTATTCAATAATGTCATAATCTGAAATACTGGCAAGTTGGTTGTTACTATAACGTTTCCATGCATCTTCGTAGGCTATAATGGCAGGAGTGAATTTATTTAAATCGTTTAAAAAATACGCTTTATTGCATAGTAAGAATACAAAGGCCAATTGTTCGTCTTTGGTTGATACCTGTTTTTTAAATAAGGTTTCATGTTCCTTTAAGGTTTCAAAAGATGTTATGTTTTTATTCGCTATAAAGCTTTCAGTGGCTGAATAAATAGCATCTTCCAAACTCTGTGAAAAAGTAAATTCACTTAAAAAGCAAAGTAGTAAAAGCAGAATTTTTTTCATAAGAAAGTACTCAGGATAACTTCTGAGGGTTTAGAATTTCCAAATAGCATATAATTGTAAATAATTATAATCCTCTTTAAAATTCAGGACATATCTTGCGCCAATACTTGGTCCAATTCTAGCAAATCCAGCTGTAACATCTAATAACAAACCTGTTCTGAAATTGGTGAAAGAATTTGTGTTTTCACTAGAATAGGTTTCACTATTTATTAAATAATCGTCATTTATCCCTTCAAATTGTTCAATTAATACATCTTGAGTTTGCTTTTCGCTTAAAGAAATCATACCCTGTATTCCTGCACCAATACCTATGTAGTTATTGAGGTTGTAACGCATAAGAACTGGAATTTCCCAATCCACGTTTTTGTAACTGTTATTGGTAGTTGTACGTTGTAGATATCGAAACCCTTGTGTTCCATCAACAATAATTTCTTGAGTATTTGCGTTGTCGTCATAGGTGTGAAAACTATTCAATAATTCCACTTGCCAATACCATCTGTAGGATTTATAAGGAGATAGGGTAGCACCAACAAAGTAGCTTTCAGAGTTTTTTAAATCGGAATAAGAATTATATCCCACTTTGGCACCTATAGAAATACCTGGCACAAATCTAGTGGTGGAGTAATTGGTGATAATGGGGTCATTTTTATCAAAAATAATGTCCGTTCTACTTTTAGTTTTTTGTTTGTGAAAATCTTTAGCAAATTTAATATTGTACTTTACAAAGCCTTTAGTAGAATCATATTCTTTCACATTTTTTTGTTCACTTCCTGGTAAATAAATATTTTTAAAAGTAAATATGGCCTGAGTATCTGTAAATGTGGTATCCAAACAGCTGTAACGAACTTCTTCTTCCTTAGGGCAAATTTCACATTTTGGATACATGTCTGTAACTTCAATGGTCGATTTGTCTAGCATCTCTGGAATATCTGTTTCTAACCGAATGGTTGTAGCTGGACCTTCTCCATTATTCTGAAATTTAATTTTATAGGTTAAAGTTTTAAAGCGAACCAATCTATAATTCAAGAATGTGCTATTGCTGGACATGTTGTTAGGATCGTGAGAGGTTACAATCTCCATTTCCATGTCTTTTACTTTATGATTATCGAAATTGACATCGGGAACATAGACACCGCGAATAGAAATTATCGCGCTGGTATCTTTAAGCATTTCTGGAGGTGTTTTTAAAGTGAAAAACAAATGACGTTCTTCATTAGGTTCCAAATTATTGAATTCAAATTGCTCATAATTTCTATAATAAGCTTTGGATTCTTCTAGAGTTAATGGCAAATTGGTTTTTATGGTAGAATCCTGTGGTTTGGCTTTTAAATTTAAAAAACCATCTTGAGCTGAAGCTAATAGGGTGTTTTCAAAATTGTCTATTGTATTTGTATAAACAAAATCGGTTTTTGCCGATTTTTTTTCTTCATGATAGGTTCTAATATCTTCTATGATGAAGTTATCGGCTTTAAATTTTTGTTCGTTGTAAAACAAGAACAATTTTCCACTGGTATTATAATTTAAGTAGTTTTTATAGCTCATAACCACTACAATATCTTCCTCTGGCATAGGTTCTCTATTGCGCTGAAGATTTAAGTCTTCTGTCATGGAGGCTTCGTCAGTAGAAGAATTATTAGTTTTTGTAACTGTAATTTTTTTTGGTCTGGAGCTTGGTGGTTTTCCGGTGTCGTAATGATTGGTTGCCCAAAGTTTTACTTCGTAATCTCCAGGAGTTTGATAGCTGTGTTTCGGGTATTCTTCCTTGCTATACGTGCCATCATCAAATTCCCAATAATAAGAATAGAAGGCTTTTGGAGCACCAGCAATTTGCTCTAAAGTTGGAGCTTCTGGGGTAAACTGAATAGCTGATCCTTCAACTTCATATGTAATAGTTGCAACGCGTTTAATACTATCTTGAGGAACTGTGTTTTGTGCAGAAAGCCATTGTAAACAACAGCAAAAAAGTATTACGGTAAAACATATTCTCATGATTAGATATATTTGGTTCAGGCTAAAATACAAAAAGCGATGGTCATTACAACCATCGCTTCTCTAGGTTAAATTAGGGCAAAAAATTAATTTGTTGTACTAGTTCGGCTTCTGTTGCTATTAAAGTTTCAGATAAACTAAAAATACTTGCTCCGTCTTCTGCAATAGTCACAGCCTTTATAGCATACTTCCAGTTTCCATCTTCTTCGGTGACAAAAATTAAATGACATTCCAAACCAATAGGAATTTGTCCATAATGCTCACTGAACAACCCTGCAATTGGATCGTAAGAATCAAGTCGTGCTAAGCCACTATCTTCTCCGTCATAGGATAAATATACCGTACTATTTGTGTTGTGATAACCAGCAGGAACAGCTACAGTAATAGTTGTTTTGGGTCTTGGATCGTTGTAGAATCTATCGATATTAGACCAGCCAAATTGGTTAAACATGACATAGTAATTTGTGCCTTGTGTAAAAACACCATTTTCTTGTCCAGGCTCGTCTCCTTCAACCTCTTCCCAAGTAAGATCTCCGTCTTCATCTATATCACCATACCAAAGAGTCATCGTATTATCTGTGCCTCCAGTTAAAGCTGTTGGTACTTTTAATTGTAGAGCACAATTGGTTTCTAGAGAAATGCCATCTTGTGTGGCTTCTAAAAAGAACTCTCCTCCAGTTAATAATAAAGCTTTATCGCCATTAGCCATCAGCCCCATGGTTGGTTTGTTGGTAGTAAGCATGTTGCCTTTTTCAAAAATCTCTACATACTCCAAATCTACCATTCCAGTTATAGCAGCTCCATTTTTAGTTAAACAATTTCCATCTATAGAAATTTCCACACCATTGGAAGACGTTAGGGTAATAAAGCCATCGTCTGCATTAAATTGGAATTGCTGTGTGATGTTTTCTAAAGCTTGATTTCTAATATTCGCAAATTCTTGTGGTGTTGCATTGGTTTCGGCTGGAATAAAGTAATCTGGATCCTCATTAGTTGTACAACTTGTTAAAACTAAGGATGCCATAAAGATGGATCCAAAAAGTGTTTTAGCGTTTTTATTCACGTTTTTTAAAGATTTTGAAAAACTGTGAAATTGATTTCTTGTTTTCATAATTAAAGTGTTTTTTTAAATTGTTATTCATACTTATATAAACAGACCTTGTTTTTTGTTACCCATTTATTTTAATTTTTTATTAAAAAATTTTAGATAATATTATTTTCGTCTTGGAAACCCTTGTCAAATAAGGTGTTTGCTATGTTTAAATTTGAGCTAATTTTAATAATCAAAAAAAAAGACCTTTCAAATGAATGAAAGGTCCTTCTCCACTGAATTATAAAATAACTCAGCTCTCGATTAATAGCATCTTTATATTTTTGTTCTGGCCTTTTTTCTTTGGCTCTCTTTTACAATACCACTTATAATTACTTTAGATGAAACAATTTCGCCTTTAGCTATAAGTGTTATCATTCTATTAGCATCTTCTTCAGAAGAAGAAAAGCCTTTGGCATAACCATAAGTACTTTCTACTTCCCAGAAATACAATCTATTGCTGTTGTTTTCTGCTTCATAGCGTCTCATATAAAAGCTTTCTATTTTTTTGTCTAAAATAACTTCGCCATAGCTTACTAGAACAATCATTTTATTTGCGTGTTCAATATTTGGAGAGGTTCCAGAATAAGTACGTTTGGTCGTTTTCACATTCCAATCGAAAACTTGCACTAGATTTTCTGTTGTTATTGTTTCAACCTTATTTGAAGGGAAAAAGGTTGTTTTTTCATTTGTAGCATGTACCTGTATATTGGTTAAAGCTACTGTTGCGATAATTAAAATTGTGTTTCTCATGACGTAAAAATTTTATGGATTAATTTTTTTTCTATTCGATGTTTGTATCACATGTTCTACACTTACAGCCTTATATCAAAACCTTTTTTAAATTGTTACCTATAAATCTGAAACTTTTTTTACTTTAGTTGAAAATACAAGGGTTCATGAGCCAAAAAAAAAGTCACGAAGACCAAAAATATATTGATGGATTGGTTCACAACAATGCATTTATCATACAAACTATATATGATAAGTTTGGGCCAAAAGTTATAAACTATATCAAGCAGAATAGTGGAGATGAAGCCAATGCTAAAGATATTATCCAAGAAACCATTATTACCATATACCATCAAGCCACAGAGAAAGGACTAAAACTTACCTGTCCATTCGATGCCTATTTTTTCTTGCTATGTAAACGCAAATGGTTGAATCAAATAAAAAAAACTGGTAATAAAGAGGTAACAATTAATGAAGAAGTGTTATCTAAAGATGACGATGCTCAAGAACTCGCCTTCGAAACCACGTTGTTTGAAGAACAGCACAGCTTGTTTAAAGACATGTTTCAAGATCTGGGACAAGCTTGTAAAGATTTGCTAACGGCCACTTTTAAAATAAAATCTATGGAAGAAGTAGCTAAAAGTCTAAATGTGACTTATGCATATGCTAGGAAAAAGAAATCGTTATGTATAGGGAAACTTACAAAAATGGTTCAAGAGTCACCACGTTATAAAAACCTAAAATCTTAACCATGCAAGACCAAGATTACATTTTATTTGAAGCATATCTTTCACGAGATTTATCATTAGATGATATTCAAATATTTGAAAACAGATTAAAAACTGATTTAGCATTTAAGGATGCTTTTCAATTATATAAACAAACTTCTAATTTTTTAGAACATCAAATTAAAAACGAAGAAAAAACAGAAGCTTTTAAAAAGAACGTGGAAGATATTTCTTCGGCATATTTTAACAAACAGTCAAAAACAAAAGCAAAACGCATAAATCCATGGTATTATTCTATTGCTGTGGCGGCCATTTTAGCTCTTGGTTTTTTTGTAACACAGCAGTTCTCAAATCCAGTTTATAGCGATTATGCTAATTATGGAACAATGGATTTAACTGTTAGAAGTGCGCAAAATGACGTTTTAAACAAAGCAGAAGTAGCTTTCAATAATCGAAATTTTAAAGATGCAGACATGTATTTTTCAGAATTACTTAAAACAGATAACAATAATATGGAACTACAATTTTATAAAGCAGTTTCTTTAGTAGAGCTTAATAAATATGAAAAGGCAGATGCGCTTTTTGATGTTATTATTCAAACACCTTCTGTATATAAAAACAAGGCTATCTGGTATTTGGCATTAAGTAAATTAAAACAAGGAGATGAAATAGCTTGTTTAAATGTTTTGAAAACAATCCCTAAAGATTCTGAAGATTATAAACAAGCACAACAACTTATTAAAAAGTTGAAGTAGATTCTTAAAATAAACCTTTCAGGCCCGAAGTTTTGAGATTAGCACCTGAAAGGTTTAAATCATGGTAGGTCTCAAGGTTATTTGTAAAAGAACCTATACTTTTGCATCATGATTATTACCGACACACATACCCATTTATATAGTGACGCCTTCGACGAGGATAGAAGTGCCATGATCCAAAGAGCAATTGACGCAGGTGTTTCACGCTTTTTTATTCCCGCAATAGATTCAACTTATACTGAGTCGATGCTTCAGTTAGAAAAAGATTTTCCAAAAAATGTTTTTTTAATGATGGGCTTGCATCCAACATCTGTTAAAGAAAATTACCAAGAGGAACTGGCTCTTGTAGATCAATTTTTGGCCAAACGTTCTTTTTATGCTATTGGGGAGATTGGAATCGATTTGTATTGGGATACAACAACTCTCGAAATTCAGAAAAAAGCTTTCAAACATCAAATACAGCTTGCTAAAAAATACAAATTACCAATTGTAATTCATTGCCGAGACGCTTTTAATGAAATTTTTGAAGTTTTAGAAGAGGAAAAAGGCGACGATTTATTTGGCATTTTCCATTGCTTTACAGGAACTTTAGAACAAGCAAAACGTGCTATTATATTTAATATGAAATTAGGAATTGGAGGTGTATTAACTTTCAAGAATGGAAAAATAGATCAATTTATCAATCAGATAGATTTAAAACATATTGTTTTAGAAACCGATTCCCCTTATTTAGCACCAAAACCATTTAGAGGGAAACGAAATGAGAGTAGCTACATTATAAAGGTGTTAGAAAAACTATCCGAACTTTATAAGTTGCCTCAGGAAAAAATTGCCGAAATTACCACTCAAAACTCAAAAGATATTTTTAATATATAAGTATGGAAGACAACAATCCGAACATTCTTTTAATATATACAGGCGGAACTATTGGGATGATCAAAAACCCAAATACAGGAGAATTGAAGTCTTTCAATTTTAATAACCTGTTAAAGCGTATCCCTGAATTAAAGTTGTTAAGTTGTAATATTTCAACTGTTTCTTTTGAAGAACCAATAGATTCTTCTAACATGAGTCCAGAATACTGGATACAAATGGCAGAAATAATAGAAGAACATTACCTGAACGTTGATGGATTTGTAGTGCTACATGGTAGTGATACCATGAGTTATACCGCTTCTGCCTTAAGCTTTATGTTAGAGAACTTAGCAAAACCTGTTATTCTTACGGGTTCGCAATTGCCTATTGGTGATTTGCGTACGGATGCCAAGGAAAATTTAATAACCTCTATTCAAATGGCTTCATTAAGAAAAAATAACAAACCCGTTATTAGAGAAGTAGGCTTGTATTTTGAGTACAAATTATATAGAGGTAATAGAACAACAAAAATAAATGCAGAACATTTTGAGGCTTTCGAGTCTCTAAATTATCCACATTTAGCAGAATCTGGAGTCCATATTAAAGTTAATAATGACGCTTTACTAGTTCCAAATGCCAAAAAAAAGCTGGTTTTACATAAAATATTGGACACAAATATCGCTCTCATAAAATTATTTCCAGGAATTTCTAAATCTATTTTGGAATCTATAATTAATAATTCCAGTGTAAAAGGAATTATTTTGGAAACCTATGGCGCAGGAAATGCATCTACCGAAACATGGTTTATTTCTTTAATAGAAAATGCTATAAAAAGAGGAATTCAAGTGGTAAATGTAACGCAATGCTCTGGCGGAAGCGTTAATATGGGGCAATATGAAACAAGTTCAGATTTAAAAAAGATAGGAGTTATCTCTGGAAAAGACATTACAACAGAGGCTGCAATTGTTAAATTAATGTATCTGTTAGGCGAAAAAATTTCGGATAATACCTTCAAAACAATCTTTGAAACTTCCTTACGTGGAGAAATTTCCTAAAAATTAACTGTCAAAATTTTTAGCTTTCAAAAGTTTTTTTGTTATTTGCCTAACGTATTATAAATATAATATTGAGAGAGGTGGCCGAGTGGTCGAAGGCGCACGCCTGGAAAGTGTGTATACCTCAAAAGGGTATCGAGGGTTCGAATCCCTTCCTCTCTGCAGATATTTTTATTTTTTAATCGTATTTTTTTTATATCTTTAACACTTTAACTAATAAAATTAAGAACAAGAACAATGAAAAGATTATTTTCTATTCTAGCCATTACTGGAATGATGGCTTTCGGAACTGTTAATGCAAATACAACTGCAAACATAACAGCATCAATAGCAGCAACTGTTGCTAGTGTATCACAAGATGAAGCTGCTACTGACGTTGCGGTAACTGAGGAACTTGGTTTTCACCAGGAATTAAAAAAACGTTTTATAGAAGGTGGTGCCGGATTTATGGGTATCGTTCTATTATGTTTGATCCTTGGTTTAGCAATTGCTATTGAAAGAATCATCTTTTTAAACCTTTCAACTACAAACACTAAAAAACTTACTCAAGAAGTAGAAGATGCATTACAATCTGGTGGTGTTGCAGCTGCAAAAGAAGTTTGTAGAAATACAAAAGGACCTGTTGCCTCTATTTTCTATCAAGGTTTAGATAGAACAGACGAAGGTTTAGACGCTGTTGAGAAAGCTGTTGTAGCTTACGGTGGTGTTCAAATGGGACAATTAGAGAAAAACGTATCTTGGATTTCATTATTTATTGCTTTGGCTCCAATGTTAGGGTTCATGGGAACTGTAATCGGGATGATTGAAGCTTTTGATAGAATTGAAGCTGCTGGAGATATGCAACCTTCTTTAGTTGCTGGTGGTATTAAAGTAGCACTTTTAACAACTGTATTTGGTTTAATTGTGGCTATTATTCTTCAAGTTTTCTACAACTACATTATTGCAAAAATTGATAGCATTGTAAACGATATGGAAGATGCTTCAATAACTTTAATGGATTTATTGATTAGATACAAGAAGTAATACTAACCTAAAACACATTATACAATGAGTTTATATAAAATATTAAAAATTATTGTTGGAGTACTTTCCATTGTAGGTGTCATATTGGCATTAATGATTATCGGCGGAAATGATGGTATGGTAGACAATATGATCTATGTTACTTATATAGTTCTAGCAATGATATTAGTTTTAGTACTAATATTTGTGATTAAAGGATTATTGGCTGGTGACATTAAAAAGACCTTAATGTCTGTAGGAGCATTCTTAGCTGTTCTAGTCATTTCTTATGTAATGGCCTCAGGAACAGATTTAAATTTAACTCAGTTTACAGATAAAGGAGTTGATGTTACAGAAGCAACCTCTAAATATGTTGGAGCAGGATTGAATGCATTCTATGCTTTAGCTATTATTGCTATTGGTTCTATGGCTTTCTCTGGAATTAAAAATATAACGAATAAATAATTATGGCAAAAAGATCAGCACCAGAAGTGAATGCAGGCTCTATGGCTGACATTGCTTTCTTACTCCTTATATTTTTCTTAGTGACTACAACCATTGAGACTGATTCAGGATTAAATAGAAAGTTGCCACCTATAGATGATAGCACAGAAATACCACCAATTATTAGGGAGAAGAATATTTTTCAACTTAATGTCAATAAGAATAACGACTTATTCTTAAAAACAGGAGGAGAAGAAAAAATTATCAAGATAAAAGACCTTCGTGCGGCAGCCGTAGCCTTTTTAGATAATGGTGGTGGAGCCGGGACAGATGCTTGTAAGCGTTGTCAAGGAAAGAAAAATCCTAGATCTTCTGATAACTTTGATAAGGCTATTATTTCGTTGCAAAATGATAGAGCTACAAAATACGATACGTATATAGTGGTTCAAAACGAAATTATAGCGGCCTATAATGAGTTAAGAAATAGAGAATTTGAAAAAAGTTATCCTAATTTAGGAATTAATTTTGTTGAAGCAGATAAGCGTTATTCAGATCCTAGAACTTCATCAGCAGAAAAAGCGAACTTAAAGGATAAATTAGAAGTAATTAAAATTTTAATTCCACAGAAATTCTCTGAAGCAGAACCTAAAAAGTCTAATTAGATAAACAAAAAATATGTCTAAATTTAAAAAGAAAAAAGGAGGCGAAATGCCAGCAGTTAATACAGCATCTTTACCTGATATTGTGTTTATGTTATTGTTCTTTTTCATGGTAGCTACTGTTATGAGACAGAATACATTAATGATAGATAATAATTTACCGTTTGCAGATCAAGTTGAAAAACTAGATAAAAAAGATTTGGTAATGTATATCTATGCTGGAAAACCTAGTAGCAACTATAAATCGACTTATGGTACTGAAGCAAGAATTCAATTAAACGATAAGTTTGCTGAAGTTTCTGAAATACCAGCATTTATAGCTGCAGAACGCGCTTCTAAAAGAGAAGAATTAATTCCGTTTTTAACTACTGCTTTAAAAGTGGATGGTGATGCTAACATGGGATTAGTTACAGATATTAAGCAAGAATTACGTAAAGTAAATGCGCTTAAAATTAATTATACAACCAAAAAGGGCGATGCCATTCAAGGATTGAATAAATAATTAAATTCTTAATTTTATAATATTTAAAGGCGTTTTGAGCAATCATAACGCCTTTTATTTTATCTTTAATCTATATTTTATTCTAAAAAATGAAGCTGATAATCACCTTTATTATGGGTTTGTTTTGTGCTACGCTCGTGTTCTCTCAGGAGGTAGTAAAGGATAGTTCCAAAGTTGAAGATACCAAATATAGGGAAGACCAGTTTTACTTTGCTATTACGTACAATCTGCTTGCTAACAAACCTGCCAATGTTAAACAGACAGGTTTTTCCAGTGGGTTTCAATTTGGGTTTATTCGCGATTTCCCACTTAACGAACAAAGGAATTTTGGTCTTGGACTAGGTTTGGGTGCATCTATTAATGCTTATAATAACAATATTTTCGTTTATACAGACGATGTTGGTAACATTGAATATGTCAACCTAAGCGAATCTGATATTGACTATTCTAAAAATAAACTCTCTACCTATCTTCTGGAGATGCCTTTTGAGGTTAGATGGCGTACCTCTACTGCTTCCGAATATAAATTCTGGCGGATTTACACAGGCTTTAAGGTTGGTTATTTATTAGCTAGCTCTACGAAGTTTAAAGGAGAGGCAGGTAAAATAAAGAACAGTAACATTAAAGATCTTAACGATTTTCAATATGGTTTAACCTTAAGTGCGGGTTATAATACATGGAACTTTCATGTATATTATTCTTTAAATCCGATGTTTTCTCAAGATGCTAAAATTGGTACCGATGCCATTGAAATGACTGCTGTTAAATTTGGACTTATTTTCTATCTTCTATAACCAGTAGTTTACTAAAATTAGCTGAGGCAACAATCCAATAAAAAAACCAATAAGCAATTCTACATTTGTATGTGCTTTTAGATGAAGTCTAGAGGTTGCAATGGCTCCAATTAGGACAAACATTAGTGCTAAAGTGCCATTGACATTAATACTAAAATGAATGCTTAGAGCTATGTAAAACATAGTAACTCCAGAAACTCCAATCATGTGGATACTAGCCTTAAAATTTAATAAGGCCAAGAAAAAACAAGCTAAAGTAGAAATCAAGATCCCTACAAAAAAAAAGTACAATTCTATAATTTCTGTTGGTGGCAATACTCGATTAACAATTAAAATAGCAATAGAACCATTTAATAACAACGGTAACAATCGCTCCTTCGTACTGTTTAAATAGATAGATTGTACGCGTCCCATACTTTTTAGTAAATAATAAAGTAGAATAGGGAGTAAGATTGTTAAAATGAAAAGTGAGACTACTTTTGCTTGGATAATTTCTATTGGGATAAATCTAGGTGATTTTGAAAAATAAAAAAGCACACCCAATAAAGGCATGAGAATGGGGTGAAATATAAATGAAATACTTTTTAAAAGCTGATTTATCATATCTTCTTACGCAATCTAGCCACTGGAATATCTAATTGCTCTCTGTATTTTGCAACCGTTCTTCTGGCAATGGGATAACCTTTTTCTTTTAGTATTTTTGCTAAAGCATCATCTGTTAAAGGCTTTCTTTTGTTCTCTTCTTCAATAACGATTTCTAATATTTTTTTAATTTCTCTAGTAGAAACCTCTTCGCCTTGATCGTTTGTCATGGATTCAGAGAAGTATTCTTTTATAAGTTTCGTGCCATAAGGCGTATCCACATACTTACTGTTGGCTACTCTGGAAACTGTAGAGACATCCATCTCAATTTCATCTGCAATATCCTTCAGAATCATTGGGCGCAGTTTACGTTCATCCCCTGTTAAGAAGAACTCTTTTTGATAATGCATAATAGCACTCATGGTTACAAATAGGGTCTGCTGACGCTGCTTAATGGCGTCTATAAACCATTTGGCCGCATCCAGTTTTTGTTTAATGAACATGACGGCATCTTTCTGAGATTTCGATTTGTCTTTAGCTTCCTTATAACCACTTAACATGTTATTATATTCTCTCGAAACATGAAGCTCTGGAGCATTTCTACCATTAAGTGTCAATTCCAATTCACCATCAACAATCTTAATTGCAAAATCTGGAACAACATGCTCGACCATTCTGTTATTTCCAGAATAAGAGCCTCCTGGTTTCGGATTTAGATGTTCAATTTCATCTATAGCATCTTTTAGCTGTTGTTCCGTAATATCGAATTTCTGAAGTAGTTTTTTGTAGTGCTTTTTTGTAAATTTCTCGAAAGCATTATCAATAATATCAATAGCCAATTCCACATCTGGACGTTTTTCCTTTCTATGTAATTGTATGCTTAAACATTCTTGAAGATTTCTGGCACCTACACCAGCAGGATCCAATTGATGGACTATTCTAAGAACTTTTTGTATTTGTTCTTCAGAAGTATATATGTTTTGAGTAAAAGCCAGATCGTCCATAATGTCTGGTAATGATCGACGGATATACCCACTTTCATCGATACTTCCAACTAAGAATTCTGCAACATCAAATTCATCATCTGTTAATCTAAAAGTGTTTAACTGATTGATTAAGTGTTGCGTAAACGAAATTCCAGCAGCATAAGGCATGGTTTTTTCTTCGTCGTCACTACTATAATTATTGGCTTGGGTTCTATAATCAGGGATGTCGTCGTCGCTTAAATAATCGTCAACATTAATATCTTCAGCACTTATAGATTCATTGTCATCCTCGTATTCGTTTGTATTATCAAAATCGTCATCAAACTCATCTGTTTGTTCCTTCCCACTTTCTAAGGCTGGGTTTTCTTCCAATTCTTGTTTTAAACGTTGCTCAAATGCCTGGGTAGGCAATTGTATCAGCTTCATCAATTGAATTTGTTGAGGCGATAACTTTTGCGATAATTTAAATTGTAAAAATTGTTTAAGCATTGAAATGATTTGGTTTCATCTGTTAATAATTCTTGTTTTTCAATGGTCAGACCTATCTGACGACTGGCAGGTTCAAGGCCCTTAATATCATATCGATTAGACTATAACTTTTAGTTCTAGGCATTTCATATAAAAATAAAAAAAACAATCTATATAAACGTATATATAGATTGTTTTATGAATTTATTATTTACTAACCTGCAAGGTTTCAAAAATTTCACAAAAAAACGAAAGTTCCATTAATTTATAAAATATGAATCAATATCAGAATATGATTCCTGCTTTCGCAGGAATTTAAAATTCAGCATTTTGAGGTGTTCTAGGAAAAGGTATCACATCGCGAATATTACCCATTCCTGTTGCGAACATTACTAAACGTTCAAAACCTAAGCCAAAACCAGAATGTACAGCAGTTCCGTATTTTCTTAAATCTAAATACCACCACAATTCTTCTTCGTCAATGTCTAAAGCTTTCATTTTTTCTTTTAAAACATCTAAACGCTCTTCACGTTGCGAACCTCCAACCATTTCTCCAATCCCAGGAAATAGAATATCCATAGCGCGAACCGTTTTTCCATCTTCGTTTAAACGCATGTAAAAGGCTTTGATATTTGCTGGATAATCGAACAAAATAACAGGACAGTTAAAGTGTTTTTCAACTAAATAACGTTCATGCTCGCTTTGTAAATCTGCTCCCCACTCTTCAATAATATATTTAAATTTCTTCTTTTTGTTAGGTTTGCAATCTCTTAAAATATCGATAGCTTCTGTGTAGCTCACGCGTTTAAAATTGTTGTCAACAACAAACTTGATCTTTTCAATCAAGCTCATCTCGCTACGTTCAGCTTGTGGTTTTGTTTTTTCTTCATCTAACAATCTGCTTTCTAAAAACTCTAAGTCTTCACGATTATGTTCTAGAATATAACTTAATACCGATTTCATAAAGTCTTCGGCCAAGTCCATATTACCAGCTAAATCCATAAAAGCAACTTCTGGTTCTATCATCCAGAATTCAGCTAAATGTCTAGAGGTATTTGAGTTTTCAGCTCTAAACGTTGGTCCAAAAGTGTAAACTTTACCTAAAGACATGGCAAAGGTTTCAGCTTCTAATTGTCCTGAAACGGTTAAGTTGGTCTCTTTTCCGAAAAAATCTTCTTTATAATTAACATTTCCAGCTTCATCTAAAGGTGGATTTTTAGCATCTAAATTGCTAACACGAAACATTTCACCAGCTCCTTCAGCATCACTACCAGTAATAATTGGTGTGTGCATGTAGTAAAACCCATTTTCGTTAAAATATTTATGAATAGCAAAAGATAATGAAGAACGCAAACGCATAACAGCACTAAACGTATTTGTTCTGGTACGTAAATGGGCATTTTCTCTTAAAAATTCAAAAGAATGCTTTTTAGGCTGAATAGGAAAGGTTTCAGGATCTGAATCTCCTAAAATCTCAATAGATTTTACGTGGATTTCTACGCTTTGCCCTTTTCCTTGACTTTCGGTTAAAGTTCCCTTTATATGAACTGCCGCTCCGGTAGTAATGCGTTTTAAAGTAGTTTCCTCTGTGTTTTCAAAATCAACTACACATTGAATGTTGTTTATGGTAGAACCATCGTTTAAAGCAATAAAACGGTTGGCTCTAAAGGTTCTAACCCAACCTTTTATTTCAACGTCTTGTAAAGTGTTTTCTTTTGAAAGTAGGTCTGCGATTGTTCTCGATTTCATTGTAATATATTTTTTTACAAAGATAATTCTTTGTACTATTTTTTAATGATTGTTTTTTATCTCCTTATCACTTTCTTCTTCTTCATTATCGTCTTCAGGAATAATGTTTATAGATGGTTTTTTTAAAACTGCTTTGTTTGCAATATTTCTTTCTAAAGATAGCAATAACGAAGGAAGTAAAAGTAGATTAGATAGCATGGCAAATAGTAAGGTTGCCGAAACCAAAGCCCCTAATGCCACTGTACCACCAAAACTAGAAAAAGTAAAGACTAAAAATCCAAAGAATAATACTATGGATGTATAAAACATACTTACGCCAGTTTCGCGAAGTGCGGCATAAACCGATTTTCTAATTTTCCAATTATTGGCTTGAAGTTCTTGTCTGTATTTTGCTAAAAAATGAATGGTATCGTCTACAGAAATACCGAAAGCAATACTAAAAACTAAAATGGTAGATGGTTTTATTGGAACACCTAAATACCCCATAAGTCCTGCCGTTATTAACAATGGCAATAAGTTCGGAACTAAGGATACTATTATCATTTTAAACGAACGGAACATATAAGCCATAAACAACGCAATCAAAAGAATGGCCAAGCTTAAAGATATGGCTAGATTTTTAACTAAATATTTGGTTCCCTTTTGAAACACAAGTGCTTTTCCGGTAATGGTAACATTGTATTGGTCTTCAGGAAATACATTATCTATTTTGTTTTGTAGGTTTTCTTCAATGCGTTCCATCCTATCCGTACCAATGTCTTTCATAAAGGTGGTTATACGGGCATATTGACCGGTGCTATCAACAAAGTTGGAAAGCAAATCTAGATCTGACGATGAGTTTTTAGCATAGCTAAGAATAAAGCTATTTTCCTGAGATGTTGGTAATTGATAATACTTTGGGTTTCCATTATAATACGCCTGTTTGGAATACTTAACTAAACTTACAATCGAGATTGGTCTGGAGAGTTCTGGAGTTTCAAGAATCACTTCTTCCAATTCATTCATACGTTTTAAAGTGGCTAATTTCATAACCCCTTTTTTGCGTTTGGTATCCACTAATATTTCGACGGGCATGATGCCGTTGAATTCTTCCTCAAAAAAGCGAATGTCTTGGAAAAATTCTGCTTCCTTAGACATATCTTCAATTAAACTTCCAGATATTTTTATTTGATAAATACCAATCATACTAACTATTAACAAAACGATGGCTGTTATATAGATAGAAATGCGTCTTTCTTTTACCAAACGTTCAGTCCAGTTAACAAAGGCACCAATCCAGCGTTTGTTTAAATGTTCTAGATGTCTCTCTTTTGGGGAAGGTAAAAAACTATAAATTATAGGAATAATGAGGATGCACAATATAAAAATAGACAAGATACTTAGAGAGGCAACGATACCAAATTCTTTTAAAAGCGTACTTTCTGTTAATATAAATGTAGCAAAACCAGAAGCTGTAGTCACATTAGTCATTAAAGTGGCATTACCAACTTTAGTAATAACACGTTGTAACGAACGGGCCTTATTACCATGTAATTTGACTTCGAGCTGGTATTTATTTATTAGAAAAATACAGTTTGGAATTCCAATAACAATAATTAATGGCGGAATTAAAGCTGTAAGAACTGTTATTTCATAATTTAGAAAACCTATAATCCCAAAAGTCCACATAACCCCAATACACACTACTAAAAGTGAAATAAAAGTGGCTCTAAAAGATCTAAAGAAGAAAAAGAAAATTAAGGAGGTGACTCCCAAAGCTAAACCAATAAACTTGCCAATTTCGTCAACAATATTTTGAGCGTTTAATGTCCGAACATAAGGCATTCCTGAAATTCTAACATCTAAATCGGTCGCTTTTTCAAAAGCTTCAACTTTTGGTAATAACTCATCAAAAACAAAATCCTTTCGTTCGGATGTGTTAACAATTTCTTTTCTTAAATAGATTGCTGTACGAATGGTTTTCGTTTCCTTATTAAAAAGAAAGTTATCGTAAAATGGGTATTTTTTAAATAAATCGTCCTGAAGAGAATCTAGTTGTTCGATGGTATGAATAGAATCTGTAATAAAAGGTTCTAATTCAAATCGTTCTTTATCTGTGTTTTTTACTAATTTTTTTAAATCTTTAATTGAAACAACGGCTTCAACATCTTTTAAATTTTTAAAGGATTCGGACAGTTGGTTCCAAGCATTAAGTTTTTCAACAGTAAAAAGGGATGAATCTTTAACTCCTAAAACAATAAGGTTCCCTTCTTCTCCAAAAATCTCTAAAAAATCGTTGTAAATTAAATTGACCTCATGGTCATTTGGAAGTAAATTGGCTTCGGTAAAGGTAAAACGCATGTTTTTCCATTGCGTACTAAAAAGAATAGTAATTAATGCAATAGTAATAAGGATTACAATTTTATTCCTTAGAATAATACTAGCAATCACGTCCCAAAAACCTTTTGTAAATAGTTTAAACATAGTAAAATAAAACAGGCGCAAAGTTAGGTAAAAGCAATGTATTTGCTAAAGATTTTACTTATTATGTTGCGTTTGAATGAATCTTTATGTTGAAAGACCTGTTATTAACTGATAATTGTAAAATTTATCAGATTCTCCAATTTATTTTGAGTAGTAATAAGTGGTGGAAAGATGCTTTTTTTATAAAATGAAAGCATAAAAAAAGCGACTTAGAAAGTCGCTTTAGTTTATATTGTCATTATTTCTTTTTCCTTGACATCTAGTGCGCCATCAATTTTAATAACATATTTATCCGTTAGATTTTGAATGTCAGCTTCAGCATTTTTTTGAAGATCTTCAGAAACATCTGCCTTTTTTATGTCGCCATTGGCATCTTTTCTAGCACTTCTAACACCTATTTTGGCGTCTTCAGCTTCAGCTTTAGCCTGTTTTGCTAAATTTATTCTTCGCTCTTCCGTTAAAGGTGGCACATTAATAATAATTGTGTCGCCATTATTCATTGGGTTGAAGCCTAAATTGGCGTACATGATACCTCTTTCAATTTCTTGAATCATGTTTTTTTCCCAAGGTTGTACCGTAATGGTTCTACCATCTGGTGTGTTTACATTGGCAACTTGACTTAAAGGTGTTTGGGAACCATAGTAATCCACCATAACACTACCTAGCATGGCAGGAGTAGCCTTTCCAGCTCTAATATTTGCAAATTGCTTTTCTAGATGCCTAATTGCGGCATCCATAGATTCTTTTGTTGAATCTATTATAAATTGAATGTCTTCGTTCATCTTTTAAAATTTAATTTATTAAGCCTATTCAAAAAATAGGCCATCAGTAAAAATAAGTATTATAAATTAACTTTGGTTCCAATATTTTCACCAGAAACCACTCTTAGTAGATTTCCTTTTTTATTCATATCGAAAACAATAATTGGTAATTCGTTTTCTTGACTTAATGTAAATGCTGTTGTATCCATAACTTTCAATCCTTTTCTTAAGACATCTTCAAAAGAAATATGATCAAATTTTATGGCTTTAGAATCCAGTTCAGGATCTGCATTATAAATTCCATCCACACGTGTACCTTTTAAAATAACATCTGCTTCAATTTCAATAGCTCTTAAAACAGCAGCAGAATCTGTTGTAAAATAAGGATTTCCTGTTCCTCCACCAAAAATAACAACACGACCTTTTTCCAAATGTCTTAAGGCACGTCTTCTAATAAAAGGTTCTGCAACTTGTTCTATATGGATGGCTGTTTGTAGTCTAGTTGGTACGCCAGCATCTTCAAGGGCACTCTGCAAAGCCAAACCGTTAATAACGGTAGCAAGCATGCCCATATGGTCTGCTTGAACTCTATCCATACCATTACTTGCTCCGGCAACACCTCTGAAAATGTTTCCACCTCCAATAACGATAGCTATTTCTACACCTGTTTCGGTTATTTCTTTGATGTCGTGAGCATACTCAGATAAACGATCCGGATCTATCCCGTATTGTCGGTTTCCCATTAAAGCTTCACCTGATAATTTTAAGAGAATTCTTTTGTATTTCATGTGTTTTTTTGGATGAATATCATTCCTGCATGTGCTGGAATAATGCGTTTTGCAAAGCTACATAAAATTTTTATTTTTTAAATTTATAAAAAACCTGTTTTTAGAAATAAAAAAAACCACTACATCTATAAAAGAGTAGTGGTTTGATATTTTAAGAAATTCTTGCTTTAAGGGAATTTATTCTCCTACAGAAACACGTTTGAAACCTGTAATAGAAACATCTCCAAAAGATGTTACATACTTAGCAACGTTTATTTTATCATCTTTAATAAAGTTTTGATCTAATAAACATTTTTCTTGGTCTAAAGTCGTGTTATCTGAAATGAAACGCTCCATTTTTCCAGGAAGAATTTTATCCCAAATTTGTTCTGGTTTCCCTTCAGCTTTAAGTTCTGCTTTAGCAACTTCTTCACCTTCAGCTAATATTTCTGGCGTTAATTGAGCCATAGATATATATTGAGGTACATTTTTAAGTGTTTTACCTAAACGACCTAATTCAATATTGTCTTTTTCAATAACAGCAATTCTTGCTTCAGTTTCTGATGCAACAAAAGCTGGATCAAAATCTTTATAAGATAAAGTGCTTGCTCCCATTGAAGCAACTTGCATAGCAACATCTTTTACTAAAGTATCAGCCTTATCTACTTTTGTAGATAAACCAACTAAAGCAGCAATCTTATTGATGTGTACATAAGTACCAACAAAAGGTGCTTCTAATTTTTCAAAAGCTGTAATGTCTAATTTTTCACCAATCACACCAGTTTGTTCAACTAATTTTTCGGCAACAGTCATTCCACCAAAATCGGCAGCTAAAAAGTCTTCTTTGTTATCGAAATTGATAGCGATATCAGCAAACTTGTTTGCCAATGCTAAAAAGTTTTCGTTTTTTCCAACAAAATCAGTTTCGCAACCTAAAACAATAGCAACACCAATAGTGTTTGCGTCATTTATTTTAGAAATAGCGGCACCTTCAGAAGAATCTCTATCAGCTCTTTTTTCAGCAACTTTTTGTCCTTTTTTACGTAGTACATCAATGGCTTTATCGAAATCGCCTTCTGCTTCTACTAATGCTTTTTTGCAGTCCATCATTCCTGCACCTGTAGCTTGTCTTAATTTATTAACCTCTTGGGCTGTAATTTTTACCATAGCTTCGATTATATGTTTTAAAATTTAAAAAAGTCGTTTAAACTATTTTCAGAAGAAAAGAATAAACGACTTATTTATGTTGTGTAAATTAATTTTTTATTCTTCCTCGTCTTGAGCTACTGCTTTCTTTTTAGGTGCAGATGTTTTTTCAGCTTTAGGTGCATCGTCTTCTTTAGTCGTTGCATCTTTTTCTGCTTTTCTTTCTGCTAACCCACCAGCAATGGCGTTAGTTACGTAAGTTAAAATTTTATCAATTGATTTAGAAGCATCATCGTTTGCAGGAATAACATAATCAACTTGACGTGGGTCTGAGTTGGTATCTACCATAGCAAAGATAGGAATGTTTAATTTTTGAGCTTCTGCAATCGCAATGTGTTCACGTTTAATATCTACTACAAATAATGCAGCTGGTAAACGCGTCATATCGCTAATAGAACCTAAATTCTTTTCTAATTTAGCACGTTGACGATCTACTTGTAAACGTTCTTTTTTAGATAAAGAGTTGAAAGTACCATCTTTCTTCATTCTATCAATAGTAGCCATTTTTTTAACAGCTTTTCTAATAGTAATAAAGTTAGTTAACATCCCGCCTGGCCATCTTTCAGTAATGTAAGGCATGTTGATGTTAGCGGCTTTTTCAGCTACAATATCTTTAGCTTGTTTTTTTGTTGCAACAAATAAGATCTTACGACCTGAAGATGCTATTTTAGCAAGAGCTTCTCCAGCTTCATCAATCTTTGCTGCTGTTTTATATAGGTTGATAATATGGATGCCATTACGCTCCATATATACGTAAGGAGCCATGTTTGGATCCCATTTACGAGTAAGGTGACCAAAGTGTACACCTGCTTCAAGTAATTCTTTTACTTCTACTGCCATTTTGTAATAGTTTACGTTCTGTTGAATTAGCAATGGTTTAGTGGTCTTTTTTGCAAAAATCGCCTGAACCATTTAGATGCTAAACTAAATCCCGACCATAAGGTCATGGACAACAATAACTGAGTTATTTTTTTGTTTGTTTTCAACAAGATGGAAAAACTTATAAAAAAGTAATCCAATCTTGTTGAAGATAAATTAACGTTTAGAGAATTGAAATTTCTTACGAGCTTTCTTCTGACCGAATTTCTTACGTTCAACCATTCTTGGATCTCTTGTTAATAAACCTTCTGGTTTAAGAACTAATCTGTTTTCTGCATCTAGTTCGCACATAACGCGAGCTAATGCTAAACGGATTGCTTCTGCCTGACCTGTAATACCTCCTCCAAATACATTTACTGTAATATCAAAGTTGCCATCATTGTTAGTCATAACTAAAGGCTGATTTACTTTGTACTGCAATGTAGCAGTAGGAAAGTAATCTGTCATGTCTTTTTTATTAATCGTGATGTTTCCTTTTCCTGCGGCAACATACACACGAGCAACGGCCGTCTTTCTACGACCAATTTTGTGAATTACTTCCATGTTATTTGAATTCTTCAAGGTTAATTGTTTTTGGTTTTTGAGCTTCATGAGTATGAGCTGAACCAACAACAACGTTTAAATTACGGAATAATACGGCACCTAATTTGTTTTTAGGTAACATTCCTTTTACTGATTTTTCTACTAATCTTGCTGGATCTTTTCCAAACATTTCTGTAGCAGTTAAACTTCTTTGACCACCTGGGTAACCTGTGTGACGAATGTAAGTTTTGTCATTCCACTTGTTTCCTGATAAGTTGATTTTTTCTGCGTTGATAACAATTACGTTATCTCCACAATCAACGTGTGGTGTGAAGTTAGGCTTGTGTTTTCCTCTTAAAAGTTTAGCAACTTTAGAAGCTAAACGGCCTAGAGTCTGATCTTCAGCGTCTACTAAAACCCACTGCTTATCTACAGTAGCTTTGTTTGCTGAAATCGTTTTGTAGCTTAATGTGTCCACGTTATTAATTAATTTTTTATTACGCATTGGCGTAATAGATTAAACATTCCTCTCTTAAAAAGAGTTTGCAAATTTACGATTATATATTTGATTACCAAATAGTGTCGTGAGATATTTTTAATAACTCTGTTAATATCTTTTTTTGTGTTCAAGATGTGCCTGGTTATATAATATAAGGACTACTATATAATAGTCCTTATATGGGGTTAGACAACTTATAATGTAAAAAGAACGCTTTACTATTAATAGGTATCCTGTTCAGAATAGTTAAATTCTAATGTTCGAGTAGTTATTTTAACTACTTTTGCAGTGTGAAAAACGAATTAAAACTTTCTAGTTGGTTGCCTACCACGAATAAAGAGGTAAAAATACGCGGCTGGGATGCACTCGATGTCATCCTGTTTAGTGGAGATGCTTACGTGGATCATCCAACGTTTGGTCCTGCTGTTATTGGACGTATGTTAGAAAGTTTTGGTTTACGTGTCGCAATCGTACCACAACCTTGTGTTACCGATAATCTTCAAGATTTTGAAAAGCTTGGGGCTCCAAAATTATTTTTTGGTGTAACAGGTGGCTGTATGGATCCTATGATTAGCAATTATAACGCTAATAAGAAACGTCGCGACAAAGATGCCTATACGCCAAATGGTGATATTGGATTTCGTCCAGATTATGCAACAACCGTATATTCAAATATATTAAAAGAGAAATGGCCAAACACGCCCATTTTAATTGGTGGTATTGAAGCGTCTTTACGTCGGGTAACACATTACGATTATTGGAGTGATAAGTTAATGCCAAGTATTTTAGAATCGTCTAAAGCAGATATGTTGGTTTACGGAATGGGAGAACAACCTTTACGTGAAGTGGTGCGTTTATTGCAAAAAGGAGTGCCTTTTAATAGTATAAATACGGTATTACAAACTGCTGTTCTTTTAAATGGAGATGAAAAAATTCCTAAAAATAGTAATTGGGAAGATGTTGAAATTGTTTCTCATGAAGAATGTTTAAAGGATAAGAAAAAATATGCTTCTAACTTTAAAACGATAGAGCAAGAATCTAACAAATTAGCCGCTAGACGTATTTTTCAGAAAATAGGGGATAAGACGCTGATGATAAATCCGCCGTATCCAACTATGACGGAAGCTGAAATTGATGCGTCTTTCGATTATCCATATACACGATTACCACATCCAAAATATAATAAACGTGGCCCTATTCCTGCGTTTGAGATGATCAAGTTTTCCATTAACATTCATAGAGGATGTTTTGGAGGCTGTAGTTTTTGCACCATTTCAGCTCATCAAGGAAAGTTTATAGCGTCTCGTAGTCAAGAGTCTATTTTAAAAGAAGTAGACAAGGTGGCTAATATGCCAGATTTTAAAGGCTATTTAAGTGATATTGGCGGACCAAGTGCCAACATGTATCAAATGAAGGGGAAAGTGCAATCTATTTGCGATAAGTGTATTTCGCCTAGTTGTATTTCGCCAGTAATTTGTAGTAATTTAGATACCTCACATAAGCCTTTAACCGAATTATATCAAGCGGTTGATAGACATCCAAAGGTTAAGAAGTCGTTTATAGGTTCAGGGATTAGACATGATATGTTGGTGCCAGAATTTAATAAAAATGCAGATCCTAAAGAACTGGATGCTTATACGGAAGAAGTGATGACGAAGCACGTTTCTGGAAGACTAAAAGTTGCTCCAGAACATACCAGTGATCCTGTTTTGAAACTAATGCGTAAACCATCTTTTAAATATTTCCATAAATTTAAAGAGCGTTTTGATAAGATTAATGTCGCGAAGAATTTAAAGCTTCAATTAATACCATACTTTATTTCTAATCATCCCGCTTGTGAAGTGGAGGATATGGCCAATCTTGCTGCCGAAACTAAAGACATGGGTTTTCAGCTAGAGCAAGTACAAGGATTTACTCCAACCCCAATGACGGTTGCTACGGTTATTTATTATAGTGGATATCATCCATATACGCTTAAAAAGGTAAATACACCTATTACACGAAAAGAAAAAGATGATCAACATCGTTTTTTCTTTTGGTATAAAGACGAAAATAAGGATTGGATTAAAAAAACCTTAAACAAATTAGGACGTCAAGATTTACTAAAAGTTTTACTACCTGAAAAGGATGAAAAATGGCGTAAAAACAAACCTTCAGGAGAAGCTAAAAACACCTTTAATGATGCTGTTCCTTTTAACCAACGAAAAAATAAGGCTAAGTTTAAGTCTAATAAGAATCGACGTTAGGATTTGCTTTTAAGGTTTCTTTTTACTTCTGAATATCTTCCCTTAACTCCCTTTATGTTAAGTGAATTTCAAACGGTTTCATTGTGAGGATTCAAATAACAACATATTTGAACTGGTAAAGTGAGCTCAATTCTATTTTATAAACCTGATTTGTAAATTTAGTTTAAAATATAACTCATTATTTTCCTCATAAATCACTCCAAAACTATGTTTGCTAGAACTAGCTGTTTCAAGTTTTGTATTATTAAACAAATAATCTTCAAATTCATTTCTATTGTAGATATGATAACACAAAATATCTCCATTTTCTTTTACAATTAAATATCCGCCAGTTGCATCGTAATTACCAGTCCAAACTTTAGAAGGCATCATTCCTAATGCAATGTCTGTCAAAAAACGTTTAATTTTATATTCATAAAATTGATGTTTGTTCGAAATGTCAAATTCTAAAGGGTTTTTGGTTCTTATTTTTTCTACTAAGTCGAAAATTTTTGAATTGTTACTCGAATAAAATTCATAAACAATTTGTGATAATATTTCAGGTAATCTACTATCAATAAGAATTAAATTATTTGAAAATATTTGTCTTTCGGTTTTAAAGAATATAAGCTCTTTGTTATTTGAATAAATAGCTTTGACTCTTCCTTTCAAATCGGCAGATTCTTTTTTACCTCTTTTGACCAGCATTGAATTAATTCTCTCAATCTCCATTTCGTCAATAGCTCCACTAATTTTAAAAATAAAATTGGTGGTTTTTCCCGCATTAAGTATAGTAGAAGGGCCCCCTAATTGTGATTTTATACTAAAGCCTAGAGTTGGTTGTTGATTTGTTCTTTGGTCATGAACTACGATTGTTATATCAGTTTTAGTAGTTGAACCTGCTTTTAAAGAAAGACAATTAATAGATTGCATAAATACCTCAACCTCGGGGACTGGAAAAGTTGTTTCTTTATTATCTTTTATTTTTGCAAGTAAGAACTTAGCTTTTTCTTTAAAATCTGAAATTGCAATCTTTAAAACTTCTTCTCCACCAGAAATAAGAATAATTTCATCTAGAATTGCATATTCAAAATCTCTGTTGTTTTCAGTTCTTAGAATCCGTAAGACAGGGTAAACTATTCCTTCTAATTTTTCAATATCTTTATTTCCAAGAGATAATTGTTTGTCCCCAAGTAATTTAAAAAGAGTGTAAATTTCACTCCATTCACCTTTGTTTCCTGTAATCATAAAAAGTTAAGTTTTTCTATGATTTTTTTAGCGGTTGCTTGAATCGCGGGAACCGCAACAGAATTACCAAATTGCTTATAAGCTTGAGCATCCGAAACTACAATTTTATAGTTGTCAGGAAACCCTTGTAATCTAGCCCATTCTCTAGGAGTCATTTTTCGAATTCCTTCTCTATTGACATCTCCTTTAATATGAGTTATTGGCGTGAAATTTTTTAGTCTAAAATCATAAACTAAATTTCTCTCTCTTCCCATGCCTCCACAAACAACTGCGTTTGCAGTTCCATTATTTGGAATTATTTCATATCCAAACCCATTACCTTTACTTTCGTGTCGTGCTTTGTGATTTCTTAAGGTGTTTATGTAAGTTTTAGATAAATAATATTTTACAGAAACTGTTTCCGATTCTAAAATATCCTCTAATGTTACTTTTCTATTAATTGGTTTTGGGTATTCGAATTCTGTAATTCCCAAATCTTTTCTAAACCCAACAATGAAAATTCTTTCTCTGTTTTGTGGAACTCCGAATTTCTTTGCATTCATTACTTGTGGCTCTGGTACAAAATATCCTAAATCTTCTCTTAAAACATTTAAGATTGTAGCCAAAGTTTTTCCTTTATCATGACTTCTTAATCCTTTTACATTTTCTAAAAAAACAGCCTTTGGCTTTTTCTTTTTAATTATTTCAGCAACATCAAAAAACAGTGTTCCTCTTGTGTCTTCAAAACCTCCACGCTTTCCTGCAATTGAAAATGCTTGACAAGGAAACCCAGCACATAAAACATCAAATCCGTCAGGAATGTATTCTTTAGTAGATTTTTTAGTAATATCTCCAAAAGGAACTTCACCAAAATTGGCTTGATAAGTTTGTTTTGAATATTTATCCCACTCACTTGTAAATACGCATTTACCTTTAAGGTTTTGAAACGCTAGTCTAAACCCACCAATTCCCGCAAAAAGATCAATGAATTTAAAGTCAGGTCTTTTTGGAGCAGGAAAAGGTATCTCTTCTTGTTGAAAAATTAAATATTGAAGAGCTTCCTCAGCTGCTACATCAGATAATTCAACATCAGGAAATTTGTATTCAAATAAATTTTTGACATGTTCTAATGCGTCAGGTTTATAAACTTTAGAAACTCCATTTTTATGATTATTTAAATAATGTGTAAAGGCAGCCTCTGTATCTTTTTCTGATTCTACAAGTCTGATTTTGAATTTTTTGTCTTCAAAATTTTCAATCGATATTTTCTCTTTTAAAGCCACTTATATTGTCTGTAAATTAAAAATGCAAGTTAAGGAAAAATTGTGATTGAAGTTCTCTAATGAAATTGCATCGTAGTATTGAAATTTGATTTTGTAAATTACCTAATGCGCCTCCAACCAATTAACGCCAGTATCTACTTCAACATCTAAAGGCACATCCATAATAAACGCACCTTCCATTTCCGTTTTAATTAAAGTTGTTAGTTCTTCAAGTTCTGGTTTATAGATATCAAAAACCAATTCATCATGTACTTGTAAGAGCATTTTAGATTTATAATTTCCTGCTTCCAGTTTGTTATAAATGTTAATCATGGCTATTTTTATAATATCTGCCGCACTTCCTTGAATTGGAGCATTAACGGCATTTCGTTCTGCAGCGCCTCGAACCACAGCATTTCTAGAATTAATATCTTTTAAATACCTGCGTCTTCCTAAAACCGTTTGGACATACCCATGATCTCTAGCAAAATCGACTTGCTTGCTCATGTAAGCTTTTAATTTAGGATAGGTTTCATAATAGGTATCAATCAATTCTTTGGCTTCCCCACGAGATAAATCTGTTTGGTTGCTTAAACCAAAAGCAGAAACGCCATAGATAATTCCAAAATTAACCGTTTTGGCATTACCACGTTGTTCTCTAGTGACTTCTTCCAAAGGCACATTGAAAACTTTTGAAGCGGTTGAGGCATGAATATCTTCGCCATTTTTAAAGGCTTCAATCATGGTTTCTTCTTCACTCAAAGCAGCGATAATACGTAATTCTATTTGAGAATAATCGGCAGCTAATAAAACGTAATCTTCATTTCTTGGAATAAATGCTTTTCTAACTTGTCGGCCACGTTCGGTTCTAATTGGAATGTTTTGTAAATTCGGATTATTACTACTTAAACGTCCTGTAGCAGCAACCGTTTGCATATAATCTGTATGTACACGTCCTGTTTCAGGTTCTACTTGTAGTGGAAGTGCATCTACATAAGTACTTTTTAATTTTGCTAACCCTCTGTATTCTAAAATATGCTTAATTATCTCATGGTCTTTTGCCAAGTAAGATAAAATATCTTCGGAAGTAGCATATTGTCCAGTTTTAGTCTTTTTAGGCTTGTCTACCAATTTTAATCTTTCAAAAAGAACAATCCCTAATTGTTTTGGCGAAGCAATATTGAATTCCTCGCCAGCAGTAGCATAAATCTCTTTTTCAAGATTTAAAATATCGTTATTAAGAGCTTCAGATAGTGAGTTTAGAAATTCGGTATCCAAATTAATACCTTCTAATTCCATATCGGCAAGCACTCTTAGAAGCGGGATTTCAATATCGTCAAACAACTTTTGTGTATTGGCTTCTCCTAATTCTTTGGTAAAATGTTCTTTTAACTGAAGCGTAATATCTGAATCTTCAACAGCATATTCCGTTTGTTTTTCTAAAGGAACATCTCTCATAGAAAGCTGATTCTTTCCTTTTTTACCAATTAATTCCGTTATAGAAACAGGGGTATAATTCAAATAGGTTTCCGCCAACACATCCATATTATGTCGCATATCTGGATTGATTAGATAATGTGCTAACATGGTGTCGAATAGCTTACCTTTTACTTTAATGTTGTATTTTCTAAGGACTTTAATATCGTATTTTAAATTCTGTCCCACTTTTTCAATCTGTTCAGATTCAAAAAACGGACGTAATTGTTCTATAAGTTCTTGAGCTTCATTTTTGGCTTCTGGGAAAGGCAAATAGAATCCTTTTCCAATGTCCCAGGAAAAGGCAATCCCAACTAATTGCGCTTCTATGGGATTTAAACCCGTAGTTTCTGTATCAAAACAAACACTGCTTTGAGACATTAAATTCTTTATAAAAAGTTGCGTTGCCATGCCTGAAGCAACACTTTGATAGAAATGCGATGTTGTTGCAATGGTATTTCTGGTGTACTCAGTTTCCAGTTCATTGTTTTGTTTGCTGAGCGGAGCCGATTGGTTGCTGAGCGGAGCCGAAGCACCAAACAGAGAAAATTGTCCTGCTCCGGCCGACGCTTCTTCCTTTGGAGTCGCTTTAGGGGTATTCTCCGTTTTTGAAGTTTCGGATAATTGATTGGAAGGAGCCGAATTCTCCAAAGCAAAGGTTTTAACAAAATTATCAATTAAACGTCTAAATTCTAATTCTTGAAAAATTTCTGTAACTTTAGGAATATCTGGTTCAGACATTTCAAAATCTTTGGCATCAAATTCCACAGGAACATCGAGCATGATGGTTGCTAGTTTTTTTGAAAGCATCCCCAATTCTTTAGATGCCTCAATTTTCTCTTTCATTTTACCTTTTAGTTCATGGGTGTTTGCTAACAGATTTTCCATACTGCCATAGGTAGCTAAGAACTTCTTGGCGGTTTTTTCACCAACACCAGGAAGGCCAGGAATATTATCAGAAGCATCTCCCATCATGCCCAAAAAGTCAATGACTTGTAATGGGTCTGTTACTTCAAATTTCTTTTGTACTTCAGGAATCCCCCAAGTTTCATAACCACCTCCAAATACGGGGCGATACATAAAGATGTTTTCTGAAACCAATTGTGCAAAATCTTTATCCGGAGTTACCATATAGGTTTTGTAACCTTCTTTTTCGGCTTTTTTAGCAAGAGTTCCAATAACGTCATCAGCCTCAAATCCTTCTTTTACCATAATAGGAATGTGCATGGCTTTTAAGATTTCAAGGATATATGGGACGGCCGTTTTTATGCCTTCGGGAGTAGCGTCTCTATTGGCTTTGTATTCCGAAAACATTTCAACGCGATCTGCACTACCTCCTTTGTCAAAACAAACGGCTAAATGATCGGGTCTTTCACGTTTTATAACATCCAAAAGGGAATTCATAAATCCCATAATGGCTGAAGTATCTTCCCCTTTAGAATTAATTCTAGGGTTTTTTATAAAAGCGTAATACCCACGAAAAATTAAGGCGTAAGCATCGACTAAGAAAAGGCGTTTTTGATCTGACATTGGTTTGTTTTTGTAAGAGCATCAAAGCTACAAAAACTATTTTTGATTATCGATTTACGATTACCGATTTTAGATTGAAATGAAGTCCATGCCTAAATAGCATGAATCATTTTTATTTTTGGAATTTAGTTTTTTGGAATTTGGAATTTCAAAAAATCACCAATAAAACAAGAACTTTTAAAATCTAACTGTACTTTTGCTTTTCAATATTTTAAAAGATGAAAACATTTTCAATTGCCATCCATGGAGGTGCAGGAACTTTAGTAAAAGGAATGATGACTCCAGAACTTGAAACAAAATATAAGCAAGCTTTAAAAGATGCGCTTGATGCTGGGTATTATTTATTGGAAAATGGAGGATCTGCTATAGATGCTGTGGAAAAAGCAGTAACTGTTTTAGAAGATTCACCTTTGTTTAATGCAGGAAAAGGAGCGGTATTTACAGCCGAAGAAACGCATGAAATGGATGCCAGTATTATGGATGGTAAAACGTTGAATGCAGGAGCTGTAAGTTTGATTACGGGTATTAAAAACCCCGTGAGTTTGGCTAAAGACGTGATGGAAAAAAGTGAACATGTATTCCTAGCAGGTGAGGGTGCCATGCGTTTTGCTGAAGAATTAAAGTACACACTAGAAGATGCTTCATATTTTTATGATGAATTAAGGCATAACCAATGGTTGGAAATTAAGGATACAGATAGTTTTCAGTTAGATCATGCTAAAAAGAAAGATTCCAAATTTGGAACAGTTGGAGCCGTAGCCTGCGACCAAGAAGGGAATATTGCTGCAGCAACATCAACTGGAGGAATGACTAATAAAAAATGGGGACGGGTTGGTGATTCACCAATGATTGGAGCTGGAAATTATGCCAACAATAAAACTTGTGCTATTTCTTGTACTGGAAGTGGAGAGTTTTTTATTAGAGGTGTTGTGGCTTATGATGTGGCTTGTTTAATAGAACATAAAAACATGTCTCTTGAAGATGCTTCTAACGAAGTTATAAACAAGCGAATCTTGGAATTAGGTGGCGATGGCGGTTTAATAGCAGTAGATTCTCAAGGAAATATAGCAATGCCATTTAATACGGAAGGAATGTATCGCGCCAGTAAATCTTCTATGGGGACAGAGGAAATTTCTATTTATAAGTAGAAAATCCCTTTGGAAAAAGGGATCTCTTTATTTCATTTTTATGGCTTTATTCTTTCACTATCTCTTTTATGAAAAATGAAAAGGATGTCGTTTCAAGCTCGAACTCAAGAATAAGAATCATTTTATAGTTAAAAACTTCTATTCAAGAGATTCCTGCCTTCGAAGGAATTTATATAAAATCGGCTTCTATTGGCAGAACAGAAACATTTCTGTTTTTAATACTGTAGTTATCGCCATTAGAAAGCACATGAACTGTTAAGTTAGCAATGGTCATAGGTGTGCCTTCGTCTAAAACTTTTTCATTGTTATGAGTTAGTTTTTGTCCATCAAAAACAATCACCATTCCAGAACCAATAACGGTACAATCGTTTCCGTTTTTAATAATCATTCCTGTGTCTTCTGCTAGTCCGAAACCTATTAGATTTGGAAACTTGGCAACTGCTTCAGAGACACGACCAAATCGGCCTCTTTGAATAAAATGGGTATCTATAATAAGTTCAGGAATAAGCCCTAATCCTTTATACATAGTTACCGCTCCCTTTACAAAAGCTTCCGTAGGACTTCCTCCAGCAATCATCTCATTGGTCATGGCCATGGCTCCAGCACTCGTGCCAGCAATAACAAAGCCTTCTTCATTTTGAAAACGATCTAACATGATTTCATGTATCATGGTTCCTCCAATTTTATTGGTGATTTTAGATTGATCTCCTCCAGAAAACATAATGCAATTGGCTTCTTTTATTAAAGCTATAGCTGTTTGTTTTTCAGAATCTGCTTTGCTTCTTATGTCTAAAACAGTCACATTTTTACAGCCTAAAGTTGTAAAAGCTGTCATGTAATTTTCACCAACTTCCTTAGGGATACTTGATGCCGTAGGGATTATAACAATATTAGCGTCTACACCTCCAGCCTCTTCAACAACATGGTATAAAATACCTTCACCTATAAATTCTAGGGTGTGTTTTTCGTCACTTCCCATTCCTTTATCTTCATTTCCACCAATAGGAATAAGTGTTCCTTTCATTTTAAATTGACTCATTAATTGTTATTCATTTAGGACGCAAAATTAAACTTATTTGGTTAAAAAAATCATAATTATCATTTTATTGATAATTTTAATACGTGTTTTTTTAAATTTAGTTCATGAAAAATTATTTGATTTTAACAAGTATGATACTTTGTTTAATTCTAAGTTGTAAACAGAAGAAGCTTAATAATGAAGTTGTTATTAATGTGAAAGATTCAATTGAGACATCTATTTCTAAAAAGGAAATTAAAACAATAAATCAAAAACCATATTTTGTTGGATCTGGCTCAGAGCCTTTTTGGAGCCTTGAAATCTTTAGTGATTCTATAGTTTATAGAACTCCAACGAATGTTGTTAGAATGCCTAATGTAAAACCAATTTTGGCTCAAGACAGTAATGTGAAACGTTACCAAATTGAAACAGAATCTAGTAAAATGGCAATTCAAATCACACAAAAAGAGTGTGCAAACGATATGTCTGGCGAAATTTCTCCTTATGCCGTTTCTATAGAAAAGAAGCAAAATACAGAAACAGTTTATGAAACCTTGGAAGGGTGTGGAAAATATATTACGGATTATAGATTGCACGATATTTGGGTGCTCGAATCTTTAAATGGCAGGGAAATTACAAACAAAGATTTCAGTCAAGAATTCCCAAACATTGAAATTTACAGTGCACAAAACACATTTTTAGGTTTCGCAGGTTGTAATCAGATGAATGGAACCATCTTTTTTGAGAAAGATTTACTTCGTTTTTCAAATTTGGTAACCACCGAAAGGATTTGTGGGCCAGCAAACAAAGAGTATGAGTTTTTAAGAGCGCTTCAAAGTAGTATCAGATATTCTATTGAGAATAATAGATTGACTCTATCTAATCCTTCCGAAAATTTAATTATATTTAAAAAAGTAGACTAACATATAAACCCTAAATTGATGATACATTCCAATCTCTTGCCAGCAAGCAAAAAAATATTGTTATTAACATGCATTCTTGCGTTATTTTTTAATTGTAAAAATAATGAAGAGAAACCAGATGAAATAATTATTGATGAAACCATCGAAGAAGCTGAGGTTATATCACCAAACCTCCATAACCTACAAATAGGCTGTTATTTATATAAGGAAAATGGCAATATGATTAATTTAGATATCACAAAAAACGATAATCCAGTTGAAGGGTTTTTGACATATAGTTTAAAAGAAAAGGACAAAAACATAGGTGTTTTTAAAGGACAACTTGAAGGCGATAAACTTGTGGGGAATTACACTTTCAAATCGGAAGGAAAGGAATCGACTAGACAAGTAGCATTTGTGCTTAAAGTGAATCAGTTGATAGAAGGTTATGGTGAGTTAAATGAGGAAGGAACTATGTTTAAAGATATTAATGCTATAAATTATTCTTCAACTACCCCATTAACAAAATCTGTTTGCCAACAATAAATATAGATTGATTGTTTGAAAAATGAAAGTCTATTTGTCTAATAGAAACACACAGGATAGAAATGGACTATTTAGAATTTAAATGAATTTTATTAGGAGGTTTAAATTTGCAACCTCAATAATTAAAATACAATTATCTGCGTTTCAGGTAAAGGGTTTTTTATCTTTTTTAAAACAATTGTAGATGACTTTTTTTTCTCAAACATTTCTGTATATTTACGATAGTTCAAATTTAATTAGCAAAACCATACAATTTTATGATAATAAGAGAAATTAACGCAATGAGAGGGCCAAACTATTGGTCGGTTAGACGACATAAATTAATAGTTATGGTTCTTGATCTCGAAGAGATGGAAGAATTACCATCCAATAAAATAGATGGGTTTTACGACAGATTGAAAAACTTATTCCCTACCATGTTCGAACATAGATGCTCCGTTGGTGAGCCTGGAGGTTTCTTTCAACGTGTAGAAGAAGGCACCTGGATGGGTCATATTATTGAACACATAGCTTTAGAAATTCAGACACTTGCAGGAATGGATGTTGGCTTTGGGAGAACACGTGGTTATGGAGAAGTAGGCGTATATAATGTGGTTTTTGCTTATATGGAAGAATCTGTTGGCCGTTTTGCGGCCGAGGTTTCTGTGAAAATCTGCGAAGCCCTGGTTTCCGGGGAAGCTTATGATTTGACAGACGATATCCAAAAAATGCGTGAACTTCGTGAAGACTCTCGTTTAGGTCCTAGTACGGGTTCTATTATAGAAGAAGCAGAAGCAAGAGGGATTCCATGGATTCGTTTAAATAAATATTCACTTTGTCAATTAGGTTATGGTGCAAATCAAAAGCGTATCCAAGCTACAGTAACAAGTGAGACAAGTAGTATTGGAGTAGAATTAGCTTGCGATAAAGAAGATACTAAATTCTTATTAGAACAGGCAGAAGTAGAAGTGCCTAAAGGTGATATTATTAGAAGAGAAAGTAGCTTAAAAGATGCCTGTCGCTATGTTGGTTTTCCGCTAGTTATTAAACCAGTAGATGGAAATCATGGACGTGGCATTACAGTCGATATTCAAAATTATGAAGATGCTGTTGTTGCCTTTAATCATGCTAAGGAAAGTTCTCGTAGTGGCGCCATTATAGTTGAAAAATTTATAAAAGGAGACGATTATCGTCTTCTAGTTATCAATAACAGACTAGTTGCAGCTGCAAAACGCACACCTGCACATGTTGTTGGAAACGGAAAATTAACTGTTCAAGAATTAGTAGACGAAGTTAATAAAGATCCAAGACGTGGTTATGGACATGAAAATGTGCTCACACAAATTACAATTAACGAATTAACACTTACTATTATAAAAGATGCAGGATACACTTTGGAATCTATTATTCCAAAAGACGAGATTCTGCTTTTAAAAGATACAGCAAACTTAAGTACTGGAGGTACTGCTGAAGATGTTACAGATATTGTACATCCTTCTAATATTTCCATGGCGGAACGTATTTCAAAAATTATTGATTTAGATATTTGCGGGATTGATATTGCTACCACAGACATCTCAAAACCTTTATCTGAAACTGGTGGAGCCGTTTTAGAAGTAAACGCTGGCCCAGGATTTAGAATGCATTTGGCGCCAACAAAAGGCTTGCCAAGAAACGTTGCAGGACATGTTATCGATAAATTATTTCCTAAAGGGAATACAGGACGTATTCCAATTGTTGCCATTACAGGAACCAATGGAAAAACTACAACAACTCGATTAATTGCCCATATGGCAAAAATGAATGGCTTTCGTGTAGGTTATACAACCAGTGATGGTGTGTATATCCAAAACAGATTATTAATGACAGGAGATTGTACCGGACCTGCCAGTGCCGAATTTGTACTTAAAGACCCAACGGTAAATTTTGCCGTTCTTGAAAGTGCTAGAGGTGGTTTATTACGTGCTGGACTCGGATTTAAAAAATGCGATATAGGTATTGTTACTAATGTAGCAGCAGATCATTTAGGTTTAAAAGGTATTCATACCGTTGAGCAATTGGCCAAGGTAAAAGGAGTGATTCCAGAAACGGTATTGCCAGATGGTTATGCTATTTTAAATGCCGACGACGACTTGGTATATGAAATGCGTAGAACAGTGAACTGTAATGTAGCCTTATTTTCTATGGATGAAAATAATCCTAGAATAAAAGCCTTACAACGTATTGGTGGTATTACTGCGGTTTATGAAAATGGGTACGTAACTATTTGTAGAGGCGAATGGAAAATGAGAATTATGAAAGCTGAAAATATTCCTCTAACTTATGGAGGAAAGGCTAAGTTTATGATTCAAAATGTGTTACCAGCTATTTTAACAGCAAACATTCAAGGTTTTAGTATTGAAGATATGAAAGCCGCTTTGGAAACATTCATTCCTTCAGCAACACAAACCCCAGGAAGACTTAATTTATTTGAGTTTGAAAATTTCACCATTCTTTTAGATTATGCACATAATCCTGCAGGGATGTTAGCTCTAAAGAATTTTACCGACGAACTAGATGCTACCGTAAAAGTAGGAATTATTGCTGGAGTAGGAGATAGACGAGATGAAGACACAAATCAAGTTGGAAGCATTGCGGCCGATATGTTTGATGAAATCATCATTCGTCAAGATAAACGTTTGAGAGGTAGAACTGAAGAGGAACTTATCAAGCTTTTGAATGATGGTATTCAAATGAAAGATCCAAATAAGAAAACAACCATTATTCCATCAGAAAAGGAAGCCATAACCTTTGCGGTTAAAAACGCTGTTAAAGGATCGCTTATAATTTTATGTAGCGATGTTATTCCGGATGCTTTGGCCTTGGTTCAAAAGTTTAAGGAACAAGAATCTCGAGGAGAGTTAATGAGTGCAGATTAATTATAAAATGATTGATAATAATACATATTCTAATTTATTTAACAAGCAAAAAGCCAATCAGTTTCAAATTGGAAATACGTCTTATAAACAACGGATTGCAAAATTAAATAGCTTAAAAAAAGCACTTGAAGTAACCTATAAACAGGAAATTCGGGAAGCTATTTTTAAAGACTTTAAAAAGCCACAACTTGAAACGGATCTAACGGAACTTTACCCGGTAATTGATGAAATTAACTTTGTAAAGCAAAATCTAAAATCTTGGTTAAAGAACCAACAAGTAGATACGCCATTGGCTCTGTTAGGCGCTAGTTCGTATATTGTTAATGAGCCTAAAGGTGTGTGTTTGATTATTTCTCCATGGAATTATCCAATCAATCTAACCTTTGGTCCTTTGGTTTCTGCTATTGCGGCAGGTAATACGGTTATCTTAAAGCCTTCGGAAATGACACCTCATACATCTAAAGTCATGGCTAAAATAGTGTCTGAACTTTTTGATGAAAATGAAATTGCTTTAGTTGAAGGTGAAGTGGAAGTGTCTCAGGAGTTATTGAAGTTACCGTTTAATCATATTTTCTTTACTGGTTCGCCAGCAGTTGGAAAAATAGTTATGAAAGCGGCTTCACAGCATTTAACGTCTGTAACCCTAGAGTTAGGGGGTAAATCGCCTTCAATAATTGATGATTCTGCACATCTTGAAAAAGCGGTTAAGAAAATTGTTTATGGAAAATTTACCAATGCAGGACAAACCTGTATTGCACCAGATTATGTGCTTCTTCATGAGTCTCTTAAAGCAGATTTTATAACCTGTTTTAAAAACGAAGTAAGTTCATTTTATTCTGAAAATCCAGAAGAATCTAATTCTTATAGTCGCATAGTTAACAACAAACATTTTGAAAGATTAAAAGGTGGCTTGGAAGACGCCAAGTCTAAAGGAAGTACTGTTGAGTTTGGTGGAAGCTTTAATGCATCAGATGGTTATATACAACCAACTTTAGTAAGTAATTTAACGGAGGATGCAACCTTGATGCAGGAAGAGATTTTTGGCCCTATTTTACCTATAAAAACCTATAAATCCATTGAAGAGGCTATAACTTATATCAATTCAAAAGAAAAGCCTTTGGCTCTTTATATTTTTAGTAAAAAGAAAAAAGCCATTGATTATATAATTCAAAATACAAGAGCAGGAAGTACGTGCGTAAATCATAATTTATTACAATTTTTAAATCATAATTTACCTTTTGGAGGTTCTAATAATAGTGGTATTGGAAAGTCTCATGGTTATTTTGGGTTTTTAGAATTTGCTAATCAGCGATCGGTTTTAAAACAGCACACCATTGGAGCGGTAGATTTATTAACGCCTCCTTATACTAATTGGAAACAAAAAATAGTTGATTTAACCATTAAATGGTTTTAAAAATCACTTACTTCAAGTTGAGGCATATCTTAACAGATGGTTAAAGTTTTTTGTAAATCAATGGGAATGAAACTATTCAATTACCTTTGTTTAAATTTTGAATATGTTACGCTCCATTCTTTTGGCAATTGCCTATATTTTTTTGGTGGTTTACGGTTACCAAGCCATAAAAACCCTCACTAAAAATAAATGGGTATATCTCATTTTTATTGGTCTTGCTTTATTAGTTGCAGGTAATTTTATATTTGAATTTACCTTGGCTTCTAATAGTCGCGTGCTCTCTCAACCTAAAAGTTGGGCCTTTGGATTTTTACTAACTTTTTTGTCTTTTACTTTGATAATTTCACTCATTTTATTAAGTGAGGATATTGTTAGATTTATAGCTGGCTTGTACCATAAATTTATATCTTCTAAAAGAAATTACCACGTGCCTTCTAGACGAAGGTTTGTTAGTCAGATTGCTTTAGGTTTGGCCGCTATTCCTTTTTCTTCTTTATTATATGGTATGTATAAGGGAAAATATGATTTTCGAGTTCTAAAATACACCTTGCATTTTGACGATTTACCCCAAGCCTTCGACGGCTACAAGATTACACAACTTAGTGACATACATTCTGGAAGTTTCGATGATAGAGAGAAAGTTGAATATGCCGTTGCTTTAGCTAACGAACAAAAATCTGATGTGATTCTTTTTACTGGCGATTTGGTCAATAACAAATCCTCAGAAATGTTGCCTTGGAAAGATGTTTTTAATAAACTGAAAGCGACTGATGGTGTTTTTTCCATCCTTGGTAACCATGATTACGGCGATTATGTGGAGTGGGATACAAAGGAAGAAAAACAGGCAAACCTCGAGGAATTAAAACAAATCCAGAAAGATATTGGATTCGATTTGTTGCTAAATGAAAGTCGTTTTATAGAAAAAAATGGTGAGCGTTTGGCTTTAGTTGGTGTTGAGAACTGGGGAAGAGGTGTTTTTAAAAAGGCAGGAGATTTAAAAAAGGCTGCTGAAAACATCGATAAAGACGACTTTAAAATTTTAATGAGTCATGATCCGTCTCATTGGGAAGATGTGGTTATTGGCGACGATTATAAATACCAATTAACCTTAAGTGGTCATACTCATGGTATGCAGTTTGGAATAGAAATTCCAGGTTGGATAAAATGGAGTCCTATAGAATGGCGTTATAAATATTGGGCTGGAATTTATAAAGAAATGGGCCAGTATATTAATGTAAATAGAGGGTTTGGATACTTAGGTTATCCCGGTAGAGTGGGGATTTGGCCAGAAATTACCGTGATAGAGTTAAAAAAATCTAAAGATTTGGCATAATTAGAGACTGAGGTTGTTTTCTAACTTTAAAAATGCTTATTTTTATATTAAAGATTAGCTGAAATGTACTATTTATAAGGCATATATTCAATATATGAAAAAAATACGTAGGTTTGTATATAATCATTTGACTTAAATCATAAAAAGTATGTCAAAATTTGGGGAACTTATAGATGTAGATATTCCTGTATTACTTGATTTTTTTACTGAATGGAATGATCAGTCTACTGCCATGCATCCTGTCTTAAGGGATGTTGCTGCCGCTTTAGGAGATAAGGCAAAAGTTATAAAAATTGATGTAGATAAAAATAAGGAACTGGCAGAAGCTCTTAGAGTAAAAGGCCTACCAACATTAATTATCTATAAAAATGGCGAAATGAAATGGCGCCATAGTGGCGAACAGGATGCCAATACCTTAATTGGTATTATCCAAGAATTTGTGTAGTCGCTAAAACTTCTGGATTTAAAGATTTAAACGTATATCCCTTCTTGCTAAAATAGTCAAGCACTTTTGGTAGTGCATACTGCATGTTTTCTGAAGCTTTCTCACTATCATGAAAAACAACGATGCTTCCATTTTTAGCATTCCTAATAACATTTTTTAAAGACTTTTCTTTTGTTGTATTGGAACTCCAATCTATGGCAAGTACACTCCACATAATTATTTTGTAGCCCAATTTCAATAATTCTCTGCCTTGTTTTTTTGTTATTTGTCCATAAGGCGGACGGTAAAGAGTATTGATTGTTGGTTGTTGGTTGTTGAGCGTTGATTGTTGAAGTTGGGAATTTATTATTTCTTGAGCTTGCTTAACATTTTCTAAATAATCTTGAGTTTTGGTTTTTCTTCCATTGGGATGATTGAATGAGTGATTTCCAATAGAATGTCCTTGGTCTAATGTATTCTGAAATATTTCAGGATTTTTCTGCACATTCTCTCCTATACAAAAAAACGTAGCTTTGGCTCCATATTGTTTTAGAACATCTAACGTCCATGGGGTTATTTTGGGGGTAGGACCGTCATCAAAAGTTAAAAACATGACCTTTTCCTCTGTCGAAATATGCCATAGGTATTTAGGGAATATTTTTTTTATGAACAGAGGAAGTCTGGCTGGAATAAATTCCATGTTTTAGTTATTTAGATCCAATAAAATACTATCCAATTCTTTTTCCTGATTTAAATCCGGGTTTTGTTGAGGTATTGAATCTTCCTCATCACCTTGATAAAAATGACTAAATAAGTTTAAATAGTTGGTAAATATTTTAGATTCATCTCTATAAAAGTCTTTGTCATAGCGTTGCAGCACATTTAAGATCCCTTTATATCTTTCAATATCTGTAAGAATATCTTCAATTAATTTATATTGACTGTCCACATCCAATTTACTGAAATAGGTAAGGCTTTCTTGATATTTCTTCGAGACATCTTTGTAGAGTTTCTGAGCTTTATCTTTAGAATCCACCTCATAATAAATGCCAATATAAGGCTCTAATAAGGTATAATAACCAAATTGTTCCACAGGCATATTATCCATGGCTATATCTGCTATTTCTTCAGCTTTAATTAGTTTTTCTTCATTGATTAATTGTTCGCTTAAACGTGCTAAATTCCCTCTGTAGGTAATAGAGTTTTTACGAGTTTCTATATCGTGGTAAATGTCTGGATCTCCACTATTACCCCAATCCCATTTAGAAACTTTATCATACATTAAATCGCTGTCGACGCGTCCCATATCAAACGGATTAGCTCTGTCCACAGGTGTTTTAATTGGTACCAATTTATAGCACATCCCATCTAGTTGCAAGTAATCTTTCATCCAGATATAATCTTCGTTGCCAAAAGCTCCGCCAGTAAAATAGATTGGACGTTTCCAGTCGTTATTAGCTACAATGTCTAACATTAATAATCTGTTTTTAAAAATGGCATTATCGGTGATTTTTACATCTAAATAATCCACCATTTCATCGGCATCTTTCTCCTTAACAATGCCGTATTTTAAAGCATTTTCTTTGTTAACCGGAACTCTAATGTTCTCAACAGGAAAATAGTTTGATTTGATATATTGCGCTGGATAAAAACTAGGGTCTTCACCTTGTTGCTCTAAAAAATATTTGAATTTAGTTCTTTCATTATCGCTAGAAATAAAATCCATAAAATCTTTTATAGCCATAGTGTCCTTGGAGATTATTCGTTTCATTATATAATCTCTAGTACCAGATCGATATTGCTTATGCGTTAATTGCGAAGGAATTGGCTCACTCTCATATGCTTTGCGTTTCATTTGATCTATATACCAATCTGTTTGAAATAAACTGGTATTCACAACACGAACATCTGTTCTGTAGCCTTCAATTTCTTGTGCATACCATAATGCGAAAGTATCATTATCTCCAATAGAGAAAAGAATCCCATTTTCAGCACAGGAATCTAAATACATTTTAGCCATGGCTCTAGCCGTATATTTATCTGATCTGTCATGGTCATCCCAATTGTTAGCTATTAAAATACATGGAACTAAAGCGAAACAGACTAAAGTAACTCCTGGAGCTAAAAATTTAGAGACTGAATACTTGCTTAATTTTTCGAATATTGAATAGACACCAAAACCTATCCAAATAGCAAATACGTAGAAGGAGCCAACCACGGAGTAATCTCTTTCTCTAGGTTCAAATGGCCTCACATTGGTATAAAATTGAATGGCTAAACCTGTAAACAAGAAAAACACCAACATGGTCCAGAATAGTTTTTTGTCTTTTTTAAATAAGAAAAACAAGCCTATAAGCCCTAAAATAAATGGTAAAAAATAGTAGGTGTTTCTAGCTTTGTTGTTTTTAACATCGCTAGGTAAGTTGTCTTGAGAAAAACCTAAATGCCATTCGTCAATTGGGTTAATGCCGCTTAACCAATTTCCATGGTTATCATACCTTCCTTGAATATCATCTTGTCTTCCAACAAAATTCCAGAAAAAATATCTCCAATACATATATCCTAATTGGAACTCTAGCATATAAGCTATGTTGCTGCCTAAAGATGGCTTATCAACATTAACGTACTGTCCAAATTGTTTTAAAAATGCATGATAGTCTTCATAGTCAACCATGCCTTGGGCTAAATTATTTTTAAATTCTGAAACGGCAGAACGCAATTCATTTTGCATCTGGTATTCAGGTTTTAAATTAAAATCCAAATATCCAGAAAAAAGCATGTAGTTTTCAGCATTTTCTTGGCTCCACATACGAGGTAAAATGGCGGCATGCTCGTGATTGTAATTTTGTTTTGCGTTTTTCCAGTCGTTTATAATAACATATTTTCCTGTCTCGTAATCTTTTTCATAATTAGGTTTATCGTCAACGTATGGTTCGTTTTCATCAAGTCCTGAATATTGATCGGTAAACAAAGGGCCATAAAACAAGTGTGTTTCAGGGTATTGTTCTAAATTATAATAAGCTAAAAGTTCTCTAGCATCTGAAGGGTCATTTTCGTTAATTACCACATTGGCATTGGCACGAATAGGCAACATCAACCAAGAAGAAAATCCTATAAAAATAAATAACAAACATAAAATTCCAGTATTCAAATGTTTGTAATTTTTGTCTCTAGTATATTTTATTCCAAAATAGAAAGCGGCTATTAAAAGAATACCAGCTATTACGGTTCCTGAGTTAAAAGGAAGTCCAATTGAGTTTACAGAAAAGATTTCGAAAGCACTAAATAACTTTAAGGCATTTGGCAATAGCATTTTAAAAATGAACAGTAAAATGGCTACAGAAACCACATTGGCAACTAAAAAGTTTTTTACTGTTACCGTTTTATAATTTTTAAAATAATAAATCAACCCGATAGCCGGAATGGTTAAAAGTCCCATAAAGTGAACTCCAAACGAAAGTCCGATAATGAAAGCAATAAGAATTAGCCATTTGTTTCCACGTGGCTTTTCCATATCCTCTTCCCAACGTAATCCTAAATAAAACAACACAGACATAATTAGGGTTGCCATGGCGTAAACTTCAGTTTCAACGGCATTGAACCAAAAAGAATCCGTAAAAGCAAAGGCTAAACTTCCAACAAATGCAGAACCAAGGACAGCTATTTTTTTAGATAGTGTAAACTCACCATTAAGTTTTACTATTTTTTTAAGTAGTAAGGAGATGGTCCAAAACATAAATAAAATAGTAAAGGCACTTGCAACAGCACTCATAAGATTCATGACCAATCCTATCTGACTTGGCTCCAAAGCAAACATTGAAAAGAAGGCTCCAAACATTTGAAATAGTGGAGCTCCTGGTGGGTGACCAACCTGTAATTTAGAGGATGTCAATATATACTCGCCGGCATCCCAGAAACTTACCGTTGGTTCAACCGTTAGGCTGTAAGTGATAAGTGCAATTAAAAATGAAAACCAACCAAGAATGGAATTCCATTTTTTATAAGTGAATTGTGTCATGTAAGTCTGTCTTATTTGATGTGCGAATTTAATAATAATTATGAAACCTTTAAGGTTTTTAAGGAAACGTTAAGTTTAAAAAAATATTTTCTTTCAAAAATGTTTGCACATATGAAACTTTATTCTAAATTTGCACTCTCAAATTGAGATATTGGCCCATGGTGTAACTGGCAACACGTCTGTTTTTGGTGCAGAAGAGTCTAGGTTCGAGCCCTAGTGGGCCAACAAAATTAATCCCGATCATTTATTTGATTGGGATTTTTTTGTTTCAGGAGTTGTATGTGTCTAAAAATCTGCCTGTTGAAAGGTTAGATTAAATGGATCCTCTTCGAAGTTACCCACATAATGTTAAACAATAGAGCCTCTCAAAAATTAATTGAAAGGCTTTTTTTGTGTTTTATCAATTTATTATATTTTAAAAGTAATGACAGGTCTTTTGGCATGATTTACTAAATCTTCACTAATACTTCCGTTTAAAAAATGCGAAATACCTTGTCTGCCATGTGTGCTAATGCCAATTAAATCGGCATTGATGCTATGAGAGAAGTTTAAAATACCTTGTTCTACATTTTCATCATTATAAATATTAATGCTATAATTATTATAATTGTAACCATTAATAAAATCTAAAATTCTAGAATTTGCTTTTGCTGTAGTTGTAAAATTATTAGCGGTATTGACCATTAATAGATGTAATTTGGCATTAAAAGCTAGGGCTAATTCAGAAGCCTGCCTGTAAGTTTCCTTGTTATCATTTTTGAAATCTGAAGCAAAAACTATATTATTAATATCAAATGTCTCATGTTCATTTTTAATTACGAGAACGGGAACCTCAGAAGTTCTAACTACTTTTTCGGTATTAGAGCCTATAAACATTTCCTTAAATCCAGAAGCTCCATGAGACCCCATGACTATTAAGTCGACATTATTTTCTTTGGCCGTATCTGCAATTCCAGAAAAAGATTGATTAAAATCTACCGTTTCATAAACAGTAATACCTTCTAAATATTTTTTTGATAGGACATCCTTAAATTTTTGGCGAGCCAATTTCATAAAAAACATGGCCTCTGGAAGTTCGCTATGTTGGCTAAGAGCGTCAAGTTGTGTAAATGGAAGCTCTAATAAATGTGTTAAATAAATCTCACTTCCATATTTTTTTGCCAATTGAGCGGCTACTTTTAAGGCGTTTTCAGCTTCTTCGGAAAAATCTGTTGGTACAAGAATTTTTTTCATGGGTGAGATTTAAGTAGTTAAAAATGGTTTTCTTAAAAATATGAAAAAATAACGATATTTTGATGTTCTAATTGGGAATTATTTAAATATTTAAGCGTTTTTTGTGAATAATTTAAATTCTCATGAAATATCTTTATCTCACAGTAATATGTTTTATATGCTCGACTGGTTTTGCGCAAGAAGAATTGATTAAAGAAGCTACAACCTTTCTAGAATCAAATAAGGTTTTTAAAAACTATCAAAAAGAGAAGTTCTTCCTTCACACTAATAAAACTACTTATTTTTCTGGGGAACATATAAATTACAAAGCATATATAGTGGACGATTATTCAGACGAGCCTAGCGATATCACGACCAATCTTCATTTTAGTATGTATGATTACAATGGGGATTTAGTAAGTCATCAATTGGTTTTTGTTGAAAGTGGCACTGTAAACGGGAGTCTTAAATTAGAGAAGGATTTAAAATCTGGAACTTATTTTTTAGTGATAGATACATACTATAACACAAGTTTTAATAAAAAAAACATTAGCGAAATTCAAGTAGTAAATTTATTAGATAAAAAAACCATTGCTACAGACGAAATTGAATTAGTAGACCATATTCCGGTGGAAGAACGTAAAGGTCTTCAAGTAGCCTTTTTTCCAGAAAGTGATGTGTTACTTTCTAAAGTGAATAATACGTTATACTATAAAATTTCTCTAGACGGATTACCAATAGATACTAAAGGAGAATTGATAAAATCGGGCGAAGGTGACGTTGTTGGCGAGTTCGTTTCAGGTAAAGATGGAATGGGATTTATTAATTTTAATTATGATTTGGATGGAGAATATTATTTTAAAATACGTCATAATCAAGAAACTTATAAAATTAATGTTCCAATAGCTCAAAAAGAAGGTTTTGTAATTCATCACGATTCAAAAAAATCAAATTCAAAAGAAGCAAGCTTTACTGTTAAAATAAATAAAGACACAGCTGTTAAAAATGATAATGACATTGTTTTAGCTGTCATTCATAGAAATAATTCCTGCAGGGCTGTCATTCCTTTTAAAATTAATAAATACCTTAATAATTATCTGCTAAACATAAAATCTGAAAATCTATTTAATGGAATAAATGTTATCAGCTTGTTCAATAAGAAAAATGAAGTTTTATCAAGCAGGTACTTCTTTTATGATAAAAACAAAAATATTGAATTAAAAATTGACAAGTTTAAGGAGACTAAAGATTCCTTAACCCTCGACTTAAAAATGCCTAATAATTTTATAAAAGCAAACACTAGTGTGTCTATTTTGCCAGAGCAGAATGTTGTAAATACTAATTCGAAAACAATTTATACGGCATTTTTAATTTCGCCATATGTTTCTATTGACAACAAATTAAAAGATATCGATTTAGCTCTGCAAATTGCAAGTCCCAAAAGTGATATTTCTAACATTAATAAAAATGTGCAAATAAGAGATTTAGAAAACGGAATTTCAATTTCTGGAGAAGTGCTAGCCGATTTCCCAATTACAACGGCTTATAAAGTGTTGTTAACATCTAAAGAGAACGGTGTGGCACTTATAGAAAATGTAAAAAGTAAAAACAAATTTTCATTTAACAATTTATTAATATATCATCCCTCAAAGTATGATTTAGCCTTATTAAACCCTACAGGAAAGGTGGTTGATGCTGAATTTAAAGTGGAGGAAAAGCATGTTCAATATCCTTTGGATTCCATAATAGAATTAAAGCACACTCCAACAAAGAATGTTATAAAGAGCTTAGAGAAAGAGGCTAACAACGAGTTTGATTTTGTGTATGAAGGAGAAAAATTAAATGAAATTGTGTTGTCCGGAAAAACAAGGAAAGAAGAAAAGGTAAATGAATACCCAGACTTTGGAATTATCGATGAGCCTGGAGCATTGGGCAATGGTTTTACCCGTGAAATAATAAAAAAAGAAATAGAATGCATGGGATGTACTCTTTTTGAATATCTGGATCAATTTTGGAACCTTAGAACATCAATAGACGCATTAGGAGATGCTCACGTAACTTTTACAACGAGAGGAACTAATACGTTTTTCGGGAGTGCTGCTGCCTTGCTAATTGTTAACGGTTTGCCTGTGAATAGTTCTATTCTTACGGATCTTTGGGCAAACGATGTAAAATCTGTGAAGCTTAATAGGGCTGGAGCAGGTTATGGTTTAAGGGGGTCAAATGGCGTAATATTGGTCGAATTAAAAAAGCCTGAGGATTATTTAAATTCTGAAACAAATAACATCCAGGAAACAAAAATATTTTCAAGTAGCACCACCTTTGGGTTTACAAAATCTGGGGATATGTTTAAATCTGATAACTTAATTTTTAATAGTCAAGAAACCTTAGAAAAATATAGCACTATAGACTGGATACCTAATTTTATTTTAAAACCAAATAGCTCCAACTTTATAACAATACCAAAAGAAAGTTATACGGCTATCAAGCTTATAATTAATGGAATAAATGAGCTAGGTGACATTGTTTCTGAAGAAGTTAGTGTGACATTTAATTAACATTGTTTGTTAATTCCATAGTTTTCAATATAATTAATTTCGAAGTTTTTACGGTTACTTTTAATATTTGGAATAATAGCATCTGTTAGTCTTAGGAGCTTCGTGAGCAATCAAATTGAAGTCTTTTTCTTTCGTAATTTTTGTTATTCGTTAAAAACAGAAAAAAATCAACTATATTTAAGGTTCTAACAATATGAATTTATTCTGCATACAGAAGAACATTGATATTGAAAATCTGAAAACGATATGAAATATTTCTTCTCTTTAACTTTAATTTTTATTTGCTCTTTTGGTTTCTCACAAAATGAATTAGTAAAGGAAGCCACAACCTTTTTAGAGTCTAACCAGGTTTTTAAAAACGATCCAAAAGAGAAATTCTTTTTGCATACTAATAAAACAACTTATTTTTCAGGAGAATACATTCATTATAAGGCATATATTGTAAATGATGACACAAATTTACCAAGTAATAGTACTACCAATTTACATTTTAGTATTTATGACAGTCATGGGGAATTAATTGATCATTACTTGTTTTTTGTGCAAAATGGCCTAGTCAATGGAAGTATTAAATTAGATGAAGGTTTAGAATCTGGGACTTATTATATCATGTTGGATACAAATTATAATGCAAGTTTTAAGAAAAAAAATATCAGCGAAATTCAAGTGGTAAATTTATTAGATAAAAAAGTAGAGATGGCAAATGAGAACGATCTAATAGAAGAACAGATTGTGCAGGTAAAGGACCTACAAGTTGCCTTTTTTCCTGAAAGTAACATGTTGCTATCTAGAGCCAATAATACACTATACTATAAAATCTCTCTAAACGGATTGCCGTTAGAAACTAAAGGTGAATTAATAAAAACATTTACAGGAGAAATTGTTGAAGAGTTCACATCTAATGCCGACGGTTTAGGGTCTGTTAATTTTGATTATTATCCGGATAGAGAATATTATTTTAAAATATTGTATGATAAAAAAGGGTATAAAATAAACGTTCCATTGGCTCAAAAAGAAGGATTTGTGATTCATCATGATCCAAACAGTTCAAATTCAAAAGAAACCAGCTTTACTGTTAGAATCAATAATGACACGGCTATTAAAAATAATAACGAAACTATTTTGGCTGTCATACACAGAAATGACATTTGTAGGTCTGTACTTCCTTTTAAAATTAATAAAAACATCAATAACTATTTGCTAAATATAAAACCAGAAAGTTTGTTTGATGGGGTAAATATTATAACACTGTTCAATAAGAAAAATGAAGCCCTTTCTAGTAGGTATTTTTTTTATGATAAAAAAAGAGAAATTGAGTTGAGTATTAATAAAACTATGGAAACAAAAGATTCTCTGACCATAGATTTAAAAATGCCTAATAGTTATATAGTAGCAAATACAAGCGTCTCTATTTTGCCAGGACAAAATGTTATAAACAACAATTCGAATTCAATATATAATGCCTTTTTAATTGCGCCTTATGTCTCGAAAATAAATAGCTTAGAGAATCTCGATCTTAATTTGCAAATGCAAAGTCCCAAAAATAATATTTTAAAGGTTAAAGATAGTGTCAAGTTAAGAAATCCTGAAAATGGTATTTCTATAACTGGCGAAGTGCTAACGGATCTCACTAGTCTTTATGGTTACAAAATTTTATTAACCTCCAAAGAAAATAACATATCGATATTTGGAAAGATAGAAAAGAACAATACTTTTTCTTTCAACAATTTATTGTTGTATCATCCATCAAAGTTTAACATAGCATTATTAAGTCCTAGAGGAAATGTGGTTGAGGCAGAATTCAAAGTACAGAAACAAAAGCTAGATTACCCTATAGATTCTTTACTTGTAATTAAACAAAACACATTTAAACAGTACGAAACGGAACCAAATAAAGGTGGAAATAATGAAAATGAATACAGTTTAGTTTCCTCAGAGGAACAATTAGACGAGGTCCTATTGTCTGGAAAAAAAAGAAGGGAAGTAGAAGTAGACGACTTCCCTGACTTTGGAATTATCAATAGTCCTGCAGAATTAGGTGCGGGTTTTACAAGAAGAAAAGTAAAAGATGAAATTAATTGTCAAGGTTGCACACTTTTTGAATATTTAGACCAGTTTTCTGAACTGAAGACATTAAGGAGCGAACCGGGTTTAACGCAATCAAGCGGATACCATATTTATTTTAAAAGTAGAGGAATAAACACTGCTTTTGGTTCTATTGAGGCCTTGTTGATTATTGATGGAATACCGTCCAATCCGTCTATATTAGGAGATATTATGGCAGAAGATGTAAAATCTGTGAAGCTTAACAGAGCTGGTGCAGGCTATGGTATTAGAGGGTCAAATGGTGTTGTGTTAGTTGAGTTAAAGGGGGTTGAAGATTATTTAGATTCGGATACAAATAACGCTAGCGTAGCAGACGTAAAAATATTCTCTAGTGAAACCACCTTTGGGTTTACAAAAACTGAAGATTTGTTTAGCGAAAGCAACTTAATTTTTAATAGTCAAAATTCATTAGAAAAATATAGCGCTATAGAATGGATCCCAAATTTTATTTTAAAACCAAATAGTTCTAACTATATAACCATTCCAAAAGAAAGCTATACAGCTTTAAAGCTTATAATCAATGGTATAAATGAGCAAGGAGATTTGGTGTCTGAAGAGGTTAATTTGACATTTAATTAGTAAAGTACTTACTAACATTGTATTTCAATATAAATTTTGTATATTTGCACCGTTGTAAGAATTACGAGATATGAGGGGACGGTAAGTCCCCTCTTTTTATACCAAAAAATGTTTAGAACAACTGTAGAAGATTTATTAAACGAAGGGCTAGAGCAAAAACAACATCTGTTTTTGATAGACTTGTCTATTTTAGACGATAATGCCATTAAGGTTGTCATTGATGGCGACACTGGTGTTACAGTAGAAGATTGTATGTTTATTAGCCGTGCTATTGAGAATAATTTAGACAGAGAAGAAATAGATTATTCATTAGAAGTGGCTTCGGCTGGGGCAACAGCGCCTTTGACAAGTGTTAGACAGTATAAGAAAAATATTGGTAGAACTTTAGAAATCAAAATGACCGATAAAGTTATAGAAGCAGATCTAATTAATGCAACAGATAATAACATTCAGGTACAGTGGAAGTCAAGAGAGCCTAAGCCAGTTGGTAAAGGGAAAGTGACAGTACAGAATGAGGCAGAAATTGCCTACGGAGATATTGTAGAAGCAAAAGTTATGATAAAATTTTAATTCAAAGGAGATATGGAAAATCTTGCGTTAATTGATTCGTTTTCAGAATTCAAAGACGATAAATTAATTGATCGTGTCACGTTAATGGCGATTCTTGAGGATGTGTTTAGAAATGCCTTAAAAAAGAAATTTGGAGACGACGACAATTTTGATATTATTATAAACCCTGATAAAGGAGATTTAGAAATTTGGAGAAATAGAGTAGTTGTTGCAGATGGTGAAGTAGAAGAGCCAAATCAAGAAATATCATTGTCTGAAGCTCGTAAAATCGAGCCAGATTTTGAAGTAGGGGAAGATGTTTCAGAGGAAGTAAAGTTAATTGACCTTGGACGTCGTTCTATTTTAGCATTAAGACAAAATTTAATTTCTAAAATTCACGAACACGACAATACTAACATCTATAAGCAGTTTAAAGACTTAGTAGGTGAAATTTATACTGCAGAAGTACATCATATTCGTCACAGAGCAGTAATTTTATTGGACGACGAAGGAAATGAGATTATCTTGCCAAAAGAAAAACAAATTCCTTCAGATTTCTTTAGAAAAGGAGACAACGTTCGTGGTATTATTGAAAGTGTAGAGCTTAAAGGAAATAAGCCAGCTATTATCATGTCTCGTACTTCTCCAACATTCTTAGAGAAATTATTCGAACAAGAAATACCAGAAGTATTCGATGGTTTAATTACTATTAAAAATGTAGTAAGAATTCCAGGAGAGAAAGCAAAAGTAGCTGTAGATTCTTACGATGATAGAATCGATCCAGTTGGAGCTTGTGTAGGTATGAAAGGATCTAGAATTCATGGCATAGTTCGTGAGTTAGGAAACGAAAATATTGATGTTATTAATTATACTAGTAACTTACAATTATATATTACAAGAGCTTTAAGTCCAGCGCGTGTTACATCTATTAAAATAGACGAAGTTAACAAACGTGCAGAAGCTATTTTAAAACCAGAAGAAGTAAGTAAAGCTATTGGGCGTGGAGGTCACAATATCCGTTTAGCTGGACAACTAACTGGTTATGAAATAGATGTATTTAGAGAAGGTGCAGAGGAAGATGTAGAATTATCTGAATTCTCTGACGAAATTGAAAGCTGGGTTATTGCTGAATTTAGTAAAGCTGGTTTAGATACTGCAAAAAGTATTCTAGAACAAGAAGTAGCTGATTTAGTAAAAAGAACAGATTTAGAAGAAGAAACAATTATTGACGTTATTAGGATTCTAAGAGAAGAATTTGAAGAATAACATATTTTTAGGTTATATTAAAGCAATTTATGGCTGAAACAATTAGATTAAATAAAGTATTACGCGAGTTAAACATTTCTTTAGATCGTGCTGTTGAGTATTTAGATACCAAGGGCATCGAGATAGAGAAGCGTCCAACTACAAAAATTTCAGACGAGGTTTATCAGGTCCTTTCAGACGAATTTCAAACAGATGCCAACAAGAAAATGGCATCTCAAGAAGTTGGTGAAGCGAAGCTGAAAGAAAAAGAAGCTCTGAAAGAACAGCGTGAACGCGAGATTGAAGAAAAAGAAAAAGCTAGAGCAAAACGTGAGGAAGCCGCAAAGGCAGCTGAAGTTGTGAAGGCTAAATCGACATTGACTGGCCCAAAACAAGTTGGTAAAATTGACTTGGAGACTAATAAAAAAATAGTCGAAACTCCTGCCAAAAAAGAGGAAAAAGCTGTAGAAGCTGAAAAACCTCAAGAGACGGTTGAAAAACCAATCGAAAAAAAGGTAGAAGAAGAGAAAGTTGTCGAAGAAAAGCCAAAAGTAAAAACTCCTGAGGAGCCTAAAGAAAAGGTTGCAGAAAAGGTAGTTTTAAAACCGGAAGCTGTAGTCGCTAAAACAGAGGCAACTCCAAAAATAGAAACTTCTAAACCTGAGGCTCCTAAAAAGGAAGAACCAAAGAAGGAAGAGCCTAAGAAAGTAGATGCGCCTGCCGAAGACGAAACACTTAAGACGCAATATCAAAAACTTTCAGGTCCTAAAATTGCAGGAGAAAAAATAGATCTTTCGCAATTTAATAAGCCTAAGAAAAAAGTTGACGATAAGAAGAAAGACGATAAAGCTGGCAGCGCCAACAAGAAAAAACGTCGTAGAATAAGTAAAGTTGGAGCTCCAGGAACTGGAAATACATCTGCACCAAGAACTGGTGGAAATGATAGATTTAAAGGTAAACCAGGATCTGGCCCAGGAGCAGGAAGAGGAAGAAGAAACGTAGTTAAAGAAGAGCCTACTGAAGAAGAGGTTAAAAATCAAGTACGTGAAACCTTAGAAAAACTTCAAGGAAAATCTAGCAAAGGAAAAGGTGCTAAGTATCGTAGAGATAAAAGAGATCAACATAGAGAGCAAACTGCTAAAGATTTACAAGCAGCAGATGCAGATAGCAAAATCCTTAAAGTAACAGAATTTGTTACAGCAAGCGAAGTTGCAACTATGATGGATGTGTCTGTAACCCAAATTATTTCGGCATGTATGTCCTTAGGAATGATGGTTACCATGAACCAACGTTTAGATGCAGAAACCTTAAGTATTGTTGCGGACGAGTTTGGTTACGAAGTAGAATTTGTTACAGCAGATATTGAAGAGTCTATTGAAAAAGTAGAAGATAAACCAGAAGATTTAATAGAACGTGCACCTATTGTAACAGTAATGGGACACGTAGATCACGGTAAAACGTCACTTTTAGATTATATACGTCAAGAAAATGTTATTGCTGGTGAATCTGGTGGAATTACACAGCATATTGGTGCTTATGGAGTTGAATTAGAAGGCGGTCAAAAAATGGCGTTTTTAGATACTCCTGGTCACGAGGCCTTTACAGCCATGCGTGCTCGTGGAGCTCAAGTAACAGATTTAGTAATTATTGTAATTGCTGCTGATGATGCGATCATGCCACAAACAAAAGAAGCAATTGCACATGCTCAAGCAGCTGGTGTGCCAATTATATTTGCTATCAATAAAATAGATAAGCCTGGAGCTAATCCTGAAAAAGTAAAAGAAGGTTTAGCACAAATGAACTTATTAGTTGAAGATTGGGGAGGGAAAATTCAATCTCATGATATTTCAGCTAAAATTGGAACAGGAGTTAAAGAATTATTAGAAAAGGTATTACTTGAAGCCGAATTATTAGAGCTGAAAGCAAATCCAAATAAAGCAGCAGTTGGTACAGTGGTAGAAGCATTCTTGGATAAAGGACGTGGTTATGTGTCAACTATTTTAGTACAAGCAGGAACCTTAAAAGTTGGAGACTATGTACTAGCCGGTAAAAATAGCGGTAAAGTTAGAGCAATGCATGACGAGCGTGGTCACAGTGTAAAAACTGCTGGTCCATCAACACCAGTTTCTATCTTAGGATTAGACGGTGCGCCACAAGCAGGTGATAAATTTAGCGTTTTTGAAGACGAGCGTGAAGCGAAACAAATTGCAACCAAACGTACACAGTTACAACGTGAGCAATCTGTTAGAACACAACGTCATATTACTTTGGATGAAATTGGAAGACGTATTGCACTTGGAGATTTCCAAGAATTAAATATCATTCTTAAGGGTGATGTGGATGGTTCTGTTGAAGCATTAACAGATTCTTTCCAAAAATTATCTACAGAAGAGATTCAAGTAAATATTATTCATAAAGGTGTTGGTGCCATTACAGAAAGTGATGTGTTATTAGCAACCGCTTCAGATGCTATTATTATAGGATTTAATGTGAGACCAATGGGTAATGCACGTCAAATAGCCGACAAAGAAGAAATCGATATCAGAATGTACTCGATTATTTACGATGCTATTAACGATCTTAAAGATGCTATGGAAGGTATGTTATCTCCAGAGCTTAAAGAAGAAATTACAGGAACAGCAGAAATTAGAGAAATCTTTAAAGTTTCTAAAATTGGAAGTATTGCTGGTTGTATGGTTCTTTCTGGTAAAATCTTTAGAAACTCAGGTATTCGTTTAATTCGTGACGGTGTAGTTGTCTATACAGGTGAATTAACCTCTTTAAAACGTTTTAAAGACGATGCTAAGGAAGTTGCAAAAGGATATGACTGTGGAATGCAAATTAAAAACTATAACGACATTAAAGAAGGTGATGTTATAGAAGCGTATCACGAAGTAGAAGTTAAAAAGAAATTGAAATAATTTCTAAAACATAAATAAAAAAAAGCGACCAATTGGTCGCTTTTTTTGTTTCTATTTGGATGATGTTTTTGGTAATCTTTAAATAGTTTTTATACTCTTTTTAGAATTTACTATCAAAAACAAACTAGTTAATCTATCTATGATTGTTGTGCTTTTTATTGGATCGAGTTAATTGTAATTAATCTGCTAATAATTTTTTGGTTCTGGCAGGTTATTTATTTTACTTCAACAACCAACAACCAACAACCAACAACCAACAACCAACAACCAACAACCAACAACCAACAAGAAGCCTTATTCCTTATCCTTTTTAGGTTTAAATTTAAAAGCGGCAGGAAACTTGGCTTTTACTTTTACTAAGGCTCTATCGGCCTCTAATTGCGATCTAAAATTCCCGACCCAAATTTTATAGTTTGGTGTTTCATAAACCAATTTTGATGGCATTTCCAGATTTAAAGACTTAAAAGTACTTTGGGTTTTTTCAGCTTCACTTCTATTTCCTGAGTAAATTTGAATTTTATATCTGTCAGAAGTGTCTTCCGACGTGTTAATTTTGGTCTTTAAATCTAATAATTGGGTTATTTCTTTATCTTGATTGATAATAACTGTGCCTTGTTGTGCAAAACTTAGACAAGTAAAACATACCATACTAGCTATGGTAAATAAGCGGGTTTTAGGGTTCAATATTTTCATTTTCAAGTATTTTTAATGCAAATGTATATCTTATTAACTGAAATTTGTGGGGATTTATTATTTAGAATTCCTCTAAATTACCAATTAACACTTCCCTAACATTTCTCAAATCGACTTTTAATATTACTTTTGCGAGTGATTTTATGAATGTATTTTTTCTTCACATAAGTGAAAAAACCATACCAAAGTTTAGAAGTTAATTCAACAATTAATATGAAACAGGTGAGTAACCGTAAGTTAGGCAGAAATATTCTTACATTAAGTATCATTTTTATTCTAACGCTTTCAACCACAATTTTCGCCCAAGATGGCGATGCTGAAAAAGGAAAATCTTTGTTCAATACGAACTGTGCTGCGTGCCATTCGTTAGATAAGAAGATGACTGGTCCAGCATTACGTCATATAGAGCAAAGGCTAGCAGACGACCAAGGACTTGGTATAGAATGGATCGCAGCATGGATTCGTAACAGTTCAGGTGTTATTAAATCTGGGGATGCTTATGCAAATAAGATTTTTGATGAGTATGGTGGTGCTGCAATGACTGCTTTTCCACAATTATCAGATGAAGACATCAGTAACATTCTAGCATATACTGCTGAAGAATCTAAAGCCCCAGCGCCAGTTGTTGGAGCTACAGGAGCAGTTGCAGGTGCAACATCAGATTCTGGTATTTCTAATAAAGTAATATTAGGAGCCTTAGCGTTGTTGTTTGCTTTATTAGCAATAGCTTTAGTGTTAGTAAGAAGTACATTAAACCGTTTTGCTGAAGCAAAAGGTGTTGAGATACAAGAAACTAACAGACTTCCAATCTGGAAAGCTTTTGTTAAGAATCAATTTTTGGTTTTAGTGTCAGTTATCTTCTTATTGTTGGCTAGTGGATATTTTCTATATGGTTATATGATGCAAGTAGGTATTGATCAAGGATACCAACCAGTTCAGCCAATTCACTATTCACATAAAATACACGCAGGAGATAATGGTATCGATTGTAAATACTGTCACTCTTCAGCTAGAGTTAGTAAAACATCTGGGATTCCTTCTTTAAATGTTTGTATGAATTGCCATAAATCTATTTATGAAGTTGCAGAAACTACAGCAACTGAAGAATACAGCAAAGAATTTTATGATGGTGAAATCCAAAAATTATATGCAGCAGCTGGATGGAGTGATGCAGACCAAAAATATACAGGTGAAACACAACCAGTTAAATGGGTGAGAATTCATAATTTACCAGATTTCGCTTACTTTAACCACTCTCAACACGTAACTGTTGGAGGTATTGAATGTCAAACATGTCACGGTCCAGTTGAAGAAATGGAAATTGTATCTCAATTTGCTCCTTTAACAATGGGTTGGTGTATTAATTGCCACAGAGATACCAATGTAAAAGTGGAGGATAATGCATACTACACTAAAATACATGAAGAATTATCCAAAAAGTATGGTGTAGATAAACTTACAGCAGCACAAATGGGTGGTCTGGAATGTGGAAAGTGTCACTACTAGAAATAAAGTTTTTAGTAGTTCCCGTGAAAACGGAATCTCGTGAAAGAGGAAAAATAAATAAATAAGAAGTAATTCAATTATATAATATGTCATCAAACAAGAAATACTGGAAAAGTGTTGAAGAGCTAAACGAAAATAGCTCTATTGTTGAGACGCTACAACAAAACGAATTTGTTAAAGAAATTCCTACTGATGAATTTTTAGGTAATAAAAATTCTTTAGAGAGTTCTAAAACAACACGTCGTGATTTCTTAAAATATGTTGGTTTCAGTACAGCTGCGGCATCTCTTGCTGCTTGCGAGGGACCAGTTATTAAATCCATTCCATATGTTGTACAGCCAGAAGTAATAATTCCTGGTGTTGCTAATTACTATGCAACAACAATTGCAGATGGTTTTGATTTTGCTAGCGTATTAGTAAAAACTCGTGAAGGTCGTCCAATTAAAATCGAAAACAATACTATGGCATCCGCAACTGGTGGAGCAAATGCCAGAGTAAATGCATCGGTTTTAGGTTTGTACGATAGTTTGAGAATGCAGGGTCCTGTTAAAGGAGAAGGTTATGTTTCATGGGAAGATTTAAATTCAGAAGTAAGTCTAAAATTAACTGAACTTAGTGCTTCTGGAAAACAAATAGTTTTATTAACTCAAACATTTGCTAGTCCATCTACTTCAAGATTAATTGGAGATTTTAAGCAGAAATTCGGAAACGTAAATCATGTAGTTTATGATGCCATTTCAGAATCTGAATCATTAGACGCTTTTGAAGCTAAATATAATGAGAGAGGATTAGCTAATTACGATTTCTCTAAAGCTGAAGTAATTGTTTCAGTTGGAGCAGATTTTCTTAGCGATTGGCAAGGTGGTGGTTTTGACTCTGGCTATGCTGTAGGGCGTATTCCTGCTAAAGGAAAAATGTCTCGTCATATTCAATTTGAATCGAACATGTCATTAACTGGAGCCAATGCAGACAAACGTGTACCATTAACTCCAAGTCAACAAAAATTAGTTTTAGCTAAATTATATAGCGAAGTAGTTGGTGGATCTGTTTCTGTAGATTTACCAGCACATATATTAGAAGCAGTAAGTAAAGCAGCTTCTCAACTTAAAAGTGCAGGAAGTAAAGGTGTTGCAGTAACTGGTATTCAAGATATGAATGCACAAACTGTTGTATTAGAAATTAATGAGTATTTAAATTCTAAAGCATTTGATGCCTCTACACCAATAAAAACAAGACAAGGTAGCGATAAAGCTGTAAATACTTTAATTGCTGATATGAATGCAGGTAAAGTAGGAGCTATTATTATGAGTGGTGTTAATCCACTATATACATTGCCAAATGCTTCAGCATTTGCTGAAGGTTTAGCGCAAACAGATTTGTCTGTAACTTTCTCTTTGAAAGCAGATGAAACTTCTACGCAAACACAATATATTGCAGCAGCACCTCATTATTTAGAATCATGGGGAGATGTTGAAATCAAAAAGGGACATTTTGCTTTAATGCAACCAACTATTCGTCCTTTATTTGATACCATGCAATTTCAAGATGCTTTATTAGTTTGGACTGGAAATGATATTTCTTACCACGATTATATAAAACAAACTTGGAATGATAGTATTTTAGGTAGTACATCATTTAGCCAAGCTTTACACGATGGAGTTTTTGTAAAAGGAACTACTTCTGTGGGTGGATCTAATACTGTTTCAACAGAAACTGTTGAAACTTCTTCTAGCGTTTTAAAAGAGAAAAAAGATAGAACTTTAGTTGGAGGTATTATTCATGATGCAGCCGTAGGAGTTGGAATTAAAGATGAAGATAAAGATGAGTATGTTACTTCTACATCATCTTCAACCACAACAACAACTGGTAATTTATCAGGAGTATCTGTTGCCACTGGTATTTCGGCCGCTAAAGCCTTAATCGGTTCGGCGACTTCTGAAGGTATGGAATTAACATTATACTCTAAAGTAGGAATGGGAGATGGTCAACAAGCCAATAACCCATGGTTACAAGAGTTTCCAGATCCTATTACAAGAACAACTTGGGATAACTATTTAACTGTTTCAAAAGCTGATGCTGAAGCATTGGGATTAAAAAACGAACATGTCGCTAATGGTGGCTTAGATGGTAGTTATGCAAACGTGACTGTAAATGGGGTTACTGTAGAAAATGTGCCAGTAATTATTCAACCAGGACAAGCAAAAGGATCTGTTGGTCTTTCGTTTGGTTATGGTAGAAAAGCTGGATTGAAAAATGAAATGAAAACTGGTGTTAACGCATATGTGTTGTACCAAGATTTTAATACCGTACAAAATGTAAGTGTTGCAGCAGCATCTGGAATGCACGAATTTGCAAGTGTACAGTTGCATAATACTTTAATGGGTCGTGGAGACATTATTAGAGAAACCACTTTAGAGATTTTTAATACAAAAGAGCAATCTGCTTGGAATGCTGTTCCTGTAGTATCTTTAAATCATGTTGAAACTCCGGTTACTTCACCAGATGTGGATTTATGGGATGAATTTGATCGTTCTATCGGTCATCACTTCAACCTATCAGTCGATTTGAATGCTTGTACAGGATGCGGGGCGTGTGTAATAGCTTGTCATGCAGAAAATAACGTACCAGTTGTAGGTAAAGAAGAAGTGCGTAAGAGTCGCGATATGCACTGGTTGCGTATTGATAGATATTATTCTTCTGAAGATACGTTTGCAGGGGATAATACTAAAAAAGACGATACCAAAGGATTAGCAATTATTGATGCTCTTGAGGAAATGGAATCTGCTGCGGCAAACCCACAAGTAGCTTTCCAACCGGTAATGTGTCAACATTGTAATCATGCTCCTTGCGAAACTGTATGCCCTGTGGCAGCAACTTCTCATGGACGTCAAGGTCAAAATCACATGGCTTATAACCGTTGTGTAGGTACACGTTACTGTGCAAACAACTGTCCTTATAAAGTACGTAGATTCAACTGGTTCTTATATAATGAGAATGATGAGTTTGATTACTATATGAATGACGATTTAGGACGTATGGTATTAAATCCAGATGTTGTAGTTAGATCTCGTGGTGTTATGGAAAAATGTTCTATGTGTATTCAAAAAACACAAAAAACTATTCTTGATGCCAAACGTGATGGACGTGAAATTAAAGATGGTGAATTCCAAACAGCTTGTTCTTCTGCATGTGGCAATGGAGCAATGGTATTTGGAGACATCAATGATAAAGAAAGTAAAGTTGCAAAACTTTTAGTAGATAATCGTATGTATCACTTATTAGAACATGTAGGCACAAAACCAAATGTGCAGTATCATACTAAAGTGAGAAATACAACCGAAGCATAATAAAACGAATTAAGAAAATAATTATAAAAGGATTATGGCGTCTCATTACGAAGCACCTATTAGAAGACCTTTAGTTACAGGCGAAAAGTCATACCACGATGTATCTGTGGATGTAGCAAGGCCAGTCGAAGGTAAAGCAAACAAATCTTGGTGGATAGTTTTTTCTATTGCACTAGTAGCTTTTCTCTGGGGAATAGGTTGTATCATTTACACAATATCAACAGGTATCGGAACTTGGGGTTTAAATAAAACCGTAGGTTGGGCTTGGGATATTACCAACTTCGTTTGGTGGGTAGGTATTGGTCACGCAGGAACATTGATTTCTGCCGTACTATTACTTTTCCGTCAGAAATGGAGAATGGCAATTAACAGATCTGCAGAGGCAATGACAATTTTCTCTGTTGTTCAAGCAGGATTGTTTCCAATTATTCACATGGGTCGTCCATGGTTAGGGTACTGGGTTTTACCTATTCCAAATCAATTTGGATCGCTATGGGTAAACTTTAACTCTCCGTTACTTTGGGATGTATTTGCAATCTCAACTTATTTATCAGTTTCTTTAGTATTCTGGTGGACAGGTTTATTACCAGATTTTGCGATGCTACGTGATAGAGCAATTAAACCTTTCCAAAAGAAAATATATTCTTTATTAAGTTTTGGATGGTCTGGAAGAGCAAAAGATTGGCAACGTTTTGAAGAAGTTTCTTTAGTTCTTGCTGGTTTAGCAACTCCTTTAGTACTTTCAGTACATACCATTGTATCCTTTGATTTCGCAACATCTGTTATTCCTGGATGGCATACTACTATTTTCCCTCCTTACTTTGTGGCAGGAGCAGTATTTTCTGGATTCGCAATGGTAAACACGCTTCTTATTATTATGAGAAAAGTGTGTAGCCTTGAAGATTATATTACGGTACAGCATATCGAATTGATGAACATTGTAATTATGATTACAGGTTCTATTGTTGGTGTGGCTTATATAACTGAATTATTTATTGCTTGGTATTCTGGTGTAGAGTATGAACAATATGCATTCTTGAATAGAGCAACAGGACCTTACTGGTGGGCTTATTTATTAATGATGAGTTGTAATGTTTTCTCTCCACAATTTATGTGGTTTAAGAAACTTAGAACGAGTATTATGTTCTCATTCTTTATTTCTATTGTAGTAAACGTAGGGATGTGGTTCGAACGTTTTGTAATTATCGTAACCTCATTACATAGAGATTATTTACCATCATCTTGGACTATGTTCTCACCAACTTTTGTAGATATTGGTATCTTTATTGGAACAATAGGATTCTTCTTTGTATTATTTTTATTATACTCAAGAACATTCCCAGTAATTGCACAAGCTGAAGTAAAAACTATTTTAAAATCTTCAGGTGAGCGTTATAAAAGCATTAGAGAAAGAGGAGATACTTTAGTAGGTACAGGATCAGATATAAGAACGTCTGGAAGCCAAGTTAACAAAACAAAAAACGACGAGTAGCAATATGGAAACTTCAAAAGTAATTCACGCTATTTATACTGATGATGATGTATTGATGTCTGCCGTTAAAAGGGTAAAGGCAGAGAGATATCACATTGAAGAAATATACACACCTTTTCCAGTTCACGGACTAGACAAGGCCATGGGATTAGCGCCAACAAGGTTAGCAATTACGGCTTTTTTATATGGTTGTGTTGGTTTATGTGTTGCCGTTGCTATGATGAATTTTATCATGATAGAAGACTGGCCACAAAACATTGGTGGTAAACCAAGTTTTAGTTATATAGAAAACATGCCAGCCTTTGTGCCGATTATGTTTGAACTAACGGTATTTTTTGCGGCCCACCTAATGGTTATCACCTTTTACTTAAGAAGTAGAATGTGGCCCTTTAAAAAAGCTGAAAATCCTGATTTAAGAACTACAGATGATCACTTCTTAATGGAAATTGCAGTTCATGGTAACGAAACCGAATTGGAAAACTTACTTAAAGAAACTGGAGCGGTAGAAATTAAATTAATTGAAAAAGAAGAAGCACATTAATATTGTAATATGAAGAGCTTAGTAAAAATAACAATTATAGCATTAGTATTCGCATCTTTTGTGTCTTGTCAAAACGACTCAAGACCCAACTACCAATTCATGCCTAACATGTATGTACCTGTTGGTTATGAAACGTATTCAGAATCTGATGCTTTTAGAAACGGTGTTGAAGCCCAATTACCAGTAGATGGAACTGTGCCTAGAGGATACATGCCTTTTGATTACGCAAGTGATATGGAAGGTTATATGTTAGCTAAAACGGAATTGAAAAGTCCTTTAGATTCTACTCAAGTAAATTTAGTGGAAGCTAAAATACTTTATGATATTTACTGTGGAATTTGTCATGGAACAAAAGGAGACGGACAAGGACAACTAGTTAAGAGAGAAAAAATATTAGGGATTCCTAAATACGACGATATAGGAAGAGCTATAACCGAAGGAAGTATTTATCATACTATTTATTATGGTAAAAATACAATGGGATCCTATGCAAATCAGCTAAATGAAGAAGAGCGTTGGCAAGTAGTTGCTTATGTGTTGGATTTAAAAGCTAAATTAGAACAGTAAGAAAGATAAAGATTAAATATAGATATGTACACAATCTCAAATAAATTAAAGACATTTTCTATAGCCTTAATAATTTTAGGACTATTAGGCGTAGGATATGGTTTTATGACATCTCATAAATCTTTTGAAGAAGTTGAAACCATGCTTGCAGAAGAAGCACCTCATGGTGGAGGTCATGGCGTAGCAACTGAAGCTCATGTGGTAGCCGGTGATTCAGATCATTCTGAGGTTAGTCATGAAGCAAATTCACATGATGCAACTGCAAATGCAGGGCAACATGTAGATGAACATGCTAAACACGTAGAGCATGTACAACATCAAATGGCAAATAGACCATGGTCTGCATTATATGTAGCAGCCTTTTTCTTTTTTATGATAGCTTTAGGGGTTTTGGCCTTTTATGCTATTCAATTTGCTTCACAATCAGGTTGGTCTCCAGTACTATTTAGAGTTATGGAGGGAATTACTGCTTATGTATTACCAGGAGGTCTTATTGTATTAGCAATTGCTATAGCATCAGGAACCATTGGACACTATAATATATTTGTCTGGATGGATCCAGAAGTAGTAGCTCACGATAAATTATTACAAGGTAAAGCTAGCTATTTAAATATTTGGTGGTTTGCTTTTAGAGGCTTGATTTTTATTGCAGGTTGGAGTTTATACAGACATTTTTCACGTAAATTTAGTATTGCTAACGATACGGCATCAGATAATAGTTACTTCAAAAAAACATTTCGTATTTCAGCGGCATTCTTAGTATTCTTTATTTATACAGAATCAATTATGTCTTGGGATTGGATAATGAGTGTAGATCCTCACTGGTTTAGTACCTTATTTGGATGGTATGTGTTTGCTGGAATGGCAGTAAGTGGAATTACAGTTATTGCGTTTATAACTCTTTACTTAAAATCTAGAGGTCATTTAGAAATAGTTAATGATAGTCATATTCATGATTTAGCAAAGTTCATGTTCGGATTTAGTATTTTTTGGGCTTACCTTTGGTTTTCACAATTCATGTTAATTTGGTATGCAAATATTCCTGAAGAGGTTACTTATTTTGTAACACGTATTCAAGATTACAACGGTCTTTTCTTCGGTATGGTAGTACTAAACTTTGTGTTCCCATTCTTAGTGTTAATGAATAGCGATTATAAACGAATCCCTTGGTTTGTTAGTATGGCTGGAATTATCATTTTAGTAGGACATTACGTAGATGTTTATGTAATGATTATGCCTGCAACTGTTGGAGATAGATGGTCTATTGGTATTCCTGAAATTAGTTCTGTGATGTTATTCGCTGGATTATTTATATTCATCGTATTTTCAGCTTTATCTAAAGCGCCATTACTAGTAAAAAGAAATCCATTCCTGAAGGAAAGTGAACATTTTCATTATTAAAAAATTAATTAAAGTAGAGAAAAGACAATGACAGCTTTTTTAACAATTATAATAGTATTTTTTGTAGCTGTTGCCATATGGCAAATGGTTAAAATATTTGATTTAGCTCAGGTAGGTACTTCAAATAGCCAAATAGCAACAGATAACGATAACAAGATAAATGCATATATGATGCTAGCTTTCTTAGCTTTCATTTATATCATTACTATCGTTTGTTTTGTAAAATGGGGAGACTTACCATTAATGTCAAATTCAGCATCTGTACATGGTGCAGAAATTGATAATTTGATGATTATCTCTATGGTTCTTATCTTCATAGTACAAACCATAACACAATATTTATTACATTATTTTGCTTTTAAATATAGAGGAGAAAAAGGAAAGAAAGCATTTTTCTATGCTGATAATAATACCTTAGAAGCTATTTGGACCATTATTCCAGTAATCGTATTAGCGGGACTAATCATTTATGGTTTATTTACTTGGACAAGTATTATGAACGTGAATGAAGATGACGATCCTATAATTATAGAATTATATGCACAACAGTTTAACTGGAAGGCGCGTTACGGTGGTAATGATAATACCTTAGGAAAAGCTAATGTGAGATTAATTGATATCGATAAAGCAAATATTCTTGGAGTAGATGAATCTGATCCAAATGCTCAAGACGATATTATAACTTCAGAATTGCATTTACCAGTAGGTAAACCAGTATTATTCAAAATGCGTTCACAAGATGTATTGCACTCTGCTTACATGCCACATTTTAGAGCACAAATGAACTGTGTTCCTGGTATGATCACACAATTTGGTTTTACGCCATCTATAACTACTGCAGATATGAGACAAACACCTCAAATCTTGGAGAAGGTTGCTAATATTAATGATATTAGATCGGAAAAAAGCAAGGAATTAGCAATAAAAGGTGAAGCTCCTTTAGATCCATACGAATTTAATTTTTTATTGTTATGTAATAAGATTTGTGGTAAATCTCATTATAACATGCAAATGAATATTATAGTTGAAACTCAGGAAGAGTACGACGCTTGGATCAAAGAACAAAAAGAATTTAAAGATTCTTTAATTAAGTAAATTAAGAAACTGTTTTAAAAAGTATATATTAGATTATGTCAACACACGCAGATACTCACGCACACGAAGACGATCACGGACATCATCATAAGGAAACTTTCGTGACTAAATACATCTTTAGTCAGGATCATAAAATGATATCCAAACAATACCTGATTACAGGTACGATTATGGGTGTTATTGGAGTTCTTATGTCCATCATGTTTCGTATGCAAATTGCATGGCCAGAAGAACCAAATGTATTATTTGAAGCTTTACTAGGTAAATGGGCACCAGGTGGTGTTATGGATGCTGATATTTATTTAGCATTAGTAACTATTCACGGTACCATTATGGTATTCTTTGTGTTAACAGCTGGTTTAAGTGGTACTTTTAGTAACCTTTTAATTCCATTGCAAATTGGTGCACGAGATATGGCATCAGGATTTCTAAATATGGTTTCATATTGGTTATTCTTCTTATCTAGTGTTATTATGCTAATGTCTCTATTTGTAGAAGCTGGACCAGCTGCTGCCGGTTGGACTATTTATCCTCCTTTATCTGCCTTACCAATGGCTCAAGGTGGTTCTGGAATGGGTATGACTTTATGGTTAGTATCTATGGCAATCTTTATTGCTTCATCTTTATTAGGTTCATTAAACTATATTGTAACAGTAATAAACTTAAGAACAAAAGGAATGTCTATGACTAGACTTCCTCTTACTATCTGGGCATTTTTTGTAACTGCAATTATTGGTGTTGTTTCTTTCCCGGTATTATTCTCTGCTGCTTTATTGTTAATCATGGATAGAAGTTTTGGTACATCCTTCTTCTTATCGGATATCTTTATTCAAGGTGAAGTATTACATTACCAAGGTGGTTCTCCAGTTTTATTTGAACACTTATTCTGGTTCTTAGGACATCCGGAGGTATATATTGTAATCTTACCAGCCATGGGAATGGTTTCAGAAATTATGGCATCAAACTCACGTAAACCTATTTTCGGTTACCGTGCAATGATTGCTTCTATATTAGCTATTGCATTCTTATCAACCATCGTTTGGGGTCACCACATGTTTATCTCTGGTATGAATCCATTCTTAGGTTCTGTATTTACATTTACAACCTTATTAATTGCAATACCTTCAGCTGTAAAAGCCTTTAACTGGATAACGACCATCTGGAAGGGGAATATACAAATGAATACCGCCATGCTTTTCTCAATAGGTTTCGTTTCTACTTTTATTACAGGTGGATTAACTGGAATTATTTTAGGAGATTCTGCATTAGATATTAACGTTCACGATACTTATTTTGTAATTGCTCACTTCCACTTAGTAATGGGTATTTCTGCTCTTTACGGGATGTTTGCTGGGGTTTACCATTGGTATCCAAGAATGTTTGGTAGAATGATGAATAAAAACTTAGGTTACATTCACTTCTGGGTTACAGCTATCTGTGCTTACGGTGTGTTCTTCCCAATGCATTTTATTGGAATGGCAGGTTTACCAAGACGTTATTATACAAACTCTAATTTCCCATTATTTGACGATTTAGCGAATGTTAACGTTGTAATAACGGTGTTTGCTATCATTGGAGGGGTATTCCAACTAGTATTCTTATATAATTTCTTTGGAAGTATGTTCTTCGGAAAAAAGGCGCCTCAAAACCCTTGGAGATCTACAACTTTAGAATGGACTGCTCCTGTGAAACATATTCACGGAAACTGGCCAGGTGAAATTCCTCATGTATACCGTTGGGCTTACGATTATAGTAAACCAGGACATGATGTCGATTTCGTACCACAAAACGTTCCTTTAAAAGAAGGTGAAGAAGAACTTCAACATTAAACTAATTCCTGCGAAGATGGGAATCTCACAATAGATTAGAAAAGACCTTTGAAATGCTTAAAATTTCAAAGGTCTTTTTTGTTATTGCCTTTTAAAAACGGGTTTCAACAAAAGAGATTACATATTATTCAAAAGCCTTTCCAATTCGGAAAGGCTTTTTCTTTATATTTGCTTATAATGATTTTTCAATAATAAATTTAGATTCTCACTTTCGTGGGATGTGCACATGAACGACAACCTAGATCCTACAGGAGACAGTTTTACGCCAGAAGAACTGGATGTAGAAAAGAAATTGAGACCTTTATCATTCGATGATTTTACAGGTCAGGATCAAGTATTGGAGAATCTTCAAATCTTTGTTCAAGCGGCAAATTTACGTGAGGAAGCATTAGATCACACCTTATTTCATGGACCTCCCGGATTAGGGAAAACGACCTTAGCCCATATTCTAGCAAGCGAGTTGGGTGTAGGTATTAAAGTAACTTCTGGCCCTGTTTTAGATAAGCCAGGAGATTTAGCTGGACTGCTTACAAATCTAGATGAAAGAGATGTTTTATTTATTGACGAAATACATAGATTAAGTCCCATTGTAGAAGAGTATTTATACTCGGCAATGGAGGATTACAAAATTGATATCATGATTGAGTCTGGCCCAAACGCCAGAACCGTTCAACTTAACCTGAATCCTTTTACATTAGTTGGAGCAACAACACGCTCTGGTCTATTAACAGCTCCAATGAGAGCCCGTTTTGGAATACAAAGTAGGTTACAATATTATAATACCGAATTACTGACTACTATTGTGCAACGTAGTTCAGAAATATTAAAAGTTCCAATTTCTATGGAAGCGGCTATTGAGATTGCTGGTAGAAGTCGTGGTACTCCTAGAATTGCAAATGCCTTGTTACGTCGTGTACGCGATTTTGCTCAAATTAAAGGAAATGGTAATATTGATATTAAAATTGCCAAATTTGCTTTAGAAGCACTTCATGTGGATGCTCATGGCTTAGACGAAATGGATAACAAAATTCTAACAACCCTGATTGATAAATTTAAAGGCGGACCTGTCGGAATTACAACTATAGCAACTGCTGTAAGTGAAAGTGCCGAAACCATTGAAGAAGTTTACGAGCCTTTTTTAATCCAACAAGGATTTATTATGCGAACCCCGCGTGGGAGAGAAGTAACCGAATTAGCCTATAAACATCTAGGGAAAATAAAAGGACCAACGCAAGGAGGATTGTTTTAATGACCCAAATTAAGAAAATACCAGAAGTTTCTACATTTACCTTTTTAAGGCAAGCCATAAAAATATTGAATAACCCGTTGCCTTTTCATCATGAAAATTTTGAAAAGCATGGTGATACTTTTAAACTTAATATTGGGTTAGGTAATTATGCCATTTTTTCACGAGACGCTGAATTGGCAGAATACGTTCTTCAGAAAAATTGGAAAAACTATAAAAAATCTGAAATCCAAACCGTACAACTCGCAAAATACTTAGGAAAAGGTTTACTAACTTCTGAAGGTGATTATTGGCGAACTCAGCGAAAATTAATTCAACCTGCTTTTCATAAAAAAAATTTAGATAAGTTATTAGCAACGGTCAAAGAGACTATTGTGGAAGAAATTCTGAAAATTCAAACCGAGACTCATATTAATGTATTACCTGTTTTTGGTGATCTGGCCTTTAAGGTTGTTGTGAAATCTCTTTTCAGTAATGCGGCAACAAATAATGAAATAAAGGTTCTTCAGGAAGTAACAGAAGAAAATCAACTTATGTTGGTAAAAGAATTAAGACAACCCTATTTAAAATGGTATTTTAAGTCTTTCGGAATAATTAAAAAGCACCTTTCAAGATCTCAAGAATCAAGAGATATTCTTCTCAATATTATTAACAGAAGAAAACATTCCAAAGAACAACATAACGATCTACTGGATATGCTTATAAACGCTAAGTACGATGATGGTTCTGTTATGAACAACGAACAACTTATTGATGAAATTTTAGTCTTATTTGTTGCAGGACATGAAACCACTGCCAATTCTTTAAGTTTTACATTGCAGTTTTTGGCACATCATCCAGAATGGCAGCAAAAAATTCGGAAGCAATATCAAGACGTTATAGCAGATAGTCATTCAGATCTTATGTTGGTTATCATGCAATCTCAATACGCAAAACAAGTTATTGAAGAGTCATTACGATTATATCCACCAGCTTATTTTATGGATCGAGTAAATATAGAAGATGATACTTTCAAAGATTTTCATTTTAAAAAAGGGAGCAGTTTTTTATTTTCAATATTTGAAATTCATAGGCATAAAAAACTTTGGAAAAACCCTGAAGAATTTAATCCTGACCGATTTTCCCCTGAAAAAGCAAAAGCGTATTCCTCACACTATTTTCCATTTGGAGCAGGACCAAGAAAGTGTATTGGTAATAATTTTGCGATGTTTGAAATGGTACTTGCAGTATCTGAAATGGTAACAAAATTTAATATTCATCCAGTTAATGAAACAATAGATATCCAACCACTAATTACTTTAAGGCCTAAAAATGCTATATTAAAATTTGAAACGCGTGTTTCGTGATTGAAAATAAATCTAAATACAGTCAACTTATTAAAGGCGAAGCTAAACGCCTCGGGTTTTTATCATGTGGTATCAGTAAAGCAGGGTTTTTAGAAGCAGAAGCACCAAGACTTGAAAAGTGGCTAAAAAATAATAGCCATGGTGAAATGCAATACATGGAAAATCATTTTGATAAACGTTTAGACCCAACAAAGTTAGTTGAAGGTTCCAGAAGTGTTATTTCATTATTGCTAAATTATTACCCTGAAGAAACTCAAAAAGAAAATACGTTTAAGCTGTCTAAATATGCTTACGGAACGGATTATCATTTTATTATTAAGGATAAATTAAAATCTCTTTTGCATTTTATTCAGGATGAAATAGGAGAGGTTGAAGGACGAGCTTTTGTAGATTCAGCTCCAGTTTTGGATAAAGCATGGGCTGCAAAATCTGGTTTAGGTTGGATTGGGAAACATTCTAATTTATTAACTCAACAAGTTGGATCTTTTTATTTTATTGCCGAATTGATTATCGATTTAGAATTGGAATATGATGGTATTACTTCAGACCATTGTGGCACTTGCACTAAATGCATCGATGCCTGCCCAACAAATGCCATTACAGAACCTTATGTGGTAGATGGGAGTAAATGTATTTCTTATTTTACAATCGAGTTAAAAGAAAATATTCCAACAGATTATAAAGGACAGTTTGAAGATTGGATGTTTGGTTGCGATATCTGTCAGGATGTATGTCCGTGGAACAAGTTTTCAAAACCTCATAACGAACCTTTATTTAATCCACATCCTGAATTGTTGGCAATGACCAAAAAAGATTGGGAAGAGATTACTGAAGACACATTTAAAAAAGTGTTTCAAAAATCGGCTGTGAAACGCACTAAATTTGCAGGTTTAACACGGAATATCAAATTCATAAAAGATTAGGCTTTAAGTTTCAGGATTGTTACATTTGTTAGTTCAGAATTATTTGAATAAAGCTTTAATTTATAGCAAATATGAGTAAACAAAGTAAACGCCGAGAAGCCTTAGTATATCATGCAAAACCAACACCAGGAAAGATTCAGGTGGTACCAACTAAAAAATATGCAACCCAAAGAGATTTATCTTTAGCCTATTCTCCGGGCGTTGCAGAACCCTGTCTGGAAATAGCAAAAGATGTCAATAATGTCTATAAATATACTGCCAAAGGAAACTTAGTTGCCGTTATTTCTAATGGAACTGCAGTTTTAGGACTAGGAAATATTGGACCTGAAGCTTCAAAACCAGTAATGGAAGGAAAAGGTTTACTTTTTAAAATTTTTGCAGACATCGATGTTTTCGATATTGAAGTTGGAACAGAAAATATTGAAGAGTTTATTCAAACTGTAAAAATGATAGCCCCAACTTTTGGTGGAATCAATTTAGAAGATATTAAGGCTCCCGAAGCCTTCGAAATAGAAAGAAGACTTAAAGAAGAGTTGGATATTCCAGTCATGCACGACGACCAACATGGAACAGCTATTATTTCGTCTGCGGCCTTGTTGAATGCTTTAGAGCTTACAAAAAAGAAAATAGACCAAGTACAAATTGTTATTAGTGGAGCAGGAGCCGCAGCTATTTCTTGCACCAGATTATATCAGGCCTTTGGCGCCAAGCGTGAAAACATTGTAATGTTGGATAGCAAGGGAGTAATTAGACAAGATAGGGACGATTTAACATCAGAAAAAGCAGAATTTGCTACACATAGACTTATTGATACTTTAGATGAAGCCATGTTAAATGCCGATGTATTTATCGGGCTTTCAAAAGCAAATATAGTTTCTCCAGATATGCTGTTGTCTATGGCAAAAGACCCAATAGTTTTTGCTTTAGCTAATCCAGATCCAGAAATAGATTACCAACTTGCTATTGATACACGAAAAGATATTATAATGGCAACTGGACGTTCTGATAATCCGAACCAAGTTAATAATGTTCTTGGGTTTCCTTTTATTTTTAGAGGGGCTTTAGATGTTCGTGCTACTAAAATTAACGAGGCCATGAAAATGGCAGCCGTAAAATCTCTAGCTAATTTAGCAAAAGAAGCTGTTCCAGAACAAGTAAATATCGCTTATGGCGAAACTCGTTTAACCTTTGGAAAAGAATATATTATTCCAAAACCTTTCGATCCTAGATTAATTGCAGAAGTACCTCCTGCAGTGGCCAAAGCGGCAATGGAAAGTGGCGTTGCAAAAGAGCCTATTGAAAACTGGGACAAATATAAAGAAGAGCTTTTAGAGCGTTTAGGTTCAGATAATAAGCTTGTTAGATTGCTGCTTAATAGAGCTAAAATTAATCCGAAACGAGTGGTGTTTGCTGAAGCAGATCATTTAGATGTGCTAAAAGCAGCCCAGATTGTTCATGATGAGGGAATAGCAATTCCTATCCTTTTAGGAAGACGTGATGTTATAGAGAAACTAAAAGAAGAGTTGGAATTCGATGCTGATGTGGAAATTATTGATCCAAAATCAGACGAAGAAGAAGAACGCAAAAATATCTATGCTAAAACATATTGGAAGCAGCGTAAAAGACGAGGTGTTACCTTATATTCTGCTCAAAATATTATGAGAGAACGTAATTATTTTGCAGCTATGATGGTAAATGAAGGAGATGCAGATGCCATGATTTCTGGTTTCTCAAGATCTTATCCTTTAGTAGTAAAACCTGTTTTAGAGCTTATTGGTTTGGCGCCAGACTCTACTAGAATTGCTACAACTAATGTTATGATGACCCAACGTGGCCCGATGTTTTTAAGCGATACAGCTATTAATATCAATCCTACTGCCGAAGATTTGACTAAAATTGCACAAATGACTGCAGGAGTGGTAAAAATGTTTGGAATGGAACCTGTAATGGCCATGATATCCTATTCTAATTTTGGTTCTTCAAAAAATAAAACAGCTACTAAAGTTAGAGAAGCTGTTAGTTATTTACATAAAAGACATCCTAATTTGTTGGTAGATGGAGAGCTTCAAGCAGATTTTGCGTTAAATAAAGAAATGCTTCAAGACATCTTTCCATTTTCTAAATTGGCAGGAAAAAAGGTAAATACCTTAATTTTTCCCAACTTAGAATCAGCAAATATTACTTATAAACTGTTGAAGGAGTTGTACAAAGCAGATTCTATTGGCCCTATAATGATGGGTTTAAGGAAACCAGTGCACATACTTCAATTAGATGCAAGTGTTGATGAAATTGTAAATATGACTGCTATTGCTGTAATAGACGCACAACAAAAAGAAAAAAAAGAACTTGATAATAAAGTTGCAATAGAAAAGTAAACAGCTTTATAATGTGAATTATTTTATTACATTTGAGAGTTTATTAAAGTTTTGTTAATGATTACACATATTCAAGGGAAACTAGTTGAGAAAAATCCAACAGATGTTGTTATAGATTGCAATGGCGTAGGCTATATGTTAAATATTTCATTGCATACCTTTTCTCAAATTCCCGATCAAGAAAATATCAAACTATTTACTCATCTTCAAGTAAAGGAAGATTCGCACACCTTATTTGGTTTTTCTTCCTTAGCAGAAAGAGAGATTTTTAGATTATTAATTTCAGTAAGTGGTGTTGGCGCAAGTATAGCCCGAACCATGTTGTCATCATTAACACCAAAACAAGTTAGAGAAGGAATTGCCATTGGAGATGTAGCTTTAATACAATCCATAAAAGGCATTGGAGCAAAGACAGCTCAACGAGTAATTTTGGATTTAAAAGATAAAATTTTGAAAGTCTATGATATTGACGAACTTTCAACTCAGAAAAGCAATACAAATAAAGATGAAGCGTTATCTGCTTTAGAAGTTCTTGGATTCAATAAAAAACAATCAGAACGTGTTATAGATAAAATAATTTCTATTGAACCAGATGCAAGTGTAGAAGTAATTATAAAACAGGCTTTAAAAAATTTATAAAAGATTTGAGTACAACCACCCATAATTATTTAAAAACCAACAAACAGTATTTGCTATTAAGCGTTTTTTTGCTTCTTAGCCTTTATTCATTTTCACAGGTAACTCCAACACCTCAAGATTCTACAAGTACAGGATTTTCATTAGGAAATTTAAACATGCCTAATCCATCTAGTATTGAATCTTTTTATACCTACGATCCATTAACCGATAGATACATCTATACCCAATCCGTTGGAAGATTCAATATTAATTATCCAATAATATTATCGCCAGAAGAATATAGGGAACTAGTTTTACAAGAAAATTTAAAAGCATACTACAAACAAAAAATAGATGCTTTCGATGGTAAAAAAGAAGGTGCCGAAGAAGAACAGAAAAATTTATTGCCAGAATTTTATGTAAGATCTGGATTGTTCGAATCAATTTTTGGAGGAAATACCATTAACGTTATTCCTCAAGGTTCGGTAGAAATAGATTTGGGTGTTTTATTTACTAAACAAGATAATCCTACCTTTTCTCCTCAAAACAGAAGTAGTTTTACTTTTGATTTCGATCAGCGTATTAGTTTAAGTTTATTAGGAAAAGTAGGAACTAAATTGCAAGTTACCGCTAATTATGATACGGAGTCTACTTTCGATTTTCAGAACTTAATAAAATTGGAGTACACACCAACTGAAGACGATATTATTCAAAAAATAGAAGTTGGTAATGTTAGTATGCCTTTAAATAGTGCCTTAATTACAGGAGCACAAAGTTTGTTTGGAGTTAAAACGCAATTGCAGTTTGGTAAAACAACTGTAACAGGTGTTTTCTCTGAACAAAAATCAGATACTAAAACAGTGGTTGCACAAGGTGGAGGAACCATTGAAGAATTCGATTTCTTCGCAAGAGACTACGACGAGAATAGACACTATTTCTTAGCACATTACTTTAGAGATAATTTCGACTACGCACTTTCTAATTATCCGTTTATAAATACCAACGTTCAAATTACCAGAGTGGAAGTATGGATAACCAATAGGAATAATAACACAGAAAACGTTAGAAACATTGTGGCTTTACAGGATTTAGGAGAATCTAACCCAGACCCAAATGCTAATAACATGTTATTGCAACCAATTCCTCCAGGATTTATCAATGTAGGTCCAAATGCGTTTCCTAATAATGCAAATAACGATTATAACCCAACAGCAATAGGTTCAGGTTCTGTGCTAACGCAACAAATTAGAGATATTGCAACCGTGCAACAAGGTTTTGGGTCACTGGCTAGTTCCGTGAATGAAGGTTCCGATTACGCCAAATTGGAAAATGCGAAAAAACTACTAGAGGGTCAAGAATATACCTTGGATTCTCAATTGGGATATATCTCCTTAAATCAGAGATTAAATAACGATGAAATCTTAGCAGTTGCTTTCCAATTTACGGTTGGCGGACAAGTGTATCAAGTAGGAGAATTTGCTAACGATGGACTAGACGCTCAAGATGTTAATACAAATCCAGGTGGTATTACAACAGTTACTAACAATAACTTAGTTTTAAAATTATTAAAAAGTCCTATTACAAATGTTAATCAGCCTATTTGGGACTTAATGATGAAGAATATTTATAATACGGGAGCCTACCAATTAAGTCAGGAAGATTTTAAATTAAATATCTTTTATAATGAGGCCTCGCTTTTAAACTATATTTCACCGGTTGATGGAACCTCTTTTGGAGTGGATATTAATGGAGTTCCTGTAACACCAAGTACACCACAAGAGGATTTAATTCAAAATACAACCTTATTGCAATTATTTAATTTAGATAGATTAAATTTTAATGGGGATTTACAGGCAAATGGAGATGGGTTTTTCGATTATGTTCCTGGAATAACAGTTATTCCTCAAAACGGAAAGATAATCTTTAATAAAGCGGAACCTTTTGGAGAGTATTTATTCGATAAATTATCAGTAGGTGCAGGAGAAGATTATAACAACGACGTAACCTATAACGACAACCAGTCAAAGTATGTTTATGACATACTTTACAAAGAAACCAAAACCGCGGCTTTACAAGTTCCGGAAAAGAACAAGTTTAAAATGCAAGGGCGTTATAAGTCTTCTGGTGGAGATGGAATTCCAATTGGTGCCTTTAATGTCCCTAGAGGTTCTGTGAAAGTTACTGCTGGAGGAAGATTGTTGGTAGAAGGAATAGATTATACCGTAAATTACCAACAAGGAACCGTCCAAATACTTGATGAAGCTTTAAAAGCTTCAAACACACCTATTCAAGTTTCAACTGAAAACAATGCAGTTTTTGGACAACAAACAAAACGTTTTACAGGAATAAATGTCGATCATCAATTCAACGAAAATTTTGTTCTTGGAGCCACATGGTTGCATTTAAACGAAAGACCGATAACTCAAAAGGCTAATTACGGCCAAGAACCAATCAATAACCATATTTTTGGAATTAATGGTAACTACTCTACAGAAGTGCCATTTTTTACTAGATTGGTAAACAAGTTACCAAATATAGATACAGATGTACCTTCCAATCTTGCTGTAAGGGGAGAATTTGCTTATTTAACTCCGGGATCACCAAAAGGAACAGAATTTGGAGGAGAATCAACATCATATATAGATGATTTTGAAGGTTCGCAAAATGCTATCGATTTAAAATCGCCTCAATCCTGGTTTATGTCAAGTCGTCCGAATGGTATAAATGCCAACGACGATAATGTAAATGGAATTCAAAATGGTTACAACAGAGCCTTACTGAACTGGTATACTATAGATCCAATTTTTTATGGAAATCAAAGCCCAAGTGATATTACAGTAGAGGATATATCTGGTCTTTACGACAGCCGTGTATTTATAGAGGAATTATTTCCTAATCAAGATATTTCGCAAGGACAAACAACAGTTATTAATACATTAGATTTAGCATATTACCCTGCAGAAAGAGGATCTTATAATTTCCAATCCTCCAATGTGGATGGAAATACGTTATTAACGCCACAACAAAGTTGGGCGGGAATTACAAGAGCATTAACATCAACAGATTTTGAGCAATCGAATGTAGAATATATCGAATTTTGGTTACAAGATCCATATCAAGACAATGCTTCAAATCCAGGAGGGAAATTAGTTTTTAACCTTGGAAATATTTCTGAAGATATCTTAAAGGATGGTAGAAAAGTTTACGAAAACGGATTGCCATCAGATGGAAATGTTGTTGGTGTTTTACCAACATCTCCTTCCTGGGAAACTGTTTACCCTCAAAACCAATCTTTAATTTATGCCTTCGACACAACTGGACAAGAGCGAACTAATCAAGATGTAGGTTATGATGGATATGACGATGTAGATGAAGCTCAAATATTTTCAGATTATGCTTCATTACCCGATCCAGCAAACGATAATTACGCTTATTTCTTAAACGCAGAAGGAAATATTTTTGATCGTTATAAAAAATATAATAACGTTCAAGGAAATTCTCCGGATGAGTTTTCAGATACAAATCGTGGTTCTACAACGCTACCAGACGTTGAAGATTTGAATCGTGATAATACAATGAATACCATTGATAGTTATTACGAATACGAATTGGATTTAACTCCTTCAACCTTAAACTTAAACAACCCATTCATTGTAGATATTAAAAATGATGAAGTAAGAGTTTTGCCTAACGGTCAAACAGTAACGCCAAGATGGATACAATTTAGAATTCCAATTAGCGGATATACGGGAGCTATTGGAGGGATTTCAGATTTCAGATCCATTCGTTTTACACGTATGTTTTTGAAAGAATTTTCAGAAGAAACAGTTTTCCGTTTTGGAACTTTAGACCTTGTAAGAAGCGATTGGAGAAAATACACACTTTCTTTAGATGCAGATGGAGGAGATCCTGCTTTAGACGACACAGAATTTAGTGTTGGAGTTATTGGAACTATAGAAAATGATGGAAAATATATTTCACCTCCTGGAGTAGAGCCAGAAGAATTTTATAATAATAATACAGTAATACGGGAAAACGAGCAATCCCTGGTTTTAGATGTATGCGATTTGGAGTCAGAAGATGGTAGAGCCGTTTATAAAAACATTAATATAGACATGCGTCAGTATAAACGTTTAAACATGTTTATACATCTTGAAGAAGACGAAATACCTGGATTACAAGACGAAGATTTTATTGGTTTTATTAGAATGGGTAACGATTTAACTCAAAACTACTACCAGATAGAAGTGCCTTTAAAAGTCAGCGATGGAGATACTAGAGAATTATTATGGCCAACTGAAAACAATATAGATTTACCTTTAGAATTACTGCAGCAAATTAAATCGGAAAGCATCAGTGATGGTACCATTAGTAGTACAACACCAACGTTTTATGATGTTATTAATGATGGTTTAAGTGATAATCCTGTAGCAGAATTTTCACCTTATACCTTGGGACAGCAACGTATTGGAATTATAGGAAATCCGAATTTTGGAGATATTAGAGTTTTAATGATTGGTGTTAAAAACGCAGCATCTACAGATAAGTGCGGAGAATTATGGGTTGATGAGCTTCGTTTGTCTGATATGGATAACGAAGGCGGTTGGGCAACCATTTTAACCATAGACACCAACTTTGCCGATTTTGCAAGCGTAAGTGCAACTGGAAGAAAAAGTACCACTGGTTTTGGTTCCATAGAACAAGAGCCAAACCAAAGAAGTAGAGAAGATGTTGAGCAGTACGATGTAGTAACAAATGTAAATGTTGGACAATTATTACCACCTAAATGGGGAATTCAACTCCCTTTTAATTATGGTCAAGGTGAAGAATTGATTACTCCACAATACGATCAATACTATAAGGATTTAACTTTAGAATCTAGAATTGATGCGGCAGAAACAGATGATGAAAAAAATACTATTAAAGAACAGTCTGAAACTTATACCAATAGAAAGAGTATTAATTTTATAGGTGTTAGAAAAGTAAAGACAAACGAAGAAAAGCCTAGATTTTACGATGTAGAAAACTTAACGTTTAATTATTCTTATAATAAAATAAAGTTCAGGGATTTTGAAATTGAAAATTCAATTGATCAAACAGTTAGAACGGGTGTAAATTATGCTTACAATTTCGCACCTTTTACCATTGAACCATTTAAAAAGAACGATTCGTTATTTACAGGAGATTACTGGAAATTATTAAAGGATTTTAATTTTAATCCGTTGCCTTCAGTTTTTACCATAAATACAAATATTAATCGTCAGTACAATCAACAAAAATTTAGAGAAATAGAATTAGCAGGCGATAATATTGGCTTAGAAGAATTTTATAGAAGAAATTACACCTTCGATTATGGTTATACCATTAATTATAACTTAACCAAATCACTCCAATTTAACCTATCGGCTTCAAACAATAATATCGTACAAAATTATTTCAAGGATAATATTGCTGGAGACGTACCAGATCCAAATTTAAATGTTTGGAATGGCTTTTTTGATTTAGGAGATCCAAACATGCAATTCCAACAACTTGCTGTTAACTATGATATTCCTATAGATAAAATCCCTGCATTGAGTTTTGTTGATGCTACCTATACTTATAGTGGCGATTTCCAATGGCAAAAAGGGTCAAGTTTGTTTGAAGATATAGAAATTGATGGACAGAATTACAATTTAGGGAATACAGTTTCTAATGCCAACAGGCATAATATTAACACAACCCTAAACATGAATAAGCTCTATAACTATATAGGACTTAAAAAGAAAACAGTTAGAAGAACAGCCGCTCCAGCATCTAGACCAGGTACCCCTCCGGATTCGAATAAGGATACCGATCAAAAACCAGTGAAATCCAATAAAGGTGGACAAAAATTAACCAACGTTGGAATAGATATTATAACTAGTGTAAAAAGAATACAAATAAATTATTCAGAAACCAACGGAACATATTTGCCGGGTTACTTAAGATCTCCAGGTTTTATTGGAACATTAAAACCAACGGTTGGTTTTACTTTTGGAAGCCAAAAAGATGTGAGATATTTAGCAGCTAAAAATGGTTGGTTAACAGTATATCAAGATTTTAACGACCAATACACTGCTGTTAAAACGCAACAATTGGATTACTCCGTTAACATTGAGCCTATAAAAGACTTAAAAATTGATTTAGTTGCAAATAGAACCTATGCTGAAAATTATACTGAGAACTATAGAGTAAACGATTATGGCGATGGTCTAGAATACGAATCTTTGACCCCAAATTCTTTTGGAAACTATAGTATTTCTACCATTTTGTTTAAAACAGCTTTCAGTAAAAGTGATGTTGCTCAATCGGAAACCTTCGATAATTTTAGATCAAACAGGCTTATAGTAGCAAACAGATTGGCAGAAGATCATTATGGAAGTGCAACCTTTCCATTAGATGTAGAAGGATATCCAGTGGGTTATGGAAAAAATAATCAAGCCGTTCTATTACCATCCTTTTTATCAGCTTATACTGGAGAGAAATCAGAAGGAATTTCGTTGTCTGCCATAAAGGAATTTCCAATTCCAAACTGGGATATTAAATACACTGGTTTAATGAACGTGAAATGGTTTAAAAAACGTTTTAAAAGATTCTCTATAATTCATGGGTATCGCGCTTCTTATACTATTAATCAATTCCGAACAAATCTAGATTACGATCCGTTAGATCCAGACGCTTTAAACCAAGGAGGAAATTTTAAAAACGAAACACTTTATAGTAATATCAACTTAACAGAAATGTTTAGTCCTTTAGTACGTATTGATATGGAAATGAAAAATTCTGTAAAGATTCTTGCAGAAATTAGAAAGGATAGATTGCTTTCCTTAAGTTTCGATAATAACTTAATGACAGAGATTCATGGAAATGAGTATATTGTTGGTTTAGGTTATAGAATTAAGGACGTAAGTATAAAATCCAAATTGGCTGGACCTTCCAAGCGAATTGTTAGTGATTTAAACATGAAAGCAGATCTTTCGCTTAGAAGAAATGAAACCATAATAAGGTATCTAGACGTTATAAACAATCAAATAACTTCCGGCCAAACCGTTTGGTCCGGAAAACTAACAGCAGATTATTCATTTAGTAGAAACTTAACAGGAATTTTCTATTTCGATTATATGTTTTCAGAATACGCTATTTCAACGGCTTACCCACAAACTACCGTACGTGGAGGTATTACTTTGAGATATAATTTCGGGAATTAATAAAATCTATTTGATATTCTAATTTGAATAAATACATTTGCGAAAACAAATACAATATAAAATGAATATTCCATCAAATTTAAAGTACACAAAAGATCACGAGTGGGTTAGTATAGAAGGTGATGTTGCAACTATTGGTGTAACAGATTTTGCTCAAAGCGAATTAGGAGATATCGTTTACGTAGAAGTAGAAACAGTAGATGAAACTCTTGATGCAGATGAGATTTTTGGAACTGTAGAAGCAGTAAAAACTGTTTCAGACCTTTTCCTTCCTCTTTCTGGAGAAATTATCGAGTTTAACGAGTCTCTAGAAGACGAACCAGAAAAAGTAAATAGCGATCCTTATGGAGAGGGTTGGATGATTAAAGTAAAATGTTCAGACTTATCTCAAGTAGATGGGTTAATGAGTGCTGAAGCTTACAAAGAATTGATTGGTGCTTAAAAAAAAGGCCTTATTAATTTCATTAACTTACAGCATCGTTTTACTAACGGTAAGTTTAGCGAAACTAGATTTAGGATCTGTTGAAGACATTGTGCCATCATTTAGTGATAAAATATTTCATTTCTTAGCTTATATTTTATTTACTTATCTTTGGTTTAACACATTCGCTTTCAAATTTAATTTTAGTGAAAGAAAAAGCATTTTAAGTAGCATTTTTCTTTCAGTTGCTTTTGGTATAATTATTGAAGTATTACAAATGCTGGTAACCACATCCAGAAGTTTTGATTTATTAGACATACTCGCAAACATCTTAGGTGTTTTATTTGCAGCCTTTCTTATAAATATCAAAATGAAAATAGACGTTAAAAAATAATAATCGTTTGCATTATTGCCAAATAAATGGTTATTTTAGCATTCAGGAAAATTTAAAATCATGGAACAAAAGAAAAATCCGAAGGCAAATGTGGGACGTAATAGCTCATTATACTTTGCTGTTGGTTTAGCGGTAATGCTATTTGTAACTTATCAGACTATCAATTTCAAGACGTATGATAAATCTGCAATCGACATTGGGCAATTAAATATGGATGAAGATTTCGAAGAAGAAATTCCAATTACGGAACAACTTCAAACACCGCCACCTCCACCGCCACCTCCTGCTGCTCCAGAAGTTATTGAAGTAGTTGAAGATGAAGAAGAAGTAGAAGAAACGGTTATTGAATCTACAGAAACAAGTCAAGAAGAAGAAATTGTTGAAGTAGAAGAAGTTCAGGTTGAAGAGGTTGAAGAGGATATTGAAGTTCCTTTTGCAGTTATTGAAAACGTTCCTGTATTTCCTGGCTGTGAGTCTGGAAATAATGAAGATAAGAAAGCTTGTATGAACGAGCAATTACAGAAATTTATTGTAAAGAAGTTTAATACAGACTTAGCAGGAGAATTAGGATTAAGTGGTATCCAAAAAATTAGTGTGTTCTTTAAAATTGATAAAACTGGTGAAATTGTAGATATTAAAGCAAGAGCACCACACCCAAGATTAGAACAAGAAGCTATCAGAGTTGTTGGTTTATTGCCTAAAATGAAACCTGGAAAACAACGTGGAAAAGCAGTAAGAGTACCTTACTACTTACCTATTAAATTCCAAGTGCAAGACTAAGCAATACTTAGACTCTTTTAAAAATATATAATCCCGTTACAATTTAGAAATTGTAACGGGATTTTTTTTGGCACGTTTATTGATTTTTTGACATAATATTAACATTTAAATTTAATTATTATGAAAAATCTACATCGAAGAAATGAGTTTGCTCAAGAAAAAGAGCCAAATGTTACAAAATCCTTAAAACATGAAGTAAGTCTAAAGTCTAATTCGACCCTCTTTTTCCAAGTCGGTATTATTCTATGTTTGCTTTTAACCTATGCTCTTTTTGAAATGACATTTAAAACAAATGAAATTGTCATAATAGATAGAACGGGAACAGAGGAGGAAGATTTTTATGTTTATAACGTTCCTATTAAAATATATAAGGAGATAGAGCAAATTGAGAAAAAGAAAAAAGAACCAGTTGTTTTCAATAACCCCGTAATTAGTGATGATGACGAACCAATAATTGAAACAAAAGATGTGGTAATGGAGCCAACTACCAACGAGCCACCAGTGGATCCAAGAAATGTAACTGTTTTAGATGTTCCAGAAGATTTACCTCCAATGAATATTATGGCAGTAGAGCAAGTTCCTATTTTCCCAGGCTGTGAAGATGCTAAAACAAATGCAGAAAGAAGACAGTGTATGTCTGATAAGATTGCGGCTCATGTTCAGAAAAAATTCAATACAGGCATTGCGGGAGATATTGGGTTAAAAGGGGAACAAAAAATTTCCGTCATGTTTAAAATCGACAAAGAGGGGAGGGTAACAGATATTAAAACGAATGCGAAACAGCCTCAATTAGATAGGGAAGCTTCAAGAGTAGTTGAAAAATTACCACAAATGACACCAGGTAAACAAAAGGATAATAATGTGGAAGTGCTTTATAGTTTGCCTATAAAGTTTAATATTATTAATTAATGATTAAAATTATTTTATATTGTTAGCCGTTAACGTCTTTGTTAACGGCTTTTTTCATTCTATCATTATTAAAAAAATAGTATCTTTCAACGCAAATTAAACTTACATATGGATATGAAGAAGTTCTTCGTAATTGTTTTTTTATTATTCCAAATTCTTTCTTACGCTCAAAACGACTTTTCTTATGAAAGGCCACCAGTGTTTTCTGAATGTGAAAGTGTTGAAATAGAACTTTTACAAAAGTGTTTTGATAATCAGGTTTTTGCTCACGTATTTAATAACTTTAAAGTTCCTGAACAGGTAACTCAAGAAAATTATAAGGGAGATGTTGTTGTGCTTTTTGAAGTGGATAAGGAAGGTGACTTCCGAGTAATTTATGTTGACGCTACCTATAATGAACTTAAAGAAGAAGCCAAACGCGTTTTTAGCGATCTTCCAAAAATAGAACCAGGAACTTATAATGGAAAACCCACTTACAAACAATATTCCATAGCTATAAAAATTCCTTTGGTTAATCAGGCTGTGGCTACTAAAGATTTATCAAAAAATGAAGATCCTACTGTAAACAAGGAATTAACTGTTTTGGAAAATGCGGCTAAAAAGCAATACGATAGCGTCAATATGAAATTGATTCCTTTCTCAAACAGAGAATATACCAGTCAATTAAATATTCCTTTAAGTAATAGTAATTATGCAAAATTCGACAGAAGCATCAATTTAGTTGGTACAAATAGTCATACAGCCTCTAAACCTTATATGTATGAAGATGTTGCTCCCTATTACGATTTTCAAGCAGCTATAGACACTTTGGCGAAAGACACTAAAACTTTTGCGGGAAGAAAACTTTGGAATGAGAGGTTGGTTCGAGTGGAAGGAAAAGACTATTGGTTTACCATAGATCCAATTTTTGATTTTGAAGTTGGTAAAGATTTTGATGCCGATTTTTCAAGTACTTATAATAATACCAGGGGAGTAAGTATTCAAGGTGGTTTGGGTAAAAAGTTTAGTTTTTATACGTCTTTTTTTGAAAGCCAAGGACGCTTCGCAGAATATTACAATCAATATGCTATATCTATAAGGGGAGCAGATGAAGCAGCCATAATACCTGGTCGTGGTATTGCTAAATCATTTAAAGATAATGGTTTTGATTATCCCGTTGCTGAGGCCTATTTGTCTTACACGCCTATCAAATTTTTAAATGTACAATTTGGACATGGTAAAAACTTTATTGGAGATGGTTATCGCTCGTTATTTATAAGTGATGTTTCAACACCACATCCATTCTTAAAATTGAACACAACCTTTTGGAAGATAAAATATACAAATACTTGGTTGTGGCTAAAAGATGTCAGACCACAAGTTGAGGTAGATGGAGCTTACAAGCAAAAATATATGGCAACTCATTTTTTAAGTTGGAATGTTTCTAAAAGATTAAATATAGGACTGTTTGAATCTGTAATTTGGACTAATTCAAACGATAGAGGGTTTGATATAAATTATTTAAACCCAATTATCTTTTTCAGAGCCATAGAATTTGAAACAGGACAAGGTGCTGGAAACGCCCTTGTGGGACTCTCTGGAAAATATAAGTTAAATGATAATATGAATGTCTATGGACAATTTATTTTAGATGAATTTTCATTGAGCGATGTCTCTGGAGGAGAGAAAAGCTGGAAAAATAAATACGGATATCAAATAGGCTTTAAGTATTATAATGCTTTTAAAGTGAAGGATTTATTATTGCAAACAGAGTATAATAGAGTTAGGCCTTATACATATTCCCATAATACGGTTATTTTAAATTATGGAAATGCCAACCAATCTATGGCGCATCTTTGGGGTGCAAATTTCAGTGAATTCGTTCTTATTGGTCGCTATCATTACAAACGTTGGTTTGGAAATGCAAAACTGGTTGTGGGAACCAAAGGGTTTGATTTTGATGAAGGAACAGATTATTATAGTTACGGGGGGAATATATATAAAGATTATAATGAAAGACCTTATGATAATAACGTAACAGTTGGACAAGGGAATAAATCCTCGACATTTTTTGCAAATCTTCAGGCAGGTTATTTAATTAACCCAGCTACTAATTTGAAGATTTTTACAGATATTACGTTTAGGAATTTTAATCCAGAAGTTCAAACGGCCAATACTATGGACAGTAATACGGTTTGGTTTAATATAGGAATTAGAACAGACCTATTTAATTGGTATTTTGATTTGTAGAATTAACTTTTCAAAGTATCTTTGCAAACGCAATATAATGCCTCAGGCAAAGCAATAATTACTTTGAGTCAAACAGTCACTTCACCGGTTAAACATTCTGTTATTTCAGATTTTAAGGAAATCACTAAAGTCCGCTTGTCGGTTAGTGTGGTTTTTTCTTCCTTGGCTGGATATCTTTTAGGTGTTGAAACTGTAGATTATACAACATTAATCCTTCTAGCATTTGGTGGTTTTTTCATGGTTGGTGCTTCCAATGCATTCAATCAAATTATTGAAAAAGACTTAGATGCCTTAATGGATAGGACTAAAGACAGGCCTATTCCTGCAGGTAGAATGAGCGTGACTACAGCTTTTATTATAGCGTCGCTTTTTACTATTTTAGGAATTGCCATATTATATAGTATCAATCCGCAAACTGCTATGTTTGGTGCTATATCTATATTTCTATACACTTGTGCATACACGCCTTTAAAAACCAAAACGCCCTTAGCAGTTTTTGTTGGAGCCATTCCTGGAGCTATTCCGTTTATGTTGGGGTGGGTTGCGGCTACTAATAACTTTGGTGTTGAACCCGGAACCTTATTTGCCATTCAATTTTTCTGGCAGTTTCCTCATTTTTGGGCCATAGGTTGGTTCTTATTTGAAGATTATAAAAAAGGAGGCTTCTTTATGTTGCCTACTGGGAAACAAGATAAAGGGACTGCCGTACAAACTATTATGTATACCATTTGGACTATCTTGGTATCTATTGTTCCTGCTTTTGGGTTTACAGGACGATTATATTTAACACCCATTTCGGCTATTATTGTATTCTTATTAGGATTAGGAATGCTTTATTACGCGATTCAATTGTATAAAAAAATGACTGTTGTGGCAGCAAAACAATTAATGTTGGCAAGTGTGTCTTACATTACCCTGTTACAAATAGTTTACGTATTAGATAAGTTTATAAGATAATTCATGGATTTAACTCAAGGTACTTTAGAAGAGAAAAATAACAGAGCAAAAAAAATGATGCTTTGGTTTGGAATCATATCATTGGTCATGTCTTTTGCTGGATGGACAAGTGCTTTTGTTGTTAGTAGTACCCGACCAGATTGGTTAAGCGATTTTCAATTACCAAATGCTTTTATAATAAGTACCATTATTCTTTTAATTAGTAGTGTAACGTTTGCATTAGCTAAAAAGGCCTTGGAAAAGAATAAAAGACAACAAACCACGCTGTTATTATTAGCGACCTTGGTACTTGGTATTGTCTTTATTATATGTCAGTTTTCAGGATTTCAGCAAATCATCGATTTAGGATATAATTTTACTGGACCAACCAGTAATATTACCATGTCTTACATCTATTTAATAGCTGTTGTACACATTTTACACGTGGTTGTTGGTCTAATTTGTTTGTTGGTGGTTATTTATAATCATTTTAAACAAAAGTATCAACCTTCAAATATGCTTGGCCTAGAGCTAGCAGCAACGTTTTGGCACTTTATAGATATACTATGGTTATATCTCTTTTTATTTTTATATTTTGTGAAATAAAAACCATTGTTTTTAAGCAATATGCTTTAATAACTGTGGCAAACCTTATTTAGAGTGTTTAAATTTTAGATAAGGAAATTTCGTTAGAAAGATAAATTGATTATTTTTGTTCAACTTTTAAATAAATACTAAACCAAATATATGAACACGACAGTTGTAAATACTGGAACAGAAGAAAAAACTTGGGGAGGAGGCAACAAGCCTTTAAACGCTAGTTATGGTAAAATGATGATGTGGTTTTTCATTCTTTCCGATGCTTTAACGTTCTGTGGATTTTTAGCAGCCTACGGATTTTCAAGATTTAAATTTCCTGAAATTTGGCCAATAGCAGACGATGTGTTTACACACGTCCCTTTTATTCATGGAAATTATCCTATGATTTTCGTGGCATTCATGACCTTTATATTAATTATGTCATCCGTAACTATGGTATTAGCTGTAGATGCTGGTCACCAAATGAATAAAGCAAAAGTAACCATTTACATGTTTTTAACCATTATTGGTGGACTTACATTCTTAGGTTCTCAGGCTTATGAATGGACAACATTTATAAAAGGAGAATATGGAGCTGTTACAACCAATGGAGGTAATATCATTCAATTTGTGGATGCAGATGGAAATCGAGTAGCTTTAAAAGATTTTGCCATTGGGCAACCTGTTGAACGTACTCAACATTTATCCAAAAATGGACTTTGGTTTAATAAAGAAAATGGATTACCTAGCTATACCATCGATGAGGTTGTTGCAGGTTTTGAAGCAAATAAAGATTTATTAGTTAAAACTACCTATTCTGATGAAAACGGACATAAAACTATTTTGTCTAGAGCAGCATCGTTACAAGAATTAAAAACCAAAGGAAAAGGTGTTGTAGAAGGTGCTAACCTTATTCACAATGAATATGGCCCACCATTATTTGCAAACTACTTCTTTTTTATTACTGGATTTCACGGTTTTCACGTATCTATTGGAGTATTGCTAAACATAATTATTTTCTTTAACGTGATTCTTGGAACCTACGAAAAAAGAGGAAGCTACGAAATGGTCGAGAAAGTTGGTTTATATTGGCACTTTGTAGATTTAGTTTGGGTATTTGTATTTACATTCTTTTACCTAGTTTAATTAAATAGAATATATTTTGTCACGATTGATATCGAGATCTAAAAAGCATTTAAAAAATGGCACACGCACATAAATTAGAAATATTTAGAGGGTTAGTTAAATTTAAATCTAACACACAAAAAATTTGGGGAGTACTTATTCTTCTATCAATTATAACTATGGTTGAAGTTATACTTGGAATATATAAGCCAGAAATGTTAATGGGACATATAGTTGGTATGAAAATATTAAACTGGATATTCATTATCTTAACTTTGGTAAAAGCTTACTATATTACTTGGGACTTTATGCACATGAGGGATGAAACAGCCGCTTTAAGAAGAATGGTTGTTTGGACTACCGTTTTTTTAATTAGCTATTTATTATTTATCCTTTTACAGGAAGGTGGTTACGTAGGAAGTGTTATTTCCAATGGTTTTATGAAACATGATTTTTAACAAGCTTTATTAAAGTTAAATAGATAAAAAAAGACGGTTTTTAAACCGTCTTTTTTTATTTTTGCAAGACAAGACTTAAAACAGATTTAAGATTTATAACCCCTGATTTTTATATCATTTAAAATCAATTTTTCATACAGCTATAAATGAATAAGAAGCTTATAAAACGTTATACGACTCTAGGAATATTGTTCTTCCTTCCAGTTATTTTCTTACTTATGTTATTTCCTGCTAAACATCATTATAATCCGTTAGATGTCGTTCATGGAAATGTAATGGATATAAATAGTTTCACTTCAGAAGATAATCAGGAAGTCCTACTTACAGAGCATATTACTATTCTTGGGTTTTTAGGCACAGACCCAATGAGTAATGCCATAGCAGCTTCAAATTTAAAAGAACTGGTTTACGATAAGTTTAAAGGCTTTAAAAAATTTCAGGTAGTTATATTGTTGCCTAATGGAACTCAAGATGATATTGAAGCACTTAAGGAAGAAATAAAATCTTACGAAGACTTAAAATACTGGCATTTTGTTTTTGGTGAAGAATCCCAAATTCAAGCGGTCTATAATAGCTTAAAATCTAGAAACTCTTTGAAAACAGATCTATCGACTCATGATGTGTTCATTATTGATAAAGACTTAAATCAACGAGGAAGACTAGACGATAGATCAGACAGCGAAAAGGAAAAAGGGAAAGAAGTATATCCTTTATATGCTTATGATTGTATAGAGGTAGCCGAAATAAAGAATAAATTAAGCGCAGACGACTTACGAGTCTTATTTCAAGAATATAGAGAAAGAAGAAAAGGGAATTTCGATTCCTCAACTAGAAGAGCTAACGATTTAAAACAAACAAATGAGCAATAAAACCAATTATTCGTACATAGGCATGGCCTTCATTATCTTGGTGTTTGGAATTATTTTTGTCCCAAAAATTATTGATAGAATTAAAAACGACGACATTACTAGAAGTGATAGAATGAGCCAAGGGCAAGACAATAATTTTGAAGACAACAACAAATTATCTTTTCTAGAAATCGATGGAGAAGCCAAAAAAGTCCCTTCCTTTAGTTTTATGGATCAAAATGGCAATACCGTTTCAAATAAGGATTATGAAGGTAAAGTATATGTTGTAGAATTTTTCTTCACTACATGTCCAACTATTTGCCCAAAAATGAATAAAAACCTAGTCGATATTCAAAATGCTTTTAAAGGAAATCCTGAATTTGGAATCGCTTCTTTTTCAATAAATCCGGATCACGATACTGCAGAAGTCTTAAAAGATTATGCTAGCCAATATGGAATTACAAATCCTAACTGGCATTTAATGACAGGAAAGAAAGATGCTATTTATACGTTGGCAAACCAAGGTTTTAATTTGTATACTGCAGAAGCGCAAGAAGTAGAAGGTGGATTTGAACATTCAGGAAATTTTGCCTTGATAGATAAAAATGGGTTTATTCGTTCTAGAATGGACGAATTTGGTAATCCACTAATTTATTACCGAGGTACGGTTTCTGAAACCGAAAAGGTGAACGACGATGGCGAAAAAGAAGAAGTTAGTTTGTTAAAAGAAGATATTAAAAAATTGCTTAATGAATAACACTAAAAATAGAGACGAAAAAAAATATAATAAATGGATTGTTATTCTATCCATTGCAATTCCTTTAGTAGTTGCAGGTCTTTTTGGTGTTAATTTACGTGATTTAGGTTTTGATGTGGAGCCATTAACCTTTTTGCCACCAATTTATGCAACCATTAATGGCTTAACAGCCTTATTACTTATTTTAGCTTTTTTTGCGATTAAAAATAAGAACGTTGTACTTCATGAAAATTTAATGACAACTGCCGTTGGTTGTTCAGCCGTGTTTTTAGTTTTATATGTTATTTATCACATGACTAGCGATTCTACTACATTTGGAGGAGAGGGTGCTATTAAATACATCTATTACTTTATATTAATAACACATATTTTACTATCTATTGTTATTATTCCTTTCGTATTAATAACTTATGTAAGAGCAATAACAGCGAATTTTGAAAAACACAAAAAAATTGCTAGAATTACTTTTCCATTGTGGTTATACGTAGCAGTTACTGGAGTTATTGTGTATCTTATGATTTCTCCATATTATGTTTAATATTTTTATTATGAAGCGCAAAATTCTTTTTTTACTGTTTACTGTTTTCTTTTTCCTGGAATCAAATGCGCAATGTGCCATGTGCCGAGCCGTATTGGAAAACGCAGAAGGCCAAGAAATGGCTGAAGGCATCAACGATGGGATTGTCTACTTAATGGCTATACCTTATGTGCTTATAGGTGGAATAGGGTTTTTTATTTATAGAAAATTTAACAAGTCAAAAAAACCAAGCCTCTAAAAAATATTTAATTTTGTTGTAACATTTTAAGGCTTATACAGTCTAACTGTTATAAAGCGATAACTAGCAACAAAAGAAATATGTTAAACATTAAGAAACTTCACAAATCCTATCCAATAGGAGACACAAGTTTACATGTATTAAAAGGAATCGACCTTTCTGTTGAAGATGGAGAAATGGTTGCTATTATGGGGTCTTCTGGATCTGGAAAATCTACCTTATTAAATATTATTGGAATGTTAGACGAGGCCGACGAGGGCGAATACATCCTCGATGGCGTTCCTATTAAAAATCTAACAGAAAAGAAAGCCGCTATTTACAGAAACAAGTTTTTAGGTTTTATTTTTCAATCCTTCAACCTCATAAATTATAAAAATGCTTTAGATAATGTGGCCTTACCGTTGTATTATCAAGGGATGAAAAGACAGGATAGAATAGAAAAAGCCTTGTTTCATTTAGAAAAAGTAGGATTAAAACCTTGGGCTCATCATTTACCAAATGAGTTATCTGGTGGTCAAAAGCAACGTGTAGCCATTGCTAGAGCTTTAGCAGCAAATCCAAAATTATTATTGGCTGATGAGCCTACAGGAGCATTAGATACTAAAACATCTTATGAGATTATGGATTTTATTCAGAGTCTTAATGATGAAGGAAAAACCATTCTAATTGTAACACACGAAGAAGATATTGCACACATGTGTAAAAGATTGGTGCGTTTAAAAGATGGTGTTATGGTAGAAGACGTTAAAGTAGAACAAGTAAGAGCCTCGCAATATGTTTGATAGAGACCTTTGGAGAGAAATATTTCAAAGTATAAATATGAACAGAACCAGAAGTGTCCTTTCTGGTTTTACTGTGGCATTTGCTATTTTGCTATTTACCATACTTTTTGGTATCGCAAATGGGTTGAATAACACCTTTGCTGAAGCTTTTTCCGATGATGCTAATAATTCTATTTTTATTCAATCTGGAACAACTACAACTGCCAGTAAAGGCTACCAAGCAGGAAGACAAATTCAATTTAAAAATAAAGATTTCGACTATATCAAAGAAACCTATGGAGATAAAGTCCAGTATATAACTTCTAGAAATTATCTAAATGTCAATGCTTCCTTTAGAAATGAAAAAGACGCTTATTCTGTAAGAGCTGTACATCCAGATCATCAATTTTTAGAAAATACCAGAATTAAAGAAGGTCGATATATCAATCAATTGGATATAGATAATAAATCTAAAGTAATTGTAATAGGAAGACTTGTAGAAGAAGATTTATTTCTTAAAACTACGGCTCTAGGCAAATATTTAAGTTTGAATGGCTTGCAATATAAAATTGTGGGAATTTTTGAAGATGATGGTGGAGATAACGAAGAACGTTTAATATACATGCCAGTAAGTACGGCACAAAGAGTATATGGGAATAATGATTATATAGATCAAATTAATTTAACCTATAATCCAGAAATGGATTTCGATAAAGCTATTTCTTTTAGTAACACACTTACAACAGATTTAAAAGATCGATTTGATGTTGCTAGTAGTGATCAAAGAGCCATTCGTGTTAGAAATCTAGCAAACGAATCGAAAACAGTAAATCAAATGACTTTTGGCTTAGGTATCATTATTTTAGTCATAGGTTTTGGAACCTTAATAGCTGGTATTGTTGGTGTCAGTAACATCATGATCTTTATTGTTAAAGAACGAACTAAAGAAATTGGCATTAGAAAAGCCCTAGGTGCTTCTCCTAAATCTATCGTTACTATCATCTTAGCAGAGTCTGTTTTAATTACGGCCATTGCAGGGTATGTAGGATTATTAATTGGCATGGCAGTCTTAAAATTTGTTGGACCAAGCTTAGAAGTTTATTTTATAAAAGACCCAAGTGTTAGCACATCATTAGTAATTGGAGCAACCATAACACTTATTGTAGCAGGAGGAATTGCTGGATATTTACCGGCTAAAAAAGCATCACTAATTAAACCAATAGTAGCCTTAAGAGACGATTAATATGTTTAAATTTTTATTTGAAAGAGATACATGGCAAGAAGTATGGGATAGTCTTAGTAAAAATAAACTAAGATCTATGCTTACTATGGTTGGTGTTTGGTGGGGAATCTTACTACTTATCGGCTTACTTGGTTCTGCTAAAGGTTTAGAAAATTCTTTTAATAGACTCTTTGGTAGTTTTGCAACCAATAGTGTTTTTGTTTGGGGACAAAGTACCAGTAAACCATTTAAAGGGTTTCAAGAGGGAAAACAAGTAAAGTTAACCCTTACAGATGCTAAATTAATTGAAGAAAACGTAGAGGGTATCGAGTTTGTTGTTCCAAGAAATCAAAATCAATCTTTAGTTGTAAGAGGTTTTTTATCCGGAAATTACAGTGTTAATGGCGATTTTCCATTGCTAGATAAAGTCCAAAAAAAGAAAATGATAGTTGGTCGCTTTATAAACCAAAGCGATATTAATGATAAAAGAAAAGTAGCCGTTATTTCAGAAGATATTTACAAGCAACTTTTTGAAAAGGACGCTGAAGTTATTGGTGAATTAATCAAAATCAATGGTATTAATTTTACAGTTGTTGGCATGTTTGAAAACGGAAATGTCAATATGGGACCAACAAGTGACATTCATATTCCATTTACAACCTTTCAACAAATTTATAATCAAGGAGACCAAATAGGTTGGATGATGCTTACCGGAAAACCTGATGCCGACATATCTCAAATCGAAGAAGATGCTAAACTTATCCTAAGAAATTTAAATCACATTCATCCAGAAGACAAACGTGCATTTGGAAGTTTTAATCTAGGGAAAGAGTTCGCTAAAATCACAGGATTTTTAGTTGGGATGCAGTTTTTAACATGGTTTGTTGGAATCGCAACTTTAATAGCAGGAGTTTTTGCTATTGGGAACATTTTACTGATAACGGTAAAAGAAAGAACCAAAGAAATTGGAGTCCGGAGAGCCTTAGGTGCAACTCCTTTTGAAATTAAGAGACAAATTGTTGTGGAAGCAGTTTCTATAACTCTTTTAGCAGGATTTTTCGGAATTATTAGTGGAGGTTGGATATTAATAGGTATCGATTCGGCCTTTGGGCAAGGAGATGAAGCAGTTATTGTAAATGCATCAGTTTCTATATCAGTCATATTTATATCTTTAATTATACTAGTTATTTTAGGAACTTTAATAGGGCTAATTCCGGCCTTTAAAGCAACCAGTATTAAACCAATCGACGCATTAAGGGAAGAATAATCAATCAAAACTAAAAATAGAATAGCTTATTTTAATAAGCTATTTGGCCAATCAAGAACAATAACAAAAATCACATGAATAAAACAGTAAAAATCATCATTGGAATTGTATTAATAATACTTTTTGTATGGGTAATTAAATATTTTAAAGATTCAAATTCAAAAGGAATTGAAGATTTTAAAGTAGAAGAGCCATTTTATACTTCAATTAAAACAAAAGTGGTTGCAACAGGAAAACTAAATCCTGAAGAAGAAATTGAATTAAAACCTCAAATTGCTGGAATTATTGACAAAATATATGTTGAAGAAGGCGATATCGTTAAAAAAGGGGACCTAATTGCTAAAATTCGTGTGGTACCAAACGAGCAAAGCTTAGCAAGTGCAAATAGTAGAACACGTACGTCAAGATTAGCTTTGGATAATGCACAAATACTATACGATAGAAACAAAGGTCTTTTCGAAAAAGGTGTTATTTCTAAACAAGATTTTGAAAATAGCGAGTTATCTTATAATCAATCCAAAGAATCTTTATCTCAAGCTCAGAACGATTATCAAATTATCAGACAAGGGTCGCTTTCTGGAGGAGGTTCAGCAAATACTAATATTGTAGCTCAAATTCCTGGTACCGTTTTAGAAATCCCTGTTCGAGAAGGAGACCAAGTTATTGAAGCTAATAGTTTTAATGCAGGAACAACTATTGCAACTATTGCAGATATGAGTAAAATGATTTTCGAAGGAAAAGTAGATGAAGCAGAGGTAGGAAAGATAGAAGAAGGGAGAGACATTATAGTGGTTCTTGGAGCATTAAATGAGCAAGAATTTCCTGCAAAATTAACTTTCGTAGCACCTAAAGGACAAGAAGAGAATGGCGCAGTTCAGTTTACAATAAAAGCTGACGTGTCTGTTACTCCATCTACAAAAATTAGAGCAGGTTATAGTGCCAATGCTGAAATAGATTTAGAAAGTAAAGACAGTGTTTTAGTAATTAAAGAAGCTTTACTTCAATTTAATAGAATAACAGAAAAACCATTTGTTGAAATTTCAAATGGGGATAGTACCTACGAGGAAGTTTATGTGGATCTAGGTATTTCAGATGGAATTAACGTTGAAATTTTAGAAGGTGTTAAAGAAGGAGATAAAATTAAAGTGTGGAATAAAGCCTCTAAAGAAAATAACGATGAAGATGAATAAAAATATATTTACTACAGTAGCTTTAACGCTGTTTATAGGATTTTCTTCCTTTGCCCAAGAAAAGTTATGGACTCTTGAGGAATGTATAAATTATGCTTTAGAGAATAATATTTCGATTAATCAAACAGCATTAAATACGGACACGGCAGAACAAGATTTAGTAACCGCTAAAGGGAATTTCTTACCTAATTTAAATGGATCCGCTTCGCAAGATTGGAATTTTGGTTCTTTTATTGGACAAGATGGTAATCGTGTTTCTGCAGATTCAAGAGGTAACAGTTTCGGTTTAAATACAGGAGTAACGTTATTTGATGGTTTTAGAAATACCAGTATTTACAAACAAGCTAAATTAGGAATTGAAACAAGTGTTTTACAATTAAATATTTTAAAAGATAATATTTCTGTCAATGTTGTTAATCAATATTTAAATATTTTACTTAATAAGGAAAACCTAAAAGTTGCCTTGGAACAAGTTGCAATAACAGAGAAACAAGTGACTCAAATAACGGACTTAGTAGATGCAGGAGTTAGACCTCGAGCAGATTTGTATGAAGTTCAAGCTCAATTAGCTAGTGATAATGAGAAACTTACCAATGTAGAGAATAGTCTAGCATTGTCGAAATTGGCGTTGGCTCAGCTTTTACAAATCTCTAATGATGGTTTTGATGTTGAAGAAATTGAATTGTCACTTCCTGCTGTTTTAATTGATCATAAAACTTCTAATGACATTTATGATTATGCACTTTTAAATAGACCAGAGATAAAAAAGGCTGAATTAGATATTGAAAATTCTGTATTGGGAATTGATATAGCTAAAAGCGCCTATTATCCTACATTAAATTTTTATGCTCGCGCAGGTACTTCCTACCAACACTATCAAGGACAAGATGATCAAAGAGTTATTTTTCCAGATCCTGAAGATCCATTATATTTTGAGGTGGTCCCTAATGGCTTCGGACAACAATTTGAAGATAATTTAGGATATGCTGTAGGTTTTAGTCTTAACGTCCCAATTTTTAATAGAATGCAAACAAAAGCTAATGTTGATAGAGCCATAATAAACAACAGACGTATTGAATATTCTTTAGATCAGGCAAAACAAGACTTGCGTTCAACCATCGAACAATCTTATGCAGATGCAAAGGCAGCTTTTAAACAATTTGAGGCTTCTCAAGTTTCATTAGAGGCTCAAAAAGTAACTTTTAAAAATGCCCAAGAAAGCTTTAATTATGGTGTTATGAATTCTTTAGAATTTGAGCAAGTTAGAAATAGGTTGGTTAATGCGGAAGCAAGTTTAATTAATGCAAAATATAATTTTGTATTTACTACCAAAGTATTAGATTTCTACCTTGGTATACCGTTAACAGATTAAACTTATGGCGCTAATTTTAAGCATAGAAACATCCACAACAAATTGCTCAGTCTCTCTTTCTAAACAAGGAGAGACTTTTGCCGTTTTAGAAGATAATAGTAAAGAATATTCTCATGCAGAGCGTTTGCATGTGTATATAGAAAGACTTTTAGATGAAAATAATGTAACTGCAAGCCAATTAGATGCTATTGCGGTAAGTAAAGGCCCTGGCTCTTACACGGGCCTAAGAATTGGTGTTTCCGCTGCAAAAGGGCTTTGTTTTGCTTTAGATAAGCCTTTAATTTCTGTTTCTACTTTAGAAGCTTTGGCTCATCAAGTTCATTTAGAAAATGGCGCCATAGTTCCAATGTTAGATGCTAGGAGAATGGAGGTGTATTCAGCAGTTTTTGATTCTAATTATAATGAAATTAGACAAGTTGAAGCTCAGATCTTAGAAGCAGATTCGTTTGTAGAATATTTAGAGAAAGGAGCTGTTTATTTTGTTGGAAATGGGGTTGAAAAAACTAAAACCATCATTAATCATACAAATGCACATTTTGTGGATGACAGTTTGCCTTCAGCAAAAGAAATGGGCCAAATAGCTTATAATAAGTACAAAAAAAGCGACACCGAAGATGTCGCTTATTTTGAACCTTATTATTTAAAAGATTTTATAGCCTTAAAGCCAAAATCTAAAAAATAGATTACTCTTTTTTATGAATTTCAACTTGATGTGGGTAAGGAATTTCTATTCCAGCAGCATCAAGAGCTTCTTTAATGTTTTCCATTGACTCAAAGTATACCGCCCAGTAATCTGCTGTTTTACACCAAGGTCTTACAGCAAAATTTATAGAACTATCTGCTAATTCAGATACATTTACAGTTGGTGCAGGATCTGAAAGAACCTTTGGGTTAGAAGTCAGTACATTCATTAAAACTTCTTTGGTTTTTTTAATGTCAGAATCGTAACCAACTCCAATAGTTAAATCAACCCTTCTAGTTCCTTCTGTTGAATAATTAACAATGTTTCCATTAGATAGGGCGCCATTTGGGATGATTATTTCCTTGTTAGACAGTCCGATTAATTTGGTTGTAAAGATTTCAATTTCTTTAACAACACCAATCTCACCTTGTGCTTCTACTAAATCCCCAATTTTAATAGGTTTAAAAATCATAATTAGTACACCTCCAGCAAAATTCCCTAAAGAACCTTGTAAAGCTAAACCAACAGCCAAACCTGCAGCCGCTAAAATGGCAGCAAATGAAGTGGTTTCAACACCTAATTGTGATAAAATAGTAAGAATTAAGAGTATTTTTAATATCCATCCTACTAAGTTTAATAAGAATTTTTGAAGGCTTATATCAAAACCTCTTTTAGTCATTACAACACGAGTACCTTTTATTAATTTCTTAATAACCCAAGAACCAATGATCCAAATAATAATAGCTCCTAATATTTTTAAGCCATATTCGGTTCCTAATTCAATTCCTCTGGTTGTCCACTTTTCAATATCCATATATATTTTTTTAATTAAGGTGCAAAGTTAAAAAAAAATCTTTAAAATCTGGTTTTCAAGTAAAAACAAGTGCTTATTTAAAAATAGATAGAGACGATTGCCAAAATTGCAGGGATAGATTGTAAGTAAAAAAGTTTTTTTTGTTTGGTTGAATATCCACCACAAATTCCTGCAATAACAATACAGCCTAAAAAGAAAAGAATAGTTTTAATATCATTGTTTGCAAGGGAAAATAATAATCCTGCGGCTAAAAAACCATTGTACAAACCTTGGTTGGCGGCCAAGACTTTCGTCTCTTCTGCGAATGTTTTAGATTTTAATCCAAAGGCCTTAATACCTTTTGGCTTGGTCCATAAAAACATTTCTAAATACAAAAAGTAGAAATGTTCTATCGCAACTAAGCAAATTAGGAAAATAGTAACAGGTGTCATAATTATGGTTTTTTTATTAAGTTAATTGCTTCAATACTACTTTTTACTGGAAGTTTACAAGCATGGTTTACACATACGTAAATAAAGGTTTCATTTTCTTGCAATCTATTTTTTAACAACGGTAGGTGACTCTCTTTAGTGCTTCCTGCAATAATTTTATTTGGAAGATAAACCTCATTTATTTCCTTTATTTTATAATGAGCTTTTGTGCCACTAACGGCAACTTCGTAAAAAGGCTCTGTGTAATTTAACATTAAATCTAACCAATTTGAATAATTAGAGCCATATTCTTGAATCTCTGGTTTCACATTATTTAGCATGTTAGTTGCTGTTTCATAATAGTAATTATTATCGAAGTAACGCGATAATTTAAATAAGTTCTTAGCCATTATAGAGTTGCTAGCCGGAATAACATTGTCTCTATATTCAGTGCTTCTACTTACAAGTAATGGATCTTCATTAGAAGTGAAATAAAACATGCTATTGTTTTCTTCATAAAAATGATCGAATACATAATTTGTTAAATCTCTAGCTGTAAGCAACCATTTATCATCCAGTGTATTTTCGTAAAGAGTTATAAAGGCTTCAATGGTTGTTGCATAATCTTCGAGATAGCCATTTATAGTACTTGTATTGTTTTTGTAATTATGGTATAAACCACCATCTTCCCGTAATTGGTTGTCTAATATAAAATTAGCATTTTTTTCGGCGACTTCTAAAAAATCTTCTTCAGCAAAAACACGATAGGCATCCACATATCCCTTTATCATTAATGCATTCCATGAAGTTAGGGTTTTGTCATCCAATCTGGGTTTGGATCTTTTTTCTCGATTTTTTAATAGGAGCGCTTTCCATTTAACTTTCTTTTGCTTTAACTCTTCAATACTAATATGGTGTTTCTTTAAAACAGTAGTGTCATCAGCTTTTCTAATCAACACGTAATGTTTATTTTCCCAAAAACCGTAATCGTTGATGTTATAATAATCTGAAAATAATTCAAATTCTGATGCAAGTAATTTTTGGAGCTCTTCTTTATTCCAAACGTAAAAAGCCCCTTCTTCCAAATGACCTTCGGGAGTGTTGCTATCTGCATCCAAAGAGGAGTAAAAAGCACCATTTTCCGCAGTCAGTTCCCTTTCAACAAATTTTAAAGTTTCATAAACAACATCTTTATAAAGTTCATTCTTTGTAATTAAATAGGCATCGGAATACAAACTTACTAATTGGGCATTGTCGTAAAGCATTTTTTCAAAATGAGGTATGTGCCAATTTACATCAGTAGAATATCTGGAAAAACCACCGCCAACCTGGTCGTAAAGTCCACCAAAAGCCATTTGAGTAAGTGTTAAGTTTACAAATTTCTGGAGTACTGGATACTTATTTTGATAAGCATATCGCATTAAAAAATGATAGTTATTAGGCATCATGAATTTTGGCGCACGCTTTAATCCGCCTTGCTGATGATCGAAATATGAAGACCAATTGTTTACAGTTTCGTCTATGAACTGATTGTTAAAATCCGCTTCATCTTTATTTATGGAGACCACATCCATGGCTTTAATGCCTTTTTCTAACTTATCGGCATACTCGTAGAGTTTTTCTGGGTTTCTAACATATAAATCAGAGATCTGCTCCAGAGCACTCATCCATTGCTCTTTTTTAAAATAAGTGCCTCCCCAAACGGGTCTGCCGTCTGGAAGTGCTATCACGTTCATTGGCCATCCACCACTTCCTGTCATAAGTTGCACAGCATTCATATAAACTTGATCGATATCTGGACGCTCTTCTCTATCCACTTTAATGTTTATGAATTTAGAATTCATCAATTGAGCAACAATGGTGTCTTCAAAACTTTCATGTTCCATGACATGGCACCAATGGCAAGCGGCATAACCAACGCTAATTAATAATAATTTGTTTTCTGTTTGGGCTTGGTTTAAAGCGGCTTCATTCCATGGATTCCAATCCACAGGATTATGAGCGTGTTGCAGTAAATACGGACTAGTTTCGTGAATTAATTGGTTTGTATATGGGTGATCCATGGGTTTTTTATTTTGTCCTTGACAACTTATTAAAATGCTACAAATTAATAACTGAACATATTTCATCTATCAAAGTTAATGATATTAAAGGCACAAAAAAAGCGCTCGGTTAAGAACGCTTTAGTTTTATGTTTTTAATAAATTAGTTATTTTACTTCGAAAGTGAGTTTCAAATTCACTCTAAATTCTGTAACATTATCGCCATTAACAATAGCACTTTGTTCTTGAACATATACAGACTTAATATTCTTTACAGTTTTAGATGCTTCTTTCACTGCTTTTTTGGTGGCATCTTCCCAACTTTCGTTTGAATTGGATAAAACTTCGATTACTTTTAATACTGCCATAATTTTAATTTTTTAAATGAAACTTTAGTGAATCTTAAAGTTAAGAAAAAATTATCCGTTTATAGCAACAACACTGTTAACTTTACCTTGAAGCATTTCCTTCAAAATATTTTCTATCCCACTTTTTAAAGTATATGTTGAAGAAGGACAACCACTACAAGCACCTTGTAATACAACTTCCACCACTTTGGTTTCAGGGTTGTATGACGTAAATTGGATATTTCCACCATCTCTAGCAACGGCAGGTTTTACAAACTCATCCAGAATACTGATAATTTCTTTAGAGATATCGTCTAATTCTTCATAAGATTTATCCAGTTGCTCTGAGGTTTTATTTACTGCGTTTGAAACCTCAGTAACTATTATTTCTTTGCCTTGTTCTAAATAATTTCTAATAAACTCACGAAGGTCCATGGTAATATCGTTCCAATCCGCCATGTCGTATTTGGTGACAGAAACAAAATTCTCATCAAGAAAAACGCCCTTAACAAATGGGAAATGAAATAATTCTGAAGCTAAAGGAGAAAGTTTTGCTTCCTCTATAGAAGTGAATTCGTAAGAAGTGGGTACTAATCTCTTATTAACAACAAACTTCATCGTAGTAGGATTGGGCGTGCTTTCGGCATACACAGAAACTGATGATGCCTTTGGTGTAGGTTTTTCTTTTTCTTCAACTACAAGACCTCCACTATTTAAATAAGTTGCTATTTGTTCGGATACTTCTTCCTGTACATCCTTCCATTCTATAATGTTATATCTTTCAATAGCAATGAAATTGCCAGAGATATAAATCTTTTTAACAAAAGGTAAATAGAATAACTGTTGTGCTAAAGGTGACGATTTGGCCTCGTCTATATTATTAAATTCGAAACTTTGATGCTGGGTAATAAATTGATTAATTTCAAATTTTATGATGTTATTATTGCTAGTTTCTTTAATTGAAACTTCGAAGGTACTCATAAGATAAAATTTTTTACAAAAATACTAAAAGTTAATTTCAGTTATCCATATATTTGGTTTTTTCGCTTTAAAAGGTGCGTTTTTGTCATTAATGGTCTAAAAAAAATAAAACCTTTAACTTAATAGGGATACTGATAAAAAGTAATTTTTATATATTTGGTTTCTGTTTATAATTTTTTTGTAAAAATTAAGTTTCATTAATAGCCAATTTAACAAGTATTTAAACAGGATCCCTTAAACTAAAATTATGATATTAAAAAGGTTTTATATGTTAGCTTTTGTGTTTTTAATAGCGCAAACAGCTATCGCCCAGGAAGGTATGCCTATTTACTCCGATTATTTAACAGATAATTACTACTTAATTCACCCATCCATGGCTGGAGCCGCCAATTGCGCCAAGATTAGAGTTACTGGACGTCAACAATGGTTTGGAGATGATGATGCACCTAGCCTTTTAACAGCTAATATTAATGGTCGAATAGGGGAGTCTAATTCTGGAATAGGAGCCATCTTTTATTCAGATAAAAATGGATACCATTCTCAAAGTGGTGTTTACCTTACTTATGCACATCATATCATGTTTTCTAGAACGGAAGTTGATTTAAACATGTTGTCATTTGGACTAAGTATAGGGGCTTTGCAATATAAACTTGACGAAACTGCTTTTATAGACGAACCATTTGATCCAATTATAGCAGGTATCGAACAAAGTGCTACGGATTTTAACATAGATTTCGGGTTCTCATATTTCTTATATAATTTTTATGCACATGCTACAGTTAAAAACATGCTTAAAAATGATGGTGTAAACTCTAATGAAAATGGTTTATACGTTTACGATAACCCAAGAGAGTTTTTGTTAAGTGCCGGAAATGTCTTTCAAAAATATGGAAGTGAATGGAGTTTTGAACCTTCGCTTATGTTTATGTATAAAGATGGTACGAAAGAATCTTCTATTGATATAAATGGTAAAGCTTTTAAACAAATGGACTTTGGAGTTCTTTGGGGAGGTATTTCTTATAGAAGAAGTTTAGATGGTGCAGAATATCAAGATGGAACTGAAATAGCAAGTCAGAATCTACAATATGTAACTCCATTTTTAGGAATTAATTACGATCAATTTATGTTTGCATATACCTATTCTTATCAGGCGAATTCTGTAGTTTATAATAACGGCGGATTTCATCAATTAACCTTAGGTTTCAATTTTGCTTGTAAAAAAGAACGTTACCATTGTAATTGTCCGGCAGTAAATTAAAAAAAGTATAAGCCTTGAATCTATCAAGGCTTTTTTTTGTTTTAAACTTGTTCGTTTTTTGAAAAAATTCACTTTCACTCTTCAAAAATTATCGTATTTTTATTATTCATTTAAATAATTAAGCCAATATTTTATGCCCATTATAAAGCCAGTTAACGGAAAAGAACCTCAGATTCCTGAGACATGTTACATAGCAGAAAATGCCACTATTGTTGGAGATGTCTCCATGGGTAATAATTGTAGTGTTTGGTTTAATGCCGTTATTAGAGGCGATGTCCACTATATAAAAATGGGCGATAAAGTAAATGTACAAGATGGAGCAGTTATTCATGCAACCTACAAAAAACACCCAACCAACATTGGTAATAATGTGTCCATTGGTCATAATGCCATTGTTCATGGTTGTACCATACACGATAATGTATTAATAGGAATGGGAAGTATTGTAATGGATAATTGTGTGGTTGAAAGTAATAGTATTGTTGCGGCAGGAGCTGTAGTTACTCAAAACACCACCATTGAAGCTGGAAGTATTTATGCAGGGGTTCCTGCCAAAAAAGTTAAAGACATTAGTCAGGAGTTATTGTCTGGTGAAATACATAGAATAGCTGAAAACTACGTAAAATACGCTAGTTGGTTTCAAGAAGATTAAAATGAAATAGTTATTGCTATTAGGATTGGTTTTTTTATTTCATGTAAAAATGAACAAAAGGAACTTGTTAAATCATTAAAAAGTTATGATCAGATAGAGGATCTACAATGGTTAATTGGAAATTGGTCAAATATTACAAATGAACAGCAATCTTATGAAAACTGGTCTAAATTAAATAATAGCACGATATTCTCGCATAGTTTTGCTCTAGTTAAAAAGGATACAGTTTTTGCTGAACATATAACTGTTGAGCAGGTTGAAAACGGCTTGTATTTAACAGTTGTTGGCTATAGAGAAGAAGCTGATATGCCGATAACTTTTAAAAAGATTCCATCCGAGAAGGGGATTTTTACATTTGAAAATCCAAAACATGCTTTCCCAACAAGGATTTCATATTCCAATCCTGAAACAAATGCTATTCATGCTTGGATAGAAGGAACAATAGAGGGGGAATTAAGGAAAATGGATTTTAATTTTAAACGAGAATAGGGGATTCCTAGAAAACTTAAATTAGGATTAAAAATCTAAATAAGAAATTGTTTTCGTGTCACCAATAAGGGATTTTAAAACCTCTAAATGGGCATTAGAATAGAATTCTAACTTTGGCTTGTTTAAAGCTATATTCAATAGCTGATGTTGTTTTAAAACGGTTTCCGTTTGTTTGGCAACAGCTTTACCAGAGTCAATTATTTTAATATGGGCTGGCAATATTTCTAATAATTGTGGAATGAGGTACGGGTAATGAGTGCAACCTAAAACTAAATAATCTATGTTAGCATCCAGCATGGGCTTTAAATAGATTTCTAAAAGAGCCTTCATTTCTGGAGTATTTACTTTTCCGGATTCTATTAAGGAAACAATGCCTTCTCCAACTTGTTCTACAACGTTAATACTACTTGCAAACAAATCTGTGGTTTTATGGAATAACTCGCTAGAGAGTGTCCCTTTGGTAGCTAGAATGCCTATGGCTTTAGTTCTAGTTTGTAAAGCGGCAGGCTTTATTGCAGGTTCAATACCAATAATAGGAACAGAGTAAGTTTCCCTTAAAATTTTAATGGCATTGGTTGTGGCAGTATTGCATGCTACAACTATCAACTTACAATTCTTGCTTAAAAGTAAATCGATGTTTTTTTTGCTAAGTTTTATAATCTCCTCTTTGGATTTTTCGCCATAAGGGGCATTTTTACTATCTGCAAGATAAATAGTGTTTTCATTAGGCAACAAGAGATTAAGCTCCTTCCATACGGAAGTGCCGCCAACACCAGAATCGAATATGCCAATAGGTTGCCTGCTCATGAGAATCAAAAATAAAAAAAAGCCACTTAATTTAAGTGGCTTTAAAATTATCTTTTAAAAAAAGATTAGATACCTAAATCTTTTTTAACAGCATCCATTAAGTTGTTGCCATCTGCCATGATTACGCCTCCACCTTGAGTAGAATCTAAAACGTATTCGAAACCTTGAGCTCTAGCTACTTTTAAGATTGCCATTTTTGCTTTTTCAGTAATTGGCTTTAATAAGTCAATTTCTTTTTTCTGCATTTCTTGTTGTGCTTGTCCTTGATACTGCTGAATGTTTTGTTGCATTGTTTGAACTTCAACTAAACGTTTTTGGTTTTCCTCGTCCGTTTTCGTTGCTGCTTCAGCTTCGTATTGTTTCATTTTGTTTTGATACTCTGTAACCATAGATTGAATATCTGCTTCGTAAGTTTTACCTAACTTATCCATTTCAGCTTGAGCTATACCCATATCTGGCATGGCTTTAATTAAATCTTGTGTGTTAATATGCGCGATTTTGCTTTGAGCTTGTGTAAAAGTTGTTGCTCCAATAAATAATGCTGCTGCAAATAAAAAGGTCTTGAAATGTTTCATTTTTAAATAGTATTAATAAGTGTTATAATTTAATTGTTAATTATTATCTGATTCTTCGGGCACCGTGCCACTATTGTTTGTATTCTCTTGATTTTCTCTTTCTTCTTTCGCTTTTTGTCTATCGTCTAGAATTTTTTGTCTTCTCTCATCTAGCTCTTTCTGTCTGTTTTCGCGATCTTGTAATTTTTGCTGTCTTCGTTCTTCCTGAATCTCTTCAGCAGATTTTTGCTCTACAGGTTCCCCAGTTTCCGTTACTACCTCTCCATCTTCTGTAGTTGTGGTCTCTTGGCTTTGCGTATTTCTAGCTTCTAGTTTTTCATCTCTTGAGCGTTGTCTTTCTGCAATGATACTATCTCTTCTTTTTTGAGCATCAAGTTGCTTTTGTTCCCTTTCATCTAAGACTACTTGTCTCTTTTCTTCAAGTTCAGCCTCTTTTGCTTCCTGTTCTTTATCTATTTCTGGAAGGTTTTCTTCGGCTTCAGCAGCTTTTCGTTCCTGCTTTGTTTCAGCTTGAGTACGTTTAGAGGTTCTAGATATACTTCTAATAACTTCGTCGCTAAAATCAAATCTTTCTGCCGAATATAACATAACAACATCTGCAGATTTGTCGAAAACAAAATCGTATTTCCTTTTTTCTGCCATATCTTGAACCGCTGCAAATATTTGATCTTGAATAGGCTGAATTAATTGTCTCTTTTGAATCATTAAATCACCATTCGGACCAAAACGTTTTTGCTGATAGTCAAGAATATCTTTTTCCTCGAATGATATATCCTCCTCACGTTCTTCAATAAGCTCTTTTGTTAGAAGCGCTTTTTCATTGCTTAAATCTTTGCGTTTTTGTTCAATCTGGCTTAATTGGGTTTCAATTTCTATTTTCCATTTTTGAACTTTATTTTCTAATTGCGCAGATGCTTCTTGATATTCTGGTACATTTTGTAAAATGTATTCGGTATCAATATATCCGATTCTTACACCACGTTGTGCATAAGTAGACATACTTATTGTAGAAACTATTATCAGTAAAAAAAGAACTTTTAATTTCATTTGTGTCATATTTTATAATTGATGGTTCTATAAATTCTAAAACGACAGCTAATTATTTAAATTGTCTGTTTGTTTTCCAATTGTTATTTTCAAAATTAACGAAATTTAACTTTAAAAATTTTAATTCTCAATTTAAATATGCAAATTGTTTATAGAAAATATCGTGCCAAATTAAAATTGTTGTCCAATTATAAAGTGTGTTTCCCATCCATTTGGTTGTGTTTGCCCAGGAAGTGCATCGAATCCATACCCTAAATCAATACCTAATAAACCAAATGCAGGCATGAAGACACGTAGTCCAGCACCAGCAGATCGTTTCAAGTCATAAGGGTTGTAGTCATTAAATGCATTGTATGAAATACCACCTTCTACGAATCCTAAAACATAAATTTTTGCTTGTGCTTTTAAGGTAATTGGATATCTTAATTCCAACGAAAACTTATTATATATGGTACCACCATCAGATGTTGCGTAGCCGTTTTCATCTAAAGGTTGAATAGATTGGTTTGGATATCCACGAAGTGAAATAGTTTCTCTACCATCTAAACTATAAGACCCAAGGCCATCACCTCCTAGAAAGAAGCGCTCGAAAGGAATATCTCCTCTATTTTGATTGTATGCTCCTAAGAAACCAAATTCAACACTTGGTTTTAAAACGAATTTTTTAACAATTTCGGCAAACCATTCTGCTTTAAATTGAATTTTATAAAACTCTAACCACTTAAAACGTTCTTGATCTATTTCTGCAATTCCTTCAGCAGCTGTTACTCTTTGTGAATTTGAATAATTTGGATCATCAACGATAGCTTGTAAATCTTCTCTATCGTGTTTTAATGCGTAATAGTCAACATTATTAAATAACGAATAAGGTAAGGTTACTTTGGCACTTGCGCTGAAACTTGATCCACCAACAGGGTAAACAGGGTCGTTATATGTACTGTTTCTACTTATTCCAATAGTATAAGCTAAATTGTTTGAGTACCCATCTCCAAAAGTAAACAAGCCAGTATTATAATCTTTTAAATTATAATGTTGGTAGCTAATAGCTTGAGATAAAGTAAAAAAGTTATCTGGTTCATTTAAACGCTTTGCTAATCCAACAGATAGTCCAGTAATAGTAAAGGCCTTGTCTCTATCTGCTTTTCCTGTTTGAGCATCATATAAAAATTGTTTTGTATGAGATACAGATGTTGAAAATTGAACTGGTTTTTCCCCTCCTAACCATGGTTCGGAAAATGAAAAGCTATATGTTTGATAGAATTGACTTGCTTGTAATCGTAAAGACAATTGTTGACCATCTCCTCTTGGTACAGGTTTGTATTCTTTAATATTAAAAAGATTTCTTAAAGAAAAGTTGTTAAAAGATAATCCTAAGGTACCAATAAATCCACCTCCACCATAACCACCTTGTAGTTCTATCTGGCTAGATCCTGTTTCTACAACAACATATTCTAAATCAATAGTTCCTTCGTTGGGGTTTGGATTGTTAAAGTTGGTTGCAATTTGTGCCGCATCGAAAAATCCTAACTGACTAAGCTCTCTAATGGTTCTAATAACATTCGATTTGTTGTAAAGTTGGCCTGGTCGTGTATGTAATTCTCTGTAAATAACATGATCGTTTGTAACGTCATTTCCTACTACAGTTACATTTGTAAAATAAACAGGTTTTCCTTCAGAAATTCTAATTTCCAAATCAATAATATTTCCTTCGGCACTAATTTCTACTGGATTAATGGTAGAAAATAAATAACCATTGTTTTGATATAGGTTGGTAATATCTGAAGCATCAGGATTCTCGTTGTCTGCAATTCTTTTAGACAGTAGGGTTCCATTATATGTTTCACCTGGATATATTCTTAAAATTCTTCTTAAAACATCATCTGAATAAACCGTGTTTCCAATGAAGCTAATTTTACCAAAGGAATATAATTCTCCAACTTCTAAATTAATATAGACAGATACATTTTTACTATCTATAACAACAACACTATCAGAAAGTACACGTGCATCTCGATACCCGTTTTCTTTGTATTTATCTACAATGCTTTTTAAATCTGCTTTGAAATCGGTTTCTATAAACTTGGAACGTTTAAGAACGTGAGTAATACTTTTTTGCTTGGTATTTTTCATAGCTTTTTTAAGTTTGCTATCTGGGATAACCGTATTCCCACTAAAATGAATCTCTTTTACTTTTACTTTTTTTCCTTTATCAATATTAACAACCATGTTCATAACACTTTTAGATGTTTGAATGGTGTCTTGAACTTCTATGGTATTGATATTAACTTTGGTATTATAAAAACCTTCTTTTTTATACTTGCTAATAAGGTAGTTTTTTGTAGTAGTTATAAGGTTCTCGGTTACTTTAACACCTTTATTTAAGGTGTTTTCAGTAATAAGTTTTTCTACCTTGGACTTTTTAACACCATTTATTTTAACTTCGTTAAGTTCAGGTAAATCATCTAGCCTAATTTCTAGAAAGACGACGTTATCTTCAATTCTATTGATATATATTTCAATATTATTAAAAAGGTTGGAATTCCAAAGTTTTTTTATCGCATTACTTATTTTATCGCCAGGAATAATCACCTCTTCGCCTACTCGTAAACCAGAATAAGTTACAATAGTTTGTTTGCTAAAACTTGTTTCTCCTATTACATCAATGCCACCAACCGTATATTTTTTGCCATTTTGAGCATTCGTGTCTTGTGCTTGTAATCCTTGAAAATTTACAAAAAATAGCAATGTAAAAATGAATAGTAAGTATGTCTTCAATAGTACTTTATTAGTTAATTTGTTCACTTGTTTTCCCAAACCGTCGTTCTCTTTTTTGATATTCAATAATTGCTGCATATAAATGTTGCTTCGTAAAATCTGGCCAAAGTACATCTGTAAAATACAATTCAGCATAAGCAATTTGCCATAAAAGGAAATTACTTATTCGTTGTTCACCACTTGTTCTGATAAGCAAATCTACGTCGTGTAAATTTTGCGTGTAAAGATGCTCATTAATAACCGATTCATCAATATTTTCGGGCGAAATTATATTATTTTTAACTTTAATGCTTATTTTTTTTACTGTATTTATTAATTCTTCTCTAGAGCCATAACTTAATGCAAGAGTTAAAACCATACGTTTGTTGTTCTTGGTTTTTTCAATTACCTCAAAAAGTTCTTTATGCGCCTTCTTAGGGAGTTCATCTAGTTTACCAATGGCTAAAAGTTTTATATTGTTGTCTTGTAGCGTTTTAATTTCTTTTTTTAAAGAAGACACTAAAAGTTTCATGAGTGTTTGAACCTCTAATTTGGGTCTATTCCAGTTTTCTGTAGAAAAGGCGTAAAGTGTTAAATTTTCAATACCTAGTTCTGCAGACGCTTCTACAACATGTCTTACGGATTTGGTGCCATTTTCATGACCAAAAGCCCGTAACATGCCTTGTTGTTTCGCCCAACGTCCATTGCCATCCATTATAATAGCTAGGTGTTTAGGTAATTTACTTGTATTTATAGTTGATTTTAAATCCATTTAAAAAACGCAATAGCAAGGTTTTCTACCAAAGGTATAGGTTAGTGTTACTCCTGTAATCATATACCAGTCGTTGTTGTATTTATTTCCAAAAGCAGTGTTAGCATCATGGTCATAATCTGGAGCGCTTCCATCAATTTCGTCGCTAAAAGTGTATCTAGCTCCAATTTCGGCAGCAATAATAAAATTCCCCATAAAACGGTACTTAAATCCTAAAACCATTGGAATGCCAAAAGCAAAACTGCTTGTGCCTTCTGAGGTAAGTTGTCCATTTTGAGTAAAATAAAAATTATCGTAGTGGGCTACCGATATACCACTATATAAATAAGGTGTTGCTTTTTTTGTTCCATCATGCAAATCGAAATCTAAAAAATTAAATTCAATTCCCAAAGATGCTTCTACCAAGTCGTTGGTAAGTTGATAACCTCTTTGCTGTCTTTTCGGATCGTCAGATTTTAGATCGTTAATTTCCAAATCGGTATATAATAAAGAAAGTCTAAACGAGTGCCTTGGACTTCTATTCCATTTATAAACCCCACCAAAAGCAATTTGGTTTGGTGAAATGTAAGTGGTAGCCCCAACATCTCCAATAAAATTACTGCCACCAACAAAAACCCCAAGTTCATGGGTTTGCGCTTGGCTTAATTGAAAAGTTAAAATGAATAAAAATATTGTGGTTAAATACCTCATAAATGTTCAAAAGTTTGCAAATATAATAAATAAGATTAGCCTATAATAATTTGAATCAAATTGTTATAGGAATAAAACTGCTTTTCATGCAAATTATTGTCTAATTACGTCTGTCTTCACCCCAAAGAAGTTTTTTTCGAAGTGTATCTAAAAAGCTTTCGTTTAATAATTCAATCATTTTTACTTTGAATGGGGCTTTTTTTATGGTAACAATCGTGTCATTGCTTAAAGTTGCTATCCTGGAGTCTAAAGAGATTAAAAAGTTTTCTTCTCTTCCGTGTACTTTGAGTTCTATTTCAGTAGAATCTGTTATAATTAATGGTCTCGCACTTAAATTATGAGGTGCAATAGGTGTTAATACTAAACTATTTGTGTCTGGTGTAATAACTGGTCCGCCACAACTTAAGGAGTACCCTGTAGAACCTGTAGGTGTTGAAACAATTAAACCATCACTCCAATAAGAGGTTAAATACTCTCCGTTTAGTTTCGTTTCTACCGTTATCATAGATGTTGTGTTTTTTCTGCTAACGGTAATTTCATTTAATGCAAAATTTAAGTCTTTAAAATCTTTGTGTTCTGGGAACGTTTTTACAGAAACTAAACTACGTTCCGATATTTTGTAATTCCCAGATAAGATATCGTCTATAGCGCTTGTAATATTTTCATTTTGGATGGTTGCAAGGAATCCTAGTCTCCCAGTATTTATTCCAACTATTGGAATGTCTAAATCTTTAACTAGAGTAATAGTTCTTAAAATGGTTCCATCTCCACCAATACTAATAAGTAAGTCGAAACTTTTGTCTAAAGCCTTAAAGGTTTTAAACTTATCGTAGTTTGTATGGTTGGTTAAATTGTGGTTTATAATATCGAAAAAGGTTTCTTCTATATAAACATTAATGTTCTTTTCGTAAAGATAATCTAATAGAATCTCTACCGCTTCTTCAGCGTTTTTATGATAGAATTGACCGGAAATTGCAATTTTCATATTAAATGTTTAAATATTTATTTAAATAATCCGATCTGTCTTTTAAATTTTCGAGATAACTATCTTCTTCATGTCCAGAAACAACGTTGTAACTGTAACGTCTAAACGTTTGCATGATATCGTTTAATCCTGTGTTGCCAATTTTAAGAGTCACTTGGACTAGGCCATTTTCAATTTTCGAAATAAAAGCACCTAATAATTTGCCGTCGTTGGATTCTACAATCTGGCTAAGTTCACTAAAAGAATAATCATTTAAGCTTTTTTCAACAATTAAAATGTTTCCAGCCTCAGCAAAGAAAGGAGTTTCATTAAAAAGACTAATTACATCATTCAATTCATAATAGCCTAAATAAATGTTATTTTCATTTAAAACAGGCATAATATTCGTTGAATTTTGAGCAAATGCTTCCAGCACATCCAACCAAATGGTTTGTTGTCTAACAAAAAAACCTTCTATGGCATGGCTGTAATCTGAAATAGGCTTATTACTGCTAAAACAATGTGCATCAGTTTCAGACATGCAACCTAAATAAACACCTTCTTTGTTTTTTATTGGAATATGAGAATAGGTAAGTTGATTAAACAGCAATTGCAAGTCGCTAATTTTATCATCATTCTGAAGAGGTTTAATATCGTTTATTATGTATTCTGAAATATTCATTGCGTCTATTAAAGTTACTGCAAATTAATTAAAAATTACTACAATAACCTTGAATGACTTTGTATTTTTGTAGGATTAAAATTGAAGTCATGACAAAATTAAGTGTTAATATAAATAAGATTGCTACTTTAAGAAATTCTAGAGGAGGCAATATGCCAAATGTGGTTCAATTTGCTAGAGATGTCCAAGCTTTTGGAGCAGAAGGAGTCACCATTCATCCAAGACCAGACGAAAGACATATAAGATATCAAGATGCTTACGATTTAAAATCTGAAGTATATACAGAATATAATATTGAAGGAAATCCGGTCGATAAATTTTTAAAAATGGTTTTAGAATTAAAACCAACTCAGGTAACTTTAGTTCCAGATGCCGAACATGCTATTACTAGTAATGCTGGTTGGGACACTATAAAACATAAACATTTTTTAATAGACGTTATTAAAGAATTTAAAGATCATGGGATTAGAACCTCTATTTTTATCGATCCAGATTTAAAACAAATTGAAGGTGCTAAAGCTACTGGAGCAGATAGAATTGAATTGTATACTGAAGCTTTTGCTCATGAATATGGCTTAGGTAATAAAGCCGCTATCAAACCATATACGGCTTGTGCTGAATTAGCAAATGCTTTAGGTTTAGGTGTTAATGCAGGCCACGATTTGTCTTTAGAAAACATTAAATTTTTTAAAGAGCATATTCCGGGTCTCTTGGAAGTGTCTATTGGTCATGCGTTAATTTCAGAAAGTTTATATTTAGGAGTTGAAAACGTTATTCAAATGTATTTACAGAAATTGCAGTAGTATATTGATGACTGAGAGTAATCGAAGTCATGTTTAAGATTTTAATGTGGCTTCGACTACGCTTAGCCACCAAAAAAAACAAACATACAAACCATTGGAAGAACTATATTCAAATATTCTAGGTGAAGGAAAACCCTTTGTCATTCTTCATGGCTTTTTAGGCATGAGTGATAATTGGAAAACCCTTGGCGCAAAGTTTAGTAAACAAAATTATCAGGTACATTTAATAGATCAACGTAACCACGGAAGAAGTTTTCATAGTGACAATTTTAACTATGAGGTTTTAGTTGAAGATTTAAAAAACTATTGCGACACGCATCAGTTAAAAGACATTGTGCTTCTTGGCCACTCTATGGGTGGGAAAACTGCGATGCTTTTCTCTACAACGTACCCAGAACTAGTTTCGAAACTCCTAATTGCCGATATTTCACCAAGATTTTATCCAACCCATCATGATGCCATTTTAGAAGGCTTAAGCAGTCTGGATTTTAATAACATGGAAAGTAGAGGAGATGCAGACGATCAATTGGCGAAATATGTTTCAGATTTTGGGACACGCCAATTTTTATTAAAAAATCTCTATTGGAATGATGCTAAAGAATTGGCTTTAAGAATAAATCTAGAAGTGTTAAATGAAAATATCGATGAAATAGGCGAAGCATTACCAATTCATGCGCAATATAAAGGAGAGACGCTTTTTCTTCGTGGAGATAAATCTGAATATATTGGATTACAAGATGAATCCATTATTAAAAACCATTTTCCAAATTCAAAAATTATAACCATTCCAAAAGCTGGACATTGGTTACATGCTGAAAACCCGAAAGCCTTTTTTGACGAAGTCATGAATTTTTTAGGGTAATATATCCTAGTTTACTATCTTTAAATCTAACTAAAACAAAATTATGAACTTAATTATTCGCCTTTTATTGACTGCAGTGGCAGTTGTTATTCTAGCTTACATCTTACCAGGAGTTGAAGTCTCTGGTTTTGGATCTGCCATTATTGTGGCTATCGTATTAGGCTTACTTAATATTTTTATCAAGCCTATTTTGGTCATTTTAACTTTGCCAATTACTGTGGTAACATTGGGCCTATTTTTACTTGTTATCAATGCCTTGATTATATTAATGGCTAACAGTTTTATAGATGGTTTTATGGTTAGTGGTTTTTGGATAGCCTTGCTATTTAGCTTGTTACTATCTGTGCTTCAATCTATCTTATTTTCTTTATTAAAAGAAGATGTAAAATAGGCTGACATACAATACGTTAAAATCTTTGTTGGGTTGTAAAAAAATATGTATTTTTGCAACCCAATTTTTATGTCATAATACAATGAATATTACAAGAGAAAATATCGATGCATTAAATGCTGTAGTAAAAGTAGATATCGCTAAAGACGATTATAACGATAAAGTTGAAAAAATCTTATTAGACTACAGAAAAACGGCTAACATACCAGGTTTTAGAAAAGGTCATGTCCCAATGGGAATGGTAAAAAAACAATATGGTAAAGCTGTTTTAGTTGATGAAGTAAACAAATTATTACAAGAAGCTTTAAATAAATATTTAACTGAAGAAAAATTAGATGTTCTTGGACATCCAATTCCAAAGCCTCAAGACGATTTAGATTGGGATTCAGAAAAATTATCTTTTGAATTTGAACTTGGTCTATCACCAGAATTCAACGTTGATCTAAAAAGCAAAAAAGCGATAACTAGCTACAATATTGTTGCTGGAGAAGCGATGATTAAAGAGCAAGTAACAAACATTCAAAAGCAATACGGGAAATTAACTCCTCAAACTGAAATAGCTAAAGACAGTGAGATAACAGGTGTTTTTCAAAATGAAGAAAAAGAGATTGAAAACACAGTCACTTTAACTTTAGATAAATTTAAAGGAAAAGCTACCGAAAAGAAATTTGTTGGAGCTAAAGTTGGCGATGTTATTACTTTAAAAACAAAAGGACTTTATAACGATGATCACGAATTAATGCATGCATTAAAATTAGATCATGATGCTATTCACGGATTAGATATTGAAGTAACTTTTACAGTTACCGAAATAAATGGACGCGAATTAGCAGATTTAGACCAAGAGTTATTCGACAAATTATTTGGAAAAGATGCTGTAAAATCTGTTTCAGAATTAAAAGATAAAATAAAAGAAGATGCTGCAAAGCAATTCAAGCAACAAGCAGATCAGAAACTATTAAACGATGTTACTGAATATCTTGTTGAAAATACAAAATTCGATTTACCTGCGGCATTCCTTACAAAATGGATGCAAACTTCAGGTGAAAATCAATTAAGTGAAGATGAAGCTAAAGATGAATATGAAAAATCTGAAAAAAGCTTACGTTACCAATTAATTGAAGGGAAATTAATTACTGAGAATAACGTCAAAGTAACTATGGATGATATTAAAGATCATGCTAAGCAAATGATTAAAGCTCAAATGGCTCAGTTTGGTCAAATGAATCCTACAGATAAAGAATTGGAAGATATTGCAGCTCGTGTGTTGTCTAACCAAGATGAAGCTCGTAGAATTTCAGAACAAATTATCAGTCAGAAATTATTAGACCTTTATAAAGAAAAAGCAAACCTTAAAACTAAGGAACTTACTTACGAAGAGTTTGTTAAAGAAGTTTATGGAGACAAATAAGACGTCAAAATAAATTATTTAATCTAACACAGACCTTATGTAAGTGTTAACAAAGTTTAAAGAATAAATCCTTATATTTAGGCGTTGAAATTTATAATTTTAACGCCTTTTTAATTGAGTGAAAACTATTTCTTTAAATAGTTAATTGAACTCATCCTGACGAAGGTCAGGATCTAACTTTAAGAAAACAATTATAAAATTTATGGATTACGGAAAAGAATTTGAAAAATTCGCTATAAAAGATCAAGGAATAAGCAGTACGTACTACAACCAAATTATTGGAAGTATGTATCCAAATAACTTAACGCCAAATATTATTGAAGAACGTCAAATGAATATTGCCATCTTCGATGTGTTTTCTCGTTTAATGATGGATCGTATTATTTTCTTGGGAACAGGAATTAACGACCAGGTCGCTAATATTATTCAAGCACAATTATTGTTTTTAGAAAGTACAGACTCTTCTAAAGACATTCAAATATATATTAACTCTCCAGGTGGTTCTGTTTATGCAGGACTTGGTATTTACGATACCATGCAGTTTATCAAACCAGATGTTGCAACAATTTGTACAGGAATGGCTGCTTCTATGGGAGCTGTTTTATTATGTGCTGGGGCAAAAGGAAAACGTAGTGGTTTAACTCACTCTCGTGTTATGATTCACCAACCATTAGGTGGCGCTCAAGGACAAGCAAGTGATATAGAAATTACGGCCAGAGAAATTTTAATCTTAAAAGAAGAGCTTTACAAAATTATTAGTAAGCATTCTGGACAAGATTACGACAAAGTGTATTCAGATAGTGATAGAGATTATTGGATGAAAGCCGATAAAGCTAAAGAATACGGAATGATTGATGAAATTTTAGTGCGTAGCTAAAAACTCATTGATATTAAAACTATAAAAATGATTCCTCTCTAAGGAAAACTTGGAATTCGGAATTTTTAACTTGGAATTTATTTAGTAATGGCAAAGGAAGATTTAGAATGTTCGTTTTGTGGTAGGAAAAAGCCAGAAACAAATTTATTAATTGCAGGATTAGATGCGCACATTTGTGATAAATGTATTGAGCAAGCTCATGGAATTGTTTTAGAGGAATCTAAACAAGGAGATAAAAGCGAGCTTTCTGCTGAACTCATGTTGCGTAAACCAAAACAAATAAAAACATTTTTAGACGAATATATTATTGGTCAAGAAATGACTAAAAAAGTGATGTCTGTGGCAGTTTACAACCACTACAAAAGACTTTTACAACCAGCAAGTGATGACGATATTGAAATTCAAAAATCAAATATCATCATGGTTGGACAAACAGGAACAGGTAAAACCTTAATGGCAAAAACCATTTCTAAAATGCTGAATGTACCTTTAGCTATTGTAGATGCTACGGTTTTAACAGAAGCGGGTTATGTAGGTGAAGATGTAGAAAGTATTTTAACGCGTTTGTTACAAGCAGCAGATTACAATTTAGACAAAGCTGAAAAAGGCATCGTATTTATTGATGAAATAGATAAAATTGCTCGTAAAAGCGATAACCCTTCCATAACTAGAGATGTTTCTGGGGAAGGCGTACAACAAGCCTTATTGAAATTATTAGAAGGAACCGTTGTTAACGTACCACCAAAAGGAGGTCGTAAGCATCCAGACCAGAAGTTTATTGAAGTCAACACCGAAAATATTTTATTTATTGCTGGTGGAGCTTTCGATGGCATTGAAAAAGTAATTTCAAAACGTTTAAACATGCAAGCCGTTGGTTATAGTGCTTCTATGTCTGAAGAAAAAGTAGACCAAAATAATTTATTGCAGTACATTATTCCAAAAGATTTAAAAGATTTTGGCCTGATTCCTGAAATAATTGGACGTCTTCCAGTATTAACTTACATGGACCCATTAGATGCTGAAACTTTAAGAGCCATTTTAACGGAACCTAAAAATGCCATTATCAAACAATATAAAAAGTTGTTTGAAATGGATGAAATAGAATTCACAATTACAGATGGTGCATTAGATTTTATTGTTGGAAAAGCTATAGAATACAAACTTGGAGCACGTGGATTACGTTCGTTATGCGAAGAAATTCTAACCGATGCCATGTTCGAATTACCTAGTACTGATGAAAAGGAAATTAAGGTAACTAAGGCCTATGCTGAAGAAAAATTATCTAAAACAACTATTAAGAAATTGAAAGCTGTTTCTTAATATCAATATTATAAACGTAGAAAGCCATCTGTAGATTTGTTTACAGATGGCTTTTTTATTTAAATTGATGTATGATTTTTAAAAACATTAAGGAATTACAAACTCAAAGATTAACATTGAGTTTAATAAGTGAAGAAGATGCAAATATTATATATGACTTACGCTCCAATGCTGAAGTGCAAAAGTATATAGATAGAGAGCCATTTAAAAAACATGAACAAGCAGAAACACAGCTAAAAAAAGTCTTAGGGTTATTGGACAATCAAGAATCAGTTACATGGATAATTAAGCTGAGTTCAGAATCAAAAAAAGTGGGTTCCATTTGTTTATGGAATTTTAGCAAAGACAGAAAAATAGCTGAAGTTGGCTATGATTTATTACCAGATTTTCATAATAAGGGAATTATGAGTGAGGCCTTAGAGGTGGTTTTAGATGTTGGATTTCAAAAACTTCAATTAAAGACAGTCGAGGCTTTTACTAGTAAGTATAATAAAGGTTCGATCTCTTTGTTGGAAAAACATAATTTTGAATATCAGAAGGATAGATTTGATGAAGGCTTTCCAAACAATAATATTTATACCTTATCGTTTTGAGTTTTTACACCTTTCGCTTAAAATAGTTATACAATTCAATATTCATAAAAATCATTAATAACCCATAAACAGAATCTTCAATTGGGATGTTAAATAATCTGATTCCTAAATTTTCAGCATCGTTGTACCAAACAATAGGTTCTACCAAAAAACTCCCGGTTAATACACCATTGCTTAAAAAGAAGAAAGGCAATACAAAAAAATAGCTGAGGTAATGCAAGGATAAATCTGTCTTTTTATAGACTAGAAATATCAAATAAAAACTGGTGGCGAAAAAAGTGACAGCTGTGTATAATTTGTTGTAATTGAAAATGGCTACAATTAGCAAAACCGCAATAAGAATATAAGAGATAAAAGTTTGAGACCTCTGTAATATATTCGGTTTAAAAAAATACTGAAAGGCAAAATAGCTAAACACACAGGCGTAAGGAATACAGATAAAAAATAAAACCTCTTCAATTGGTAAATTACCTATTTTAATACCTGTCAAATAGGTTTCATTAAAACCCCAAACACCAATTCCTGTAAATATAGAATCCCAAATCACGAATAATAAAGTTACAATAAGATTGGCTTTGAAAAATGGTTTACAATCTTTATAAAACGCGTGTTTCGGATAAAAGCTAGCTATAAAAGGCACGAAAACACAAGCTAAATTTACCAATAAATAGGTGTAGACTTCCATGAGTTATTTATTATGATATTTCTCTGGAACAAATAACATTCCAAAACATTCGCCTTTTTCCTTGCCTAAATGTTTATGATGCACTTTATGAGCTTTTCGTAAACCGATAAGAAATTTATTCTTCGTGTTTTTAAACCATTTAAAGCGCTGATGAATTAACACATCATGAATTAAAAAATAGGTTAAACCATAGAAGAAAATCCCCAAACCAATAAAAAACATAAAGTTTAATTCTGGAATGGCTCCAAAATAGAATAAGAGGATACTTGGAGTGGCAAAAATGATAAAAAAAGTATCATTTTTTTCAAACACATGTGGGTATTTAGGTTGATGATGGTCTGCATGTAAAATCCATAAAAATCCATGCATCACATATTTATGCGTGAGCCATGTTACTAATTCCATTAGTGAAAAAGTAGCAAGGGTTATTAAAATGTATAATAGAATGTTCATAATGAAAGTTACTGATTTTAGATTAAAAAAAGTTTAACTTATATCTGATATACGACTTAGTAAGAATAAAAACTTTCAACGCATTAGAAATCCGGATACGGCCACTTAGTATTTTTTCAGAATCTGCCTTTTTTAGTTTCTTAAGCAATTTTAAATAATATCTGTAAGCAATATAAACACCCAATTTACTTTCTAAAGGTAGCTGGATAATCCCTTTGTAAGCTATTTCTAAATCTCGGTCAATATCTGCTATAATCTCTTTTTTGTTGCCGTTATTCAATGTGTTATGGGATAAATTAGGGAAATAGGAACGTCCTAATAACTCTATATCATCCTTAATGTCTCTTAAAAAATTTACTTTTTGAAAAGCGGAACCTAAATGTTTTGCCGAATCTTTTAATTGGTTGAATTTCTCTTCATCATTATTTACAAACACACGTAAACACATCAAACCAACTACATCTGCTGAACCATAAATGTAATTGTCATAAGCTTCCTTGGTTGTGTAATCTGTAACATATAAATCTGCTTCCATTCGTTTTAGAAAATCATCAGCGTATGTATATAATTTGTAATGATGAACAACTTCCTGAAAGGCATTAATTATGGGATTTAAACTTATTTTTCTATCTAAAGATTTCTTATAGTCTTCAACAAAATCCTGAAATAAATCTTTCTGATTATATCCTTCAAAAGAATCTACAATTTCATCTGCATAACGTACAAACCCATAAATGGCATAGATATGTGGACGTACTGAAGGTGCAAATAATTTAATGCCTAAAGAAAACGACGTACTATACGTATTTGTAACAATTTTGCTACACTTTAGGCTGGAAGTATCGAAAAGTTGTTTCATTTTAATGATATTTTAATATTAAATCACTCACAATTTTTCCTGAAATTAAGGAAGGTGGAACTCCTGGTCCGGGAACTGTCAGTTGGCCACAGAAATACAGATTATCTACTTTTTTACTTTTTAATTTTGGCCTAAGCACATGGGTTTGTGTGAGTGTATTTGCCAAACCGTAAGCATTGCCTTTATAGGAATGGTAATCGTCTTTAAAATTATTTACACAATAGGATTCTTTAAATAGAATGTGCTCTTTTAAAGTTTCACCGGTTATATCTTCGACTCTATCAATTAACTGCTTGAAATAATGTTCTCTAATTTCTGGTGTATCTTCAACATCTGGTGCAATAGGAATTAAAAAAATACCTGCTTCTTGTCCTTTTGGTGCGGTTGAAGCATCTGTGATACTTGGAAAACTAGCATAGAACAACGGTTTTTCTGCCCATTCTTTGGTGTCGTAAATGGTTTTTGCATGAGCGTCAAAATCGGTATCAAAAAATAAGGTATGATGAGATACATTTTCTAGTTTTTTATCAAAACCAACATAAAATAATAGGGCAGAAGGCGCAAATACCTTCTTGTCCCAATAAGCTTCTGAGTATTGTCTTAATTTTTGTGGTAATAAGGTTTCTGTATGATGATAATCCGCTCCACTCAATAAAATATCACAAGGAAAAAAACTAGTTTTTGTAGTCACTCCTGTTACTGTGTTGTTTTCGATTTCTATATTTTCAACCTCACTATCAGAAATAATTTTCACACCTAAACTTTGGGCAAGAGTAGTCATGGCTTTTACAACTTCGTACATGCCTCCTTGCGGATGCCAAGTGCCAAGTTTGAAATCGGCATAATTCATGAAATTATAAAATGAAGGTGTGTTACTTGGTTTTGCACCCAGAAATAACACTGGAAATTCTAATATTTTTTGAAGTTGTTTGTTTTTCACATAACCAGAAACTTGATTTTTTATGGTTAAAATGAACTCATAAAGTTTTAAGAAAGTTTTACGATTAATGATTTCAAAAACATGTTCTCCTGGTTTGTAAACTAAATCTTTAATGGCAATATCATAATTCCTATGAGCCTTATTAATAAATTTTTGAAGCTTTTTACCACTTCCTTTTTCTATACGCTCGAAGGTATTCTTGATATCTTCAAAATTATCTGATATGGATACTGAATCTTTTTTGCCAAAATAAATCTGATAAGCAGGATTAAGTTTGTTTAGGGTATAGTGCGCCGAGACTGAGGTATTGAAATCGTTAAAAAAACGTTCAAAAACATCTGGCATCCAATAAAAAGTTGGACCAATATCAAACGTGAAGCCATCTCTTTTTAATTGTCTAGCTCTACCTCCTACAGTTTTGTTCTTCTCTAAAACAGTTACTTCATAACCTTGATTAGCTAAGTAGCAAGAGGCTGAAAGTGAAGAAAATCCTGAACCAATAATGATAATTTTTTTTGTTTTCATTTGTCTTTTTTAAAAAAATAAACCGACAACCATAAGAGTTATCGGCTTACTACTAACCAACCAACTATAGCCTATTCTTTTTCATAATAATTTAAAGACGATTTATTTATTTTATAGATTTGGAATCATCACTTTGTTAATAACATGGATCACGCCATTTCCAGCTTGAACATCTACAGCTATTATTCCAATATCTGTCGCTCCTGAACCATCTGTAATATTTGCAATATTCCCTCCTGTTCCAGGAAGTGTAATGGTTATATTATCTCCTTCTAAAGTAGAAGCAGTTGTGTTTCCTGGATTGTTTAAATCGCCAGAAATTACATTTGCCCCAGCAATAACGTGGTGTAATAAAACTTGGGTTAAAACTCCTTCGGCAGGTACTGTTCCTAATGCAGAGAATGCATCGTTTGTTGGTGCGAAAACCGTAAAGTCTGGGTTAATGCCATCTCCATTACCTCCTTGAGTTCTAGATAAAATAGATACAAAGTCGGTTGCCGGAGTTAAATCTGTTAAAGCTGTTACTAATGTTGAGAAGTTAGGATCTGCAACAGCAAAGGTTACAACTGTTGGAATATCTATAACAGTATCTACTGCATGGATAATTCCATTGGTTCCTACAACATCTGCTTGAGCCACTGTAGAAAATCCGTTAAACATAACACCACTACTTGTATTAAAGTATAAACTCATAGCATTTCCGCCAGCTCCTGTTGCTCCTGTATTTGTATATCCTGAACCAGCATCAACTAAGTAACTAGAAGTAATTGAAGACCCTATAATCACGTGATTTAATAGTATTTGAGAAAGTGCTGCAGTATCAACGTTTCCTAAAGGAGTTCCATCTAAAAATGTAGTAAATGCATTATTGTCTGGTGCTAGAATTGTAAAAGGTCCAGTTCCTTGAAGAACATTTACCAAATTCCCGTCTGCAGCTCCTAAAGCAGCAACTAAACTTGAAAAAGATGGATTTGCAAGTGCATGATCCACAACATCTGGTAAACCTAATACGGCATTTATTATATGAATAGTTCCGTTAGATGCATCTACATCTGCTGTTGTTACAGAGGCTACGCCGTTAAACATAACACCATTCATGGTATCAAAAAAGATACTGATATTTTGATCGCCTGCACCTGTGGCGCTACCTGAAGCATATCCAGAACCTGAAGATATTAAATCGCTAGCCTTAACATCGGCCATAATTACATGATTTAACAGAATTTGAGATAAAACATCGGTCGGTACTTGCTCTAAAGAGCTAAAACCGTTGTCTGAAAGAAACGTAGCAAAGGCTGCGTTTGTTGGAGCAAGTACTGTAAATGGTCCGTTACCACTTAATACGTTTACTAAATCTCCTTCTGCTCTAGATAAAGCGGCAACCAAAGAGCTTAATTCTGGAGTTCCTAACGCTATCTCAACAATATTTTCCTGTTGTGGAGTTGTTGGAGTAGGCAGCGTGCTATCATCGTCATTACTACAAGAAGTAATAAATATAGATAGGCTAAATAATACGAGGTAAAAAAGTTTTGTTTTCATTTTGTCTAAGTATTTTAATTATAACTTGGACAAATATAGTAATAAATTTTAATACTGTCCAAGTAAAAAGTAAAAAAGTTAGACAAAACATTTTTGAGTTTTGTCGTTTAACAATATTTTTTGTTTAACTTTGTCTGGTAAAACATTAGACATGAGTACATATTCTATGGCGCAAATTGTTGCGTTAACAGGTGTTAAAGCACATACATTACGTAAATGGGAAACCAGATATAGTTTCTTAGCACCATCAAGAACCGAAACAAACATTAGGTATTATACAGATACTCAATTGAAAAAATTGATGAATATTAGTATTCTTACCCGAAATGGGTATCGGATTTCTAAGATTGATAAAATGTCGGAAGAAGATATCAACAGTGTTGTTGCCACCAAATTAATCCTTGGTAAACAAGAGGATGACATTAGCTCCCTAGTCGTGAGTACACTTGAAATGGACGAAGTTGCTTTTAACAATGTATTAAATGCTCAGATTAAAAAAAAGGGACTATTACATACAACTACCCAATTAATATATCCTTTTTTAAATCAGATTGGTGTGCTTTGGGGCATTAATAAGGTCATGCCTGCTCAAGAGCATTTTGTTTCTAATTTGATTAAGAAAAAAATGTTTTCAGCCATCGATCAATTACCCAATGCCGATAAAAATGCTCCAATTATTTTAATGTTCTTAACAGAAAGCGAACATCATGAAATAGGGTTGTTACTCGCCTATTTTGTTGCGAGAAAAATGGGATGGAAAGTATATTATCTAGGGCAGAATGTGCCTACTGAAAATATCAAGCAGGTTGTTGAACTTGTTCAGCCTAAAGTAATGTTATCAATGTTTATTACACCAACTCATGAATCATTAAAACTCAAGTTGGACACTATTATAACACAAGCAGGTATTCCCTTATTGGTGTCTGGCAATCCAGGTATTATGGAAGGGTTTATGGATGATAAACGTCTTACTTACGTGCCTCATCCAGACGATTTTATAAATATATTAAAGGAACAGCAATAAGGTTATTTAAAAAAAGCACGTAAAAATAAAAACCCACTCTCTAGATAGGTATCTGGTTCGAGTGGGATTTTATGTAGGGTATGGATTTTAATTAATAATTTGACACTATATTTTGAAATATTCCTAAAACTATAAGAAAATTTGTTCTAAAAAAACGACAGCAATTTGGTATTTAATTGGTTGATAAAATGCCAAATTGATATCGTTTAAGATTAATAGCATGGTAAATTTAGCATTTTGTTTGTAAGAAAAAAATGACTGACTCCATTTTTAGATGAAGGACAAAAAATAGTCGTTGTAAAAATATTTTTTTCAATTTTCCTCGTTTAAAGGTTTCCTATTTGTTCAGATCCAATAAGGCATCTAAATAATCACGAGTATTAGAGAGTCTTGGTACTTTGTGTTGTCCTCCAAGTTTATTGTTTTGCTTCAGCCAGTCGTAGAACAGTTGTTCTCTTGCAATATGAATGGTTGGTTTATTAAGTGTCATGTTGTTGTATCGCTTGGCTTCGTAATCAGAATTCAAGGCTTTTAAGGCATTATCAAACAGCTCATTAAAATAATGGATGTCTGCGGGAGGTGTTTTGAACTCTATCAACCACTCATGAGCTCCTTTTTCCTTGCCTTGCATAAAAATAGGGGCAGCGGTATATTCCACTATTTCAGCTTTGGTTTTTTTGCATACTTTTTTTAAAGCATCTTCTGCGTTTTCGATAATTAACTCTTCTCCAAAAGCATTTATATGGTGTTTCGTTCTTCCTGAGACTTTAATTCTGTAAGGACTTATGGATGTAAATCTAACGGTGTCGCCAATTTTGTAGCGCCAGAGTCCTGCATTGGTAGTAATAATAACAGCGTAGTTTACGTTCATTTCTACTTCGCTAAGTGGAATAATTTTTTCATTTTTAGTGCCATAGGTTTCCATGGAAATAAACTCATAAAAAATACCATAATCTAACATAAGAAGTAATTCGCTAGAATTGTTTTGGTCTTGGATGGCGAAAAAGCCTTCAGAAGCATTGTAGATTTCATAATATCTAAAATCTTTCTTTGGTAGAATATTTTTGTATTGCTCTTTATAAGGAAGAAAACTTACGCCTCCATGAAAATATACTTCTAAGTTAGGCCAAATATCAAGTAAACTATTTTTTCCTGTGGTTTCTAAAACATTGTTTAGTAGAACCAACATCCAAGATGGAACCCCAGCCAAACTAGTCACATTTTCTTGAATAGTTTCGTCTACAATAGCCTGCATTTTTTCTTCCCAATTGCTCATTAAAGAGACTTTATTACTAGGAGTACTACTAAATTCTGCCCAAAAAGGCATGTTATCTATTAAAATTGCGGAAAGGTCGCCAAAGGTTGTCCCATTCTCTTTGTAAAGTTCTTTACTACCTCCAAGTCGTAAACTTTTACCTGTAAATAATTGCGAATTTTCATTATTGTTCAAATACATGCAAAGCAAATCTTTACTAGCTGCGTAATGACAATCTTCAAGAGAGTCTTCGCTTACAGGAATAAATTTACTTTTTGCATTGGTTGTGCCACTAGATTTTGCAAACCATTTAATAGGCTGAGGCCAAAAAATATTATTCACTCCTTTTCTTGAACGTTCAATGTTTTCTTGGCATTCTTCGTAGGTTGAGACGGGAACGCGATCAGCAAATGTTTTATAATCTGTAATAGATTCAAAACCATATTGTTTACCAATTTCCGTGTCTTTTGCCTTATTGATAAGTTGTAAAAGTAATTCCTGCTGTACTTCATTAGGATACTTTAAAAACAAATCAATTTGATGGAATCGTTTTTTTAAAAACCAGGAAGCAATAGAATTTACTATAGGAATTGGCATATTTGCATTATATTTAAGAAAATAAAAATAAGACTTTTTTTTATGACTTACCAAGGTGTTTTAACAAAAATGAAAACAGAATTTTCTGATCCCGTTCAATATTATTTAATATTTGAAACAGATTTCATTAATATGAATCAGTTACTGGGAAAGACAATAAACATTCAGTTTGTAAAATACCAATGTTTAAATTGTAGTTTGAATAAACCTATTTACAGACAAGGGTTTTGTAAGAGTTGTTTTTTTGAAATTCCACAAGCAGCAGATTGGATTATAAGACCAGAATTAAGTACAGCGCATTTAGACCAAGAAGACAGAGATTTGGAATATGAAAAACATGTGCAATTGCAACCACATATTGTGTATTTAGCTAATTCTAGTAATGTAAAGGTTGGAGTGACCAGAAAAAGTCAGGTGCCAACGCGTTGGATAGATCAAGGAGCTCATGAAGCCATTGAAATTGTTGAAGTACCAAACAGATATTTGGCTGGTATTACCGAAATAGCTTTAAAAGATTACGTAGCTGATAAAACAAATTGGCGAACTATGTTGAAAAATGAGATAGCAGACGAAGATTTAGTGATTTGGAGAGACAAGTTAAAGCAATACATTCCAGACGAGGCTAAGGACTATTATCTGGCTTCAAATTCTGAAACGAATATCCATTTTCCAGTTTTGCATTATCCAACAAAACCTAAAAGTTTGAATTTAGGAAAAACACCCAACTACACTGGAAAATTAGCAGGAATAAAAGGGCAATACCTGATTTTTGAAGATGACACCGTTTTTAATGTGCGGAGTAATGAAGGTTTGGTGGTGACTATTTCTATATAGTAGAAATCAACTTTTATTCAGTCGCATTTCTAGATATTTATTAGAAAATCCTAAGCTTTCATATAGTTTTATAGCTGGATTGCTAGGTTCTACATGCAAGGCAATATCGCCTTCGGCCAAAGAAATAGCTTCTAAAAGGAGTTTTTTCCCAATACCTTTCCCTCGGGCATTTTCATGCACAGCAATATATACCAAAATATTTTCTGGAATATAACCGTTCATGCCCGTTTTATTGATAATGGTTATCCCTTGAAGCATATCGTGTTCTTTGATAACCAATACAAAACCTCCAAAGGAAGTAACATTGTTTTTTACTGCATAATCCAAGCATTTAGTAATATCTTCTTTGGTATCACTAAATTCCTGTAAATGTGTATGTAAAAAAATTACAATGTCTTGTTTTTCTTCTTCTGAAGGTTTTATTTTAGAATGATATACTTTAAAAGAAAGCATATTTTCTAAATATCCTCTTGATCTCTTAAGTTTTGAATATATGAAGCTTTTTGTAATTGTCTTCTTTTTTTCACTGAAGGTTTAGTGAAAAACTGATTTTCTCTAATATTCTGCATTATTTTCACATTTCTGTGTTTCTTTTTGTAGCGTTTTAGAGCTCTATCAATTTTCTCTCCTTCTTTAATTTCAATCTTTATCATGTGTTTCTTATAAGGGGGTAAAGTTAAACCTTAATATAGGCCTAACCTAAATATGTTTTAAGTATTTTGTTTTTTGAGGTATGTCTTAATCTTCGGATACCTTTTTCTTTTATTTGTCTTACACGTTCTCTAGTCAAACCAAAGGTTTCACCAATTTCTTCAAGACTCATAGGTTGTTCGTTACTAATTCCGTAGTAAAGTCTAATCACATCTGCTTCTCTTTGAGACAGGGTGTTTAAAGCACGATTGACTTCTAAGTTTAACGAATCACTCATCAGTTCTCTATCTGGATTTGGTGACTCACCAGATTTAACAACATCGTATAAGCTAGAATCTTCACCTTCTTTTAAAGGAGCATCCATGGATAAGTGACGTCCAGAATTTTTTAAGGACTGTTTTACGTCACTAACGGTCATTTCTAACTCGTTTGCAATTTCTTCAGGACTTGGAGGTCGCTGATGCGCTTGTTCTAAATAAGAATAAGCTTTATTGATTTTGTTAATAGAACCAATTTTATTTAAAGGCAAACGTACAATTCTAGATTGTTCTGCTAGAGCTTGTAAAATGGCTTGTCTTATCCACCAAACAGCATACGAGATAAATTTAAAACCTCTGGTTTCATCAAAACGTTTGGCAGCTTTAACCAATCCTGCATTTCCTTCATTAATTAAATCCGGTAATGTTAACCCTTGATTTTGGTACTGTTTTGCAACAGATACTACAAAACGTAAGTTAGAGGTAGTTAATTTATCTAAAGCAAGTTGGTCTCCTTCTCGAATACGTTGTGCCAATTCAACTTCTTCATCGGCTGTAATTAAAGGGAGTTTACTAATGTCTTGCAAATATTTATCTAAAGACTTAGATTCTCTATTTGTAACTTGCTTTGTAATTTTTAATTGCCTCATTCAGATTGCTGTATTAGTGTGAATCTATCAATGTAACCTTTTAGCTGACAAATCCAAGTAAAAGAGCATTTCTTTTAAAAAATTATAAACTAAATTCCTGATAATCAGTAAAAGTTAACATATAATTAGGATTTACATTAATTAATGGAATCTGTCTTTTTAGGTTTTTTGTTCAAAGATTCGTTTAATAGATCTTTAATCGATTTTGGTTTTGTTGTCGTTATTGAATCTTTCGGCTTGGTTGAACCGCTATTAATAATTCCATCTAAAACATTCTTTATTGGATCGGAAATTGGGTTGGTTGTACTAGTAGAATCCTTTGGAGTAGTAGGATTTTGGGTATTGGCAACACCTCCAATTAATTGTAATAATTGATCTTTACCCTGATTTAATAGTTTCTGTTTTTCAATTTCTATAAGCTGTTTGGTCAAGCTTGTAACACCACTAGTTAAATCTGTTTTTACAACGGGTTTATTAAAAGTTCCTGTAATATTGGCAGAAACTGGAATGGATAAGTTATTCACGGCTTGTTCATCTATTTTTCCAATTAATCGATTAATATCACTTCCTAAATATTTTGCTGGAACTTGGAATACGGCGTTGTAATTCATGTTGTTAGTAAAGCTATGAGAACCGTCTATGGTAATCCCAATATCTTTATAGCTAACATTAAAAGGCTTGATGTTTACCATCCCATTTTCGAAAGTTAGATTGGTTTTTAAGTCTTTTAAATCTAATTTGCTAAAATCGACAAAACTAAGTGCGTTGTCTAAAGCACTTATAAGTGCTTCATTTTTAGGCTTAATTTCTGTAGTTTGTAATTCGGCAAAAGCATTACCGCTAATACTGTTTAAATCTGGTGTGAAACTGTCATCTAAATTTCCAGAAAGTGAAATAATACTATTTAACTTTCCTTGAAGGGCGCTAGCAATTGGAGCTAAGCTTTGCAGGAGTTCTAAACCGTTGAATGCTTGAGAAATATCAAACTGATTCATGTCTAAATTCATCATGAATGTTGGGGTAGTTGTAGCTGTATCTACATAACCATCCAACAAGAGTTTCCCATTAAAAATATTAGAACTCATATTTCTTAGTACCGCTTTTTCATCCTTTATATATAAATTCCCTTTAACATTGGATAAAGTTAGGTTATCGTAATAGACTGTTTTAGCGTCTGCATTGATTTTACAGTCTAAGAAAGCTGGGATTTTAAAAGCTTCTGTAGGTGTTGCGTTTTTGTTTTCTGAAGTGTTTGGAGTAGTTTCTTTCATAAAATCACTCACGTAAAATGCGTTGGAATTTACATTGAATTCTCCTTCTAGTTTTTTGTCGCTAAAAACAAAACCAAGTAAATTATTAATGGTTCCATTGGCTTTTATATCACTTTTCCCAGTAGTTGCATCAAATTTATTAAGATTTACAGTTGTAGGATTAAAAGTGATGGTTGCTTCCGAAATTTCAATTGGATTCACTAAGTCTTCCGAAGCAAATTTGAAACCTTTTATATTCAAATTCCCATTACTTTTTATGCGTTGGTAAGCATTGGTTTCAATGGCATCCATATCGAAATTAGTCTCCAATTTAGCAATTAAAATACCTGTAAGATCATTTTCTAAATCTATAGGATAAGCTTGGCTTAAATTGGCAAGATTTATAACTCCATCAACATTCGCATTTACTGTGATGTTTGAAGTCAGATTTCTAATAACAGCCGACGATTTAAAAACATCTTGATCAATTTTAAAATTCAAAGTTTGAAGATCTACATAAGTGTCATCTGCAAGACCTGTTGAATTTTTAATAGATGCATTTATTGAAATGTTTTCCACGCGTTTTGGTAAATCAGGATATTTAAAGGAAGCATCGTTAGAAACCATGTTAATATCTAGAGTGGGAATTGTTTCTTCAGTTATTTTACCCTTAATAAACCCTTTGATTTTAAAATTACCCGTGGTTTCTACATTGTCCAAACTTTTAGAATATGTTTTAGGAATTACTGCTAGGAAATCTTTAAAATCGGAACCTGGGTTTTCAAAGGTTATATCAACTTCCTGACCATCTTCAAGCATCTGCACATAACCTTGAAATTCTAATGGTAATTGATTGATTAAAGCTTTGTTTTCTTTAAAGGTATATTTGTTATTGGTTAAATCTAAACCAATTAATGCATCTAGTTTAAGCTCGTTATTGCTTAAATATTCGGTGCTATCAACTTTTAAGCTGACTCTGGCGCTTGTTTCTGTGTCCAACTCTGAAACGTCACCTGAAAAAGTGCCTTTTCCTGAATGATTTAATTCTGTAATATAAAAAGCAGTGTTCGAGGCTTCATCTAAATAAGTTAAAGCACTATTTACTATGGCATAATCTTTAATATCTAACGTAAAGCCGCTAGATGAATCTTTAGGCGTATTTGTTTGTTCATCCTCTTTTTTAGATATGTCGTAATTAGTTTCGCCTCTCTTATTTGTTTTAAGAATAATAAGGGCTTCCTCTAAATTGATTTCATTAATTACAATCGGGTCTTCACTTGCATTTTTAAACAATTCTTTAACAGACATGTTTAATGAAATGTTTTTCGCCGATGCTAAAGTTTCGTCTTTAAAAGGTTCGAAATTGGTAATTACCAAATCGGTTACTTGAACCTGAGCTTGCGGGAAACTTCTAATAAAACTTAGGCTAACGTCACTAAATTCAACATGTGCATTTAAATTATCGTTGATGGTACGTTTAACAATCTCTTTTATTTTGGACTGAAACACATAAGGAATAGCTATTAGTAATAGCAGGATGGTTAGTAAGGTGATTCCAGTAATTTTTAATATTTTTTTCATGTAGGGTGATTAGTTTATGTAAGTATATACGTATAAAATAAGGCCAAGGTTGTCTAAAAACAAAAGTTTAATAAAACTTTAATATTTTAGTAGGTCTATGTCCTGTTTCGTTTTTAAGTTGAAAATGTGTTTTAAAAGATTAATGCCAAAATTGGGTAATGGTTTGTATAAAACCTTAATATGAAAGTTAGCAATTATTGAGCTACTAAAGTTGTTTCGGACAATAGTGCAGATAAATTGAGGGAGAGTCGTTGTGCAGCAAGTTTGTATTTTATGTTCATCTAAAATTGTGAATAAATAGGCTTGGTAAATATAAACTTTTAAAAATTCTTTTAGTTAATTTGTTTTTTCAATGGATACACAACGCAAAATTTTCATTTCTCTAGGTAGCAATAAAGGCGATAGATTAAAATATCTTCAAGATGCTATAAACCTGATTTTTCAAAAAATTGGTAAAATAAAAATCATTTCTAAAGTCTACAATACGCCTGCACTTGGCTTTGAGGGAGACTATTTTTATAATTGCTGTATTATTTTGGAAACGGAAATATCTCCAGAAAAAGTGATGCTAGGCTTACTAGAAATTGAAAATTCTTTAGGGAGGGTGAGAGATGAGCAGGTAGGTTATCAATCTCGAACTATCGATTTGGATATATTGTTTATAGATGAAGAAATTATAGACACCAAATTACTTCAGGTGCCACATCCAGAACTTCACAAACGAAAATTTGTTTTAAAACCTTTATTGGAAATTTCACCCAAATTAGCGCATCCCATTCTACATAAAAATATCGCCGTTTTGTTGGAGGAATGTGAAGATGCAAGTAACTTAGAATCTATTAATATCTGGCTAAAAAACCCAAGCAAACAATTTCAATTTTCAAACTATAATTATATTGCTATTGAAGGTAATATTGGTGCAGGGAAAACGAGTTTAACAAAAATGATTTCTAAAGATTTTAATGCGAAGTTAATTTTAGAACGTTTTGCTGAAAATCCATTTTTGCCAAAATTCTATGAAGATTCTAAGCGGTATGCCTTTACTTTAGAAATGTCTTTTTTAGCCGATAGATATCAACAAATTAGTGACGATTTATCGCAATTAGATCTTTTTAAAGACTTTATAATTAGTGATTACGATATTTATAAATCCTTGATATTTTCTAAAATTACGCTTTTAGAAGACGAATTCAAGTTGTATAGAAAACTCTTTTATTTAATGTACAAAGACATTGCAAAGCCAGAATTATATGTGTATTTATATCAAAATACGGAGCGTTTGCAACTAAATATTAAGAAAAGAGGACGAGATTACGAGCAGAATATTGAAAATGATTATTTAGATAAAATCAATTCTGGCTATTTAGAGTTTCTAAAAAATCAATCGGAATTGAATGTGAAAATTATTGATATATCAGATAGAGATTTTGTTGAAAACAGAGCTGATTATCTTTGGCTTTTAGGTGAGATTTGTAGTAAAAATGATGAAACATAGAATTGAAGAAACTAAAGATAGATTGGTTGTTGGTATAAAAGCCAACATGAGTTTACAAACAATCCAGCAAGAAACTGGAAATTTGGCGAGGCAGTTTATGCCTAGAAGACATGAAATTTCTTCTCGCTTAGGAAAACACGTGTTTTCAATTCAAGATTATGGAGAACTTGAAATGAAAGATATAACAGCTCGAACTACATTCGAAAAATGGGTTGGCGTTGAGGTTTCAAATTTAGACGACATTCCGAAAGGTATGGAACCGTTTATTTTAAAAGCTGGTACCTATGCCGTTTTTACTTATAAAGGAGCTACCCAGGATTTCCCAAAAAGCCGTCAATATATTTTTCAGGACTGGTTACCAAATTCAGACTTCGAATTAGACAACAGAGCTCATTTTGAGGAACTATCTGAAAACTACAGTAAATATTTACAAAATATCGAAGAAGATGTTTGGATTCCTATTAAAGGAAAAGACTAATTTTTTAAAGCAGATAGCTTAGAAAATAAATCCCAAATAACAACACCACAACTCACAGAAATATTTAAAGAATGTTTGGTTCCAAACTGTGGGATTTCTAAAACGACATCGCTATTAGTAACTATATTTTGAGCTACTCCTTTTACTTCATTCCCGAAAACTAAGGCGTATGTTGTTTGTTGTTTAGGCGTAAAGTCGTTGAGCATGGTGGCATTCTCGGCCTGTTCAATAGAGACTATTTTGATATTGTCTTTCTTGAGTTTTTCAACTAGGTCTATGGTGTTTTCAACATATTCCCAAGCAACAGCATCCGTACTTCCTAAAGCCGTTTTATGAATGTCTTTGTGTGGTGGCGTTGCAGTGATACCACAGAGATAAATTTTCTCAATTAAAAAAGCGTCGCTTGTTCGAAAAACGGAGCCAATGTTATTTAAACTTCTAATGTTATCAAGTACAATAATTATAGGTGTTTTTTTAACGCCTTTAAAATCTTCAACACTTAGTCTGTCTAACTCGCTATTTTTTAATTTTCTCATGCTGTAAATATCCAAAAAAAAACTTCCTTTAAAAAAAGGAAGTTTTAAATATAATTTTTAAAATGGAATTATTAGTTAGCCTCAACAGGTGGGTTCACTGTACCTTTAATTTTAATCACTTTAGTTGGTGCATTAACTGCATTCGACGTTAAAGTGATGCTTTTAGAAAAAGCTCCAGTTCTATCTGTTGCATATTTTACTCCTATAACAGCAGATTCACCTGGTGCAATTGCTCCTTTTGGCACTGTAGGAACTGTACATCCGCAAGAACCTTTAGCATTTGTTATTACTAGTGGTGTATTACCTGTGTTTGTAAATTTAAATTCTCTGTTTCCGTCCGATTTGTTCTCAATAGTTCCATAATCTATGGTTTCCGATTCAAACTCAATCATGGCGCCATCTTCAGTAACGACAGTTCCTGGGGCACTTGTTTCGATAGCGTTTTGAGCTACACTTACTGTCACCATGGCAAGCATAGCGAAACTTAGTAAAAATAATTTTTTCATATGTATAAAGTTTTTATTTAATTAAGATTTACCTCAAAATTACTTAAATAATACAAAAATGTTATTAGATTTTTATTTTTAACATTATTTTATAACAACTATTAAATTGACTAAATTCGCATTAAATTGAATTTAGACACTAAAAAGCACCTGAACCTTGGCAAAAGAAATTAAAAAAGTAACGCCTTTAATGAAGCAGTATAATGCGATTAAGGTTAAATATCCTGATGCCTTGTTGTTGTTTCGCGTAGGAGATTTTTATGAAACTTTTGGTGAAGATGCTATAAAAACAGCCGGCATTTTAGGGATTATTTTAACTAAAAGAGGTGCAGGAAGCGAAAGTGAGATTGAATTGGCTGGGTTTCCTCATCATTCTTTAAATACTTATCTGCCTAAATTGGTAAAAGCTGGTGAACGTGTTGCTATTTGCGATCAACTAGAAGATCCAAAGCTTACTAAGAATATTGTAAAACGTGGTGTAACCGAATTGGTGACTCCTGGAGTGGCTTTTAACGATGAGGTTTTAAAATCTAAATCCAATAACTTTCTGTGTTCGGTTTATTTTGGGAAAATCCATATAGGTATTTCCTTTCTTGATATTACAACTGGCGAGTTTTTAACATCTCAAGGGAACCAAGAGTATATAGATAAACTTCTTCAGAATTTCAGTCCGAGTGAAGTACTTGTTTCGAAACAAAAACGAAACAATTTCAAGGAGGCCTTTGGCGCCGATTTTCATACTTTTTATTTGGAAGATTGGGTTTATCAAATAGATTATTCTAATGAAACCTTAATCAAACATTTCGATACTAAAACCTTAAAAGGATTTGGAATTGAAGATTTAGACGAAGGAATTATTGCTTCAGGATCTATTTTACATTATTTAGCAGAAACCCAACACAACAAACTACAACATATTACTTCTATTGGTAGAATTGCCGAAGACGATTATGTCTGGATGGATAAATTTACCATTAGAAATCTCGAATTGTATTATTCTACAAATAATAATGCGGTTACACTTTTAAATGTTATTGATAGAACCATTTCTCCTATGGGAGGACGTTTGCTTAAGCGTTGGTTGGCCTTACCTTTAAAAGATATTAAGAAAATAAAACAACGCCATGAAGTGGTTGATTTTTTGAGTAAAAATAAAAGTTTTCTTCAAAAAATTCAGAATCACATCAAACATATAGGCGATTTAGAACGCTTAATTTCTAAAGTCGCAACAAGTAAAGTGAATCCTCGGGAGGTTATTCAGCTTAAAAACTCTTTAGAAGCTATTGTTCCTATAAAAGCCTTGGCTTCAAATTGCGATAACGAAGCTTTAAAAGTGATAGGAGATACGCTTCAAAGTTGTGAAGTGCTTCGAGAAAAAATTAAGGAAACCTTAAATGAAGATGCCCCTGTAAATGTCTTAAAAGGCTTTACTATTTCTGAAGGTTTTTCTTCTGAATTAGACGAGTTACGTGGGTTATCTCATTCAGGGAAAACCTATTTGGATAATATGCTGAAGCGTGAAAGCGAACGCACAGGAATCACATCTTTAAAAATAGCTTCAAACAATGTGTATGGTTATTATATTGAAGTTAGAAATTCGCATAAAGACAAAGTGCCTGCTGAATGGATTAGAAAACAAACCTTAGTCAATGCAGAACGTTATATTACCGAAGAACTTAAGGTTTACGAAGCGAAAATTCTTGGTGCCGAAGAGCGTATTTTAGCCATAGAGCAACAGTTGTTTGCAGAATTAATTACTTGGATGATGCAATACATAAAAGCAGTGCAACAAAATGCTCAAATAATTGGGCAATTGGATTGTTTGTGTGGGTTTGGGCAATTGGCAAACGATAATAACTATGTGTATCCAATTTTAGATAATTCGTTCGATTTAGATATTAAAGACGGGAGACATCCAGTTATTGAAAAGCAATTACCTCCAAGTGAGGCTTATATAGCTAACGATGTTTTTCTGAATAGAGATACGCAACAAATCATCATGATTACTGGGCCAAACATGTCTGGTAAATCGGCTATCTTACGTCAAACAGCGCTTATTGTGCTCTTGGCTCAAACTGGGAGTTTTGTGCCCGCAAAAGAAGCGAGAATAGGTGTGGTGGATAAAATATTCACTAGAGTAGGAGCGAGTGACAACATTTCGATGGGAGAATCTACTTTTATGGTAGAAATGAACGAAACGGCTTCTATTTTAAATAATCTTTCTGAAAGGAGTTTAGTTCTCCTTGACGAAATAGGAAGAGGAACCAGTACTTACGATGGGATTTCGATAGCTTGGGCTATTAGCGAATATTTACATGAACATCCGGCGAAAGCAAAAACACTTTTTGCAACCCATTATCATGAATTAAATGAAATGACCGAAACTTTCGCTCGGATTAAAAACTATAACGTTTCGGTAAAAGAATTGAAAGACAACGTACTTTTTTTAAGAAAGCTTGTTGCGGGTGGATCAGCCCATAGTTTTGGAATACACGTTGCTAAAATGGCTGGTATGCCACAGCAAGTCTTACATCGTGCAAATAAAATATTGAAGAAATTGGAAAAATCGCATTCTAGCGAAGAATTAACTGAAAAAGTAAAATCGCTAGATAATGACATGCAGTTAAGTTTTTTTAATTTGGATGATCCTTTGTTGGAAAATATTAAAGAAGAAATTTTACATCTTGATATTGATACACTTACGCCTGTGGAAGCGCTTATGAAACTCAATGAAATTAAGCGTATGTTGGTAAAGAAAAAGCTGGCTTAAAAATAAATTTAATTTTTTTTTAAAAAAGGCTTTGCTATTCGCATAAATATTTTAAATTTGCAACCGCAATCGAGGGATTGTACGTTCATTAAAACTGCGAAAGTAGCTCAGGGGTAGAGCATCACCTTGCCAAGGTGGAGGTCGCGGGTTCAAATCCCGTCTTTCGCTCTATACGCTGATTAAGATAAAAATATACCAAGCTGAAGTGGTGGAATTGGTAGACACGTTGGACTTAAAATCCAATGTCCATTAGGACGTACGGGTTCAAGTCCCGTCTTCAGTACAGATGAAAAGTCGAAACGAAAGTTTCGACTTTTTTGGTTTAAAAATTTACGGAAAGCTCGCTTTCCAGTAAATTTTTAAACCAAAAAAGCGATTCATTTTTATGAATCGACTTTTCTCAACATGTTGATATGGGACTCGACGAAGTCAAGTCCTTTTTTACTTCCAAATCCTTTTCTTACTAGCAAGTTTTTAAACCATAAATGCAATCCAACCTTTTGAATCGACTTTTCTCAACATGTTGATATAGGACTCGACGAAGTCAAGTCCGTTTATTTTAAGATGTTAGTTTTTTTAATCTAGTCAACATTTAGGCAACCATTCTCCTGTTTAGTAGTAGAGCTTTGTTAGTCTTTTAGTTTTAAGAGTTTTGTTTAGTAAGAATCTGTCTATTTAAAGAATCTTTTATTTAAAACGTTTTTTCGGATTATTTCTAGTTGCGAATACTCTATATATCTTAACCATACTGTGTTCAGTCTAGTATAATAATACAAAAGGATATTTTTTTACTGGAACTTGTCTAAAGTCCTTATAAACAATTTTAAACTGGTTTGGGTTTTGTTCGAGGTAGTTAATAGATTTCTTTATTTCAGTAAGGAAGTTATCAGCAATAATAGTAGAAATATTACTATACCAATCAAAAGAGTCTGCGATATCTATTTTTGCATCATCTTCTAAAGTAACATGATATTTAGGCATTGTTTCGAGTTCTCACGTAATGCTCAACGTCTGTCCAGGAGTTAAAAACAGATTTTCCTTCAACTTCTTTTTGAGTAGCTACATCTAAAACTTCCTTTTGTTTTTCTGTAAGCTTATGGGTTTTAGATTCAAACCATTCTTCAGGAAGCAAATTAAGGAGTTTTATTTTTTCCTTAACAGGAAGTTCCTTAAATGCTTGAGCTAATTGCTCTACTGTTAGATTTGGTGTTGTTGCCATAATACAAATATAATGAATTTTGTTTATTAAATACCGAGAACCAAGTTCATGAAATGAAACAAGCGAAGATTTTATCTGAGGCGCTTTTCTCAACAATTTGATATAGGACTCGACGAAGTCAAGTCTGTTTACATCATAACCTTTTCACTTTAAAAGGTAAATAAACAACTTGTAGTCCCATATTAATTTAAGTAGCTAAGAAGATTAGCAAGTACAGCACAAGGGCCATGAAGCAGAGAATAGATACTAAAATAAGGGTGTTTTTATCAAAGCCCGAACTCCAATCTTTTACATTTTGCGATTTATAAAACTCTGCTTTGCTCAATCCATTTCCTAAGTGGAAAGTGGTCTCATCGTAATTAAAAAGAAAAGAATCATTAGGTAAGTTTTCTTTATAAGTTTGAAAATGCTTTGAACTTTTTAGTATATTTCTAAAATTCTCCATGACATCACTTCCAGGTTTTCTTCCTTTTCTTTCACCAAAAACCACTTCTGTTAAGGCTCTCATATATAAAGGTGGGCCCAAATGAAATACCCCACGAGGGTTAATCCAATATCTGCCCTTTAGATTATAGTCAATTGCCTTTCTAAAGATGGGATTGTTTTTGCAACTAATCATGATGTCTTGAGAGAAATCGACGTCTCCACAAGTTGGTAAGACACACTTGGTTTCACTTTTTATAATGTCGCTAAAAGGAATGTTAACATACCTATCTATATCTATGTAAATACCACCTTCGTCATACATTTTTAGTAATCGCCATAAATCTATTTTCTCGACAATTTTTTTATTCTTTATTTTAAAATAGTCCCATTTTTTAAGGTTGTTTTTGAGATAGATTTCCACATCGTCATCATCACTAATTTCTACTTTGTAATCTGGGTTGATTTTTATTAGATTTGTAATACCATTCAGTATTATAGGAGATTGGTTATCCAAGATACTCTTGTTTTTCCAAGAGATGTGAATTAATTTTGGTATAGATCCATGACCTGATAAATCTAATTTTATGGACATTTTAAATATAAATTTTAATGTTTTTCAATGATGTTTTTCTTGTAAACCTAATAAACTTAGTTATCTAAATTAACCCATTTTATCCTTTTGTCTGTGTCATATTATCTGCCACCACAATAATATAATTGGCAATTTCGGCTCTGTCATCTTTGCTCAATTCATCCCATTCCGATTGTAAAACAGTGGTAACCGATTTAATATCTAATCCGGGTTGCATTTTATTAATCCACCAAATAATACCTTGATTATAATTAGAGTGATAAGAGCCTTCAAAATGAAAGAGGAAATCACCAGGACTAAAATTTTGTAAAGAAAAATAGGCCATGGTTGCATCTTTAGATGCTTGTGCAATTTGTATGTTTAACATGTTTGGTGGTACGTGTCCTCCCATATTATCCGCCATTTCAGCATATGCTTTTACCGTAGGATCGAAATAGGTTTCTAAATCTGGACCAATCATGGCAAGGGCTTCGGGACTTAGTTCTTTTAAAGCGTCCATGCCTTTTTTGCTTAACATGGAAGCATAACGCCTTGGAATGTTGGTCGCTATAAAACGTAGGTTATTGTCTTTAGCAAACTCTACTAATGGCTTATAATCTGTTTTGTAATTACTCCATAATTGAGTAATTTCTGGAAGCATTTTATCTTCAGGGTAGGAGCCTGCTAAATATTCGTTTAAAACTAATTGGTTGCCATTCTCAAACATTTCGGCACCAAAATAAAGTTTGTCTCCATTAGTTTCAAAGAAACTTTTACTCATTTCCAATTGCAACCAGTGGGAAATTGGGTTGTTGTGATATTCTCCAAAAAAGACCATATCACTTTTAGATAAATCTTTAATCATTTTATCGTAATCAACTATTTTTCCATCGTTTTTAAACAATTTGTAAGCTGGTTTGTTTTGAGCAGAAATGAAGCTTACAAAGAATAAAAGGATGCAAGCTGTTAATGATATTTGTTTCATTACTTCTAATTACTTTTTAATTTTTTTATTGTGTTGTTCCATGTTTTGAACAAAAATTAACTTGTGTTTGCTTTTTGGTGTTTCTCGTCGTTCAACCTCAAAGCTCCCTATAGATTTAATCATTGGAGTTAATTTTTCAAAGCCATAATTTCTAGAATCGAAATTAGGCTGTTTTTTTTGAAGTAAACTTCCAACATCTCCAAGAAAAGCCCATCCTTCTTCGTCTGATAAATCGTCGATGGTTGTAGAAATTAATTTTATAACTTGTGGGGTGATTTTATCAACACTGTCTTTTTCTTTCTCTTTGGTGCTGGCATCGTCTTTTTGTTCAGATTGTTTTCTTAGAATTTCAACGTATATAAATTTATCGCAGGCTACAATAAAAGGTGTAGGAGTCTTTTTTTCGCCAATTCCTATCACTTGCATACCTGCTTCTCTTAATCTGGTAGCTAATCTTGTAAAATCGCTGTCGCTAGAAACCAAACAAAAACCATTTACTTTATTGGAATAGAGAATGTCCATGGCGTCTATAATCATGGCAGAATCTGTTGCGTTTTTTCCTGTAGTATATGCGTATTGTTGAATAGGGGTAATGGCATTTTGTAGTAGGAGATCTTTCCATCTAGTAAGATGAGGTTTGGTCCAATCTCCATAAATTCTTTTAATGGTTGGATTGCCATATTTCGCAATTTCTTCCATCATTTCTTTTACGTGAGCCGAAGGAATATTATCGCCATCTATAAGAACTGCTAAGTTTAAATTCATATCGCTAATTTTGGTTTTTAATGATTTCTACAAGATATTGAATTTTCAGAAGCAACTTCAAATCAAGGCAATTAAATATGGTTTAAGAGTTAAATAAATTAGCTGCTAACATTCACATAAGTCCCAGAATATTCTCCTGTAACTATTTCGCCATCTTGTCTGGTAAACGTAAATTCAAAATCAATATGTGTGTCTGAAAAAGAATTTATTATAAAGTTAATTTGCGTGGCATACAGATCTTGATTCATGTTATCAAGTAATCTGGTTCCTCCCTCAATATAACCGTTAACTCTTGACGCATTTTCTGTAATTCTATAATCTAACAGATCTTTTGGTCCAATTTCAAAATCAATACCTAGATAATCAACATACATCATATCTATTCCTGAATCGATATTGTTTGATTGGAGGATATCTATATTGCTTAACATAATTGCCAAATCACTGGGGTTATCATTTTGGGTGTTTTCATCATTAATATATGCAAAAGGAGTATTGTAATAAGTATTGCCAATTTGATAGCCTCCAATGTTTTGATTTTCAGCTTCTGGATTTTCATCATCATCGCTAGAGCATGCTAAAAAAATTAATCCTAAAAATAAGATAAGAAGTAGGTTTTTTATTTTCATCTGTGGTTTTTTATTTGGGTTATTTGGGTTTTGTTACTGAAAGAAATTTATAGTCCATTTAAAATACTTTATTAAAGAAATCATGTTATTTCAGTCTAAATCTTAGTCGGTAATTCAAGTTCTAGTTAAAAATAAATCTCCTTTTCTTGCTTATTCTGCCTGGTAAAAATCTATTTTATTATTGAGGTTATTTATTTCGTCTTGAAGATTTTCTACCTTATTAAGTAAATTTGAAATGGCATGAATACCTTCTAAATTAATGTCCATTTCAAAATGAAACCGAATGAGTTTCTCAATGTTTTTAATTTGCGTTATTTGTACAAATTGGGTGTTTTCTGTGGTTACAATCTCAATAAGCTCGTAATCATATAACGAGTTTATAAAAGTTTCTGGAACTTTATAAATGACACAAAATTCTTGAATTGATATTAAATTTTCTTTTTCCATAATCATCTTAATTTTGATAATTCGGTGAATAATTCTTTTTCTTTATCAGTTAAATTTGTTGGTGTTTTTATATTGTAAGTAATGTATAAGTCGCCAAATTGACCTTCTTTCTTATAAACTGGAAATCCTTTGCCTTTAAGCTTTACTTTGGTGCCATTTTGGGTTTCTGGTTTTACTTTTAATTTTACTTTTCCGTCAAAAGTATCAACCGTTACATCGCCACCTAAAAGAGAGGTATATAAATCTAAATCTATCGTGGTATAAAGATTCTCTTTATCTCTCTTGAAATTGGTATTGTTTACAATATTAAATTTAATGTATAAATCGCCATTTGGACCTTTGTTGACACCCTTGCCACCATGACCTTTAATTTTAATGGATTGGCCGTTTTCAACTCCAGCAGGAATGGTAATCCTAATGTTTTTATTGTTAACGGTTAGCGTTCGTTTTTCACTTGTGTACACATCCTTAAGATCTAGTTGTAATTCGGCATTAAAATCCTGACCTCGAAACATGGCATTATTACTACTTTGTCTGGATCTTCCGCCTCCACCAAACATGGATTCGAAAAAATCTGAAAAATCACTTTCATTATAATTGCCAGAATGTTGTTGTTGCCTATTGCCCTGATATTGTTGTTGCTGTTTTGCTTTTTCAAATTCTTCAGCATGTTTCCAGTCTTTTCCGTGTTCGTCGTATTTTTTTCTATTCTCTGGATGACTTAAAACTTCATTTGCTTCATTAATTTCTTTGAATTTTTTTTCAGCTTCTTTATCGTTAGGGTTTAAATCTGGATGGTATTTTCTTGCTAATTTTCTGAATGCTTTTTTAATGTCCTTTTCTGTGGCATTTTTTGGAATGCCTAACATTTTATAGTAATCTATATACGACATTTTAAGGTGTTTTAAATTTTAATAATATCAGTTGGCGTCTCGATTAAAATAGACCTGTTGCCTCGCAAAGCAATGGGTTGTTTCATGATTTCAGGATTGTGCTGAATCATAGTTAGCCAATCGTTTTCAGAGAAATCATGAGGTTCAAATTTTTGAGTATATGAAGGATGTTCCTGATTAACCAAATCTTTGATTTCTATGTTAAGTTTGTCTGCCAATTCTGCTATTTGAGTTCCTGTAAGCTTAGTTTTTAAAATATCTACCTCTAAAATTGGCAAACCTTCTGCTTTTGCATAGGCTAAAGTTTGCTTGGCTCTTGTAGAGTTAGAACTGTAGAACAAAGTTATTTGTTTGTCTGATGTGGCTATTTCTCCCATTATAAAGTATAATATTTTTAGTGAATTCTTTTTTTGCCAGTTACTTCTGTTACTTTAATTATAAACACAAATGGCGTTTCGTCTTTATAAATTTTACTTGAAAATTCGCTTATAAAATTAACTGTCTGATGTTCTTTTTCTGTAATAACACTTTTTACACCTAATGAAAATTCATGTAGGTAAGCTCTTGCTTCACTACCAAAATATAGATGAAATGTGCCATGAGCCAAAACAGATTTCCAGTTATTTACAGATTCTATTTCAGAAACCTGAATAGACACCTGGTTATTTTTTCTCATGGCTTGAATTTTATGTCCTTCCCCAGAATAACAAATGATGTGATTTTCTTTTTCATCATAAAAATAGGTTATTGGAACGACATATGGTTTGTTTTGGAAGATGTATCCTAAATGACCAATGTAATTATTACTTAGTATATACTGACATTCCTTAGTTTCTAAAGTAGTTATCATCTTGTCTGTTTTAAAGCGTTATTTCAATCGAAAAAATATGCATCTAACTTAAGACATTTTGGGGTTTAAGTTTATGACATAAATCAGTTTGAAAATTTATTCTTTTTGAAATTCTATAAGCGTAATCTCAGGGCGCATACCTAACCTACCAGGAAAACCAAGCCAACCTAAACCTCGATTTACATATAGATATTGGTTGTTTTGTTTGTATAATCCTGCCCAGTGCTTGTATTTATATTTTATAGGGCTCCATTCTTTATTTTTAATTTTGAAACCTGCTTGCATGCCATGTGTGTGTCCAGAAAGGGTTAAGGCAATATCGGTTTGCTCTATAACTTCTTCAGGCCAATGTGAAGGATCGTGAGAGAGGAGGATTTTAAACGAAACATCTTTTGAGTCTTTCAATGCTTTTTGTAAATCTCCATATTGTTTAAAGGGTGGATTACCCCAATTTTCTACACCAATAATGGCAATTTTTTCGCCTTTTCTTTCAATGATTTCGGACTCGTTCATCATGAGATTGAAATCGTTTTCTTTATAAAAGGTCCTGATGGCTTCAAAATTTTCTTGCTTTGCTTCTTTAGAATCCCATTTGCTATAATCGCCATAATCATGATTTCCTAAAACGGCATATTTTTTTATGTTGGGTGAAAAATGTCTGAAGGCTTTTCGCCAACCACGTAATTCCCAAGCAAAGTTGTTTACAAGGTCTCCTGTGAAAAACAAGAAATCTGGTTCTAACTGATTGATTTTTTTTATAGCTCGTTCAAGAATTTGAAAATTATGATTGAAACTTCCTAAATGTAAGTCGGAAATCTGCACCACTTTTAAGCCATGGAACGCCTCTGGTAAATGATTGTAAGTTAAGTTTATATGGTGTACTTTGAAGTTGTATCTAGCTTTAAAAATACCATAAGCAATCGCGAAAAATGGTAAAAAGCCAGCAAATAATCCAATAAGTGGAATAACAATATGAGATTCCTTTTCGGAAAATACATAATTGGTAAAAAAGAGGATGGCCATTACAACTACAAAAATAATTTTAGGAATAAAAGACGAAATTGTTAAGCCATATAATGAAGAAATAAGCAACTGCTTTCTTCTAGGTTGTATGTCGTCTAACCTTATTTTTAATACCATAATAGATCCTATTAAACCCAGTGTGAAAAACCAAAATAGAATGTAAATAGTGTACTTTAAAAAGGAAGAAGGAATGAGGTCCGTAATAGATATTAACCAATAAAATGCTAAAAAATCAACTATAAAAATGGCCAAACATAGGAGTGAAATGGTGAAAAATGAATAGCTTTTCATAAATTATAATACTGTTTTTTATGGATTGATATCGACTTTTATTTCAGGAATTTTAACAAGCTCTATGGTTGTTGAAGCTAAAACTACTTTGCCGTTTGTGCCTTCAAAAGCTTTCCTGATGCTGTCGTTTAATTCGTGTTTTGTAACCCTTCGTTTTTTATAATCTACAATATACCTTAAATTAAACTGAACCCAATTATCTGTTAATGTAATGGCTAGGGTTGGTTCTACAATAGCGTCTTCTATATAATATTTGTTCACGACCTCTTTCCATTGTGCTTTGGAATTAGCAGTGAACTCAGAGAGTGTTTTTGATGCAATGTCAATCACTAAAGATTTTGCTAATTCTATGTCTGAACCGTATTTTATGGGTAAATTAAATTCGTCCCAAATAAAAGGAAAGTCCTGAGAGTAGTTGTAAATAGGACCTTTAAAAACAAAAGCATTGCTTAATTTTACAATTCTACCACTGTAATTATCGCTAGAAACCCATTGTCCAATTTCCATCATGGTTGTGTACATGCTATCTACATCAATAACATCTCCTTTTATACCATTAATTTCAATTCTATCTCCAGGTTTATAGACATTAACTACAAAAATATAAATAGATCCTGCAATGCTTAAAATTAACTCTTGAAGTGTAAAAGCAACACCTGCAGAAAACAACCCAATAGCTAAAGTAAAGTCCTTGATGTTTCCTGTAAAATAAGAAAAGGATAAAATAACTAACAGCACATAACCTACAAATTCCACGGTTTTTTGAGATTTATAACGTGCCGTTGTGTTTGAAATGCTTTTTCTTAAAAAGCGTCTTAAAAATTGAATTATAACCAGTACAAATGTGGCAATTAGAACAAATTTTGCAATACTATAAATTGTAGGATTTTCTAGAATCCAGTTTTTAATTTGGTTCATTTAGGTTAATCATTTGTTTTTTTTAATTCCATATCTAATTTAGCAAGCAAAATAAGTTCAGATTTGTTTTTTCTACAAAAGCTATCTGCAATGCCATGTGCCGTTTTTATTATCAATTTCTTAATAGGAGGAGTAAAAAAATGATTATGCTCGTTTTTATATTCTACAAAGTCTTTAAATAATGCCTCACTATTTAAGTTGTTTTGCACATTTAGCCAATTAAAAACAACCTCAATCTGGTAAATAGCATCAGTTTGGAAATTATCTTCTGTTTCATCTAACCATTGGGTTTTTATAATTTCTTTTAGTTTATTAAATTCCACGGGTTTAATTGCACCATCTATGGCTGCAATAGCATAAAAAAGTTTGCCGAGAATTTCATAAAATGGAACGTTTAAATGTTTTTTGTTTTTCATAATACTAAGATTAGAATTATTTAAACAAATTAAAGATAGAAAAAATGATATGAAATGATATTGCTCAGACTCACCTTTTAACTAAAATCTAACATTTGTTTAGGCTTGAAATTTCATCCATTCTATAAAAAAACAACTAACTTTAAAAGTTTAATACCTATTCTAAATAACGTATGTTAAAAAATAACCAAGAGATTTTTCAAATCCTTTCTGAAGCTATTTCAGAAGGGATAGTAATTGTGGATGAAAACCAAGAGATAGTCTCATTAAATTCTGCTACAGAATTAATGTTTGGTTATTTAGAAGGGGAACTTTTAAATAAGTCGCTTGACACTTTAATCCCAAAAAACTTTCATAAAGACCATACAACATATTATAAGAAATTTTTTGAAAATGGAGAAAAACGTGCTATGGGAATGGATAGGGTTCTTTATGGTATAAAAAAGGATGGTAACACATTTCCTCTAGAAGTTGGATTAAATCCGTTTACAATAAAAAACAAAGCTTATGTTATGGCTTTGGTAATAGATATTTCCAAACGTGTAGAAATAGAAAAGAATTTAAATATAAAAAGTAAAGCCTTGCAATATGCGAGTAATGGTATTGTTATAACAGATGCCTTGCAAAAAGATCATCCCATTATTTATGCCAATGAAGCTTTTGAAAAAATTTCCGGCTATTCTCAAGATGAAATTCTTAACAAAAACTGCAGGTTTTTACAAGCAGACGATAAAGACCAAAAAAGTATAGATAAAATTAAAAATGCCTTGAGCAAAGGCAAAAGCTGTCATGCTGTTTTACGTAATTACAAAAAAAATGGTAACATGTTCTGGAATGAACTTCACTTGACTCCCATAAAAAATAATGAAGCCATAATTACCCATTATATCGGGATTCAAAATGATATTACCCAACGTAAATTAGCAGAGGAAAACCAAACACATCTAGCTACCATTTTAGACGAGTCTTTAAACGAGATTTTTGTCTTTGACTCAAGTAGTTTATTGTTTTTAAGTGCTAATTATGGCGCTGTAAAAAACCTAGGTTATTCTATGGACGAGTTAAAACAAATGACTCCTGTCGATATCAAGCCAGATTACAGCGTGGATGGTTTTAAAAAGGAAATAGATATTTTATTAGGAAAACGTGTAGAGAAACTAAATTTCGAAACGATACATCAACGTAAAAATGGTAGTACTTATCCCGTTGAGGTCCATTTGCAATTGTCTAATTTACAGGACAAAGAAGTTTTTGTAGCCATAATTTTGGATATAACGGAAAGAAAGAGACAGGAACTTTTTAAAATTAAACAAAATCAGATACTAGAATTAATGGTATTGGACACGCCTTTAAAAACTATTTTAAGGGATATTGCTTTTTTAATTGAAGACCAATTTGAAGATGTTTTTATGTCTGTTTTATTATTGGATCAAGAGGAGCAAAAACTGAAAAGCTTAGTTGCTCCAAGTTTACCAGAAGCTTATTCGAACAACATAAATAGTGAGCTAATTGGTGAACATTTAGACACTAGTGGCACAAATATGTTTCTGGAAAAAGAGTTGGTTGTTTCAAATATTGAAACCCATGAATATTGGCAGAATTTTAAGCATTTGGTTTTACCACTTGGCTTAAAATCTTGTTGGTCTATTCCAATTCTGTCATCTAAAAATGTCGTTTTAGGAACATTTGCCATTTATAGAAAAGAAGAACGAGAATTCAAAAACCTTAACAAACAAGTAGTTGAGGTTGGTGTCAAACTAGCAGGAATTGCAATTGAAAAACATCTAACAAACAAGTATATAGAGAAAACTCAATTTCAACTAGAAAGTCATGCTAAAGATTTAAAAGAACAAGTTGCGGAGCAAACCAAAGAATTGAAAATAGCGTTAAAAAAAGAAATAGAGCTAAACGAGTTGAAAACAAAGTTTTTATCTTTAGTGTCACATGAGTTTAAAACGCCTTTAAGTGGTATTCTTACCTCGGCCATGCTATTGAAAAAATATCATTTTGAGGAACAGCAAGATAAACGAGATAAGCATATTAATACTATTAGCAATATTGTTAATAATTTAAATAACATTTTAAATGATTTTCTTTCGGTTGAGAAATTGGATGCGGGAAAAGTAACATATCATTTTAAAACCTTTAAACTAAGTTCCGTGCTTAATGAAGTTATATACAACTCGAACATGTTATTAAAGGATGGTCAGAAAATTAAATATCCGGAGAACATAGATGAATTGTCCTTGCATCAAGATGAAAAAATATTAGAGCTCACTTTATCCAATATCATTCATAATGCTATTAAATATTCACCAGAAAATGGGCATATTGAAATTAAGATATCCCAAAAGAAAAACCAAACGGTTTTTAAAATTAAAGATCAGGGTATTGGTATTCCAGAAGCAGATCAAAAAAACATTTTTAATCGTTATTTTAGAGCAGAAAATGTATTGACTATTCAAGGTACAGGAATTGGTTTAAATATTGTTAAAAACCATATTGAGAATTTAGGTGGTACCTTAGTCTTTAGAAGCCAAGAACACATAGGAAGTACCTTTACAATTACTTTACCAAATAAACCCAGTAATGAAACATCCATGTTTTAATTATTAAGAATCTATAGTTTGGAAAAAAAAACACTAAATAACACCAAATGAGAACCATATTATTAATTGAAGACGATATTGTTTTACGAGAAAATACAGCAGAGTTATTAGAGCTTTCAAATTATAAGGTTTTAACAGCTTCGAATGGTAAATTAGGAGTTTTAATGACAAAAAAGCATTTGCCTGACATTATTATTTGTGATATTATGATGCCAGAATTGGATGGATATGGCGTGTTAGATGAGCTTTCAAAAAATCCAGAAACAAATCAGATTCCCTTTATTTATTTATCGGCAAAAACCGAACAACAAGATGTTAGAAAAGGCATGAATTTGGGCGCCGACGATTATTTATCAAAACCTTATAATGAAATCGATTTAATAAGCGCAATAGAAAGTAGGATAGCAAAAGCTTCAATCTTAAAAGAGGCGAAAAATAGCAGTAAGCTGGCCAACGATAATGAATCTGAATTAAAAACCTTAAATGATTTAAAAAACTTTTTGGACGATAATGGAGATATCATTCATTTTTCCGAAGGAGATGTTATCTATAGACAAGGCGAACATTCCAATGCTATTTTTTTAATAAACCAAGGCATTGTAAAATGTCATAATCTAGACGAAAAAGGCAAAGAGCTTATTACATCACTTTATAAAGAAGATGATTTATTTGGTTATACCTCATTCATCCAAAATATCCCTTATCAAGAATCTGCCACAGCAGTTAAGGAAACCACTTTGGTGAGTGTTTCTAAAAACATTTTAAAAGAAGTTTTAGAAAATAATCATCATGTTGCCCTAGAATTAATTCAATTACTAACAGACAATCTGTTTAACGTGAAAGAGCAGTTATTGCAAATGGCTTATGGATCTGTAAATCAAAAAACAGCTCAAACAATAATAAAATTTTCAGAAAAATTAAATAGAAAACCGGACGAACCTATTAGAATTTCAAGAAACGATTTAGCAAGTGTCGCTGGAATTGCTACCGAAACCTTAATTAGAACCATGACCCATTTTAAAAAGCAAGGTCTTATTGAAATTGAAGGAAGAAATATTAGAATTCTAGATTTGGAGCGACTTAAAGATATTTATTAAGCAATTAGATTCATGGCAATATGATTTATATCATTTTATAAGGTGCTTTCTCGACTTACTTTTGAGTTTTAAGTTATTAAAAAATGAAAAATGTTTTATTGCCAACAGATTTTTCAGAAAACTCATGGAATGCCATAAAGTTTGCTTTGGATTTTCACGAGAATATCGCTTGTAATTTTTTTTTACTACATGTCAATAGATTAGGCAATGTTGTTTTAAGTGATTCACCTTATTTGCCTACTGAAGATATTATAGAATCCATTTATACAAAACCTGCTAAAGCACAATTAAATGCGTTGTTAAATCGAATAGCAACCTGCAAGATTCAAAATAAAAAACATACGTTTTATACCATTTCCGATTATAATTTTTTTGTAGAATCTATTAGAGAACATGTTGAAGAGAAAAACATCGATCTTATTGTTATGGGTACCAAAGGTGCTTCGGGGTTACGAAAAACAATTATTGGTAGTAACACAGGGGACATTATTACCAAGGTACCATGTGCAACTTTAATGGTACCAGAATTGGCTACTTATTCTAAAATTAAAGAAATAGCTTTTCCAACAGATTTCTCGATGCAATATAGCATCAATACTTTAGAACCTATTTTAAAAATTATTCAGGATAACGAGGCATCCTTGAGAGTTGTTCATATTAGTAAAAAAACAGCTAATTTAAATAGGGATCAAATAAAAAATAAAGAGTTGCTTGAAGATTATTTTCATGCAAATAGTCATAGCTTTCATTTCTTAACCAATAAAAACATTGAAGTTGCAGTCCAGGAATTTGCGGAAAGCAGAGACATAGACTTGATGATAATGGTAGCCAAAAACTTGAATTATTTTCAGCAAATTTTATTCCATTCAAAGGTGGAGGAAATAAGCTACCATATAAACATTCCGTTTTTGGTGCTTCACAATTAAAAATAAATAATTATGGATATTTCTATTCTATTAGCTAAATTTTGGGGTTGGTATTTACTAGTTTTTTTTATAATATTAAGCTTTAATCCAAGAAGAATCAAACAGATTTTTAACGATTTAAAAGATGAAAAATTCTTGATTATCGTTTCATTTATTGCCATTATTGTTGGTTTAATAAATATTTTATTACACAATGTTTGGGAAGCAAACTGGAAACTTATTATTACCTTAATTGGCTGGATGGCTCTCTTAGAAGGTTTAGCCTTGTTTAGTTTTCCAAAACAAACTGTTAAAAGGCTTAATGTAATAAATGTAAAATTTGTTCAACTAATTTATATGTTACTTTTTATTATAGGTGTTTTTCTTTTAAATATAGCCTACAATATTGTGCCTTACTAGATTTTTGCTGTGAAAAACACTAAACCTGATAGTTATCATTTTAAGTATTTTAATTTCGTTATATCTTAGTAATGTAAATAAAACGATAGTTCTTTTACAAGAAGTATTTATCTTTTGAAACTATCTACTTAAGATAGAATTGAAAATAAATCTAACAATGATTGAGGAACCATTTTTAGATTTAAGCTATTAATCGAGTAAAGCCAGGAATTATATTTCTGGCTTTTCTTCTTTTAGGTCTAAAGCTGATAAATATCATTTTTCACCCCTTAAATATGGTTTACTTTTACCTTATAAATATAGTGTTTATATGGTTAAAGGTTATTGTGTTAAAGTACATAATCAAAATTGAATTCCTTAGTTGTTGTTTAACTTTATTTAAGAAGTCTTTATTGATTTAAAGGTGGTTCAAATTTAAAAAGAGTTATTTAATACTGTCGAATTCTTAAAAAAGCGAGAAAGTTAAACTTTCTCGCTTTTGTTTTATAAAGTAGCTTCTTCTGATAATTATCATAGTTTTTCCTTTAACTAAACATTAGTTTTAGTCCTAATACTAAAAGAATTGTCATGAGAAAAATATTGATTCCTACAGATTTTTCAGATAACGCCATGAATGCTGTAAAATATGCCTTAGAGCTTTTTAAGTACGATATCAGTAAATTTTATATCATGCATGCATATCAAGATGAGATTTATAACGATGAATCTTTATTACATAGGGAAAAGCTGGATTCTGTAACTAAAACTGTTCATAATAATTCAGTTGAAAAATTAGAAAACATTTTAAAACAGGTTAAGAAAATTTCGCCTAATCCGAGACACGAATATCATATTATTTCATCTAACAGTATTCTTGTGGATGAAACAGATAGAATCGTGGATAAAGAAAATATAGATATTATTGTTATGGGAACCAAAGGTGAGACAAACGACAGGCATGTAAGCTTTGGATCTCATACATTACAAGTTTTAAAATATGTGCAATGCCCTGTTTTGGCCATTCCGGAAAATTATAAATATGTACAACCTCAAAACATATTGTTTCCAACAAATTATATAATTCCTAATAAAAGAAGGGAGTTAAAATTGATTTGTGAAATGGCCTATTCTTTTAAAGCCATGATTGATATGGTTTATATTTCGACTTCTAATAAACTATCTATGCGTCAAGAAGATAACAAGATGTTTATTAAAAATGAGCTGTGTAAAAATCAAATTAATTTTACATTTATTAAACAAAAAGATGTCAAAAACACTATTTTAAATTATTTAAAAAGTAAAAAGGTAGACATGCTAGTTATGGTAAATACCAGACAATCGTTTTTAGAGGATATTTTGTTTGAATCTACTGTTTCTAAAATTAGTTTGCATATAGAAATTCCTTTTCTAGTCTTACAGAATATTAAACGTATTTAATTAAAAATATAATTATGAAAAAAATACTATTACCAACAGATTTTTCGGAAAACTCATGGAATGCTATTTCCTATGCATTGCAACTATTTAAAGACGATATATGCATATTTTATTTGGTACACACTTACACACCTATTGTATATGATGCAGGATATGTTGCGTTAAGTCCTTCACAATTGGATTTGGCAAATATAGTTCGGGACCAAGCTGTAGAAAGTTTAAAGCTTATTGAAAAGAAAATTCAAGAAACCTTCAATAATCCTAAACATGCTTTTGATTCAAATGCAGTTTTCAATACACTTAATTTAGAAGTTGAAGAATTGGTAAAAGAAAAACAAATAGATTACGTTGTTATGGGTACCAAGGGAGCAACTGGTGCAAAAGAAGTTTTGTTTGGCTCTAATACGGTTCATGTATTTAAACACGTGAAATGTCCTGTTTTGGCCATTCCTGATAATTTTAAATTTGAAACTACTCTAAATATTTTATTTCCTACAGATTATGAAATAGAATACACAAACAAACAAGTAAAGCCTCTTATTGAGTTGTCTAAAAACCAGAATTCTAAAGTACATGTTTTGAATGTGTCTTATGGTAAAGATTTAACCAAAGAGCAAGAGAGTAATAGAACGAAGTTAGGAACACTATTGAAAGATTGCACAACAAATTTTCATAGTGTTAAAAGTCAGGAAGTAACCAAAGCTATTTCAGATTTTCAGTCAAAAACACAAATAGATTTATTGGTTATGATTAACAACAAACACTCATTTTTCGAAAACTTATTTTTTAAATCTACCATTAGCCAAATAGGTTTTCATTTAAGCGTTCCGTTTTTAGTTATTCCAGCCAAATCAAAAAAGAAACGTGTAATTGCTATGTAAAATTCTTGAAAACTTTAAATAAAACCTATGGATCCAAATATAGAAATCATAAAAACGTCTGGTGAAAAAGTGAAGTTCTCAATAGAAAAATTACGGACTTCGTTAAGCCATTCTGGAGCAGACAACGAACTTGTAAACCAAATAATCAATAAGGTTCGGGACGAATTATATCAAGGTATTTCAACCAAAGAAATATATAACAGAGCATTTGCCTTGTTAAAAAAGAAGAAAACTTATTTTGCTTCTAAATACAAATTAAAAAAAGCCATTTATGAATTAGGCCCCACAGGATTTCCTTTTGAGAAATTTGTTGCCACTATTTTTACATATTCTGGTTACCGTGCTGAGGTTGGAAAAATTTTACAGGGACATTGTGTCACACATGAAATTGATGTAGTTGCCTATAAAAATGAAGAAACAACTATTGTGGAATGTAAATTTCATAACGAAGAAGGCAGAAATTGTAATGTGAAAATACCACTTTATATCGCATCCAGGTTTAAGGATGTTAAACAGTATTGGGATTCTAAACCTCATAAAAGTAACTTAAATGAAGGTTGGGTTGTAACTAATACTCGTTTTACTGAAGATGCGATTCAGTATGGAAAATGTATAGGTTTAAAGTTGTTAAGTTGGGATTACCCCAAAGAGGATGGTTTAAAAAATAAAATAGATAGACTCGGCTTGTATCCAATAACAGTTTCGACATTGCTTACCAATAGAGAAAAACAATTCCTGTTAAGTCGCGATGTCGTTTTGTGCAGAGATTTAATTGGAGATGCTTTTTATCTGGATCATTTAGGGATTTCAGAAGTAAGAAAAGAAAAGATTCTAAACGAAATTAAACCACTTTGTGATAGTTAAAATATGAAAAATATAGTTAAAATTCATTTTTTGGGAGCTTCAGGCGTCGTAACAGGTTCCAAGTTTTTAATAGAAACATCAGAAAAAAATATCTTGATTGATTGTGGCATGTTTCAAGGCCTTAAAGAACTGCGGGAATTAAATTGGAGCAATCTCTCCGTAGATGTAGAAGAAATAGATGTGGTTTTATTAACCCATGGACATCTAGACCATGTAGGTTATTTACCAAGACTAGTAAAACAAGGGTTTCATGGTAATATAATAGGTACTGCTCCAACTTTGGCCATTGCAAAAATTATTCTTGAGGATAGCGCAAAAATCCACGAAGAAGAAGCGGAAAAAGCTAACAAAGAAAATTATACAAAACATCATCCAGCCTTACCATTTTATAATGCCCGTGAGGCAGAGAAAACCATAAGAATGTTTCAGCCAGAGGTAGCCGATAAATGGATAAAACTAACAGAAAACATCTCGTATAGATTTCAATATAACGGACATATTATTGGAGCGACTTTTATTGAATTGGATATTTTAGGGAAGCGTTTTGTGTTTTCTGGAGATATAGGGCGAGTAAACGATTACTTGTTAGATAAACCCAAAAAACCAGAATTGGCAGATTTTTTATTTATTGAAAGTACCTATGGAAATAAATTGCACCCAGAAGAAGATCTCGACACCATACTTTCTGAAATTATTAAGGAAACCATTCATAAAAAAGGAAACTTAATTATTCCAAGTTTTGCTGTAGAGAGGCTTCAAACCTTAATGTATATCCTTTGGAAATTATATAAGAAAAATAAAATCCCTAACATTCCCATTTTTATAGATAGTCCTATGGGAAATAACGTTTTGGATGTTTTTAATCAATTTCCAAAATGGCATAAACTTTCAGACGAAGAATATCACGCCATGTGCAACCACGTCAATATCATTCAATCTTACAAGGAAACCTGGGAAACCATAGACGATAAACGTTCAAAAATAATTATTGCTGGAAGCGGTATGGTAACAGGAGGAAGGGTTTTAACCTATTTACAACAACTTATAGATGAAACTGCAACAACGGTTTTATTGGTTGGTTTTCAAGCTGAAGGTACACGAGGTAGACAATTATTGGAAGGAGCTCACGAAATTAAATTCTTTGGAAAATATTATCCTGTAAAAGCAAGTGTAAAACACATCGAGAGTTTATCTGCTCATGCAGATCAAAAAGATTTATTGGACTGGACTAGCGAGATAAAAAACATTCCGGAAAAAGTCTTTTTAATTCATGGCGAACCTAATTCTTTAGATGCTTTTCGAGTTAAATTAAAGGACACTTATAACTGGAATGCAATAATCCCGAAATTATGGGATGTTGAAGAAATTATACTATAAAAGAAGTTAAACTAAATCGAATATTTAATTGATAAAATTACTGGCTATGCAATATAAGCAAAGGGACTTTTAAATTTTGACTTATTTTTTTAGTGTCTGAACCAGTTAAGAAACGTTCGAAAGCAGATTCTTTCTGAACAAGTAGCGTCAACATGTCCATTTTTTCATGGGTTTCTAAATATTGGTTAATAGCCTGATCTAATCTTATGTTTTTTACTAAAAGATAGGCGTGAGTTATGTCGTTAAGATGTGTATTTATGTGTTCTCGATCTGTTTTTTCGGTTTCAGAAACCACACTATTTTCTATAATACGCATAATGTTAAAGGATGCATTGAACTTTTTAGCGAATCTCTTTAATTTTAAAAAGGATTCGCTATTTAATGAGTCATATACGTCTAATGGAAGAAATAGTTCTTTAGGGGTTTTATACTTAAAACCTTTAGGTATAACTAGAGTTGTACATGCTACTTTTCTTATAACATTTATAGTGTTACTTCCAAAAACAACTTCTTTTGCTCCAGTTACGCCATTTGTTCCCATGACAATTAAATCAATTTTTTTAGACTTTATTATTTGGTTCACAGAATCTGTAAGCATATCATAATCTACAATCGCTTCAAAAGTAGCATGTTTATTATTTGAAGTGGCTTCAAGAGTTTTTACAAATTTATCTAATTTTTTTTCAGCTTTTTTAACTAAAGAATCGTAAATGCTGTTATTTCCAATAGTCATTAAATCGCTAGTAGAATAAATAGATTTCGTAGGAATGTGTAAGATTAAAAAGTGACATGCTTGCTTTTCAAATAGCTGTAAAGCATAAGTAATAGCATTTTTAGAGTTTGCAGAAAAGTCTGTTAATAATAGAATCTGTTTCATTGCGTAAAGTTTATGAAACATAAATTTATTAAAAAAAAGAACTAGAAGCTATGATATATGTCAACTCTATGCAAAAAAAAAGACCCTCAAGTTATTGAGAGTCTTATACTATTTTAAAGTAGTATTGTATTAGTTACCTTTAACTGCATTAGCAGCATCAGTTGCAGCTTTTTCAGTTGCATGAGCAGCGTCTTTTACAGCTTCACCAGTTGCATCAGCAGCATTTTCAATAGCTTCTCCAGTTGCATCAGCAGCATCTTGTGCAGCATCCATAGCATTGTCAGCAGCTTCTTCAGTTGCATCAGCAGCGTCTTCCATAGCATCAGCAGCATCTTCCATTGCGTTAGCCGCATCTTCAGTAGCTTCTTCAGTTACATCTTCAGCTTTTGTGTCTCTACAAGAAGTGAAAGTTAAACTTAAACATAATAATAGTACAGTACTAAATAATAATTTTTTCATTAGGTAAGGTTTTAGTGTTAAAAATCAATGCGGCGAATTTAATAACTAATTGTTAAACTTTTACAAATGTGTTAACATTTTTTAACATAATTTATTTCAACCCGGAGATTAATCTTCATATGTACGAATGAAAGATAGGATTTGGATTACGGCACCTCGATTATTTTTAATATAATTTAAATTGGCCTCGCCTGCAGTTTTTATAGATTTTGGGCTATTACGCAGATTGTCAATAGTCTGTGTTAATTCTTTTGTGTTTTTAATTGTAAACATTCCTTGGTTTTTTATCATAAATTTTGCTTCAGGAAACTTGTTATAATTTTCGCCAATAATTATTGGGATTCCAAAAACGGCAGGTTCCAAGGTGTTATGAAGTCCTGTTTTACCTACTGCTCCACCCACATATGCTAAATTTGCATAGCTGTAAACCTTAGTAAGTAGTCCAATGGTGTCTAAAATGAGCACTTGATGCGAAGAAATAGTGCTTAAATCCTTTTCAGTAAAGAGTACTGTTTTTTTATTTATGGATTGTTTTAGTTTTTTTATTTGAGTTGCTTTTATATTGTGTGGTGCTATTATAAACTTTATAGTATTTGTTTCTAATGAATTGATGTATTCCACTAAAAACGCTTCGTCTTCAGGCCAAGTACTTCCTGCTACAAAGCAAAGCTTATCTCCTTTAAACTGTTCAATAAAACCTAAATGATTATTTTGTTCTAACTGACTAAAAACACGGTCAAACCTAGTGTCTCCAGAAACTGTAACATGGTTATAATCTATCGTTTTTAATAAGTCTTTAGAGCTTTCATCCTGAGTAAATATATGTTGAAATGCAAACAAGGCTTTTTTCATAAAGCCACCATAAAACTTAAAATAAATCTGATTCTCCCTGAATAAGGCTGAAATTAATATAGCTTTTAGATGTCTCTTTTTTAATTCGATTAAAATATTAGGCCAGATATCATATTTCACAAAAATGGTTAATTCAGGATGAACTAAATCTAAAAAGCGTTTCGCATTGGCTTTGGTATCTAATGGTAAATAGACTACCACATCTGCAATATCTGTGTTTTTACGAATTTCATAACCGGAAGGGGAGAAAAACGTTAAAACTATTTTATGTGAAGGATGTGTTTTTCGTAACTCCTTAAAAACAGGAAGACCTTGTTCGTATTCACCTAAAGAAGCACAATGAAACCAAAATGTTTTGTCTGTTTGTGAAATATGGGTTTCCAGGATCTTAAAAGCATCCTTTCTTCCCAGAACTCCAAGTTTGAGTTTCTGGTTAAAGAATGAAATAAATTTCAATACCAACTGAGTTAAGTAAATACTTATATTATAAATTACCTGCAATTTTAAATCTTTGTTGCTAAAATACACTTCTTTGACAAAATTTCATTGGTTAGCGTTTACTAATTTTGTAATTTCGTAGTGTATGAAAAAAATTCAAATGGTTGACCTTAAAGGTCAGTATAAAGGTATCAAAGATGCTGTGAATCCTGCCATTCAGGAAATTATTGAAAACACATCTTTCATAAATGGGCCTAAGGTTCATGAGTTTCAAAAAAATCTTGAAAATTATCTTGGTGTCAAGCATGTTATTCCATGTGCTAATGGAACAGACGCTTTGCAAATAGCCATGATGGGTCTGGGTTTAAAGCCCGGAGATGAGGTTATAACAGCCGATTTTACTTTTGCAGCCACAGTTGAGGTTATTGCATTGTTGCAACTTACACCCGTTTTGGTAGATGTCAATCCAGACGATTTCAACATTGATGTAGAGGCTATTAAAAAAGCCATTACGCCAAAAACAAAAGCTATTGTTCCAGTGCATTTATTTGGACAATCGGCTAACATGGAAGCGATCATGGACATTGCTAAAGAACATAATTTATTCGTTATTGAAGATAATGCCCAAGCCATTGGAGCAACATATACTTTTAGTAATGGTCAAAAAGCTAAAGCTGGAACTATTGGTGATGTGGCATCAACATCCTTTTTTCCTTCCAAAAATTTAGGTGGTTATGGAGATGGAGGAGCTATTTTTACGAATAATGATGAACTAGCTCATACCATTCGAGGTATCGTAAATCATGGAATGTACGAACGTTATCATCATGATGTTGTTGGTGTAAATTCTAGATTAGATTCCATTCAAGCGGCTGTCTTAGATATTAAATTGAAACATTTAGATGGTTATAATAAAGCTAGAAGAGAGGCTGCCAACAAATATACTGAAGCATTAAAGGGTCTCGATAAAATAACCACTCCTTTTGAGTATGGTGCACCAGATAACCATGTATACCATCAATATACTTTAAAGCTTAATGGTGTTGATAGAGATGGACTAGTAAAGTTTTTAAATAAAAACGATATTCCTTGTGGTGTTTATTATCCAATCCCACTTCATAAACAAAAAGCTTACGAAGATTCCCGTTATAACGAAGCCGATTTTGTAGTTACAAACCAGTTAATAAAAGACGTTATTTCTTTGCCTATGCACACAGAATTGGATGATGAGCAAATTACATTTATAACATCTAAAATTATTGAATTTATAAATGGGTAAAATTTTAGTTACAGGAGGTCTTGGTTTTATTGGGTCTCACACGGTTGTTGAACTTCAGAACAAAGGATTTGAAGTTGTTATTATTGATAATTTGTCTAATTCTTCATTAAGTGTTTTAGATGGAATTACTGCAATTAGTGGTAAAAAACCTGAGTTTGAAAATTTCGATTTAAAAGACAAAAATTTAGTTCAGAATTTTTTTGGAAAGCATCAAGATATTCAAGGAATTATTCATTTTGCGGCAAGCAAAGCTGTAGGTGAAAGTGTTGAAGAACCTTTATTATACTACGAAAATAACATAAATACATTAATTTATTTGCTTCAAGAGTTCAAGAGCTTTGAAGCCTCTAATTTTATATTTAGTTCTTCTTGTACTGTATACGGAGAGCCAGATCAATTACCTATAAATGAAAATGCGCCAATTAAACCAGCCATTTCACCTTATGGAAATACCAAACAAATAGGAGAGGAGATCATTCGAGATGTTTGCAAGGTATCAGAAAATTTAAATGCCATTTCTTTAAGATATTTTAATCCTATTGGAGCTCATGAAACAGCTCTTATTGGCGAATTGCCTCTTGGTGCACCACAAAACTTAGTGCCATTTATTACTCAAACAGCTATAGGGAAAAGAAATCAATTGTCTGTTTTTGGAGACGATTATCCAACCCCAGATGGCACATGTATTCGTGATTATATTCATGTGGTAGATTTAGCAAAAGCACATGTTATTGCTTTAACTAGATTATTGGAAAAAAACAATAAGTCTAATTTTGAAGTTTTTAATTTAGGAACTGGAATAGGAAGTTCTGTTTTGGATGCCATCAAATCTTTTGAGCGTGCTTCTGGTGAAAAATTAAATTATAAAATTGCTGAAAGAAGAGTAGGAGACGTAGTTTCAGTTTTTGCAGATACTAAAAAAGCAAACCTTGAATTGGGTTGGACTTCTAAACTGACTCTTGATGATGCGATGCGTTCTACTTGGAAATGGGAACAAAAAATCTCAAAATCCTAATATTTAGGAATATTCATTTATAAGCTAAATAAATTATCAATCTGTTAATTATATGTCCTAACCATTGAAGGATTGAAAATAATATATTGATTCACAAGTATTTAGTAATCCTTTCTTGGAATTTAGTTCATTAATCCGTAACTTTGTAGCTTAAATGATAACGGAAAACATGAAATTGATTACAATTAAAAGAGAAACAAAGGAAGAAAAAAGATACACGCTTAAAATGGGAGAATTGCTCACAAAAGTGACGTATGTACAAAAAGCTTTCCTAAGTATTCCTATTAAAACAATTCACAAATATCGTGAAACTTACTATGGTGAAGTTAAAGATTGCGAAGCTTGCAATCTAGCAAAATAAAAAAATCGAAGCCTCTTAATTAAGAGGCTTTTTTTATGCCTTTTTTGTTTCTTTTCCTTTCTTGAAACCTGCAAATAATAAGAGGCCAAGTCCTAGCATGACTGACATGTCTGCAAGATTAAATATACCTGTTCTAAAAACGCCTCCTAAATCTATGTGGAAAAAATCTGTAACAGAACCGTAAACTATTCTATCGTATACATTAGCAATTCCACCACCTACTATACAACAAAATCCTATTAAAGACATTCTGTCTAATTCTTTGTTTGTAATTATATGATAGGTTACATATCCTAAAACCAAAATTGGTAAGATTAGCAGGAAAATAAGCCTTAATGTTGGATTTAAATCGCTTCCCATTCCTAAAAATGCACCCGCATTTTCAACATTATGTAAGGTGAAAAAATCTCCTATTATTGGGGTTTCGCTTCCGGGAACTACATAAAGTCTTGTAAGAACCTTAGTAATTTGGTCTAGAGCAATGTTAATAACTATTAGAAGTACAATTAACGTGTTTCTGGATAATTTCATTAAGATTCTTTGGTATAAGTAGCCGAAGCTGTTTGTGCTTCTCTATTAATTTTCTTGACTAAACCTTGTAGAACATTACCAGGACCAACTTCAGTAAATAAAGTAGCTCCATCTGTTATCATTTGTTGGATGGATTGCGTCCATCTTACAGGGGCAGTTAATTGAGAAATTAAATTAGCTTTTATTTGCACCGCATCTAAAACGGCTGAAGCTGTTACATTTTGATATATAGGACAATTAGGTTTGTTGAAAAATGTATTCTCAATGGCAGCAGCAAGCTCCTCACGAGCAGGTTCCATTAAAGGAGAGTGAAAAGCACCACCAACTGGCAATACCAAAGCACGTCTAGCTCCTGCTTCTTTCAAGCTTTCGCAAGCTCTATTAATAGCATCCACTTCCCCTGAAATAACAAGTTGTCCAGGACAGTTATAGTTGGCAGCTACAACAACACCTTCAGTACTTGCACATATTTGCTCTACAATGTTGTCTTCTAATCCTAAAACTGCAGCCATGGTACTTGGTTGTAGTTCACAAGCTTTTTGCATGGCTAAAGCACGTTTTGAAACTAATCTCAAACCATCTTCAAAGGTTAAAGTGCCATTTGTTACTAATGCCGAAAATTCGCCAAGGGAATGCCCTGCAACCATATCTGGTTTAAAACTATCGCCTAAAATTTTAGCTAAAATTACCGAATGTAAAAAAATAGCAGGTTGAGTAACTTTTGTTTCTTTTAGATCCTCAGCAGAACCTTGAAACATAATATCTGTTATTGAAAAATCTAAAATTTCGTTAGCTTGTTCAAATAATTCTTGTGCTAGAGATGAGTTTTCATAGAGGTCTAAACCCATTCCTGAAAATTGAGCTCCTTGACCAGGAAATATATATGCGTTCATGTGTTTTTAATTTTAATGGTGCAAAAATAGGAATTTATTATTAGTTTCCAGTCGCAGTTTACAGTATTCAGTTGATACTGTAAACTCTATTTACACGCCGCTTCAGCACAACGTTCGCCATCCATAGCTGCAGAAACAATACCACCGGCATAACCACCGCCTTCTCCACAAGGGAATAGGCCTTCAATTTCTGGATGTTCTAATTTTTCGTTTCTAGGAATGCTTACCGGAGAAGAGGTTCTACTTTCTACACCAATGATATTTGCCTCAGAGGTATAATAACCTTTCATTTTATCGCCAAAAGCTTTAAAACCTTGACGTAAATTTCCACCAATAAGTTTTGGTAACAACGAATGTAAAGGAGCCGAGTTTAATCCTGGTTGATAAGACGTGGGATTTAAATCTGCCGATAATTTACCTTCAACAAAGTCCGTTAATCTTTGGGCAGGGGCTGTTTGAGTTCTTCCGCCAGCAGTAAAAGCTAAACGTTCTAAATCTTTTTGATATTCAAGACCTTTTAAAACTCCAAAATGTTCGTATTTATAAAAATCTTTTTCAACATTTAATTCTACCACAATTCCAGAATTTGCAAATAGGTTGTTTCGTCTAGAAGGTGACATGCCATTAACAACTACCTCTCCATTATCTGTAGCGGCCGGAACTATAAATCCTCCAGGACACATACAAAATGAATAAACACCTCTATTATTTACTTGCTGAACCAAGCTGTAAGAAGCTGGAGGAAGCAATTCGTCTCTGTCTCCAGAGCAATGATATTGAATGGAATCGATAATATGTTGTGGATGTTCCACACGAACCCCCATTGCAAAAGACTTAGCTTCTAAAGCTATCTTTTTATTATGTAACAGATAAAAAATATCTCTTGCCGAATGTCCTGTTGCCAGAATCACACGATTGGCAGGAAGTTCTTCCCCATTTAATAAGTTAATGGCCTGTATTTTATTATTCTTAATTTTAAAATCGGTGACACGAGTTTCAAAATGAATTTCGCCACCATATTTTAAGATGGTTTCGCGAATATTCGTCACTACTTTTGGAAGTTTATTGGTTCCAATATGTGGATGTGCATCTACTAAAATTTGGTCTGTAGCACCATGAAATACCAGGTTTTCAAATATTCTACGAACATCTCCACGTTTTAAACTTCTGGTATATAATTTTCCATCGCTATAAGTTCCTGCGCCTCCTTCACCAAAGCAGTAATTGGAATCTTCGTTTACAAAATGATCTTGATTGATGGCTTTTAAATCCCGACGTCTATCTTGCACATTTTTACCTCGTTCTAAAACAATGGGTTTAAAACCTAATTCAATACATCGCAATGCAGCATACATTCCTGCAGGGCCAAAACCAATAATATGAATGGGTTTCCCTTTGGAAACATCTTCATAATCGAACGTGTATTCTGAAGTTTCAGGAACTGGCTCGTTTATGTAAACAGCTACTTTATAATTTAAAATTATTTTAGGTTTTCTAGCATCGATAGATTTACGAAGCACCTTAATTCCAGAAATTTGGTCTTTTGGGAGATCTAAATTCTTTGCAGATTTTATTAAAAGAATATTTGGAATTTCTTCCTCTTTTAAACTAACACGTAGCTGAAGCTCTTTTATCATGAGGCAAAATTAAGGAATATTAAAATAAAAAAACACCCTAAACCAGAATCATGGTTAAGGGTGTTTTGAATTTGTCTAAAAAATGCTATTCTTTTAAACTTAAACTTTTAATATTATCGCTATAAACACGATCTATTAAAATATGTCTTGGGTCAATAGCCGCTTTAACTGGCAGAGAATCTAATTGAACCGTTATGAACGTTTCTTGTTTGTTAAATTTCACACGTTTTTGATGGTATAATTTTTCTTCATCAGTATCCATAAAGAAACCAATATCAATCCAATCGTTAATTGGCGTTATGGTTTCTACACCAAGACTGTCCGATTTAATTTTAGAACTTTCAATTTCTAAGGTTACTTCGTACTTTCCGTTGTCTAGTATTTTATAATTCGCTTCTTTTAAGCGATTGTCATAAAGTGTGATTTCCTTAAACCAATCTGTAACTAAGTATTGTAAAGAATCAGGCACTTGTGGTTCTAAATGTCTAATAAAATCTAGGGATGTTGGGTAAGGTGGTTTTTTATATCGGTATTCTTCCAAGAAGTTTTTCATGGCTAAATTCACGTTTTCTTCACCTATATAATCTTGAAGCGCATACAAAATGACACTTCCTTTTCCGTAATGAATATATCCTTGATTTTCCACTTGGTATAATGGTAATTCTTTTTCGGTTTCTGTACTTCGACCTCTTAAATAGCGATCGTGATTGTACTTAAGAAACTCTCTCATTTTCATTGGGTTCTTAGTAATCCCCTTTAATGTCATTAGAGAAGAGTATTCAGAAAAAGCTTCACTCATCATGGTTCCTCCTTGCATGTTTGCGCCAATAACTTGATGAGCCCACCATTGGTGACCCATTTCGTGAGCTATAACAGCATCTACAACATTATTTTCGGTTTCATCTTCAAGATTAACAACAAAACCAATCGCTTCAGAATACGGCATAGTTCCTGGAAAGGCTTGTGCAAAAGAAGCATAACGTGGAAACTCTATAATACGGCATTGCTTATGAAAATAGGGTCCGAAATTTTCGGTATAATAAGCTAAAGAACGTTCTACAGCATCAAGCATCATATCTACATTTTCGGGATGTTTTTCATCGTAATACACTTCGATGTCAATATCCTTCCATTTTCTCTTTTTAATTTGATAATCTGCAGACATAAAAGAATAGAAATTTAACGAAGGTGTATCTGTTTTATAATGGTAATAATTCCTGCTATTCTCTTCCCACTTTTTAATTAAAGAGCCTGGTGCAATAGCTGTTTGCTCTTTTACTGTAGAAATAAACGTTTCGACATTTATAAAATCGGATTGACCGTTAGTGAGATAATTACGGTTATGAAGATCGCTTAATTCTGCTGTTAATTTTGGTGTGCGTTCCTTAGGTTCTAGGCCATATTTTTTTCTTGTGTTCTTGTCACTAAGCTCATAACTTTCATTATAACCCATGGTTGGTAAAACCTCTCCATTATTAAAGAAGGTTCCATTTTTAACAATCATGGTTTGCCCCATGCCATTTTCAAAGCCTTTAGTGATGTATTTATTGTCAACTTTCATGACGATTGTATCACCTGGTTGTAAAGCTGGACTTAATTTGTAAATAGTATATAGGTAGGTTGTGTCTTTGTAAACGGGTTTTGCATTTGGAATATTTAGTTTCGTATCCCAACCTTCATTATTAAAAAAGTGAAGGGAGTCAATGGCATGATTGGATTCATTAGTTAAAGTTAGATCTGCTTTAACGTAAATATCTCTTTTATTAGGAAAAATATCGATGTAATATTTAGCATCTATTACTTTTGGATGCACCACATTTTTGTATTTGTTGTACTTCTTTTCAAAATCTGCCATCAATTGCTCTGTGGTGTCGCTAGAACGATAGGGATTTAGAATCTGGGTATTATAATACACAAAACTAGCAACGCCTAGCCAGATAATAAAAGTTAGGGCTATAAATCCACGATAACTTTTTGGAACTTCCTTTTTAGCTGTTTGAATACGACTCCATATAGAACTTTTAGAACCTCTATTCCATAGAGCTCCAGCAATTAATAATCCTAAAACAGCAATTAAAATCCAGTATAGATTAAACCATAATTTGCTAGTTAAGCCTGGTCCAAAAGCATTCATATCCGAATACATAATAGAAGCGCCACCAGCTATACTTAACATATTACTACTTACATCTAAAATACTCAGGATAATATCCCAAACTAACAATACTAAAACGGAGATAAAATAGCCAATATATTTGTTGCTAGACAATACCTGAATGGTAATCATGATACCACCATAGACCATGTATAGTGGTAGGTTTTTATATAAGAAATCTAATAAGTAAATATCTAATTCTAGTCGTGTAAATCCGTGAAGTAATTGGTAAATAACACCTATTAATATAAAGAATAAATTTAAAATGGTTGTAATACAAACTAATGATAATGCTTTAGCAGATAACGAGATAAAAGACGTGTGTGCTGTGGCATCTACCACTTCATTAATTTTATAATCTCTATCTCTCCAGATTAATTCACCACTAAAAAAGATAAGAATAATGATGGTGAAAATATTGGTATTATTATTAATGGAATCCATTAATTTGTAGGTAAGTGGGTAGGATTGCAAACCAAAATACTCAAAGCCACCACTTAAATCTGCGACCAAAATGATGATACAAAATAAAAACAATATTTTGAAAGTCACACTTTTTACAATACTCAAAAAGTTGGTGTAGAAAAAACTTTTAAATTGTACCCAGTTTGTTGAAGCGCCATAGGTAGGGTTTAATTTAGGAAGGGTAAAAGTAGTTTCATTAGTAATTTTGCTAGCTTTTTGTTTTTTAACTTTCTTATTCTTTGTTTTAAATGAAAAGCTAAAGTATGATAGCATTAAAATAACTATGCCAACTGCTGTCCAAATTAAACGATTCCAGAATAACACTCCAGAAAATCCTGGACTAATCGTATTCTTTTCAATAGGTGTGAAATACTTAGTTTCTATAGCATAGGTGTTAATTCCGAAAACATCAGAAAGTGCGGCTATGCTTTCGTTATCTACATCAGACATTAGAGATCCTGAAACGATATAAGCTACAATAATTACTAAAGCCCCAACAAATGAAATAACGGTACTTTTCCATTTATTTGCCATGGCAAAAATTACAGTTCCTGCTAAAAACATATTTGGCAAAATGAATAAAAAATAATTATTAATGAACGTTTCGATATAAAAATCTCCAAAACGTTCTGAGTCTATCCATCCGAAAATTGAATTCATATAAGTACCAAAAAGCACACCTATAAAAACACCTAAAAGAGGTAGAGTAGAAACGATTAAAGCACCAAAAAAGCGTCCAAAGAAATATCCTGGCTTGCTTAAAGGAGTTGTAAATAAAATTTCGTTAAATTCATTATTGTGGTCTCGTAAAGCGGCATTATTAAAAAATGCAGCAGCCATTAAAAGACTGAAAATACAAAATATGGTAATGTGAAGTGTAATGGTATATGGCGAATTGCGATAGACATTGCCAATAGCTCCTCCAACTGTAACATTATCGCTTACTGTAGCGAAAAATTCCAATAATGCCAATATGAAGATAAAAATATACACCATTGGCTGTTTAAGCGTATATTTTAATTCTGATAAAAAGAATGTTTTAAACATGATTAAAATGGTTGGTTAGAATTAAACAAGTACGTTTGAAGTGTTGATTTTAGAAAAGAAAACATCCTCCAGATTAGGAGATACTTGTTCAAATCCATTTTGTGGATGCTCTTCACTAAAAACATGGATCAACGGTTGTCCACCTACCATTTTATTCGAGATAATTTTATAGTCGTTTGCATAATTTTCAAGTTGCTCGCGACTCACTATTTTCTGAAAAACTTTAGAACTTAATTCGTCAATAGCAGCTTGTGGCGAACCTTGATAAACAATTTCGCCCAAATTCATAATCGCCATTTTGGTACATAATTCTCTAACATCGTCAACAATATGTGTTGAAAGAATTACAATCACATCCTTACCAACATCTGCTAATAAATTATAAAATCGATTTCGTTCACCAGGATCTAAACCTGCAGTAGGTTCATCTACAATAATCAATTTCGGATTTCCTATCAATGCTTGTGCAATACCAACACGTTGTTTCATACCACCGGAAAACCCTTTAACAGATTTGTTACGCTTTTCATAAAGGTTCACTTTATCTAGTAAATAGTTTACTAATTCTTTACGTTCTTTGGCATTGGTAATTCCTTTTAAAATAGCTAAATGGTTTAGTAATTGTTCGGCAGTAATTCTAGGATACACACCAAATTCTTGGGGCAAGTAACCTAATACTTTACGTAGTTCGGCAGGATTATTTAAAATATCAATATCATCTAAAGTTGCTGTTCCTGAATCTGCTTCTTGTAAGGTTGCAAGCGTTCGCATAAAAGAGGATTTACCAGCACCATTGGGACCTAAAAGACCAAACATGCCATTTTCTAATTCTAGACTTACATTATCTAATGCTTTTACACCGTTAGCATAGGTTTTTGATAAATTGTTGATTTTTAGTGTACTCATGAAAAATGTGGTTTAATTGGTTAGTTAAAAATTAGACGCCTTAAAATGATAGGTGTTACAAGTTAGTTGTTTTATTTTGTAAGGAGTTACTTATATAAATAGACGTAAAATTTAGGAAAAAGGTTGCCTGAATGAAGAATGAGACATGAGGTTTATGCATTTCAAAAGATTTACGAAGTACTTTAATGCAAAGGTTTTGCTCTAAATATGCCTTGGTTTTAGCGGATTTTATTTAAAGAAAATTCAGAATTTATTCTTTACTTGGATTAACACCTAATTGGACATTTAAAAATCCCTAATTTAACACAAGTAATCATTTTGCTTGTTCTTGCAACTGTAAATTTTGGTTTTGTCTATTTTTTAAAATATTAAGATAACGTAAGGCATTTTTATCTTCGTAATCTGTATATGCTTTTGAAGCCCAAGTCATAGCGGCTTCTAAATCGCCATTAATTTCATTAATAATTGCCATATTATAGCATGCGCGACTAGCTATTTTGCCTTTAGGATTATGGACTTCTTTTTCCCATAATTCAGCAGCTCCATCCCAATCGCCAGTTTGTGCACGACGTTTTGCTATTTCAAAATTTTCTGTGCCTTTTACATAGTACTCTCTGGTTACTCGGATTTTAAAAGGATAAGTTCGTGAAACATAATCCTCACCTATTTTGGTACTCGTTTGTAATAATAGTTCTTTTCTTCCATTGATTGCCCCTATTGCTTTTAAAGGATTGATGCCTTTGCCAACAGACGTTATCCATTGGTTTGTAACAATTTCATCTAAAATAACTTTGTTTAAATTATCATAAATTCTAAAACCTGCTTTTATATTGGTGGAAATAGTTGCCTCGTGTTCTATCATAGGAATTTTAATGCCTAATAGATTAAGCTGTTCTACGGTTCTTGTTTTGTAAGATACATTTGCATCAGTATCATAAAAAGATAAGGTAACAATAGCATCCAGATTATTTTCTTGACATAAGTTATTAATGGTTTCCCAAGGCAAAGCACTTGGGAAAATACCCATACCTGGATTTTCTATTTTATCCGAAGAAACCATTTTAATACTATTAAATTGCTCGTCTTTTTCAAACGCGTCTTTAGCTCCTTGAATGGTATATTTAGCACCATCCATATCGAGATTCTTACCTTCCATTGAAAGTATTTTGTCAATATCATCTAAAGGTTTGTTCTTGTTTGACGCTAAGCTTCGGTTTAAAAGACCGATATTTTTAATGGTAGATGGGATGTAAACAGGAGCAGGTTCTGTGACACTCATGGTTAAATTATTCATCGATTGGCAAGAAACCATCATGATTGCTAGAAGCAATACCATGAAATTTAGTTTTAGATAATTCGTTTTCATTTGTTGCAGATTAGGGGTTCTGATTTGGCCAATGTAATCAATTACAACGAAAAAATGTTAGTAATTATAAATTCAAAACTCTAGGACTAAGAATGATTTATTCTTTTGAAGCTTTCATTTGCGATGCAATGAAGGGGATTTTTGGGGCTAAAAAATAACCTGTCAAACTAGCAAAGAGAATAGGGATAAAATAGGAGAAGCCAGTTAAGGTTGCTAATAGAATGGTCGTACTCATGGGGGTTCTGGTTACACAGGCATTTATGGCGGCCATGCAACTAACAACAGTTAAGGATAAACTTACGGAAGGAATAAAATGATGGATTATTAAACCCAAAGTGGCTCCAGTAAAAAATAATGGGATTATAAAGCCTCCTCTCCAACCAGAGGTTACGGTTATGGAAATAGCTAAAATTTTAAAGATTAAAATGGCAATTAAAAAGGAAATAGAAAAATCTCCTATTAGGAGCTCGCTTATTTCATGATGCCCAAAATAACGTGTAATAGGGAAATAATAAACAATGAAACCCAATGCAATACCTCCAATACAGGTTTTAATATAAATAGGTGTAATTAATCTGTTAAACAAAATTTTAAACACCTTTGTACAGTATATAAAACCCCAACCCACCATGGTAGCTACAATGGCAAACACCACTGCATAAAGGAAATCGTATTTTGTAATCATTTCATATGAAGGTAAATTCCAAATAGGTCCAATACCCATATGAATAATAAACGCGAAGACAATATAGCTAAAACTACTAGCTACAAATGCAGGAATAATGGCTTTATAATATTCAACTGCATGTTCATGGTGCAATATTTCTAGAGAAAATAAACTCCCTCCTAAAGGTGCTCCAAATAAAGCAGTAAATCCAGATGCCATTCCAGCAATACTCATGGAGCGCAAGTCTTCCCCTTTAAATCTAAATAATTTCCCTAACCAAGTTCCCGTAGAACCCGTAACTTGAACCAAAGGTGCTTCAGGCCCCAAACTTCCACCAGAGCTTATACAAAGCAGGGAGGACAAAATCATGGACGGATTGTTCCTTGGATCTAATTTTCCCTTATTAAACCTGATATTGTTTACAATTAAATGAATTTCGCCAGGATCTCCAATATAATGAATAATTAAACCAGCTAACAAACCACAAATGGCCATAGTTGGAATAACTTGCCAGCCATCGAAAAAAGCCAATTTATGAGTTAAAAACTCTAAAACGATCCAATAAAGACTAGCAATAATTCCACCCATGAGACCTAGTAAGGCCCATAAAATAAATTTCCGACTAAAAACAAACGGATTAAATTGAATAGGCTGATCTAGAATATTTAGAAAAGTGACTAATTTTCTTTTTTGTTTTAGTTTCACTTTTTGGGTGTTTTAGCTAAGAGATTTAATATCTTTCATAAGTTAAAAACGAAAAGGCATATTCGTGTTTTTCGTCTTTAGCATGATTTGTTTTGCTGATTTCTTTCCACATAGTTGAGTCTATTTTAGGAAAAAAGGTGTCAGCATCAAAATTCTCATGAACTCTAGTTAGTTCTATTTTACCTGCAAATGGCACGGCTTGCTTGTAAATTTCGCCTCCACCTATTACAAAAGGTTGCTTGTCTGATTTTGCGGCATCAAAGGCATCTTCTATATTGTGTACCACAATGACGCCAGAAGGCACTTGATAATTTGCTTGTCTGGAAATAACAATGTGAGTTCTATTGGGTAATGGTTTGGGAAAACTTTCAAAAGTCTTTCTTCCCATAATAATATGGTGCCCATTGGTAAGTTCTTTAAAACGTTTTAAATCGTCACTTAAATGCCAAATAAGTTGGTTGTCTTTTCCAATGGCTTCATTTTCTCCAGCGGCAACTATTAAAGTGATATTGGATTTTTTAGAGGCTATTATTGGACTTTTTTTTTCTGAAATAAGCGGATAATCTTTTTCAACCTGTTGTTCAAGCTTAGAAATTCGCTCTTTTTGTAAGGCAACTAATTTATTAAGTTGTTCTTTTTCCCAAACCTCACCTAAAAATTTATTAGTAAAATAAACATTGAAAGCATGATACATAAAAATTAAAAGCCAAGCAAGAATGGCATAAACAAACCAGTTAACTCCTAAAGGATTAACTGTTAATCCAACATCAAAAACTAGGCTAGCTACAATAATTGCCACAGAGCCAATTAGAAACAGTACAAAATGAATGTATAAGCTTCTTTTTTGTTTGATGCGTTTTTGAGCTGTTTTAATTAATTCTAATTGATCCTTATCTATTTGAGGGATGTCTTTTTTCTTTCCGAACATAATATGAATGGTTTAGGTAAAGTTAGCTTTTTTCTATCAATACTTAGAGGTGGATTGTAACTAAAAAACTCATTTTTGTGTCAATAGGTTTACCATTTTTGTAACCCGGTTCTTTAAATTTTGGCATGCGTTTTAATACATTTATTACTTCCACTGCCATTTCTTTTTTATGAGCTTGAACAGTAATATTATCTGCTTTACCCTTTTTATTAATATTGAAACTAACCTTAAATTGCGTTGTTTTATCTAAAGGGAAAAGTTTGTCGGCTAATTCGTAATCGATGCTTACTATTAAATAGTCTTTCACTTTATCAGTAGCACAGTCTGCAAGGAGTTGATAATTAAAAATTTCATCACACCCTCTATGGATCGGTGGTTTTTGGTTTTCACTAGTTTCTATGTTTGATACTTGAAATTTAATTGGCACGTAGTATGGCACAACTACGGGTTTACCTAATTGATAACCAGGTTTTAATTTAGGGATTAAATTAGTTACACGGATGGCTTCTGCTTCTAATTCGGGATATGGCGCCCTGGCTTTAATATCTATAATTTCACCGTTAGTGGAAATTTTAAAAAACACAGAAATTTTTACTATTGTTCCATCTGGTATATTTAATGCACCTCCTAGGTTTGTATTGAAATTTTTGGCAATGAGTTTTTTTAGTTTTTCATCAAAACATTCTTTCAAAGCTTGGTTTCCCATGTTTTCATCACATCCTTTATAGATTGGTACATTCTCTATGACATCGAAGGAAGCATTTTCAGAGGTTTCATTGAGCTCATCATCTGTTAACTCAATCGTATTCTCTTGAGAAAAAGCGAATAGGCTAGTAGTAAGAAGTAAAAGTAGTAGGTAGTATTTCATGTTTTGGGTTCAATTTAGATAGCAACTTTACCTTTAATATGTGGATGATGGTCATAATCGACTAGAGTGAAATCTTCAAATTTAAAATCGAAAATATCTTTGATTTCTGGGTTAAGAAGCATTTTAGGAAGCGGTTTTGGGTCTCTAGATAATTGTAATTCTAGTTGTTCCAAATGGTTGTTATAAATATGTGCATCGCCAAACGTGTGGATAAATTCCCCAGCTTCATATCCGCAAACTTGAGCCATCATCATAGTGAATAGGGCATAAGAAGCAATGTTAAAAGGAACGCCTAAGAACGTATCTGCACTACGTTGGTATAGCTGACAAGATAATTTTCCATCAGCTACATAAAATTGAAAAAACGCATGACAAGGAGGAAGTGCCGCTTTGCCATTAGCCACATTTTCGCTAAAACTCTTTGAATTGTCTGGTAAAACCGAAGGATTCCAAGCAGAAACTAACATGCGTCTGCTATTAGGATTTTTCTTTAACGTTTCGACAATTTCTTTTATTTGATCAATCTCGTCGCTATTCCAATTTCTCCATTGATGACCATATACAGGGCCTAAATCGCCATTCTCATCAGCCCATTCATTCCAGATTCGAACACCATTCTCCGTTAAGTACTTAATATTAGTGTCTCCTTTTAGAAACCAAAGTAACTCATAAACAATAGATTTTAAGTGAAGTTTTTTAGTAGTAACCATTGGGAAACCTTCACTTAAATCAAAACGCATTTGATAACCAAAAACACTTTTAGTTCCAGTTCCAGTTCTATCTCCTTTTTCGTTTCCGTTTTCTAAAATGTGTTTAACTAAGTCTAAATATTGTCTCATGGCTCTTCCTTAAAAGTAGGGATGTTTTTAAAATTAAAGGAGTTTTTAAAGCTAGTTCAAATCTCCAAATACACTTTTATTGTACTTAATATTTGGTAAATTAATTAAGGTAAAAATAAATAAAAAAAAGCTTCATATCAAAAGATTGGAAGCTTCATTTTATATTTGGTAATCTGATTTAAGATTTATTTCTGTATTGAAAATTGGACTAACCAATAATCATTCCAGCAATTGTTGCAGACATAAGTGACGCAATTGTACCACCAATTAAGGCTTTCATTCCTAACTCTGATAAAGTTTTACGTTGTCCTGGTGCAATAGAACCAATACCACCAATTTGAATACCAATAGATGCAAAATTAGCAAAACCACACAACATGTATGTGGCCATAATAATAGATTTGTTATACGTTAAGTGTGTTGCACTTGCCACATCTTTTAAGTCTACTAATTGGATATAACCAACAAATTCACTTGCAACCAATTTGATACCTAACAATTGTCCCATTAGAGTCATGTCTTCTGTAGCAATACCAATTAGCCACATTAATGGGGCAAATATATAACCAAGAATAAGTTCTAAAGATAAACTTTGATAGGCTGTATTTGATGCAATCCATGTGTTAATAGTTGTAACATCTCCAACCCAGCCAAGAATACCATTAACCATTGCAATAAAAGCTACAAAAACTAGAAGCATGGCTCCAACATTTACTGCTAGCTTTAATCCTTCTGTTGTACCATTAGCAATAGCGTCTAAGATATTTGAACCTATTTTTTCTGAAGAAACACTTACATCTGTATTTATTTCTTCAGTTTGAGGATACAATATTTTCGAAATAACAATGGCACCTGGAGCTGCCATTACAGAAGCTGCTAATAAGTGTTTTGCAAATTGTAATCTTAAAACTGGATCATCTCCACCAAGAAAGCCAATGTATGCAGCAAGTACGGCTCCAGCAACGGTTGCCATTCCTCCAATCATAACAAGGAGCATTTCAGATTTGTTCATTTTTTCTAAATACGCCTTGATTAGCAAAGGAGCTTCAGTTTGCCCAAGAAAAATATTTCCGGCAACACTTAGACTTTCTGCACCCGAAATTTTTAAGGTTTTAGATAATGCGATACCAAATAGTTTTACTACTTTTTGTATGATGCCTAAGTAAAATAGGAGCGATGTTAAAGCCGAAAAGAATATAATAGTTGGTAATACTTGAAAAGCGAAAATAAACCCAAAGGTGTCCATGTCTACAACTAAACCATCGAATAAGAACTTACTTCCTGCTCTAGTAAAGTCTAGTACGCTTACAAATAAACCTCCAATCCATTCAAAAATACTTTGAACAAAAGGGACTTTTAAAACCCCTACTGCTATTATAAGCTGAAATGCTAAACCAAGGCCAACTGTTTTCCAGTTTACAGCTTTCTTGTTATTACTAAAAAGGAAAGCTAAAAATAAAAGTGAAATCATTCCTATTATTCCTCGCCATAAGCTATTCATCGAAAATCCTTGACTTTCTATAATTGCGTTATTCGAATCTATTTCTCCTACTAATGCAGTTGAAGCTTCTTCTTTTCCTACCGTAAAATAGTAGTCCGTATTTTTTTCTGAGAAAACTAAAGTAGAATCTGTGTGCTCTTTAATTTTGTAACGTCTAATTGTATCGTTTGGTTTGTTGTAGTAAAAAACCAATAAGTTGTTTTGGTGGATATAATCTCCTGAAGCATTTGTTGTATTAAATTCGCCTTGATTTAATTCCAAGGTTTCAAAACTATTATTTTGGTCGTTAGCTACCCATTTTTTTTCTAGGTCTTGAGCCATACTTGTAGAGAATCCAAAAAATACAGCTACAATAGCTAATACAAAATTTTTCATGAGTAAGTTTAGGTTAGTTATCGCTTGGAAATTTCATCCCGGATTTTTGCAGCTTTCTCGTAATCTTCATTTGCTACGGCTTCGTCTAATAAGCTATTTAATTCGGTTAGCGTTTTATTTTTATATAGTTCTTTGGGTGAACCAGACTCCAACTCTTCAGCAATAAAATCGTCTACCAAGATACTGTCTTCTTGAGTTTCGTCCTCGCTTTCAGGGTTTACTTTTAAATAAATTCCAGCTTTATCTAAGATGTTTTTATAAGTAAATATAGGTGCATTAAAACGAAGTGCCAAGGCAATGGCATCGCTAGTTCTAGCATCGATAATTTCTTCAATTTTATCTCTTTCACAAATAATACTGGAGTAGAAAACACCATCAACCAGTTTATGGATAATTACTTGTTTGACAACAATATCGAAACGATCTGCGAAATTTTTAAATAAATCGTGGGTTAACGGTCTAGGTGGTCTAATTTCTTTTTCAAGAGCAATAGCTATAGATTGAGCCTCGAAAGCGCCAATGACGATAGGTAGTTTTCGGTCGCCATCAACTTCATTTAAGATAAGTGCGTAAGCACCATTTTGCGTTTGGCTGTAAGAAATTCCTTTTATATTAAGTCGTACTAAACTCATAGATTTTTAAAACACAAAGAACTGTTTAAATTAGGACTTTACCAACTGCTTAAAAGCATTTTTAATGATTTTGCTATTTAAATTCAGCGAAATCAGAGCTATTATTGATAGTAAAAATTTAATTTAAACAGTTCTTTTTAACAATACAAGTTAAAAAAAATATTTATTGTTGTGCTTTAAAAGCTTTTAATTTTTCGATTAATTTTGGTACCACTACAAAGGCATCACCAACAATTCCATAATCTGCCGCCTTAAAGAAGGGAGCTTCTGGATCTGTATTGATTACTACCTTCACTTTACTTGCATTAATTCCCGCAAGATGTTGAATAGCACCTGAAATTCCAATAGCAATGTATAAATTGGCTGCTACAGGTTTTCCTGTTTGTCCAACGTGTTCGCTATGTGGTCTCCAGCCTAAATCACTAACCGGTTTCGAGCAAGCTGTTGCCGCACCTAAAACACTAGCAAGTTCTTCAATCATTCCCCAATTTTCAGGACCTTTAAGGCCACGTCCACCAGAAACAACTATTTCTGCATCTGCAATAGTAACTTGTCCTGTAACTTTATCTACAGACTCTACTTTAACGCCTAATTCTGGAATGGAAGGAGAGAAATCTTCTGCAGTTGCGCTTCCTGAATTTTCTTTTAATCCAAAAGAATTATTAGAAACAGCAACCAATTTAACATCGGTATTAATCGCCGTCATGTTAAAAGCTTTGTTTGTAAAAGCAGTACGTTTTACTGTAAAAGGTGATGTACTTGAAGGAGCTTCAACTACGTTCGATGCAAAACCAGCATCTAAATCTATTGCTAAAAGTGGTGCTAAATATTTGCTGTCTGCACTTGAGCTTACAACAACAACTTTAGAGCCTTCTTTTTTAGCCGCTTGTGCAATAACATCTGCATAGGCATTGGCATTAAAAGCTTCTAATTGAGCATTGTTTATTTTTAAAACTTTGTCAACACCATAATTTCCTAAAATGGAAGTGTCTTCTGCATTAAAAGTAATGGCTGTTACGGTTGTTCCCATTTGGTCTGCAACTGTTTTTGCATAGGAAGCAACTTCTAAAGCTGTTTTTTTAAAGGTTCCTTTATCGGATTCTGTATATACTAAAACTGACATAATTTTCTTGAAATTTGGTTATTAAATAACTTTTGCTTCGTTATGAAGTAAGTTTATTAATTCATCTATATTATCTGGGTCAATTAATTTGATTGCGCCTTTTGGAGCTGGTTTTTCAAATTTCACAGATGCTGTTTCCATGTTTGCATCCATAGGCTCAACCACATTTAATGGTTTTTGTCTTGCCATCATAATTCCTCTCATGTTTGGAATACGTAAATCGCTTTCTTGAACTAAACCTTTTTGACCACCAATTACTAGAGGTAAGGATGTAGAAACTGTTTCTTTTCCACCATCTATTTCTCTAATAGCAGTGGCATTTGTACCATCTACTTCTAAACTAATACAGTTGGTAACAAAATTTGCTTTTAATATTCCAGCAATCATACCAGGTACCATCCCGCCATTATAATCAATAGATTCACGTCCAGCAATTACTAAATCGTAACCACCATCCTGAACTACTTTTGCTATTTGTTGTGCTACTGCAAAACCATCTGTAGCAGCTGTGTTTACTCTTATTGCTCCATCTGCTCCAATAGCTAAAGCTTTACGTAAGGTTGGTTCTGTTTCAGGACCTCCTACATTAATAACTTCAACGGTAGCTCCTTGTTTTTCTTTAAACCACATGGCACGCGTTAAACCAAATTCATCATTTGGGTTAATTACAAATTGAACGCCATTAGTGTCAAATTTTGTGTCTCCTTCAGTAAAATTAATTTTTGAAGTCGTATCAGGTACATGACTAATACATACTAATATTTTCATATTGTTTTAATTTAAATATGTGTAATTGTTTTGAGGTTACGAAGTTACTTATTTAATTCAAAATATTTACTATGCACGCATAACAAATTTTTAAATTTTAACAAATAAAGGAAACTAAATCGTATGAGTAAAGTTGGCTTTTTGCTAATTTGAATGGTTTTAATTCCTTGTATTCCTTCGAAACTGTTTTTATCTAATAAAATATGGTGATACGATTAATGGTATTCTTTGAAGTAAACCTCATAGATATAAGGTAAAAGAGACGCTTATAAGTATATGGTTTACAGTCCAAATATTTTTATATGTAAACCTAAATTTAAGAAACATTTCTTGTGAAGAATTTTACCATTTAAAAATTATATTATTTCTTATCAATAATTGTTACTTTTGCCTATCGTAATAAAGTTATACAAATGAAAACAATTCAATTTAGAGAAGCTATATGTGAAGCCATGAGCGAAGAAATGCGCAGAGATGAAAGCATTTTCCTAATGGGTGAAGAAGTAGCAGAATATAATGGAGCTTATAAAGCATCTAAAGGCATGCTTGACGAATTTGGCCCTAAACGTGTTATTGATACCCCTATTGCAGAATTAGGTTTTGCTGGGATTGCCATTGGTTCTACCATGACGGGTTGCAGACCAATTGTAGAGTATATGACGTTTAACTTCTCGTTGGTTGGTATTGATCAGATTATAAATAATGCCGCAAAAATTAGACAAATGTCTGGCGGACAATTTAATTGTCCAATCGTTTTCCGTGGCCCAACAGGTTCTGCAGGACAGCTTGGAGCAACTCATTCGCAGGCTTTTGAAAATTGGTTTGCCAACACGCCAGGTTTAAAAGTGGTTGTGCCTTCTAATCCTTATGATGCCAAAGGGCTTTTAAAATCGGCTATTCGTGATAACGATCCAGTCATTTTCATGGAAAGCGAGCAAATGTATGGAGATAAAGGTGAAGTTCCTGAAGGGGAATATACCATTCCTTTAGGAGTTGCTGAAGTTAAACGCGAAGGTAAAGATGTTACTATCGTTTCTTTTGGGAAAATAATCAAAGAAGCTTATAAAGCGGCTGATGAATTAGAAAAAGAAGGGATTTCTTGTGAAATTATCGATCTTAGAACAGTTCGTCCTTTAGATAAGGAAACTATTTTAACTTCGGTTAAAAAAACAAATAGATTGGTGATTCTTGAGGAAGCTTGGCCTTTTGGAAATGTGTCAACTGAAATTACATATATTATCCAAGCGGAAGCATTCGATTATTTAGATGCACCTATTATAAAAATAAACACGGCAGATACTCCAGCACCTTATTCTCCTGTATTATTGGAAGAATGGATGCCTAATAGTAACGAAGTTATAAAGGCTGTAAAAAAAGTATTATATAAATAAATTCTATTATTTTTAATTAAATGGACTTCATTGGCGTTATTGTTGATGAAGTTTTTTATTCTTATGAAGTTAAGGTTATTAACATTGTTTTTTCTCTTAAGTGTTGGCTTTTTGTTTTCTCAAACAAAGGTTAGCGGACATGTCTATGATGAAAATAATGAACCTGTAGCTTATGCTAACATTATTCTTAAAGGGTCTTTTGAAGGTACTATCACGGACGAAAATGGAACATTTTATCTAGAATCTCCAACAACTTGGGAGACCTTAATAGTCTCCTTTGTAGGTTACGAAACCATAGAATTTCCTTTGGATAAAAAAGTTAATTATAACTTAACTTTCATTGTAAAAGAAGACACAGCGGCATTAAATGAAATTGTTATTGTAGCTGGAAAACAATCGAAAAAAGCGGAAGACAATCCTGCTATTGCCATCATGCAGAAAATCTGGGAGAACAAACGTAAAAATGGTCTCAAAAAGTTTAAGCAATATGAATATGATAGATACGAAAAAGTAGAATTCGATATCAATACCATAGATAGCTCACTAATAGAAGGTAAAATATTTAAAGGAATGGAATTTGTTTTTAAACAAGTTGATACCTCTAAAGTAACTGGAAAAACCTATTTGCCCATTTTTGTTAACGAAGAAGTGGCTAAAGTCTATGGAGATAACGTCCTTAAAAAGAAAAAAGTTGAATTAAAAGGGAATAAAAACTCAGGCTTTAGTAACAATCAGTCTATTATCGCTTTTGTTAAAGATTTATATTCTGAATATGATATTTATGATAATTACCTGAAATTCTTCGATAAAAGCTTTGTTAGTCCAATTTCTACAACTGGAATTAACACCTATAATTACGTGTTGGCAGATAGTGCCTACATAGACAACAAATGGTGTTATAACATTATTTACTATCCAAGACGTAAAAATGAATTGACCTTTAAAGGCGATTTTTGGGTTGCAGATTCCACCTTTGCTATCAAGGACATAAACATGCAGGCCTCAAAAAGCGCGAACATAAACTGGGTTAAGGAAATTTATATCGAACAAGAATTTGAAGTTCTTAACGATTCGGTTTTTCTAGTGAAACGTGATTATTTCATGTCAGATTTTACGTTTAATAAAAAGGAAAAATCACGTGGTGTTTATGGCAAACGAACCACACTTTATAATAATTATGTGTTTGACGAAGTTAAAGACGAAAAGTTCTATAAAGATGAAGTCTTCGATTATAATAAGGACGCTTATAATAGAGACGAGACGTTCTGGGACGAAAACCGTATGGAACCATTAAGTAAAGATGAGAAGGGCGTCTACAAAATGTTAGATACCTTAAAAACGGTTGGTAAATTTAAAAAACTATACAACTTAGGTAGCATTTTGGGTTCTGGATATATTGAAGTGAAAAAGTTAAATCTAGATTTTGGCCCTATTTCTTCAACTTTTGGTTATAATGATGTAGAAGGATTAAGACTTAGAGCTGGAGCCAGAACTTATTTTGGTCAAAACGATTTATGGCGAGCACAAGGATTTTTAGCTTATGGTTTTAAGGATGATAAGTTTAAATATGGGGTTTCTGCAAAATGGATGATTTACAAAGAAAACCGATTGATCATTTCAGCTGGACATAGGCGAGACATTGAGCAAATTGGAGCCAACTTAACAAACTCAACAGATGTATTGGGAAGGAGTTTAGCTTCTAATGACGTGTTTTCTGTTGCGCCAAATGATAAGCTTACAAATATTAATTTACAAGCTTTGGCAATAGAAATAGAGCCTTGGCAAAATGTGGTTTTAAGGGTTGGTGGTAGTTATAGAACCCTGTCTTCGGCCTCAACCTCTTTTAGTTTGGATTATGTAGATCCAGAATCTCCAACAGGTGTTTCTGCCGAAACCCAACAATTTGAAAGCTCCTTTTCTGTAAACTATTATCCGCAAAGAGAAATGATAGGATATGGGGTTGAAAGATCTAATTCCAATAATGATTATGCCTCTTTATTTACTCAATTTAGTGTTGGTAATAAAAATCTATTTAATAGTGATTTTGATTATAAAAAAATACAATTTTCTTACATACAGCCATGGCAAATTGGTGGTCTTGGAGAACTTAGGTCTACTTTCGAAGCCGGTAAAACCTTTGGAGAAGTACCTCTTGGATTGTTAAGTATAGTACCAGGGAATCAGTCGTATTTCACTTTTTATAAGTCCTTTTCTCAATTAGATTATTATGAGTTTGTAACAGATACTTATGTAGCTTTATTCCTTGAGCATAATTTTAATGGTCGTCTTTTTTCTAGAATTCCTTTTTTACGTAAATTGAATTGGCGTGAAATTGTTGGAATTCGTGGAGTCTGGGGCGAATTATCTGATGAGAATAAAGCTTTAAGCAGTCCTACAAATTTACTTTTAGTAGCTCCAACAAAAGAAATTTACTATGAATATAGTGTTGGGGTTGGAAATATATTCAAACTCATGAGAATAGATTTTAACTTTAGAGGTAATTACTTTGAAAATCCAGAAGCTAGAGATTTTGGAGTAACTATTAATTTTGGATTTAAATTTTAATCTATCTAAAGCTTGCTTTTCTTTATTTTCGGATCTCAAAAATATCTTTTTTTGTTAAAGGTGCTAATGCTTTTAAATACTAAAATGCAGTTAATTGCCGGGTTAGTTTAATTGTTTAAGAACTGGCTCAAGTAGGGAGCCTATTTCTGCAGAAAAAATAGCAGCACCAGTATCAGAAAGATGGGTGCTATCTTTCCATAATTCCAAACGTGAATCACTAGAGAAAAAATCGGTAAAATCGTAATAAGTTAAGGACATGTTATCCATTATTTTTTGCATGGCTTGATTGTCCGTTTTGCACTCATCACTATATGTTGGAGCTGTAAAAAAGATGACCGTTTTATTATGTGAATCACAAAAAGATTTTATTTCTTGTAAATAATTATCATATAAAGGATTCAAAATATAACTATCATCGCAAGGCTTAGGGATGCTATTGTCTAATTCATGCTTAAAAGCGCTTTGTTGTTTTTTATTAATTTTTAAACCATCAAAACCATTATAGGTTTTATAATCATAATTTGGGTGAAAGTAATTCTTGAAAATCCCTGGTAACATGCCGTTATACCCAATAGACCAATAAATTTCCTGTAATGGATTATTTTGATTTAATCTATCAATCTCTTTTTTAATATCATCATTTCTATTGTACTTAATATTTAGAGTTTTTATATCTTCTCCCAAGTAGTTTTCATCAAAGGCATAATCAATTCCTATATGAAATAATATAATTTGCTTTTTATCCGTATTTAGGAGTTTTAATAATGTTGTGGGATATGCCATTTTACAACCGTCGATGCCCATGTTGAAAGCCGAATTTGAAAGGTATTTAGGATCAATATGATGATTTGCTCTAGAGCTTCCGTAGATTAAAACATCCACACTGTCTTTGGTTTTTAAATAATGATTCAGCTTTCCAATACTTTGACCAGAATAGACTTGATCACTAAAAGTGTTTAGGGTTAAAAAAATGAGCTTATCGGCAATTAAAGAAACCACAAGGAAAATACTTATGAATTTTAAAAGATATTTAATGTGTTCTCTATTCATTAGTACTTATTTAAAATTGAAAATATATAAAATTGTTAGAGGTAGAGTAAAACAGCATAATTAATAAAGCGATAATTGTCAATGTTCCTACAATTTTTGGAGTGCTAAAATTAGCGCCTAATTGCTCTAAATGAATTTGCTTTTTAAATAGAAAAGCATCAAATAAAATACCTAAGCATAACATGGAAACGGCATTTATAAGTGTTGTTAAATCCCCAAGGAAAGGTATTGAGAAATCGGCATCAAAGATGTTCTTTATGGCTGTAATTGCTTCATGAAGGGTTTGAGCTCTAAAGAAAATCCAAGAAAATATGACAACAGAAAAGGTGCAAAGAAATCCTAATATTTTAATGTTCCTTAAACGCGGTAAATAATTATTTGAGTTGAGATACTTTTCTAAAGCTAATACCAAACCGTGAATACATCCCCAAATAATAAAATTCCAGGAACTACCATGCCAAAGTCCTCCAAGGAGCATCGTCAACATTAAGTTCCGATAAGTGATTTTTATGCCTTTTCTATTTCCGCCTAAGGATATGTACAGATAATCTCTTAACCAAAATGATAAGGACATATGCCATCTGCGCCAAAACTCGGTCAATGAAGTTGAAAAATAAGGTAGATTAAAATTTTGTTTAAAATCAAATCCAATCAGTTTTGCAGATCCTATGGCCATATCAGAATACCCAGCAAAATCATAATAAATTTGAAACGCATAGAAAATAGTGGCAAGAATGGTCGTAGAAGCATCATGGATTTCTAAATTCCCATAAACGCTGTCTACATAAATTCCTAAAGTGTCTGCGATAACTATTTTCCGAAATAATCCAACGAATATTTGTACGATACCTTCCTTGAAAAAGGTTTTTTTAAACTGGCGTTTCGTGGTAATTTGAGGGAGTAAATTTGAAGCACGTTCTATAGGTCCAGCCACTAGTTGTGGAAATAATGCTATATAGGTGAAAAAAGCAATTTTATCGGTTGTTGGTTCAAGTTTTTCTCTGTAAATATCTATAGTGTAGCTTAAGGTTTGAAAAGTGTAAAAACTAATTCCTACAGGCAAAATGATATTTAAAGTCAAGTCATTTGGATGCCAACCAATGGTACTCGTTAAATCAGTAAAAGATTCTGCAAAGAAATTATAATATTTAAAAACACCTAATAGTCCTAAATTAGCAGTTAAGCTAACTAAAAGCCAGCGCTTTTTTATCTTCTCGGAAACTGCTCTATAAATATTTAGACCTACCTGATAATCAATAAATGAGCTTAGAATGATTAAAGAAAGAAAACGCCAATCCCACCATGCGTAGAACACGTAACTTGAAAGTAATAGCAACAAATTTTGTGCTTTCAGATGGTTGTTTATCCCCCAGTATAAAATAAACACCAAGGGAAAAAAAACTAAATATTCGAAAGAATTGAATAGCATTTTAAATGGTTTGGTCTGTTTCTGTTGGTTCTAGTTAATTAATGCGTAGTCACTAAATTAAGGTATTTTTTTGTAATATCAATATGAACTCCATAATTAGATGCGATAAATACTTAGCATAAAGTGTTTTAGTAACTTTGGAGGAAGTTGTTAATTTTAATAACATATAAGTTGTTGGAGATAGACTTTTCCTTGAGCTCCACTAGTAATTCTGAAATTGTTATAAGAAGTTTTGTAATTTTTAGCCTCAAGTTTAACATATAACATGAAATGTGAGTTGCTAAATTAAAAATACTAAAAAGTCAACTTCTATTTAGTTGCCTAAACCCAAACACTTACGTACCTTTGCAATCCTTTTTTCAAGGACAAGAACGATAAATAATTAGTTTCCCAATTTTCGGGATCAATAAAAGATATTATGACAGCAAGCGGAAAATTAACCTTCGATGTATTGATTGAAATACCAAAAGGAAGTAGAAATAAATATGAATACGATTTTGAATTAAAGAAAATACGTTTCGATAGAATGTTGTTTTCATCCATGATGTATCCAGCAGATTATGGTTTTATTCCTGAAACATTAGCTTTAGATGGAGATCCATTAGATGTTTTAGTCTTAGGTGGAGAACCAACCTTTCCAATGTGTGTGGTAGAGGTGAAACCTATTGGCGTATTCCACATGGCTGATGAAAAAGGACCTGACGAGAAAGTGATTTGTGTGCCAGTTTCAGATCCAATCTGGAATAGCCTAAACGATTTATCAGATATGAACCCACATCAAATTAAAGAAATTGAACACTTTTTTCAAGTTTATAAAGACTTAGAAAAAAAGAAAGTTGATGTTGGTGGCTGGGGAGATGCCAAAGAAGCCTACGATATTCTTAATAAATGCATTTCTCGCTATGAAAATAGTGTCCATAAAACCACTGGAAATTTTACTATTTAATCTAAGATTTTTACTTATATATAATCAACCCTTTTACAATACATGTAGAAGGGTTTTTTAATGTAAACGTATTTTATTACATTAGCCCTGCTAAAAACTAATCAAATAATAAAAAATAATATGGAATCAATGATGATTTATATGCCAATTGCAATGGCAATTTTAGGATTAATCTATATGGTTATCAAGAAATCTTGGGTTATGAAACAAGATGCTGGAGACGGCAAAATGAAAGAAATTTCAGATCATATATATGAAGGAGCTTTGGCTTTCTTAAATGCTGAATACAGGCTCTTGGCAGTTTTTGTAGTGATTGTAAGTGTGGCTTTAGCGGCTGTATCTTTTATAGTACCTACAACTCACTGGTTAATAGTAGTGGCTTTTATTTTTGGAGCTTTCTTTTCTGCATTTGCAGGAAACATTGGGATGAAAATAGCAACTAAAACAAATGTTAGAACAACTCAAGCTGCTAAAACTAGCTTGCCAAATGCACTTAAAGTGTCTTTTGGTGGTGGAACAGTAATGGGACTTGGAGTTGCCGGATTAGCCGTTTTAGGTCTAACCGTGTTTTTTATTATTTTTTACAACTACTTTATGGGTGGTGCAACAGGAACTTTTTCTGTAGATAAAATGACTATTGTTTTAGAAACTTTAGCTGGATTTTCTTTAGGAGCTGAATCTATTGCGCTGTTTGCTCGTGTTGGTGGTGGTATTTATACAAAGGCTGCCGACGTTGGTGCCGATTTAGTTGGTAAGGTGGAAGCTGGAATTCCAGAAGACGATCCAAGAAATCCTGCAACTATTGCAGATAACGTTGGAGATAATGTAGGTGATGTTGCCGGAATGGGAGCCGATTTGTTTGGTTCTTATGTTGCAACGGTATTAGCCGCAATGGTTCTAGGGAATTATGTAATTAAAGATATGGGAGGAATGATTGATGATGCCTTTGGAGGTATTGGTCCAATCTTATTACCAATGTCTATTGCTGGGGTAGGAATTATTATTTCTGTAATTGGTACTATGCTAGTAAAAATAAAAAGTAACGATGCTAAAGAAGCTCAAGTAATGGGAGCTTTAAACATTGGAAACTGGGTATCTATAGCTTTAGTTGCTGTGTCATGTTTTGGATTAGTAACTTGGATGTTACCTGAAACTATGCAAATGAATTTCTTTGGGGAAGGTTTACAAGAAATTTCTTCAATGAGAGTATTTTATGCAACCTTAGTAGGTTTAGTAGTGGGAGCAGGAATTTCGTCTGTTACTGAATATTACACAGGATTAGGTAAAAAACCTATCTTGAAAATTGTTCAACAATCTAGTACAGGAGCAGGAACAAACATCATCGCTGGTTTAGCTACGGGTATGATTTCTACATTCCCATCTGTTTTATTATTTGCTGGAGCTATTTGGGCTTCATATGCATTTGCAGGATTTTACGGAGTTGCTTTAGCAGCTTCTGCAATGATGGCTACAACGGCTATGCAATTAGCAATTGATGCTTTTGGACCAATTTCTGATAATGCTGGTGGAATTGCTGAAATGAGCGAACAAGAACCAATTGTAAGAGAACGTACTGATATTTTAGATTCAGTTGGTAATACAACTGCTGCAACTGGAAAAGGTTTCGCTATTGCTTCTGCAGCCTTAACATCTTTAGCTTTATTCGCTGCTTATGTAACGTTTACAGGAATTGATGGAATTAATATCTTTAAAGCACCTGTTTTAGCTATGTTATTTGTTGGAGGAATGGTTCCTGTAGTATTTTCTGCATTAGCAATGAACGCTGTAGGAAAAGCTGCTATGGAAATGGTGCAAGAAGTACGTCGTCAGTTTAGAGAAATTCCTGGAATTATGGAAGGTACTGGGAAACCAGAATACGATAAATGTGTCGCAATTTCTACTGAAGCTTCATTAAGAGAAATGATGTTGCCTGGTTTATTAACTATAGGGTTTCCTCTAGTAATTGCTTTTGTTCCAATGATTTTTGGAATGAACAATATGGCAATTGCCGAAATGTTAGGTGGTTATATGGCTGGAGTTACTGTTTCTGGTGTGCTTTGGGCTATTTTCCAAAACAATGCTGGTGGGGCTTGGGATAATGCTAAAAAATCTTTCGAAGCTGGTGTGTTGATTAATGGTGAAATGACTTATAAAGGTTCTGAAGCTCATAAAGCAGCTGTAACTGGAGATACAGTTGGAGATCCATTTAAAGACACGTCTGGACCTTCTATGAACATCTTAATTAAATTAACCTGTTTAATAGGTTTGGTAATTGCTCCAATTTTAGGAGGACATGCCGTTACAGATGGCGTTGCCTTATCTGAAACGACTGTTAGTGCAAATATGATTAAAAAGGTTTATGTTCAATTTGAAGTGGAAAGTGATAACATTGCTAAAGCAGTTGTTAGTACAACCATTCTTGAAAATGATAAAACTGAAGTGGATGAGCGTGTTATTTCTGGAACTTTTGCAGAAGTAAAAGCAAAGGTCGATGAATTAAAGAAAGGTGCAACATCTATTAAAGTAAAATCAAATAGAGCAGAATTGGAAGAAGAGTTTTCAGTAGAGATTATAAAATAAAACTTATTTAAGTAAATAAAAAAAAACCACGCTCCAAGCGTGGTTTTTTTATTTGTAGAATGTTTTCTAATTTTGGGCATGTTTAAAAAAGATTCTCTACAAATTATTACCTTTCATAGTTATGGAAGCAATACGCATTTTTATTTACGTGGAAGAGCGCTCGAAGACGAATCTATAGATTTGGAAGCAAAGGGCTGGTTTAAATTGTTGGTAAATACCTTTAAACGCTTTGAGAGTGATGAGGTTAAGTATGTGGAAATAAATTTGAAGCTAGCTAACAATCACGTATTAAAAGCTACAACAGACAAAGACGGTTACTTTAAATGTGAAGAGCAAGTTGATGGTTTGAATGCGTTGACTAATGATGAAGGATGGTTGCAAATCGTGGCTTCCTATAGCGATGTAAATATTAAACGAACCATAACCAATAACAATCGGTTTCCGGCAGAAATACTTATTCCTTCAGTTGATTCTGAATTCGGTGTAATAAGTGATATCGATGATACCATTCTACATACTGGAGTAGTTTCTAGATTAAAATGGCGTGTTATATTTAATACCTTTTTTAAAGGAGCCTTTAAACGAATCCCTCTAAAAGGAGCTGCCAATTTTTACCACATGTTGCATCGTGGAAAATCGGGTAAACATGCAAATCCTATTTTTTATGTCAGTCATAGCCCATGGAATATGTATCGGTATTTAGAGTATTTTTTAAAAGTTAATGATTTTCCTAAAGGCCCTATTTTATTGAGAAGTATGAGTGCTATTTTTAATAAGAAAAACCCAGACGAAAAGCCACAAAAGCAAACCGAAATTCTACATGTTTTAAAAGCCTATCCTCATTTAAAATTTATTCTAATTGGTGATAGTGGCGAACATGATGCCGATATTTATATTGAGATTGCAGAAACACATCCCAATCGTATCCTTGCCATTTATTTAAGAAGCGTGAAACACGAAAAGAAAATGTTGCGTATTAAAGGCTTGTTTGAAAACTACAAATCTACGCCTGTTTTATTGGTAGATAGCAGTGAGCAAGCAGAGGAACACGCTAGAGAAAATGGTTTTATAAAATAATCTGGTTAGAACAAGCCATTTATTTCAGCATCAATTCTGTTAATAATGCTTCCTAAGTCTTCAGGATTAGCCACGAAATCTAAATTGTCTACATCAATAATTAGAAGGTTCCCTTTGTCGTAACCAGTAATCCACGCTTCGTAGCGTTCGTTCAATCTACTTAAATAATCAATACTTATAGAGTTTTCGTAATCACGTCCTCTTTTGTGGATTTGAGAAACCAAATTAGAAATAGAACTACGTAAATAAATTAATAAATCTGGTCCTTGTACAAAAGATTCCATTAAATCGAAAAGCGAACGGTAATTTTCAAAATCACGATTAGTCATTAATCCCATAGCATGAAGGTTTGGCGCAAAAATATGGGCATCTTCATAAATGGTTCTGTCTTGAATAATATCTTTCCCACTTTCGCGAATTTGAGATATCTGACGAAACCTGCTATTTAAAAAATAAACCTGCAAATTAAAACTCCAACGCTCCATCTGGTTGTAAAAATCATCTAAATAAGGATTGTCTACAACATCTTCTAATTGAGATTCCCAATGATAATGTTTAGCAAGTAAAGTAGTAAGTGTCGTTTTACCCGCACCAATGTTTCCAGCTATTGCAACGTGCATAATTATTTTAGTTTAGTTGAAATTTATGTAAATTTTTCGAATCGTAAATATACAAGGTTTCATTGGTTACTAAAAACTGTTTTGTTAACAATTCTGGGGTTTTAATTAATTGAAAATAATCTTCCGTTTCGTTATAAAAATAAATCGATTTTTCTTTAATTAAATATATCTTTTCATTGCTTTCAACAATGGATGTGAAACCATCATTTTTCACCTTGTAGATCAAGCTTCCAAAGTAATTATATTTTGAAAGAAATTTTTCCGTTAGTAACCACGCATAATTATAATTGCTCTCTAAATCTAAGGCTTTCGATTGTAATGGCAGAGTAGTGGCTTTAGATCGATTTGTTTTATAATCGAATAATTCCAGTTGTTGCAGATCTTGATTGTAAATCCAAAGAGCATTGTCGTTTGCCGTTGAGGTTAGCGACACGTTTTTGTAATACTCAATACTACTAAAATCTACTTTAAGGATTTCGGTAAACCTATTGTCTAGTAAAATGACAGAATTAAAATCTGCATAAAAAACAGTCACTTTTAAAGGATTAAAGCTGTTTGCTGTAGTAATTCTTCCTAATTGTACATTGCTATAGGAGTAATTTTTACTGTCTTCAGTTTTATAAAGGGTATTGTTTTTAATATAATATATCAATCCAAAATTGTCAATACCTGTAACGGCATCTGCTTCAAAAGGTATTTTGGAAATAAATGTTGGTTCTATAGGTTCTTGTCCAAAAATGGACAAAGAGATAAAAAATATAAAGTATAAGGCTGTTTTCATTGAGAACTGAAAAGTACGAAATTCCATTTAGTTTTAAAGTTAAATTCCTTGTTAGAGCGTTAATAATTATTTCTTTAATAAAATATTAGATAAGCTATTTAAACTAAATGCCATTTTTAGAGTCTTAACAGTGAATTTTAATTAAAAGAAACTATAAAATGACCTTTACATCTAATCCACTCAAAGTAATTTCTGCTTTGTTCGTTATTCTAATTTCCACAAGTACTTTTGCACAGCAAGATTTTCAAGGGAAAGCCTATTATCAAACCAAGACCTCTATGGATATGAGTGATTTTGGAGGCAGGCAAATGAGTGAGCAACAGAAAAAGCAAATTCAGGAACGTATGAAAGGCTTTTTAGAAAAAAAATATACGCTAACCTTTACCCAAACTGAATCTATGTATAAGGAGGAAGATAAATTGGAAGCCCCAGGAACAGGAGGCGGAGGACGTGGATTTGGTATGATGAGTAGTTTCTCTGGAGGCGATCAATACAAAAACATCAAAGACAAGCAAATATTAGAAGATCAGGAGTTTTTTGGTAAGCAATTTCTTGTTAAGGATTCACTATCTAATTTGGATTGGGAAATGGGAACAGAAACCAGACAAATAGGGCAATATATGTGCTTCAAAGCTACAGCAGTCAAAAAGGTTGATGAATTCGATTGGACTAATATGCGAAGACCTGGAGGTAGAGAAGATGAAAAGAAAACAGATTCTACGGCTACTGCAGATAAATCAAAAGATTCCATAGCAGAAATTGAAATTCCTAAAGAAATTATTGTTACGGCTTGGTACACACCGCAAATTCCAGTTAACAATGGTCCTGGAGAATATTGGGGACTACCGGGTTTAATATTGGAAGTGAGTGCAGGGAAAACAGTTATTTTATGTACAAAAATTGTTTTGAACCCAGCGGAAAAAGAAGAAATTAAAAAACCATCAAAAGGGAAAGAGGTTACTCGTGCAGAATATAACAAGATAGTAAAAGAAAAAATGGAAGAAATGAGCGAAATGTATGGAGGTCGAGGCGGTCGTGGTGGCGGAGGTCGTGGAAATTAATTTACATATTCAACTTTTTAACTAAAATCGAAACTAAACATGAAAAATATTTTTACAATACTACTTTTATTAGTAGTAAGTACCTCTTTTTCCCAAATTAAAATAGAAGGTGTCGTAAAGGATAGTATTGGTAGTCCTTTAGAATTAGCCAATGTTATCGCTATCAATCAAGAAACTAATAAATTAGAATCTTATGGAATTACGAATGATGCTGGACGTTACAAGCTTACGTTAGAAAAAAACTCGAATTATAAAATTCAAGTAAGTTATATTGGTATGAAAACGTCTGAAGAAAACGTTTTAACTACAGATACTAATATTGATAAAAACTTTGTTTTACAAAATGACAATGCATTAAATGAGATAGAATTAACTTATGAAATGCCAGTTACCATTAAAGGAGATACGCTTATTTACAATGCCGACTCCTTTAAATCGGGAACCGAACGAAAACTAGAAGACGTCTTAAAAAAATTACCAGGCGTTGAAATAAATGCAGATGGCCAAATTGAAGTAGAAGGTAAAGTCGTATCGAAAGTGATGGTTGAAGGAAAGGAGTTTTTTGATGGCGATTCTAAATTAGCTACTCAAAATATACCTGCAAGTGCCGTTGATAAAATTCAGGTTTTAAAAAATTATGCTGAGGTTGGCCAATTAAGTGGGGTTCAAAATAACCAGGACAATATCGCCATCAACATTAAATTGAAAGAAGGAAAAGATAGTTTCTGGTTTGGAACTGTTACGGCCGGTGGTGGGTATTCGGCAGATGATCAGGCCTTATATATTGCACAACCTAAACTATTTTATTATAGTCCGGATTTGAGTGTCAATGTTATTGCCGATTTAAACAATATTGGCGAAGTTGCGTTTTCCAGACGTGACTATTTCAATTTTGCTGGCGGATTTAGTCAGCCTAGTCAAACAAGTGGTACAAATATAAATTTAGGCGATAATAGCTTAGGCTTTTTAAGTCTTCAGAACAACCGCGCTAAAGAAATTAATTCGCGATTTGGGGCTGCTAATTTTAGTTATTCGCCAAATGAAAAATTAGATTTTAGTGGTTTTGGTATTTATACAGGTAATAAAATTCAATTACAAGAGAATAATGATTTGGTTTATACAGATCCCGAATTAGGAATTCCAGATGAACAAACACAAACAAATACCACCCAACGTAGTGATTTGGCTGCCTTAAAATTAGCTGTTAAATACAAGCAAAATGCCAATAATCAGTTGGATTATGAAATTTTAGGTCGAACGTCTCAAGAAACTCAAGAACAAAATGAATTGTCATCTGTCTTAGGAGCAACAGAACAGGACGAAGAAACAAACCCATTTAGTATCAATCAACGTTTTAACTACTATTATACGCTAGACGAGAAAAATATTTTTTCTGTAGAAGCACAGCATTTATGGCAAGATGAAGATCCGTTTTATAATGCTATTATCGAAGATAAAGCAACATATCAAGATGCCGCAGATGGATTGGGATTAGATCAAACTCAATCAGATTATAATATCAGTCAGGATAAGCGCGTAAAAACAAATCAACTAGATGCTAAAGTCGATTATTGGAATGTGTTAAATGACAAGAGTAATATCAATTTCACCCTAGGGACCATCTTAAGTAATCAGAAATTTAATTCAGAAATTTTTCAAACCTTAGATAATGGTTCTATATTTAATAACCAACCTGTAAATTACGACCCTATAAATGATGTAAGTTATACTTTTACAGATTTGTATCTAGGAGTTCACTATCGATTAAAAGCAGGGCTTTTTACTATTACTCCTGGATTATCCGCACATTCATATAGTTCAAAAAACACTCAGTTCGATGTAACTTATACAGACAACTTCTTTCGTGTGTTACCCGATTTAAACGTGAGGTTACAATTAAAGAAAAGCGAACAAATTACTTTTAATTACCGCATGCAAACCCAGTTTACAGATGTCAATAAATTAGCAGAAGGAATGGAGTTAAATAGTTATAATTCATTCTTTTCCGGAAATCCAGAATTAGAAAGTGCCTTATCTCATGTGGTGAGTCTTAGTTATTTTAGCTTTAACATGTTTAATTACACCAATGTTTTTGGAAACATATCTTATACTAAAAACGTCGATGGCATTCGTACAGCATCTAATTTCGAACCTGGCAGTGTTATAAATGTAGGAACGCCTTTTAATTCAGATTTTGCAGACGAAAGTGTTAGCGCAAGAGGCCGTTTTCAACGCGCATTTGGAAAATTAAGAGCATCAGCAAATGGTAGTTGGAGTTATAGTAAATATAACCAGTTTATAAATAATTTGCAGTCTGTTAACGAAAGTTACGATCAAAGCTATGGTGTGGAGTTACGTTCAAATTTTAAAACCGCTCCAAATTTTGAAGTGAGTTACGATTACGGTATTCAGAATAATGATCTAGGTGCTAGTCGTTCTAAATTTTTCACAAGCTCTCCTCAATTGTCCTTCGATGCTCTAATTTGGAAAACATTTACCTTTAAAACGGATTATGAATATACGAATTTAAAAAATGAAACAGAGACATTAAATAGTTTCGATATGTGGAATGCATCCTTGGCATATAGAAAAAATGAAGATGCCAAATGGGAATTTGAGCTTAAAGCAACAAATCTATTAAACACACAATCAGAAGTACAATCTAATGTTGGATCTTTATCTGTAAGCACCAGAGAATATTTTATACAACCAAGATTTGTAACTTTTAGAGTTATTTATTCTCTTTAAAATTTGGGCGTTCCTTTTGGTCTAAAAAGCCCAAAAGGCAGGCTTTCAGCACTCGCTTTTTTGTTCCTGTCGTCACAAAAAGAGCTCAAACAAATGCTTCAATCCTTAACGCAAAAAAAAACTGTCATTCAGAATGAAATGAAGAATCTCATTTTTAGACAGTTTTTTTTTGATAGAATAAGTTGTATTTTGTATAATCATAAAAATTAATCCAAACCAATTAGATATGAAAAAGGTATTTAAATTATTCCTCGCAGTTTTTTTACTAATAAATTACAATTTACAGGCACAAGAATCAACAGATCCTGTTGTAAATAGTATTATTCAAGAAGCAAATAACAATTCACAATTAGAGATTTTAGCTCACGAGTTATTAGATGTTATTGGACCACGACTGGTGGGAACACCACAAATGACACAAGCCAATAATTGGGCTGTAGCTAAATATTCTAAATGGGGCATTTCAGCCAAAAACGAACAATGGGGAGAATGGAAAGCTTGGGAGAGAGGCATCACACATATCGATATGTTAGAGCCACGCCTTCAAACTTTAGACGGCATGCAACTAGCTTGGAGCCCTAGTACAGGACCAAAAGGAGTAACGGCAGAACTAATTACCCTTCCTACAGTTAAAGATTCTTTAGAATTTCAAAAATGGATGAAAAACGTAAAAGGCAAATTAGTTATGACTTCCATGTATCAAACAACCGGGCGTCCAGATTACAACTGGGAAGAATTTGCAACCGAAGAATCTTTTGCAAAAATGAAAAAAGAGAGAGATTCTCTTGAAACAGAATGGAGAGATAATATGAAACGCACAGGTTATAGTTCTCGAGAAATTAACCAAGCTTTGGAAGAAGCAGGAGCAGTTGGGATTGTAACCTCCTATTGGTCTAAAGCTTTTGGATCCAATAAAATATTTAGTTCTAGAACTAAAAAGATTCCAACGGTCGACTTAGAACTTGAAGATTATAGCATGCTTTATAGATTGGTAGAATATGGTAACAAACCAGTAATTAAAATTGTTGCGGAATCCAAAGATTTAGGCGTTGCACCAACATTAAATACCATTGCAGAAATTAAAGGAACTGAAAAGCCTGAAGAATATGTTATTCTTTCTGCACATTTCGATTCTTGGGATGGTGGTACAGGAGCTACAGATAATGGTACAGGGACTATAGTCATGATGGAAGCCATGCGAATCCTTAAAAAAGTATATCCTAACCCGAAGCGTACTATTTTAGTTGGTCATTGGGGAAGTGAAGAGCAAGGTTTAAATGGTTCTAGAGCCTTTGTGGAAGATCATCCAGAAATTGTGCAAAACACGCAAGCAATGTTCAACCAAGACAATGGTACCGGACGTGTGGTTAAGATTTCAGGAGCAGGTTTTTTACATTCTTACGACTATCTTTCTAAATGGTTAGCGGCTGTACCAGACGACATAACAAAACATATAGAAACTACTTTTCCAGGTTCGCCAAGTGGAGGAGGTTCAGATAATGCATCGTTTTTGGCAGCAGGAGCTCCAGCTTTTAATTTAAGTTCTTTAAGTTGGTCTTATTGGAATTACACATGGCATACCAATAGAGATACCTACGATAAGATTGTTTTCGACGACGTTAGAAGTAATGCCATTTTAACAGCTATTTTAGTGTATATGGCTTGTGAAGATCCGAATAGAACGTCCACAGAAAAAATAGTTTTACCAATAAATCCTAGAACCGGAGAACAACGTACATGGCCTGAGCCAAAATCTCCACAGAGAAAAGGAGGTTTAGACTAAACAGATCCTGTTTTTTGAATATAAGTTCGAAGGCTTTTTAAAAGAAACAGTTTGTAAAAAACTCATAATGATGCTATAAATATGTCATTATGAGTTTTTTGCATTTATATTTAAAAAAAGATGAAATAATTTGTAAAAAACTTTAAAAACTGTAATATATTTGCATTCGGTTTTGGGGAGATACTCAAGCGGCCAACGAGGGCAGACTGTAAATCTGCTGACTACGTCTTCGCAGGTTCGAATCCTGCTCTCCCCACTTTAACTCGAAAAATCCACACGTAAGTGTGGATTTTTTTTGTTTTATAAAATATGCGTGAGTTCACTCACATGCATATTTTATAAAACAAAAAAAATAAACTGCGATAGCCGTTTGATTTTTCAATTTCACGAAGTGGTATGCAGGATCAACGGAGTTAATCCTGCGTGAGTTTACTCACAAGCATATTTTATAAAACAAAAAAATAAACTGCGATAGCGGTTAGATTTTTCAATTTCACGAATTGGTTTGCAGGATCAACGGAGTTAATCCTGTACCTAATATTTATTATTTGAGAAGGGATGTTTACGGTTTTGTGTGTGAAAAGTGCGAGCTTATGTCAAAGGATTTTCGGCCCGAAAATCGGATAAAGGCAAGTACCCACTTTCTTTTGGTTTAGCACTAAACAACCCGTTTTTTATAAATAGGGTTGTATATATATTTATTTATTCAGTTGTTCTTTGAAATCTACTATTTCAGAAAGATATATTTCGTTCAAAAATTCATTGTAAATATCTTCTCGTTTATAAACAATATATTCTTCAGCTTTCAAAATATTCTCTTTCGCTTTATTAATTTTCCCTTGAATTAGATAAGCTTTTGCCATTCCAAAATAGGATTCAGGCACACTTTCTGATTGTTTTAAGGCTCGTTGAAACTCGACAATGGATTTGTTATAATTCCCAAGTGCGTATTCGGAAAGTCCGAGATAAACAAAAGAGTGAATATCTGCCCAATCCTCTTTTTGGTTTTTGATATTGCGATTAAATAATTCAATAGCTTTTAGATAGTTCTTTTTTCCGAAATAACATTCTCCTCGCAAAAAGTCAATATCTTCTCCCCAAGGTGAATCGACAAAATTCGGTGTTAGGCTGTCAAGTCTGTCAAAATCAATTAGAGCTTTGTCGTAGTCTCGCATTTTTCTTAACCTTATCCAACCTCTATAACCTAAATGCGAAGAAGGACTCAATTCAACTGCTTTGTCTAAATATTTAAAGCCTTTTTCGAAATCTCCAGATTTATTTAAAAGAACCGAATATTCCATGTACTCATCGCTGTCTTTGGATTCGAAACTCTCCACTCTTTGAGCTATTGCTTGTTCTTTTTCAATTCTCTTTTGAGTGAAGAAATAAATGTAAATTTCAATGCCAATAATTATAATTAGGATTGCACCAATTGCAATTCCAATTATCTTAAAAAATTTCCTCAATTTTTCCGTTTTTAATTTTAAATCTGATTAGGTTATAAGTCTTATAGGCTTTGTCTCGTTCCCAATCTGGGAGTTCCGTAACAGTTCTTTCAAGTTGCTGTATTAAAGCTCCATTATTAAATTCCGTTTTTTGGTAGTTTTCGTCAATTTGGAATATTTCAATGTCGCATAATTTTCCTGTTTTAGAAATATTCAGTCTCAATGTTATAAATCCGCTATTTGGTGTGATATTGGTTTCGGTTAATTGAATCTCTTTGAAGACATTTCTCAAAGTCGGATTTTCTCCTGAAATTCGGCTATTAATTCCATTTGCCCAATATGGGATAGAGTGCTCATCACATTCATTTTTTTCCTGTGAAAAGGCTAAAAGTGTAAACATTATTATTAAAGCTAAAAGTTTCTTCATAATTGAGTACAACAATCTGTTATGGAATCGTTTCAATACTTCGACTAGACTCAGTACGAGTTATTTTATATCAGGTGTACTTGTCTGTAGACAGACAGGAACGAAGTTCGCGTTTTTTTATGACAAATTCAAAAAGAAAAAAGCCTCTAAACAGAAGTTTAAAGGCTTTTAAATATATTTAATTATAAGTCTTACAACTCAAAAGCAGCTTTCACTTTATCTACATAGTCTAATTTTTCCCAAGTAAAAAGTTCCACTTCTACCTTTTTCTTTCTACCGTTAATCTGTTGGAAAGTTTTAGTAACGATTTCATTTTTTCTTCCCATGTGTCCGTAAGCAGCTGTTTCGCTATAGATAGGGTTTCGTAATTTTAAACGCTCTTCAATGGCAGCTGGACGCATGTCGAAAATTTCGGTTACTTTTTTAGCAATCTCTCCATCTGTCATATTAAACGGACAAGTACCATAAGTATCTACAAAAATCCCCATAGGTTCTACAACGCCAATAGCATAACTTACTTGAACTAAAACTTCGGTACATACACCCGCGGCAACTAAGTTTTTTGCAATATGCCTAGTAGCATAAGCCGCACTTCTATCTACTTTACTTGGATCTTTTCCAGAAAAAGCACCACCACCATGTGCACCTTTTCCTCCATAAGTATCCACAATAATTTTACGTCCTGTTAATCCCGTATCTCCATGTGGTCCACCTATTACAAATTTTCCAGTAGGATTGATATGATATTTAATACTATCTGTAAATAATGCTTTTAAGTTTTCTGGTAATTTAGCAATCACCCTTGCAATAACAATATCTACAATATCTTTTCTAATTTTAGTCAGCATGGCTTCGTCTGCGGCAAGCATATCCTTTTTAGAATTCGATTTCGGTGTAATAAAATCGTCATGCTGTGTAGAAACTACAATGGCTTCAATACGTTGAGGAACATTGTCGTCGCTATATTCAATAGTTACTTGACTTTTAGAATCTGGACGTAAATAAGTGATGTCTTTATTTTCTCTTCGTAAATTGGCAAGCTCAATCATAATCTTATGAGACAGGTCTAAAGCCAAAGGCATATAGTTTTCAGTTTCATTGGTAGCATAACCAAACATCATTCCTTGGTCTCCAGCTCCTTGCTCTTCTTTATTGGTTTTATCCACGCCGCGATTGATATCGTCAGACTGTTCGTGAATAGCAGAAAATACACCACAAGAATTCCCGTCAAACATATAAGCACTTTTTGTGTACCCAATTTTGTTTATGGTATCTCTGGCAATTTTCTGGACGTCTAAATAGGTGTTCGATTTCACTTCGCCAGCAAGTACTACTTGTCCGGTTGTAACAAGGGTTTCACAAGCTACTTTAGAATCTTTATCGAATGCTAAAAAATTATCAATTAAAGCATCGCTAATTTGATCTGCTACTTTATCTGGATGTCCTTCAGAAACACTTTCAGAAGTAAATAAATATGACATATTATATCTGTTTTAATAGGTGTTAAAATACAAAAATTAAATAGGATTGCTATTTGCTAGAGGAGTAGAATTTTACTGCTTTAGCATTTTTTTTGAGAGGTTGCAATCAGACAAATTTTTCCTCTTAGTAATTATTAGGCAAAAGTACACATTAAATTATAACTACAAAAGAGTTTAGCAATTAGTTAAAAACCAATAAAAATTAATTTAATGGTTTTTGGGATTGAATATAGAAAACAAATAGATTATGGCTAGACTTCTAATAAAGGTTTAAAAGAAGAAGTAATTGTATTAAAAACCCAATGCCATGTGTTGGGAAATGTACAGTTTGAAACTATAAAAGCAGATTTTGAAAAAATGATTTCAGCAAATGAGTTTCCATTAATAGAAAATTAAATAAAGATTCTTTAGATTTAAAATAAAAAGTTTTAATATTTGAAGTAATAAATGAACAAGCAAATTATCAATATCATTTCTATTATTAGCGTCGTGATTATTTCACAACGGTAAGGGAGTGGTATTTAATAAACATAAAACGTTTTAAAAGCCTTCCCTATTTGGGAAGGCTTTTTTAGTATATATAAAATGAACACATTGTCAGTTATCATAAACATTATTGTCATTATTAACTCATGTTGAGTTGATATAGGTCCTTATATATAAAAAAGCCTGTATCCATTTAGATACAGGCTTTTTTTATTGAGAATCGACATGATTGAGCATCATATTAATAAGAATGCAAATAATTGATTAATAGTGGTTTATAATAAATTGTAGGTATGTGAATTTAGTCGATTAGGTAATACAATAACAATAAGAAAAACACAAATTATTAATTTCGATCTTTTAAAAATTATGAATACATATTTTAATGAAAGCAGTTTAGTTTCTCATAACAATAAGTTTGTAATAACTAAGGATACGTTTTCTAATTAAAAAAATGTCAAAAGCATTATGAATCAATTAAATAAATATAGTAAAACAGTTACGCAAGATCCTACGCAACCAGCCGCACAAGCTATGTTGCACGCTATTGGGTTAACAAACGAAGATTTTTTTAAACCTATGGTTGGAATTGCAAGTACGGGTTATGAAGGGAATCCGTGTAACATGCACCTTAACGATTTGGCAAAATTAGTCAAGAAAGGAACTAGTAATGAAGATGTTATTGGATTAATTTTTAACACCATTGGTGTTAGTGACGGAATTTCAATGGGTACTCCTGGAATGAGGTATTCTTTGCCTTCTCGCGATATTATTGCAGATTCCATGGAAACGGTGGTTCAAGCCATGAGTTACGACGGATTAATTACTGTTGTAGGTTGCGATAAAAATATGCCTGGAGCACTAATAGCCATGATTCGCTTAAATAGACCTAGTATTCTGGTTTATGGTGGAACTATTGATTCTGGTTGCCATAACGGAAAAAAATTAGATGTTGTTTCAGCTTTTGAAGCATGGGGAAGCAAAGTTGCTGGTACTATGTCTGAAACTGAATACCAAAATATTGTTGAAAAGGCATGTCCTGGAGCTGGTGCTTGCGGTGGCATGTATACAGCCAATACCATGGCATCAGCTATTGAAGCATTAGGTATGACCTTGCCTTTTAACTCTTCTAATCCAGCATTAAGCGATGCTAAAAAAGAAGAGTCTGTAAAAGCTGGGGAAGCTTTAAGATTGTTATTGGAAAAAGATATCAAACCTTCAGATGTTATTACGCGTAAATCTTTAGAAAATGCTGTAAGATTGGTAACCATTTTAGGAGGTTCTACAAATGCCGTATTACACTTTTTAGCAATTGCTAGAGCAGCTCAAATTGATTTCACATTACAAGATTTTCAAAAAATAAGTGATACAACTCCGTTTTTAGCCGACTTAAAACCAAGTGGAAAATATTTAATGGAAGATGTACATGCCGTAGGAGGGATTCCTGCAGTTATGAAATATCTTCTTAAAAAAGGATTGCTACACGGGGATTGTTTAACCGTTACTGGAAAAACAATTGCTGAGAATTTGTTAGATGTAGCAGATTTAAAAGAAGGTCAAGATGTTATTAAACCTATTGAAAATCCAATAAAAATATCTGGACATCTAAGAATGCTTTATGGCAATTTAGCTACCGAAGGAAGTGTTGCAAAAATCACTGGAAAAGAAGGTTTGCGTTTTGTTGGAAAAGCAAAAGTATTTGAAGGTGAATACGCTGCGAACGATGGAATTAGAGATGGTAAGGTAGAAAAAGGAGACGTGGTTGTAATCCGTTACGAAGGCCCGAAAGGTGGTCCTGGAATGCCAGAAATGTTAAAGCCTACAGCAGCAATTATTGGTGCAGGTCTAGGTCAAGATGTCGCCTTAATTACAGATGGACGATTTTCTGGAGGAACTCATGGATTTGTTGTTGGACATATTACACCAGAAGCTCAGGTTGGTGGTGCCATAGCTTTAGTGAAAGATGGCGATTTAATTACGATTGATGCCGAATCAAACGCCATTTCATTAGAAGTTTCAGAAGCAGAATTAGAAGAAAGAAGAAAACAATGGAAAGCACCAGAATTAAAATTTAAAAGAGGTGTGCTCTATAAATATGCTAAAACAGTATCGTCAGCATCTATGGGATGTGTAACAGATGAGTTTTAAATTCCTACGGAAGAAGGAATAATATGATAAAAAAACAAAGATTAAGTTGGTTTAAAAAAGCCGATAGAACAACAAAATAAGAGGAGATGAAAGAAACTCAAACTTTACAAGAAAAAGCAACAAGCAAGGAAGCAACCGAGCGAATTTCTGGTAGCGAAGCGGTAATAAAATGTCTTTTAGCCGAAGGTGTAGAAATCCTTTATGGATATCCTGGAGGAGCCATTATGCCAGTTTATGACGAGCTATACAAGTATCAAGATAAAATTCATCATGTGTTAACCCGTCATGAGCAAGGCGCTACCCATGCCGCTCAAGGCTATGCAAGAATATCAGGTAAAGTGGGAGTTGCCATTGCAACCTCTGGCCCGGGAGCAACTAATTTAATTACAGGGATTGCAGATGCTCAAATAGATTCTACTCCCATGGTTTGTATTACTGGGCAGGTTGGATCTCACTTATTAGGAAGCGATGCTTTTCAGGAAACAGATATCATCGGGATTTCTACTCCTGTAACCAAATGGAATTGTCAAATTACCACAGCGTCACAGATTCCTGAAGTGATAGCTAAGGCATTTTATATAGCAAAAAGTGGTCGTCCAGGACCAGTTTTAGTGGATATTACTAAGGATGCGCAATTTGAAGAATTTGATTTCAAATACGAAAAATGCAAAGGTATAAGAAGCTATAAGCCAATTCCTGATACAGATAAAAATTCCTTAAAAGCCGCAGCAGAGCTTATTAATAATGCCAAAAAACCATTAGTAGTTTGGGGACAAGGCGTTATTTTAGGGAAAGCCGAAGAAGCCTTTAAAGCGGTGATTGAAAAAGCTGGAATTCCTTCAGCTTGGACTATTTTAGGTGCTTCAGCAATCCCTACAAAACATCCGCTAAATGTTGGAATGGTTGGAATGCATGGTAATTATGCGCCAAATGTTTTAACCAACGATTGCGATGTTTTAATAGCTATTGGAATGCGTTTTGACGATCGTGTAACAGGAAATTTAGAATCTTATGCAAAACAGGCTAAAGTCATTCATTTTGAAATTGATCCTGCAGAAGTGGATAAAAATGTGAAAACAGATGTGGCTGTTCTTGGTGATGCAAAAGCAAGTTTAGAAGCCTTATTACCCTTATTGAAAGCCAATTCACATCCCGAATGGCATCAGAAATTTAAAGATTTATATGAAATTGAATATGAAAAAGTCATTAAAAATGAATTATATCCTACCAAAGAAGGTTTAACCATGGCAGAAGTGTTGAAAGAAATCAACATCCAAACCAAAGGAGATGCCGCAATTGTGAGTGATGTTGGGCAACATCAAATGATAGCTTGTAGATATGCAGAATTTACTACTACCAAAAGTAATATTACTTCTGGAGGTTTAGGGACTATGGGTTTTGCTCTGCCCGCAGCCATTGGTGCAAAAATGGCAGCTCCAGAAAGAGAAGTGGTGATGATTGCTGGGGATGGTGGTTACCAAATGACAATTCAAGAATTAGGGACAATTTTTCAGCAAAAAGTACCCGTGAAGATTGTGGTTTTAAACAATGAATTCCTTGGAATGGTGCGTCAATGGCAACAGATGTTTTTTGATAAACGATATGCATCTACAGAAATGACAAACCCAGATTTTGTAGCCATTGCAAAAGGTTATTTTATTGATGCAAAAAAAGTAACAGAAAGAAAAGATTTAAAAGCATCAGTTAAGGAAATGATAGATTCCAAAGGGCCTTATTTTTTAGAAGTATGTGTTGAGAAAGAAGGAAATGTATTTCCAATGATTCCAACAGGAGCAAGTGTATCAGATATAAGATTAGAATAATTATGGAAAGCGAAATAAAACAATTTACGGTATCAATTTATACAGAAAACAACATCGGATTACTGAATAGAATTTCGGCAATTTTTCAACGTCGTCATATAAATATCGAGAGCATTAATTCATCGGTTTCTGAAATTGAAGGTGTTTCTAAATGGACCATTGTGGTGCAACTTTCAGAAGAAAGAATGAAAAAAATTCAAGGTCAAATTGAAAAACAAGTGGAAGTAATAAAAGCGTATTATCATACAGAAGATCAAATTATTTATCAAGAATCTTGCTTGTTCAAAATCAAATCAGAATTATTATTTGACGAACCAGAAGTTCAAAATATCATCAAAGATAGTAACGCAAGAATAGTAATAGTTAATAAAGAGTTTTTCGTCATTGAAAAGTCTGGAAAAAAAGAAGAAATAGAATTATTATATAGAGAATTAAGTGTCTTTGGGATTATGCAATTTACACGTTCTGGACGTGTGTCTGTTACAAAAGATGAAATGAAAATATCAACAATGCTTAAAGCATTTCAACATTAAAAACAAAAACCATGTCAAATTATTTTAACACCTTATCATTAAGAAATCAGTTAGATCAATTAGGAAAATGTCGTTTTATGGACGCTTCAGAATTTGAAGATGGCGTAAACGCTTTAAAAGGAAAGAAAATCGTTATTGTTGGTTGTGGGGCTCAAGGCCTAAATCAAGGCTTGAATATGCGTGATTCTGGATTAGACATTTCGTATACGTTAAGGCAAGTTGCTATAGATGAAAAACGCGATTCTTATAAAAAAGCAACTTCTAACGGATTTCAGGTTGGAACTTATGAAGAATTAATTCCTACGGCAGATTTGGTTTTGAATTTAACACCAGACAAGCAACATACAAGTGTGGTAAAAGCAGTGATGCCTTTAATGAAAAAAGGAGCCACTTTAAGTTATTCTCACGGTTTTAATATTGTTGAAGAAGGCACCAAAGTTCGTGAAGATTTAACGGTTATTATGGTGGCACCAAAATGTCCAGGAACCGAAGTTAGAGAAGAATATAAGCGTGGATTTGGAGTGCCAACATTAATTGCTGTGCATCCAGAAAACGATCCAGAACATAAAGGGTGGACTCAAGCAAAAGCATATGCGACAGCAACAGGTGGACATAAAGCAGGCGTTTTACAATCCTCTTTTATTGCTGAGGTGAAAAGTGATTTAATGGGAGAACAAACCATTTTATGTGGTTTATTACAAACTGGAGCCATCTTATCGTTTGATAAAATGGTAGAAGAAGGCATTGAGCCAGGTTATGCAGCAAAATTAATTCAATATGGATGGGAAACCATTACAGAAGCTTTAAAACATGGAGGCATAACAAACATGATGGACAGATTGTCTAATCCTGCAAAAATAAAAGCTTACCAATTATCTGAAGAATTAAAAGACATCATGCGTCCGTTATTTGAAAAACATATGGACGATATCATTTCAGGTCATTTTTCTACAACCATGATGGAAGATTGGGCAAACGACGATATAAACCTGCTATCCTGGAGAGCTGCAACTGGTGAAACTGCCTTCGAAAAAACAGTTTTAACCTCCAATCATATTTCTGAACAAGAATATTTTGACCATGGCGTGCTTTTAGTAGCATTCGTGAAATCTGGCGTGGAATTAGCATTCGAGACTATGGTAAGTGCCGGAATAATAGAAGATTCTGCATACTACGAATCCTTGCATGAATTACCATTAATAGCAAACACCATTGCTAGAAAGAAATTATTTGAAATGAATAATGTCATTTCTGATACGGCAGAATATGGTTGCTATTTATTTGATCATGCTTGCAAACCATTATTAAGCGATTTTATGAAAACAGTAAAAACGGATATTATTGGAGAATCCTTTTCAACAGTAAACGGAGTTGATAATGTGGAATTAATTGAAGTCAATGATGCCATTAGAAATCACCCAATTGAAGCTGTTGGAAAACGTTTAAGAGCGGCAATGACAGCAATGAAAATTATAAAATCAGATATAGAAACTGAAGCTTCAGTATTAGCATAATCTAATTATCCTGCAAGATTTTAAAACCTTTCAGGTATTTTATATAAGAAAAAAATGCCCACTTTTATGGGAAGTGACTATGGAAAATATGACAACAATATATAAGCCAACCTTAAAAGCTGTTGAATTAGCAGCAGAAAAACTAAAAGGCATTGCTTCTATAACGCCTTTAACTAAGAACGCACATTACTCTAAAAAGTACGATGCAAATGTGTATTTTAAACGAGAGGATTTGCAAGAAGTACGCTCCTATAAAATTCGTGGCGCTTATAATAAAATTTCTTCTTTAAACACCTCTCAAATTGAGAATGAAATAGTATGCGCAAGTGCTGGTAACCATGCACAAGGTGTGGCCATTTCTTGTAAGCTGTTAAAGATAAAAGGAACTATTTTTATGCCTGCGCCAACACCTAATCAAAAAGTTGAACAAGTGAAAATGTTTGGGGAAGCTTATGTGGATGTTATTTTAATTGGTGATACTTTTGATGATGCTTACCATGCAGCAATGGAAGAATGTGAACGCCTGAACAAAACTTTTATACATCCTTTTAATGATGAAAAAGTGATTGAAGGTCAAGCTACGGTTGGCTTAGAGATTATAGACCAAGCCAAATCTCATCCCATACATTATGTATTTGTACCTATTGGAGGTGGCGGACTTTCCGCAGGCTTATCTTCGGTGTTTAAGATATTATCACCGCAAACAAAAATTATTGGTGTGGAACCAAATGGCGCACCATCCATGTTAACCTCGATAAAAAACAATAGAAATACAGAATTAAAAACGATTACAAGCTTTGTAGATGGAGCAGCTGTAAAACGTGTTGGAGACCTAAATTTTGCAATTTGTAAAGAAAATTTATCAAATGTTATTACTGTGGATGAAGGTCATATTTGTCAAATTATTTTAGATCTTTACAATAAAGATGCTATTGTTGTAGAACCAGCTGGTGCTTTGAGTATTTCTGCTTTAGAACAATATGCCGAAGAGATAAAAGGAAAAAATGTGGTCTGTGTTATTAGCGGAAGTAATAATGATATTACCCGAATGGCTGAAATAAAAGAACGCGCCTTAATTTATGCGAATCTAAAGCATTATTTTATTATTAAATTCCCGCAACGTGCAGGAGCTTTACGAGATTTTGTGGTGGATATTTTAGGTCCAACCGACGATATTACACATTTTGAATACACAAAAAAAGCAAACAGAGAAAATGAGGTTGCTGTTGTAGGCTTAGAACTTAAATCGCCTTCAGATTTACAACCTCTTATTACCAAAATGAAACTTCATGATTTTTATGGAGATTACCTTAACGATAAACCCGATTTATTTCAATTTTTAGTTTAAACAAAATACATTTTATGAATATTCCTGAACAGTATCAAATTAAAAACATTTTAAACCAACAAACTTATTTAGTAGGAGGAGAATTGAAACCTTGGGCAGGAGAAACTTCCGACGTTTATTCAACAATATCTTCTACTCCAGATTATAAACCAACACTTCTAGGAACCATTCCAGTATTAGGAGAAAAGGAAGCTTTAGACGCATTAAACGCAGCAACTTTAGCTTATAATAAAGGACAAGGTTTATGGCCAACCATGAAGGTGGTTGACCGTATTGCGTGCATGGAAAAGTTTGTAACACAGATGAAAACCAAGCGCGAAGAAATTGTTAAATTATTAATGTGGGAGATTGGTAAAAATTTAGGAGATTCTCAAAAGGAATTCGATAGAACTGTTGAATACATTTATGATACCATTGAAGATTACAAACAAATGGATCGTAATAGCGCCAAATTTGAAAAAAATTCTGGTGTCAATGCCCATATTCGTCGTGGCCCACTAGGAGTTGTTCTTTGTTTAGGACCTTATAATTATCCTTTAAATGAAACATTTGCGCTTTTAATTCCCGCATTAATTATGGGGAATACAGCCATTTTTAAACCAGCAAAACATGGTGTTTTATTAATTTCACCTTTATTAGAAGCCTTTCAAACTAGTTTTCCAAACGGCGTTGTAAATATTATATACGGAAGAGGAAGAACCGTTGCAACTCCAATCATGCAATCTGGAAAGGTTGATGTGTTGGCTTTAATTGGCAATAGTAAATCTGCAAATGCCTTGCAAAACCAACACCCAAAAAGTAATAGATTGCGTTTGGTTTTAGGTTTGGAAGCTAAAAACCCAGCTATCGTTTTAAAAGATGCCGATTTAGATTTGGCTATAGAAGAATGTATTGCAGGAGCAACTTCCTTTAATGGTCAACGTTGTACAGCTTTAAAGGTATTGTATGTGCATGAAGCTATAGTTGAAGAGTTTAATAAACGCTTTTCAGCAAAAGTAGATGCACTAAAATTTGGAAATCCTTGGGAAGATGGAGCCAAATTAACACCATTACCAGAACCTGATAAACCAGCATATATTCAAGAATTAATAGATGATGCCGTTGCAAAAGGAGCAAAAGTCATTAATAAAAAAGGAGGTGAAACCACAGAGAATTACATTTTTCCAGCAGTTTTATATCCTGTAACCAAAGATATGCGTGTATTTCAAGAGGAACAATTCGGTCCAGTCATTCCAGTGGTTTCTTTTAGTGATATTGAAGAGCCTTTAGATGATATGGCCGCTTCAAATTACGGGCAACAAGTAAGCTTGTTTGGGGCTGATGTTAAAACTCTAGCACCTTTAATAGACACCTTAGTTAACTTGGTATGTCGTGTTAATTTAAATAGTTCTTGTCAGCGTGGACCAGATGTCTATCCTTTTACAGGAAGAAAAGATTCTGCTGTTGCAACATTAAGTGTTCACGATGCTTTACGTTCTTTTTCAATTAGAACTTTTGTAGCATCTAAGGACAACGCATATAATAATGCTATTTTAAAAGAATTATTAGATTCTAAAGCTTCAAATTTTGTGAGCACAGATTATATTTTATAATTATAATATGTTGTAAAATAAAAGTTTTTGGAGTTTATAATGAGGTTTCCAAAATAAAAAGAAGCACCTTTTCCAAGGTGCTTCTTCGGATTTAATCTAAAAATATATAAAATAATTATTTAAATAATTGTTGATTGTCCCACGTGGATATTTGTAAAATTTAAGTTTGTATCCTTAGGGTGGTTAATGAAATCTTCAATAAAATCGCCAACTTTGCTCGTGCTTATGGATTCGTATTTTGAATTTAAATCCGGAGTAGTAATTTCTAAGTGTAAAGATTTTTCGATTGCTTTTCTTATCATAGCAGCTTCATCTATTAAATTAAAATGCTCTAAAAGCATGGCGGCAGATAAAATAGAAGCTATTGGGTTTGCAATACCTTTATCTTTTGCTTCAGGGTAGGATCCATGAATTGGTTCAAACATAGCGTGTTTATCACCTATAGAAGCAGATGCCAATAGGCCAATACTACCACCAATAACACTGGCTTCGTCGCTAATAATATCTCCAAACATATTTTCAGTTAAGATAACATCAAACTGTTTTGGGTTTAAAATTATTTGCATGGCCGCATTATCCACAAATAAAAACTCTAAAGTGACATCTGAATATTGACTAGCCATTTCTGTAACTACTTTTCGCCATAATCGAGATGTTTCTAAAACATTCGCTTTATCAACTAAAGTTAATTTTTTACGTCGGCCTTGAGCCGCCTTAAATGCTAAATGTGCTACGCGTTCTATTTCAACACGAGAATAAGCACATAAATCTGTAGCCGAATCGCCATCCTTACTTAATGTTTTCTCTCCAAAATATATTCCTCCAGTTAATTCTCTATAAATACAGATATCTGTGCCTTTAATGTTCTCTGGTTTTAAAGGTGAAGCGTCTAATAATTCATCGTAAGCCTTAACAGGTCTTATGTTTGCATATAATCCTAATTCTTTTCGAAGCTTTAAAAGACCTTGTTCTGGTCTTACTTTTGCAGATGGATCATTATCATATTTTGGATCTCCAATAGCTCCAAATAAGATGGCATCACTTGCTTTGCAAAGTTTTAAAGTAGCGTCTGGAAAGGGACTCCCTGTTTCTTCAATTGCAATAGCACCAACATCAGCTGATCTAAATACAAATGAATGGTCAAACTCTTGTGCAATTGCTTTTAGCACTTTAACGGCCTGATTAGTAACTTCGGGGCCAATTCCGTCTCCTGATAAAACAGCTATATTTAATTTCATAGGTTGATTTTAATATGTTTTTTTGGCTTCGAAAGCCTCTATCGTTTGTTTTTTACTTAATAAATAATCAATGTCATCATAACCGTTTATCATACAGGTTTTTTTATAAGCATCAATATCAAAAGATGCTTTAAAAGACGTGCCTTTAATTGAAATGGTTTGCAATTCTAGATTTACAATTAACTGCGTATCTGGTTTATTTTTAATTTCTGATAATAAAACTTTTAAAAAATCAGCGGGAACTTGTACTGGTAACAGCCCGTTATTAAGCGCGTTTCCTTTAAAAATATCAGCAAAAAAACTAGAGACAATAACTTTAAAACCATAGTCTGTTAGTGCCCAAGCGGCATGCTCACGACTAGAGCCACAACCAAAATTATTTCCAGCTACAAGGATGTTTCCTGAATAGGTTTTATTATTTAAAATGAAATCAGGGTTTTCATTTCCATTTTTATCAAATCTCCAATCTCTAAAAACATTATTTCCAAAGCCTTCTCTGTCTGTAGCTTTTAAAAAGCGAGCAGGAATTATCTGATCAGTATCTACATTTTCGATATCTAATGGGATTGCGGTTGAGGATAGTGTTGTAAATTTTTCCATAGTCATTTCCCGTTTCAACAGGAATCTCATTTTTTAATTTAGTTGTTTCGTGATATCTATGATTTTACCTTCTATGGCAACGGCAGCCGCTACTAACGGACTTGCCAAAATAGTTCGGGAACCTTGTCCTTGTCGACCTTCAAAATTTCTATTAGAAGTGGAAACACAATATTCTCCTTGCGGAATTTTATCATCATTCATTGCCAAACATGCAGAACAACCAGGTTGACGTAATTCAAAACCAGCATTTACAAAAATGTCTTTTAAACCTTCGTCTATAATTTGTGATTCTACTTGTTTGCTTCCAGGAACCAACCAAGCAGTAACGTTTTGTGCTTTTTGTTTTCCTTTTATATAATCTGCAGCGACTCTAAAATCTTCAATACGTGAATTGGTGCAACTACCTATAAATACAAAGTTGATAGGTTTATTTATTAATGATTCTCCTTTTTTGAAATCCATGTATTCTAAGGATTTCTCAAAGGATGCATCATTTATATTTGGAATGTTCTCTGTTATTTTTATTCCCATGCCTGGGTTTGTTCCATAAGTTATCATGGGTTCGATATCTTCGGCATCAAAAAAGTATTCTTTATCGAAAGTCGCATCTACATCCGTAGGAAGTGTTTTCCAATAAGCTACTTTTTTGTCGAAAGCTTCTCCTTTTGGAGCATATTCACGGCCTTCAACATAATCAAAAGTTGTTTGATCGGGCGCTATCATGCCACCACGAGCTCCCATTTCAATACTCATGTTGCAAATGGTCATGCGGCCTTCCATGGACATGTTTTTAAATACATCACCAGCATATTCACAGAAATATCCTGTTCCAGAATTGGTGCCTAGTTTTGAAATGATGTAAAGAATAACGTCTTTAGGTAAGACGCCAGCCCTTAACTTACCATTAATAGTAACTCGTAAACTTTTGGGTTTGGATAATAATAAACATTGACTTGCAAAAACTTGTGCTACTTGACTAGTTCCAATGCCGAATGCAATAGTTCCAAATGCGCCATGTGTTGACGTATGACTGTCGCCACAGACAATAGTCATTCCGGGTTGTGTAAAACCCAGTTCGGGAGCCATAACGTGAACAATGCCATTGTATTTATGTCCTAGCTCATAAAGTGTAATATTATTTTTTTTGCAATTATCAGACAGTTGTTCTAATTGGTTTTTAGATAACAAATCTTTAATTGGTAAATGTTGGTTTATGGTAGGCGTATTGTGGTCTGCAGTCGCCACAATTTGATCTGGTCTAAAAACAGGAATATCTCTTTCTTTTAATTCATTAAAAGCTTGCGGACTCGTTACCTCATGAATCAAATGCTTATCAATATAAAGCACCTGTGGTCCATTTTCAATAGCATCTACAACATGTGCATCCCAAACTTTATCAAATAATGTTTTTCCCATTATGCGCTAATTATTTGTTGATAGACTCTACTTGTTTCAATAATTTCATGAATATCATTATCATTAATCTCTTTCTTTCTATCGGCAAAATTTAAAAAATTAGCATAAACATCATCCAATTGAAGTTTAGTTAATTCATAACCTACATTTTTTGCTCTATAAGCTAAAGCGGCTCTACCACTTCTGGCTGTTAAAACAATGGCGGAATCGGTTACACCAACATCTTTAGGGTTCATGATTTCGTAAGTTTCACGATTTTTTATAACACCATCTTGATGTATTCCTGAACTATGAGCAAAAGCATTCGCGCCAACAATAGCTTTATTTGGTTGGGTGTAAATACCCATACTTTCTGAAACTAATTGGCTAATAGCGTATAAGTGTTTTGTATTAATATTTGTATCTAAGTTTAAATAGGGATGTTGTTTTAAAATCATAACGACTTCCTCTAGTGCTGTATTTCCTGCTCGTTCACCAATCCCGTTAATGGTGCACTCAATTTGTCGGGCTCCATTAATAACGCCTTCAATAGAATTGGCTGTAGCTAAACCTAAGTCGTTATGGCAATGACAAGATAAAATGGCTTTTTCAATGCCTTTTACATTTTCTTTTAAGTATTTAATTTTAGCTCCATATTCACTAGGTAAGCAATATCCTGTAGTGTCTGGAATATTTAAAACAGTTGCACCAGCTTTAATCGCCATTTCACAGACTCTTGCAAGATATTCGTTGTCTGTTCTTCCTGCATCTTCAGCATAAAACTCAACATCTTCCACAAATGATTTTGCATATTTTACAGCTTCAAAAGCTCTTAATAAAATGTCTTCTCTATTGGATTTGAATTTGTATTTTATATGTGAATCTGATGTTCCTATTCCGGTATGAATTCTAGGTTTTTTTGCATATTTTAATGCTTCTGCCGCAACTTTAATATCATTTTTTACAGACCTAGTTAACCCACAAACAGTAGCATTTTTTACGATTTTTGAAATTTCTTCAACAGATTTAAAATCTCCCGGACTGGAGACGGGGAAACCTGCTTCAATAATATCAACTCCAAGTAAATCGAGCTGTTTAGCAATAATTAGTTTTTGATTCGTATTTAGTTTACAACCAGGAACTTGCTCGCCATCTCGTAGTGTCGTATCAAATATTTGTATTTGTGAATTTGACATTTATTTAAATAAATTTTTGTATTGTAATGCTAAGTTATATTTTGGATTAATATTTGGTGGACATAATCCTTGTTATTTACGATGTTCAACTTTATTTTTGTATTTTAAATAACTAATAATTAGAGATTTAAATTAAATTTTCTGTGATAACTAAAGACCAAAAAGATAATTTATTTTTATTATTGAAATCACTTACTAAATCTGAAAAACGACAATTCAAATTGTATGTTGGCCGATTAGATGTGAATTCAGACTCTATATTTTTGAATTTGTTTAATTTTTTGGATAAATCAAAAGTATACGATGAAGTCGCTATTGTAAAAAGTGGGATCGTTAAAAAGCAACAATTAGCAAATGTAAAAGCACATTTGTACAAGCAAATTTTAATTAGTTTAAAATTAAACCCTTCACATCAAAATATACGCTCGCAAATTAGAGAACAATTAGATTTTGCTTCCATTTTATACCACAAAGGACTTTACAAACAAAGTTTAAAAATACTTGATAAAGCAAAGGAGTTAGCCATACAAAACGAAGAAAAAAACCTAGCTTTTGAAATAGTCGAACTGGAGAAAATTATTGAGTCGCAGTATATTACAAGAAGTATTGCAACACGTGCAGACGAGTTGTCTATTCAAGCTAAGGATTTAAGTCAGCTTAATGTTATTGCTAGCAAATTGTCTAACCTTTCGCTTCAATTATATAGTATTATTCTAAAATCTGGATATGTTAAAAACTTGGATGAGAGTGAACAAGTTCAGGCATATTTTAAGAAAAGCTTACCAAAGTTTGAATTTAGTAGTTTAGGATTTCGAGAAAAATTATGGCTTTTCAAAGCACATTTATGGTATAGTTTTCTACTTCAGGATTTTTTAAATTGTTATAGATATGCTTCAAAATGGGTAGATTTATTTTCTAACCAACCAAATATGATAGGCTTAAACCCTGTATTTTTCCTAAAAGGAAATAATTATTTACTAGAAGCTATATTTTTTCTTCAGAATAAACCTAAGTTTCAAGAAGCCTTAAAACAATTCGAAAATGTGGTCTCTCAACCAAGTTTTCCTAAAAATGAAAATGTAGAATCTTTAGTGTTTTTATATTTAAATTTTCACCATATCAATCAACATTTTATAGATGGAAGTTTTGAAGAAGGCTTGGTATTGATACCTAAAATTGAAAGTAATCTTAAGAAATTTAATAATCGCATAGACGAGCACCACAAAATGATATTTTATTACAAGTTTGCAAGTTTACATTTTGGTGCAGGCGATAATAAAAAATGTATTTTTTATCTGGATAAAATCATTTCAAATAAAACGCTTGCAATGCGTGAAGACTTATTGTGTTTTGCCAGAGTTTTGAATTTAGTGGCACATTATGAAGCTGGACTAGATTATCATTTAGATTCGCTTTTAAGAAGTACCTATAAGTTTTTAATCAAAATGAATGATTTGCATGAGGTTCAAAAAGAAATGATAAAATTCATTAGAGGCTTGCAAGATATTTATCCAACCGATTTAAAAAATGCTTTCAAAAATCTTCTTGAAAAACTGAAACCATTTGAAAAGCATCCATATGAAAGAAGAGCCTTTTTATATTTGGATATTATTTCATGGTTGGAAAGTAAAATTGATAATGTGCCTGTTGCCCAGGTAATTAATGATAAATATTTACTAAAAAATAACTAATTTTTTAAGATTTATTTTTGAAATTAAAATAAAAAGCTCTTTAAAATTTGGAATTCTAACATTTGTGTTGCAATATTTGTCCTCACAAAGTTCAAAAACTTACTGAAGTGTTATCAAGAAAGGCGGAGGGATTAGACCCATTGAAGCCTTAGCAACCCTTAAGCAATTAAGAAGGTGCTAAATTCTACTTAATTTTCGATTCATTTATCGAATGTTGGATAGATAACTAAACGAAATTACTCATCTGTGATTTCTATTTTCTTTTTAACATTTTTCTATTAGGTACGCTTCTCAAGAGGCTTATTTGGCTTTTGGTTTAATTTATTTATTAACTCAAAAAAACTAGAAAAATGAGTACACAAAATTTCGCAACCAAAGCGTTGCATGCAGGTCACGATGTCACAAAAAATGGAGGCACACGTGCTGTTCCAATTTATCAATCTACATCTTACGTTTTTAACAACTCAGAACATGCAACGAATCTCTTTTCTTTAAAAGAATTAGGGTTTATTTACACCAGATTAAACAATCCAACGAATCAGATTTTACAAGATCGCTTAGCCGCTGTGGAAGGTGGTATTGGCGCAGTGGTATTTGCTTCTGGAATGTCTGCCATTTCTACAGGATTATTAACACTTTTAAGAGCAGGAGATCACATTGTAGCATCAAGTAGTTTATACGGAGGGACCTATAATTTATTAAATATTACCTTACCAAGACTGGGAATTACAACAACATTTGTTGATCCCTCAAACCCAGATAATTTTGCAGAGGCCGTTCAAGATAATACAAGAGCATTTTTTGTAGAATCTTTAGGGAACCCGAAGTTAGATGTGTTGGATTTGGAAGCCATTGCAAAACATTCAAAAGCAGCAAGAGTTCCGTTTATTGTCGATAATACAGTTGCGACTCCAGCCTTATTGAATCCAATTGAACACGGTGCAAATATTGTTATTCACTCTTTAACAAAATATATAGGCGGACAAGGAACATCTTTAGGTGGTGCCATTATTGATGCAGGAACATTTGATTGGTCAAGTGGGAAGTTTCCAGAATTTACAGAGCCTTCAGCAGGTTATCATGGTCTAGTTTATCATGAAGTTTTAGGTGCAGCTTCCTTCACTTTTAAATTAATTCTAGAAGGATTACGCGATTTTGGTGGCGCAATTAGTCCAACAAATGCCTTCAATATTATTCAAGGTTTGGAAACTTTAACGGTTAGAATAAAACAACATAGCCAAAATGCCTTGGAATTAGCAAAGTGGTTACAAGAACAACCGGAAGTTAAATGGGTAAATTATCCGGGTTTAGAAACTAGTGAATACCATGAATTGGCGAAAAAATACTTACCTAAAGGACAAAGTGGTTTGGTTACTTTTGGAGTTGAAGGCGGTTTTGAAGCTGCCAAAACGATAGTAGATAACACCAAAATATTTTCCTTACTCGCTAATATAGGCGACACAAAATCGCTAATTATTCATCCTGCAAGTACCACACATCAACAATTAGATGAAGCATCCCAAGCAAGTGCGGGTGTTTCTCAAGATTTAATCAGACTGTCTGTTGGGATTGAAGATATCGAAGATTTAAAAGCCGATTTGAAAACCACTTTTGCGCTTATAAAAAAATCAGAGCTTGAAACTCACTAAAATGAAAGATTTAAAGTACATACCTATATCAAATTTTACCACAGTTAGCGGTAAGACAATTCCTCTAAAATTGTCTTACCAACTGTTTGGTAAGTCCTTAGGTACTGCGCCAATTGTACTTGTTAATCATGCGTTAACCGGGAATAGTAATGTATCTGGAGTTGAAGGTTGGTGGAAAGATCTTATTGGAAAAGATAAAGTGATAGATACCAAAACGTATACTGTTATTGCTTTTAATATTCCAGGAAATGGATACGACGATTTTATAATTGAAGACTATAAAAACTTCATAGCAAAAGATATCGCAGTTCTCTTTTTATTAGGATTAAAGGAACTTCAAATTGATACAGTGTTTGCTGTTATTGGAGGTTCTCTAGGTGGTGGTATTGCTTGGGAAATGTTAGCCCTAAAACCAAATTTAGCAACACATTTTATTCCTGTTGCTACAGATTGGAAAGCAACTGATTGGCTTATTGCTAACTGCCAAATTCAAGAACAGTTTTTAGTCAATTCTAGTAATCCAGTTCACGATGCTCGCATGCATGCCATGTTGTGTTATAGAACGCCAGCATCATTTAATAATAGATTTCAGCGCACAAAAAACAGCGATTTAAAGATTTTTAATGTAGAAAGTTGGTTGCTTCATCATGGTAAAAAATTGCAAGAAAGATATCAGTTATCGTCCTATAAATTAATGAATCAATTGCTTAAAACAATTGATGTTACTGGTGGTAATGAGCAAAATTTAAGTGTTTTAGATAAAATTCAAGCCAACATACATATAATAGGTGTCGATTCAGATTTGTTTTTTACTGCTGAAGAGAATCGCGAAACCCAAAAACAACTCGCATTAACACATTCTAATGTTACTTATAATGAAATTCATTCCATTCACGGACATGATGCATTTTTGATAGAATTTGAACAATTAGAAAAAATAATTTCAGGAATTTTTAAACCTGAAGCTAAAGAAAATAGAATGAAAATATTAAAATTCGGGGGTAAATCTTTAGCAAACGGAATAGGGCTTCAATCGGTTCTTTCCATTATAGAAGCTAAAGTAAAAGCTAAACAGAATATTGCAATTGTGGTGTCCGCTAGAGGAAATGCCACTAACGAATTGGAAGCTATTCTTAACAAAGCATCAACAGGTCAAGATTATAAAACGGAATTAAATGCTTTTAAAGTATATCAAACAGAGCCGTTAAAAAACATCAATTTTTCGGATGAATTTTCCAGATTGGACACCCTTTTAGAAGGTGTTAGTTTGTTAAATGATTACAGTGAAAAAATAAAAGACGAGGTTTTATCTCAAGGCGAATTGCTAGCAACAAAAATTGTGACGCAATTATTAAGTGAGCGCTCCATAAAAGCACATGCCACCGATGCCAGGATTTTAATAAAAACCGATGAGAATTTTGGAGATGCCCAGCCCCTTTTAGCTGTTTCTGAAAAGAATGTGAAAGCTCATTTTCAAAAATATAATGGAGATACAGTGAACATCGTTTCAGGGTTTATTGCATCGAACTTAAAAAATCAAACCACGACTTTAGGTCGTAATGGAAGTAACTATACAGCTTCTTTATTAGCAAATTATTTAGATGCTGAAGAGCTTGAAAGTTACACACATGTAAACGGTATTTATACAGCAAACCCAGATTTAGTTGCCGATGCTAAAAAAATAGACCAATTATCTTACAGCGAAGCGAATGAAATCGCCAATTTTGGCGCCACCATTTTACATGCAAAAACAATTGTTCCTTTAATAGAAAAAAACATAAATCTGCGTATATTAAACACCTTTAATCCGGAAGATAATGGGACTTTGATTACCTCAAAAACACCTGTGGAAGGCATCAAATCACTTTCGGTTTTAGAAAATGTTTCTTTAATTAATTTTGAAGGACGCGGTCTTTTAGGAAAAGCAGGAATTGATGCTAGGATTTTTAAAACCTTAAGTATCCATAATATAAGTGTTAGTATTATTTCTCAAGGTTCGTCGGAACGTGGGATTGGTTTTATAGTGGATGCCAATAAAGCAAACGATGCTATAATTGCTCTAGAACGTGAGTTTGAAAACGATTTTTACACTAAAGATGTTCATAAAATATCCATTATTGATGATGTTTCTGTTATTTCTATCATTGGTTTAGATTTAAGTAAGTTCCATCAACCATACAACGCGCTTATTAAAAACCAAATTGTGCCACTACTGTTTAATAATACCATCTCGGGTAAAAATGTGAGTTTGGTGGTGAAAAAAGCGCAGTTGCATAAAGCACTAAATGTTATTCACGGACAAGTATTCGGAATGGCAAAAAAAGTGAATATTGCCATTTTTGGAAAAGGTTTGGTTGGAGGGACTTTAATCAATCAAATTATAGAAAATACAGAAGCTATTCTGTCGCGCAGACATATCCAACTTCGTGTATTTGCCATTCAAAATTCAAAGCAAGTTCTTTTAAATGCTTCTGGAATTAAAAACAATTGGAGACATGATTTAGAAATTGATGGTATTGAAAGTAATTCGGCTGAGGCTGTTATTGCCTTTGCGAAAAAACATCATTTAGAAAATTTAATTGCTGTGGATAATACGGCAAATGCAACGTTTATTGATAATTATATTCCACTAGTAGAAGCTGGATTTGATTTAGTTTCTTCAAATAAAATTGCCAATACGGTTTCTCATAGCTTTTATAAAACTTTAAGAGAAAAGCTTGCAGAAAATAAAAAAGAATATCTGTATGAAACGAATGTTGGTGCAGGATTACCTTTAATTGATACTATTAAATTATTACACGAATCGGGAGAAAACATCACAAGAATTAGAGGTGTTTTTTCGGGATCTTTAAGCTATTTGTTTAATACCTTTTCTTCGGAAAACAGACCCTTCTCAGAAATTTTACAGGAAGCAATAAATCAGGGTTATACAGAACCAGATCCAAGAGAAGATTTATATGGAAACGATGTGGCCAGAAAATTATTGATTCTGGCGCGTGAGCTAGATTTAGAAAATGAGTTTGAGGACATTCACATTGAAAATTTAATTCCTGAAGCATTTAGAGATATTTCTGCTTCCACCTTTTTAGAAGATTTAGATGCTCTAAACGATACGTTTCAGACTAAAAAAGATACTCAAAAACCAGATCATGTGTTGAGATATATTGGCGATTTATCGGGAGACTTATTTCAAAGTAAAGGTCAGTTAGATGTCCAATTAGTTTCAGTTCCTAAAAATTCATCATTAGGTTCTTTAAAAGGATCGGATGCTATTTTTGAAATATTTACAGAGTCTTACGGCGAAAGACCTTTGGTTATTCAAGGTGCTGGAGCTGGAAAAGAAGTCACTGCCAGAGGCGTATTTGGTGACATTTTAAGATTAGCAAAAAACACCAATTAAAATGAAAAAACACTTCGAAACGGAAGCGATAAGAATTCAAACAGAACGTTCTCAGTTTTCAGAACATTCAACACCTTTATATCTAACATCTAGTTTTGTGTTTGATGATGCCGAAGATATGCGTGCTTCGTTTGCAGAAGAAAAAGAGAAAAATTTATACAGCCGATTTACAAATCCCAATACAACCGAATTTGTAGATAAAATGGTCGCATTAGAAGGTGCAGAAGCAGGTTATGCTTTTGCAACTGGCATGGCCGCTGTATTTGGTTCGTTAGCAGCTTTATTAAATGCTGGAGATCATATTGTATCCTGTAATTCAGTTTTTGGTTCCACACATGGTTTGTTTACCAAGTATTTTCCAAAATGGCAAATAGAAACCACGTATTTTAAGGCCGATGCTTGTCATACCATCGAAGATTTAATTACACCTAAAACTAAAATTCTATACGCCGAAACACCTACAAATCCGGCAGTAGATATTTTGGATTTAGAACTTTTGGGGAAGATTGCAAAAAAACACAAGCTTATTTTAGTGATTGATAATTGCTTTGCCACTCCTTACCTTCAAAACCCTATTGCTTTTGGAGCGGACTTAGTAATACATTCGGCAACGAAACTTATTGACGGTCAGGGACGTGTATTAGGTGGCATTGCTGTTGGTCGTTCGGATATTATTCGCGATATTTATTTGTTTTCTAGAAATACAGGACCTGCCATGTCTCCATTTAACGCTTGGGTTTTGTCTAAAAGTCTAGAGACTTTAGCGGTAAGAGTAGATAGACATTGCGAAAATGCGCTAAAATTAGCTCAGTTTTTGGAGACTTTAGATGTGGTGAAACAGGTAAGATATCCTTTTCTGAAATCGCATCCACAATATGAAATTGCTAAGAAACAAATGCGTCAAGGTGGAAATATTGTGGCTTTCGAAGTTCATGGTGGGATTGAAGCAGGACGACATTTTTTGAATAAAATAAAACACTGTTCGTTATCTGCAAATCTTGGAGATACCCGAACCATTGTAACACATCCCGCATCGACAACACATAGCAAATTATCTACAGAAGAACGTTTAGAAACTGGGATTTCAGATGGTCTAATTCGTGTGTCTGTTGGACTAGAACATATAGAAGATATAATTGAAGATTTAAAACAAGCATTAAGCTAATGGCAAACATTAAAAACGAAATACAAAAACGCATTTTAGTTCTCGATGGCGCTATGGGAACCATGTTGCAACGCTATAAATTTTCTGAAGAAGATTTTAGAGGCGAGCGTTTTAAAGATTATCCAACGTCTTTAAAAGGAAACAATGATTTGTTAACGCTTACGCAACCAGAAGCTATTGCAGAAATTCATAGACAATACTTTGAAGCTGGGGCAGACATAGTAGAAACTAATACCTTCTCAGGAACTACCATTGCTATGGCCGATTATGATATGGAAGATTTGGTCTATGAACTTAATTTTGAATCGGCTCGAATAGCTAGAAAAGTTGCTGATGAATTCACAAAATCAAATCCTGAAAAGCCGCGATTTGTAGCTGGAAGTATTGGTCCGACTAATAAAACAGCAAGTTTATCTCCAGATGTTAACAGACCAGAATTTCGAGCAATTACTTTCGATGAACTTAGAATAGCCTACAAACAACAAGTTGAAGCGTTAATTGATGGAGGCGTTGACGTGCTTTTAGTTGAAACCATTTTCGATACTCTTAATGCGAAAGCCTGTTTATTTGCTATTGAAGAAGTAAAAGAAGAACGTGACATGGATATCCCTATTATGGTTTCAGGAACAATAACCGATGCATCCGGACGTACACTTTCTGGGCAAACGGTTGAAGCTTTTTTAGCGTCTATTTCTCATATTCCATTATTAAGTGTCGGATTTAATTGCGCGCTAGGAGCCGAACAGTTACAACCTTATTTACAACGCTTGTCTAACGAAACAGAATTTTATACATCGGCTCATCCAAACGCTGGATTACCAAATGCTTTTGGTGAGTACGACCAAACGGCTAAACAAATGCAAGCTTTAATTGAAGACTATCTAAAAGATGGACTTATCAATATTATTGGAGGGTGTTGTGGTACAAACCCAGAACATATTAAAGCGATTGCCGAGGTTGCAGAGAATTACAAACCAAGACAATTAAAAATAAAAATCTAATGGCTGAAAGTGATTGTAAAAAGTATTTGACTTTATCAGGTTTAGAACCCCTTGTGGTAACACCAGAAAGCAACTTCATTAACGTTGGGGAAAGAACTAACGTTACAGGTTCTAGAAAATTTCTTCGATTAATTAAGGATGGAAATTACTCCGAAGCTCTAGAAGTTGCCAGGCATCAAGTGGATGGTGGCGCGCAAATTTTGGATGTCAATATGGACGAAGGGATGTTGGATGGTGTTTATGCCATGACTAAATTCCTGAATTTAATTGCTTCAGAACCTGATATTTCACGAATTCCTATTATGATAGATAGTTCCAAATGGGAGATTATTGAAGCTGGTTTAAAAGTAGTTCAAGGGAAATCAGTCGTTAATTCTATCAGTTTAAAAGAAGGTGAAGCCGAATTTATTCATCACGCTAAATTGGTAAAACGTTATGGTGCCGCCGTTATTGTCATGGCTTTTGATGAAGATGGTCAGGCTGATACTTACGAGCGTAGAATAGAAATTTGCGAACGTTCTTATAGATTATTAGTAGATATTGTTCGTTTTCCTCCACAAGATATTATTTTCGATCCCAATATTTTTCCGGTGGCAACAGGCATGGAGGAGCATCGAAAAAATGCTATGGATTATTTTAATGCTACTAAATGGATTCGCGAAAACCTCCCTTATGCCAATGTTTCTGGAGGCGTGAGTAATGTGTCTTTTTCTTTTAGAGGAAATGATACCGTTCGTGAAGCCATGCATGCATCTTTTTTATACCATGCCATTCAACATGGAATGAATTTAGGGATCGTAAACCCTGCCATGCTAGAAGTTTATGATGAAGTCGACAAGGAATTAATGGCATTGGTTGAAGATGTGTTTTTCGATAGAAGAGACGATGCCACAGAACGCTTATTAGATTATGCCGAGACCGTAAAAGGAAATAAAAAAGATATTGAAGTTGCCGTTTTGGAATGGCGAGATAAACCGTTGCAAGAACGTATCACGCATGCTTTAGTTAAAGGAATCGATGCTTTTATTATTGAAGATGTTGAAGAAGCGCGTTTAGCTTCGGAAAGACCTATAGAAGTTATTGAAGGTCATTTAATGATAGGTATGAATGTGGTTGGCGATTTATTTGGAAGTGGAAAAATGTTCTTGCCACAAGTGGTTAAATCGGCAAGGGTAATGAAAAAGGCTGTTGCTTATTTGCAACCATTTATAGAAGCTGAAAAAGGTGGGAAACAGGAATTTGCGGGTAAAATTTTGATGGCAACAGTTAAAGGTGATGTTCATGATATTGGTAAAAATATTGTAAGCGTTGTTCTAGGATGTAATAATTACGAGATTGTCGATTTAGGTGTTATGGTTCCTCCAGAAAAAATTATTGAAATGGCCATAAAAGAGAATGTTGATATTATTGGCTTGAGTGGCTTGATTACACCTTCTTTAGATGAAATGACTTACGTGTCTAAAGAAATGGAAAAGAAAAATTTAAATATTCCATTGATTATTGGAGGAGCTACAACTTCAAGAGCTCATACCTCTGTTAAGATTGCACCAAATTATAATCATACGGTAGTTCATATTAACGATGCGTCTAGAGCAGTTACGGTTGTTGGAAATCTATTGAAAAAAGACAACGCTATTTTTAAAGAACAAATTAGGGAGGAGTACGATAAATTTAGAGAGCAGTTTTTAAAGCGAACTAAAGAAAAAGAATACCTGACAATAGAAGACGCTCGAAAAAATAGATTTAAAATCGATTGGAATACGTCTGAAATTGTAAAGCCAAAGCAACTAGGAATTCAAGTCATTGAAGATTTCGATTTAAAAAAATTAGAAGAATTTATCGATTGGAGTCCTTTTTTTAGAAGTTGGGATTTACATGGGCGTTACCCGAATATTCTGGAAGATGATGTTGTTGGCGAACAAGCAGTCGAGTTATTTAAAGATGCTAAGGAATTATTAAACCGTATTATCAATGAAAAACTCCTGACAGCCAAAGCTATTTTCGGATTATTTCCAGCAAACACGGTTAATGATGATGATATTGAAATACAAATAACCAACAACCAACAACCAACAACTAACAACCAATTTAAATTCCTAACCCTTCGTCAGCAATCCAAAAAAGCATCAGGAAAACCCAATTTAGCCTTGGCTGATTTTATTGCACCAAAAGAAACTGGAAAACAGGATTATATGGGCTGTTTTTGTGTGTCAACAGGTTTTGGAACGGCAGAATTAGCAAAGCAGTTTGAAGAAGATCATGACGATTATAATGCGATTATGGTTAAAGCTTTGGCAGATCGTTTGGCAGAAGCTTTTGCCGAATATTTGCACAAAGAAGTCAGAGTGAACCACTGGAATTATACTCAAGACGAAAGTTTAACAAACGAAGATTTAATAAAAGAAAATTATAAAGGCATTCGTCCAGCTCCTGGTTATCCTGCATGTCCAGATCACTTAGAGAAAAGGACTATTTGGGAAATATTGAGCGTTAAGGAACGTATTGGTGTTGAGCTTACCGAAAGTTTGGCCATGTGGCCAGCAGCAAGTGTAAGTGGTTATTATTTTGCAAATCCGGATGCTAAATATTTCGGATTGGGGAAAATAAACCTAGATCAAGTAGCAGATTACGCGAAACGAAGAGACACTACACAAGAAGAAGCAGAAAAATGGTTGAGTCCTAATTTAGTTGATTAATTCCTGCGAAAGCAGGAATCTCCTAATGAATTTGGGGTGATTAGCTTCGATTCTCCTGCAAGGTTTTTAAAACCTTGTAGGTCTACGGCTGAGTTGCGTTAGGGATTGAACGGCCTGTGTGAGCTCCTCGAAGAGAGCGAGTAGTGAAAGCCCGACCTTTAGGTAACGCACAAAAAATGAATATTAATAAAGCGATACATAATCATTCATGTATTCGTGACAAAAAAGAGGTTCCCACTTTCGTGGGAAGTGAACATGAAAGTAACAGAACACATAAATAACGCAAACGGGAAAACGCAGTTTTCATTTGAGATTTTACCACCTTTAAAAGGACAAAATGTGCAATCTATTTTTGATAATATCGACCCATTAATGGAATTTAAACCGCCTTTTATTGATGTTACTTACCATCGTGAAGAATATGTTTATCAGGAACAAGAAAACGGATTGCTCAAGAAAAAAGTGGTTAAAAAAAGACCTGGAACCGTTGGTATTTGTGCTGCAATTCAAAATAAGTACCACTTAGATGCCATTCCACATATTTTGTGTGGCGGATTTACAAAAGAGGATACCGAGAATTTTCTAATCGATTTAGATTTTTTAGGTATCAATAATGTCATGGCTTTACGTGGTGATGCGGTGAAAACCGAAACCTATTTTAGACCAGAAAAAGAAGGACATAATTATGCAAGCGATTTGGTTTCTCAAATTTCTGAATTGAATAAAGGAACCTATTTAGATGAAGAACTTCTAAATACTTCAGCCACCAATTTCTGTGTTGGCGTTGCGGCCTATCCAGAAAAACATATGGAAGCTCCGAGTTTAGATAGTGATATTAAATTCTTGAAAAAGAAAATTATAAATGGCGCCGAATATATTGTCACACAAATGTTTTTCGATAATAAGAAGTATTTTGATTTTGTGCAAAAATGCAGAAAAGAAGGAATTACTGTGCCAATTATTCCAGGATTGAAACCCATAGCAACAAAAAAGCAACTCAATTTAATCCCTCATCGTTTTCATGTGGATTTACCCGAAGAATTAATATTGGAAGTTGTAAAATGTAAAGACAACGATCAGGTAAAAAAATTGGGGATTGAATGGTGCATCCAGCAATCTAGAGAGCTTCAAAAAGCTGGAATTCCAGTGCTCCATTATTATTCCATGGGAAAAAGTGATAATATAAAAGCCATTGCATCGCAAGTATTTTAATTATTCTGTTATTTTTGCTTCATAATTAATATAATGAAGCAAATACTAACCTACGTTTTATGTTTAAGTTTCGGATTGGTTTTTTCACAAGAAAAACAAACTAAATCGTATTTCGATCTCAACTATTTTAGTGGAAATATTGCGTTACATAATAACGATATTCTTCATTTAATTAATGAACACCCCTACGGTGTTATTTTAAGCTGGAACAAAAAAACTTTTGGCGAAAAAGACTGGGAACAACGCTATAATTATCCAGATTGGGGAGTTTCAGTTTCTTATCAAGATTTTAAAAACGATGTTTTAGGGAATAATTATTCAGTTTATGGACATTATAATTTCTATTTTTTAAAACGCAATTTAATGTTGCGTATTGGTCAAGGTTTGGCATATAATACGAATCCTTACGATAAAATAGATAATCATAAAAACATTGCTTTTGGTTCCAAATTTTTAAGTGCTACCTATGTAATGCTAAATTATAAAAAGGAACGCCTATTTGGTAAATTTGGTGTTCAAGGAGGGTTTACTTTATTACATTATTCCAACGGGAATGTAAAGGCACCAAATACTAGTGCCAATACGGTAGCGGTTAATGTTGGTGTAACCTATAATTTGGATGATACAGATCCCGAATATATTAAAACAGTTACCAAAGAAAAGTTTACCCAACCCATAAAATACAATTTTGTTTTTAGAAGTGGTATTAATCAAAGTGATGTGGTTGGTACTAAGCAATATCCATTTTATGTTCTTTCGGCTTATGCAGATAAGCGTTTATCCCGAAAAAGCGCTGTGCAATTAGGAACAGATGTTTTCTTTTCTATGTTTTTAAAAGAATTGATTTATTATAAATCGGTTGCGTTTCCAGAAGAGAATGTTTCCGGCGACGAAGATTTTAAACGCGTTGGAATTACAGCAGGACACGAATTGTTTATTAATAAATTGTCTTTACTTACACAAATTGGCTATTATGTTTATTATCCTTACGATTTTGAAGGAAGAACCTATTTTAGGATTGGTTTGAAACGCTATTTTGGCGAAAAATGGTTTGGAGCCGTTACATTAAAATCTCATGGAGCTAAAGCTGAAGCAGTGGAATTTGGGGTTGGAATTAGATTATAATTTGAATTTAGAATGAATAAGAAAAGAGATAGATTTCCGTTTTCACGAAAAATGAATATGAAAAAACTAGTATTCATATTTGTTTTAGGACTTCTTTTTGCTTGCGATAGTGAAGATGCTAACGATTGTTTTCAGAAATCAGGAAACATAGTGCAATTAGAGGTGTCTGTTGCCGATTTCAATAAGATATTTGTAAATAGAAATATTGAATTAATTTTAAAAGAAGCTCCAGAAACCAAGGTTTTAATTGAAACAGGTGAAAATTTATTAAACGATGTTGAAGTAGTTGTCATTGATAATCAACTGCGATTAACAGACAATAACACCTGTAATTACGTCCGGGATTACGAACCAACAAAAATTTATGTATCAGCTCCAAATATTACAGATATTAGAAGCTCTACACAATTTGATATTTCGTCCGATGGTGTTTTAAACTATAATAACCTCAAGCTTTATTCTGAAGATTTTAATATTGAGGCAGGATTTACCATGGGCGATTTTAGACTTCAAGTCAACTCAAACGAATTAAGAATAACTTCAAATAATTTATCTTCCTTTTATATTTCTGGAGAAACCAATAAACTAACAGTTGGCTTTTATTCAGGAATTGGACGTTTTGAAGGTGCAGACCTTATAGCTCAAGAAGTAACTGTTTTCCATAGAGGAAGCAACGATATGATTGTAAATCCGCAAGTGTCTTTAAAAGGAGAATTACGAAGTACGGGAGATTTAATTTCTAAAAATCAGCCACCAATTGTTGAAGTAGAGCAGTTTTATACTGGGAAACTTATTCTTGAATAGAAAAAATTCTCTTTGAAACTCAGCGTTTTCTAAGTGGGACTCTGTGTCATAGCACAAATATCAAAATCATTTCGTAAGTTCCCGAAACAAACTTTCCAGGCTCATATTTTTCTGATTTAACTGAAGAATCTTTAATTGATTGTCATGTGCAAAATCAAATACATGAGAACGCATATCTTCTGAAGTTGAAAAAGTAATTTCATATATAAAATCGTGCGTATTTACAACATGTTTCGCTTTTGGTAGTTTCAATAAAAAAGCATCTTCAACTCTGTAATCAAATTCTACAATAACAATTTGCTCTTGCCCATCACGAAGTTCTTTCAATTTTTTATCTGCTACAATTTCACCTTTATTTATAATTATAACTCGGTCGCACATGGCTTCAACCTCTTGCATGATATGTGTAGAAAGGAAAACCGTTTTTTCTTTTCCTATATCTTTAATCAAATTTCTGATTTCTACTAATTGATTTGGATCTAATCCGGTTGTAGGTTCATCTAATATTAAAACATCCGGATTATGTAAAAGGGCATTAGCTAATCCTACACGTTGTCTATAACCTTTAGAGAGTTGACCAATTTTTTTATGTGCTTCAGGTGTTAATCCTGTAAGCTGAATGACTTCTTCTATGCGTTGTTTTTCAACACCATATACTTGGGCGTTGAAATCTAAATATTCTCTAACATATTGTTCTAAATACAACGGATTGTGTTCTGGTAAATACCCAACACTTTGTTGTACTTGCTTTTTATTGGTGTTTACATTAAAGTCATTCACTTTAGCCTGACCTTCAGAAGCATCAATATAGGTGGTTAAAATTTTCATCATCGTTGATTTTCCAGCGCCATTCGGACCTAAAAATCCAACAATTTCAGGTTTGTTTACCTTGAAGGAAATATTGTTTAATACTTTTTGAGACCCGTAAACTTTTGAGATATTTTCAACTTCAATAGACATAAAACTCTTAAATTTTTGGTAAAAATAACTAATTATCAAACCATTTCAATTAAAAAATCATGGATACATGTTGTTTTTTCAATTAATTAATTACATTAGCAGTCTGATTATGAAAACAACATTGAGTTTTGCATATTACAACTGGAATTATTTCTTTTTTAGCAAAGGAAACGAGACTCTGTATATGTAATTTAAATATAAAAATAATACATGTTATAAAAGTCTCGATGAAAATCGGGACTTTTTTTGTTTAAGAAAGTTTTGGAAGTCATAAAACAAAGATTATTAAGATAATAAAGATGATAAAAACAGTAGCCATTCAAGGAGTAAAAGGATCTTTCCACCATATTGTATCTCAGCAGTATTTTGGAGATGAAATTACTTTAAAGGAGTGTTTGACTTTTGATGAAGTTGTACAAAGCTTACTTACAGGAGAATCTGATGCTGTTGTTATGGCTTTAGAAAATTCGATTGCGGGATCTATTATTCCAAATTACGCCCTGATAGATAACCATAATTTGCACATGGTTGGAGAGCATTATTTAGATGTGCAACACCATTTAATGGCATTGCCAAATCAGGATATTAACGATATTGTTGAGGTGTATTCACATCCTATGGCTTTATTGCAATGCAAGGAGTTTTTTAAAAAATACCCACATATTAAGTTGGTTGAAGATAAAGATACGGCCGAAGTAGCACAGCGAATTCGAACCAAAAACTTAAAAGGAGTTGCCGCTATTGCTAGTAAATTAGCATCTGAATTGTTTGAATTAAATATCATTTCTGAAAGTATTCAAACTATAAAACAGAACGAGACTCGATTTGTAATTGTAAAAAAAGAGAATCATGAGGTATCAGAATCGGACATAAGCAAAGCGTCTATAAAATTCGAGTTGGAACACAAAAGAGGGAGTTTGGCCGCCATGTTAAATGTGATGAGCGATTGTAAGCTGAATTTAACTAAAATACAATCCATGCCAAAAATTGAAACGCCTTGGAAATATGCCTTTTTTGTGGATGTTACCTTTAACGATTACGGAGATTATAAAAAAGCTATTTCTATTATGGAAATCATGACAGAAAAATTTAAAATATTAGGCGAATTTAAAGACGCAAAATTATGATTGAAGCAGCGCAAAGATTGCAAACTGTAGAAGAATACTACTTTTCGAAAAAACTTCGAGAAGTTAGATTGTTGCAAGCAAATGGAAAACCAATTATCAATTTAGGTATTGGGAGCCCAGACCTACAACCGCCACAAAAAGTAATATCTACTTTGTGCGAGAGTTTAAAAGATGAGTCTGCAAATCAGTATCAAAGTTATCAAGGGTTACCAGAATTACGTGAAGCTATGGTGTCTTTTTATAAAGAGCAGTTTCAAGTTTTTTTAAGTCCTGCCACAGAAGTATTGCCGTTAATGGGAAGTAAGGAAGGGATTATGCATATTTCTATGGCTTTTTTAAATCCAGGAGATCAGGTGCTAATTCCAAATCCGGGATATCCAACCTATGCTTCTGTTACAAAATTGCTTGGCGCAGAACTTGTTTTATACGATTTAACTGAAGAACAAAATTGGATGCCAGATTTAGAATTACTGGAAAAGCAAGATTTATCCAAAGTTAAAATTATGTGGGTCAATTATCCTAACATGCCAACAGGGGCGAAAGCAACTGAAGGGTTTTTTATAAGATTGGTTGCCTTTGCTAAAAAACATCAGATACTTATTGTAAACGATAATCCTTATTCGTTTATTTTGAATGATGCTCCAAGAAGTCTTTTAAGTATTCCGGGTGCAAAAGATGTGTGTTTGGAAATGAATTCTTTAAGTAAAACCTTTAATATGTCTGGTTGGAGAGTGGGAATGGTTTTAGGAAAATCAGACTATATAAACCATATTATAAAAGTTAAAAGCAACATGGATTCCGGAATGTTTTACGGAATCCAAAAAGGGGCAATTGAAGCCTTGAAATGTTCGAAATTATGGTTTGTAAGCTTGAATAACGTCTATGAAGAAAGACGCAAATTAGTTTGGGAATTAGCCGATAGCTTAAATTGTACTTACGACAAAGGAGCCGCTGGATTGTTTGTTTGGGCAAAGACCCCAGCTTTTTTAAAGTCGGAAGAATTTGTCGATTTACTATTAAAAGAACACGATATTTTTATTGCTCCAGGAACTATTTTTGGAAGCCAAGGTGAAGGATATGTTAGGTTTTCACTATGCGCATCCACAGAGGTAATTGAAGAAGCTATATCAAGAATTAAATAAAATGAAAAATATATACATTATAGGAGTTGGTTTAATTGGAGGCAGTATCGCAAAAGATATTAAGAAATTAAATCCAGACATAATGATTTATGGAGTTGATAAAAATAAAATCCATTTAAAAGACGCTTTATCTTTAAAAATAATTGATAAAACAGCCACTTTTGAAGATTTACATAAAGCCGATTTAGTAATTGTTTCTATTCCAGTCGATGCAACCGAAATTTTATTACCAGAAATTTTAGATAAAGTTTCAGAGGAGACTTTAGTAATCGATTCTGGTTCGACTAAGGCAAGTATTTGCAAGGCAGTGGAAAATCATCCAAAGCGTAGAAACTTTTTAGCGACTCATCCTATTGCAGGTACAGAGTTTTCTGGACCAAAAGCAGCTTTGGAAGGCTTGTTTAAGGGCAAAACAAATATTATTTGCGAAGTAGAAAAAACAGCATTTAAATTGCAAGAACGCGCTTTAACCATTTTTAAGATTATGGGAATGAATATGCGTTACATGAATCCTGATGCACACGATAAACACATTGCTTATGTGTCTCATTTATCACATATCAGCGCATTTATGCTAGGGAAAACAGTTATTGAAAAAGAGAAAAATGAACGCGATATTTTCGATTTAGCTGGTAGTGGTTTTGCTTCTACAGTAAGGTTGGCAAAAAGCTCTCCACACATGTGGACGCCTATCTTTAAACAGAATAAAACAAATGTTATAGAAACATTAAACGAGTATATAAACAATCTGACTAAGTTTAAAGAGTTTATGGAAGCAGATAATTTTGAAGACATTTTTAATGAAATGGAAAGTACAAATCATATTAAAGACATATTAAAAGGAATACAATAAATAAAGCACCAAAAATAAAATTACAAATTCCAAACTAGTCAAGTAGTTGATTAACTTAGAATCTGGGATTTTAAATTTGGATTTTAAAAACAAATTATGGAAAACAAAAAAGAACTTAGAAACTGGTTAAATGCTTTCAATTTAGAACACCCTTTAGTGATAGCAGGACCTTGCAGTGCAGAAACTGAAGAGCAGGTATTAACAATTGCACATCAATTAAAAGATAGTGACGCCACTGTTTTACGTGCTGGAATTTGGAAACCAAGAACAAGACCAGGAAATTTTGAAGGTGTTGGAGCCTTAGGTTTAAAATGGTTACAGAAAGCGAAAGAAGAAACAGGTATGCTTATTTCTACTGAAGTTGCTAATGCAAATCACGTAGATTTAGCTATGCAACACGATGTGGATGTTTTATGGATTGGAGCAAGAACTACCGTTAGTCCGTTTATTGTTCAGGAAATTGCTGAAGCTTTAAAAGGAACAGATAAAATTGTGTTAGTTAAAAATCCGGTGAATCCAGATTTAGCTTTGTGGTTAGGTGCTGTAGAGAGACTTCACACATCAGGAATTAATAATCTGGGTGTTATTCACAGAGGGTTTTCAACCTACGAAAAAACCAGATATAGAAACAATCCGGAATGGCAATTGCCAATAGATTTGCAAAATCGTTTTCCAGATTTACCTCTTATTTTAGATCCTTCGCATATTGCAGGACGTAGAGATATTATTTTCGACTTATGTCAAACTGCTCTAGATTTAAATTACGATGGATTGATGGTGGAAACGCATCACAACCCAGATAAAGCTTGGAGCGATGCTTCTCAACAAATTACTCCAGAAACTTTAATTCAGTACACAAAAGATTTACGTATTAGAAAAGAAATTGGAGAAGCAGCCGAATTCAAAAATAAAATTAATACCATGCGTACTCAAATTGATGTTATAGATCATCAATTAATAGATATGTTGGGTAAGCGTATGAAAGTAGCCGATGATATTGGGTCTCTTAAAAAATCTCATAACGTAGCCGTTTTACAAACCAAACGTTGGAATGAGATTCTTGGAAAAATGATTCTTCAAGGGGAAGAAAAGAACCTAAGTGAAGAATTTATTTTACGTGTTTTTAAAGCTGTTCATCAAGAGTCTATTAATCACCAGGATAAAATTATCAACAGTTAATTACAAATAGATCATGCCATTATTAACGAATCTCTTTTAAATATTAATTAATAATGGCATCTTTGTAATAATGACAGGAATAGTATATAAATCTACTGGAAGTTGGTACACTGTAAAAACAGATTTAGGTGCCACATATCAATGCCGAATTAAGGGGAAATTCCGAATGCAAGGTATTAAAAGTACCAATCCAATTGCAGTTGGAGATCGCGTTGACTTCGATTTAGATACGGAGAATAACGATGAACCAGTTGGTGTTGTAACCTACATTCACGACAGAAAAAATTACATTGTTAGAAAATCTGTGAATCTTTCAAAGCAAACACACATTATTGCTTCAAACATCGATCAGGTTTTTCTATTAGTAACCATTGATAATCCTCCAACTTTTACAAGTTTTATCGATAGGTTTTTGGTAACTGCCGAAGCGTATTCTATTAAAACCATTTTGCTATTTAATAAAATTGATACCTATCCCGAAGAAACCCTTGATGAGGTTCGATATTTAGCCCATGTTTACAGACAGATTGGGTATGAATGTATTGGAATTTCAGCAACTACTGGAAAAAATTTGGATAAGGTAAAAGCTTTAATGAAAGATAAAGTAAGCATGTTTGCTGGTCATTCTGGGGTTGGAAAATCAACCTTAGTAAATGCCATAGAAGCAGATTTAGATTTAAAAACTAAAGCTATTTCTAGTCAGCACATGCAAGGACAGCATACCACAACATTTGCAGAAATGTACGATTTAAGCTTTGGTGCTAAAATTATAGATACACCAGGAATTAAAGGTTTTGGGGTAGTAGATATGGATAAAACGGAGGTAGGAGACTACTTTCCTGAGTTTTTTAAACTAAAACAAGACTGTAAGTTTAATAACTGCATTCATGTGGACGAACCAAAATGTGCCGTAAAAGACGCTTTAGATAAAGACGAAATTGCTTATTCAAGATATAGAAGTTATTTGCAAATTATTGAAGATGAGGATGAGCATTACCGAACAGATACTTGGGAAAAAGATCAAGAATAAGTTTTTATATTCCTTTGCAATTAAAGTAAATCATGAAAGTAGTTATTCAAAGAGTTTCAAAAGCTAGTGTCACAATTGAAGATACCAAAGTAGCATCCATTACTAATGGATTACTTGTTTTGATAGGTATTGTAAACGAAGATACCAATGAAGACATTGTATGGTTATCCAATAAAACAGCCAATCTTAGAATTTTTAATGATGAACATGGTGTCATGAATCAATCTCTGATTCAAATGAAAGGAGATGCCATTGTTGTTAGTCAGTTTACACTTCACGCAAACACAAAAAAAGGCATAGGCCAAGCTATATTAAAGCGGCAAAATCAGATATTGCCATTCCTCTTTATGAAGCTTTTGTGAAACAATTAGAAACAGATTTAGGAAAGTCCGTTCAAACGGGAGAATTTGGAGCAGACATGAAAGTAGAACTTTTAAATGATGGTCCAGTAACCATTATCATGGATTCTAAAAATAAAGAATAAGTGAATTAATTTTATTAAAAGCTTTGTTTTTTCACAAAAAATTCTATTTTTGAGATAGAGAAAAGAAGGACCTACATGAAATTAATCATACTTTTAGTACTCTCCTCCCTAATTAATACGCAAATAGCCGCTCAAAATGAAAATTTACTTTCTGTAAATTCTATTCCTTTGGAGCTTAAAATAAAATCGAATGCCGTTGTCAGGTTTGACGATGTCCATATTGAAATCTCAGATTTCGACAGGTTTGTGTATACCAATACTCGAATTATCACAGTTTTTAATAAGGAAGGAGATTATAAGCTTGGAGCTTACCAGCATTACGACGAGAATATAAATATTCAAGCTCTCGAAGCTCGTATTTATAATTCCTTCGGAAAGGAAATTAAAAAGTTTAGAAAAAACGATTTTAAGGATGTTAGTGCGGTACCAGGTGGTACACTGTATTCTGATAGTCGCGTAAAATATTTAGATTATACTCCAATAAATTATCCCTATACGCTTGTTTTTGAAACGCAAGTTATCTACAATTCTACGGCGTTTATTCCAGGTTGGAAACCCATAGAAGGTTATTATACAAGCACTGAAAAGGCAACTTACAAAATTACAAATACTTCAGGAATTCCTATTAAGATTAAAACTTCAAATTTTGAAGACTATCCTATAAAAGAAATTAGTGATAATCACTATCAAGCTGAAAATTTATCATCTATTGTGCCTGAGGCTTTTAGTCCAAATTTTGATTCCTATGCGCCAATGTTAAAGGTTGCCTTAACAGAATTTGAAATGGAAGGTGTAAAAGGTGTCAACAATACTTGGGAAGATTTTGGTTTATGGATGAACAATAGCCTTATTAGTGATACCCAAGAATTACCACCTACGGTCAAAACCACCATTAAGCAACTTACTAAAAACGCAAATTCAGACGTAGAAAAAGCTAAGATTGTTTATGAATTTATGCAAAATAAAACACGTTACATAAGCGTCCAAGTTGGTATTGGGGGTTGGAAACCTATGAACGCGGAAGATGTTGATAGATTAGCCTATGGAGATTGTAAAGCTTTAACCAATTACACCCAAGCTTTATTAAAGGAAGTAGGAGTTCCTTCTTATTACACCATAATTTATGGAGATGATAAGCTAATTGATATAGATAAAGATTTTTCTGCAACTCAAGGCAACCATGCTATTTTATGCATACCTAATAATGACGAATATATTTGGCTTGAATGCACTAGTAAAACCAATCCCTTTGGATATAATGCCAATTTTACTGACGATAGAGATGCCTTAATTATTACTCCAGAAGGTGGGAGAATTGTTCGTACTAAAATGTATTCTGCTTCTGAAAACACTCAAAAAATAGATGCAGATTTGGTTTTGGACGAAAACGGAACTATTTCTGGGGCCATTCAAATTCAGTCAAGGGGTTCTCAATATGGCGAGCACGAAGGTTTGCAAAATCGTACCGTAAAAGAACAAGAGCTTTACTATAAAAACGACTTTTGGAGCGATCTAAACAATCTGGAAATTCAAAAGATGAACTTCACTAACAATAAAGATAGCATTGTTTTTATTGAAGACGTGGAAGTGGAAATCTCTAAATATGGTTCAAAAGCTGGTAATAGATTATTATTTCAACCAAATGTGTTTAATAAAATTACGGTTACACCGCCAAGGTATAAGACTAGGAAATTGCCATTTGTTATTGAAAGAGGCTATACCAAGGAAGAGACTTATCAAATTACATTTTCAAATGCCCTAAGCATTGAAGCCATGAAAGAGCCCGTTTCCATTCAAAATAAATTTGGATCCTATAGTTTAAACATATCTATTACAAACAACATTATAACTTATAAACGTGAACTTGTACTTAATAAAGGCTCTTATTCTAATGAAGATTATCAGGAATTCAGAGATTTTTGTTTAAGTATTAAAAAGCATGATAACTCCAAAATTGTATTTATCTCAAAAACCTAACCTAACCTAAAACTACCTAACCTATGAAATACGTTTTTTTATTCGCCCTTGTGCTAACATTGCAAATAACAGTTGCACAAGATTATAAATTTGGAAAAATTAGTAAAGAAGAATTAGAAGAGAAGCAACACCAATTAGAACCAAATGCAAATGCCGCTATTTTGTATAGTAGCCAAAAAATTTCTTTTAATTTTGAGCAGGATAAAGGTTTTGTACAGTACAATGAAATACACCAACGTATTAAAATATATAACAAAGAAGGTTACGAGTATGCTACTAAAAAGGTTAGATTGTATGATGAAAGTAGTGATACAAAAGATGCTTTAACAGGTTTTAAAGCTTATACCTATAATTTAGTTGAAGGTGATATTGATGATACTAAACTTAGTAAAGATGGCATTTTTGAAGAGAAAACAAGTAGTTATTGGAGGCAAACCAAATTTACGATGCCTAATATTAAAGATGGCAGTATAATAGAGTTTAGATATACCATAGTTTCTCCTAGATTAGCTATTGAAGATATCCCATTTCAAGAATTAATACCTATCAATAAGATTGATTTTAGAGTGGAAACTCCAGAATATTTTAGATATTCTACGCTGTTGAATTCTAAAGCGAGCTATTATCCTAAATTAAATGAGAGTCAGTATTATAAAAATGTTAGTTTTTCTTACAGAAAACTTCCAGAACCAGGAATGCGTGGTACCTCTAAATCAGAATTAGTATCCTTTAAAAGAGATGTTCAATTTAATGTTGTAGAATCTAATTCTGTTAATATACCTTCATTAGTAGATGAAATTTATGTTGATAACCTAAGTAATTATCAAGCAAGATTGATAATGGAATTGAGTTCTATCCAATACCCTGATACACCATATGAAAATCTATCTACAACTTGGGAAGTAGTAACAAAAACTATTTATGAAAGCAGTTATTTTGGCGATCAATTAAATAAGACTGGTTATTTTGGAGACGATTTAAGTACAGCTACTGCTGGAGCAACAAATCCAGAAGAGCAAATTTATAATGTTTTTAATTTTGTAAAAACTAAAGTAAAATGGAATGGGATTCATAGCTATTACACAGATTTAGGTGTTAGACAAGCTTATAAACAAGGTGTTGGAAATGTTGCAGATATTAATTTAATTTTAATTGCCATGTTACGTGATGCTGGATTAGACGCTAACCCAGTTTTAGTAAGTACAAAAGACAATGGTATTCCAGTATTCCCAACTAGAAATGGTTTTAACTATGTTATTTGTGCCGTTAATTCAGGGCAAAGTATCATACTTTTAGATGCTTCTAAAAGTTTCACAAGTTTAAATGTTTTACCTGTTAAAGTATTGAATTGGCGAGGGAGGTTAGTACGTAATGATGGAAGTTCCGATTGGATTGACCTTTCAGTTCAAAAAGCATCAAAAGAGGTTATTTCATTAAATATTAAACTTAATACAGATTTGTCTGCAACAGGGAAAATTAGAAACCAATACACAGACTATAAAGCTTTAGAATACAGAAACAGCTTCGAAAGCTTTTCTCAAGATGATTTAATTAAAGATATAGAATCAAAAAATGGGAATTTGCTGGTTTCAAATATTGAAGTCTCAGATATGAAAACCCCAGTAAAACCTGTGCAAGTATCTTATGAGTATGAATTAGATGATGCCTTAGAAGAAATAGGAGAGAATTACTATTTTTCACCTTTATTATTTTTAAAATTAAAAGAAAGTCCTTTTAAACTTCAAACAAGAAATTATCCAATTGATTTAAATTTTCCAACCTCGAGAAAATACATGGTAAACATATTGTTGCCAGAGGGATTTGAAGTAGAGTCTTTGCCAGCAAACGAAAAATTACAGTATAACAATACTGAGGGTGAATTTACATATCTAATAAAAGAAAATGGGGCCATGCTTCAATTAGTTATAACCTTAGATTTAAATAACACCTTGATTTTACCACCAAACTACGAACAATTTAAACAGTTTTTCGAGTTGTTAGTTAACAAACAAGCAGAGAAAATTATACTTAGAAAAGTATAATAATTGATTTAAATTAAAAATCCAACCTATGAAATTCGTTTTTTTACTAACATGTTTATTTACTGTACAAACCGCATTTGCCCAAGATTTTAAGTTTGGAAAAGTAAGTAAAGCAGAATTGCTAGAGACTGAGAATGTTTTAGAACGAAATACAAATGCGGCTATTCTATATCGAAATCAAAATATCAAGTTTGTTTATATTGAAGATCTAGGTTTTATTCAAGAAAACCATGTATTTGAAAGAATCAAAATTTATAATAAAAAGGGTTTTGAGTTTGCCACAAAAAAAATCAGACTATATACAGGAGAAGGTTATTCTGAAGATTTATTGAGAAATTTAAAAGCCTATACCTATACTCTTGAAAAGAATAAAATTGTTGAAACTAAACTTGAAAAGACGGACATATTTGAAGAAAAAATAAGCAGAGATTGGAAGACAGTACATTTTAAAATGCCAAATGTAAAAGAGAATGCTATCCTAGAAATTAGATATGTTATACAATCAGAATTATTATCAATAAATGACATTCCTTTTCAAAAAGAAATACCAATTAATAAATTAGATGTAAAAGTATCAACTCCCGAATTTTATAATTACACAACTATTGTTAATCCTAAAGCAATTTATACTCCTAAAATTGTTCAATCTAGCGAGCCAGCCAAAAACACTATAATGCGTAAAAAACACCATAATGCTCGTTCGGGAAATCTTACTTCCACCATACAAGATTCCGTAGTTAATTATTCTTATAATATACTAAACTCAAATCTGGAGAATATTCCATCTTTAAGTAATGAGGACTATGTTGATAATATAAATAACTATCAAGCAAAATTAATTATGGAATTGAAGTCAATTCAATTACCTGATACGCCGTTTAAAAATGTATCCACAACCTGGGGAGAAGTAACAAAAACCATTTACGAAAGTAGTTATTTCCGTGATCAATTAATTGAGTCAGATTATTTTAAAAACGATTTAAGTCAGGCTACAGCAGGTATAACAGATCCAGTTGAGCAAATAAATAGTGTTTTTGATTTTGTGAAAACAAAAGTAAAATGGAATGGGCTTGAAGGCTATAATACTGATTTAGGGGTTAAGCAAGCCTATCAACAGGGTGTTGGGAATGTAGCGGATATAAACTTAATTTTAATTTCCATGTTACGGGAAGCTGGATTAGATGCGAATCCTGTTTTAATAAGCACCAAGAATAATGGGGTGCCGTTATTTCCTAGCCTAAGTAGTTTTAATTATGTTATTTGTGCCGTCAATTCGGCACAAGGGATATTACTTTTGGATGCTTCTGAACCTTTTACTAGTGTGAATGTTTTACCTGTTAAAGTTTTAAATTGGCAAGGACGTATAATCCAGAAAGATGGAAGTTCAGACTGGATTAACTTATTAGTTAAAGAAGTTTCAAAAGAAATTGTGTCATTAAATATGACGCTAAATCCAGATCTATCGGCTACAGGAATAGTTAGAAGCCAATTTACAGATTATAGCGCTTTAACTTTTAGAAATAGGTTTAAAAGTGCTTCTCAAGAAGACTTAATCAAGGAAGTTGAATCCAAAAATGTAAATTTACAAGTTTCTAATTTAGATTTAGAGGTTAAGGATAAATCAATAAAACCCGTGCTTTTAACTTATCAATATCAGTTGGATCATGCTGTTGAAGAAATTAAGGGGAACTATTATTTTTCACCTTTATTGTTTTTAAAATTAAATGAAACTCCTTTTAAGTTAGAAACAAGAAAATATCCGTTAGATTTAAATTTCCCTACCTCTAGAAAATATGTGGTAAACATTATGTTGCCAGAAGGGTTTGAAGTGGAATCTTTACCGGCAAACGAAAAATTACAGTATAATGATACCGAAGGGGAGTTTACATATTTAATAAAAGAAAATGGCTCAACGCTTCAACTGGTTATTACTTTAGATTTAAATAATTCATTAATTTTGCCTGCAGACTACAAACAGTTCAAACAGTTTTTTGAGCTAGTGGTTAAAAAGCAAGCAGAGACAATTGTTCTTAAAAAAGTTTAACGATGGATATAAAAAACGCACAGTTAGAAGTAGATACATGGATAAAAGAACATGGTGTTCGATATTTTAATGAATTAACCAATATGGCTCAACTTACTGAAGAAGTTGGCGAAGTTGCTAGAATTATTGCCAGACGTTATGGCGAACAAAGTGAGAAAGAAAGTGATAAGGATAAAGATTTAGGCGAAGAATTAGCAGATGTTATGTTTGTGGTCTTATGTCTTGCCAATCAAACAGGAATCGATTTACAAGTGGCTTTCGATAAGAAATTGGATCTAAAAACCAAACGCGATCACGACAGACATCATAATAATAAAAAACTTAAATAGGTTAATGAACATCCAAATTCAAAAATCAGAAATCCACGATCTCCAATCTTCAATCAGCATAACCGGTTCTAAAAGCGAATCGAACAGATTGTTGTTGTTGCAAGCCTTATTTCCAAACATAGAGATTGATAATCTATCAAATTCTGACGATAGTAAGGTCATGACAGAAGCTTTGTTAACCTCTTCAAATGTTATTGACGTGCATCATGCTGGAACTGCTATGCGTTTTTTAACAGCATATTTTGCAACGCAAGATGGACGAGAAGTGGTTTTAACGGGTTCTGATAGAATGAAACAACGCCCAATTAAAATTTTGGTCGATGCTCTTAAAAGTCTGGGTGCTGAAATCTCGTATTTAGAATCTGATGGACTTCCTCCTTTAAAAATTACAGGTAAAAAACTAACCAAAAACAAGGTTACTTTACAAGCCAATGTAAGCAGTCAGTATATTTCAGCCTTATTACTTATTGCTCCAAAACTGGAAAATGGTTTGGAACTTACTTTAGAAGGAAAAATCACATCCGTTCCATATATCAACATGACTTTAAATTTGTTAAATCAGATAGGAGTAAAAACAGACTTTCAGAATAATGTGGTTGAAGTCAATCAACAATCAACAACCAGCCCGTACCGAAAAGGCACGTTCGGGCGGGTCAACAATCAAAAATCGTTAATCGAAAGTGATTGGTCATCTGCTTCCTATTTTTATAGTATTGTGGCTTTAAGCGCTGTTGGAACAGAAATTAGCTTGTCTTCATATAAACAAAATAGTTTGCAAGGAGATTCTGTTTTATCAGAAATTTATAAAGATTTTGGAGTAGAAACTACTTTCGAAAATAATAGCATCCTACTTCAAAAATCAACAATCGTAAATCAAAAACCAGCCCGTACCGAAAAGGTAGGTTCGGGCGGGTCGTTAATCTCATTAGATTTATCGAATGCTCCAGACATTGCTCAAACCATTGCAGTTACTTGTTTCGGATTAGGGATTTCATGTGTTCTTACAGGACTTCATACCTTAAAAATTAAAGAAACAGATAGACTTTTTGCACTTAAGACGGAAATTGAAAAATTAGGTGGTCAAGTAGCAATAACGGAAGATAGCTTAACGCTAGATTCTTCTAATAATATTAAAAGCAATATAGCAATCGATACCTATAACGATCACAGAATGGCATTAGCTTTTGCGCCACTAGCGCTTAAAACTTCAATTAAAATCAACAACGCCGAAGTTGTTTCAAAATCCTATCCAAGCTTTTGGGAAGATTTAAAAAGCATCGGATTTCAGATTAAAACAGATTAATCCATTCAACTTTAATAAAGATTATTAGGTAATTACAATAATAATTGCCTAAATACTTGACAACGCCTACTTTCAGGTTGTATATTTGCAATCTTGACAAAGATAGAACACTTTCATTTTAACATAAAAATCGATAGACACATATGAAATTATCACATTTTGGTTTTACACTTCCAGAAGAATTATTAGCGGAGTATCCATCTGAAAATAGAGATGAAGCTCGTTTAATGGTTTTGAATCGCGAGAAACAAACTATTGAGCATAAAATGTTTAAAGACATTATTGATTATTTCGATAAGGACGATGTGATGATTCTTAATAACACCAAAGTTTTTCCTGCCAGACTTTTTGGAAATAAGGAAAAAACAGGTGCTAGAATTGAAGTGTTTTTATTAAGAGAATTAAATGAAGAACAACGTCTATGGGACGTGCTTGTTGATCCAGCAAGAAAAATAAGAATTGGGAACAAACTATATTTTGGCGAAGGAGACTCGTTAGTTGCTGAGGTAATTGATAACACAACATCTAGAGGAAGAACTTTACGTTTCTTATACGATGGTTCTTATAGAGATTTCCGTGTAAAACTTAAGGAATTAGGTGAAACACCACTTCCAAAATACATAAAAAGAGAGGTAGAGCCAGAAGATGAAGAACGTTACCAAACCATTTTCGCTAAAAATGAAGGTGCTGTTGCAGCCCCAACTGCTGGAATGCATTTTTCTAAACATTTATTAAAACGTTTAGAAATTAAAGGAGTAAAACTTGCAGAAGTAACATTACATGTTGGTTTAGGGACTTTTAATGCCGTTGAGGTAGAAGATTTGTCTAAACATAAAATGGATAGCGAAGAGATTATTATTAAAAAAGATGCTGTAGAAATGATAAATACGGGCATCAAAGAAAAAAGACGTATTTGCGCTGTCGGTACAACAGCAATGCGAGCTATAGAGAGCTCTGTGTCTTCTAATGGGACTTTAAATGAATTTGATGGGTGGTCTAATAAATTTATTTTCCCTCCATACGATTTCAGTATCGCAAATTGTATGATTACAAATTTTCATACACCAAAATCTACTTTATTAATGATGGCTTCAGCTTTTGGAGGTTACGACTTCATTAAAAAGGCTTATGATGAGGCAATTAAAGAAAAATATAACTTTTATAGCTATGGTGATGCCATGCTAATAATATAATTAAAATTATAGTTTTAAAAAAAGCCTTGTTTCTACAAGGCTTTTTTTATGACATTATTTAAAGGGTCGCGATTTTTCAAGGTCAATAAACAAATTGAAAAGAGTAATTCGTCAATCCCATTCCCTTTCACTACTTTTGCACATACATGGAAACAAAAAAGAAAGACATACGTGCTTTAACTAAAGAGCAACTTCGGGAATTCTTTGTCAAGGAAGGCGACCAAGCTTTTCGAGGGAATCAGGTTTATGAATGGTTGTGGAGCAAAGGAGCTCACACTTTTGAAGATATGACCAATATCTCCATTGAAACCAGACAGATGTTGAAAGATAACTTTGTTATCAATCACATTCATGTGGATACCATGCAAAAAAGTAACGATGGCACTATTAAGAACGCCGTTCGATTACATGATGGCTTGATTGTCGAGTCGGTATTAATTCCTACAAAAACCAGAACCACAGCTTGTGTTTCAAGTCAGGTTGGGTGTAGTTTAGATTGTAGATTTTGTGCAACGTCTAGACTAAAACGGATGCGGAATTTAAATCCAGACGAAATTTTCGACCAAGTTGTTGCTATAGATAGAGAAAGTAGACTTTATCATGACAGACCTTTAAGCAACATTGTTTTCATGGGAATGGGAGAGCCACTCATGAATTATAACAATGTACTAAAAGCTATCGATAAAATTACTTCGGATGAAGGCTTAGGCATGTCTCCAAAACGGATTGTAGTTTCTACGTCTGGAGTGCCAAAAATGATTAAAAAGATGGCAGACGATGAGGTGAAGTTTAAACTAGCCGTGTCACTTCATTCCGCAATTGATGAGGTTAGAACATCCATCATGCCTTTTAATGCAACATTTCCTTTAGCAGATCTACGTGAAGCTTTAGTGTATTGGTACGAAAAAACTAAGAACCGAATTACTTATGAATATGTGGTTTGGAATAATATCAACGATAAAAAGAAAGATGTGGATGCTTTAATCGCATTCTGCAAATTTGCCCCAAGTAAGGTAAATTTAATTGAATACAACCCTATTGATGATGGCGAGTTTCAACAAGCAAATTCTCAAGCTATTGATATGTATGTTTCCATGCTAGAAGCCAATAATATTACGGTTACTGTAAGACGTTCCAGAGGTAAAGATATTGATGCGGCTTGTGGACAATTAGCAAATAAGAGTTAAAAAAAAGGCTTTCAAAATTTTGAAAGCCTTTTTAAATGTATCACGTTTTTAATTATTGAATAACAAATTTCTTACGATTTACTGCATTCGTTTTAGAATCCGCAACCTCAACAACATACATTCCAGAAGATAAATTAGTTAAATTTATTTCTTGAGACTCTAATTGAGTTTGTCCAGAAAGCACTTTTTTACCAGTTAAGGAATAGATGCTATAGGCAGCACTGCCATGAATATTAGAAAGTGTTAACACTCTTTCTTTACACGCAATGTGTATTTGATTTGCTTCAAAATCTTCAACACTCAAAAGGGATGTAGAAACTGAAAAGTCATCAATCATAAATCCAAATTGATCCTGAGATGTACAATGAATACCCACGTAAACAGAGGTATTGTCATAAGTTACAGGAAAATCATAAGTGAATTGTTGCCACGTGTTATCGCCATCTGCAATTATTACAGGATTAGCTGATATAACAGTAAAATCTGCTGCAGCCGTTCCAGTGGTTGAAATTGATACAGAAAAACGTTCTTGAGAATAAGTAGCATCACAAGCTTTATACCAAAACGATAGTGAGTTTCCACTCTCAGCAAGCGTAATCTGTGGAGAAATTAACCAATCATTATTATAGTTTGCTCCAGAAGGAACAGCAGCAAAACAAACCATACCTTTCATGCCATTGTAAGCCGTCCAATCGCTAGTAGCAGTAGGGTCTAATGCTGGATCTGTAGCAGTGGCATTGAAAACCTGAAAAGATTTAGCAGATCCAGAGTTTAGAAAAGTTACACCAGTAAAACCATAAGTCGGTAATCCATCGACATCTAATAATGTCCATGATCCAACGTCAGTAATAGCAAAATCTGTATAAGTTTCAAAACCGTCTTCAAACAAGATGGTTTGAGAACTAACGTTCAAAGTAATTAATAGAATAAATAATAAAGTAATTTTTTTCATAATATTTATATTTAAAAAGTTAGAGACCGTTAAGTTAAGAATAAATAATGGATTTATTTTCTATTACGACTGTGAAATTTTGTTATCTCTATAAAAAAGAGAATAACGCTTGTGGTTAAAATAAGTTTATGATCTCTCTTCTGTCACTTTTATTTCATAATAATTATGGGACACATAAAATAAGCAATGCTATATTTTAAATTAAATTTTAATTGTTTCCCACTTCAAAAGAGAGAGAGCCTGGAGTAGAACTTATTTATGTTGATTATAAGGACCTGCTTTATAAAACAGATCAAGTTTTAGAAAAGATAACTTCTTATGTAGGGCAAGATTTAGATAAAAAAGCCTTGGCAGCGTTTGTAGTTACTACTCTTTATTGAAACAAAGTTTGATTTGTAAGGTGTAAAATAGCATATCAAAGGCATTTTTAGTACGTTTGTTATTATATATTTTACACCTTTTTTCTTTTGAAAATTGTAGAACAAATAAAACAACCAATAGATTACGAAATGGAACTTTTTGAACAAAAGTTTCAATTGTCCATGTCTTCTAAAGTCGCTTTACTAAATAGAATAACACATTACATTGTCAACAGAAAAGGGAAGCAAATGCGACCTATGTTTGTTTTTCTTGTGTCTAAAATGGTTTCTAATGGTGAAGTTAGCGAGCGTACCTATAGAGGAGCTTCGGTTATTGAGCTGATTCATACAGCTACTTTGGTTCATGACGATGTGGTTGACGAAAGTAACAGACGTCGTGGGTTTTTCTCAATCAATGCCCTTTGGAAAAATAAAATTGCTGTTTTAGTTGGTGATTATTTATTGTCAAAAGGACTCTTACTTTCCATAGATAACAATGACTTCGACCTATTGAAAATTATTTCCATAGCGGTTAGGGAAATGAGTGAAGGCGAATTACTTCAAATAGAAAAAGCCAGAAAATTAGATATTACTGAAGTCGTTTATTACGAAATTATACGTCAAAAAACAGCAACGCTTATTGCTGCTTGTTGTAGTCTAGGTGCTGCTTCTGTGAAACCAGAATCGGATCATGTAGAACGTATGCGTAAATTTGGCGAGTTAATAGGAATGGCTTTTCAAATAAAAGACGATTTATTTGATTATGGTAATGAGGCTATTGGAAAACCTACAGGAATCGATATTAAAGAGCAAAAAATGACTTTGCCCTTAATTTATGTGCTAAACCAAGCAGATAAAAAAGACAAACGTTGGCTTATTAATTCTATTAAAAACCACAATAGAGACAAAAAACGGGTCGCTGAAGTAATAAGCTACGTAAAAGCAAAAGGTGGTTTAGATTATGCAGTTGCCAAAATGAAGGAGTTTCAAGAAGAAGCACTTCAAATTCTCCAATTCTATCCAGAATCTACCTATAAGAATTCTTTAGAGCTTATGGTTAATTATGTGATTGACCGAAAAAAATAATCTACTTTATAGGGATAAATATTCAGTTGAACGAATGTTTTTGCAGACTTGAGATTACTTTATATCTTTGATATATCCTACAATTGGTTAATAGCATGTAATTTAAAAAAACCTAAATTCAATTATTATGTTTAAAAATAAGTGGTTATTACCCTTTTCATTAGTCTTCGGATTAATTTTTGTTCTATTTATGTGGTTTGGAGAACCAGAGTATGTCTCTGAAATTAATAGGGAAGATGGACCTATAGAGTATCTTACTGCTTTCTTCTATTTGATAGGTTTTATATTATGTTTAATCACTATTTTTAAAGGCAAGAATAAATTACTATTCCCTATTATCTGGGCCATTTTATGTTTTGTTTTTATGGGCGAGGAAACAAGTTGGTTTCAAAGAGTTTTTGAGTATTCAGTTCCTGGAATAGAAAAAGTAAATGTTCAAAATGAATTTAACTTTCATAATTTAGATATTTTTATAGGCGAGAAACTCTTTGTAGATGGTAAGATAAGTCAAGCTGGTATTATAAACTTTTTTAAATCTTCTCAAAATATGTTTAGAATTGGTTTTTTCGGTTATTTCCTGATGATACCACTTCTAATGTTAAATAAAAAAATTAAAAAATTACTTTTAAAAATTGGGTATCAAAAACCAAGTTTAAATTTCCTTCTTATCATGCTTGTTGTTTTTAGTTTATCCTTTGTGTTGGCTATTTTATCGCCAGGATTGGTGAAAATGGCATTTGCTGAGACCAGAGAAATGCTATACGCCTACTTTATATTTATTTACATAGGTATTTATTATTATCAAAAAAGATTTTCTACATCATAAATAAAGTCATTTTCTGAAAAGGTCATTATTACAAATAATTTGATTTTTAATTAAAGATATATAGTGTCTTATAATGCTAGAGCCTAGTAATAGGTTTTAGCATTTTTGTTTTTAAATGAGAAATTAAAACCCCTAAGTAATTGGTTTAAAGTGTGTTATTTTATTTTTATTAATTGTATTTTTAAATCAATCTAAAAATTAATATTTATTTTTAAAACTTCAGGCAACTATTTTTATAATAATTGCGTCTTTATAAATAGAAGCAGTACAAAACTCTTTAAGTGAAAGTTATACAACTCTACAAAAACGAATCGGTGCTTATTAAAAAAGCCATTAAAAACAATCGTGAAGCACAGCACGTTTTGTTTGAGATGCATGCACCTAAAATGTTGAGTGTTTGTAGGTATTATATAAAAGATGTGCAACATGCAGAAGAAGCCATGTTAAATGGTTTTTTCAAAGTGTTTAACAATCTTAAAAGTTACAAGGCTGAAGGAAGCTTTGAAGGCTGGATAAGGCGAATTATGGTTAGAGAATCTATTTCATTTCTAAGACAAAAAAAAAGAATTGAATTTTCGGATGAATATTTTGAAGATACAACCGATTTATCAAACCAGATGAATACTGAATTTGAAGTTGCAGAATTACAAAAGTTGATTGATGCTTTGCCAGAAGGATACAAAATGGTTTTTATAATGTATGCCATAGAAGGGTATAAACATGCTGAAATTGCAAGCATATTACAGATTTCGGAAGGGACTTCCAAATCGCAATTATTTAAAGCAAGAAAATTGTTGCAAGAGCAGATTAAAAAACAAAACACAACAAGTTATGGCTCCAATTAAATTTGAAGAGAATATTAAGGAAAAGCTTGAGAAAAGAACACTTCAGCCATCAAGTCAAGCTTGGGATAGGCTTTCGAAAAAATTAGATACAGCCCCAAAAAAGTCATCTATTAAAACAATCTGGTGGTTTGGAATAGCCGCTAGTTTGGTGGGGATTCTTTTTATGATAAATATGTTTCTAAATACACCAGAAACAAATAATTTCACTCCCGTTTTAGTGGATACCGAAATAAATGAAGTAGACATTTTTAAAAATAATGAAAAGGTAGATATTCAAGAAACTTTGGTTGTAAAAGAAGGATTAAATGCAACCATTAATAATCTTTCAGAAGAAAAAATAAATTCAGATGGAACTGGGAAGAAATTAAAAAATTATCCAGTTAAAAACACACAAGTTGTACATGCTGAAACCAATCGTGAAGCTGAAGAAATGGTAAATAATTTAAGTATGGAATCTCCTAAAGATAGAACAGCGTTAGTAACCTTAGAGACTCAAGAAAAAACAAATAAAACAGTAACAGATATAGATGCTTTATTACTAAAAGCACAACAAAACATTTCAAAAACCGCAAATAGCAATACCTATGCTATAGATGCTAAGGCTTTACTTCAAGACGTTGAAGAAGATTTGGAAGAATCGTTTAGAGATAAAGTTTTTGAAACCATTAAAACAAATTACAAGAAGGTAAAAACTGCAGTTGCCGAACGTAACGATTAACATTCATCAATTAAAAAACAAACAATTATGCAAACAATTACCAAGTATTTAGCACTTTTAGTGCTCACGCTTTCTGTGCAATTAATCTCTGCACAAGAGACATCAAATAGTAAAGAAATTAAGGTTTTAGAGGCTCAAAAGGAGCAAGTGGTTATTCAGGAAAAGGATTGGCTCAAAATCGAAGTAGAAGCCGTAAATGTTCAATTAGATAACGAGGAGGTTACTCAAGAAGAGGCCAATATTCTAAAAGAAGAATTAGCAATAAAGCATGCTATGAATATTGAAAATAGGTTGGCTATTATTGACAATCGGATTTCATTATTAGAACGAAATGAAAATGTACCTTATGATACAGGAGCCAATTTAGACGGCTTTATAATTACTGTTGGTAAAAGTGAAGATTCTGATGAATTCGATCTAAAAAGCTTATATATAGGTCCGAAAACGAAGAAGGAGCCTAGAAAATTCGATAAACGTACTACTAGCGATTTAGTTTTCGCCATTGGTTTTAATAATGCCATTATTGAAGGACAATCGCTTAACGATTCTCCATATAAACTTGGAGGTTCTGGGTTTGTAGAGTTAGGGTGGGCTTGGAAAACCAGGTTATTAAACAACAGCAATGCCGTTCGTTTAAAATATGGAATCTCTTTTCAGTGGAATAAATTAGATATTAAAGACAATCAGTATTTTCTTGAAGAAGGAGATGTGGTTACTTTGGAAGAGTTTCCTTTAAATGTGGATAAATCGAAATTTAGATCTACTAATTTAGTTTTTCCTGTTCATTTTGAATTTGGTCCTTCCAAGAAAATTGATAAAGAAAATTACTTCAGATATTCAACACATAAAAAGTTTAAAATAGGTGTTGGTGGTTATGGTGGATTTGTATTGCAGTCCTTGCAAAAATTGAAATACGATGATGAAAATGGCAATTTTCAGAAAGATAAAATTAAAGATTTTAATACTAACAGTTTTGTGTATGGAGTGAGTTCTTATATTTCTTTGGGAAACGTAGGTGTTTATGCTAAATACGATTTATCAACCATCTTTAAGGACCAAGCAGTAAATCAAAATAATATTTCATTGGGTTTGCGTTTTGATATGGATTAGTTTAAGTAGTTAATTTGAATAAGAAGGGCTTCAATTAATAAAATTGAAGCCCTTTTTATTTATGTTTAATAAAATTTAAAAACAATAAGTTTTATTACTTTTACCATTCGTTAAATCTGTCATCTCAAACCACTAATTCTTTAATTTGATATCAAAATCCACCATAGACCAAGTATTTGAAACTTCTCGTGTAGAGGAGGTTATTGGCGATTTTGTCCAATTAAAAAAATCTGGAAGTAGTTTTAAAGGTTTGAGTCCGTTTAGCGATGAACGTTCTCCAAGTTTTATGGTGTCGCCTGTTAAGCAGATTTGGAAAGATTTTTCTAGTGGAAAAGGTGGGAATGTGGTGGCTTTTTTAATGGAGCATGAGCATTTTACTTATCCGGAAGCCATTAAGTATTTAGCCAATAAATACAATATTGAAATTGAAGAAACGGAGCAAACAAACGAGCAAAAAGAGCAAGCAGACGAACGTGAAAGTTTATATCTAGTCAGTGAATTTGCTAGCAAATATTTTCAGAATACACTTCATAAAACAAATCAAGGGAAAGCTATAGGTCTAAGTTATTTTAAAGAACGCGGGTTTACAGAAGAAACCATAAAAAAATACCACTTAGGTTATTCCTTAGATGAATGGCAAGCCTTTACAGATGAGGCTCTAAAACAAGGTTATAATATAGATTATTTAGAAAAAGCTGGCGTTACCATTGTTAAAGAAGAAAAGCGTTTCGATAGATTTAAAGGGCGTGTCATGTTTCCTATTAGAAGTATGAGTGGACGTGTTTTGGGTTTTGGCGGACGTATTCTTACAAACGATAAAAAAGCGGCCAAATATTTAAATTCTCCTGAGAGTGATATCTATCATAAAAGTAAAGTGCTTTATGGGATTTTTCATGCCAAGCAAAGTATTGCGAAAGAAGATAATTGCTATCTGGTGGAAGGCTATACAGATGTCATTCAATTTCATCAAACTGGAATTAAAAATGTGGTTTCTTCTTCTGGAACGGCATTGACTTCAGACCAAATCCGACTTATAAATAGGCTAACAAAAAACATTACTGTGCTTTTTGATGGTGATGCTGCCGGAATTCGAGCCTCGTTAAGAGGAATCGATTTAATTCTTGAGCAGGGCATGAACGTTAAGATTTGTACTTTTCCTAATGGGGAAGATCCTGATAGTTTTGCCAAACAGAACACCCTGGAAGAACTGACTTTGTATCTGGAAGAAAAGGCACAAGATTTTATACAATTTAAGGCTTCCATGTTGTTTGAAGATTCTAAGAACGATCCTATAAAAAAGGCGGATACAGTTCGTGATATCGTGAATAGTATTTCTAAAATTCCAGATAGAATTAAACGCGAAATATATATTCAAGAATGTTCTAAAATCATGCAAATTAGTGAAGAAGTGTTGTTTAGTACTTTGGCACAATCTTCGAAAAAAGATTTAGATGAAGCCAATAAACAACATAAAGAAGAACAAAAGGCATTTCAAGTAGTTAAAGGCCAACAGCCACAAATTAAAGTGGATGTGCAGTATGTATTAGAACGAAAAATTATTCAAATTTTACTTCTATACGGAAATAGAACAGAGAATTTTGAAGATTTAATTCTGAAGGAGAACGATAAAAACGAACTTATTTTAGAACCAGTTGTACACAGAGCTAAAGTTTTTGAAAAAATTTATTTGGACCTTCAAGAAGATGAGATGGAGTTTACCAATTTGAAATTTAAAGGACTTTATTATAAGATTATTGATACTTTAAATCAGAATCCGGATTTTGCCTTGGAGAATTTTGTGAACAATGTGGATGCAGATGTTGCTACCGAAATGACTACCATTTTAATGGAAGACGAACGCTATGCTTTGTCTGACTGGGAAAGAAAAAATATTTTCCCAAAAGAGAAAACAGATACCATTGCACAATTGGTTAACGAAACTATTTTAAGCTTAAGATGCTATTTAATAAGTAAAAAAATTGACGAGTTAAGCCAAGAGACAAAAGCTAATATTCAAGTCCAATATAGAGAGATTCTTGAAGAAGTAGTTGGTTATAAGAAGTTGGATAATTTGCTGTCTAGAAAATTAAACAAAGCACTTTAAAACTCCATTAATTTAGCTCTATTAATTAAATCTACAATATTTTCTACATGTAGTTTTTTCATTAATCTTGCCTTATAGGTGCTTACTGTTTTTTCATTAATTTCCAACTCTTCTGCAATTTCCTTATTTTTTCTACCTACTGAAATGAGCTTTAAAACCTCAATTTCTCTAGTGGATAATTTTTTATAAGGCGATTTTGAAGTTTTAGAAATTCGTTTGCCAAGTGTTAACTGATTAGATAAATTATTACTTAAATAAATTTCTCCATCGAATACTTTTTCAATGGCTTCTTTAATAGTAATAATATTGGCATTTTTTGAGAGATAACCTGAGGCACCAGCTTTAATGGTGTTGAGTGCATATATTTCTTCAGGCTGTGAAGAAAACATGAGCACTTTAATTTGTGGGTATTCTTTAGAAAGCCTTCTCAAGGCTGTAATGCCATTAAGTTTTGGTAAATCTATTTCAGATATAATAACATCTGCTTTCTCTTGTTTTAGAAAATCAAAAATTGCTTCACCATTGCTTACGCCTCCAACAACTTTGATGTCTTTAGAAGCAACAAAAAGAAGTTCGATTCCTTTTCTAATAATTGGGTGACTGTCAACTACCAACAGTTTTATCATCTTTAAAAGTTTTAAATATTAAGACTGTCGAGGCAAAAAAAAGTGTGATTTTAAACGTGTAATAAGTAAATATAATAAATTTTAATCATATTTTATTATTTATTTCTTAAATTATTTGGAATTACACAAATAGGTATCCGGTTCATTTTGTGAAGGTTAGCATTGTTTAGGCGTTTATATATTTTAAATACCTCAAGCTCCCTACCTTTAAAGTCATCTACAGTTTTATTTTCTTCAACCATTTTCATAGCCCATTCCAATTCAGGATAAGAGGCTCCAATTTGGTCTTCGTCACTTCTAGCGTCTCCAAATAAGCCATCACTTGGAGCGGCATTTATAATAGATTCAGTTACCTGTAGCGCTTGTGCTAATTGGTAAACTTCAGATTTTAATAAATCGGCTATCGGACTTAAGTCCACACCACCATCTCCATATTTTGTATAAAATCCAACCCCAAAATCTTCTACTTTATTTCCAGTTCCAGCCACTAATAATTTCTTCAGACCAGCATAGTAATATAAGGTCGTCATACGTAATCTAGCTCTTGTGTTTGCTAAAGCCATGTCTACAACTACTTGTTCACCTTGTAAAGAGACTTCGGTTTTAAACTCTTCAAAAACAGGTGTTAAATCGGCTCTAAGGTGACTTACATTTTTATAAGCACGCTTTAGGTTTGTAATGTGTTCTTGGCCTCTTGTTACATGACTTTGTGCTTGATGGATAGGCATTTCAATGCAAAGAACATCCAATCCTGTTTTAGCACATAAAGCCGAAGTTACAGCAGAATCTATGCCTCCAGAAATCCCTACAACAAAACCATTCACTTTAGCGTTTAAAGCATAATCTTTTAGCCATTTTACAATATGATCAACTACTTTTTCTGTTTGCATTTTAAATGAATTTTAATCAAAGAACCTTACCTTTGTCGAACAAAAGTAAAAGAATAGCCTTATTAATAAAAATTAACCGCCTTTAAGTTTTATATGAAGAATTTTAGTTTGCTATTATTAATCCTTTTTTCTGCTTTTTCTTGCAAGAAAGATAACCAAATAGAAAAAGAGATAGCTGATATTAAGGTAGATCTTGTTATTGAAAGATTTGATAAAGCTTTTGGGGAAACAACAGCTGAAAATCTGGGCGAAACAAAGAGAGCTTATCCTTTTATGTTTTCGGAAAAATATCCAGATTCTTTTTGGTTAGATAAAATCAACGATACCCTACAACAACAATTAACTGCTGAAACTGAGCGTGTTTTTACAGAATTTAAAGAAGAAACCATAGACATTAAAAAACTGTTTCAACATCTTCATTATTATTTTCCAGAATTTCGTACTCCTCGAGTTGTCACTACGCTTTCCAATGTGGATTATAGAAATAAAGTGATAGTAACAGATACTATTGTTTTAATATCAATAGACACCTATTTGGGGAGTGAACATGAATTCTATCAAGGCATTCAAAGTTATTTAAGGCAGAATTTCAATAAAGACCAAGTAGTGGTCGATATGGCTGGAGCTTATGCTAATAATTATATTTTTCAGCAGCATTTAAAATCGTTGTTAGACGAAATGATTTATTACGGAAAAGAACTTTATTTTAAAGATGTGGTTATTCCTTTTAAAACAGATGCTGAGAAAATAGGGTATACCCCAGAACAAATAGAATGGGCTGCATCCAATGAAGCTGAAGTTTGGCGCTTTTTTGTAGAAAATGAATTACTGTTTAGTACAGATTCTAAACTTCCTAATAGATTTATCAATCCTGCTCCTTTTTCGAAATTTTATCTAGAAGAAATCGACTCAGAATCTCCTGGACAAATGGGTCGCTATATGGGTTGGCAAATAGTTAGAGCATTTATGGAACATAATGATGTTTCTTTAAAAGACATGCTTCAAATGGAGCCTATGGATATTTTTAACAATTCGAATTTTAAACCAAAAAAATAAATGGCAAATAAAACATCTACAATTCAACTTAAAATTGAATTAGACGACAATAAAGTACCAGAAAAATTACATTGGACCGCAGAGGATGGTGGTATAAATAATGAAGAAGCCAAAGCGATGTTATTATCTGTTTGGGATAGTAAAGCTCAAGAAACGTTAAGAATTGATCTTTGGACGAAAGATATGCCAGTTGAAGAAATGAAATTATTTTTTCATCAAACACTTGTGGCTATGAGTGAAACGTTTCATAATGCGACTCAGGACGAAAAAATGACTGCAACCATGAAGGATTTTTGCGATTATTTTGCTGAAAAATTAGAGTTAAAAAAATAGAGGAAGTTTTTAGCTTCCTCTATTTTTAAGTTTAGTCTTTTAAAACAATTTCTTTTGGATTAGGAACCAAATATTTATAGACTAATCCAGCTAGAATAGCACCAATAATAGGAGCCACCCAGAACAACCATAATTGTCCCATAGCTTCTCCTCCAACAAATAAAGCCTGACTAGTACTTCTTGCAGGATTTACAGAGGTATTTGTAATAGGAATGCTTATCAGGTGAATTAAAGTAAGGGCTAAACCTATGGATAAGCCAGCAAAACCTACTGCAGCATTTTTATGAGTAGCTCCAAGAATCACTATTAAGAACATAAAAGTCATTACAACTTCGGTAACAAGTGCAGAAGTCAAATTATAATTTGTTCCATAAGGAGAATCTCCATAAAAATTTGATGCAAAGGCACCAGGACCAGAAAATCCGTTAAAGCCTTCAGCACCACTAACAATAAGGTATAAAACTCCTGCACCAGCAATACCACCAAGAACTTGGGATATAATGTAGCCAGGTAATTCTTTTCCATCGAAACGGCCACCCATCCAAAGACCTATTGAGACTGCTGGATTAAAATGAGCGCCTGAAATATGACCTAAAGCATAGGCTCCAGAGAGAACAGTTAATCCAAATGCTAATGAAACGCCAACAAATCCAATTCCGAGTTCTGGAACTCCTGCTGCAAGAACAGCACTTCCACAACCTCCAAGCACAAGCCAGAAGGTTCCAATAAATTCAGCTAATAATTTTTTCATGTTTTTAAAAAAGTTTAGTTAGTAATATAATGATTGGTAGTAAATTAGAGTTCAATATACAAAAAAGAGGGTTTCAAAAATGAAAATTTATTTTAACTCTCGTTTTCTAAAGGTGTATTCCATTGATCTTTTGGGACTACCTTTGGGATCTCGGTATCAGCAACATAAGACGGTGTCATAATTTGCACGTTATTTTCATTAAAAACATCTAAAATGTTTTGATTTAAGACGGAATAAATGTTATTAATATTCTGTATGTCAGAACAGTAAGCGTTTATTTCATAATTGACAGCATAATCTGCTAAATCTTTTTTAAGCACATAGGGAGATGGGGTTTTTAGTAAACCTTCGGTTCTATTAGCCGCTAGTTTTAACATGGCATCTACTTGTCTCCATGGAGTTTCGTATCCTATTCCAACCTTCGTATGCAAGATAATACCCGTTTCCTTTGCTTTATTAGAGTAATTTGTAATCTTATTATTTAACAAGATGGAATTTGGTAACACTATTTCTTCGTTTTTATGTGTACGTAAACGCGTAACCAATAATTTTTGTTCCTCCACAAAACCAATTTGATTTTCTACTTCTATCATATCTCCAACTTTAAAAGCGCTTCTATAAATCATAGAATATCCTGCAATTAAATTTCCTATAAAAGAAGAAGATCCTAAAGAAAATAAAACACCAATAAAAACCGATAGACCTTTAAATGCTACAGAATCTGATCCTGGAATGTATGGGTAAGCCATAACTAGAGCAAAGGCAATGATGAAAAATCTAATAATTTTGTAGGTAGAAAATGCCCAATCCGGATTGAAATCATGAATAACAATACCTCCATCTTTTATTCCTGAAAAGAAAAGTTTTATTAATCTTAACAAGTACTTAGTGATGAAAAAAATGATGGCTATAAAAATAAACTTCGGAATGTATTCGACAAAGGCTCTGCCAAATTCAATTAATGGATCGAAAATTATTTTGTGAACATATTTTGAAAAGGCATTGGTCCAAGGGAAAAGACTAAGAACATAGTCAACTAATGCAACAACAAAAAATAGTATGATAACAAGTCTAAAGGTATCTAAAAACACATGAAAAACTTTCCATAAATGACCAGATTTAATGAGGTTAAATGAAATATTTTCAACCGATTTTATTCTTGACTCAATTTTCTTTTGTAACCATTTTTTAAAGCGTTTAATAATCCAAAGTAGCACAAGGAATATCGCTAATAGAATAACACAAACAATAATGGCTTGTTTTAGATTTTTTAATAAAACGGGTTTGCTTCTATCGTGTCTGTATTTTTCAATGGTTGTTTTGATATTTAGTTTAACAGCTTCAGCTAGATCGAGTCTATCTAAATCTTCAAAAGAGGCATCAGAATTGAAAATTTGAATGATAGGTATTTTATTGGCGTAGATAACAGAATGTTCTTCTAACTCGATTATTTTAATGGAGTCAGGAGAGAATGTATAATCATTCGCAACAGCTATAATCCTTTCAGTAATCTTAGTGGCCCGTTTTTCTGCAGGATAGGAGGAAACCCCTCTAACATTAAATAACTCGTTACCATCGACTATAATTGGTGCAGAATTGATTTTTAAATCTGGGTGATCTTGATGCTTTGTTAATTGGTCTTGGCTAAAAGTTGCGGAAGTTAAAAGGAACCCTATTAAAAAAAAAGCAAATGTCATTTTGGAATGCTCAGGGCTTTTCCTATTGAAAAAATTCATGAATACATTCATATAATTTGAATTTAAACGTAAATAATTAGTAGGTTACTTTTTGATGCTAATCAGATTTCGGGATTTGTTTTAATTGTTTTTCTTTCGATTTGTTTTTTAATTGACCGCTATAAACTCGAATTCTTAAAATAAATTCACTTGAATTATTGCTGGTTTCAGTAGTGTTTTTAGATTCATTAAAGATTAAATATAATTCAAATCTCCAATCATTTTTAAGTTGATATCCTATTCCTGGTGAAATTCGCACCAAGTCGTTATAACTATCAGATTTTTTTAGATTAAAAAACATTTCAAAGCTTAATGGAAAATAAATGCCCTCCGTAAATTCGACAAGGTGTTTTTTCCATTTCAAGACTGTGGATATTCTATATCTAATTCTATATCCTGCTGTCCAACCAGAACCATCAAAAGTTGTCTGGAATCTTTCTTCTAAACGAACATAATTCTTAAAATCAAAGTGCCTTATTAATGCTGGAACGGTAAATTTAAAACCTTGTATGAATCTTATTTCTAAATTGTCGTCTGCATTGTAATTATCTGTAAAAATGGTTCCTAGTCCTAATTCAAAGGATTCAATTAAAGGGTTTTTTAGCTTTAAAAATTCAGGTTGGGTTTTATGAGGAAACGATAGTGTTGAAATAGCTAAAAATTTATTATAAACCTTAGGTGTTATTTTTCTAAAACCAATTTCGGTGTTTAATATTTTTGTGCTATCTACTCTGTTTTTAAAATTATAATCTATCCAAATCTGTTGATTCACTTTTACATCTTGTGCTGTAATACTATCTTGAGCTTTAACTTGTAAGCAAAACAAAATAACCCACAATAAAAGTAGATGTTTATGCTTCATGTGGGTTATAATTCATTTAAGTAAACCGGATAATTCGTGATTATATTTCTAAAAACAAGGAACTTAATTCATTTGAAACGGGTAAATAACATTCCAATCGTTTTTCATATCAATAACAGTCCAACCTTTTTCGTTTGCTTCATCAAGGCCTTTATCTAAACGACCAATATGCGATTCTCTATCATAAGACCATTCTCTTTCATCATCGGTGTGGTGTAAATAAAGTTGAAAAGAAGGGTATTTGTTAGAATCTGTGTATTGTAACATTGGTAAATCTCCATCTGAATTTCCAGAAGCAAACACAGGTTTCCTTCCAATAAATTTATTAATACCTACTGGTTTTCCATTGCCATCATTAATAAAATCGATTTTTGAAGTGCGTTTAATTACAGGGTTTCCGTTGTTATAATCAAATTCGGTAGCAATACTGCTTCCTACAACTTGATCTTTTGGAATACCATAAACTTGTTCTACCCAAGGTCTCATAAACTCAATGCCACCACCAGAAACAATAAAAGTTTTAAAATTGTTAGCTCTCAAATAGTTTAACAACTCTAACATAGGTTGAAAAACTAATTCAGTATAAGGTCTATCAAATTTGGGGTGTTTAGCAGTTGCTATCCAATCTGTGACTATTTGTTCAAATTCCGCCGTATTCATTCCTACATGCGAAGCCATCATTATTTCAAGAATTCCATGTTCTCCTGAAGCAACCAAAGTTTTCATATCATCTTCTATAACAGATTTAAAAGGTTGTTGGTTTGCCCATTCTGGATGTTCTGGAGCTAAAGCTTTTACGCGATCCATGGCAAATTGTAACTGAAAATATATAGGTTGCTCAGACCATAAGTTACCATCATTATCAAAAGTTGCAATACGATCTACAAGAGGAATAAAGCTTTCACTTTCTGTATTTGTAACATCTGTAACATAATCGATGATTGCTTGTTTAGTAGCGCCATCATTCCATGAAGGAAGCGGATCTGCAATTATAATTTCTGCTTCAATGATTTCGGATGTATCATTCGTTTTAGTAGTCTCATTTTTGCAAGAGGAGAATAAAATAAATGAGAGGAAAAGGATAGAAATAAATTGTGTTTTCATGGTTCGAGTAAATTATAAACTAAATAGTAAGAATAATTTTCAACTTGACTTCCTTATTATCTATAAATTGGTTAATGTTTTGATTAATAGTAAATCAGATTCGAATATACAATAAAAGTAAATTTTAATAAACTTGAAATTTCTTTAGTTTCTTAAAAAGAAACTCTAATCCTTAAAGTTAAGATTTTTTTTGAGTTAATAAAAGTAACATTTTATTAGATAGAGTTTTAAAGGATCTAAAATCTAACAAGTAAAGGCATTAAAAAAAGCGTGTCAATGGTAACACGCTTTTTTATTCTTTGTAACAGATGTTTTATTTAGGAAAAACAAGAACAAAACTTGCTCTTACACCAAAATCTGGTTTGCTTTCGCTGTTAGAAAATATAGTAGGAATACGTGGTCCTATCTGTACTTGTACTATTTGTTTACCTAATTTAGTAACCGCGTTTACATTTGGTATTAAATAAGATGTATTACTATTTCCTGCCCAATTAAATGTGTTTTCAGAGCTTATACCTAAACCAGCTCCAGATTTCCAGTTATACACTAAGAAGAATTGCAAAAACATTTGGCTAACATCAGCAGAAGCACTTGGTCCTATAACAGACCATAATTGATTTGCAAGCATACCATAAGTTAGGCCATTAGCTTGTTTTAAAACGATAACAGTTGGTCCCACACCTGTTTTATCAGTTCCTATATATTCATTATTTGTTGGTAAAAGAAAGGCAGGTCCAGCTCCCCAAATAATTCCATTTTTTACTTTTGTAGGTGATACCCATGAACTTATCGTAGTATTACCAATACCTGTTTGACTTGAGCCAGGAGCTGTAACGTTGTATTGTGATACGTATGGTACAATAACACGGTTAATTAAATTTAAGTTTTCAGAAAGTTTTAATGGAATTACTGGTTGAAAATTCAAGGTGTTTCTTGTTCCATTTAGGCTTCCAATTCCAAAATCTGTATTGTTTTGAAATGGAACACTAATTAAATTAGCAATTGGATTTGCCAATTTTTTTGCTAATGCCGCTGCATCTTCTGTATCCGATTTAGGTGCTTCTGCTTCTTTATCTTGAGCAAACATACCTACGGTCATAAAAAGCGACAGTAAAAGAGTGATTTTTATAGATTTCATATTTTTGTAAATAAAGTTGTTTGCAAATATAAATTGATATTTTAAATGGCATTAGTTTATTAGCTAGAATTTTAAAAACTTTGTATTTTATTTGCTGTTTACTCTTGCTATATAGTTATGGGGTAGTATCCTAGCCGTGTTGTTTTTACTGTTTTTTTAGTGATTATTACAATTCTAATCTTTATATAAAGTTAAAAGGAATGCCCTTAAAATGTTTATAATTACTCAGCGTATTTTAAAGTAAATAAAAAAGCAGGCTAAAAGCCTGCTTTTTTTAATTTATATATTTATTTAATGACTTCCGGCAGATTTTAAAGCATTCATGGTGTCTCCTAAATTAAAACTAGCCGCTTTCATTCTTGGTGGAAATTCTTGAAAAGTTGCAATAAATTGCCCTACATAATCCGCAGCAGGTAACAATAAATAGACATGATCAAGGTACCAATCCCAATATGTATTAGAAGTAGTTGTTGCTAATTCATACGGGTCTCTTCTTAAGTTATATAGCCAAGGTATTCTTGTGGTTACCATTGGTTTAGACCATGTGTCTAAAGTTCCTTCAGAATTTTGGTGCATAAATGTTACTTTCCAGTCATGGAAAACATAAAGCCATTAATTCACCATCGTCAGAAAAATAGAACAATTCTTTACGAGGTCCTGTTTTTTCTACACCAGTTAAATAAGGTAACATATTATAACCATCTAAATGTACTTTGTATGAACGTCCGTTTTCAGTAACACCTTTTAAAAGTTGTTGCTTGATGTTTGGATTTCCAGCAATAGCTAAATAGGTTGGAAACCAGTCCATTCCTGAAATGATTTCATTTGAAACAGAACCTGACTCAATTTTACCAGGCCAACGTACCATTGATGGGGTTCTCCAACCACCTTCCCAATTGGTGTTTTTCTCACCTCTAAAAGGGTTAACACCTGCATCTGGCCAAGTATTCTTGTGTGGGCCATTATCAGTACCATATTGTACAATGGTGTTATCTGCAACACCTAATTCATCTAATAAATTCAATAATTCTCCAACATGCATATCATGTTCAACCATTCCATCGCCATATTCATCTTGCCCCGAAATACCGCGATTTGAATCTTTAACGTGTGTTCTAAAGTGCATACGGGTTCCATTCCACCAAACAAAAAATGGTTTCCCTGATGAAACTGCATTTCTGATGAATTTTTTTGCAGCAGCAACAGTTTCGTCATCTATGGTCTCCATGCGCTTTTTTGTTAAAGCACCAGTATCTTCAATTTGTCCATTTGAATACGAATGAATGACACCGCGAGGGCCATAGTTTTTCTTGAAATTTGGATATAAAGCCGGGTCTGGGTAATCTTCCAATTCTGGTTCTTCCTCTGCATTTAAGTGATATAAATTACCGAAAAACTCATCAAAACCATGGTTAGTTGGTAACATGTGATCAAGATCCCCCAAGTGATTTTTTCCAAACTGCCCTGTTGTATAACCTAAGGGTTTTAGCATTTCTGCAATTGTTGGGTCCTTTTCAGAAATTCCTTCTTTTGCTCCAGGCATTCCTACTTTACTCAAGCCAGTTTTTAGAACACTTTGTCCTGTAATAAAAGATGAGCGACCTGCAGTACAACTTTGCTCAGAATAATTATCGGTAAAAATCATTCCTTCGTTTGCCACTCGGTCAATGTTTGGAGTTCTGTAGCCAACAAGTCCCATAGTGTAGGCGCTAATATTGGATTGACCAATGTCGTCTCCCCAAATAACTAAAATATTTGGCTTTTTGTTTTGTTGGGAAATTGATAATAGTGGTATGAGAATTAACAATACTCCTAATGATAGTTTTTTCATATTTAGATTATTGATTAGTATTCATTTTTATAAAATTAAGGATTTAATTTTGAAAATCTATAATTGTAATTGTGTTTTTTATGTTTAAAACCCTGATTTACATTGTAAACAAGCGCGTGTTGCTTCGACGCTTGCCTCCTCTCATTGAGCATAGATTAATAAAATTAAGGCATCGCCTTAATTATTGAAAAAAATAAATAAAACAGAAATTGAAAAAGTTAACAATTGTTAATAGGACTGAACTCTTTTAAGGATTTTAGATAGTGAGACAGCAGTTATATTTGCGTAATTAGTCACCTGTTTAAATAAGTAGATTTTAGGAAATCAATGGCGGATTTTACAAGATTTATTTAGCATATTTCGGGCGTCATTAATATCCTAAAGTTTATCATTAAATGATTCTTTTAGAATAAAAACAAACATTTTCTAAAAATATGATCTTGTTTTTCACAAATTTTGGGTTGATAATAGTTGCTAAATTTTTAATTGAAGGATGTTACCTATGTTTTTATGGGTTTCCATCTGCTTTAATTACATTTCTATCATCTATCATCTATCATCTATCATCTAACATGTTATATGTCATTTTGAATTTGGAATTTGACCCGGAATGTTCAGGCTCTTTTGGATCTGCTACTATGACTTGTATTTTTGTGAAAGGATTCTTTTCAAGCAAATAATCTTGGGTGTTTTTTATAAGTTTTGAATTGTAATCGTTCACTAAAGAATCTAAGTTTTGATTGGTACTCCATCTTAAAACCGCATCTTTAACAGAAAGGGAATCGCTTTCTACTTTAGCAAATAGAAAAGTTTCAAAACCTTTAAGGTCATGCAGATAATCTTTTTTTGTTTCTATATTATAAAGAGAGCCTACTTCAGCCATAGCAATGGCTTCTTTTTGTAAATTTAAATCTGCAAAATGAACTATTTCAATTTTAAGGCCTTCTTTTCTGTTTTCTAAATCAATTAATTTATTAAGTTGTTTTATTGATTTTTCTGAAGGAATGGTGTCTGTATAGGTCAATGTTATTTCCTCCAATTCTTTAGGGTCACCATCTACTAATCCAGCTAAGAAATTTATGGGTCTAGCAGCAGTTTTAACAATAAGGTTTTTAAAGGTAGTCCAAACAATTTTTCCAACATTGATGGAGGGATCGTTTAAGTCTCCTCGAACTGGAACATCTAGATTAACATCGCCATTTTTATCTTTTAATAAAAATAAGGCAAATTTTAATGGCAATTTGTAAAGTCCTTTTTCATTACTAGAAATAGCTACACTTTTAATCAATAATTTGTTTTCACTTGTTATCGTGCCGTCAGTTATTTCGGTTTTGGTATTATAGTAAAAATCACCTTCTAAAATATCGTGCCCCATATAATGGTTGGAATAGATATTTATATCTGATAGTAAGAATTTTTCAATGGTAATATTTATTTCGGCATTATCTGTATTCTGTGGATTAACACCAATTTTCGCATTTAAAGTACCTCGATTGTTTAGAAGCATATCCGAATAGATGTTCACCCACTTGGAACTACTAAAAATACTGTCTGACTCCATTTGAATCTGGCTTAAATGGTAATCAAATTCTTCACCAGTAAGATTATCTGTATAATCTAAAACTCCATTGTTTAGATTCAAATGATTTATGGCATAATATATCTTATCTGCACTTGAGTCGATTGATGATCTATCTGCTATTGTTGTCGTGGAAGCATTTTGATTAGACTCGTTCAGTTTGAATATTTCGAATAAATTATTGGAAATGGAATCTAAATGAAAAAAAGTATAAGTGTCGTTAATATTTAAAGAATCGATAACATAAGTACTATTGGCGTAGTCTATTTTCTGTAAAGCAACTTTTAGATTTTTTGCAGCAAGGAATTTCTTGTCTTGTTTGTCCGTCATTTCAAAATCGTTAATGGTCACTTTCCCTGAAATAATAGATTTTATAGCCTCATTAATATTACCTGAAATGTATATTTGAGAATTTAATTTACCATTGAAACTATTGATATTAGCGTATTCAACAACATATTTATAAAAGGCATCTAAATAAAGTTCATTAACTGCAATGTTAGCATCAAATTCACCATCGACAGGATTAACATTAAAACTAGATGTAATAGAACCTCCTTTTTTTAAATTGAATTTCACATCGACATTGCTTTTTTTTTCTTGGTTCCAACCAATAAACGGGATAAAAAAAGACAGATCTTCTATATCAGTAATGTTGTCAATGTTTCTGTCGTTATAAATAAATTGGGCATTTTTTAATTCTAGGTTGGAAAGAAAGTATTGGAAAGGTTCGGTATCTTCAATTTTGGTGCTATCCGTATCCAAAGTGTGAAACTTAATTAAATCATCAAAATTAAAAGATGAGTCTTGCAGGATAGTATTCACAATAAGACCTTTTAAATAAACCTGTTCGAGTACTTTTTCATTTTTAAAATAACGATAGATTTCTGTATCGATAATTAGGGAGTCAAAGCTTACAAAATTAGTGACATTATCAGGCTCAAACATTTTAAAATCGGTGATTTTAAGAGTTCCCGTAAAATAGTTCAGTTTAAAATCGTCGAAATCTATTTGTCTACCAATAAGTTCTTTGCTGTTTTTAATGACATAACTTTTAATGCCCATAGGCAAAAAGATAAGTATAAGTAATATTAAAATACATAGAACGATACTTGATCTAATAACTATTTTTTTCATGATGAATTGGAGATAGATTCAATTTTCAAAGCTTTTAATCAGATGAATCTTATAGTTTATGTAATATAACAATGTTGCTTCTTGGTTTAATAAATTTAAAAACATAAAGCTGTAAATTGTCTATATAAAATAAAAGATTCATTCACAACAAAGGTATGAACTTAATTGAACTAAGAAATATTAGAGGCTTAAAAAAGTATTATTCAAAAACTTTAAGTTTGATTTTATTGTTAGCAAACATGTTATTTCGATTTCAAAATAAAAGTTGCTTGTGCTTGGATCAACCAATCGGCTTCCGTAGGATGAGCCACATATTTGAAAAGGCCTGCTTTAAGATTAATTGGAAGATATCTATTATGGGTTATTAACTTTCCGGCTCCAGCACCTAAGGGAATGGTCCATTGTTTGTTACTTGTTGCATTCCAATCTGCTGTAATAATTGGGTTAGAATAAAGGTACCAACCATTGTTCAAATTTTTGGATAATATGACTTGCGTGTATAAATAATTAACATCTTCTGTATTACTAGGTCCAGCAACAGAAAAGAAATTCTGGAGTAATAAACCATAAGTAAAACCATTGTTTTGTTTTAAAGCAATAACTGAAGGTCCAATAGAAAATTTATTAAAACCTAACTTATTATTTACTGCGGGAAGCATAAAAGCAGGTCCAGCTCCCCAAGTAAATTCACTTTGTTTTGTGGGTGTAATGGCTCCAAGAAAGGTAATGTTTCCAAGTCCGTTTTCATATCCTGTTTGTGTAGCGACATTCATAACTGGGATAATGGCTTGGGTTATCAATAGCCATTTTTTTGATAATTGTACAGGAATAACAGGTTGAAAATTTACAACATTCGAATTATTCTCATTTGTAGACAAGTTGTAAATAATAGGAAAGCTAGCTATGTTGGCGATGGGATTCTGGATTTTATCTTCCAGACTTTGCCCATCTTCAGCATCTGCACTAGTTCTGTTTTCTTGAGCGCTGATGCATGTAATAAGCATAACACTAACTGCAAATAGTAAGAGTTTTTTCATGTAGTGATTTTTTAAATTAAATTAATAACTTGTTTTAAATCAGACTTAAAATTCGTTTCTTAAAGAGAAAAATTAGTATGAACTTATATAAAGATACTTAAAATTGTTAATTAAATTATTAAAGAATAATAAATATGATCTTTCTAAACTTTTAAAAATGAGGGCTTAAACTAATTGTTATATGCCTGAAGAGACTCCTGAAAATTAGAATTAACTTATTCTTTATATAAATTCTAAAAAAATATTTTGTTAGGTATAAAAAAAGCATTGAATATTAATTCAATGCTTTTTGTTTTATTAAGGTTGTAATATCTTTTTTATTCCTTCTTAACCTCTACAATTTCGTACATGTCTTTGCCATCTACTTGAATTGGTTGGTAGTAAGTTTCTCCAAATTGAACATAAGTAACATCTCCAATTTTTATTTCATCACCACCTTCTGGAAGGTTAGGAACAATAGTTCCCGCCGTTGCTGGTACCACAATATAGCCTTCTTTATTTTGCTCGTAAAAAGCGCCACCATAGTAATAGTTGGTTGTGTTGTTTACATCTACTTTTTCAGCTTCCTTGGGTATATCTGATACTTGGGCTCCAATAGGAGCTTGAACAGCCACAAAGCCATCAGCGGTTTTTAAATAATAGGTTCCGTTTTCGTAATGGTATTCATCTTTACTATTGTCGTTGCTGTCGTCAATTATACTCACAATAATAGCTGTAGTAGCCATAGTTGCTACAAAATAACCCCAAGGGTGGTAATAGGGTCCCCAATGGTATGGTTGATATGGATGATAATAATAAGGTCTGTGAGCATAATAATGGTAGCCTCCATAGTGGTATGGCGGTCTATAATAATGTGCATGACTAGGATTTACATATGTGTTTCTAGTATTTACAGTTAAGTTTCTACTATTATCAATATTTATGTTGCCGTTATTGATGTTATTACGATTGCCTCTATTACCCGTATTAATGCTATTGTCTTGAATATTAGAAGTTTTTATATTTCGAGTATCTAGCTTAGGGGCTGCATTATTGCCAGATTTATCAGCAATTTTGGTTTTCCCAGTTGTAGGTCTATTGGTGGTAGCAGGTCTCGTACTTCTGTTAGGAACGTTATTTGTAGAAATATTTCTAGTCGTACTTTTATTATGGCCTCCATTTATTGTATGAGATGGAGTTCTATTAGTAGTAGCTGGTCGCGTGCTAGTAGTTGGTCTACTTGGGGTTCTATTTGTAGTGGCTCTATTGTTAGTTGCAGGTCGGGTTGTAGGTCTAGACATGGTGTGTCCGCCACCGCCTCTTGAAACACTATGGCCCATGCGTTGTGCTGTAATTTCAGAAGGAAGGATAAGTGCAATAAAAACTACAAGAAGTCCTAGAATATGTTTGATGTTATAATTATATTTTGTCATGATGTTTTCGTTTTATTACTTTTCCATAATGTTAATTAGTCTTGCTTTAGGGGGAGCAAGAAAAGAAAATGCCGATTCTGGAATTGTTGGATTTATTAACCAATTATCAAATGTCGATTCATATTGAAGATTCGATTTATCTTTATAAGTTACTATAAAATGCTTAGGCAATAAAAATGTTTTATTTGAAATCCACATTTGCACATTCAGTGTTTCATTTACAGCCAAAATATGATAACATTCTTCTCCCTTAACCACTTTTTTTCCTAAATAGGTAATAGAATCAAATTGTTCTATCATGTCGTCTGTAAGACTAGGATAAAAGAAATCTGCTGCAGGAAAATCAAAATCGAAGTTTTTATGCATGGTTTCAATCATTTCAATAGTTGTATCTGGAACTTCTAATGTAACATAATTGTTTTCATCATAATTGTAATAGGTAACGTAAGTTCCATCGTACCAAAAGCCAGTTTTACCTTTTGTTCCATCAGTTCTAACTATAAGTTTGTCAGGACCAGAAAAAGTAATGGTACTTGTCGAAAATTGGGTGACAATATTATCTTGGTGATCTAATTCATCAATCGAATTACTTAAGTCAAAAGTTACAGATTGTAAATTCCCTATATTATCGCTCATTTGGTCTAAAATAAAAATAGCCGTAGAGTCCATTGTTTTTGCTTCTTGTGAATGTCCTACTAAAGACATTAAGAACAAGCTAATAGTAATAATCGTGCTTTTCATAATATGATATTAAATATTAGATATGGTAATCTTTTTGAAAAAAAAAATATTAAAAGAAAAGAGACATATCAATTCTTTTAATATTTCTTATAATAGTAAATATAGACTTTAAATTTTAATTTAAAATTAAAGGCATCAATTTATTAAATTCTAAAAAATCAATGGCACTTAGCTTTTAAGCGGTGCAACTGGGAATTTTTTCATTAATTTGCTCATCTTTTTAGGGATAGTTTTATCTCTTTTAGAAGCATTTGTTTCAATATCTGATGTCATATCACCTTGCCAAATCATGCTTTTGCTAGTACTATCGTACATGTCAATTATTAAGGTTCCAACATTATAGTTGGTTTCGCTTACATTTGTTGAAGCAGATCCCATTCCCATTCCTATTCCTCGAGCATAACCCCAACGTCCAGCATATCCCATACCACCATTAAAATTAGTATAGGCTGTATAATCTGTAGCTTGTTTAATAGTCAAATAAAGTGTAACTGCTATTTCACCACCAGTCTCTACTAATGTTATACCTCTTGATTCCAGTTCGCTTTTAAGAGCATCCGTAATGCGCTGTTTATCAAATGGGTTTAAAAGTTGATCACTGTTTTTTGCCCAGCCTTCTAGAGAATACGTTTTGTATTTATTGAAATCAGTGCTTTTGTCATAATCAGCGTTAACTTGTGCGCTAATATTGCTTGTTAGGAAAATAGTAAGTAACAAGAAACTTAATTTTTTGAATAAACTTTTCATAATTTTTTTTTATTATATTAAAAGGGTGTTTTACTGAATTAAAAGTACAAAAAAATCTTATAATCTAGATTAATTGTTTCAAAAAGTACATTATTTGTGATTTTTAAGTTCTTTCAAAATTTATTTAATGTGATTTTTCAGCTTATTCCAATTTTTTTAGAAATACTGAAAAACAAAAACAGAATTAAAATTCTGGCTTTTTTATCATTACAAAAACGGTGCCATTTTAAAAAAGCACATCTTTATTAAGATGAAGTTAACTACCACTCATTAATTCTATTGGAATCTAGTTTGATAAAAATGAAGAGCAAAATAGTAAATGCCCAAAGCCCAGAACCACCATAACTAAAGAAGGGTAGCGGAATACCTATGGTTGGAATAAGCCCCATAACCATACCTATATTAATCATAAAATGGAAGAAGAGAATGGAAGCGACACTGTAGCCATAAACGCGACTGAATTGTGATTTTTGTAATTCGGCTAAATGCAGAATTCGCAATAAAAGGAGAACAAAGAGGACTACTACAAATACGGTTCCAGCAAACCCCCATTCTTCGCCTACGGTACTAAATATATAATCTGTATGTTGTTCTGGAACAAATTTCCCCGTGGTTCTTGTGCCTTGTAGAAAACCTTTTCCGGTTATTCCTCCGGAACTTATCGCTTTTTCAGATTCGTAAAGATTATACAGAATATCGCGTCGCATGTCTGCAAGTTTATCGGGATCGTTTTCCAATCTTAGCCATAGACTAATTCGATCTTTTTGATGGGCCTGCAACATGTTATCGTATAAAAATTCAACTCCAAAGCTTAAAATAATACAGGCTAGAATAGTTAATATTGTTTTAATAAAAGCCGGTTTTTTGCGTCTGGTAAAGTGATATCCTAAAATGACAAGGGTAATAATAATACTAGTAGTAATATCCCCAAATTTTAAAGAACCAATAGAAATGAATGCAAGCAACGTGGCAATTATTAAATATATTTTAGGTAAACCTTCTCTGTAAAACACAAAAAAGAAAGTGGCATAGACTAGGGCGCTTCCCGTGTCATTTTGCAAGATTATTAAAATAGCCGGAATAGCAATAATTATAAAGGCCTTAACTTGATCTTTAAAGTTTTTTAGGTCGGTTTGTAAATCGCTTAGAAATTTTGCAATAGCTAAAGACGTAGCTGCTTTAGCAAATTCACTAGGTTGTAGCGTCATACCTCCTATTCCATACCAAGAGGTGGCTCCATTAACATTTTTTCCTGCAATAAAAAGCCCTACTAATGAGAGCATAGAAATAATGTAAATAACCCCAGAAAACCGTTCATAAAACTTGGAATCTATTGAAAGGATGAGGATTATTAATAAAATCGTTAAGAAAATAAATATAAGCTGTTTCCCGTAAGGCTGAGAGAAATTAAAATAATCTACGGTTTCTCCAACATGAGAGGCAGACAAAATGTTTAACCACCCAAAACCAACAAGAAGCATGAAAATAATAATACTAATCCAATCGAATTTGAAGTGTCTGTTTGTTTCTCTATACATGTTAAATTACTGTAATGCTTCAATTTGTTTTTTTATCTTATTGGAATCTTCTGTTGGAATAACTTGTAAAGTTGTACCTCTATTAATTTTAAAAGGTTCTCCTGAATAAGGTTTGGCGTATTCATTTTCGAGACTATGAGTAAGGATCCAATTTTCCATGTCATTTCTTGTAATCTCACCATTAATATATTCTTCAATCATTAAGCTAGCAATTCTACCTGCAAAACGACTTCCCCAATAACCATTTTCTACAAAAACGGCAATGGCAATTTTCGGGTTGTCTTTTGGAGCAAAGGCTACAAAAATAGAATGGTCGGTTAATTGAGTTTTTACACCATCAATTTTCACAAAATTTTCTACAGTACCAGTTTTTCCACAAATCTCTATTCCTGGAATTTGTAATTGACTAGCAGTACCATATTTATAAACATTAAACATACCTTCAATAACTGGTTCAAAATGTTGCTTGTCTATAGTCGTGTAATTTGGAGTTGTGTACTTTATATCTATAGTTTCATCTTTTATATCTTTGATAATATGTGGCGTATAGTAAAAACCTCTATTTGCAATGGCAGCAATCATGTTAGCTAATTGGATAGGTGTGGTTGCAACTTCTCCCTGTCCAATAGCATTGGACAAAGTATAAGTGGAGTAGAACGTATTAGGATAAATATGCTTATAATAATCTCTGTCTGGGATTCTTCCTTTTTGGCCAACGTACAAGTCGTTATTCAAAAAATCTCCTAAGCCAAAACTTTTTACATGCTTACTCCAAATGTCTATTCCAATGGAAGCATTTTTCGGATTGTCTAAAATACGTCTGTAAATTGTGGCAAAATAAGCATTACAGGATTCTTGAATACCATGAATCATGTCATTTCTAGTGCCTACTCTACAATGGCATTTCATAAATCGGCTTCCGTATTTATAACCAGCATAACAGGTTACAGTTTCTTTGGTGGAGATAACTCCTTCTTGTAAGGCAACTAAGGCATTCATTAATTTAAAAGGAGAGCCAGGTTCGTATACACCTTGTAAACTTCTGTTAAATAGTGGTTTTGCGATAGAATCATTATAAAGTTTAGTGAAATTTTTAGAACGATCTCTTCCTACCAATAAATTAGGATTGTAGGTTGGAGCAGCAATCATAGTTAAAATTTCTCCAGTACTTGGTTCAATGGCTATAATTCCTCCACGTTTATTTTGCATTAACAATTCACCATAAGCTTGAAGTTTTGCGTCAATGGTTATCGTTATGTCTTTTCCTTGTTCTGGAATGGTGTCATACACGCCATTTTTATAGGGACCTATGTTTTTATTAAATCTATCCTTTTGAATAAACTTGATGCCTTTTACACCGCGTAATGTATTCTCATAAGACGCTTCAACTCCCTGTTTTCCAACTAAATCCCCCATATTATAATAAGGGTTAGTTTCAATTTGATAAGGGGTGGCTTCAGCAATATAGCCTAATACATTGGCACCAATAGATGTTTGGTAATCTCTTAAAGAACGTTTTTGGATGTAAAAACCTTCATATTTTCTCATCTTCTCCTGAAGCGCGGCATAATCTTCCTTGGACAGTTGTGGCACAAATACAGAAGGTAATCTTGGAGAATAGTGATAGGCCTTTTTATAGAATTTTCTGAATTGTTCAATATCAATTTTTAAAAGAGAGCAGAATTCTAGAGTATCTAATGGTTTTACTTCACGAGGAATTACCATCACATCGTATGATGGTTGGTTTGAAACTAAAAGTTTTCCGTTTCTGTCGTAAACAAAACCGCGTTTTGGATAGTCGTAAACTTTTCTAATGGCGTTATCGTCGAATAAACTATGCTCTTCTAAGTTGTAAACCTGAAGATAGAAAAGCCTAGCAATAAAGGTAAGGCCTACTAAAATGATGATTATAAAAAGTAAAAATTGTCTCATTTATTTCTCCTGCTAAAAATTATAGTTGTTAGCACACATAATATAATAGTAAATATACTGGAGAATAACGTGTATTGAAGTGTTAAAATTATTTTAGAAAAGTTAAAAATTTCTAAGGCATATAAAACGAATTGATGTACTACTGTTAAAATAGTGATGTATGTAAGTTTTGAGCCAAATTCTACATTCCCAAATTTCATTGTTTGATGATCATAAACAGCGCCAAAAGAAAATTTTAAAACAAAAGGTCTTATAAAAGCAATGGTAACAGCAGCGGCAGCATGCACACCTCCGGAATCCATGAACATATCTATGGTTAAACCTAATAGGAAACTTACAAAAATAAAAATAACCCGATTGTTTTTTAAAGGGTATAGCAGGATAAATAGAATGTATAAAGACGGATTTATATAGCCTAAAAAATTAATATGGTTCAATACTAATACTTGGAACATAGCAAGAATTATAAACCTAAAAGTATGTGTAAAAATAAGACTATTCATTCGTGTTGTTAATTAGCTTATTTATTTCGTTTGAGTCTTTATTCTCAATTATATACACATGTTCCATGCTTGTCATATCGTTAAATAATTTTACGTGAATGACATAATAATTTTGAGCCGTATCTAGATTGAAACTGTCAATGGTTCCAATTGGAATGTTTTTTGGGAAAATGGATGAGCGTCCAGAAGTAATTATAGTATCTCCAATTTCAATTGGAGCTATTTTTGGGATCTCGGTTAATTGCACCAAATATGGCGATTTCCCATTCCAAATTAAAGAACCAAAATGATTCGATTTTTTCAATTGCGCACTAATTTGGCTACTGGTGTTTAAAACAGAAATAACCGTAGCGTATTTTTTACTCGTGTTGTCTATAATTCCAACCAAACCTTCTGAAGAAATAACCCCAAAATCCTGCTGGATACTATCTCTTCTACCTTTGTTTAACAACAACACGTTATTGCTTAAAGAATAACTATTTTTGATAACGATGGCAGGGGTGAATTTATAGGAAATTCCCGAATAGGTTGTATCTGTAAAGCTTCTGTTTAGAGAATCGGTGGTATTATATAACAAAGACTTTAAATCGTTGTTTTCTTTCTGAAGTAATTCGTTTTGTTTTTCTAAGTGAATGTATTCACTCACATTATTTACAGAATTATAAATGCCTCCTGACAAAAAATTTGCGGAATTTATAAATTTACTTTTATGATACGAATGCGATTGAATAGTGAAAACAAAAGCAAGGGAAAACAACAATAAGTATAACAAAAACGATTTGTTTCTTATGATGAAGTTTATTATTTGCTGCATTTGTTAGGCTATTTTATCAACACGCTTTTGTATTTAGGTAAGTTTTTTAGAGTGATTCCTGTGCCACGTACAACAGCTCTTAATGGATCTTCTGCAATGTAGACAGGTAAGTCTGTTTTTTGAGACAAACGCTTGTCTAAACCTCTTAACATAGATCCTCCACCAGCAAGGTAAATACCAGTATTGTAAATATCTGCGGCTAATTCTGGAGGTGTTTGTGACAAAGTTTCCATAACGGCATCTTCAATACGTAAAATGGATTTATCTAATGCTTTTGCAATCTCTCTATATGAAATTTGTACTTGCTTAGGTTTTCCAGTAAGTAAATCACGTCCTTGAACGCTCATATCTTCTGGAGGAAGCTCTAAATCTTCAGTTGCGGCACCAATTTGAATTTTTATTTTTTCGGCAGTACGCTCTCCAACATATAAGTTGTGTTGTGTACGCATGTAATAAACAATATCGTTTGTGAAGACATCACCAGCAATTTTAACCGATTTATCGCAAACAATACCACCAAGTGCAATAACAGCAATTTCTGTTGTTCCTCCACCTATATCAACAATCATGTTTCCTTTAGGTTGCATAATGTCTACACCAATTCCAATAGCTGCGGCCATTGGTTCGTGAATTAAATAAACTTCTTTTCCGTTAACACGCTCAGCACTTTCTTTTACAGCACGCATTTCAACCTCTGTAATACCAGAAGGAATACAAATAACCATGCGTAAAGCAGGAGTAAAAAACTTCTTTTTTAAAGCAGGAATATTTTTAATAAACATGCTTATCATTTGTTCACTGGCATCAAAATCTGCAATTACACCATCTTTTAGTGGCCTAATGGTTTTAATATTTTCGTGAGTTTTTCCTTGCATCATGCTGGCTTCTTTACCAACAGCAATAATTTTTCCAGAAATTCTGTCTCTGGCAACAATAGAAGGACTATCTACAACCACTTTATCGTTATGAATAATTAGTGTGTTTGCAGTTCCTAAATCGATTGCTATTTCTTCGGTTAAGAAGTCAAAAAATCCCATGTGCTACAGTCGTTTATTTGAGGGTTGTTAATCTTATCTTGTAAATGTAATAAAAGTTATGCAATAAATATCTTTGCTTTTCTTATTGATTTTCAATATTTAATGAGATACTCAATTATTAAATTATACCAATCCCATTTCGAAATTTAAATTTCCATTTTTCAACGATAAAAATGCTTCGTTGCGGTATGTTTTGAGGTCTCACTTTCATGATGAGATCCCCATTTTCATGGGGATGTTAATGTTTAAAATGACGCGTTCCTGTAAACACCATGGCTAGATTGTTATCATTACAATAATCGATGCTTAACTGGTCTTTAATGGATCCGCCAGGTTGTATTACAGCCGAAATCCCTGCATTATCTGCAATCTCCACACAATCTGGGAACGGGAAAAAAGCATCACTTGCCATAACAGCTCCCTTTAAATCGAATTTAAAAGATTGCGCTTTATGAATGGCTTGATTTAATGCGTCCACACGACTTGTTTGTCCTGTACCACTAGCACATAACTGTTTGTTTTTAGCTATTACGATGGTGTTCGATTTGGTATGCTTGCAAATTTTAGATGCAAATATCAAATCTTCTAACTCGTTTTCTGTTGGTTTATTGTTTGTAGCATAAGATAAATCTTCTAGAGTATCTGTTTTAGAATTTCTGTCTTGAACTAAAACGCCGTTTAAACACGTTCTTACGGTTGTTTTAGGGAATTCGAAGTCCTTTAAAACAAGCAATATTCTATTCTTTTTACCTTTTAAAATAGCTTCTGCATCAGTTGAAAACGATGGCGCAATCACTACTTCACAAAATAATTTATGAATTTCCTCTGCAGTTGCTAAATCAATTTCAGTATTACTTATTAAAACACCTCCAAAAGCTGATACTGGATCTCCAGCCAAGGCATCTACATAAGAATCTAATACGGTTTCACGTTGTGCAAACCCACAGGCATTATTATGTTTTAGAACGGCAAAGGTTGGAGCCTCTCCTTTAAACTCGTTTATTAAATTAACAGCCGCATCTACATCTAAAAGATTGTTGTAGCTTAATTCTTTACCATGAAGTTTGGTGAAAACATCATCAAAATTCCCGAAGAAAAATCCTTTTTGATGTGGGTTTTCGCCGTAACGCAACACTTGAGCTTGTGTTTCGCTAATTTTTAAAGTAGCTATTTCATTATTTTTATTGAAATAATTAAAAATAGCTGAGTCGTAATGAGAAGACACATTAAATGCTTTGGCAGCAAAGTTTTTTCTGTCGTCTTCAGAAGTATCTCCATTTTTAGTTTGAAGTAATTGTAATAACTCGCTATAATCATCAACAGAAGATACACAAACTACATCTGCGTAATTTTTAGCTGCGGCACGAATTAATGAAATCCCTCCAATATCTATTTTTTCAATAATATCTTGATTACTTGCTCCAGAAGCAACGGTTTTTTCAAACGGATATAAATCAACAATCACTAAATCGATTTGAGGTATTTCAAAGTCGATTAATTCTTTCGCGTCACTTTCGTTATTTTGTCTGTTTAAAATACCACCAAAAACTTTTGGGTGTAATGTTTTTACACGTCCTCCAAGAATAGAAGGGTAGGAGGTAACATCTTCAACTGGAACTACAGGAATACCTAAATCTTTAATAAATTTTTCGGTTCCACCTGTAGAATAAAGGGTTACGTTTTGTTGGTGTAATTGCTTTACAATAGGTTCTAATCCGTCTTTGCTAAAAACAGAAATTAAAGCCGATTTAATAGTTTTTTTGTTGCTCATTTTAGTTGTGTTGTGTGTGTGGTCATTCTTTTTAAAATGAAATTATTTCAAAAAAAAATGTTAGTTGTTGTTTATGAGTGCAAAAGTACTAATTAAAAGCAAAAATGAAGCTCAAAGACATCTTGAAAATGAGATGATTTTTTAACTAAATAATGAAGTTGTTAACATTGAAGTTTGAATCAAAAAATTTACACCTAGAATTTAAAGTATTTCTGATACTTTAGCACAAACAAATTCCAAAAAGCGTTCGTCTTCTTCAGTAAACGGGTCTGGTGTGTTCGAGTCGATATCTATTTGTCCCATATTTTCACCATTCACAAAAATGGGGATTACAATTTCCGCTTTCACAGTAATGCTACAAGCAATGTAATTATCTTGCGCAGCCACATCGGGTACTACAAAGTTTTGGTTGCTAACAGCTACTTGGCCACAAATACCTTTTCCAAAAGGAATAATGATATGATCTGTAGGTTCGCCAACATAAGGACCGAGTTTGAGTTCGTTTTTATCGCCATTTTTAAAATAAAAGCCTACCCAATTGTAATGTGGGATTTCAGATTCTAAAAGTTCGCAAATGTTTTTTAAGCGTTCATCAACGGTTTTTTCTGTTGAAGAAATAAGGGATTCTACTTGTGGTTTTAGCGATATAAAAGTCATTGTTCAAAAATTTTGGACAAAAGTATTTAAAAACCACCATTGTATCTTGTATTTTGTATAATTTTAACGTCGTACTTAAACATTATTTTTTGAAAGAACTCATTATAAAATATAAATCGGTCCTTAAGTTTATTCTAACCTTTCTTTTGGTGTATGCTGTTCTAACTTTTTCATATAAATTGTATTTGCAATATGGCTCAAGCGAGACTTATTATCCAGATTATATGACAAATTTGGTAGCCAAGCAAAGTAGAGAAATTCTTGAAAGTTTAGGGTATCAAGCGCAAGTGGTTCCTCATGCAACAGAGCCTACCATGAAATTGATTATTAATAATAAATATGTTGCAAGGGTTATAGAAGGTTGCAACTCTGTTAGTGTTATCATTCTGTTTGCATCTTTTATAATTGCTTTTACAGGAAAAATTAAAACCACCTTTTTATATGTCTTGGCAGGAAGTGTCTTGATTTATGTGGTCAATTTAATTCGTGTCGTTATTTTGTCCATAGGTTTGTACCACTATCCGTGGAGAAAAGATATTTTGCACACGGTTATTTTTCCAGCCATTATTTATGGGATGGTTTGTTTACTTTGGCTATTTTGGGTGAATCGTTTTTCTAATCACAAGGAGAGCCATGAATAAAGTGATGAAATATATATCGTTTATTGTTTTAATAGGCTTATTGGTTCTTATAAGAATCTTTGAGGTGCAATTGTTTTACGATCCTTATTTAACTTTCTTTCAAAATGATTATTTATATATAGATTCGCCAAGACAAGAAGTTGTTAAGTTGGTTGCTTCTACAACGCTTCGTTATGTTTTGAATACAATCATTTCTTTAGGAATTTTGTTTGTACTCTTTAAGGATAGGAGTATTCTTAAGTTTTCGGTTTTAATTTACTCAGTTTCTTATTTCATTTTAATATCCATGTTCCTCTATTTTGTTATAAACCCAAGACAAGAGGATTATTATTTATTTTTTAATGTGAGACGATTTTTAATCCAACCCTTAATTGCTTTACTACTGATTCCCGCTTTCTATTATCACAAACAACGTTCATAAATGTTAATCCTAATGAAAAGATGTTTATCAATTGGTTTTTTTGTAATTTTGCTAAGTGATAAAAGTATTTTTACATAAAACCTTTTCAATAACCATTGCCTGTTTGGTATTGCTTTCAACCCTATCTTTTACGGTTGAAAAACACTATTGTGGCGATAATTTAATTGATGTTGCCATATTTTCTAAAGTTGATAGTTGTATTTTAGATATGGATTCTGAAGCTTTAGTTGCTTTAGAAAAAAAACATTGTTGTAAAGACGAAATTCATATTGTAAAAGGTCAAGATAAATTAAAGAAAACATCTCTTGAAGACTTAGAGTTTCATCAGCAGGTTTTTCTAAGTGCTTTTGTTCATTCTTATTTCAATCTTTTTCAGGGCTTACCAGAATTGGTAATACCTTATAAAAATTACACTCCACCCAATCTGATTGCAGATATTCAAGTTCTCGATCAGGTTTTTATTATTTGATATTTTTTTTCTGCGAAATCGATAAACTTTAGGTTCATCGAAACCCATCTCATCATTAAATGGTGAGTGCAATCTGGATTTTTGCCAATGCAAGAATTCATGGATTAAAGACTAAATATTATCAAATATCATTTCAAAAATGACATATACATATCACATTGCAGGTCTGACTTGCAAAAATGCTGTTAAAGTAATTTTCGGGAAACGCGTTTATGTTTCCAAAGCAGAAGCTATCATAACAGAAGATTCCATCGTTTTAATTATGGTTATTACCATGCTAATAAATTCATTTTAATATGAAAAAAATAGTATTTTTAATAGCCTTACTTCCTCTGTTTTCCTTTTCGCAAGAGACACTTAAAGGGATGATTATGGAAGTAAACGAACAAAATAAACACACTCCTATTACGGGAGCAAATGTGTATTGGTTAGATACAACCGTTGGCTCTGTAACCGATTTTGATGGGAAATTTACGCTTCCCTATAAAATCGAATACAAAAAAATAGTGATCAGTTATGTCGGTTATAAAACAGACACTCTTACGGTTAAAAACACAGATGATATTAATCATTTCTTAGAACCAACTAGCAGTTTAAAGGAAGTTGTTTTAACGTCCAGAAATCAAGCAACTGCCAAGTCTTATTTGTCATCGCAAAACGTTATAAATATGAGTAGCGATGAGCTTTTAAAATCTGCTTGTTGTAATTTATCTGAGAGTTTTGAAACAAATCCATCCATCGACGTTAGTTTTGCTGATGCTGTTTCAGGAACAAAGCAAATAAAAATGTTAGGTTTAACGGGACCGTATATTTTAATTACTACAGAGAATGTTCCTTCCATTCGTGGTGCATCACAAGCTTATGGTTTAAGTTTTGTTCCAGGATCCTGGGTAGAGAGTATTCAAATTACAAAAGGAGCAGGAAGTGTTGTTAATGGTTATGAAAGTATTGCCGGGCAAATCAATACTGAGCTGGTAAAACCAAAAATTGATAAGTCATTATATGTCAATCTTTATGGAGCAAGTAATACCCGATTAGAACTCAATGCGCATTTGAATACTAAGATTTCCGATAAATGGGATACAGGGTTATATATTCATGGAAATATACATAATAAAAAGCATGATGTCAATCATGATGGCTTTATGGATATGCCTATTTATAATCAAATTAACCTGATGAATCGTTGGCAATATACCAATCCCGAGAAAGGTTTAGTCAGCTTTATAAATGTGAAATATTTAGATGACAACAAACAAGGTGGTCAATTAGATTTTGATCCAGATACAGATAAATTAACTACCAATTCTTGGGGAAGTGCTATAGATACTAGGCGCTTTGAGGCCTCGGTTAAACTAAGATATGTCAATCCAAATATTCCATACCAGAGTATAGGTTTTCAATCTGCTTATAGCTGGCATGAACAAGAGTCCTATTTTGGACTTAATGTGTATGATATAACTCATAACAGTCTGTATATAAATGCAATGTATAATTCCATTATAAGCGATTCTAGACATAAAATTAAAACAGGATTAAGTTATACATATGATCATTATAATGAAATGGTAATTAACACACCTTATGGACGTACAGAAGCTTCTATTGGTGGTTTTTTTGAATACAATTATGATAATTTAGACAATCTAAATATTACCGCCGGCCTTCGTGTAGATGAACATAACTTACTTGGACTATTTTTAACTCCAAGATTGCATGCTCGTTATACTCCTTGGGAGAAATCGGCTATAAAAGCTTCTGTAGGTCGTGGTAAACGAAGTGCTAATATTTTTGCCGAAAACCAAAGTATGTTTGCTACTTCTAGGATGATAAACGTCATAAATGATGGAGGCCCCATTTATGGTTTAGACCCTGAGATAGCATGGAACTATGGAATTTCTTTTTTACAAGGATTTAATCTTTTTGGAAAAAAAGCCGATGTTACATTCGATTTTTATAAAACCAATTTCATCAATCAAGTGGTTGTAGATTATGAAGATCCACGAGCCGTGAGTTTTTATAATTTAGATGGTAAAAGTTTTGCCAATAGCTTTCAATTTGAATTTAACTATAATGTGTTTACAAATTTCGATTTGAGATTGGCCTATAAGTATTACGATGTGAAAACACAATATGATTCTGGCTTATTGGAAAAACCATTAACAGCTCAAAACCGTTTGTTTGCCAATGCGTCTTATGAAACAAATTTGCAACAAACTGGAGGGCATTGGAAGTTTGATGTAACCTATAATTGGTTAAGCGAACAACGTTTTTCTTCCACGACAGCTAACCCTGTAGCTTATCAAGTTCCTGAATATTCGCCAACGGTTGGCTCCTTAAATGCTCAAGTAACAAAAGTGTTTTCACCAAGATTTGAAATATATTTTGGCGGAGAAAATATTACAGATGTTAGACAAGAAAAAGCTATTTTAGCATCAGACGATCCTTTTGGATCCTATTTTGATACAACTTTTGTTTATGGATCCATTTTTGGAAGTACCTATTATGCAGGATTACGATTTAATATAGAATAATAAAACAATAACAATTTAAAAATAAAAATTATGAAAAAACTAGGATTATTATTGGTGATGCTTATTAGTTTCACTGCTTTTTCGCAAAACAAAAATGCAAGAGCAACCATGGAAGTAGATGGTGTTTGTAACATGTGTAAAGACCGCATTGAGAAAGCTTGTTTTAAAACAAAGGGTGTAAAATCGGCTGTTTGGGATGTAAACACCCATGAGTTGAAAATTATTTATGACGAAAATAAAACCAATGTTGCAACCATTGAAAACAATATTGCAGCAGTTGGTCACGACACTAAAAATGTTGTAGCAACAAATGAAGCTTATAATAGTGTACATGATTGTTGTAAATATCGTGAAGAGTCTGTAGTAGACGATCATAAAGATGATTAAAAAACTATATAAAAAAGTCCAAATATATGTTTGGACTTTTTTTTTATATTGCAAGTCTAATAACTAACCGATTATCATGAAGAAATTACTTTTAATTTTTACCTGTTTATTATTTTCAAACGTATATTCTCAATCCAATTTTATTATAACTGTTAACGATCAATCCCAAGAAATTTCCTTAGATGAAGATTATGAATTCAAAGTGAACGGAAAGACCATTAAAATTTTGGTAAAAGAAAAGGACACCTTATTTTATAATGATACGTTTTATGATTTTAAATATTCGAAGAATCATAAAGTTTCGAAAACGGCCATTGATGAAGGTATTGAGCAAATCATGTTAATGACTGCAGGTGGTTCTGGAATTATTATTCAGAAGTATGACACATTCGATCCTACCATGTTGCAGGAAATGATGTTAAATGAAGTAATTAAAGAGAGTGTAAGTTATGGCTATACTTTAGAAAGAAAAGATTACGAAAGAACCCTTGAAAGTGGTGAAAAATTGAAAGTTTTAAAAGCCGAATTAGAATATAAAGGTGAATTGGAAGTTTACGAAATTTCTGCAATTGGAAAAAAAGATGAAGGTATTCTTATCATGACCATGAATTTAGGAGGTGATGGAGACAATGAAGGAGAACATATGATTGACTTATTGTGGAGTAGCTTAATTATCAATTAAGTTTTCAAATAAATATAGAATAAAAAAAACGCCTCAAGAAATTGAGGCGTTTTTAGTTATTATAATTTGTGTATTCAAGATTCTTGATTACATCATGCCTGGCATACCTCCACCCATTGGTGGCATAGAAGCCGCATCTTCTTTAATATCTATTAAAGCACATTCTGTAGTAAGGATCATTCCTGCAACCGAAGCCGCATTTTCTAATGCAATACGTGTTACTTTCTTAGGATCGATAATTCCAGCTTTAAGCATGTCTACATAAGTTTCTGTTTTGGCATCAAAACCAAAAGCACCTTTTCCTTCCATAACTTTAGCAACTACTACGCTACCTTCACCACCTGCATTTTCAACAATGGTACGTAAAGGAGCTTCAATAGCACGAGCAACAATTTGTATTCCTGTTACTTCGTCTAAATTTTCAGTTGTTATTTTGTCCAGAACAGATTTTGCTCTTACTAAAGCAACACCACCACCAGCAACAATGCCTTCTTCAACAGCAGCTCTAGTTGCATGTAATGCATCGTCCACTCTGTCTTTTTTCTCTTTCATTTCAACCTCACTAGCAGCACCAACATAAAGTACAGCAACACCACCAGCTAATTTAGCTAAACGTTCTTGAAGTTTTTCTTTATCGTAATCGCTTGTAGTTGTTTCAATTTGAGCTTTAATTTGATTTACTCTAGCTTTAATATCTGAAGCGCTTCCTGCTCCATTTACTATTGTTGTATTGTCTTTGTCAACTGTAATTGTTTCTGCTGTACCTAACATGCTTAAGTCAGCATTTTCAAGAGAAAAACCTCTTTCTTCAGAAATTACAACTCCACCAGTTAAGATAGCAATATCTTCTAGCATCGCTTTACGTCTATCACCAAATCCTGGAGCTTTTACAGCAGCAATTTTTAATCCACCACGTAATTTGTTAACCACTAAAGTAGCTAAGGCTTGGCCATCTACATCTTCAGCAATTATTAATAGTGGACGTCCAGATTGTGCAACTGGTTCTAGTATTGGAAGAATTTCTTGTAAGTTAGAAATCTTTTTGTCGAATAATAAAATGTATGGATTTTCTAAATCGGCAATCATTTTATCAGCATCAGTTACAAAATACGGAGAAAGATATCCTCTGTCAAATTGCATCCCTTCAACTACATCAACGTATGTTTCCATACCTTTTGCTTCTTCAACAGTAATAACACCTTCTTTACCAACTTTTCCGAAGGCTTTAGCAATTAATTCGCCAATAGTATCGTCGTTATTTGCAGAGATTGAAGCAACTTGCTTAATCATTTCAGAAGAGTTACCTACTTTTTTAGCTTGTTTTTCAAGGTCTTTAATAATAGCTTCTACAGCTTTATCAATACCACGCTTTAAATCCATTGGATTTGCACCTGCGGCAACGTTTTTCAACCCTTCTTTTACTATTGCTTGTGCTAAAACGGTTGCGGTAGTTGTACCATCTCCAGCTAAATCGTTGGTTCTTGATGCTACTTCTTTTACCATTTGAGCTCCCATGTTTTCAAGAGCGTTTTCCAATTCTACTTCTTTAGCAACAGTTACACCATCTTTAGTTACTTGAGGTGCACCAAAACTTCTGCTAATAATTACATTTCTACCTTTTGGGCCTAAGGTTACTTTTACTGCATTTGCTAATGCATCCACACCACGTTTTAAACCGTCACGTGCGTCTATATCAAATTTAATATCTTTTGCCATAATGAAAAATTTTATTTAAAATTTTTAAATCTCAAAATTCAAATACTTAATTCCAAAAAGGAATTACTATTATTTGATTGGAGATCATTGGAATTTGTTTTTTTAATTTTTTGGAAATTTGCAATTATATAATTGCAAGAATGTCGCTTTCACGCATCATTAAATAATCTTTTCCTTCAAGTTTAAGTTCCGTTCCTGAGTATTTACCGTAAAGAACAGCATCTCCAACTTTAACAGTCATTGGTTCGTCTTTAGTGCCTTTACCAATAGCCATAACTTTACCTTGTTGAGGTTTTTCTTTTGCATTATCAGGAATGATAATTCCAGAAGCAGTTTTTGTTTCAGCTGCTACAGGTTCAATAAGAACTCTATCTGCTAAAGGTTTAATTTTTAAACTCATATTATTATGTTTTTAATTATATAGTTAATGTTTTCACTTTAGGAGTGTGCTAAAAATGTGCCAATAGAAGAAGCCTGACAAAATTTCATTAAAAAAAAATGCCAACTAATTTAGTTGGCATTTTTTAATTTTTTAAAAGACAATATAATTACTCTGTTTCTGTCTCTGGCGCAACATTGTTAGTTGCTTCGGGAGCAGTAGGAGTAGCAACAGGAGCAGGAGCAACAGGCATTGTTGTCGCATCTATGTCTAAAGCTTTAGAATCTACTACATTTGTTCCTTTGTTGATAGCAACATTAGAAAGTAAGATTAATGCTAACATTAAAGCTGCTAAAGTCCAAGTACTTTTGTCTAAAAAGTCGGTTGTTTTCTTTACACCACCAAGTTGTTGCGTTCCGCCACCACCAAATGATGAAGATAATCCGCCTCCTTTTGGGTTTTGTACCATTATAACTACTACTAGTAAAAAGGCTACAACTACGATTAATGCTAAAAATATTGTAAACGTACTCATATTATTTATTGTTTTGTTCTTGTAATTTTTTTATTGCTTTAATTTGGTCTGCAAAGAAACCACTTTTTTCTGGATATTTCAAACATAAAATGTTGTAAGATTGAATTGCTTTTTTATAGTTTTTTTGTTCCACATAAATTCTGGCTAAAGTTTCTGTCATTAATGATTCTGGTTGAATCATCTGTTCTTCCGCAAGATTGGTGTTATTGCTGGTTAATTGCTTTGGTTTTAATTTAGGATTTGTAGTGATAAACTTATCTATTAAATCGAATTTCTTATTTCTTTCCAACTGCGAATCATCCATAGATATTATGGTTTCAGTCTTATTTGCCTCTAAAGAAGTTGGTCTTTCAATAGGTTTAAAACGGGTTATCTTTAACCATTCGTTAAAGGAATGTGTTTCACTGTGTGTAAATTGTAAAGGTTTTCCTAATTCTAAAATGCTATCTGGTGAAATGTCATCTTTAATAACAGGAGGTTTAGTTACTACTTCAATTTTTTGTGTTTCATCTAAGCTAAAATTTGCAACTTCTTTTAGTTTAATTTTAGGTTGAAATAATTCAGGATCCAGAACACCATCTGTATCTTGTATTTGTTGTTTTAGGATTTCGTCAATAGAGACGCTTTTAGCAACGGAGATATCTTCGAGGTCTACAGTAATCTCTTTTAAATTTGCGGTATTTTGTTTGATGTATTTTGAAATTTCATTTTGAAGAAATTCTTCCGAAGTAATAAAATCGAATAGAATACTTCTATCTGACGTGTAAGCTGCAGTTGTTTTTAATTCCTGGTTGTACTTTATGCTTTCTTTGTTTTTTAAGCCCTTGAGGTATAAAGTTCTAGCCGATTGAAGGTATGGAAATTCTTCCGTAATAGCAAGCAAGGCCGCTGTGTTTTCAGCAGAGATATTTTGCGGATTTTGAAGTATTTCTATAAATGCCTTTTGATTCATTCTCTTACCACTTAGCTAATGTTGCATTAAAAATATCTTGGGTTAAGCGTTCAAAAATAGTTTCGATAGCTGTTATTTTTTCTCCTCCAACCAGATTGACATCTCCTGCATAATCATAAAAGAAAGAGTAGCGTTGTTCCATATCGTCTTCCTCATTTTTTCTATTAAAAAAGCGCACATTTACTGTGATAGTTAGTTTGTTTTGTGCTGCTGTGTTGTCTGCTGTAGCTGTTGTTGGAGAAATACGGTAATCGACAATTTCACCTTCATAAACCAAATCTCCTCCGGAATTCACCAATTCTAAATTAGTTTGATTAAGCAGTAAATCTTGTAAAGCTAGAGTAAATTGTCTGTCTAAACCAGGTTCCACAAAAACGGCATTATTTTTAAAATAGTTAACCTGAAAGCTTTTTGTGCTTGATGGAATAGAAGCTCCAGTAAAAGAGTATGCACCACAGCCTAAAATAGTAAGTGAAATAAGTACTAAAAGTGTAATTTTATATAATTTCATAGTAGATATTATAAGTCGTATTGCTTAATTTTTCTATATAAGGTGCGTTCGCTAATACCTAATTCGGCAGCTGCCAATTTTCTTTTTCCTTGATGACGTTCCAAGGATTTTTTTATTAATTCTAATTCTTTATCATGTAAAGATAGCGTTTCTTCCTCTTCAATTTCTTCAGCAAAATGATATTTGTCTTGTGGTTCTTCTGTAGGGGTTTTGTATTTAGTACTGTTTTCAGCAATAGCTAAAACTTCTAAATCGTCAAGAGCTTCTTCAGTTTGTTCGTCCTCTTCGCCATAAATTTTTTGAATTAAACCTTCGTTTTGTTTTTGAACATCTTTAGCATTGCCATTTTTCATGAGTTCCATGGTCAATTTCTTCAGGTCGTTCAAATCACTTTTCATATCAAACAAAACCTTGTACAAAATTTCACGTTCGTTACTAAAATCGCTATCAGCCTTCGAAGTTTTAATAATGGCTGGTAAATTACTGCCTTCGCTTGGTAAATAGCCTTGAAGCGTTGGTCCACTAATCGTTCTATTTTGTTCTAGAACCGAAGTTTGCTCGGCCACATTTCGTAATTGTCTGATGTTTCCACTCCATCTAAATTTTAAAAGCAAAGCAATGGCTTCGTCTGTTAATTTAATGGTAGGCATTTTATATTTTAGGGCGAAATCGCTAGCAAATTTCCTGAATAATAAGTGAATGTCTTCTTTTCTATCTCTTAAAGGAGGTAAATGGATTTCTACTGTACTTAATCTGTAATAAAGATCTTCCCGGAATTTCTCTTTTTTAATTGCCTCAAACATGTTGACGTTAGTAGCTGCTACTATCCGAACATTGGTTTTTTGTACTTGACTGGAACCTACTTTAAGGAATTCGCCATTTTCAAGAACACGTAGCAAACGCACTTGCGTTGTTAGTGGTAATTCGCCAACTTCATCTAAAAAGATGGTCCCGCCATCTGCAACTTCAAAATATCCAGAACGTGTTTGAGTAGCTCCTGTAAAAGCACCTTTCTCGTGACCAAAAAGCTCACTGTCTATGGTTCCTTCCGGAATGGCTCCACAGTTTACAGCAATATATTTTCCATGCTTTCTATGGGAAAGCTGATGAATTATTTTAGGAATACTCTCTTTACCAACACCAGATTCTCCAGTAACTAATACGGAAATATCCGTAGGCGCTACTTGAATAGCTTTTTCTATGGCACGATTAAGCTTGGCGTCGTTGCCAATAATTCCAAATCTTTGTTTTGTAGCTTGAATTGATTCCATATATTTAATTAAGAATTAAAAGTGAATAATGAAAAATGGTTGTTACTAATTTGGAATAATTATTCATTATTAACTATCCATTGATAATCCTATTGCTACCCCAATTAAGGTTGCGCTGGTGCAATCGTTTATTTTTACTTTTACTAAATCGCCAATTTTGTAATTTTCTTTTGGAAAAACAGCCACACTATTTTGTTGGGTTCTTCCAGACCATTCAGTATCCGATTTTTTAGATTCCTTTTCAATTAAAACTTCTACTACCGTATTTAAGTATGCTTCAGTCCTAATAGCGCCATGTTCGCGTTGTCGTTGTACAATTTCTGCCAATCGACGTTTTTTTACATCCTCAGGAACATCGTCTACCAACTTGCGTTCTGCCATAGTTCCCGGTCTTTCGGAATAGGTATACATAAAACCGAAATTGTATTTTACATAGTCCAATAAACTTAAAGTATCTTGATGATCTTGTTCTGTTTCTGTCGGGAAACCAGCAATTAAATCCTGACTAATAGCACATCCCGGAAGGATACGTTTAATATTATCTATTAAAGCAAAATATTCTTCGCGTGTATGTAAGCGATTCATTTCTTTTAAAATCCTGTTACTTCCACTTTGGACAGGTAAATGAATGTGCTTGCAAATGTTGCTGTACTTTGCCATAGTTTCAATAACATCCAAAGTTAAATCTTGTGGATTTGATGTTGAAAAACGAATTCGCATTTTTGGATATGCTTTGGCGCACATATCTAATAAATTGGAAAAATTAACGGCTGTTGCTTGTTGTAAATCGCTAGCTTTTTCGAAATCTTTCTTCAAGCCGCCACCATACCAAAGGTAACTGTCTACATTCTGACCTAAAAGTGTAATTTCTTTAAAGTCTTTAGTCCATAAATCGTTTATTTCTTCTAAAATACTTTGGGGATCCCGACTTCTTTCGCGACCTCTCGTAAAAGGCACCACACAAAATGTACACATGTTATCGCAGCCACGGGTAATTGAAACGTAAGCTGTAACACCATTACTATTTAAACGTACTGGCGAAACATCTCCATAGGTTTCTTCTTTAGAAAGAATCACATTTATGGCGTCTCTTCCGTCTTCAACTTCTGCAAGTAAATTGGGTAAATCTTTATAAGCATCGGGACCTACAACTAAATCTACAATTTTTTCTTCTTCAAGGAATTTACTTTTTAAACGTTCTGCCATACAGCCTAAAACACCAACTTTCATTTTTGGATTGATACGTTTTACAGCATTATATTTTTCAAGTCTTTTTCGAACAGTTTGTTCTGCTTTATCACGAATAGAACACGTGTTTACTAAAACCAGATCTGCCTCTTCAAGGTTTTGTGTTGTGTTGTATCCTTGATCGGAAAGTATGGAGGCTACAATTTCGCTATCGCTGAAATTCATAGCGCAACCGAAACTTTCTATATAAAGTTTACGGGTATTTTGTTCTTTATTTTCTAAAACGAGACTTTCGCCTTGTTTGCTTTCGTCAATAACCTTTTCCATATTTAAAATAAAAACTATTTTAAGTCAATTTTCATGCCTGCAAAAAGAAGCAATTGCAAAGATACAATTATTTTAAGCAAAGTGACAAAGTGACAGTGTGTTAAAATTGCTCTTTCTAATTATAAAATTTAATTACTTTTAAACCCTATTAAAAAATTAAATAATGACCTACTTAGAACTAGAAACAAGAATTAGAAATGCAAAACAATTAGATTTCGGAAGCCTTTTTGATAATATTATTGAACTCTTTAAAAAGATCTGGCTAAAAGGGTTTATTACCATTTTGTTAATTATGGCTTCAGCTTTGAGTCTTATGTTTGTTTTTTCAATTATTGGACTTTCTCCTCAAAATGTAACATTACAACAAGCCTTTAGTTTGGAGAATTTCTATAACTCTTATTATTCTAATATTATTTATGGCATCCCGCAAACCATATTAATTGGAACTTTAACAATGGCTTTTTTAGGAGCCTTTTACAGAATGTGCAAACAAGTGGTTTCAGGAGAAGCAGAGACTGATGATTATTTTTATTTCTTCAAAAAAGAATATTTTTCAAAAGTATTTATGTTAGGAATTATTTATTCAGGTATTGCTATTGTTGCGCAGCTTGTATTTATAATTCCGTACATATATGTTTTTATTCCATTGTCGTTTTTTGCTGTGGTTTTAGCACATAATCCAGATTTAGGAGAAATTGAAATTGTTAAAATAAGTTTTAAGCTAGGCAATAAAAAGTGGTTTATTACATTTTTAACCATGTTTGTAGCTGGAATTTTGGGTATGTTAGGAATATTGGCTTGTGGAATTGGACTACTATTTACAATGTCTATTGTTTATTTGCCTGCGTTTTTTATTTATAAGGAAGTGGTTGGGTTTGGCGATTCTATTGAAGATAATGTTCATAATATAGATGATATTTCGGGTTTTTAATGTGCGATTTTTGTCGTCAAAAGCAAAAAAAATCGATAAAAAGCACTTGAATATTTTATTAATTAGGTAGATAAATTTTTTTTCACATACATTTGTAGCCTTAAAAAATCATAAATGGCGAAGAATTTAGTAATTGTTGAGTCACCTGCAAAGGCCAAAACCATAGAGAAATTTCTTGGAAAAGATTTCAAGGTAGAATCTAGTTTTGGGCATATTGCAGACTTACCTTCAAAAGAATTAGGAGTAGATGTAGATGGGGATTTTAAACCAAAATACGAGGTTTCCAAAGATAAAAAAGCAGTTGTAAAGAAACTTAAAGACTTAGCTAAGAAAGCCGAAATGGTTTGGTTAGCAAGTGATGAGGATCGAGAAGGAGAGGCTATTGCATGGCACTTAGCAGAATCTTTAAACTTAGATAAAGAAAAAACAAAACGTATTGTTTTTCACGAGATAACTAAATCGGCTATTCAAAAGGCGATTGAAAATCCAAGAGGAATTGATTACGATTTGGTAGATGCACAACAAGCTCGTCGTGTGTTAGATAGAATAGTAGGTTATGAATTGTCTCCTGTACTTTGGAGAAAAGTAAAAGGAGGTTTGTCCGCTGGACGTGTACAATCTGTTTCTGTAAGATTAATTGTAGAACGCGAGCGCGACATTCAAAACTTTACACCAGAGGCATCTTATAGAGTAGATGCTGAGTTTGCAAACGAAGAAGGTCAGGCCTTTAAAGCGAAGCTGCCAAAGAATTTTGGAGCTAAAAAAGACGCCCAAGCCTTTTTAGAAAAAAATGCAAAAGCAGATTTTAAAGTTGCCGATTTAGAGAAAAAGCCAGCGAAGAAATCGCCAGCAGCACCATTTACAACGTCAACTTTACAGCAAGAAGCCTCTAGAAAATTATATTTCTCAGTAACTAAAACCATGACCTTGGCACAACGTTTATACGAGGCCGGTTTAATTACTTATATGAGAACGGATAGTGTTAACTTATCTGATGAAGCTAGAAAAGGAGCTCAAGCAGAAATTGAAAGTGCTTATGGTTCTAAATTCAGTCAACAAAGAAATCACAAAGGGAAATCTAAAGGCGCACAAGAAGCGCATGAGGCCATCCGTCCTACAGATTTTTCAGTACACTCTGTAGATATTGATAGAGATCAAGCTAGATTATACGATTTAATCTGGAAACGTGCCATTGCTTCTCAAATGAGCGATGCCGAGTTGGAAAGAACCAACGTGAAAATTAGTGCTTCAACTCACAGTGAGATTTTTACTGCAAATGGAGAAGTTATTACGTTCGAAGGCTTCTTAAAAGTCTATTTAGAAGGTACAGATGACGAGGATTCTGAGCAAGAAGGTATGTTGCCAGCTATGAGAACTAACGAGGTGCTTCTTAATAATTATATTACAGCTACAGAGCGTTACACGCGAGCACCATATAGGTATACAGAAGCTTCTTTGGTAAAACAGTTAGAAGAATTAGGTATTGGTAGACCGTCAACATATGCACCAACAATTACAACCATTCAAAACAGAAATTATGTTGAAAAAGGAGCAGTTGATGGCGTAGAACGAAATTATTCGCAATTAACATTAAAAAATGGTTTAGTAAAAGATCAAGAATTAACTGAGAAAGTAGGTTCCGATAAAGGAAAATTAGTTCCTACGGATATTGGAATGATTGTAACTGACTTTTTGGTAAAAAACTTTGATGCTGTTTTAGACTATAACTTCACAGCTAAAGTTGAAGAAGATTTCGATGATATTGCTGAAGGAAAAGTGAATTGGACAACCATGATGAAAAAATTCTATAAAGAATTTCATCCTATTGTAGAAGATGTTCAAGAAAATGCTGATAGAGAATCTGGTGAAAGAATTTTAGGTACAGATCCAAAATCAGGAAAACAAGTAAGTGTTCGTTTAGGTAAATTTGGACCAATGGTTCAAATAGGAACCGTAGATGATGAAGAAAAACCAACCTTTGCCAGTTTATCTCCAGATCAACAACTTAACACCATTTCTTATGAAGAGGCTATGGATTTATTCCAGCTTCCAAAAAATCTAGGAACTTACGAAGGTGAAGAAGTGGAAGTGAATAATGGACGTTTTGGACCTTATGTGAAATTTGGTGCAGCTTATGTGTCCTTGCCAAAAGGCGTTGAGGCTTTAAGTGTAGAGCTTGAAGATGCTATTGTTTTGATAAAAGAAAAGCAAAAAGCTGATGCTCCTATATATATGTATAAGGATTTACCTGTACAAAAAGGAAAAGGACGTTTTGGACCATTTATTAAATGGAATAATACCTTTATAAATGTCAATAAAAAGTATGATTGGGATAATTTATCTGATAATGATATTGTAACTTTGATTGAAGAAAAAATCCAAAAGGATATTGATAAGGTTATTCATAACTGGGAGGAAGATGGAATCAAAGTAGAAAAGGCTCGTTGGGGAAGACATAACGTGTTACAAGGTAAAATAAAAATTGAATTACCTAAAACAGTTGACGTTTCTGAAATGACTTTAGAAGAAGCTAAAGCTTTAATTGAAGAAAAAGCACCAAAGAAAAAAGCGGCTAAAAAGAAGGTTGCTACAAAAAAGAAACCGGTAGCTAAAAAGAAAGCAACGACTAAAAAGAAATAATTACTTTTAAATAATAAGAATTACCTAATGAATTTTAATTTTCTTTCGCCGGTTTCAGATGCAGTTTTAGCTCATAGTGAGTTGTTGTCTCCTCAAACTCTGGGAAAAAAAATCAAAATACATTCCAAGCAACATGGCGTTCCTGAATTAGAGGGTGTGCAAATAGCAATTATTGGCGTTCTCGAAAACAGAAGTGATGTCAATTATATGGGGGAGGAATTTCATTTAGACGAGATTCGAAAGTCACTTTACTCATTGTTTCCTGGAAATTGGCATAAAACAGTTGCGGATTTAGGTGATATTAATAAAGGAGAATCTGTAGAAGATACTTATTTTGCCTTAAAGACGACCATCACTATTTTAGTTCAAAAGAAAATCATACCTGTTATTATTGGAGGAAGTCAAGATTTAACCTATGCTAATTATCGTGCTTACGATGATTTGGCTCCGATGGTTAATATCGTTAATGTAGATTGTAAATTTGATTTAGGAGATTCTGAAAAGCCTATTAAGAACGATAGCTTTGTTGGTAAGATTATTTTAGACCAACCATATAATCTATTTAATTATGCTACTGTAGGCTATCAAACCTATTTTAATTCGCAAGAAGAAATAGATTTAATGGATAAGCTTTATTTTGAATCCTATCGATTAGGGCAAGTTTCACAAGATATCACTATTGTGGAACCAGTAATGAGAGATGCAAACATTGTGAGTATCGATTTAAATTCGGTAAAAGCTTCCGAATTAAGTTCTAGACAAAGAATTTCACCAAACGGCTTAGACGGGAAGGAAATTTGTGCTATTTCAAGATATGCTGGTATAAGTAATAAGGTATCTTCATTGGGAATTTATGAGTATAAACCTTCTAAGGACGATTCAAGTACTTCCATGTTGGTTGCACAAATAATATGGTATTTTATTGAAGGAGTGAATTTTAGAGTTAAAGACGATGATTTTTCAAATGAAAGTAATTACCAGAAATTTATAACTCTAGTGGAAGAGCAGGAACTAGTGTTTTATAAAAGTATAAAAACACAACGCTGGTGGATTGAGATTCCTTTTTTATCAGAAATAAATAATAAATTAAAAAGACATACGTTATTACCTTGCATGCATAAAGACTATTTAGATGCTTGTGATAACAAGGTGCCTGAACGTTGGTATAAGGCCTTGCAAAAGAACTGTGTATAAGGGCAAATGTTAATTAACATGTTTTTCATCGTTAAAACGCACATTTTTTACGATGAAACGTAAATTTTTTTAAAAAAAAGTTGTTTTTTTGAAAATATATAGATATGTTTACGCTCTTAAAAATTTTAAGACACAAAAACGAAATTATTAACCTCGAGTTTTCTATGGATATGAAGAAGTTTATTTTATTAATCGCAGTTTTAGCACTACTTGTAAGTTGTGGCTCTGGAGACAGAGGTCAATTAGTAGGTGTGAAAGGAAAAAAATGGCATCCAGAAAAGCCTTACGGTATGGAATTAGTACCTGGTGGCGCTTTTATAATGGGTAAAGCAGACGATGATCTTGCTGGTATTAACGATGCCCCTTCAAAAACAGTAACTGTTAGAGCATTTTACATGGATGCAACAGAAATTACAAATAGCGAGTATCGCCAATTTGTTAACTGGGTTAGAGATTCAACAATTAGAACGAAATTAGCAATCCTTGCTGATGAGATTGGAGAAACTCCTGGAGATGGTGGTATTGGAGAATATGCTTTTCTAGATTCAGATCCTGAAAACATGACTGTATACGAAAAGTATATGTACGATAACTACAGTGGTTTAGGACCAACAGGTTATGAAGGTCGTAAATTGAATGACAATGTTGAATTGATTTTTGATACTTCAGATTATCCAGACGAATATTATGCTGAGGTTATGGATACCATGTATATTCCTTTAGAGGAATCTTACAATGGACAAAGAACTTGGGATGTAACCAAATTCAAATTTCAATATACTTACATGGATATTGAAAAAGCAGCCAAAAATAGAACTTTAAAAAGAAAAGATGTTATTGTTAAGGAAGAAGTAGAAATTTATCCAGATACCACAACTTGGATTAGAGATTTCGCTTATTCTTATAATGAGCCAATGCACAACGATTATTTCTGGCATGATGCTTATGGAGATTATCCAGTAGTTGGTGTGTCTTGGATTCAAGCAAAAGCATTTTGTCAATGGAGAACATTATATCATAATGCTTCAAGAAAAGAAAGAAAACAACATTTTGTAAATTCTTATAGATTACCATCTGAAGCAGAATGGGAATATGCTGCTAGAGGTGGCTTACAAGCTGCAACTTATCCTTGGGGTGGACCTTACACTAAAAATGATAGAGGATGTTTTATGGCCAACTTCAAACCTTTAAGAGGAGATTATGCGGCAGATCAAGCATTATATACTGTAGAAGCTCAATCCTATGAGCCAAACGATTTCAATCTTTATAATATGGCTGGAAACGTTTCAGAATGGGTAGCGGCATCTTACGATCCTTCTTCATATGAATTTGTATCTACTATCAATCCTAGTGTAAACGTTGCAAGTAACCAAAGAAAAGTTGTTCGTGGTGGTTCTTGGAAAGATGTTAAATACTATTTACAAGTAAGCACAAGAGATTACGAATATGCAGATTCTGCAAGAAGTTACATTGGTTTTAGAACTGTTCAAGATTACATGGGAACAGAAGTTACTAAAAATGCAACCAACTAAAAGAGAATAACAACCACAATAAAAATTAATATTAATCAACTTAAGGAAACTTTAAACTTAACTAAAAAAAACTAAAATTATGGCACAATCAAGAGCATTTAAGAAATTTATGACAATGGCTTACGGATTTGGAGCATCAATCGTAATTGTTGGAGCACTTTTCAAAATTATCCATTTCGAATTAGGACCATTAACGGGTAACGTCATGTTAACTATTGGTCTTGTGGCTGAGGCAATTGTATTTGGTATTTCTGCTTTCGAACCTGTAGATGATGAATTAGATTGGTCTTTAGTATATCCAGAATTATCTGGAGGTGCTTCAATGGGTAAAAATGCACAACAACCTACAGATGCTGATGGGTTATTATCTAAAAAATTAGACAATTTATTAAAAGAAGCTAAAATCGATGCAGAATTAATGACTAGCTTAGGTGATAGCATTAAAAATTTCGAAGGAGCTGCAAAAGGCATCAGCCCAACTGTTGACTCAATTGCTGCTACTAGAAAATATGGCGAAGAATTATCTTTAGCTGCTGCACAAATGGAATCTTTAAATAGTCTTTATAAAGTACAATTAGAAAGTGTTAACCGTCAAGCAACTATTAATGAAGAAGCTGTTGAAAACGCTACTAAATTAAAAGATCAAATGCAGTCTTTAGCATCTAACTTATCATCATTAAATGGTGTTTATGGAGGAATGTTATCTGCAATGAACAAGAGCTAATTAGTTGAGAAACTAAACTTAATTTAACAATTAACAACTAAACTAATTAGAAATGGCAGGAGGAAAATTGTCTGCAAGACAGAAAATGATTAACTTGATGTATTTGGTGTTTATAGCAATGCTAGCACTAAACATGTCAAAAGAAGTGCTTTCGGCATTTGGATTAATGAATGAAAAATTAACCGAATCTAATGAAGCAACGACTTTAAGAAATAGTGCATTTATGCAAGGTTTGGCAGAAAAAGTAGCTGAGCAACCAGCAAAGTACCAACCATTAATGGTGCAAGCTGATCAGATTTCAACTTTATCAAATAACTTTAATACTTATATTCAAACTCTAAAAGGTGAAATGACTGCTACAGTTGATGACCCTAGAGATTATGAAATCATGGATAAAGGAGATTATTTAGATGATAATTTCTTTAAAGGTGATAAAATAAAAGAAGAAGGTCAAGAGTTTTTAAACCAGATTTCAACCTATAGAGATGGTGTTGTTGCTGTGTTAGCTTCAAATCCTGATATGGCTGGTATTTCTGCAGATGTGCAAAAGAAATTTGCAACTGAAGCAGTTACTAATAGAGACGGAAATAAAGTTGACTGGTTGGATTACAACTATAAAGGATTTCCTTTAGTGGCTTCTTTAACTAAAATGACTCAGTTACAAGCGGATGTTAAAACTACAGAATCTGAAGTTTTATCTTCTATGTTAGCGGGTAAATTAAAAGTAGAGGCTTCTTTAACAAACTTTGACGCTATTGTAGTACCAAGTAAAACAGCTTTCTTTTCAGGAGAAAACTTTACTGGAACTATTATCTTAGGTAAAAAAGATAATACGTTACAAGCTGATAAAGTAATAATTAATGGTAAAGAATTACCTGCTGCATCAATGCAAGCTGGTAAAACTGTCTTAGACTTCCCTGCAGGTGCAGTTGGAGAAAGAGAAATTACTGGAGAATTCCAATTTAAAGAAGGAGATTCCATTATTTCTATTCCGGTAAAAAGTTCTTACGCAGTAGTGCCTAAACCGAATTCAGCAACTATTTCTGCTGATAAAATGAATGTAGTATATCGTGGTGTTTCTAACCCGATGACTATTTCTTTTGCAGGTATTTCAGATAATAACGTATCTGCAAGTGCTCCTGGTTTAAGTAAAGGTTCTGGTGTTGGAAAATATAATATCAACCCTGGTACTGGAAGAGAAATTTTAATTAATGTTACCGGTACTTTACCTGATGGTTCTAAAGTAAGCGATAGAGCAACTTTTAGAATTAAAGATATTCCAAAACCTACAGGAACTATTAGTGGACAAGATGGTATTGTAAAATTACCACGTAACTCTGTAGAGATTGCTACTATTGGTGCTATGTTAGACGATTTTGATTTTGAATTACCAATTCAAGTAACGTCGTTTAAATTTAAAGTACCTGGTCAACCATCTGTAGATGTTAATGGAACTAAATTAAACAGTCAAGCTAAAAACGCATTGCGTAAAGCGAAACGTGGAGATAACGTTCAAATATTTGATATCAAAGCTCAAATTAGAGGGAATTCTGGTTACAAGTTAAAAGGAGTTTCAGCTGTTATTGTTGAAATAGCAAACTAATTGACATTATCATCTTAAGTGATAAGCCCTAATTAATAAATTTAAAGAGATGAATTATAAAAGTTTTTTATTAACCGTTTTAAGCATATCGTTTGTATCTGCTTCCTTTTCACAGGCTAACATTTTAAATGCTAAAAACCCTGATGAAATTGGAGTTAGAACCGAAGCTCAAAAAGAAGTGGATGATGACAAGCCATTAGAATATGGTTATGTTGACGATAGAGACATTATGTTTTCTAAAATGACTTGGGAAAGAGTGGTTCTTGATGAACGTGTTAATTTTCCTTTTTACTACCCAGTGGATACAAATAATATTGGTAAGAACAGACGTTCTTTATTCGATGTTCTTTGGAAAAACATAAAGGATGGTAAGCTTGAAAATATTTATGATGATTCTTATTTTACAACCAAACGTACATTAAAAGATATTCAATCTGCTATGTCTAAAGTGGATACTTTGGATATTGGTTACGAACAATTTAATGCAGATGGATATGTAGATCTAGAATATATTATAAAACGTGATATCACCTCTTACGATATTAGTGCTTATTTAATTAAAGGTTTATGGTATTTTGATAAACGTCAAGCAGAATTAAAATTTAGACTTCTTGGAATAGCTCCTGCAGCACCAGATGTTAACTTTATAGATTCTGACGACGAAGCAAACAAAGAGCCAATTGCATTATTTTGGGTATTTTTCCCAGATGCAAGAGAGATTCTGCACGAGGCAAAATCGTTTAACAACGAAAATAGCGCAGTGCCTTTTTCTTTCGATCTCTTGTTGAATTCTAGACGTTATAATGGTTATATTTATAAAGAGGAAAATGTATATGGCGACCGTCAGGTTACAGAATACATCTCTGAAAATGCCTTAATGCAACTTTTAGAATCTGATAGAATTAAAGAAAAAATCAGAAATTTCGAATTAGATATGTGGGCTTACTAGTTAAAACCACTATTTAAATTATAATATTAAAAACGCTCACTTTTAGTGAGCGTTTTTGTATTTATACAAAAACAAGAATCTTTTTATATTACTTTTGTCTTAATGAAACAAGTAGATTATGTTATAGTAGGCTGTGGATTGGCTGGAATAGCCTTTTGTGAGCAATTATTAAGTTCAAATAAAACGTTTGTTGTATTTGATGATCAATCACAACAATCTTCAGTTGTTGCAGGAGGTGTATATAATCCTGTAGTTTTAAAACGATTTACGTCTGTATGGAAAAGTAAGGAGCAATTAGATATTGCCTTGCCAATGTACAGAAATATTGAAGAAAGATTTCAAGTTAAATTAGATTACAAAGTGCCTGTTTATAGACGTTTCACCTCTCTGGAAGAGCAAAACAATTGGTTTGCTGCATCAGATAATCCGTTATTATCCGACCAACTTTCACATAAAATAATTAAAAATAACAATCCAAATATAGATGCTGATTTTGGTTTTGGCGAAGTATTAAACACAGGTAGAATCGATACAAATGTTCTAGTCACTTCTTATAAAGCACATCTAAAAGAAAATAACCAACTTATAGAAACCCCTTTTGATTATAATGAATTAGAGACCTCTGAAAAAGGGATTTCATATAAAGATATTTCAGCAAGACAGATAATTTTTGCTGAAGGATTTGGGTTAAAGCAAAACCCATTTTTTAATTATCTGCCTTTAAAACAATCTAAGGGGGAACTGCTAACTATTTCTGCACCCGACTTAAAAATAGATTATGCTTTAAAATCTAGTGTGTTTGTTATGCCTTTAGGAGGTGATTTATATCATATAGGCGCAACTTATAATTGGAACGATAAAACAAACGTTATTACCAAAGAAGGTAGAGAAGAGCTCTTAAAGAAGCTTAAAACCTTCTTAATTTGCGATTTTGAACTAGTCAATCAAGTTGCCGGAATTAGGCCAACCGTTAAAGATAGAAGACCATTAGTGGGCAAACACCCTAAACACGAAAACATGTTTATTTTAAACGGATTAGGAACTAGAGGTGTCATGATTGGACCATATGTTGCCGAGCAACTCTACCAATTTATTGAAAATAATGAACCTTTAGAAGGTGAAATTGATATTAATCGGTTTGATTTTTAACTGAATCCTTATCGTAATGCATGAAGAGATTGATCCAAATATTTCTGGAAATACGCATAATAATAGGGGCAAAAACAATTAATGCACCAATAATGGCTATAAAACCTGTCATTAAACTACTACCTAAAAATACATGACTAATAATGAATGCTGCAACGGCAAATGCAATACCAACCCCATAACTTACATACATGGAACCATAGAAAAAGGAGGGTTCAATCTGGTATTTAGTGCCACAATGAGAACAAGTTTCGTTCATTCTTATCACATCTTTTAAAACATATGGGTTTCTTGTTGCATACATAGATTCTTGATGACATTTAGGACAAGACCCAGTAAATATGCTATAAAGTTTATTACCTTTTTTTATCATTACTAAAACTATTACTTTTGCGGTTTGTAAGTAATCGCAAAATTAAAACATTATTTAATAACGCTCTGTAACAATAGTAACTAAAATGCTTAACATTCATAATCTTTCTATCTCTTTTCAAGGAGAATATTTATTCGAAGACATTACCTTTAAACTAAGTCCTGGAGATAGAATTGGGTTAATTGGAAAAAATGGTGCTGGAAAATCCACCATGCTAAAAATTCTTTCTAAAGAATTAGAACCAGATACAGGACAAATAGCAGCAGATAAAAATTTAAGTTTTGGATTTTTAAAACAAGATATAGATTTTGTGCTTGGTAGAACTGTTTTAGAGGAATCTTACGAAGCTTTTAAGGAAATTAAAGAACTTGAAGCTAAGATGGAAGAAGTTAACATTCAGTTGGTGGAACGTACGGATTATGAAAGTGAAATTTATCATCAAATAATGGTTGATTTAAATGAATTTCAACATCAATATGAAATTCTTGGAGGTTATAATTACCAAGGTGAAACAGAAAAAATTCTGCAAGGATTAGGTTTTAAACGAGAAGATTTTCAAAAGTTAACCGATACTTTTTCTGGAGGTTGGAGAATGCGAATCGAATTAGCTAAGTTACTTCTTCAGAATAATGATATTTTATTATTGGATGAGCCAACAAACCATTTAGATATTGAATCTATTATTTGGTTAGAAAGTTTTTTGAAAAATTATACTGGAGCTGTTGTTATTGTATCTCACGATAAAATGTTTTTAGATAATGTAACCAATCGTACTATTGAAATTTCATTAGGAAGAATCTACGATTACAACAAACCCTATTCTAAATTTTTAGTGCTTCGTCAAGAGGTTAAAGATCAGCAAATTGCTACTCAAAAGAATCAGCAAAAGCAAATAGAGCAAACTGAAAAATTGATTGAAAAGTTTCGTGCCAAAGCATCAAAAGCGACAATGGCGCAATCCTTAATTAAAAAATTGGATAGAATTGAAAGAATTGAAGTGGATGAAGATGACAATTCTGTGATGAAATTAAACTTTCCAGTTTCAATTGTCCCTGGAAAAGTGGTCATTGAAGCCCATAATATTTCTAAGAGTTACGGCGAAGCTCAAGTTCTAAAAGACATAAGCATAACAATCGAACGCGATTCTAAAACCGCATTTGTTGGGCAAAATGGACAAGGGAAATCGACATTGGCCAAAATTATAGTAGGAGAAATTAAGTATCAAGGCGAATTAAAATTAGGGCATAATGTCCAAATAGGATATTTTGCTCAAAATCAAGCCGATTATTTAGATGGAAATAAAACCGTTCTAGATACCATGATAGATGCTGCTAACGAAAAAAACAGAAGTAAAGTAAGAGATATCCTTGGTTCTTTTTTGTTTAGAGGAGAAGAAGCTGAAAAATATGTAAGAGTACTTTCTGGGGGAGAAAGAAACCGTTTAGCATTAGCTAAAATGTTATTGCAACCTCTTAATGTATTAGTGATGGATGAGCCAACAAACCACTTGGATATAAAATCTAAAAACGTATTAAAAGAAGCCCTTAAAAAATTTGAAGGCACACTTATTTTAGTTTCTCACGATAGAGATTTTCTTCAGTCATTAACTAATAGTGTCTACGAGTTTAAAGATCATAAAATTAAGGAGTATTTAGGTGATATTGATTTTTACCTACAACAACGTAATGTTGAAAATCTACGTGAAGTTGAAAGACGTAATGTGGTAAAAGAAACTCCAAAAGAAAGTAACAAGCAAACATACGAAGATCAGAAAAAGACGAAGTCTCTAAATAATAAGTTGAGCAATTTGGAATCTAAAATCCAGCAACTGGAAAAAGAGATAAAGGAAATGGATGTTGAATTAGCTTCAAACTATGATAAAGCAGTTTCTAATACCAGTTTTTTTGAAGGGTATCAGTCAAAAAAGAAAAAGTTAGAATCCCATATGGCGGAATGGGAAACAGTGCAGGAAGCCTTAGAAAATTTGTAGATTAGACCTATTAGTTTTTGGTTAAATTTCTTAATAAGTGTAGTTCATCGATTAAATTTGTTTATAATCTATAAAACAACTAATATTGTTAGAGATTAATCCCAAATCAAAGACAGATGAAGAATTTTACACTTATTATACTTTGTTTTTTAGTGACTACACTTTCCTTTTCGGAAATTTCTCAAAACGAGAAAGATGCGTTGGTAGCTCTTTATAATTCAACAAATGGATCTAAATGGAGTAATACATGGGATTTAAATCAGCCAGTTGAAAATTGGTACGGAGTTACTGTTAAAAATGATCAAGTAGTTGAAATCAACTTGCATTTCAATAACCTTCAAGGAACATTGCCACAAGAAATTGGGAATTTGGTGAATTTAAGAAGTTTAAATCTTGGATTTAATCAAATAGAAGGGCAATTACCTTTAACTCTTGGGAATTTAAATAATTTAGTTTCCCTAGAATTATTCATGAATAAATTTGAAGGGAATATCCCAACTCAAATTGGAGATTTAAATAATCTAATAGTTTTAAAATTATACAGTAATAGTTTAACTGGAACAATCCCAACTTCTTTAGGAGATTTAGTTAATTTAAAAGAATTACTATTAGGAAGTAACTTTCTTAGTGGAACTATTCCAACACAACTTAGCGAATTAAATAAATTAGAGATATTAAGTTTAATTGATAATAAATTGGTTGGAGAAATCCCATTGGAATTAGGTCAGTTAACGCAATTAAAAGAATTGGTATTGGCTAGTAATGAATTAACAGGAACTGTGCCTTATCAGGTAACAGACCTATCTCATTTAAGTACGTTTATGGTAAGCGACAATAATTTCGACAGAGAATATGTAAGTGTTATTGACGGAGAAGGAAGTATTCCAAACAAACAAATAGAGTTTAATTCTGGAACAGTTATTACAGATAATGATTAAGTATTAATTAATTGAGTAAGAATAAACGAGGCTGTCTGGAAAGACAGTCTTTTTTTATATCTTTATTTCATGGAAGAACACTTTTTTCAATGCCCATATTGTTGGGAGACTATTTCTATGCTTTTGGACAGCTCACAGCCTGAACAAGAATACATTGAGGACTGTGAAGTATGTTGTAATCCGATACAAATTTCGGTTAAATTTGAAGCACAAGAACTTGAAAGTTTTCGAGTAGAAATTCTGGAGTAATAGAATATAAAAAAACCTTGCTTCATCTTATACAATAGATAGAAACAAGGTTTTAGGCTTTCATTAAAAAGATTCTATTAACTTACCATTGTTTTTGAGTACTACTTAAGCCTTGGTATAATACTTTCCTGTTTTCATGTAAAAGCGTCAAACCAGAATAAGCATCATCAAATTTTAAATAAACATCACCTTCATTTTCAGGTGTTTCTACAAGTCCAATTACACTTCCTGAAGGCTTATAAAAAGCAAGATAGCCTATATCTGTAGTCATGGTATTACTTCCTTTTAAAACAAAATAAAGATCTTCTTCTGTTCCGGAGTGCGTTGGTAAAGTATTTCCCAAATCTGTATAACCATCAGAATAGCTTGTACTTGATACCTTAACTTTGGTCGTACTATTATTTATTACGGACTTTGCGTGGTATTTTAAGGCGAATACATAACTGTTATTGGCTAAATTAGCAGTTGTAACGTTTGCTACTGTCCACTCAGTACTATTAGAAATGGAGATAGGAGTTCCTGGGTTATATGCGGCATCTGTAGTTCCTGCTTTAGAAACTTCATTTAGTTTCGTGGCTAAAGCATTGTATTCTGCGGCAGTAATAATAATCCAATCGCCATTGGTTGCTGCTAGATAATCAGCTTCAGATGTAGTTAATAAGGAAGCAATATCATCAAGATCATTTAAGTTTACAGTTGCTGTAACACTTGTAGTTCCATTAGAAGTTATAATAGAAATTGTGGCGATAATTACAGGATAGGTTTCAAAATCGAATACTGCCGCATTTGATACTTTTAATTCTCCTGTGGTTGTATTAATACTCATAGCACCAGATGGTGTTTGCGAGGTAATAGAAAAATTCAGGGTATTGTCACTTGCTGCTTGTATGGCACCAATACTTGCTCCGGGCACTGGGTTTTCATCAAAATCCTTTGTGAAGTTAACTGCGTTAATACCATTGTCTTCTCCGGGATTCGGACTAGAGTCATCATCGCTACTACATGAGAATACGGCTAATAATAAGATTAAAACGAGATGTTTTGAAATTTTGAATATTGTTTTCATATATATATTGTTTTTAAATGTTTAACCTTTAATGTAGAATAATCGAAAAGGGTTAACATTTGAAAATGATTTAATTTCTTCAAGGCAATTAACTAAATAAAATAATTCTGATTTTATGAATTGAGGTGCTCGGTGAGAAAATTTATAATTGGATTTTTTAGAGTTGCTGCCTATGCTCTATCTTTCTTGTAATAATTTGAGTTTGAAAAGGTTTAGAGGACCGGAATTGTTGAAGTTCCATTCAGATTACAGGTGTGTTTTTGAAATTAGAAAAGAAAGAGTATAGTTTAAAAAGCAGCGAATAATAAATTTATTAAAAAACTACTTGTTATATCTAAAAAGCATTGTATCTTTGCAGTCCTAAAAAGATTGAGTCGGCATTATGAACCGAAAGTTAAAAGCTAAGAAAATCATTTTTTGAATACACATCGCGGGATAGAGCAGTAGGTAGCTCGTCGGGCTCATAACCCGAAGGTCACTGGTTCGAGTCCAGTTCCCGCTACTAAATTGAATCACTTCAAAAACAACGGTTTGGCTTTCGCTAAACCGTTTTTTTATGCATACGATTTTTCATTATCTTGCGCAAGAATTGCAAAATGAATACGAAAGTGAATACGATTTAATTTTGAAAAAAAATTTTTCTGCCCCAAAAATCTACTCTGCCAATGGCGACTTAAATAAGCGTTGGTATATCTATTTTTCCTATCGAGAACCAGATTCTGGTAAACTTAAAAGGCAAACTCCCATTTATTCTAATGCTAATAAATTTAAAACAAAAGAAGATAGACTTTCTGTTTTGGTAACTTATCGAAAGGCATTGCTCCAACTTCTTAAAAAAGGGTATAGTCCTTATGAAAATAATGAAGAGCTTCATGAAAATCTTATCCAAACCAACAAAGAGCTTTCTGTTATAAAGAATGAAAAGCAATCAATTAAAAGTTCTAGCGTAGAAGTGAAAGTAGAGGAGCCAGTTATGACTTATAAGGAAGCTTTCACTTTTGGTTTAAAACAAAAAGAGAAGCTTATAAATGCGACCACTAAAAGAAGTTTTGAAAACAGAATAAAGAACTTTTCAAAATGGATTGAGGAAACCCATCCCAACATTGTGGGAATAGATGAAATCAATAAAAAAGTGATTTCACAGTTTCTAAGTGATGTATTGTCGAGAACCAGTCCGAGAAATAGAAACAACTTCCGAACAGATTTAAGCAGTATCATGCAAGTGCTCTTTGATAACGATATAATAAAGTCTAACATCATTAAACAAATTCCCGTTTTAAAGGCCATTCCCAAAAGGAATAAAACCTATACCCAAGATAAGCAAGAAGAAATATTCAAATATTTAGAAAAGGAGGATACAAACCTATTGCTATTCATTAAATTCATTTCCTATAATTTTTTAAGACCTATTGAAGTGTGTAGGTTAAAGGTTGGGGATATTGACCTAAAAACCAAAACGATTAAGTTCAAGGCAAAGAACAGTCCAATGAAGACTAAAATAATTCCAGATTTACTAATAAAGGAATTGCCCGACCTAACGAAGTTGAAGAAAGAATTTTCACTTTTTACACCCAATGAAATAGGAGGGGAATGGGATACGGCATTAGAGAACAAAAGAGATTACTATTCCAAACGATTTAAGCGTGTTGTAAAAGATAAGTTTAATCTTGGTATAGATTATGGTTTATATAGCTTCAGGCACACTTATATTACCAAATTATACAGACATTTGGTAAAGGAATCCTCACCATTTGAAGCAAAAAGCAAGTTGATGCTAATTACGGGGCATTCTTCTATGTCAGCTTTGGAAAAATACTTGCGAGATATTGATGCCGAGTTGCCAGAAGATTACTCACATATGTTAGGCTCTTAAATAGAAATAACAATGAAGGAAACATTAGATCAGATATATGATGAAATAGCCAAACGGTTGTATATACCTATGATATTCTATATTCCAAGAAGAATTTGGAACCAGTTCGATAAAGAGAAGTGGGAAGATAAGATTTTTGATAACGTATTTGATAAGGTTGTTATAGTCAAGCCAGATGGATCTGATATTTTGTTGGAAGATGCACCTTCATATTTTCATTTATTGATTAAAAAGGAGCGTTTAGATAAGAGCACTTTTAAACTACTAAACCTTCAACCAGATTTAGAAGAAAAACAGTTCAACTTTCTATTGAACAAATATTGCCTTCAATTAGATTTCTTTAGAAGAGTTTCGAAATGGATGGTTGAAAATATTCAGCAAGATGTTAAAGAAATAAATAATGAGATTTTGATGTCTTTTGAGTTACAACAAACAACTTTTGAAGAACATTGGCAATATATTCAAGAGAACTTTGTAGATGCACCAAAAATTAAAGAAATAAAGGCTGATTCTATTTTAAGCACCAAAGATTTTGAATCCTTTCAGGACTTAATGAAGCCAACTGGAATTTTGTCAAGGACAATAGATGTAGAAGTTAAGAACGAGAAAGTAGTCTTAAAACCCAAGAGATCAAAAAAGGAAAAGAAAATATTGGTTACCGAAGAAGAAGCTACAGACTTTCTTTTGAAAACTGTGTTTAATATGAAATTATAATATTTAACGTAAATATTACGTAACATTAACGCTAAAAATGCAAAAATCCTACAATTACACTTGTTTTTATTGTCAGATAGAATATAAACCAACCAAAAGGGGTAGACAAAAATTTTGTTCTACGTCATGTAGAGTTGCAAATTTTAATGCCAATAAAAAATTAAAACAATTACCTGCAACTGAAAAAACTCCAAAAGAAATAGTGCCTGAAAAAAAATATGATGCACCAAAAGTAAATATGGCAGACATAACTAATGCTGCTTTAGGTAATGTTGCATCTAATCTTTTAATAAACATGTTTACTCCTAAAAATCAAAAAGCAGCCACAAAACAAGATTTAGCTGACTTTAAAGCTCATTATAATGGAGGAAGATTTAGACCTGTTTTAAATTGTCCTCCTAATGAACTTGGTCAAACAGCATATTTTGATTTAGAAAAAAATGAAGTGATATTTAGTTATCAGAAATTATATTAATTTTTTCAAAAGCCAGAAATAATCACAAAAATTTTATTAAAAATAAGTATTTCAAAAAAAAACATTGAAATAGATACTTTAGGTTTAAATTTAAAAGAATTTTTAAAAGAGTGTTTTCGATTTAGGTTGTTTAAAATTCAAAAAAAAAAATCGAAAAATAACACAAGCTTTTTTTGCTAGAAGTTTTTGTTTTCTAATCGTCTAATCTGTTTTTGACAATTTTTTCGAGTTCATTTTTTTTAAATTCAAACCATGATTTTCGATAATCAGAGTTTTCAATGGAATACTTGAAATTTTGGAATGGGTTTTGGTTATGTAAAACTTTTTCTAATTGATATTTTAATTGCTTTTCGGATATTTGATCGACAAATAGTTCCATGATTTTAAATGATTCAAAACTTTCCAAAACTCCAATTTTTATATAATCATCTTTATTTTTAGTTACCTTTTTCAAATCAACTTTAAAGGTTTCTAGAAATTCTTCTTCATCGGAAAAGTTAGAGAAATTTGGAATAGTCACAATTTCATCGGTTTTAGAATTGTAATAACTGTCAAATCCGCAATCTAGATTGCTTGCAATCTCTTTAATTATTTGGGACATGGAATCTTCCATTTTAGAACAATTTTTTCATTAAATGTTATATCTATAAATGTAGTAAATCCATTTAAATAAAGGAAATCAGTTTATTTTAATATTGAGTCCAATTTGAATTTACTTAATTACTTATCTACATTAATCTCTAAGTCAATATGTTTTTCTTTTTTCCATTCTGGAAAACTATCTCTGAAGTGCATATGACAATTCTCATTATTTTCGATATGATTTTTAATCTTCTCAAAAAAATCACATAATTTTAAAATGTCATCTTTCGATGAAAATATAATTCCTGATTTTCCTTGATTAGGAAAAAATCTGTTATCATCAGAGTGAGATTTTGAAAGATATAATTTCATTTCATTATGTGTTTTACAACGTTGTTGTATATGGTTTGTTGCGTGGTTTAAGTAACTAATTTAGTAAATAATTACCAACCAAGAAAGTCCGCGAGGACTTTCGTAAGTAGGCGAGAAGCCAGCAATAAATTATATACGGTGTTACCTGCAGTTATTATCTTCAAATGGTGTTATTTCGTTAATATCTGTAGGAATTCCTTGTTCTTTATATCTATTTTCGATATTTATTTGAACTACATCAACATCTTTTTTCCAAATAATCAATGATAAGAATGCAATTGTAACTCTTACATTAACTTCTATATCTCTCGGATTTGTCAATTCTTTCCATTTTTCTTTTAACTCTTCACTTTCTAATTCAACAACAGAAGTATATAATTTCAGTTTATCATCTATTAATTTCAATTCAAATTTTTCCTTTTCTTCTTCGCTTAAATCTCTATGTTCAATACTTGGTAAATCTTTTGTTTTGAGTATGAATAATGTGTTACGAATTTGGTTCTGTGTAGAAGGGATATTTGTCAGTATTGTTTTGTATTTGCTTAATTTATTTGATAACTCATCGTTTATGTTAACTCCTACAATAGTATAATCATTAATATTTATGTTAAGTTTCTCAATACCAGAAATTATATTGTCCGAATTTAATAAGTATCTTCTTGTTCTTGCTATTAAAAAGGAGTTTGGAATATACCTCTTAATATTACCATTAGATATTTGACTTGCTAATACTGTGTCAAAATTTAAGTTTGGTATATCTTTATCTGTAAACGCTGATTTGGAAAATAACGTGTTTATTCCAGCTACAGTTAATTTTAAGTCCGATTTTTTTGATTTTTTATCGATTGGAATAAATATATTATCATATAATTTGAAAGCATTATTTATTATATTTTTCGTTTTTTCATTGAAGTCTTTTATCTTTTCTTTCGAAAGTGGTGCATTTAGTTTTTCAGCTCCAATTTTTTCAATTATATTTTCTTTTAGTTTGTAAACAAAATCAAACATTTCAGTTTTTTTTGTTTTTACAATGTCCGAAAAATTTGTTTCTGACAATAATTCGTGGTTTTGGGTAACATCCTCTAAGCATTTTTCAAAATAAGATAAACCGTCATACCAATTGTTTAATTCTAAAATATTCTCTGGTAATTCAGGAAGTGATGTGAAATTTTGATAAGTAAGATGCTTATTTCGTGAAAATTGTCTAATAAATAGTAAAACAATATAACTAGATATCCTATATGTAATTTTACCACTATTTCCATAATTATCTAATTCTGGGAAATAGTATTTAATATCAACAGGTTTATCTCTTTTAAATTCATTCCTAAATTCTTCAAACCAATAAAAAATATCGGTCATTGTTTCAGGTAATAACTCATAGCTTGGAGGTACAGATTGCGTGTAATTTAAAATATAATCTATTGTTTTATATAACTTTTTATGAAGTAATAAACCTCCTAATGCATAATGAAATTCTAAAAACACTAGTCTTTCTTTTCTGCGTTTTTCTACTTCATCTTTGTTTTTTGTTATTAACTCTTCTTGTGCATTCCACTCATAATCTTCCAATATTGGTCTTAATCTATGAGAGAGATATTGATGAGCAGTACTCCAATGACTTCGTATGTACTTTTCTTTTTTACTAATTGTAATAATATTTCGCCATAACCAATTATATGTCTTTTCTGATATTGGAATTTCATCAAAACTTTCTCCTAATATCCACCAACTACTAACAGCTCTATGCTCTAAAACTGGTATTTGCACGTTATCTTTTCTGACTACAGAAGAACATAAATCATAAACAAATTCATATAATTCATTTGGGTATTCTAATCCTTGTATTTCATTATTATAGTTTGTTCTATTTTTTTTAAACTCAAAATAATAAAAATCGACTAATGTTTTTTGAAGATGTTTATCGGGATTATTTGAATTATTTAGTGCAAAAAAAGAAAATTCATTAATTGTTTTTAAATGATATTTTTTTTGAATGTCATCATCATTTTTGAATTTGTTGTATTTAGCTATTATTTTTTTTAATAGAGTAGTCGGTTTTCCATTGAAAAGCATAACCTTATCAAGCCAAATGAAGAATTGAATAGTTAAAATTATCGTAGATAGTAATATTAGAATCTCAGCAGAATTGCCAATTAAGTTGTCAATTATAGAAATATTTGTTTTGAATAAAGGAGGTAAGTCAAGAATTAAAAAAATGAATAAAAAAATATTAAAATAGAGAGTGAATTTAAATGTGGAAATATCTAAATATTTAAGCCTCCTTTGTGGATATTCTTTATTAAATAATTCAGAAAGATAATTGGAGTTATATTTATCTCCTATGTTCGAGATTTTGTCTACAATTATAGGATAAGCTATACCTAATATTGCGATGTCTATTGCTACGCAAATTTCAATTATGTATTTCATTATTTCATAGGTTCGTTCTAATTGCAGGTAACGGTTTTGTATATGAAAAGTGCGTGCTTGTGTCAGAGGATTTTCGGAACGAAAATCGGATGAAAGCAAGTACGCACTTTCCTTTGGTTTAGCACTAAACTACGCATTTTTTTATATACAGTGTTGCCAGTAGTTATTTTTCAAATTCAAATTCATCTGTTGTTTTCGTTAATATGGATTTTTGGTCGATAGTCTGTAAAAATGAAATAAGTTCGTCAAGTAGAGGAGGAGAAATCATTGCCTTATAATATTTTCGAATGCCGTTATGATAAACAACGAAAGTTTTTATAGAACCATCACAACAAAAGTTAGCGTTTTTATCTGTGTCTTTATAGGTTGTAATTCTTGACTTAATGATTAAATCTATTAATTTGTTGTACTCTTCTTCTGTTAATTCTCCAATGTAGCTTCCTGAACGTTCTTTGTCTTTTCTTTTGGAGTTTTCTACGTAATAGTCTCCAGTTAATTTAAGCTTTCTGTTTGATGAAATTTCCAAGTCAACAATAGGACAAGTACCAAAACAGGATGAAGAGTGGAAAATCAGTTTCTCAAACTTAAAAGATTTGTCGATAATTTGCTTTTGGTTGATAAAAGTTATTGGTTCTTCCTTTTTAAAGAAATCAATTGAGAGCTTTGAAATCGGTTGAATTGTAAGTGAGTTTATATTAACATCAATTAGTTTTAACTCAAATCTATTTTGAATATTATTGTCTGATGAATTATGCCAAGGTTTAAAAATTAATGTATCTGACTTTATTTTTAATAGAAAATAGTCATATTTAGTTTCACTCATAATACCATTGAATGAATCAAGTGTATCTATAATAGAAATAGCTTCATTTTGCTCAGAAATCCATTTACCTTTAAGTTCTTCTATTTGGCTAAAACTTAAATTAAAAGTAAGGATTAAAATTAGGAGCAAGAGTTTTTTCATAATTACTGGCAACGTGTTCGTGTATGGTTAGTTGCGTTGGCTAGCAACTAAATTAGTAAAAGAAAACGAACCAGAAGAAAATCCGCAGGATTTTCCGAGTACACACAGAACAAGCGATTGATTATACACGTTGTTGTGCTTTCGTTATTTTTTATAAATTAATTCAATCATTTTCTATTTCCCAATTATTTAAAAACTCAATCATTGCATTTGTTTTTTCTAATAAATCTTCTTTAGCCCAAAGAAGAATATTATCCATTAACAATTTTCCAGATAATTTTGAGAGCATTGTGTCAAGAAATAAATTGTCATCCTTATTTTTCCAATACTTTTCCAAGAGTGGGCCCTTAATTACTGAAGATTTCATCATAGGATTAGGATTCTCACTTTGCATCACAATTCCTTGACCATATTGTGAATCTAAAAATATTGAAATATTTTGATCCATAACTTTTAATAATTTCAGTTGCTCTGAATTATGACTCAAAATTTTAGACTTTAGGTTTTCATTAAAGTAATCCATATTTCCTGTGCTTAACAAGGAAACTATTGTATTTCTATTTATTTCATTACTGGGATCAAAGAAAGGTAGGTATTCATATCTTGCTATGTGCTTTAATGTGTCGATGGTTGCATTAGGACTTGACAATCTTATTTTGAAATTAGTAAGCATATCAAAGTCCAATTGAATTCCTTGAATATCCATTTTTAATTGAATTGTATCTTTTTTTAAGTCATTTTTAAGAGAAGTTATTGATATTTTTATCGATTGATTATGTTTTCGATTTTCATTCCAATTATTAATACTTAATGCGATTAAAATTCCAACTACCACAAGTATTATTTCTCCAAAAGCATATTTTAAATACTTTCTAGTTTTATTTTTCTCCATAAGGTCGTAACGTATTTTTCTAAAGAATTTTATCATATTTATTTCCGAGTAAGCGGGAATCCTTTTGGTTAGCGGTTTGTGCTTTCGTTATTTGTTTTTTATTAATTCTGAATCAATTAATTTAATTAATTTTTCGGTCATAAAGATCATATTCTTATATTCAGTAATAAGCTTTTCATTATTAAAGATGGAAAGTACAAAGCCATTTTTAAATGTTTGGTTTTTTAATAATAATTCAATCTTTTCTTTAGAGAGTTCTGTTCTTACACCATCTGTTCCGTTCGATACTTGAAAAGTATAGTTTGAAATATCAGATTCAAGGTCTGTTGTACTGAAATATATGGGGTAAATGTAGTTTTCAAAATCATATTGCATATGAGTTTCTAAAAAGGTTATTTGCTTGTAACCCAATTGTGAATTTATGAGTATATCCTTAATTGAATCATTGGATATAATAGCAAGGTTTCCAGAGTTTATTAGTTCTTGATACGTATTATCATTCTTTTTGAAAGGATACCAAATTTGTACATTTAAACTATTAAAATTAAATTTATCTGGGGTGACTTCTTTTTTATTATTAAAAAACTCTAGCATATTTTCAGCAGAACTGACAGATGTTTCCCTGGTTGTGATATAAGTTTTGAGTTCGATTAAATTAAGATTTATATCAGATTTAATTCCTGATAAATAGTTAAGCTCCTTTGCTCTAGTTTTTTGTTTTTCGTTATTATTATTTATTGCTAATGCAATTAAAATTCCAATAACCACAAGTACAATTTCTCCAATTGCATAGAATAAATACTTACCTACTTTGTTGTCCCTAATCATATTTTGTCTAATTTTTCTAAAGAATTTTATCATTGATTAGCGGTTTCTGGTAATGAAGCACAACGTCTAGTATATGAAACGTAGCGTGTAAAAAGACGCTATCGTTTCGGATTATACACGAGCCGAATTTTTAAATTTTTCTTTTTATCTTTATTTTACTAAAAGCCAAATTTAAAAGTTTGGCGGTCTTCGCAAATACACAGAAACCTTTGATAAAGACTATAATAGCTATGTTTTATATACTTCTTAAGTTAGCATTTTAATAAAAACACTAAATTAAGGCATATAAATTAGAAAGCACAAAAGAGAGGAATAAGGTTAATATATACGCAGAGACTATAGATCTCGTCAACATTGT